>NZ_JBVKBD010000001.1:338886-1554462 GCF_055657365.1 Streptomyces sp. NPDC107559 | reverse complement strand
GGCTTCATCGTTCGACTTGCATGTGTTAAGCACGCCGCCAGCGTTCGTCCTGAGCCAGGATCAAACTCTCCGTGAATGTTTACCGGTAATCCGGTTGACACACACGAGAGCGGTGCAAGAGGAGGAATGATCCTCTCGCACACAGCGTCCTCGCTGTGATTTTTCAAAGGAACCTCGTCCCAGCCGATCGGCCGGAGACGGGGTATCAACATATCTGGCGTTGATTTTTGGCACGCTGTTGAGTTCTCAAGGAACGGACGCTTCCTTTGTACTCACCCTCTCGGGCTTTCCTCCGGGCTTTTTCCCTTCGGTCTTGCGTTTCCGACTCTATCAGACCGTTTCGCGATCCGATTTCCTCGGTGCTTTCCAGGTTCCCGCTCTCGCGTTTCCCTTTCCGGCGACTCCGACTCTATCAGACCTTTTCGCGATCCGATTCCCTGTCGGCGGGATTTGCCTCGGGCCTCTTCGCTTTCGCTTGTCGGCCTTTCGGCATTCACTACGTTAGCCGGTTCGCTCCGCAGCTCATAATCGAGCTTTCGCGAATCCGAATTCGAGCATGCAGGCATGCCAAATTCGACCCCGTCAGAGGTGGTTGTAGGTAGTGGGTTGGCCACTCCCGGTTGCTGGCGATTGCCATATCCGGTTCAGCGGCTTGGGCTACATTACGCACCCTGTGGGGGCGAGTCAACTTGGGTGGCGTCTCGGCGTGTGGGCCCGGTGACCGCCCGCAGTCGCGGCGCCGGCGACCCGGAATCGCCCCGGAACCATGTGGAGTGAGTGCCTCCGGCACCGGACGCCCCGAGCGTGGGCCGGTGCGTACCTGGTCGGGAGGGTACGGACGTACTCGTACGCGTGGTCGGAGGGGAACCCAGGGAGCGTTCGGTCGGGCACTCGTCCGTGCCGTCCGACGGGCGGCCCGTGCCGTGAGGGGTGGTCCGACGGGCTGGACCTTTGGCCGGTTCCATGTCGTATCGGGCCGAGAGTCGACGTTTGCGCGTGAGCGGGTCGGTGCCTGATGTGCTTGAGGGTGAACTCTGGCAGGGCGTAGGGACCGGCCTGGGGTGCCCAGGGTCAGCCGGCAGGTCCGCTCCGTGGATGTACGGCGTGCCGTTCGGCCTCGTCGACCGGCGTGTACGCGAGTGTCGTCGGGTCGGGCAGTTCCCGGAAACGCCCGCCGCGCCTGTCACGGCGACCGTCCCGAGACCCAGACCCACTGCGTCTCGCCCCCGATTTCGTCGACCACGAGATCCGCCCTGTCGGTGATCCCCCGGCTCAAGAGGCGGGCGGTTTGGCTCTCGGGCTCAGCCGGTACGCCGAGACGGTCGGGTCGGCGGCGAGATAGAAGCGGTGCTGCCAGTCGTGGGCTTTGCTCACGCCCACCCGGGGGCCGACCCGGATGAGCGCGGCGGGTACCGGCTCGCCCTCGGCGAGTGCGACCGAGGCACCCGTCAGCAGGTCTGTGCCGTTGTGTTCGTGCGTGATGCCGAGCGCCTGGCAGAAGTTCCCCGGGCCCCGCGCAAGGCGTGCGGTCTCGACCTTCGCCCCTCGGCGCCCACGGGCCAGGTCCTCCCCTTCGACGACCCTGCCCGCGCGGATGAGGACGGCGGTGGCCGTACCGTCCGTTCCGGTGACGATGTTGGCGCACCAGTGGAGGCCGTGGGACCGGTAGACGTACAGATGTCCCGCGGGCCCGAACATCACGGCGTTGCGAGGTGTCCTGCCCCGGTAGGCGTGGGAGGCGGGGTCGGCCGCGCCGGAGTACGCCTCGGTCTCCGTGATGGCGATCCGGACGGTTCCCTCGCGGGTCTCGTGGCTGAGGACGGCACCGAGCAGCTCGGGGGCGACTTCTTCGGCGGGGCGGGCGAGGAAGCGGCGGAGCCGGTCGGGGGCGCTCTCCGGTACGGGCCGGTCGTGGGAGTCCTTGCCGGAGGGCGTACGGTCGGGGGTCGCGATCATGCCCTCCGAGCGTAGTGCAGACGGGGTGGTCCGACGGGGTGGTCAGGGAGCGTTCGCCTTGCCAGGGTGAGGAGAGCGGAACCGGTCACGGCCGGATCGCGTGGGTACGGATCAGAGGTCCACTCGTAAAGGGAGAGTCATGGGGTTCAAGAAGCTGCTCGCGAGTCTGGGGGCCGGCGGAGCTTCGGTCGAGACCGTGCTGACCGAGGTCAACGTCGTTCCGGGCGGTGTCGTCCAGGGTGAGGTGCGGATCCAGGGCGGGTCCGTCAACCAGCAGATCGAGGGGCTGTCGGTCGGGCTCCAGGCGAAGGTCGAGGTCGAGAGCGGCGACCAGGAGTACAAGCAGGACATCGAGTTCACCAAGGTGCGGCTCGGGGGTGCCTTCGAGCTCCAGGCGGGTGCGGTGCACGCGGTCCCGTTCGGGCTGGAGATCCCCTGGGAGACGCCGATCACGATGATCGACGGTCAGGCGCTGCGCGGGATGCACATCGGGGTGACCACCGAGCTGGAGATCGCGCGGGCCGTGGACTCCGGTGACCTGGACCCGGTCAACGTGCACCCGATGCCGGCGCAGAAGGCCATCCTGGACGCTTTCATCCAGCTGGGCTTCCGCTTCAAGAACGCGGACATGGAGCGCGGTCACATCCGCAACACGCGGCAGCGGCTCCCCTTCTACCAGGAGATCGAGTTCTACCCGCCGTCGCAGTACCGGGGGCTGAACCAGGTCGAGCTGAGCTTCGTGGCCGACGAGCACGCGATGGACGTCGTCCTGGAGATGGACAAGAAGCCGGGTCTGTTCAGCGAGGGCAGCGACACCTTCCGCTCCTTCCAGGTGGGCCTGCACGACTTCCACGGGACCGACTGGGCGGCTTACCTCAACCAGTGGCTGTCCGAGGTCGGCAGCAAGCGCAACTGGTTCTAGGCTCGGGTCCGACTCAAGGAAACCGATCAGGAGGTATCGAGGTGACCGAGCTCAAGCGGCGGCCGCTCCCCCATGACTTCCATCCGCCCGTGCCGTCGTTCACGGTGACGAGCGAGGACGTCCGGGAGGGCGCGACGCTCAAGGACGCTCAGGTCCACGCGGCCGGCAACACCTCACCGCAGCTGCGGTGGGAGGGCTTCCCGCCCGAGACCAAGAGCTTCGCCGTGACCTGCTACGACCCGGACGCCCCGACGGGCAGCGGGTTCTGGCACTGGACCGTGTTCGACATCCCGGCCTCGGTCACGGAGCTGCCCGCCGGTGCGGGCAGCGGCAAGTTCGAGGGGCTGCCCGAGGGCGCCGTGCAGGTGCGCAACGACTACGGCACCAAGGACTTCGGCGGTGCCGCGCCGCCGCCCGGCGACGGCCCGCACCGGTATGTCTTCACGGTGTACGCGGTCGACCAGGAGAAGCTCGGTCCGGACGCGGACGTGTCGCCCGCGGTCGTCGGGTTCAACCTGCGGTTCCACGCGATCGCGCGTGCCCAGCTGATCGGTGAGTACGAAGTACTCGTAGCAGACTGACGTTCATAGAACGTTTGCCCGCCTCTGGTCTTGGAAGTGATCAGAGGCGGGCATTTTTTATTGCGTTGTCCATCTCGGCGTGCCCGGCCAGAGTTGATCCAAGCCCGCCGGGGAGTGGGCCGGTGCGCATGGGAGGTGGGCTGGAATGCGAGACACGCTGGTACTGAACGCCAGTTTCGAGCCGCTGTCGACGGTGACGCTGAACCGAGCCGTCGTTCTGGTGCTCCAGGACAAGGCGGTCGTCGAGCAGGCCCACCCCGAACTGCGTATGCGCGGAGCCGCGGTCGACATACCCGCGCCCCGGGTGATCAGACTGTGCCGGTACGTACGGGTGCCCTTCCGAAGACAAGCCCCGTGGTCGAGGCGGGGCGTGCTGGTGCGGGACCGGCACCGGTGCGCGTACTGCGGCCGGCGGGCGACGACCGTGGACCACGTGGTGCCGAGGGCGCAGGGCGGCCAGGACTCGTGGCTGAACACGGTCGCCTCGTGCGCGGAGGACAATCACCACAAGGCCGACCGGACGCCGGAGCAGGCGGGTATGCCGCTGCTGCGGCAGCCGTTCGAGCCGACGCCCGCGGACGCGATGCTGCTGTCGCTGGGGCACGAGGACTTCGAGGCGCTGCCGGAGTGGCTGGGGCAGCCCGCCGCCTGAGCGCTCCGCTGAGGTCGGAGGTCCGAGGTCGGAAGTCGGAACTGCAAGGAAGCGGGGCCCACTCCGTCGGGAGTGGGCCCCGTCTCGTGTGCGGGTGCCGGCCGGTCAGTCCAGGGACGGCTTCTCGCGGCGCTCCGTACCGCTGTTCTTGCCGGTGGTGCTACCGGCGCCCGAACCGCCGCCCATGGCACCGAAGTTGCCCATGGCGCCGGAGAGGCCCTTGAGGGCGTCCCCGATCTCACTGGGCACGATCCAGAGCTTGTTGGCGTCGCCCTCGGCGATCTTCGGGAGCATCTGGAGGTACTGGTACGACAGGAGCTTCTGGTCCGGGTCGCCGGCGTGGATCGCCTCGAAGACCGTACGGACGGCCTGGGCCTCGCCCTCCGCGCGCAGGGCCGCGGCCTTGGCCTCACCCTCGGCCCGGAGGATCTGGGACTGCTTCTCGCCCTCCGCGGTGAGGATCGCGGCCTGGCGCGTACCTTCGGCGGTGAGGATCGCGGCGCGCTTGTCACGGTCGGCGCGCATCTGCTTCTCCATCGAGTCCTGGATGGAGGTCGGCGGCTCGATCGCCTTGAGTTCGACGCGGTTGACGCGGATGCCCCACTTGCCGGTCGCCTCGTCGAGGACTCCGCGCAGTGCCGCGTTGATCTCCTCGCGGGAGGTCAGGGTCCGCTCCAGGTCCATGCCGCCGATGATGTTGCGCAGCGTGGTGACGGTGAGCTGCTCGATGGCCTGGATGTAGCTGGCGACCTCGTAGGTGGCGGCTCGGGCGTCGGTCACCTGGTAGTAGATGACGGTGTCGATGTTGACGACCAGGTTGTCCTGGGTGATCACCGGCTGCGGCGGGAACGGCACGACCTGTTCACGCAGGTCGATGCGGTTGCGGATGGTGTCTATGAACGGGACCACGATGTTGAGGCCCGCGTTGAGTGTGCGCGTGTAGCGGCCGAACCGCTCCACGATGGCCGCGCTCGCCTGTGGGATGACCTGGATCGTCTTGATCAGGGCGATGAAGACCAACACCACCAGAATGATCAATACGATGATGACCGGTTCCATCGTGGCTCCCCGTGCCTTTCTCCGCCTCGGCGCTTTCGGAAGATCTTATGGTTGTTGAAGATCTTGCTGGTCGAGTCTGACAGACCGTCGTGTGCCTCGTGGGGTGTTCCGGTCACTTGCGTCGAGCGAGGTCAGATGACGATCGCCGTGGCTCCCTCGATGTCCACGACGTCCACCTCCTGGCCCACTTCATAGGCGCGTTCGGCGTCGAGCGAACGCGCCGACCAGACCTCTCCGGCGAGCTTGATACGGCCTCCGGAGCCGTCGACGCGCTCCAGGACGAGGGCCTGCTTGCCCTTCAAGGCGTCGATGCCCGTGGCGAGTTGGGGTCGCTGTGCGCGGTGCCGGTTCGCGATGGGGCGCACCACGGCGATGAGGGCGACCGAGACGACGGCGAACACGAGGACCTGGCTGACGACGCCGAAGCCGAGTCCGGCCGTCACGGCGGCGGCGACCCCGCCCACGGCGAGCATGCCGAACTCCGGCATCGCGGTCACCACGAGCGGGATGCCGAGCGCTGCCGCGGCGACGAGCCACCACACCCATGCGTCGATGTCGTTCACACGGCCATGGTAGGTCCGCGGGACCGGTCACCGACAGGGCGCCCAGGGGTACTTGGGGAGCTGCTTCAGGGCTTCGGGACCTCAGGCCATCGGCAGGCCGTGCGCGGTCCAGCGGTCGCCGACCTGCTCGACGAGGAGCGGGAGGCCGAAGCAGAGGGAGAGGTTGCGGGAGGTGAGTTCGAGCTCCAGCGGGCCCTGGGCCAGCACCTTGCCCTGGCGGATCATCAGGACGTGGGTGAAGCCCGGGGCGATCTCCTCGACGTGGTGCGTGACCATGATCATGGAGGGGGCGATCGGGTCGCGGGCCAGCCGGCCGAGGCGGCGGACGAGGTCCTCGCGGCCGCCGAGGTCGAGGCCGGCCGCCGGCTCGTCGAGCAGCAGCAGCTCGGGGTCGGTCATCAGGGCACGGGCGATGAGGGTGCGCTTGCGCTCGCCCTCGGAGAGGGTGCCGAACTTCCGGTCGAGGAACTCCGTCATGCCGAGGCGGTCGAGGAAGGCGCGGGCGCGCTGCTCGTCGACGTCCTCGTACTCCTCGTGCCAGCCGGCCGTCATGCCGTACGCGGCGGTCAGCACCGTCTGCAGGACGGTCTGCTTCTTGGGGAGCTTGTCGGCCAGGGCGATGCCCGCCACGCCGACGCGCGGGCGCAGCTCGAAGACGTCGGTGCCCGGCCTGCCCAGCGTCTCGCCGAGCACGGACACGCTGCCCGAGCTGGGGAAGAGGTAGGTGGAGGCGATGTTCAGGAGGGTCGTCTTGCCGGCACCGTTCGGGCCGAGGATGACCCAGCGCTCACCTTCCTTGACCGACCAGGAGACCTGGTCCACGAGAGCCCGGCCCTCACGGACCACAGATACGTCCTGAAGCTCCAGAACTTCGCTCATGAGCGCGTTGTCTCCCCTTGCAGTGTGGCCGGTCTCGGCGTCTCGGCTGTCGCGTGCGCCGGTGGGCGCAGCCCTCAAGGAAATCTACGCCACCGGCCGCCCGCTCCATTCCATCGGTCCGGTCCTTAGGGTGGAGGCATGCTCACGGAACCGCGCTCTGGACGCCTCGCCGCTTGGGGAAATGCCCTTTTGGCCGGACTTGTCTCTCCTGATGACGCCGTGCTGGCCATCGTCGGGGAGGACGCCGTGCACCGGGTGGAGGGGCTGCCCGGCGAGTCGGGGCCGGTCGGGCTGACGCTGGCGCTGGGGCGGCTGCGCAGACTGGGCGTGAGCGGGCTGCTGGTGGCGCTGCCCGCGCCCGGGCATCCGCTGGGGCTGAGCGGGCCGCCCGAGTTCAATGCGCGGGCACTGGAGGCCGAGGAGGCGGTGGTCTGCCACGGGGCCGCACTGGGGCTCGTGCCCGAGGTGTACGAGGCCGGGCCCGCCGGTGACGTGCACGTCGAGGTGGTCTGGCACTGCCTGCCGGTGCGGGAGGCTCCGCCCGCGGACGTGCCGTCGCTGGGCGAGGCGGAGCGGGAGCTCGCCGAGGCGCTGCGCGAGGCGACGGCGGTTCTCTCCCGGCTGGATGTCGCCGGGTCGGGGCCGGTGGCGGAGGCGGCACTGGACGCGTACCGGGCGCGGGCCGAGCGGGGCCGGGAGGTGCTGGCCCCGGGTTATCCGCCACGGGCGGTGCGGGTGTTGGAGCTGGCGCAGCGGGTGGGGCTGCTGGTCGCACTGGCCCACGAGAGGGGGCACGGGGGCGCGGTGAGCGCGTCCGAGATGGGGGCGCGGACCCAGGCCCTGCGGCCGGTGGAGCGGACGGCCCGGCGGGCGCAGGTGGCCGCGTACAACTCCGTCGTGGAGGAGCGGGAGCGGGGGATGCGCTGAGCGCCGGCCACGGGTGACCGGCGCTCCGGGGTGCCTCGGGGTGCCCCCGGGGCGGCCTGGGGCCCTGCCCCGGCCCCGGCTCCTGTCCCCCGGGACGGACCGGCGGCACGGCCGCGTGGACCGGCGTCCGCCGGGGCAGCGACAGAAGGGCCGTGGGTGCCCCGCTCCGGGAACGGACGGACCCGCGCCACTGCCAGGGCGGGCAGCGGACGTGGGCCGACCGGCAGCGGTCGGGCCCACCCGCGGCATAGCCGGACGGACAGACATCCGCCGGACGGTCCCGCACCACGACCGGACGGACCCGCGCCACTGCCAGGGCGGGCAGCGGACGTGGGCCGACCGGCAGCGGTCGGGCCGACCCGCGGCACACCCGGACGGACCGGCGTCGGCCGGGTGGGCGGGTCGGCGTTCGTCAGGTTGGCCGTGTGGCCGGGGTGGGGTGGGCCAGGGCCTGTCCGGCCTCCCTGGAGTGTCCGGGAGGCCGGAGGGTGTCGCCGTGGAGCGGCGGGGTCAGTGGTTGAGTCCGAGGTTGCCGAACGCCGGGTTCAGCAGACCGACGACGTTCACGCTGTTGCCCACCACGTTCACGGGGATGTGCACGGGAGCCTGGACGACATTGCCCGAGACGACGCCGGGCGAGTGCTTGGCCTCGCCGTGGGCCCACGCGCCGTCGGTCGCGGAGGCCATGCCGGCTCCCGCGGCGATCAGCCCGCCGGCCACCATCGTCACGGCCGCTGCCTTCTTCAGGTTCTTCACTTCTCAACCCCTCCTTGTGGTCACCGCGGCAGTCGCCGCAGCACGCACTGGAGAACGCCGGAGATCCACGGAGGATGCGCCATCCGGGGGACATTCCCACGACGGTATGAATCTCAGACCGGAGCGGAACCTTTCCGGAGCGTGATCACGAACCCTCGGGCTGTTGTCGTATCAGCTGGTCACACCATGACGTACGGCCCACAGCGCGGCCTGGGTGCGGTCGGCGAGGTCGAGCTTCATCAGGATGTTCGAGACGTGCGTCTTGACCGTCTTCTCGGACAGGACGAGGGCACGGGCGATCTCGCGGTTGGACCGGCCGTCCGCTATCAGCCCCAGCACCTCACGCTCCCGGTCCGTCAGCGACCCGCCCCTGCCCTGGGGGGAGTTGACCTCCTCCTGGGACAACAGCGCGGCCGCGACCTCGGACTGGAGCAGGACATGGCCCGCGTGCACGGACCGGATGGCCGCGGCCAGCGCGTCGGGGTCCACGTCCTTGTAGACGTAACCGGCGGCACCCGCGCGCAACGCCGGGACCACGGTGCGCTGTTCGGTGAAGCTGGTGACGATCAGCACGCGCGCCGGGTTGGCCAGTTCGCGCAGTCTGCGCAGGGCCTCCACGCCGTCCATGCCGGGCATCTTGACGTCCATCAGGACGATGTCGGGTGCCAGCTCCTCGGCGCGGGCGACCCCTTCGGCGCCGTCCGCGGCCTCGCCCACGACCTCGATGTCCTCCTGCACCTCCAGGAAGGTGCGCAGGCCGCGGCGGACGACCTGGTGGTCGTCGACGAGCAGCACTCTGATGGGATCAGCCACCGGGGACCTCCAGCTCGATCGTGGTGCCCTTGCCGGGCGCCGACTCCACCGTCAGGGTGCCGCCGACCCCGCTCGCCCGGTCCCGCATGGAGACCAGGCCCAGGTGACGTCCTGCCTGCCGTACCGTCTGCGGCTCGAAGCCGCCGCCGTCGTCCGTGACGCGCAGCACCGCACCGCAGCCATGGCGGCCCACCGTCACGTCCACGTGCGCCGCCCCGGAGTGCCGCAGGGCGTTGTGCAGGGCCTCCTGGGCGACCCGGAGCACGGCCTCCTCCTGCGCCGCCGGAAGCGCGCGGAACTTGCGGGCGGTGAAGGTGACGCGTGCGGTGTGGGCGCGGTCCAGTACCTGTGTCTGGGTGCGGAGCGTGGCGACCAGACCGTCCTCGTCCAGCGCGGCGGGACGCAACTCGACCACCGCCGCGCGCAGTTCGTCCGTCGCCTCGGCGGCGAGCGCGGCGACCTGTTGCAGCTCTCCCTTGGCGCGGGCGGGGTCGCGGTCGACCAGGGCCGCGGCCGCCTGCGCGGTCAGGCGCAGCGAGAACAGCTTCTGGCTCACCGCGTCGTGCAGCTCGTGGGCGAGGCGCGACCGCTCCTCGACGATGGTCAGTTCGCGGCTGCGCTCGTAGAGGCGGGCGTTGGTGAGGGCGATGGCCGCGTGCTGGGCGAGGATGGAGAGCAGTTCCTCGTCCTCCCGCGTGAAGCCGCACCCGTCCTCCGGTGCGCAGTCCGCAGGCCGTCCGTCCGCAGGCTGTCCGTCCGCGAGCTGTCCGTCCGCCGGCCGTCCGTGCGCCGGGCGCTGCTTGTTGGCGAGGAACAGCGCGCCGATGACCTCGTCGCCGTCGCGGATCGGCAGGCCCAGGAAGTCCGACAGCTCGGGATGGGCGGCGGGCCAGCCCTCGAAGCGGGGGTCCTTGCGCACGTCGGCGAGGCGCTCGGGGCCGGTCTCGTGGAGCATCGCGGCGAGGATGCCGTGCTGGCGCGGGAGCGGGCCGATGGCCTTCCACTGCTCGTCGCTGACCCCGTCGACCACGAACTGGGCGAAGCCGCCGTGGTCGTCCGGGACGCCGAGGGCGGCGTACTGCGCGTCGAGCAGTTCGCGGGCCGAGGCGACGATCGTCTTGAGGACGTCGCGCACCTCCAGATGCCTGCTCATGGCCAGCAGCGCGGCACTCACCGCGACGAGGCCGGACCGGGGGCCTTGACTCATGACCTCACGGTACCGGCGGGCCACGACAGTGGTATCGGTCCGGCGGCGCCCCCGGCCGGGCCGGTGGGCCTACGTCCGAGGTCGCAGGTCCCGGCCCCGAGGCCGCAGGCCCGACCTCCCGACCCCTGACCCCTAACCCTCAACCCCTGTGACCCCTGACCCCCGGCCCTCGCCCCCTGGCCCCCGACCCCTGACCGAGTGGATTGCTTTAGCAACTCTCAGTGAGAGCTTCCCGTCGGGCATGTGAGTCGCCGCATAGGGTCCGCATCACGTACTAGGGGACATAGGAGATATCAACATCCTGTATGAACGGGAAAGACGACCCGATATGCCCGGCTTTGCACCTACCGGGTCCACTATCGGATTTCGTACGTCACATCTTTGCCACCGAGTTTTGCGCCAGCTAAGAATTGCTCTCGTCGCTCAGCGCCCCGGGTTCCGCCCGAGGCGCTCGTGCCGAAAGCACAGGTGTCCCCCGCCGGACGGAAGAGCGACCTCCGCGCTATCCAAAGAGGTCATCTGTCATGCCCAAGTACAGCCGCTTCCACAGTTACAGTCGCAAGCTGACCGGCTCTCACAAGATCGCGATCGTCGGTGTCGCAGCCCTCGGTGTCACCACTGTCGTCGTCTCCGCGGTTCCGAGCAGCGCGGAGACCACGAGCCAGGCCGTCACCTCGGCGCACGTCGCCTACAGCACCGAGCAGATCAAGGACGTCAAGGCCAGCCTCACCGACCAGCTCGCCGGCAGCAGCGTGAAGGTCGAGGCCATCGCCGCGCAGCAGAAGGCCGAGGAGGCCGCGCGGCAGAAGGCCACGGCCAAGCCGCAGGCCGCCCCGCAGAAGACCGAGGCGCGCCCGGCCGAGCAGCCCGCGAGCCGGTCCGCGCAGCGCCCCCAGATCCAGCAGCCCGCGGCGAAGACGTACGCCAACAACCTCGACGGCTGGATCCGCGAGTCCCTGGACATCATGCAGAGCAAGGGCATCCCGGGCAGCTACAGCGGTCTGTACCGCAACATCATGCGGGAGTCCTCCGGCAACCCGATGGCCATCAACGGCTGGGACACCAACGCCGCCAAGGGCATCCCGTCCAAGGGCCTGCTCCAGGTCATCCAGCCGACCTTCAACGCCTACCACGTGCCCGGCACCTCGTGGAACATCTACGACCCGGTCGCCAACATCACGGCAGCCTGCAACTACGCGGCCCACAGGTACGGCTCGATGGACAACGTCAACAGCGCGTACTGAGGCGGCGCGGGCCTCGAAGCGCGGACACGCCGAAGGGCGGCACCCCGACAGGGTGCCGCCCTTCGGCGTCGTACGGACCGGACCAGTACGGACCGGACCAGTACGGACCGGGACCGGGTTACTTGCGCATGACCTCGGGCTCGTGGCGGCGCAGGAAGCGGGCCACGAAGAAGCCGCAGATCACGCCGAGGACGATCAGGACGGCCATGTCCAGACCCCAGGCGCCCGCGGTGTGGTCCCACAGCGGGTCCGTGCTCCCGCCGTCCGTGGGCGGGCTGATCTTGTTGAAGTCCAGCGTGGCGCCGGCCGCGGCGACCGCCCAGCGCGACGGCATCAGGTACGAGAACTCGTTGACGCCGACCGAGCCGTGCAGGGTGAACAGGCAGCCGGTGAAGACGACCTGGATGATCGCGAACATGACCAGCAGCGGCATGGTCTTCTCGGCGGTCTTCACCAGGGCCGAGATGATCAGACCGAACATCATCGAGGTGAAGCCCAGCGCCATGATCGGCACCGAGAGTTCGAGGATGGTCGCGCCGCCGAAGACCAGGCCCTTGTCCGGGATCCCCCGGTTGAAGAAGCCGATGGTGCCGACCAGGGCGCCCTGGAACACGGTGATCGCGCCGAGCACGAACACCTTGGACATCAGATAGGCCGAGCGGGACAGGCCGGTGGCGCGCTCCCGCTCGTAGATGACCCGTTCCTTGATCAGTTCTCGTACGGAGTTGGCGGCGCCGGCGAAGCAGGCGCCGACCGCGAGGATCAGCAGCACCGTGGTGGCCGTGCCGTTGGGGATGATCCGGCCGGTCTTCGGGTTGGCCGGGTTGGGCAGCAGAGTGTGGTCGGCGTCGATGAGCAGGCTCACCGCGCCGAGCACCGCCGGCAGGATCACCATCAGCGCCAGGAAGCCCCTGTCGGAGGCGATCACCGAGGTGTAGCGGCGCACCAACGTGACGAACTGGGACATCCAGCCCTGCGGCTTCGGCGGCTTCATCGCCTGCATCGGCGCGATCGGTACGGACTGCGGCGCGACGGCGTCGATGTCGGCGGCGTACATCTGGTAGTGCTGCGAGCCCTTCCAGCGGCCCGCCCAGTCGTAGTCGCGGTAGTTCTCGAAGGCGGAGAAGACGTCGGCCCAGGTGTCGTAGCCGAAGAAGTTCAGCGCCTCCTCCGGGGGACCGAAGTAGGCGACCGAGCCGCCGGGCGCCATCACCAGGAGCTTGTCGCAGATCGCCAGCTCGGCCACCGAGTGGGTGACGACGAGGACGGTACGGCCGTCGTCGGCGAGGCCGCGCAGCAGCTGCATGACATCGCGGTCCATGCCCGGGTCGAGGCCGGAGGTCGGCTCGTCCAGGAAGATCAGCGACGGCTTGGTGAGCAGCTCCAGGGCGACGGAGACCCGCTTGCGCTGGCCACCGGAGAGGGAGGTGACCTTCTTCTCCTTGTGGATGTCCAGCTTCAGCTCGCGCAGCACCTCGTCTATGCGGGCCTCGCGCTCGGCGGTCGTGGTGTCCGCCGGGAAGCGCAGCTTGGCCGCGTACTTGAGGGCCTTCTTGACGGTCAGCTCCTTGTGCAGGATGTCGTCCTGCGGGACCAGACCGATGCGCTGGCGCAGCTCGGCGAACTGCTTGTACAGGTTGCGGTTGTCGTAGAGGACCTCGCCCTGGTCGGCGGGCCGGTAGCCGGTGAGCGCCTTCAGGAGGGTCGACTTGCCGGATCCGGACGGGCCGATGACCGCGATCAGCGACTTCTCCGGGACGCCGAAGGAGACGTCCTTGAGGATCTGCTTGCCGCCGTCGACGGTGACGGTCAGGTGACGTGCGGAGAAGGACACCTCGCCGGTGTCGACGAACTCCTCCAGCCGGTCGCCGACGATCCGGAACGTCGAGTGGCCGACGCCGACGATGTCGGCCGGGCCCAGCAGCTGGGTGCCGCCCTTGGGTATCGGCAGGCCGTTGACGTACGTGCCGTTGTGCGAGCCCAGGTCGCGGATCTCCATGCGGCCGTCGGGCGTCGAGTGGAACTCCGCGTGGTGGCGGGAGACCTGAAGGTCCGAGACGACCAGGTCGTTCTCCAGTGCACGGCCGATGCGCATGACCCGGCCGAGGGAGAACTGGTGGAACGTGGTCGGGCTGCGGTCGCCGTAGACCGGTGGCGCCCCCGCGCCCCCACCGGGCCCTTGCTGCTGCGGGATCGACGGGGCCGGCTGGCTCCACGCGCCGTCCGCCTGCGGTGTCTGCGGGGCCTGTTGGGCCCAGCCGGGGTTCGCGCCCTGCGCCGCGTACGGCTGCTGCTGGGGTTGCGCGACGGGTGCGGCGCCCGAAAGGGTCATGCACGGCCCGTCGTTGGCGTTGCCCAGGTGCACCGTCGAACCGGGGCCGAGCTCCATCTGCTGGATGCGTCGGCCCTGCGCGAACGTGCCGTTGGTGCTTCCGTGGTCCTCGATGACCCAACTGCGGCCGTTGTGGCTGACCGTGGCGTGACGCCAGGAGACCCTGGCGTCGTCGAGGACGATGTCCCCCTGCGGATCACGTCCCAGGGTGTATGGCCTGGACGGATCGAGCGTCCAGGTGCGTCCGTTCAATTCCAGTACGAGTTCCGGCACTCCAGCCCCACTGAGTTGTCCCCCGAGTTACCCCCATCGCAGGGAGTCTAGGGATGTCGAACATCGGGGGGAACTATTTCAGGAGCGGCCACCTGACCGAAAGTCGGGCCTTGTGGCGAAGGCGCACGG
This sequence comes from Streptomyces sp. NPDC107559, assembly GCF_055657365.1. NCBI lineage: Bacteria > Bacillati > Actinomycetota > Actinomycetes > Kitasatosporales > Streptomycetaceae > Streptomyces > Streptomyces sp. NPDC107559. The sequence goes on along the minus strand of NZ_JBVKBD010000001.1, from coordinate 1,540,169 downwards.
ACGCTTCGGCCCGCGCCGTTGACGGGGTCGAAACCGGACCGGAGAGTAGTAATCCCCCGCGAGGGGGGCATGGTGCGCGGCGGCCGCCGTGCAGCGGATCGGGGGGTCTGCCATGAGTGCTGGCACGGGCGTCGGGACCGGCGAAGGCGCCGGACGGGGCAGCAGCGTGCCCTGGGTGGATGTCCTGCTGTCCGCGATCGCCGCGGTGAGCTGGGCGTTGATCGGGATGGCGGGCACGGCGGCGCTCGGGCTGCATCTGCTGGAGGCCGACACGGCGGGCTCGCTCGGCCCGATGACCGCGGCGGTCGTGACGCTGGGGGCCGGTGGTTCGGTCTCGCCGTCCGGGGACGTGTCCGCTTTCGGCCTGAAAGGCGCGCAGGCCACCACGGCCATCGAGATCACGCCACTCGGCGTGGGGCTGGTCGGGGCGCTGCTGTTGTCGTGGTTCTTCCTGCGGTCCTTGCGCACGGCCGGAGTTGTGGTCGCCCCGGCCGAACTCCTCGCGCGCGCGGGGACGGTGATCGCCCTGTTCGTGGCGATGCTGGGCGGGCTGGCCTGGGCGGCACACGACGTCGTCACCCTCGACGGCGGCTCGCTGGGCCTCGACGACCTCCCGGGCGGAGGAGGAGGCAGCGGCGGGGTGAGCGTGCCGGGGCTGGGGGATCTCGGGAACATCGGGGGGCTGCTGCCGGACCGGCTGGGCGACCTGGTCGACGCGAAGGCGGCGGTCGGGTTCTCCGTCGACACGGCGCCCACCCTGCTGGGCGGTCTGGGCTGGGCGGCCGGGGTCCTGCTGATCGCCCTGCTGGCCTCGCGCCGCACTCCGCTGCCGGCCGGCTGGACGGCCGTGCACCGCGTGGTGCGGCCGGCCGTGTCCGCGCTGGTCACGGTGGTGCTGGTGGCGGTGGCGGCGGGCGTCGCGGCGGCGGCGTACGCGGCGATCGGCGACGAGCATCCCCGGCGCATCGCGGGAGCCGCGCTGCTCGGCACGCCGAACGGGGTGTGGCTGGGCCTGCCGCTCGGTCTGTTCGTGCCGTGGGACGGCAGGGCCACCGGAGCGCTGGGCCGGCTCCTGCCCGACCCGCTGGACCGGCTGCTCAGCGTGTCGTCCGACCGGCCGGTGACGCTGGGCCGGCTGGCGGACCTGGACGGGCGGGTGTGGCTGCTGGCGGTCGCGGCGGCGCTGGCGATGCTGCTCGCCGGGGTGCTGACGGCGGTACGGACGCCGGTGGGGACCGCGGTACGGGCTCGGGCCGGGACGCCGGTGGACGGGACGGGGACGCCCGGCGTAGGCGGAACGGGCACGCTCGCGGCATCGGGCCGGCCTTCGGCGGACGTACCGTCCCCGGGCCCGGGGACGGAGGCGCGGGCGGGCGGCGGGCCCGGCCGCCCGGGGAATCCGGGCGCACTGGGCTTCGCGGGGCGGTGCGCGCTGCGGCTGGGGATCGTGACCGCTCTGGCGCTGCCGCTGCTGGCCTGGCTCACGGAGGTGTCCGTGAACGCCTCGCTGTCGGTGCTCGGCTTCGACGCGTTCGGCGCCGGGATCGAGCTGCACGGCCGTCTCGGGGCGGCTCTGCTCCTCGGCGCGGTGTGGGGCGCGGGCGCGGGGGCCGTCGGGGCGCTCCTGGCTCACGGGGCCGGGGCGGCGGGGCGGCGGGCGGCTCTCCTGGCACTGGGTGACACGGCCGGGGGCCGGGCGGCGTACGGGATCGACGGGGCCCCGGGGGGTGGTGCGCAGGCCGGCGGCGGGGTTCCCGGGCCGTACGGGGCGGCGCGGCCGTACGGGGCGCCGTCGGGCCCGTACGTCCCGGGCGCACCCCACCGGCCGCCCAACCCCGACACCAATCCGTACCTGCGGCTGCCGGACGAACTGCGCGAACCGCAGGACGCACGGCCCCCGGACGGCGGGTCCGGCAGCGGCACCGGCGGGCCGGGCTACCGGGCCGGTACGGGAGCGGCGGGCGACCAGGCCGGTACGGGGACGACGGGCGACCCGGCCCGTACGGGAGCGGCCGGCGCATCGGACGGACGGTGGTGGCCGTCCGGGGAGCCGACCGCTCACGACGACAGGTACGACGACAGGCCCAGCGACAAACACAGCGACAGGCCCAGCGACAGGCACGGCGACAGGTACGACGACGTGTACGGGGCCCCGACCATGGCGCGGCCGATCGATCCGCCCCCGCGGCGCTCCCCCGGCCCGCGTCCCGGGCAGCGGCCGCCGACCACGCCGGAGGAGGGACCGCCGCCACCGCCGCCGCCCGCGCCGCCGAGGCCCCGGTGATCTGCGGCTCGGCCGCGGCCGCGGGGCGGGCGCCCGGCTCGACGCCTCCCTGGGCGCGGCCGTAGCCTTCTCGTAAGATGCCCGCTGTCCGGTGGACATGAAGTGTTATGTGTCCGTCAGACGGACGTGAGGCGCAAAAGGCACGGGGTGCCGGATACGGTGGTGACACCATGAGCGCTTCGCAGACCTCGACAGCTGACGTCCCCACTCTCCTCGTCAAGATCTTCGGCAAGGACAGGCCGGGCATCACCGCCGGCCTCTTCGACACCCTCGCCGCCTTCTCCGTCGACGTGGTCGACATCGAGCAGGTCGTCACCCGTGGCCGGATGGTGCTGTGCGTGCTCGTCACCGAGCCGTCCCCGGAGTTGCAGGGGGAGCTGCGGGCGACCGTCCACAGCTGGGCGGAGTCGATGAAGATGCAGGCGGAGATCATCTCCGGCATCGGCGACAACAGGCCGCGCGGTCACGGCCGCTCCCTCGTCACCGTGCTGGGTCATCCGCTCACCGCGGAGTCGACCGCCGCCGTCGCCGCCCGGATCACCAAGGCCGGCGGCAACATCGACCGCATCTTCCGGCTGGCCAAGTACCCGGTGACCGCGGTGGAGTTCGCGGTGTCCGGGGTGGAGACGGAACCGCTGCGCACCGCCCTGGTGACCGACGCGGCCGCGCTCGGTGTGGACATCGCGGTCGTGTCGGCGGGCCTGCACCGGCGCGCCCAGCGGCTGGTCGTGATGGACGTGGACTCCACGCTGATCCAGGACGAGGTGATCGAGCTCTTCGCCGCGCACGCCGGCTGCGAGGACAAGGTCGCCGAGGTGACGGCGGCCGCGATGCGCGGGGAGCTGGACTTCGAGCAGTCGCTGCACGCGCGCGTGGCCCTGCTGGAGGGGCTGGACGCCTCTGTGGTGGAGAAGGTGCGCGCCGAGGTGCGGCTCACCCCGGGAGCGCGCACGCTGATCCGTACGCTGAAGCGGCTTGGCTTCCAAGTCGGCGTCGTCTCCGGTGGGTTCACCCAGGTCACCGATGACCTCAAGGAGCGGCTCGGGCTGGACTTCGCCCAGGCCAACACCCTGGAGATCGTCGACGGGAAGCTGACCGGCCGGGTCACGGGCGAGATCGTGGACCGGGCGGGCAAGGCACGGCTGCTGCGCAGGTTCGCCGCCGAGGCGGGCGTACCGCTCGCCCAGACCGTGGCGATCGGCGACGGCGCCAATGACCTGGACATGCTCAACGCGGCGGGCCTGGGGGTCGCCTTCAACGCCAAGCCGGTGGTGCGCGAGGCCGCGCACACGGCGGTGAACGTGCCGTTCCTCGACACGGTGCTGTATCTGCTGGGCGTCACCCGCGAAGAGGTCGAGGCGGCGGACACCCACGACGACCACTGAGTGGCGAACCGTTCCCGCACGGGCGCGGGCGGTGTGCACGACGAGTGACGACGAGGGGTCCCGCACCGAACCGGTGCAGGACCCCTCGTGCGCTGCGGGTGAGCGCTCAGTCGCTCGGCGCCCAGTAGTCGACCAGGGTGGCCACGCCGGGCTCCAGGGTCTTCCAGGACCCCTCGAAGGTCAGCACGGCGAAGGCGGCGGCCGGGAAGCCCCGGGCGCTCATCCGCTGCCGGGCGTCGCCCTCGGCCGAACCCGCCAGGATGTCGGCGAGGTTCTGCACACCCGGGTTGTGACCGACCAGGAGCAGGTTGTGCACGTCGTCGGGCGTCTCGTTGAGCAGTGCGATCAGCTCTCCGGGCGAGGCATCGTAGATCCGCTCCTCGTAGGCGGTTTTCGGCCGGTGCGCGAACTCCGAGACGGCGATCTTCCAGGTCTCGCGGGTCCGGACCGCCGTGGAGCACAGGGCCAGGTCGAGGGCGATGCCGGAGTCGGCGAGCTTGAGTCCGGCGACCGCGGCGTCCTTGCGGCCCCGGTCGGCGAGCGGCCGCTCGTGATCGGTCACCTGGGGCCAGTCGGCTTTCGCATGCCGGAAGAGGACAATCCTGCGGAATTCAGCGACGCTCATGAAATCCAGCTTCGCATGAAACACGCCATGGGGCGCAGGAAGTTGACACGCGGTTTCACCGGCGGCTTTCCGTGCCGCGACGGGGCCCGGCGGCCCTTCGGCCACTCCGTCAGTTGCGGGCCAGCAACTCCCGTACGCGCTCCAGGAAATGAGTGATCGCCGGGTCTCCCGCGGCCGCCGCCTGGGCGTCGGACGGGTTCAGGATCAGCGCGAGCAGGGTGATGAAGGCCAGCGTCGGCAGGGCGAGCGCCCACCAGGGCAGCCGGATGTCGGCACGCCCGGTCGTCGCCGGGTGGGTCCGGGTGTGCATGGGGGCCGACATGGATGCCTCCGCTGGTCTCCGCGTGGTCCGTGGCCCGCCGGTCGCGGCCACATCTCGAAGTTACGGAGTCCAGGGCCCCCAACCCATCCGGTGGCCCACCCACTTGACCCTGACCCTTACCCCCTAGGGGACAGGGGGGCTGGCACCACCACGGACGCCGTGACCAGCCGCTCGGCGCGGGAGCCGGTGGGCGGCCGCGGAGCCGGGCCGCGGTGGATCGCACCAGGTCAGACGGGCCGCGAGGGGCCCGGAAGGGGCGTCGAGGGCGTCAGGGCGAGGCGATCGTCGCGATGACGGCGATGACCACGAAGATGGCGAGGAACGAGCCGAAGACCATGAGCATCTTCTTCTGGCCGTTCGGCGGATTCGGTTCGAGCACGGGCATGGGGCAAGTCTCGCACCCTCCGCCGGCCGGGTGCCGCCGGGGTGCGGTCAGCGTGCCGCCTCGTCCTCCACCGTACGGTCGCGCCCGGCCAGCACGCCCACGGCCATCTGCGGGACCATCAGTGCCGCCATGAGCGCGATCGGCAGCCCCCAGCCGCCACTGTGCTGGTAGAGCACGCCCACCAGCAGCGGGCCGGGGATCGAGATCAGATAGCCGGTGCTCTGCGCGAAGGCCGACAGCTGGGCCACGCCCACGCCGGTCCTGGCCCGCATCCCGACCATCGTCAGGGCCAGCGGGAAGGCACAGTTGGACACGCCGAGCAGCACGGCCCAGGCCCAGGCACCGCCGGCCGGCGCGAAGTACAGGCCGGCGTATCCGGCCAGGCCGCAGGCGCCGAGCGCGAGCACGATGGGGCCCTGGTGGGGCAGCCGGGTGGCCAGGCGCGGGATGACGAAGGCGAGCGGGACGCCCATCACCATCGTGACGGCCAGCAGCAGTCCGGCCGTGCTCGCGGGCACTCCGGAGTCCCGGAAGATCTGCGCCATCCAGCCCATGGTGATGTAGGCGGCCGTGGCCTGGAGGCCGAAGAAGACGGCGAGCGCCCAGGCGGTACGGCTGCGGGTGATCCGCAACGCGGTCCGGTCCGGCTCCCCGGGCGCGGACGCGCGCTCGGCCAGGGGCACGCTCGGGGCCGTGGCGCCCCGGTCCCGCACCAGCGGCAGCCACGGCAGCACGGCCGTCGCGGCCAGGCCCGCCCAGACGGCGAGCCCGGTCTGCCAACTGCCGCCGAGCGTCCTGGTCATGGGCACGGTCACGGCGGCGGCCGTGGAGGTGCCGAGGGCCAGCGCCATGGAGTACAGACCGGTCATGGAGCCGACCCGGTCCGGGAACCAGCGCTTGACGATGACCGGCATCAGGACGTTGCTGACCGCGATGCCCATGAGGGCGAGCGCGCTGGCCGCGACGAACCCGGCCGTGCTTCCCGTGTACGGCCGTACGAGCAGACCGGCGGTGATCGCCACCATGCCCGCGCAGACCACCGCGGCCGGCCCGAAGCGGCGGGCGAGCCGGGGCGCCATGACGCCGAAGACGGCGAAGCAGAGCGGCGGCACCGAGGTGAGCACTCCGGCGAGGCTGCCGCTCATCCCGAGCCCGTCCCGGACCTCCTCCAGGAGGGCACCGAGGCTGGTGATGGCGGGGCGGAGGTTGAGCGCGGACAGCACGATGCCGACGGCGACCAGACGTGGCGCCCACGCGCGTACGGCCGTGCCGCCACCCGTACCGGTACCCGGGCTCGCGCCCCTGTCCGCGCTCGTGTCCGTGCGCGCGTCGGCGTCCTTGCCCTCGATCGGGCTCTCGATCGGGCTCGCGTTCCTGCTCTCGATCGTGCCCGCGTTCGTGGACGCCACCGTCCCGGTTCCCTCGTTCACCATGAGGACCATCATAGAATCATGGGATGATTGGTTGTCCATCCCCGGGTGGCCCGCTCCCGCCCGCTGCGTGCGAAGGTGTGCCATGCCCCTGAGCCATCCCCGTCGCTCGGCCCTGTCCGAGCAGGTCATCGCCGAGCTGCGCAACCAGATCACCTCGGGCGAGTGGCCGGTCGGCTCCCGGATCCCGACCGAGCCCGAGCTGGTCGAGCAGCTCGGGGTCGCGCGCAACACGGTCCGCGAGGCGGTCCGGGCGCTCGCGCACAACGGTCTGCTGGACATCCGCCAGGGTTCCGGCACCTACGTCGTGGCGACCAGCGAGCTGGCGGGCGTGATGCACCGCCGCTTCTCCGGCGCCGATCCGCGGCACATCGCCGAGCTGCGCTCCGCCCTGGAGTCCGCGGCGGCCCGGCTGGCGGCCGAACGGCGCACCGAGAAGGACCTCAAGCAGCTCGACGCGCTGCTGGTGCGCCGCGAGGAGGCCTGGGCGTCGGGGGACGCGGAGGCGTTCGTGGTGGCCGACGCGACCTTCCATCTGGCGGTGGTGTCCGCGTCGCACAACGACGTCATGACCGCGATGCACGCGGACCTGGGCGAGGTGCTGCGCGACTGGCTGCGCGACGACGTCGGCGAGGAGCTGACGCCGGAGGGGTACATGCAGCACACCCGGCTGGTCGACGCGATCCGCTCGGGCGACGCGGACACGGCCGCCGCGGAGGCGGCCGGCTATCCGCGGCTGTGCCGGCCGGGGCGCTTCAGCGCTTCTGGTGACTGATCCACACCGACCGCACCTCCATCCAGCACCGGCCGGCCAGCCGTACGGTCATCGCGGGCCCGGTGTCGATGGCGGGACCGTCGACGTCGAGGTCCCACCAACGGTCGCACTCGACGTGCAGAGCGACGCGATCGATGTCGGCATAGGGGTTGTGGCAGTAGGCGACGACATGGGAGCCGTCGACGGTGATCCGGCACTCGGCCCCGAACGGCTGCCGCGGGGCCGGAGGATCCCCTGCCTTCACGCGCGGGTGCGGCATCGCCTCGTACGGCAGGGACAGCACAAGAGCGACGGCTGCGGTCACTGAGGCCATGCTGTGGGACAGGCGCACAAGGGGGACCTCCTCGGCCGAGCTGGGGAGGATCTCGCGTGGGGTACGCGTTACTCCATTGTGCGCAACCGTCACCCGCTCAGGCCTGGCCGAAGGGGCCGAACGGGTGACGCCCCGCCCCCCGCGCGCTGCGGGGAACGGGGCGTCGACGTCGTACGGGACGACGCAGGAGAGATCAGGCGCCGATGGCGTGCAGGCCGCCGTCCACGTGGACGATCTCGCCGGTGGTCTTCGGGAACCAGTCGCTCAGCAGTGCGACGACACCCTTGCCGGCCGGCTCCGGGTCCTTGAGGTCCCACTCCAGCGGGGAGCGGCTGTCCCACACGGCGGCCAGATCGCTGAAGCCCGGGATGGACTTGGCGGCCATCGAGCCGAGCGGGCCCGCCGAGATGAGGTTGCAGCGGATGTTCTGCTTGCCCAGGTCACGCGCGATGTAGCGGCTGGTGGCCTCCAGGGCGGCCTTGGCCGGACCCATCCAGTCGTACTGCGGCCACGCGAACGAGGCGTCGAAGGTGAGGCCGACGACCGAGCCGCCGTTCTGCATCAGCGGCAGGCAGGCCATGGTCAGCGACTTCAGGGAGAACGCCGAGACGTGCATGGCGGTCGACACCGACTCGAACGGGGTGTTGAGGAAGTTGCCGCCGAGCGCGTCCTGCGGCGCGAAGCCGATGGAGTGCACGACGCCGTCCAGGCCGCCGAGCTCCTCGCCGACGACGTCGGCCAGCCGGGCGAGGTGCTCCTCGTTCGTGACGTCCAGCTCGATGACCTTGGCAGGCTTCGGCAGCTTCTTGGCGATGCGCTCGGTCAGGGTGGGGCGCGGGAACGCGGTCAGGATGACCTCGGCGCCCTGCTCCTGGGCCAGCCGGGCCGTGTGGAAGGCGATCGAGGCCTCCGTCAGCACACCGGTGATCAGGACACGCTTGCCCTCGAGAATTCCGCTCATGGTGATCAGTGACCCATTCCCAGTCCGCCGTCAACGGGGATGACGGCTCCAGTGATGTACGAGGCGTCGTCCGAGGCGAGGAACCGCACCGTCGCGGCGATCTCCTCCGGCTGCGCGTACCGGCCGAGCGGGACCTGCGAGACGATGCCCGCGCGCTGCTCGTCGGTGAGCACCTTGGTCATGTCGGTGTCGACGAAACCGGGCGCGACGACGTTGAAGGTGATGTTGCGCGAGCCCAGCTCACGGGCGAGCGAGCGCGAGAAGCCGACCAGCGCGGCCTTGGAGGCGGCGTAGTTCGCCTGTCCGGCGGAGCCGAGCAGTCCTACCACCGACGAGATGAGGACGACCCGGCCCTTCTTGGCCCGCAGCATGCCGCGGTTGGCGCGCTTGACCACGCGGAAGGTGCCGGTGAGGTTGGTGTCGACGACCGAGGTGAAGTCCTCCTCGGACATGCGCATCAGAAGCTGGTCCTTGGTGACACCGGCGTTGGCGATCAGAACCTCCACCGGGCCGTGCGCGGCCTCGATCTCCTTGTAGGCCTGCTCCACCTGCTCGGTGTCGGTGATGTCGCACTTCACGGCCAGGCAGCCGAGCTCGGTCAGCGCGGCCGGCGGCTCGCCCGACCGGTACGTGATGGCGACCTTGTCGCCGGCATCGGCGAACGCGCGGGCGATGGCGAGGCCGATGCCCCGGTTTCCTCCGGTGACGAGAACCGAGCGGCTCAACGGATCACCCTTTCCGTAGGGGTTTGACACACCCGCCCGAAAACTGGACCACAGGCGGCTTCCCCGAAAACCTATCGGTAGGGGCCTGCCTGCAAGGAAGCGGGCACCGACAGTGGCACACCCTGAGTCATGTCGGGTTCCTACAGTGGATCGATCAAGCAGTCGGGCCTTCGGACCTGGCGCGCAGGCGAGACTCGGCCACCCCGGCCGCCACCGGCATCCACCGGCCCACGGCACTCGCGGCGCGCTCCTCGCGGACGGCTGAGTCGGCGTCAGACGTGATGTTCGTGGGAAGGTACGGGAGTTGGTCCCGTACCCTCCCCTCTGTTCTGCGAGAAGCCCGAAGGGATCCCCGTCCGTGCCCCATGAAATCGATCAGTCATTTCTGGCACTGCCCCTCAGGGCTCTCGCCGACGCCGCGCTCGCACGCGCGCGTGCGCTCGGCGCGCAGCACGCGGACTTCCGGTTCGAGCGGGTGCGCAGCGCGTCGTGGCGGCTGCGGGACGCGAAGCCCTCGGGGTCGTCCGACACCACGGACCTCGGATACGCGGTGCGGGTCGTGCACGGCGGCACGTGGGGGTTCGCGTCGGGCGTGGATCTGACGATGGACGCGGCGGCCAAGGTCGCCTCCCAGGCGGTGGCGATGGCCAAGCTGTCCGCCCAGGTGATCAGGGCGGCCGGGTCCGACGTGGGGGTACCTCCCACGCCTTTCGGGCAGTGGGGGATGGTCGAGCTCGCCGACGAGCCCGTGCACGCGGAGAAGACCTGGGTCTCGTCGTACGAGATCGATCCGTTCGGCGTGCCCGACGAGGAGAAGGCGGGGCTGCTGGCGCAGTGGAGCGGGCAGCTGCTGGCGGCGCCCGGCATCAACCATGTCGACGCCTCGCTGCTCACCGTGCACGAGAACAAGTTCTACGCGGACACCGCCGGGACCGTCACCACGCAGCAGCGGGTGCGGCTGCATCCGCAGCTGACCGCGGTGTCGGTGGACGAGTCGAGCGGCGAGTTCGACTCGATGCGGACCCTGGCGCCGCCCGTGGGCCGGGGCTGGGAGTATCTGACCGGCACGGGCTGGGACTGGGAGTCGGAGCTGGCGCAGCTGCCGGAGCTGCTGGCGGAGAAGATGCGGGCGCCGAGTGTCGAGCCGGGTCTGTACGACCTGGTCGTCGACCCGTCCAACCTGTGGCTGACGATCCACGAGTCCATCGGGCACGCGACCGAGCTGGACCGCGCGCTCGGCTACGAGGCCGCGTACGCCGGTACCTCCTTCGCCACCTTCGACCAGCTCGGCACGTTGCGGTACGGCTCGCCGCAGATGAACGTCACCGGTGACCGGACCGCCGAGCACGGTCTGGCGACCGTCGGGTACGACGACGAGGGCGTCGAGGCGCAGTCCTGGGACCTGGTGAAGGACGGCACCCTGGTCGGCTACCAGCTGGACCGGCGGACCGCCCGGCTGACCGGGTTCGAGCGGTCCAACGGGTGCGCGTTCGCCGACTCGCCGGGCCATGTGCCCGTGCAGCGCATGGCCAACGTGTCGCTGCGGCCCGATCCCGCGGGGATGTCCACGGAGGACCTCATCGGCGGTGTCGACCGGGGTGTCTACGTCGTCGGGGACCGGTCCTGGTCCATCGACATGCAGCGGTACAACTTCCAGTTCACCGGGCAGCGCTTCTTCCGGATCGAGAACGGGCGGATCACGGGCCAGCTGCGGGAGGTCGCCTACCAGGCCACGACCACCGACTTCTGGGGGTCCATGGAGGCGGTCGGCGGCCCGCAGACGTACGTCCTCGGCGGCGCGTTCAACTGCGGGAAGGCCCAGCCGGGCCAGGTCGCGGCCGTCTCCCACGGCTGCCCGTCCGCCCTGTTCAGGGGTGTCAACATCCTCAATACGACGCAGGAGGCCGGCCGATGAGCGCCCGTTCGAGCAAGCCGCACGAGGTCGTCGAGCGGGCCCTGGCGCTGTCGCGGGCGGACGGGTGCGTCGTCATCGCCGACGAGCACTCCACCGCCAACCTGCGCTGGGCGGGCAACGCGCTCACCACGAACGGGGTCACGCGCGGGCGTACGCTCACGGTGATCGCGACGGTCGACGGCAAGGAGGGCACCGCCTCGGGGGTGGTGTCACGGTCCGCGGTGACGGCCCAGGAGCTGGAGCCGCTGGTGCGGGCCGCCGAGGCCGCCGCGCACGCCGCGGGACCGGCCGAGGACGCGCAGCCGCTGGTCACGGGCGTGTCGCAGTCCCCCGGCTTCACCGAGGCGCCGGTGGAGACCTCCTCCGCGGTGTTCGCCGACTTCGCCCCGGCGCTCGGGGAGTCGTTCGCCCGCGCGCGTGCGGGCGGACGTGAGCTGTACGGCTTCGCCAACCACGAACTGGTGTCGACCTATCTCGGTACGTCGACGGGGCTGCGACTGCGGCACGACCAGCCCAACGGGACGCTGGAGGTCAACGCCAAGTCGCCGGACCGTACCCGTTCGGCCTGGGCCGGACGGTCGACCCGGGACTTCAAGGACGTGGACCCCGCCGCGCTGGACGCGGAGCTGGCCGTACGGCTGGGCTGGGCGGAGCGCCGGGTGGGGCTGCCCGCGGGCCGCTACGAGACGCTGCTGCCGCCGACCGCGGTCGCCGACCTGCTGATCTACCAGATGTGGTCGGCGTCGGGGCGGGACGCGACCGAGGGGCGCACGGTGTTCTCCAAGCCGGGCGGCGGCACCCGCCTGGGCGATCGGCTGTCGGAACTGCCGCTGACCCTGCGCAGCGACCCGAACGAGCCCGGTCTGGAGACCGCGCCCTTCGTGATCGCGCACTCCTCGCACGGCGATCAGTCGGTGTTCGACAACGGCCTGCCGGTCCGGGCGACCGAATGGGTCGGGGCGGGTGAGCTGAAGAACCTCACGACCACCCGTCACAGTGCCGGTCTGACCGGGCTGCCGGTGGCACCGGCGATCGACAACCTGATCCTGGACGGGGGCACGGACCGCTCGCTGGAGGAGATGGTCGCGGACACCCGGCGGGGGCTGCTGCTGACCTGTCTCTGGTACATCCGCGAGGTGGACCCGGCGACCCTGCTGCTCACGGGGCTGACCCGGGACGGCGTCTACCTGGTGGAGAACGGCGAGGTGACCGGCGAGGTCAACAACTTCCGGTTCAACGAGTCGCCGGTCGACCTGCTGGGGCGCGCGACGGAGGCGGGGCGCACCGAAAAGACGCTGCCGCGCGAGTGGAGCGACTGGTTCACTAGGGCGGCGATGCCCGCGCTGCGCGTGCCGGACTTCAATATGAGCTCTGTCAGCCAGGGCGTATAACCTCGTAGCCACGGTCGTCGCCCGACGCCCGGAGAACGTCAGAACGTCCAAGGAGATACGAGAACCGTGACGGACATCGTCGACGAGCTGAAGTGGCGGGGCCTGTTCGCCCTGTCCACCGACGAAGAGGCTTTGCGCAAGGCGCTCGCGGACGGTCCCGTCACGTTCTATTGCGGTTTCGACCCGACCGCGGCGAGCCTGCACGTCGGCCACCTGGTGCAGGTCCTCACCATGCGCCGGCTCCAGCAGGCGGGTCTGCGCCCGCTGGCCCTGGTCGGCGGCGCGACGGGCCAGATCGGCGACCCCCGTCCGACGGCCGAGCGCACGCTGAACGACCCGGAGACGGTCGCGAACTGGGTGACCCGGCTGCGCTCGCAGATCGAGCCGTTCCTGTCCTTCGACGGCGAGAACGCCGCGGTCATGGTGAACAACCTCGACTGGACGGCGGGGCTGTCGGCCATCGAGTTCCTGCGGGACATCGGCAAGCACTTCCGCGTCAACAAGATGCTGACCAAGGACTCGGTGGCCCGGCGCCTGGAGTCCGAGGAGGGCATCAGCTACACGGAGTTCAGCTACCAGCTGCTCCAGGGCATGGACTTCCTGGAGCTGTACCGGCGCTACGGCTGCACCTTGCAGCAGGGCGGCAGCGACCAGTGGGGCAACCTCACCGCCGGTCTCGATCTGATCCACCGCCTGGAGCCGCACGCCCAGGTGCACGCGCTGGCGACGCCGCTGATGGTCAAGGCGGACGGCACCAAGTTCGGCAAGACCGAGGGCGGCGCCATCTGGCTCGACCCCGAGATGACGACGCCGTACGCGTTCTACCAGTTCTGGCTGAACGTGGACGACCGGGACATCTCGACGTACATGCGGATCCTGTCCTTCCGCTCTCGTGCGGAGCTGGAGGAGCTGGAGCAGCAGACCGCGGAGCGTCCGCAGGCGCGCGCCGCCCAGCGTGCGCTGGCCGAGGAGCTGACGACCCTGGTGCACGGCGCCGACCAGACGGCCGCCGTGATCGCCGCGTCCGGGGCCCTGTTCGGACAGGGCGAGCTGACGGACCTGGACGCCCGGACGCTGGCCGCGGCCCTGTCCGAGGTGCCGCACATCAAGGTCGGCGCGCTCGGGCCGGTCGTGGACCTGTTCGCCGAGGTCGGGCTGGTGGCCAGCAAGTCGGCCGCCCGTCGCACGGTCAAGGAGGGCGGTGCCTACGTGAACAACGTCAAGGTCGCCGCCGAGGACGCGGTGCCCGCCCCCGAGGACCTGCTGCACGGGCGCTGGCTGGTGCTGCGCCGCGGCAAGAAGAACCTGGCGGCCGTCGAGGTCGAGGCCGGCTGAGCCGGAGCGAGAGGGGTGGCTTCCCGTACGGGAGGCCACCCCTTCGCCGTGCGCGCCCGGCGCTCCGCCCCGCCGTGGCCGCCTCTCAGACTTGTTGCTTCTTGCTGCCCCGCAGGGACATGTACGCCATGTCGCCGAGGGCGACGATGATGATCGCGGCCACCAGCTGGAACAGATGCCGGGTCCAGTCGATGCCGGAGGTCTGGGCGACCCCGAGTCCGCGGGCGATCGCGTTGCCCGCGACGGCCCCGAGGATGCCGAAGATGGTGGTCAGCCACAGGGGGCTGTGCTGCTTGCCCGGGATGACCGCCTTGGCGATCAGGCCCAGCACGAACCCCACGATGATGGCCCACAGCCAGCCCATGAGTGCCTCCTCCTGCAACTTGACGTGAGCAGTACGGTCAGTGTCCGCCCGCCCTTCGTACGGCGCATGTCGGGTCGGGTCGTACAGGTGTCGGCGCAGGTGGTTCGCCCGGACGGGATGCGCCCCGGTCTCGAAGGCGGCGCAGCCGCGGCGTAACGTGGAAGCTGTTCGGACGCGGTTTCCCGGCCGGGCGGCGGCCTGGGAGAGTCCGACGCGGGCGGATGGTGGAATGTGATGCGGAAGCTGCGCGGTGGGGGCGACGTCGGGGTCTTCCGGATCACCGGAGCGCGCCAGAGCCTCCAGGAGGACGTGCGCGGCCGGCAGCGCCGGTACGTCATCTCGATGACCATCCGCACCCTGTCGGTGATCCTCGCGGCGACCCTGTGGGGCGTGGAACGGCACGTCGCGATCGTGGCGCTGGTCCTGGGCGCCGTTCTGCCCTATATCGCGGTGGTCGTCGCCAACGCCGGGCGCGAGAACGCGCCGTCGCTGCCGACGACGTTCGTGACCTTGCCGACGCCGCCGATGATCGAGCCGCCGTCGGCGCCGGAGGAGTCCGCGGAATCCGTCCCGGAGGACGCGGCGGGCGATCGTACTGAGCGTCAGACGTGAGCACGCCGTGCGCCAAGCTCAAGAAAAGCTCAGATCTATCCTGCTGTTCCGGCTCCCGACGGCCGGTTACCCGTGACATACTTCGTACGCGCTCCGCATCCCCCGTCGGAGCGACAGACCGACGCCGGGCAGCTCCCCCCGTGGCTGCTCGGCGTCGCCTTGTGTGCGGACCTGTGAGATGAAATCCGTGAGTGACGAGACCCCTGTCTGTTCCGCGAAGGGCTGCCGCGCCGACGCCGTGTGGGTCCTCGCGTGGAACAACCCGAAGATCCACACCCCGGAGCGGCGCAAGACCTGGCTCGCGTGCGACGAACACCGTGAGCATCTGTCCCAGTTCCTGGGGGTACGGGGTCTGCTCAAGGACGTGGTGAAGTTCGCGGAGTGGACCGCGCCCGAGGGCGCCTGACCTTCCGCCCAGCCCTGCCGCCCAGCCCTTCCGGCGCACCGGGATGCCGTGGTCCCGGGTCTTCCGGTCCCGGATGTTCCGGTCAGCCGCCGATCGCGGACATCGGGCGCTCGGGCTGGAGGAACGAGGGGTCGTCCAGACCGGATCCGGCCTTCTTTCCCCACATCGCCAGCCGCCAGATCCGGGCGATCTCCTCGTCGGGTGCGCCGCCGCGCAGCGCGGCGCGCAGATCCGTCTCCTCGGTGGCGAACAGACAGGTGCGGATCTGGCCGTCGGCGGTGAGCCGGGTGCGGTCGCAGGCCGCGCAGAACGGCCGGGTGACGGAGGCGATGACGCCGACGCGGTGCGGTCCGCCGTCGACGATCCAGCGCTCGGCCGGGGCCGAGCCGCGCTCCTGGGAACCTTCGGCGGTCAGCTCGAAGCGGGTGCGCAGCGAGGCGAGGATGTCGCTCGCGGTCACCATGCCCTCGCGCTTCCAGCCGTGCTGGGCGTCCAGGGGCATCTGCTCGATGAAGCGCAGTTCGTAGGCGTGTTCCATCGCCCAGGCGAGCAGGTCCGGGGCCTCGTCGTCGTTCAGGCCCGGTATCAGTACGGCGTTGATCTTGACGGGGAGCAGGCCGGCCTCGGCGGCGGCGACCAGGCCCGCGACGACGTCGTGGTGGCGGTCCCGGCGGGTCAGGGTCTTGAAGACGTCGGGGCGCAGGGTGTCCAGCGAGACGTTCACCCGGTCCAGGCCCGCGGTCTTCAGGGCCTCGGCGGTGCGGCGCAGGCCGATGCCGTTGGTGGTGAGGGACATCCGGGGGCGGGGGGCGAGGGCCGCGACCCGCTCGACGATGCCGACCAGTCCGGGGCGCAGCAGGGGCTCGCCGCCGGTGAAACGGACCTCCTCGATGCCGAGCGAGGTGACCGCGACGTCGATCAGGCGGACGATCTCGTCGTCGGTGAGCAGGTCGGGCTTGGACAGCCACTGCAGGCCCTCCTCGGGCATGCAGTAGGCGCAGCGCAGATTGCACCGGTCGGTGAGCGAGACTCTCAGGTCGGTGGCCACTCGGCCGTAGGTGTCGATGAGCACGTGGGCCCCCTCCCTCGTCGCGGATCGAACGAATTCCGTCACCTTGAGCCTACGTGACGTCGCCGACAACAACCGTTGCCCCGGTCCGACGGAGCCCGAAGCGGCCGCGCCGAGGACCCGTGGGACCGCATGGCGCGGCCGCGTCGCAGGACCCTGTGGTCGCTGCGACGCGGCCGCGGACTCGTGCCGGTCAGTGGGCTCCGGTGCCGGTCAGTGACCTGACCTCCAGTTCGGCGTACTTGCCGGAGTCGGGGGTCTCCTTGGACAGCAGGGTGCCGACGACACCGAGCAGGAAACCGACCGGGATCGAGATGATGCCCGGGTTCTCCAGCGGGAACCAGTGGAAGTCGACGTCCGGGAACATCGACGTGGGCTTGCCCGAGACGACCGGCGAGAACAGCACCAGTCCGACCGCCGTGACCAGACCGCCGTAGATCGACCACAGCGCTCCGGAGGTGGTGAACCGCTTCCAGAAGAGGCTGTAGAGGATGGTCGGCAGGTTGGCGGAGGCGGCGACCGCGAAGGCGAGGGCGACCAGGCCGGCCACGTTCAGGTCGCGGGCGAGGGCGCCGAGCACGATGGAGACGGCGCCGATCCCGACGGTCGCCCAGCGGGCCGCGCCGAGTTCCTGCTTCTCGGTGGCGGTGCCCTTCTTGATGACGTTGGCGTAGATGTCGTGGGCGAAGGACGAGGAGGAGGCCAGCGTCAGGCCCGCGACGACCGCGAGGATCGTGGCGAAGGCGACCGCCGAGATGGTCGCCAGCAGGATCGCGCCCCAGTTGGAGTCGACGCCGCCGAGATGGAGCGCCAGCAGCGGGGCGGCGGTGTTGCCCGCCTTGTTGGAGGCGATGATCTCGTCGGGCTTGATGAGCGCGGCGGCGCCGAAGCCGAGGGCGAGGGTCATCAGATAGAAGGCGCCGATCAGGCCGATCGCCCAGATCACGGACTTGCGGGCGGCCTTGGCGGTGGGGACCGTGTAGAAGCGGATCAGGATGTGCGGCAGGCCGGCGGTGCCGAGGACCAGGGCGATGCCGAGCGAGATGAAGTCGAGCTTGGTGGTACCCGTGGCGCCGTACTTCAGGCCGGGCTCCAGGAACGCGGAGCCCTTGCCGCTGTTGTCGGCGGCCGAGCCGAGCAGGTCCGAGACGTTGAAGTCGAACTTGAGCAGGACCAGGAAGGTCAGCAGCAGGGCGCCCGCGATGAGCAGGACCGCCTTGACCATCTGGACCCAGGTGGTGCCCTTCATGCCTCCGATGGTGACGTACACGATCATCAGGAGGCCGACCAGGGCGACGATGCCGATCTTGCCGCCGTCGCTTGTGATGCCGAGCAGCAGCGAGACCAGGACGCCGGCGCCGGCCATCTGCGCCAGCAGGTAGAAGATCGACACGACGATGGTAGAGGTGCCGGCCGCGGTGCGGACCGGGCGCTGGCGCATGCGGTACGCCAGGACGTCGCCCATCGTGTAGCGGCCGGAGTTGCGCAGCGGTTCGGCCACCAGGAGCAGGGCGACCAGCCAGGCGACCAGGAAGCCGATGGAGTACAGGAAGCCGTCGTAGCCGAAGAGGGCGATCGCGCCGGCGATGCCGAGGAAGGACGCGGCGGACATGTAGTCGCCGGAGACCGCGAGTCCGTTCTGGAAGGCGGTGAACTGGCGTCCGCCGGCGTAGAAGTCGGCGGCGTCCTTGGTCTGGCGGCCCGCCCAGACGGTGATGACGAGGGTCGCGGCGACGAAGACCGCGAACAGGGTGATGATCAGCGGCCGGTGCTCGCTCGCCTCGCCCGCGGCGAGGTGTACGTGGGTGATCGCGGGGCTCATGCGCCGCCCTCCATCCGGGACTTGATGGCGTCGGCCTTGGGGTCGAGCCGGTCGGCGGCGTGCCGCGCGGTCCACCAGGCGATGAGGAAGGTGGTGAGGAACTGGGCGAGACCCAGCACCAGGGCCACGTTGACGTTGCCGAACAGCTTGGTGCCCATGAAGTCGCCCGCGTAGCTCGACAGCAGGACGAACAGCAGGTACCAGGCGATGAAGGCGACGGTCAGCGGGAAGGCGAACGAGCGGTAGGAGCGACGCAGCTCACCGAACTCTGCGCTCTCCTGCACCGCGACGAACTCCTCTGTGGAGGGCAGCCGGTGTTCGGTTTTCGAAGGGGGCGGTGCGTCCGTGGCCACGGAGTCTCCTCGCGTTGCTGGTGCGTTGACGTCGGTGAACGACGGGCACGGGCGGGCGGTCACCCTCCTGTGTCCTGTTCGAGGTCACGGCGCCCGGCCGGACGCGGTTCAACCCGGTGGGCTTATTTCCCAAGTCGTCCACGAAAGTCATTGCTGGCCACGGAGTCCGGAAGATAGCTTCACCCTGCACCACCCGTCATGTACCTGCCCGAGCACGACCTGTGTCTCGGGCCGGTTTTGTTTCCGGATGATGTGGAGATCCCATGGCTCATCTGCGCTCAAGTCGTCGGCTCGCCCTTGCCGTGCCGGTCGTGCTCTCCCTGACCGCTTCGCTCGGCTTCCTGCCCGCGGCGGCCTCGGCGGCGCCGCGCACCCAGTCCGCGGCCCAGGCGGCCGACGCGGGGACCTTCGCGTACGTCGTCAACACCAAGGTGGACCACCGTACGGTCGCGTCGGTCGAGAAGGCGGTCGTCGCGGCCGGCGGCACCGTCGTCGTGACGTACGACAAGATCGGCGTGATCGTCGCCCACTCCTCGAACCCGGGCTTCGCCGCGCAGATCCGCAAGGCGCACGGGGTGCAGTCGGCGGGCGCGACGCGTACCTCGCCGGTCACCGCGGAGGGCACGACGGACGAGGGGGCGGTCCAGTACCTGTCCAGGGCGGAGGCCGCGAAGGTGGCCGCGAGCAGCACGGCCGCGGGCCAGGAACCCCTTGAGGCCGACCAGTGGGACCTGCGCGCGATAGGCGCCGACAAGGCCGCCACGATCAACCCGGGCAGCCGGAAGGTGACCGTCGCGGTCATCGACACCGGTGTGGACGACACCCACCCCGACATCGCCCCGAACTTCTCCGCCTCGCAGTCCGCGAACTGTGTGAGCGGCAAGCCGGACACGACGTACGGCGCATGGCGGCCGGTCGACGCCGACCACTACCACGGCACCCATGTGGCGGGCGAGATAGCCGCGGCGCGCAACGGCATCGGGGTCGCGGGCGTCGCCCCCGGGGTGAAGGTCGCGAGCATCACGGTGGCCCAGCCGGACGCGAACAGCCTGTTCTTCCCGGAGAGCGTGGTGTGCGCGTTCGTCTTCGCCGCCGACCACGGCGTGGAGATCACCAACAACAGTTATTACATTGACCCTTGGCTGTACAACTGCATGGACGACCCGGACCAGAAGGCCATCGTCGACGCGGTCAACAGGGCCCAGCTCTACGCCCGTTCGAAGGGCACGCTGAGTGTGGCCTCGGCGGGCAACTCCAATGACGACCTCGACTCGAACGCCCTGGTCGACGACTCCAGCCCGGACGACTCGACCGCCGTGACCCGGACGGTCGACCCGCACAAGTGCTTCGACATCCCGACCCAGTTGCCGGGTGTCGTCACCGTGAGCGCGACGGGCGTCAAGGGCGCGAAGTCGTACTACTCCAGCTACGGCGACGGTGTCGTCGACGTGGCCGGTCCGGGCGGCGACAAGTTCCAGATCCCGGACACGCCGTCGGCGAACGGCCGCATCCTGTCGACGCTGCCCAACAACCAGTACGGGTTCCTCCAGGGCACCTCGATGGCCTCCCCGCACGTGGCCGCGGTGGCCGCGCTGCTGAAGTCGGCCCACCCGAACGCGACGCCGTCGATGCTCCAGGCGCTGCTCAAGGCGCAGGCGGACAACCCAGGTTGCCCGACCGCGCCGTACGACGGTGACGGCGACGGGGTCGTGGACGCGACCTGCGTGGGCGGCAAGCGCGTCAACGGCTTCTACGGCTTCGGCATCGTCAACGCGCTGCGCGCGGTGAAGTAGGCCGCAGCGCCGGACGGACGGCGGAGGGGCCGGGCGGACGCATCCGCCCGGCCCGTCCGTCGTCCTGGCGTCGTATCCCGATCCATATATTGATCCAATCCATACTGCATAGTGCAGTCATGACTGGAATCAAGTACGCATGGACCGCGCTGGGCGGTGATCCCGCCCTCCTCGTGCACGGCTCGACCGTCGTACGGCACGGAGCCCTCGCGGCCCGGCTTCCGGTACGGGAGCTGGCGCGGCTGTGCGTGGGCACCTGCGCGCTGGCCGCCGCCGAACTCGGGGCGCGGCGGGCCGGGCTGCCGGAGGTGCCCGGGGTCCACGTGGACGACGGGGCCGTGGCGACCGCGTTCGTCAGCGAGCGGCACCTGCTGGTCGACGGGCGGGCTCCGGTCGCCTTCGCACCGCTGTCGCGGCTGTGGCGCACCGCCGACGGCTGGGTGCGCACCCACGCCAACTACCCGCACCACCGGGCGCGGTTGCTGGATGCGCTGGGACTCGGGGACGACGCGACCGCGGACGACGTGGCCGGCCGGCTGGCCGGGCGGTCGGCCCTGGCCGTGGAGGAGACGGTGTACGAGGCGGGCGGCCTCGCCGTCGCCCTGCGCACCGCGCGGGAGTGGGCCGGACATCCGCAGGCGGCCGCGCTCGCCGGACGGCCGCTGGTGGAGCGGGCACGGCTGGACTCCGCACCCGTGCGCGCGCTCGCCCCGGTCGACGGCGGTCCGCTGCGGCCCGCCGCCGGGCTGCGCGTCCTGGACCTCACCCGGGTGATCGCCGGTCCGGTCGCCACCCGCACACTGGCCCTGCTGGGCGCCGACGTGCTGCGCGTCGACTCCCCGCGGCTGCCCGAGCTCCCCGACGCGCACGCCGACACGGGCTTCGGGAAGCGGTCGGCGGTCCTGGACCTGGCGACCGACCGGCGCGCCTTCGAGGAGTTGCTCGCGGCGGCCGACGTGGTGGTCACCGGGTACCGGCCGGGCGCCCTGGACCGGTTCGGGCTCTCCCCCGAGGCGCTGGCCGAGCGCAGGCCCGGGGTGGTCGTGGCGCAGCTGTCGGCATGGGGCGCGTACGGGCCGTGGGGCCACCGGCGCGGCTTCGACAGCCTGGTGCAGGTGGCCACCGGAATCGCGGCCTGCGAGGGGTCGCCGGAGCGGCCCGGCGCGCTGCCGGCCCAGGCCCTGGACCACGGCACGGGCTATCTGCTCGCCGCGGGGGTGCTGCGGGCGCTGACCGAGCAGTCGTACGAGGGCGGCAGCCGGTTCGTCGGGCTGGCGCTGGCGCGGACGGCGGCCTGGCTCACGGAGATCACGCCGGGAGTGCCCGGCGCCGTACCGTACGAGGGGCCGGAGCCTTGGCTGGCCGAAACCGGCAGCGGGATCGGGCGGCTGCGGTACGCGCTGCCGCCGGTGTCCTTCCGGGGCGGGCCGGCCGACTGGGCGCGGCCGCCGGGTCCGTGGGGCGCGGACGAGGCACGCTGGGAGTGAGCGGGGCCGGCCGCCGTCGCGCTGGCGCTGCCGGTCCGCCGGAGCCGGCCGTCAGGGCCGGGATCCGTCGAAGGCGGCGAGGAGCCGGTCCGTGGTGACGATGGCCTGGGCGAACGTGGGGCCGTTGAGTTCGTGGGCGGCGTGCATCATCTCGGGGCCGAGGGCCGCGGTCGCGTCGCGGACCAGCGTCACGTGGTAGCCGAGCTCCATGGCGAAACGAGCGGTGGCCTCGACGCAGGTGTTGGCCAGCACGCCGACCAGCACCACATGGGTGATCCCGTGCTGCTTGAGCTGCATGTCCAGGTCCGTGTTGGCGAACCCGCTCGACCCCCAGTGCTCCTGGACGACGACCTCGTCCGCCCGCGGCCGCAGGTCGGGGTGGAACTCCCCGCCCCAGGAGCCCCTGGCGAAGTGGTGGAGCCGCTGGATCTTCCGCTGCGAGGGGGTCGGATGGTCCCACGACTCGTAGTCGCCCGGCTCCCAGCGGCGATGCGGCACGAACACCACGCGCACCCCGGTGGCACGGGCCGAGGCGATCACCACGCGCAGATGGTCCAGCAGACCGACCTCGTCGGCCACGGGCTCCAGCCGCGGCCAGACCTTGCCGCCCTCCGAGAGGAAGTCGTTGTAGGGGTCGATCAGCAGCACCGCCGTGCGGCGCGGATCGTAGGTCTCGGTCATGGCCCCAGTGTGGCCGCGCGCCGCCCGGCCCGCGCGGACACCGGCCGGGCCGGCGGGCGCGCAGGACGGACGGCGCGACGGCCGTCCCGTCCTCGCTCGCACCCGCCGGCCGCGGCGGGGGCGGGCTCAGCCGTTGGTGACGAGGACCTTGAGGGCGGTGCGCTCGTCCATCGCCCGGTAGCCGTCGGGGACGCCCTCGATGCCGACGGTCATGTCGAAGACGGGCGACGGGTCGATCGTGCCGTCGAGGACGTCGGGCAGCAGGTCGGGGATGTAGGTGCGGACCGGTGCGACGCCGCCGCGCAGGGCGATGTTCCGGTCGAACATGACACCGAGGTCGAGTCCGGTGCCGCTGCCGTGGGGCACGCCCACGAAGCCGATGGCACCGCCGTCCCGGGTGACCTCCACGGCCGTCCGCATCGACTGCTCGGTGCCGACCGCCTCGACCACGCAGTGCGCGCCCTGGCCGCGGGTGAGCTCGCGGACCGCCGCGACGGCCGCCTCCCCACGCTCGGCGACGACGTCGGTGGCGCCGAAGCGGCGCGCGATGTCGGTACGGACCTCGTGCCGGCCGAGGGCGATGATCCGCTCCGCGCCGAGCCGCTTGGCGGCCAGCACCGCGCACAGACCGACGGCCCCGTCGCCGACGACGGCGACCGTGGCGCCCGGGCGGGCTCCCGCGCCGAGGGCGGCGTGGTGGCCGGTGCCGAGCACGTCGGAGAGGGTGAGCAGGGCGGTCAGCAGCCGGTCGTCGGAGGCCGCCTCCTTGGGCAGCTGGACGAGCGTGCCGTCGGCGAAGGGGACGCGCACGGCCTCGCCCTGGCCGCCGTCGTGCCCGACGGCGCCCCAGAACCCGCCGTGCTCGCAGGACGTCGTCAGGCCCTCCCGGCAGTAGTCGCAGACGCCGTCGGACCACATGAAGGGGGCGACGACGAGGTCGCCGCGCCGGAAGCCGGTCACCTCGCCGCCGGTCTCCTCGACCACGCCGAGGAACTCGTGCCCGATCCGCTGCCCGGGCTGCCGGGCCGCGGTGCCGCGGTAGGCCCACAGGTCGCTGCCGCAGATGCAGGCGCGCAGCACCCGGACCACGGCGTCGGTGGGCAGCTGCACCACCGGCTCGGGCACGTCCTCCACCCGCATGTCGTAGGGGGCGTGGATGGTGGTGGCGCGCATGTCGAGGATCCTTCTCGTGCGGGTTCGTGCGGTGCGGCGCGCTCAGGGGGTGGTCGAGCGCACTTCACCGTACGTCGCCGCGGGCACCTGGCGCTCACCGAGGGTGCCCTGGACCAGCAGGAACTGCGCGGCGGCATAGGTCAGCATCACCCAGAAGCCGGGATTCGGCAGCTGCGGCCAGTCGGCGAGAGAGGTCGCGATGAGGGTGTCGGAGACCATGAACAGCGCGCCGCCGATCCCCGCGACCAGCCCGAACCGGCCGGCCGCGGCACAGGCCATGGCGGTGAGCAGGGCGCTGTAGGCGGCGACCGGGACGCGCAGGCCCGCGGGCAGGTCCGGCCACAGCAGCGCCACGAGGACGAGCAGGACCACGGCGTAGCCGGGCACGAGCAGACCGGCACGCACGCGTGCGGAGCCCGCCGTACGGAACAGGGCGAGGTAGCAGACGTGCCCGGCGGCGAAGGCGGCCATCCCGGCGAGGAAGGCGGGGTCGGCGTCGGACAGCAGCAGGACGTCCCCGGCCCAGCCGCACAGGAGGGCGGCGACCAGCAGACGGGGCGCGCCGCGCAGCACCGCGCAGGCGGCGAGGAGCGGCATCAGCAGCGCCTTGGCGACCGTGTGCCCGGCGTCCGCGCCGGTCAGTACGCAGACCAGATCGGCCGCGACGGCCAGACCGAAGGCGGCGAGCAGGAAGCGGGCGGCTCTCATGCGGCACCGGCCTCCTCGACGGGGGCGCCGACGGCCGGCGCCGGCTGCCAGCCCGGTCCCCGGAACACCCGTCCGGCGCGCTCGCGCCAACTGCGCGCCACCCTCAGGTCCCTGGCGATGGCGACGTACTCGTGGGTGGCGACCCTGAGCGGGTTGTAGGTGGCGATGTTCTTCGTCAGCCCGTACACCGGCCGCTCGGTCTCCGGCGCGAACGATCCGAACAGCCGGTCCCAGACGATCAGGATCCCGCCGAAGTTGCGGTCGAGGTAGCCGCCCTGGGAGGCGTGGTGCACCCGGTGGTGGGACGGCGTGTTGAACACGAACTCGTAGGGCCGGGGCATCCGGTCGATCCGCTCGGTGTGGATCCAGAACTGGTAGACGAGGTTGACGGAGGAGCAGAACGCGAGCGCGGCCGGGTGCACACCGGCGGCCACCAGGGGGAGGTAGAACGGCCAGGAGGTCAGCGAGGTCCACGGCTGGCGCAGGGCGGTGGTGAGGTTGAACTTCCTGCTGGAGTGGTGGACGACATGACAGGCCCACAGGAGGCGGATGACGTGGTGGCCGCGGTGGGACCAGTAGTAGAAGAAGTCCTGGGCGAGCAGCATCAGCGGGATCGTCCACCACAGGACGGGCACCCGCAGCGGGGTCACCGCGTAGACCGCCGCGTAGAGGCCGACGATCGGGATCTTCCAGAAGAAGTCGAAGACGAGGCTTCCGAGTCCCATGCCGACGCTCGTCGCGGCGTCCTTGGCCGCGTATCCGGCCGCGTCCTCGTCGGGATGGAGGCGGACGCTGATCATCTCGATCACGGCGAGCAACACGAAGGCGGGTATCGACCACATCACGACGTCGGGCAGGTTCGGCATGGACGCACCGTAGAACCGCTGGTCGCCGGGAACTAGATGTTGTTAACCACAAGTATTACCGGAGGTACGCGCTTGCTTCTTGGTGATCTCCGCCAACAGGCTGCCCACCGTCACACCCCCGCCACCCCCAACAGCGTCCCGACCGCGTAGGTGACCGCCATGGCCACCGCCCCGCCCACCACGTTGCGCAGCACCGCCCGCCCCGGAGCCGCCGCCCCGAGCCGGGCACTCGCCCAGCCGGTCAGGACGAGGGCGGCCAGCACGGACACCACGGTGACGGGCACCCGCCAGTGCGCCGGGGGCAGGACGATGGCCACCAGCGGCAGCAGCGCGCCCACCGTGAACGCCGCGAAGCTCGCCCAGGCCGCGTGCCAGGGATCGGCGAGGGCGTCGGGGTCGATGCCGAGCTCCACGCGCGCGTGGGCCTTCAACGCGTCGCGCTCCGTGAGCTGCTGGGCCGCTTCCCGCGCCACCTCCCGGGACAGCCCGCGCTCCTGGAGCAGCCCGGTGAGCTCGTCCAGTTCGGCCTCGGGCGCCTCCTTCAGCTCCCGTTTCTCCGTGGCCAGCGCCGCCTTCTCGGAGTCCCGCTGGGTCGACACCGACACGTACTCCCCCGCCGCCATCGACAGCGACCCCGCGAGCAGTCCGGCCAGACCCGCCGTCAGCAGCGCCGGGCGCGCCTGGGTGGCGCCGGCCACGCCGACGACGAGCCCTGCCGTGGAGACGATGCCGTCGTTGGCGCCGAGGACCGCGGCGCGCAGCCAGTTGAGCCGGGAGCCCAGCGCGCCGCCGTGGGCCTCGTCGTGCGTCGGTTGCGTCACACCGCGAGGATCCCATCTGCGGTCCCGGCGGGCCGTACCGACGCTCGGCCGGACCGGCGCGGCCGGGGGTGCGCCGCGCCCGGGGCGCAACCGGTCGCCCCCGGGCGGTGCGCCGCGCTGTCGGCGGGGGCCCGTATCCTCATGGACCATGCTCGAAGACCGCACGACCGCAGCGTCGTTCCCCCCGTCGTGGCCGGCCGCGTATCCGCAGGGATACGCGGTCGTCGACGTGGAGACCACGGGCCTGGCCCGGGACGACCGGATAATCTCCGCGGCCGTGTACCGGCTGGACGCGCGCGGCGAGGTCGAGGACCACTGGTACACGCTGGTCAATCCGGAGCGCGACCCGGGCCCGGTCTGGATCCACGGCCTGACGAGCGACGTGCTCGAAGGGGCGCCGCTCTTCCCGGAGATCGCCGAGGAGTTCGCCGCGCGGCTGGCGGGTCGGGTGCTGGTCGCGCACAACGCCGTCTTCGACTGGCAGATGATCGCCCGCGAGTACGCGCGCGCCGAGCGCGAGGCGCCGGTGCGGCAGCGGCTGTGCACCATCGCGCTCTCCAAGGAGCTGGGCCTGCCGCTGCCCAACCACAAGCTGGCGACGCTGGCGGCCCACTTCGGCGTCGTGCAGCAGCGGGCGCACCACGCGCTGGACGACGCGCGCGTGCTGGCGGAGGCGTTCCGGCCCAGCCTGCGGGCCGCGGCGGCGGGCGGTGTGCGGCTGCCGCTGCACGAGTGCCTGCCGCTGACCGAGTGGCAGGACCGGCCCGCGCCCCGGATCGGCCGGCAGGCGGGCAGCGGGAGCGGTGGCTACGGCGGCTACGGGCAGAGCAGTTGGCGTCCGTCCCGGAAACGGCCCGCATGCCCCTATCCCAACCCGGGACGTTACGAGGACGGCAAACCGCTCAAGCAGGGCATGCGGGTCGCCTTCTCGGGCGACACCTCGACCGACCGCGAGCTGCTGGAGGACCGCGCGACCGACGCCGGGCTGCACGTGGCCACGAGCCTGTCCCGGCTGACCAGCCTGCTGGTGACGAACGACCCCGACTCGGGCACGTCGAAGGTGCTCAAGGCGCGCCAGTTCGGCACCCCGGTCGTCGACGAGGCGGCCTTCGGACAGTTGCTGCGCGATGTGGAGCCCGCCGGGGAGTGACCCGTACGGACGGGTGATTGCCGCACGACTCGCCCGCCGTCCGCTCGCCCGCCGGGCGGTGACGGCCCACCCTGTGGCGCATGGCGAGATGCGAAGTTTGCGGCAACGACTACGGCATGAGTTTTGAAGTGCACGCGCAGGGCGCGGTCCACGTCTTCGACTGTTTCTCCTGTGCGATCCATCGCATGGCCCCCATCTGCGAGCACTGCCGGGTGCAGATCATCGGCCAGGGCGTCGAGGTCGAGGGCCACTGGTACTGCGGCGGTCACTGCGCCCGCGCGGAGGGGAGGGTGGGGATCGTCGACAAGGTGTGAGCGCACGGCACGTGACCGCAAGGCGTGAGCGCACGGCACGTGAGCGCAATCGCGTGAGCGCACGGCACGTGGTTTCCGGCCCGCTACGGGACCCTCCCGTAGCGGGCCGAAACGTACGGGGTACGGTCAATGGGTGTACCGCTTCCTGTTGTCCCGGCAGTGGGTGCTCGTCACCCTCGTCGCCATCGCGCTCATCCCGACGATGATCGAGCTGGGCATCTGGCAGATGCACCGGTACGAGATGCGCAGCGCCCGCAACCAGCTGGTCTCCGACGCGCTGACCGCCGAGCCGGTGCCGGTCGAGCGGCTGACCTCTCCCGGGCACACCGTGACCAGTGCCGAGCGGTACCGCACCGTCACCGCGACGGGCACCTTCGACACCTCCCGCGAGGTCGTCGTCAGGCGCCGCGTCAACTCCGACGACGAGGTCGGCTTCCATGTCCTCACCCCGTTCGTCCTCGCGGACGGCCGGGTGCTGCTGGTCAACCGGGGCTGGATCCCCGCGAACGGGGCGCAGACCGCCTTCCCGAAGATCCCCGCACCGCCCGCGGGCCGGACCACGGTCACCGGGCGGCTGATGCCGGACGAGACGACCGCGGCCAGCGGCATCAAGGACATCAAGGGCCTGCCGGACCGCCAGATCATGCTGATCAACAGCGCGGAGCAGGCCCGGCGGCTCGGTGCCGGGGTGCTGGGCGGCTACGTCCAGCAGACGGCGCCCGAGGCGAAGGACGGCACTCCGCAGCAGATCTCCGACCCGGGCAAGGAGGACGCGCCGCTGAACTACGCCTACATGATCCAGTGGTGGCTGTTCGCGGCGGGCGTCCCGGTCGGCTGGTGGGTCCTGGTCCGGCGCGAGCGCCGTGATCGGGCGGAGGCCGCGGCGGCCGAGACGGCGGCCGAGACCGAACCGGCGACGGTGTAGGGCCGCCCTCACTCGCCCGGCCCGACGGTGTACGGCCCACCCTCACCCGCCCGGCCCGAGACGGCGTACGGCCGCCCTCACCCACCCGGCCCGACGGCGTACGGCCGCCCTCACCCATCCGGCCGTATCCGCTGATTGCCCGGTCGGCCCACCGGGAATCCGGAAACCCGTGCACCCCCCTATCGAGGACTACGCCCTCATCGGCGACGAACAGACCGCGGCCCTGGTCGGCAGGGACGGCTCCGTCGACTGGCTGTGCGTCCCCCGCTTCGACTCGGCGGCCTGTTTCGCCAGACTGCTCGGCGACGAGGACAACGGTCACTGGCGGATCGCTCCCAAGGACGTCCAGGGCCCCTGCGCACGGCGTGCCTACCGGCCCGACACCCTCGTCCTCGACACCGAGTGGGACACCGCCGAGGGCACGGTCCGGGTCACCGACCTGATGCCCCAGCGCGAGCACGCCCCCGACGTCGTACGCATCGTGGAAGGGGTCAGCGGGCGGGTCACCATGCGCAGCACGCTGCGGCTGCGCTTCGACTACGGCTCGATCGTCCCGTGGATGCGCCGCTCCGACGGCCACCGGATCGCCGTGGCCGGCCCGGACTCGGTCTGGCTGCGCAGCGAGCCCGCGGTGCGCACCTGGGGCGAGGACTTCGGCACGCACTCGGAGTTCACCGTCCGCGCGGGCGAGCGGGTCGCGTTCGTCCTCACCTGGCACCCCTCGCACGAGGCGCGACCGCCGCTGGTCGACCCCTACGAGGCGCTGAGCAGCAGTGTCGCCGACTGGCGCAGCTGGGCGGCCCACTGCACCTACGACGGCCCCTACCGGGACGCCGTCGTACGCTCCCTGATCACCCTCAAGGCCCTCAGCTACGCGCCCACCGGCGGCATCGTCGCCGCGGCCACCACCTCGCTGCCGGAGGAGATGGGCGGGGTACGCAACTGGGACTACCGCTTCTGCTGGCTGCGCGACTCCACCCTCACCCTGGGCGCCCTGCTGTCGGCGGGCTACCACAAGGAGGCCGCCGCCTGGAGGGACTGGCTGCTGCGCGCGGTCGCCGGCAGCCCGGCGGACCTCCAGATCATGTACGGCCTGGCCGGCGAGCGCCGGCTGCCGGAGACGGAACTTCCCTGGCTCGCCGGGTACAACGGCTCGGCGCCGGTGCGGGCCGGCAACGACGCCGTGACCCAGCTTCAGCTGGACGTCTACGGCGAGGTCATGGACTCGCTGTACCTGGCCCGGTCCTCGGGGCTGTCGGCCAAGCCGCACATGTGGGCCATGCAGGGCGCCCTGCTGAACTTCCTGAAGTCGGCGTGGCGGCAGCCGGACGAGGGGCTGTGGGAGGTGCGCGGCGGCCGCCGCCAGTTCGTGCACTCGAAGGTGATGGTGTGGGTGGCCGCCGACCGGGCGGTGCGCACGCTGGAGGAGCACCCGGAGCTGCCCGGCGACGCGGACGCCTGGCGCGAGCTGCGCGACGAGGTGCACCGGGAGGTGTGCGAGAAGGGCTACGACCCCGAGCGCAACACCTTCACGCAGTACTACGGCTCACGCGAACTCGACGCCGCGCTGCTGCTCATCCCGCGCGTCGGTTTCCTGCCCCCGGACGACCCACGGGTGATCGGCACGGTGGACGCGGTCCGCGCGGAGCTGGGCCACGGCGGCTTCGTCCGCCGCTACGACACCGGGGACGCCCCGGTCGACGGACTGCCCGGCGACGAGGGCGCCTTCCTGGCCTGCTCGTTCTGGCTCGCGGACGCGCTGCACATGACGGGCCGCACCGAGGAGGCCCGCGCGCTGTTCGAACGGCTGCTGGGTCTCACCAACGACGTGGGGCTGCTGGCCGAGGAGTACGACCCGGTGGCCGGCCGTCAACTCGGCAACTTCCCGCAGGCGTTCAGCCACATCGGCCTGGTGAACACCGCCCTCGCCCTGTCCGGGCACGGCGGGGCAGGATAGGGGCCATGGATCTTGGACTGAAGGACCGGGTGTACGTCGTCACCGGCGCCACCCGCGGACTGGGCAACGCCGCCGCGCGCGAACTGGTGGCCGACGGCGCGAAGGTGGTCGTCTCGGGGCGGGACGAGAAGCGGGTCGCGGACGCGGCGGCCGAGCTGGGCCCGAACGCCGTCGGGGTGGCCGTCGACAACGCCGAGACGGACGCCCCCGCGCAGCTGATCGCCGCCGCGCGCGAGCACTTCGGCGGCTTCGACGGCATCCTCGTCAGCGTCGGCGGCCCGCCGCCCGGCTTCGTCGCCGACAACACCGACGACCAGTGGCGTACGGCGTTCGAATCGGTGTTCCTGGGCGCGGTGCGGCTCGCCCGGA
This sequence comes from Streptomyces sp. NPDC107559, assembly GCF_055657365.1. Taxonomy (NCBI): domain Bacteria; kingdom Bacillati; phylum Actinomycetota; class Actinomycetes; order Kitasatosporales; family Streptomycetaceae; genus Streptomyces; species Streptomyces sp. NPDC107559. The sequence continues at coordinate 1,509,453 of NZ_JBVKBD010000001.1, read as the reverse complement.
CGGCGGCCGCGGAACTGGAGTCCGGCGGCGTCATCGGGTTCGTGCTGTCCGGCTCGGTGCACGAGCCGATCCCGGCGCTGACCATCTCCAACGGGCTGCGGCCGGGGCTGGCCGGGTTCGCCAAGTCCCTCTCCGACGAGCTGGGACCGCGCGGCATCCGGGTGGTCGGGCTGCTGCCGTCGCGCATCGACACCGACCGGGTGCGCGAGCTGGACGGCTACTCGGCGGACCCGGAGGCGACCCGGGCGGCGAACGAGGCCCGTATCCCCCTGCGGCGGTACGGCACGCCGGAGGAGTTCGGGCGGGTGGCGGCGTTCCTGCTGTCACCGGCCGCGTCCTATCTGACCGGGCTCATGCTGCCGGTCGACGGCGGGATGCGGCACGGGTTCTGACCCCGGCGCCGTCGGCGGCGAGAGGCCCTGACCGTCCGCGCGGCCGACGGTGCCCGCGACCGCGCGGACGGTTCCGGCGTATGCCGGGAGCGCGGACGGTTATGGCGTACGCCGGGGACGCGGACGGTTCCGGCGTACGCCGGGGACGCGCTCGCGGGCGCGGACACCCGGTTCACCCACGCTGCCGCGTTCGTCCGGTTCACCGGGGCTGCCGCCTGGACCCGGGGCGCGAGGGCGCGCTGGTGGGCGCAGGCGCCGGACGGGGCGGGGCGGGGCGGGGCGGGTCACGCCTGCCGTATGCCTGGCATGTGCCTGGCCTACCTGTGCCGTGCCTGGCGTACCTGTGCCGTGCCTGGCGTCGCGTGCGGGCGGATCGTCCTCGCCGTACCGCCGTGAGAGTTCGCCCCGGGGCTCAGCTCACCCGCGCGGCGCGGTGCCTGGCCGCACGCAGGCGCACCTCGGCGGGCAGGGCCGCGAGGCGGGCGGAGTCCCGCGCGTGGGCCAGGGCCTGGCCGGTGAGCTGGTGCAGGGCGGTGCCCGGGTCGACGTGCGGCTCCAGCAGCAGGCGTACCCGGACCGCGGGGGCGCCGCGCCGCCCGGTCAGCTGGACGTGGGCCTGCTGGACCCCGTCCATGTTCCCGGACTCGTCGGCCAGCACCCCCTCCAGGGCCCGCCCCCGCAGCAGCGCCTCCTCGCCGTCGCCGGTGTCGACGACGACCTCGGCGAGCCGGCGGCGGCGCAGGACGGCGACCAGCCACCACAGGGCCAGCAGGACCAGGACGGCGAGGGCCGCCAGGACCGCCGGCCACCACCAGCCGGCGCCCCGCCAGCGGGTCCGTTCGGCGGCGCCGAGCAGCACGTCGTGGGGACCGTGGTGGATCCACCAGGAGGGCGGCACGGCGCCCAGACCGACGGCGAGCACCGAGCCGCCGAGGAGCACCAGGACGAGGCCGACGAGGCCGATCAGCACCCGGTTGACGGTCCTGAGCACCGCGCTCACCCCTTCCGGCCCGGTCGCCGTACCCGCACCGACAGCGCGGGCGGCCGGACGAGTCCCAGGCCGCCGACCGCTTGGGCGAGCACCGTGTCGAGGTCCGCGCGGACCTCGTCCAGCGGGCGGAAGTGCGAGACCGCGCGCACGTCGGCCCGCCGGCGGTGGGCCCGTACGCGTACCGACTGCACGCCCGCGACCTCCATGGCCCGGTCGCGCAGCACCAGCGCGGCCGCGTCCCGGTGCAGTCCGGCGCGGACGTCGGGGCGGTCCTGCCGCATCGGCAGGACGGCCCGCAGGCCGGGCGTGAGGGCCAGGACCAGCAGCCAGAGGCCGAGCAGCGCGGTGACACCCGCGCCGACCAGCACCCAGGTGTCGTCCAGCGGCCGCCGGGCGAGCTCTCCGGCCAGAGCCCGGCGCCAGTGCATGCCGGGCCGGCCGGCGCGCACGGCGGCGATGTCGTAGAGGAAGACGCCGGCGCCGGCCACCAGGAGGACGGCGACGACGGCCGCCGGGATCCGGCGCGCCGACCAGAAGCGGTGGCCCGTGCCGTCGGCCGTCGGCGGCGGGTCGGGGACCACCGGGGCGGACCGGCCGGGTCCGCTGCCGGGGTCGCCGGCGGTGTCCTTCTCGATGACCGGAAGTCGTCGTGTGGTGCCTTCGGAGCCATGGGGCTCGCTCATCGCGTCCTCCCCTGTGCCACGTCGTGTGCCGGGGTCAGATGCAGCCGTTCCACGTGCACGGCGACCTCCGGCACCTCCATTCCCACCAACGCGCCTACCCGCTCGACCACATGACGACGCACCTCGCGACAGCGGGCGGCGACATCACCCGGATAGCCGAGTTCGAGGTGGATCCGGACACGGGCGGTGTCGTGGTGGACGACGACGGTGGCCTGGGGCGGCGCGGCGGCCGCGGGCAGCGGTCCGACGGCCTCGCGGGCCGCCTGCGCGGCCGTCTTCGACACCACCCGGTCGGCGATCCGGGTGGCGCCGCGCTCGCCCGGCGGGACGACGGCCGGGCCCGTGCCGCGCTCGACGGTCCCTTCGCTCACCGACGTCACCGTCGCCGGTCGTCACGCTGACGGAAGAAGTCGCCGAGCTCCAGGTCCCCCTCCAGGAACCGGCCGACGACGAACCCGATGGCGCCCAGCGCCGCCACCAGCAGGAACGCGCCGAACCCGCCGAAGTACCCGGCGAAGCCCAGCGCCATCCCGGCGATCATGCCGACCACGGCCATGTTCATGCGGCGCTCCTCAGCTCACGGCCCTGGCTCACTGGATCCGGGGCTCCGTCTCCTCTTCCTCTTCCTCGGGCAGTTTCACGTCGCTCACGGCGATGTTGACCTCGACGACCTCGAGGCCGGTCATCCGCTCCACCGCCGCGACGACGTTCTCCCGTACGGCCTTGGCGACGTCGCCGATCGAGACGCCGTAGTCGACGACGATCTCCAGGTCGAGGGCTGTCTGCACCTCGCCGACCTCCGCCTTGACCCCGCGTGTCACGGACTTCGATCCGCCGCCGGGCACCCGGTCCCGTACGGCGCCGAAGGTGCGGCTGAGACCGCCGCCCATGGCGTGCACGCCGAGGACGTCCCGGGCGGCCATCCCGGCGATCTTCTCCACGACCCCGTCGGCGATGGTGGTGCGTCCCCGGGTCGCCGGGTCCCCGCCGCCGCGTCGGGTGGTCTTGCGGGTCTGGACCGACGGCTCGGCCGCGCTCTCGGGGCCCTGCGTCCGGTTCTGCTGGGTCATGTCGGTCATCGCCGCACGTCCTTCCGGTCCTCGTCCTTCCCCCACGGTACGTGCGGTTGCCCGCCGCCGCCTTGGTGATGCGGCAGGCTGGAGCAATGACGGCGGATCGGATCGGGCGGGCGGTACGGGATCAGCTGAGCCTGGGCAGGCTGCTGCCGCTGGGCGGCCCGGGTGACGGCGCGTGGATCACGCAGCGGGCGGCCGAGGCGCCGCTCCGGCGCGCGGCGCAGAGCGTGCCGGGTGTGTACCCGGGTGCGCTGGGGATCTCCCTGGCGGATCCCGGGGAGCCGGCCGAGCCCGTCGTGCCGCCGCCGCCCGGGGCGGTGCCGCCCGGACCGCTGCGGGTCACGGCGGACTTCGCGACCACGCTGAGCGGGCCGCTGCCTGCCACGGCGTCCCTCGTACGGGCGACGCTGGGCGCGGCGGCCGAGCGTCTCGGCCTGGCGGTCGCCGAGGTGGACCTGCGGGTGACGGGCCTGCTGGAGGAGGAACCCGAGCCCTCCCCCGTACCTCTGCCGGAGCCGCCCGCGGCCGGTCGCGCCGCGACGCCCGACGAGGAGCGGGCCGCCGCGGCCGCGAGCGGTGTCGCGGGGGTGGAGCGGCTGACCGGTGCGCTCGGCGGCCAGTCGCCGGTGCAGCTCTCGGCGCGGAGCGCGGAAACGCCGCACGAGGGCGCGCTGCCGCGGCGCCACGCCCGGGTGGAGATCGCGGTGCGGGCGGACCACCGGGCCCTGGACGTGGCCCGCGCGGTCCGCACGGCGGTGGGCGAGGCGCTGCCGGATCACCCCACGGTGACGGTGCTGGTGACCGTCGCCGGCTGAGGTCCGCCCGCCCGACCGTGGGCCAGCCAGGGTCCGCTCACCCGACCGTGGGTCAGCCAGGGTCCGCTCACCCGACCGTGGGTCAGCCGGGGTCCGCCCGGCCGACCGCGGTCAGCCGAGGTTCACTCGCCGAGGCCGGCCAGGTCGCGCAGCCGCCGGGCCTGGGCGGCGCGCTCCGCGCCGCGCTGCTCGTCGTACGTACGGTCGGCTGCCCCGCGCAGCAGGGTCTTGGTCTCGATCACGGCGTCCCGGGGCGCGGCGAGGAGCGCCGCGGCCAGATCCGCCACCGCGGCGTCGAGGTCGGCCACCGGCACCGACAGGTTGGCGAGCCCGGAGCTCACCGCCTCCTCGGCCGTCACGAACCGGCCGGTCAGGCAGATCTCGACCGCACGGCCGTATCCGACCAGGGACACCAGCGGATGGGTGCCGGTCAGGTCCGGCACCAGGCCCAGCGCGGTCTCGCGCATGGCGAACTGCACGTCGTCGGCGACGACGCGCACGTCGCAGGCGAGCGCGAGCTGGAAGCCCGCCCCGATGGCGTGGCCCTGGACGGCGGCGATCGACACGATGTCGTTGCGCCGCCACCAGGTGAAGCCCTCCTGGAACCCGGCGATGGCGGCGTCGAGTTCGGCGTCGTCACCGCGTGCGAGATCGATGAAGGACGGCTCGCCCTCGATCCCCTCCGGCGTGAACATCTGCCGGTCGAGACCGGCGGAGAAGGACTTGCCCTCGCCGCGCAGCACGACGACACGGACGGAGCCCGGCAGCAGCTGTCCGGCCTCGGCGAGCGCACGCCACATCGCGGGGCTCTGCGCGTTGCGTTTGGCCGGGTTGGTCAGCGTCACCGTGGCGAGCGCGTCGTCGACGGTGAGCCGTACGCCGTCCTTGTCGAGCAGGGGAACGAGTTCCTGGTCGGGCGAAGCCATGGGACGCCTCCGATGAGTGCGGTCAGTCAGCGGTCAGCTAAGTGACTGCACAGTAACCACCCGGTCGATCAGCCGAACGACCGGGTGGCCACCATCGAAGCCGGTGAGCCGCCCGGGTCAGGACGTAGCGGCCTTCTTGCCCCGCGTCGCCCCACCACGCCCACGGAGCGTGACGCCCGACTCACTGAGCATCCGGTGCACGAAGCCATACGAGCGGCCGGTCTCCTCGGCCAGCGCCCGGATGCTCGCACCGGAGTCGTACTTCTTCTTCAGGTCTGCCGCGAGCTTGTCGCGCGCGGCGCCGGTCACCCGGCTGCCCTTCTTCAGAGTCTCGGCCACCCGTGCCTCCTCATGGGAAGTGCGCTCTGGTCTCCTCATGATCACCCCTCCCGGGCCCGATGGCCACCCATTCGGCAAGGTCCGTACGACAGGCTTGTGACGACAGGAGCGTGTCCCCACATGCGGAATCCCTGATTCCATCCGGTCGCATTCATGCACCCGAACGGGTTGTTTCACGAAGTGCCAGGTCAGGGACACACAACGGCCGATCCCTTGTCGACAAAGGGATCGGCCGCGAAATGGATGTAGGACACACCTCGATACGAGGAGATCTCACACAGATGATGGATCACGGATCGGCCGAATGATCCATACGCTGTGGATCAGACATTCGATCAAGCGAGGGCGACGAGATCCGCGTAGTCGGAGCCCCACAGGTCCTCGACACCGTCGGGCAGCAGGATGATCCGCTCCGGCTGGAGCGCCTCGACCGCGCCCTCGTCGTGCGTGACCAGGACGACCGCGCCCTTGTAGGTGCGCAGCGCGCCCAGGATCTCCTCACGGCTGGCCGGGTCGAGGTTGTTGGTCGGCTCGTCGAGCAGCAGCACGTTCGCCGAGGACACCACGAGGGTGGCCAGGGCGAGCCGGGTCTTCTCGCCGCCGGAGAGGACCCCGGCCGGCTTGTCGACGTCGTCGCCGGAGAAGAGGAAGCTGCCGAGCGTCTTGCGCACCTCGACGAGGTCGAGGTCGGGGGCGGCCGAGCGCATGTTCTCCAGGACGGTGCGCTCCGGGTCGAGGGTCTCGTGCTCCTGGGCGTAGTAGCCGAGCTTGAGGCCGTGGCCCGGGACGACCTGGCCGGTGTCGGGGGTCTCGACGCCGCCCAGCAGCCTGAGCAGGGTGGTCTTGCCGGCACCGTTCAGACCCAGGATCACCACGCGGGAACCCTTGTCGATGGCCAGGTCGACGTCCGTGAAGATCTCCAGGGACCCGTACGACTTCGACAGGCTCTCCGCCATGAGCGGGGTCCGGCCGCAGGGCGCGGGCTCGGGGAAGCGCAGCTTGGCGACCTTGTCCTGCTGGCGCACGGCCTCCAGGCCCGACAGGAGCTTGTCGGCCCGCTTGGCCATGTTCTGCGCGGCGACGGTCTTGGTGGCCTTGGCGCGCATCTTGTCGGCCTGCGCGTTCAGGGCGGCGGCCTTCTTCTCGGCGTTCTGCCGCTCGCGCTTGCGGCGCTTCTCGTCGGCCTCGCGCTGCTGCTGGTAGAGCTTCCAGCCCATGTTGTAGACGTCGATCTGGGCGCGGTTGGCGTCCAGGTAGAAGACCTTGTTGACGACCGTCTCGACGAGGTCGACGTCGTGGGAGATCACGATGAAGCCGCCGCGGTAGGTCTTCAGGTAGTCGCGCAGCCAGACGATCGAGTCGGCGTCGAGGTGGTTGGTCGGCTCGTCGAGCAGCAGGGTGTCCGCGTCCGAGAACAGGATCCGGGCCAGCTCGATACGGCGGCGCTGACCGCCCGAGAGGGTGTGCAGCGGCTGCCCGAGCACCCGGTCGGGCAGATTGAGCGCGGCGGCGATGGTGGCGGCCTCGGCCTCGGCGGCGTACCCGCCCTTGGTGAGGAACTCCGTCTCCTGGCGCTCGTACTGCCGCAGCGCCTTCTCGCGGGTCGCGCCGCTGCCGTTGGCGATGCGCTGCTCGTTCTCGCGCATCTTGCGCAGCAGGACGTCCAGGCCGCGCGCCGAGAGGACGCGGTCGCGGGCCAGCACGTCCAGATCGCCGGTGCGCGGGTCCTGCGGCAGATAGCCGACCTCGCCGGAGCGGGCGATGTTGCCCGCGGCGGGGATGCCCTCGCCCGCGAGGACCTTGGTGAGCGTCGTCTTGCCCGCGCCGTTGCGGCCGACCAGGCCGATGCGGTCGCCCTTGGTGATGCGGAAGGTGGCGGACTCGATGAGGATGCGGGCACCGGCGCGCAGCTCGATACCGGAGGCGGAGATCACGGACAGGCTCCAGGGCAGGAAGGTTGGCGGGCGGGCGGCTGAGGACGTTCCCGCCGTCTAATGCGCGAGGAGAATGGCCATGACGTCAGTCTAACGGGGCCGTGCAACCACTTTTCGGCGATCGGACGGCGGACCGGGCGCACGGCGCCGTCGTCCACCAGGGCGTACAGGGGGCCGCGGGCGGGGCGGCAGCGCGTCGTGACGTTCGGCACACCCGGCTGTCAGTGGTCGCTGCGAGACTGGGCGGCAGGTTGATTTCCGACGGTGACGACGAGGGAGAGGCCGGTATGACGGGGACGAGCGGTGGGCGCCCGAGCATCTGTCCGACACTGCTGTACGCGGACGCCAAGGCGGCGATCAGACAGCTCACGGAGGCCTTCGGGTTCCTGGAGCTGTCGGTGTACGAGGGCGAGGGCGGCACGGTGATGCACGCCGAGCTGGTGCAGGGCAACGGCGCGGTGATGCTGGGTTCGAAGGGCCGCGGCGGCGTCTTCGACACGGCGATGAAGGCCGCGGGCCCGGCGGGGGTGTACGTCCTGGTGGACGACGTCGACGCCCACCACCGGCGGGCCGTGGAGCACGGCGCGGAGATCCTGATGCCCCCGACGGACCAGGACTACGGTTCGCGGGACTACATGGCCCGGGACATCGAGGGCAACATCTGGAGCTTCGGCACGTACGCCCCCGAGCTGCCGGCCTGACCCGCGGCCCGCGCACGGCTCGCGCACCGGCCCGGCCTGCGGCCCGCGCGCGAGCCCGACCGGGCCCGGCGCCGGTCCGACGGCCGCGGTCCGCACACCGGAGCGGGCAGCCGGCCGATGGCCGGAACCCTGGCCTCCGGCCGGCTCGCCGCGACGGGTTCGCCGCGGTCCCGGTCAGTTCCCTCCGGTGTGCACCTGGAAGGCCGCCCGGCGGACGGCCTTGGCCAGGGCCGGGTCCGGGTGGGCGGCGGCGAGCGCCACGAGGACCTGCACGGTGCGCGGGTGGCCCACGGCGCGTACCTCCTCGAGCAGCTGCGGGACGGTGGGCTGCACCGCGGACTCCAGATGCCGGACCAGCATCGGGGCCTCGCCGTGGTCGGCGACGGCGGCCGCGGTGTCGACCCACAGCCAGGTGGCCTCCTGCCGGGTGAGCACCTCGTGCGCGTCCTCGGGGTCGACGCCGTCGTGCTCGGCGAGCCAGAGCAGGGCGTACGGCCGCAGGGCCGGCTCGTCCACGACCGAGCGGACGTCGTGCTCGGCGGGGGCGCCGACGACCCGCAGCGCCTCGAAGGCCAGGCCGCGCAGCAGGGCGTCCTCGCCGCGGGCGGCGGCCAGCAGGTCGGTGACTGCGCGGCCGACGGGGCGGGCGGCGAGCCAGGCGCGGTACTCGGCGCGGGCCGCGTTGGGGCGCAGCTGGGCGCAGCCGCGCAGCATTCCCTCGGCGGCCTGTTCGATGTTCCCGGCGGGGCTCTGCGCGGCGACGCAGATCTGCTCCAGCTTGACCCAGACCGCCCAGCTGCCCAGCGGAGTGAGCGTGGCCTGGCCGGCGCCGCAGGTGAGGGCGCCCACCGAGGCGAGGGCGTGCAGGGACCAGTCGAGCAGCGGGGCGAGTTCGGCCTCCTGCGCGGGCTCCGCCGGGTCGGCGTCGGCGGAGGGCACGGCGGCCGCGGCTGCCACGGCGGCCCCCGCGGGGACGGCGGCGGCGCTGGGCACGGCCTGGGGGCCGTAGGGGATCTCGCAGCGTTCGGTGCGCAGCTCGGTGACCCGCTGGGCGAGCAGGTCGAGGAGCTGGGCCACGGGCACCGGCCCGGCGGACAGCTGGAGGAAGGAGAGCACCTGCGGCATCGCCGAGACGACCTCGGCGACGGCCGCGGGCTCGTGGTCCGCGGGTTCCGGGGACGCCAGCGACCACGCGTCGAAGAGGGCGACCCAGCCGCGCAGGACGGCGCTGTCGTCGCGGTCCCAGGCGCGCAGCCGCCAGCCGGGGCGGGCGCTGTCGCCGTGCACCTCGATGAGGCCCGCCAGACGGGCGGTGTCCCAGTCGGCACGGACCTCGGTCGCGGTCAGGCCTAGTTCCAGGGCCGCCCGATCGGCGGTCGCGTCGGCGAGGGTGGCCTTTCCGTCGACGGCCGCGCCGTCGCGGCCGGGGCCGAGGGCGGCGTCGGCCCAGCGGGCGACGCGGGCTGCCGGGGCCAGACCGGAGCGAGCCATTCTGGCCAGCTCCGCGGGGGCCGGTGTGCCCTCCGGAGGTCGGGGTGCGGGGCGGCGCGGGCGCCGCTGGTTCACGGCTCTGGGGGCGGCGGCCAGGGGTCGGGGGCGGACGAGTCGAAGCCTGGAGTCGCGCGGGATACGGGACGTCACGGGTGCAGTCTTCCGGTTGACCGTCCGAAAACCCAAACGGAATGTCACGGCGGGCTACGGGACTGGCCAACGCACACGTCCGCGAGGGGGGTCGACGGGAGTGATCAGGCCACTGGTACGGCTTTAAACGGAAGCAGGTCGGCCGGTCCGGCACCGACGCGCGCCCCGGTCCCGGCGGAGGAACCGGGACGGCCACGTCAGGGGTCCGCAGCGACCTCGATCAGGAGAAGCGGACCGGTCACGATCAGGAGGACCGGACCGGTCACGATCGGGAGGACCGGACCGGTCACGTCAGGAAGGCCGGAACGACCCTGATCAGGAGGACCGGGACGGTCGTGATCGGCAGGACCGGAACGGCCACGTCAGGAGGGCCGGGGACGGCCCACATCAACGGGACCGGAACGGTCACATCAGGGGGACCAGGAAGCGCCGCAGAGCCTCCTCGTAGGCGGCCGGGTCGGCGTTCCACATGGCTCCGTGCGGGGCGCCGGGGACGGCCTGGAGGGTGACCAGGTCGGGCCGGCGCCGGGCGAGGCGACGGGAGAGGGCCCAGGGGGCCACCGCGTCCTCGGGGCCGTGGAAGATCAGCGCCGGGATCCGGAGCAGGCCGGGGTCGGCGGGTTCGTCGTCGCTGCGGCTGTTCATGCCGGTGCGGCCCTGGGCGGCACGCACGGCCAGCGGCAGCAGCGCCCCCGGAGTGCGGCGGGCTGCGGCCAGCGCGCGCAGGGTGGTCTCCCAGCTGAGCACCGGGGAGTCCAGGACGAGCCCCACGGCCCGCTCGCGCAGCCCCGAGTGGGCGGCGGCGCGCAGCGCCATGGTGGCCCCGGTGGACCAGCCGTACAGGACGAGGCGCTCGGCGCCGTAGCGCACGGCGTAGCGCATCGCGGCGTCCAGGTCGCGCCACTCGCTCTCGCCGAGGTGGTTCAGGCCGTCCTGCGGGCGGGGCGCGCCGAGGTCGCCGCGGTAGGAGAGGGCCAGCACCGAGAAGCGATGGCGGTGCAGGAACTCCATCACGTTCAGGGCGAGTTCCCGGGTGGTGCCGAGGCCGTGGACCGCGATCACCCAGGTGTCGCGGGCGCCGGGGACGAACCACGCGGGCAGCGGGCCGAGCTCGCCGGGGATGTCGACGTCGGCGTACTCCAGGCCGAGCGCGGCGTCCGGGTTGCCGACGTACACGTTCGGGGTGAGCCACACCTTGTCGCCCTGGCTCAGGGTGCCGTGGGTGACGCGCTCCAGGCGGCGCACGACGGTGTCGGCCGACAGCGCGGCGGCCTCGACGACGGGCCCGACGACGGCGTGGGAGCCGTCGCCCGCGAGGCCGTAGGTGCCGGGGCGCAGCGAGGCCAGGTCCCTGGTCAGGGTGATCCGTCCGGCGGCGGTGCCGTGCACGGTGAGCCTGGGTTCGGTGGGCAGGGGCCGGCCGGCCGGCGCCCTGAGGGCGACGTCGCTCGCGAGCCGGCCGGCGGCCACCGCGGCGGCCCCGGCCCCTACCACTGCGGTGACGGCGGCGGCCGTCGCTTTGACAGGGTGCACTCGTTCAGTGTCGGGGCGGTGCGGACGACCGGCCAGCGGGAGACGGGGAAGGGGTGACGTGCCGGAACAGGGCCGGAGGCACGCCCCGGAGACTCGTACGCCGCGCGTGCAAGCCGTGCGCGCCGCGCGTACGCCGGGCGACCCGCCGGCACCGTCACGCCCGCTGCCCGTACGCCGGGCGACCCGCCGGCACCGTCACGCCCGCTGCCCGTACGCCGGGCGACCCGCCGGCACCGTCACCCCCGCTGCCCGTACCCCCGCAGCCGCTCCCCCGCCTCCGCCACCTGGTCGGCCGTCAGCAGATGCGGCGTCAGTCCCGGCACCGAGGACGCGGTCAGCCACAGCCGGCACATCCACTCCAACTGCGCCGTGCGGTCGTAGGCCTGGTCGAGGGTGGCGCCGTGGGTGAGGGTGCCGTGGTTCTGGAGGAGACAGCCGGTGCGGTCCACCAGGGCCAGGCGAACGTTTTCGGCCAGCTGCTCGGTGCCATAGGGCGCGTAGGGGGCGACCCGGACGGGGCCGCCGAGGGCCGCGGTCATGTAGTGGACGGGCGGGAGCTCGGGGACGAGCGTGGAGACGGCCGTGGCGTGCACGGCGTGGGTGTGCACCACGGCCCGGGCGTCGCCGGCGCGGTAGACGGCGAGGTGCATGGGCAGCTCGCTGGTCGGGACGAGGCTGCCGAGCACCTGCCGGCCCGCCAGGTCGACCCCGGTGATGTCGTCCGGCGTCAGCCGGTCGTACGGCACGCCCGACGGCGTGACCAGCACGGTGTCCCCGACCCGGACGGAGACATTGCCCGAGGTGCCGACGACGAGTCCGTCGGCCACGCTGCGGCGGGCGGTCGCGACCAGCGCGTCCCAGGCCCGCGCCCGCTCCTCGTCGCCCCGCGTCTCCCGCTCACGCACCCGCGCCTCCTCCACGTCTGCGGCGCCCGCCCACCCGGCCCGCGCCGTCCCCCGGACACCCGGTCCGCCCCGCTCGCAGCGTCACGGCCCGGTCCGGCCCTGCCGCGATCGTGCCCTCGCGCGGCCACAGCCCACAACCGAGCCGGCACCCGGCACCCGAGGCCCGGCAGGTGACGGGTGACACGTGACCAGGATCTCCTCCGGGGCTCGGCGGGGTGTCCGAAAACGTCCCTTTGGGGCCGAAGGCCGTGCGGCGCCTACCCTCCACCCCGTTAAGCGGAATGACTGACGCCCATTTAGGACACCACGATGCCTGCCCTAGTTCATCTTCCGTTCACCCAAGTTACCTACGTTCGTCGCGCCAACGACTTCGAAAGATTGCCTGGGTAAATGGAAAACTTCTCGCTGATCCTCGCGATTGTGGTGGTAACCGCACTTGCGTTCGATTTCACGAACGGTTTTCACGACACCGCCAACGCGATGGCCACGACCATCTCGACCGGTGCGCTCAAGCCCAAGGTTGCGGTGGCCATGTCGGCCACCCTCAACCTCGTGGGCGCCTTCCTCTCCGTGGAGGTCGCCAACACGATCTCCAAGGGTCTCGTCGACGAGACCGGCATCCGCCCCGAGGTCATCTTCGCCGCACTGGTCGGCGCGATCCTCTGGAACCTGCTGACCTGGCTGGTGGGTCTGCCCTCCAGCTCCTCGCACGCCCTCATGGGCGGCCTGATCGGCGCCACCATCGCCTCGGCGGGCACCGGCGCCGTCCACGGAGACGCGCTCGTCACCAAGGTGCTGATCCCGGCCGTCGCGGCCCCGATCGTCGCCGGCGTCGCCGCGATGCTCGCCACCCGGCTCTCCTACCAGCTGGGCAAGAAGGCCGACGGCAAGGCCGCCGCGAAGGGCTTCCGCACCGGCCAGATCGCCTCGGCCGGCCTGGTCTCGCTGGCCCACGGCACCAACGACGCGCAGAAGACGATGGGCATCATCACCCTCGCCCTGGTCGCCGGCGGCGCCGTCGCGCCCGACTCCGACCCGCCGGTCTGGGTCATCCTCTCCGCCGGTCTGGCCATCGCGCTCGGCACCTACCTCGGCGGCTGGCGCATCATCCGCACCATGGGCAAGGGCCTGACCGAACTCCAGCCGCAGCAGGGCTTCGCCGCCCAGACCAGCGCCGCGACGGTCATCCTGGCCTCCTCCCACCTCGGCTTCTCCCTCTCCACCACCCACTCGGTCTCCGGCTCCGTGATGGGCGCGGGCCTGGGCCGCAAGGGCGGTGTGGTGCGCTGGTCCACCGCGACCCGCATGTTCGTCGCCTGGGGCCTGACCCTGCCGGCCGCCGCCCTGGTCGGCGCGCTCGCCGAGTCCGTGACGGACCTGGGTGACTGGGGCACGGCGGTCGTCGCCGTCTTCCTGGTCGCCTCCAGCGCCGCGATCTGGAAGATCTCCCGCCGCGAGGTCGTCGACAGCAACAACGTCAACGACACCCACGAGCCGGCCGGCGTCGTGACCACGGCGATCGCCGCGGTGACCCCGCCCCCCGCCGGCACGGTGACCGAGACCCTCACGGCCACGATCCCCGCCCCGGCCGCCACGGCCGACCCGGTCGCCCCGCCGGCCGCCGCCGTCTGAGCCCCGCGCACCCGGTAAGTAAGGAAGCCTCACCATGAACATCGACTGGGCAGCCCTGGGCTCCGTGTTCGGCGTCAGCCTCGTGGTCACCGTGGCCCTCGTGGCCCTGTTCACCCTCGGCATCATGGGCCTCTCCCGCCAGGAGCGGGCCTCCGCGCAGGGCGGCTCCGCCGCACTCGCGGTGACGGGCGCGTACGCGTGCTTCGCGGCCTGCACGGCCGCGGTGGGCTACGGGATCTACCTGATCGTCGCCTGACCCACCGCCATCCGGCACACCGTTCTCCAGGGGCGGGAGGAACCCACGGGTTCCTCCCGCCCTTCTCGTTGCCCGCCCTTCTCGTTGCCCGCCCTTTCCCGGGCCCGCCCTCCTCCTCGCCCGCCCTTCCCGCCGCCCGCCGTGTGTGGGGCTGCACACACTCCTCCGTCCCAGGTCAAGAGCAGGTTGACGGCCCTTCAGGGCCCGTGGTGGACTGCCGGAGCCATCTACGACGACACAAGAGGAAGCCGGTGCGAATCCGGCGCGGTCCCGCCACTGTGACCGGGGTAGCAATCCCCGGGAGCCAGGAACTCTCGCCGTCGGTCTCGTCGAACCAGGGCGTGGACACCCTGAGTGAGGACATGTCGCCATGCTCGGCTGCCGATTGAGTCTCAGCACCAGGTCACTGCCCGGTACCGCCACGATCGGCTGAGCCGGTGCGTGCCGATCGCGTCTTCGCGTACGGCGCCACCGCGGGCCTCCTGGGCGACCTGTTCCTCGGCGATCCACGCCGCGGGCACCCGGTCGCGCTGTTCGGGCGTGCGGCCGCAGCCGTGGAACGGGCGTTGTGGCGGGACCACCGGGGCCAGGGCGCGCTGCACACCCTGGTGTGCGCCGGCGGCGCCGTGGCGCTCGGAGCCGTGGCCACCCGCGCCGTACGTACCTCCGGCGCCGCCTCCGTGGCGCTCACCGCCACCGCCACCTGGGCCGTCGTCGGGGGCACCTCACTCGCCCGGGAGGCCCGCGCCATCGGGCGCGCCCTGGAGGCCGGGGACGTCGTGGGCGCCCGCGCCCGGCTGCCGCACCTGTGCGGCCGCGACCCCCAGGCCCTCGACGCGGACGGGATCGCGCGGGCGGTCGTCGAGTCGGTCGCCGAGAACACCTCCGACGCCGTCGTCGGCGCGCTGGTGTGGGGAGCCGTCGGCGGGGTGCCGGGGCTGCTCGGCTTCCGCGCCGTGAACACCCTCGACGCCATGGTCGGCCACAAGTCGCCCCGCCACCGCCGCTACGGATGGGCCTCCGCCCGGCTCGACGACGCCGCCGGCTGGCCGGGGGCCCGCCTCACGGCCGCCCTCGCGGCCCTGGCCGGAGACGATCCGCGCGGCGCCGTACGGGCCTGGCGGGCCGACGCCGCCAGACATCCCAGTCCCAACGCCGGTCCCGTGGAGGCCTCGTTCGCCGGATCCCTCGGCGTGCGGCTGGGCGGGACCCTCTCCTACGCCGGACGGGTCGAGCACCGGCCCGTGCTCAACGGTGCCCACGGACGTGACGTCCGTGCCTCGGACATCGACCGGGCGGTACGGCTGTCCCGGCGCGTCGGCTGGCTCGCGCTCGGCGTCTGTGCCGCCGCGCGCCTCCTCGTGAAGGAACGTGACTCATGAACGGTGGTCTCCTGGTCGCCGGCACCACCTCCGACGCGGGCAAGAGCGTCGTCACCGCGGGGATCTGCCGGTGGCTGGTGCGGCAGGGCGTCAAGGTCGCGCCCTTCAAGGCGCAGAACATGTCCCTCAACTCGTTCGTCACCCGCGAGGGCGCCGAGATCGGGCGGGCCCAGGCGATGCAGGCCCAGGCCTGCCGGATCGAGCCGACCGCGCTGATGAACCCCGTGCTGCTCAAGCCCGGCAGCGACCGCAGCAGCCAGGTCGTGCTGATGGGCAAGCCGGTGGGCGAGATGACCGCACGCGGGTTCTTCGGGGAGTCCGAGGGGGCGTCCCCCGGGGAAAGGCTGCACGGCGGTCGGCAGCAGGCGCTGCTCGGCACCGTCCTCGACTGCCTCGCCGAGTTGCGGGGCACGTATGACGCGGTGATCTGTGAGGGGGCCGGCAGCCCGGCCGAGATCAACCTGCGCCGGACCGACATCGTGAACATGGGCATCGCCCGCAACGCGCGGCTGCCCGTCCTCGTCGTCGGCGACATCGACCGCGGCGGTGTCTTCGCCTCCTTCTTCGGCACGGTCGCCCTGCTCTCGCCCGAGGACCAGGAGCTGGTCGCCGGGTTCCTCGTCAACAAGTTCCGGGGCGACGTGTCCCTGCTCGAACCCGGGCTCGACATGCTGCGCGGCCTCACCGGGCGGCGGACGTACGGTGTGCTGCCCTTCCGGCACGGTCTCGGCATCGACGAGGAGGACGGACTGCGCGTCTCCCTGCGCGGTGCCGTCCGGGAGTCGACCGTCGCCGCCCCCGTCGGCGAGGACGTCCTGCGGGTCGCCGTCTGCGCGGTCCCGCTCATGTCCAACTTCACGGACGTGGACGCGCTCGCCGCCGAACCGGGCGTCGTCGTGCGGTTCGTGGATCGGCCCGAGGAACTCGCCGACGCCGACCTGGTCGTCATCCCCGGGACCCGGGGCACGGTCGGCGCGCTCCGATGGCTGCGCGAGCGCGGCCTCGCGGACGCCATCGCGCGCAGGGCCGCCGAGGGCCGGCCGGTGCTCGGCGTCTGCGGCGGCTTCCAGATCCTCGGCGAGCACATCGAGGACGAGGTCGAGAGCCGCGCGGGGCACGTCGACGGGCTCGGCCTGCTGCCCGTACGGGTGCGCTTCGCCCGCGAGAAGACGCTCACCCGGCCCGTCGGCCAGGCCCTCGGCGAGCACGTCGAGGGGTACGAGATCCATCACGGGGTCGCCGACGTCACCGGCGGCGAGCCGTTCTTCTCCGACGGCGCCGGGCACCGCCTCGACGGCTGCCGGGTCGGCGCCGTCTGGGGCACTCACTGGCACGGCTCCCTGGAGTCGGACGGATTCCGGCGGGCGTTCCTGCGCGAGGTGGCGGCCGCCGCGGGCCGCCGTTTCGTGCCGGCCCCCGACACCTCGTTCGCCGCGCTGCGCGAGGAGCAGCTCGACCTGCTCGGCGATCTGATCGAACAGCACGCGGACACGGACGCGCTGTGGCGGCTCATCGAGTCCGGCGCGCCGCAAGGACTGCCCTTCATCCCCCCGGGAGCGCCCGCATGAGCACAGTGTTGTTGTTGTCGACGGCCGACACCGATCTGCTGGCGGCGCGCGCCTGCGACGGCCCCTACCGGATCGGCAACCCGACCCGGGTCGACGTCGCGGAGGAGCTGCCCGGACTGATCCGGGGCGCGGACGTCGCCGTCGTACGGCTGCTGGGCGGGAAGCGGGCCTGGGAGGACGGGCTGGCCGTGCTGAAGGCGTCCGGGATCCCGACCGTGCTGCTGGGCGGGGAGTCCGTGCCGGACGCCGAGCTGATGGCCGAGTCGTCGGTGCCGGCCGGTGTGGTCGCGGAGGCCCTGCGCTATCTCGTCGAGGGCGGCACCGCGAACCTCACGGAGCTGGCCCGGTTCCTGTCCGACACCGTGCTGCTGACCGGTGAGGGCTTCGACGGGCCGCAGAAGATGCCCGAGTACGGCGTCCACGGCGAGCGTGCCTTCGCCGAGGGCCGGCCCACGGTCGGCGTGCTCTTCTACCGCGCCCACGAACTCAGCGGCAACACCGGCTTCGTGGACACCCTGTGCGAGGCGATCGAGGCGCGCGGCGCCAACGCGCTGGCCGTGTACTGCGGTTCGCTGCGCGGCGCCGACCCCGGGCTGTACGGGATCCTCGGCCGGACGGACGCGATCGTCGCCACCGTCCTGGCGGCGGGCGGCACGCACGCCTCGCGGGCCTCCGCGGGCGGGGACGAGGAGGCGTGGGACATCGGGGCGCTCGCCGACCTCGACGTACCCGTCCTCCAGGGGCTGTGCCTCACCTCCTCGCGCGCCGCCTGGCACGAGTCCGACGCCGCCCTGTCCCCCATGGACGCGGCCATGCAGGTCGCCATCCCGGAGTTCGACGGACGCCTGATCACCGTGCCGTTCTCCTTCAAGGAGCAGGGCCCGGACGAGGTGCCCGTCTACGTCGCCGACCCGGAGCGGGCCGCGCGGGTGGCCGGGATCGCCGTACGGCACGCGCGGCTGGGGTACAAGCCGAACGCGCAGAAGAAGCTCGCGCTGGTCTTCACCGCCTACCCCACCAAGCACTCGCGGGTCGGCAACGCGGTCGGGCTGGACACGCCCGCCTCGGCCGTCCGGGTCCTGGACGCGCTCAGGGACGCCGGATACACGGTCGAGGGGCACCCCGACAACGGCGACGAGCTGATCCACCGGCTGATCGCGGCCGGCGGCCACGACGTCGAGTGGCTGACCGAGGAGCAGCTGGCCGCGGCGCCCGCCCGGGTGCCGCTGGCCGACTACCGGGCCTGGTTCGACCGGCTCGACCCCGCGCTCCGGGACGGGATGCTGGAGGCGTGGGGCGAGCCGCCGGGCTCGCTGTACGTCGACGGCGACGACATCGTCCTCGCCTCCCTCCGGTTCGGGAACGTCGTCGTGATGATCCAGCCGCCGCGCGGCTTCGGAGAGAACCCGATCGCGATCTACCACGACCCCGACATGCCCCCGTCGCACCACTACCTGGCCGCCTACCGCTGGCTGGAGGCCGCTCCGTCGGAGGGGGGCTTCGGGGCCGACGCGATCGTCCACATGGGCAAGCACGGCACGATGGAATGGCTGCCGGGCAAGGGACTCGGGCTGAGCGGCGGCTGCGCGCCCGACGCCGTCCTCGGCGAACTCCCCCTGGTCTACCCGTTCATCGTCAACGACCCCGGCGAGGGCACCCAGGCCAAGCGGCGCGGCCACGCCACCGTCGTCGACCACCTCGTACCGCCGATGGCCCGCGCCGACACCTACGGCGACCTGGCCAAGCTGGAGCAGCTCCTCGACGAGTACGCGCTCGTGTCCGACCTGGACCCGGCCAAGGCCCCGGCCGTCCGCGCCCAGATCTGGACGCTGGTCAAGGCCGCCGAACTCCACCACGACCTGCATGTCGACGAGCAGCCCGACGACGGCGACTTCGACGAGTTCGTGATGCACATCGACGGCTACCTCTGCGAGATCAAGGACGTGCAGATCCGCGACGGGCTGCACATCCTCGGCGGCGGCCCGGAGGCCGAGCCGCGGGTGAACCTCGTGCTCGCCGTGCTGCGCGCCTCGCAGGTGTGGGGCGGCGCGGCGAACGCGCTGCCCGGTCTGCGGGCCGCCCTGGCCGCGCACTTCGGCCTGGTGGAGAAGGAGTTGCTCGCCGAACCGGGCGCGCCCGTGAAGGTCCCGGTCGAGCTGACGGACCTCGTCGAGGGCCCGGCCCGGACGGCGGCCGACGCGATCGACCTGCTGGAGCAGCTGTGCCGCCGGGCGGCCCTCGGCATGGAGGAACGCGGCTGGGACGCGGCAGCCGTGCCGGCGCTCGTGCGCGACCTCCTCGGCACCGAACTCCCCGACGCCGTCGCGGTGCTGGAGTTCGCCTGCCGCGAGGTCGTACCGCGGCTCGCCCGGACGACGGACGAGATCGGGCACATCCTCAAGGCGCTGGACGGCGGTTATGTCCCGGCGGGTCCGTCGGGCTCGCCCACGCGCGGGCTCGTCAACGTCCTGCCGACCGGCCGCAACTTCTACTCGGTCGACCCCAAGGCCATTCCCTCCCGGCTGAGCTGGGAGGTCGGGCAGTCCCTCGCCGACTCCCTCGTCCAGCGGTATCTCCAGGACACGGGCGCCTACCCGACGTCCGTCGGACTGACGGTCTGGGGCACGTCCGCCATGCGCACCCAGGGCGACGACATCGCCGAGATCCTCGCGCTGCTCGGCTGCCGCCCGGTGTGGGACGACGCCTCGCGCCGGGTCACCGGCTTCGAGATCGTGCCCCTGGCGGAGCTGGGCCGTCCCCGCATCGATGTCACGGTCCGTATCTCCGGCTTCTTCCGGGACGCGTTCCCGCACGTGGTCGGGCTGATCGACGACGCCGTACGGGCGGTCGCCGAGCTGGACGAGCCGGCGGACCGCAACTTCGTCCGCGCGCACGCCGACGAGGACACCGCCGAGCACGGCGACCGGCGGCGCGCCACCTCCCGTATCTTCGGCTCCAAGCCGGGCGCGTACGGCGCCGGTCTGCTGCCGCTGATCGACGCGCGCAACTGGCGCTCGGACGCCGACCTCGCCGAGGTGTACGCCGTCTGGGGCGGCTACGCCTACGGACGCGGGCTCGACGGGCGGGCGGCCCGCGGCGACATGGAGACGGCGTTCAAGCGGATCGCCGTCGCCGCCAAGAACGTCGACACGCGCGAGCACGATCTCGTCGACGCGGACGACTACTTCCAGTACCACGGCGGCATGGTCGCGATGGTGCGGCACCTGACCGGGGCCAACCCCGAGGCGTACGTGGGTGATTCGGCCGTCCCCGACCAGGTGAAGACGCGGACACTGGGCGAGGAGACGCACCGCGTCTTCCGGGCCCGGGTGGTCAACCCGCGCTGGATGGCGGCGATGCGCCGGCACGGCTACAAGGGCGCCTTCGAGATGGCGGCGACGGTCGACTACCTCTTCGGCTACGACGCCACCGCCGGGGTCGTGGACGACTGGATGTACGAGAAGCTCAGCGCCGAGTACGTCTTCGACGCGGAGAACCGGGACTTCATGAAGAAGTCCAACCCGTGGGCCCTGCGCGGCATCACCGAACGTCTGCTGGAGGCGGCGGACCGCGGGCTGTGGGCGGAGCCGGACGCGGACACGCTGGAGCGGCTGCGCGCCACCTATCTGGAGCTCGAAGGCGACTTGGAGGGCGACGACCAGTGAGTACCCCGTTCCCGTTCACGGCCGTCGTCGGCCAGGACGATCTGCGGCTCGCGCTGCTGCTGAACGCCGTGTCGCCGGCGGTCGGCGGTGTGCTGGTCCGCGGTGAGAAGGGCACCGCGAAGAGCACGGCCGTACGTGCCCTCTCGGCGCTGCTTCCCGAGGTCGACGTCGTCTCCGGGTGCCGTTTCTCCTGCGACCCCGGCTCCCCCGACCCCGCCTGCCCGGACGGGCCGCACGAGGCGGGAGGGGGCGCGCCCCGCCCCGCCCGGATGGTCGAGCTGCCCGTGGGCGCCTCCGAGGACCGGCTGGTGGGCGCCCTGGACATCGAGCGGGCGCTCGCGGAGGGCGTGAAGGCCTTCGAACCGGGCCTCTTGGCCGACGCGCACCGCGGCATCCTGTACGTCGACGAGGTCAACCTCCTGCACGACCATCTGGTCGACCTGCTGCTGGACGCGGCCGCGATGGGCGCCTCGTACGTCGAGCGCGAGGGCGTCTCCGTACGGCACGCGGCGCGGTTCCTGCTCGTGGGGACGATGAACCCGGAAGAGGGCGAACTGCGGCCACAGTTGCTCGACCGGTTCGGGCTGACCGTCGAGGTGGCCGCCTCGCGCGAGCCCGACCAACGGGTGGAGGTCGTACGCCGGCGGCTCGCCTACGACGACGACCCGGCCGGCTTCGCGGCGCGCTGGGCCGGCGAGGAGGCCGCCGTGCGGGCGCGGATCGTGGCGGCCCGCGCGCTGCTGCCCGCCGTGCGGCTGGGTGACGGCGCGCTGCGGCAGATCGCGGCGACCTGCGCGGCCTTCGAGGTGGACGGCATGCGGGCCGACATCGTGATGGCGCGTACGGCCACCGCGCTGGCGGCCTGGGCCGGGCGCACCGAGGTGCTCGCCGAGGACGTGCGGCAGGCGGCCCTGCTGGCGCTGCCGCACCGGCGCAGGCGCAATCCGTTCGACGCGCCGGGGCTCGACGAGGACAAGCTGGACGAGACGCTGGAGGAGTTCGGGGGCTCGGCCGAGGACGAGGATCCCGACCCGGACGGGCCCGGTGGCGGCGGTGGGCGGCCCACGCCGGACAGCGGTCCGCAGGGCGGTGACACGTCCGCCCGGCCCGAGGCCGGTGAGGGCGGGGAGCCGCAGGCCTCCGGAGGCGCGGAGCAGTCCGCCGTGCGGGCTGCCGAGCCGTTCCGTGCCAAGGCGCTGAGCGTGCCCGGGATCGGCCAGGGTGCCGCCGGGCGGCGCTCGCGGGCCCGTACCGAGCACGGGCGCACGACCGGGGCCCGGCGTCCGCGCGGCGCGCTGACGAAGCTGCACCTCGCGGCGACCGTGCAGGCGGCCGCTCCGCACCAGCGGGCGCGCGGGCGGTCGGGGCCGGGGCTGCTGGTGCGCCGGGACGATCTGCGGCAGGCGGTGCGGGAGGGGCGCGAGTCCAACCTCGTGCTGTTCGTCGTGGACGCCTCCGGGTCGATGGCGGCCCGGCAGCGGATGGGCGCGGTCAAGGGCGCGGTGCTGTCGCTGCTGCTCGACGCGTACCAGCGGCGGGACAAGGTGGGTCTGGTGACCTTCCGTGGGTCGGCCGCCGAGGTCGCGCTGCCGCCCACCTCTTCGGTGGACGCGGCGGCGGCGCGGCTGGAGTCGCTGCCGACGGGCGGGCGTACCCCGCTCGCGGCCGGACTGCTGAAGGCGCACGAGGTGCTGCGGGTGGAGCGGCTGCGGGATCCGGCACGGCGCCCGCTGGTGGTCGTGGTGACGGACGGACGGGCCACCGGGGGCCCCGAGCCGCTGCTGCTCGCGTCCCGCTCGGCCGGGCTGTTCGCGGCCGACCGGGTCGCCTCGGTCGTCGTGGACTGCGAGTCCGGGCCGGTGCGGCTGGGGCTGGCCGGGAAGCTCGCGGGTGAACTGGGCGGTACGGCGGTGACGTTGGACGAGCTTCGGGCGGACAGCATCGCCGGGCTGGTGAAGGACGTGGTGAAGGACGTGCAGAGGAGGGCCGCGTAGTGCCGCAGGGACAGCCGAGTGTCGTACCGGACGACGGTCTGACGACTCGTCAGCGTCGTAACCGTCCGCTGGTCGTCGTGCACACGGGCGTCGGCAAGGGGAAGTCCACCGCCGCGTTCGGGCTGGCGCTGCGCGCCTGGAACCAGGGGTGGCCCATCGGGGTGTTCCAGTTCGTCAAGTCGGCGAAGTGGAAGGTCGGCGAGGAGAACGCGCTGCGGGTGCTGGGCGCTTCCGGCGAGGGCGGGGGCGTCGACTGGCACAAGATGGGCGAGGGCTGGTCGTGGGTCCAGCGCGACGCGCAGATGGACAACGAGGAGAAGGCCCGGGAGGGCTGGGAGCAGGTCAAGCGGGACCTGGCGGCCGAGACGTACAAGCTGTACGTGCTCGACGAGTTCGCGTACCCGATGCACTGGGGCTGGGTCGACACGGACGAGGTCGTCGCGGTGCTGCGGGACCGGCCGGGCACCCAGCACGTCGTGATCACCGGGCGCAACGCCCCGGAGAAGCTGGTCGACTTCGCCGATCTCGTCACCGACATGTCCAAGGTCAAGCACCCGATGGACGTGGGACAGAAGGGCCAGAGGGGCATCGAGTGGTGACGTCCGTTCCCCGGCTGGTGGTCGCCGCGCCCTGCTCGGGCAGCGGCAAGACCACCGTCGCCACGGGGCTGATGGCGGCCTTCGCCGAGCGGGGGCTCGCCGTGTCCCCGCACAAGGTCGGGCCGGACTACATCGACCCCGGCTATCACGCGCTCGCCACCGGGCGCGCGGGACGCAATCTCGACGCGTATCTGTGCGGCGCGGAGCTGATCGGGCCGCTGTTCGCGCACGGCGCGCACGGCTGTGACCTCGCGGTCGTCGAGGGCGTGATGGGGCTGTACGACGGGGCGGCGGGCGAGGGGGAACTCGCCTCCACGGCCCACGTGGCGAAGCTGCTGCGGGCGCCGGTGGTGCTGGTCGTGGACGCGTCCTCGCAGTCGCGGTCCGTGGCCGCGCTGGTGCACGGGTTCGCGTCCTGGGACCCCGAGGTGCGGATCGGGGGCGTGATCCTGAACAAGGTCGCCTCGGACCGGCACGAGGAGTTGCTGCGCGACGCGCTGGACTCCTCCGGGGTGCCGGTGCTCGGGGTGCTGCGGCGGGCGCCGCAGGTGGACACGCCGTCCCGGCACCTCGGTCTGGTGCCGGTCGCCGAGCGGCGGGCGGAGGCGGTCGCGGCGGTCGCCGCCATGGCCGCACAGGTCTCCGCCGGGTGCGACCTGGACGCGCTGGCAGCGCTGGCGCGCAGTGCCGGTGCATTGCCGGATGCGGCCTGGGACGCGGCCGACGCCGTCGAGTTGCCCACCCACGACCACCCGACTCGCTCGGCCGAGAAGCCGGGGCCACGGGTGGCCGTCGCGGGCGGAGAGGCGTTCACCGGCCACCCGACGCGCTCGGCCGGTCGGTGGGCACCCGTGGTCGCCGTCGCCGGGGGTCCCGCGTTCACCTTCTCCTATGCCGAGCACGCCGAGCTGCTCACCGCCGCCGGTGCCGAGGTCGTCACCTTCGATCCGCTCCGTGACGAACAACTGCCTTCCGGCACGGGCGGGTTGGTCATCGGTGGCGGGTTCCCCGAGGTGTACGCGCCCGAGTTGTCCGCCAACGAGCCGCTGCGCCGGGCGGTGGCGGAGCTGGCGTCGGCCGGGGCGCCGGTGGCGGCCGAGTGCGCCGGACTGCTGTATCTGGCCCGGGAGCTCGACGGCCGGCCCATGTGCGGGGTGATCGACGCCGTGGCCCGGATGGACGAGCGGCTCACCCTCGGCTACCGGGACGCGGTGGCCCTCGGCGACAGCGTGCTCGCGGCGGCCGGCACCCGGATGCGTGGGCACGAGTTCCACCGCACGGTCGTGGAGCCCGGCGCCGGGCCGTCTCCGGCCTGGGGGATGCGCGCCCCCGAACGGCGCGTCGAAGGTTTCGTGCAGCAGGGCGTGCACGCGAGTTATCTGCACACGCACTGGGCGTCCGAGCCCGGCGTGGCCCGTCGGTTCGTCGAGAGGTGCCTGACGTCATGAGCAGCAAGCTGATCGGTGTCGGGGTCGGCCCGGGTGACCCCGAGCTGGTGACCGTCAAGGGCGTCAACGCCCTGCGTGCCGCGGACGTCGTCGTGGTGCCCGTGATGGCGGCGCCGGACGGGGAGGACGGCGGCGAGCCGGGGCGGGCCGAGGCGACCGTGCTGCACTACGTGCCGCGGGAGAAGATCGTCCGGGTGGTGTTCGCGCTCAACGAGCGCAGCGACCGGGCCCGGCGCGCGGCCGCCTGGGACGCGGCGGGGGCGCGGGTGGCGGCGCTGCTCGACGCGCACGACTGTGTCGCCTTCGCGACCATCGGGGACCCGAACGTGTACTCGACGTTCACCTATCTGGCGCAGACCGTCGCGGAGTCGGTGCCGGGTGCCGTCGTCGAGACCGTGCCGGGCATCACCGCGATGCAGGATCTCGCGGCACGGTCGGGGGCGGTCCTGACCGAGGGGACCGAGCCGCTGACCCTGGTGCCGGTCACCGCGGGGGCCGCCGCGCTCAAGGACGCGCTGAGCGGGCCGGGCACGGTCGTGGCGTACAAGTTCGGGCGGCAGGCCGCGGAGGTCGCCGAGGCGCTGCGCGAGACCGGGCGGCTGGAGAGCGCGGTGTGGGGTTCGGCGCTGGGGCTCGCGCAGGAGTCCATCCGGACCGCCGCCGACCTCGGCGACGGTCCGCTGCCCTACCTGTCGACACTGATCGCGCCCGCGCCGCGCGACGGCGGTCGGGGCGGCAAGCTGTGACCCTCCGCGGGCCGTACGGGCGTTCAGCCGGCCAGGCCCACCACCAGCCAGATGAACGCGGCACCCGCGACCGTGCACAGCAGCGTCGAGCGGGCGGGGTGCTCGTGGTGCGCCTCGGGCAGGATCTCGGCGGCCGCGAGGTAGAGGAGCACCCCGCCGAAGAGGCCGAGATAGCCGCCGAGCAGCGGTTCGGGCAGGACGAAGAACAGGGTCGAGGCCGCGCCGAGTACCGGCGCCACCGCGTCCGCGAACAGCATGGCGACCGCCCTGCGCCGGGCGTTCCCGTACAGGCTGGTGATCGTGTACGTGTTGAAGCCGTCCGCGAAGTCGTGGGCGACGACGGCCAGCGCGACGGACGCGCCCATGCCGCCGCCGACCTGGAAGGCCGCGCCGATCGCCACGCCGTCCATCGCGCTGTGGCCGACCATCGCGGCGGCCGCCGTCAGGCCCACCTCGGGCACCCGGCCGTTGGGCGCCCCGGCGCCGTGCGCGGCCGCCTGGTCCTCCTCCGTCCGGGCGGAGTGGGGGTCCCGGGGGAGATCGGCCAGCAGCCGTTCGGCCAGATGGGCCAGCAGGAAGCCGGCCACGAACAGCAGCAGCGCGGCCGGTACGCCGAAGACCTCGGTGCCCGCCACCTCCAGTGCCTCGGGCAGCAGGTCCAGGCCGACCACGCCGAGCATCAGGCCGCCTGCCAGGCCGAGGACCAGATGGCGGCGGTCGGTGACCCGCTGTGCCGTCCAGCCGCCGGCCAGCGTCATCAGGAACGCGCCGAGCGCGACGAGGACCGCCATGTGACCTTGCTATCCGATCGAACCCCGGTCGCGCACGTCCGACCCCCCGCCCAGTGAAGATCCGTACGAGAGGACCCGTACCCATGGCCGATGCCCCCACCGGCAAGGTGACCTTCGTCGGTGCCGGCCCCGGCGCCGCCGACCTGCTGACGTTCCGGGCCGCACGGGCCATCGCCGAGGCCGACGTCGTGATCTGGGCGGCCAGCCTGGTGCAGGCCGAGGTGCTCGAACACGCGCGCGCGGACGCGGAGATCCTGGACTCGGCGGCGATGTCCCTGGAGGACGTGGTGGCCGTGTACCGGCGGGCCCGCGCCGAGGGGCTGCGGGTCGCCCGGATCCACTCCGGCGACCCCGCGCTGTGGGGCGGCACGCAGGAGCAGCTCGACCGGTGCGACGAGCTCGGGATCGAGACGGAGATCGTGCCCGGTGTGTCGTCGTTCTCGGCGGTCGCCGCGCTCGCGGGGCGCGAGCTGACCATTCCCGAGGTCGCGCAGTCGGTGATCCTGACCCGGCTCGGCGGCGGCAAGACGCCGATGCCGCCCGGCGAGGAGGTGCGCGAGTTCGCCCGGCACGGTACGACCATGGCGCTGTTCCTGTCGGCGGCGCGCAGCGGCCAGCTGGTGCGGGAGCTGCTGGAGGGCGGCTATCCGACGACCACGCCGGTCGTCGTCGCCTACCAGGCGACCTGGCCGGAGGAGCTGGTCGTGAAGTGCACGATCGGCACGCTGGAGGAGACGGTCAAGGAGCACAAGCTCTGGAAGCACACGCTGTTCCTGGTCGGCCCGGCGCTGGACGCCGGCGGGACGCGCTCGCACCTGTACCACCCGGGTCACTTCCACGGCTATCGCAAGGCCGACCCCGAGGCCCGCAAGGCCCTGCGCGCCCGGGGCGCCGGCACGTGATCACGGTCGTCGGCACGGGGACCGGTGCGCCGCCGCCCGGGGACGTCCTGGCGGGGGCGGAGCTCGTCGTGGGCGGCCGGCGGCATCTGGACGCCGTACGGCCGCTGCTGCCCGGGACCGCCGAGCTGGTGGTCCTGGGCGCGCTGGCGCCCGCCCTGGACACGGTCGCCGAGTACGTCGGCAAGGGGCGGCGGGTGCTGGTGCTGGCCTCGGGGGATCCGGGGTTCTTCGGGATCGTGCGGGTGCTGTCGGAGCGGTTCGGGGCCGCGGCGCTCGATGTCCGGGCCGGGGTGTCCTCGGTCGCGGCCGCGTTCGCGCGGACCGGCATGACCTGGGACGACGCCGTCGTGGTCAGCGCGCACGGGCGGGAGCTGCGCACCGCGGTGCATGTGTGCCGCGCGTATCCGAAGACGGCGGTGCTGACCGGGCCGGGTGCGGGTCCCGCCGAGCTGGGCGCGGCGCTCGCGCGGGCGTCGGCCGAACGGGTCCTGGTGGTGGCCTCGGCCCTGGGCGATCCGGTGCGCGAACGCGTCGAGCGGGTGACACCGGCGCAGGCCGCCGCCCGCGACTGGGGGTCCGCGGTGAGCGTGGTGCTGTGCCTGGACGAGTCCCGGACGGCGCGCGGCGGGGCGCGGACGGTGGCCGGTGCGGCGCCGGGGCCCGCGGGCTGGGCGCTGGAGGAGTCCGCGTTCGCGCACCGCGACTCGATGATCACCAAGTTCGAGGTGCGGGCGCTGGCGCTGGCCCGTCTCGGTCCGCGCCCCGGCGACCTGGTGTGGGACGTCGGCGCGGGCTCCGGGTCGGTGGCGGTGGAGTGCGCGCGGCTGGGGGCCGCCGTGAGTGCCGTGGAGAAGACCCCGGACGGGATCGGCCGGATCCGTACCAACGCCGCTCAGCACGGCGTCGACGTGCACGTGGTGCACGGCTCGGCACCGGACGCGCTGGCGCAACTCGACGACCCCGACGCCGTGTTCGTCGGCGGCGGCGGCCGCGAGCTGCCCGAAATCGTCGACGCGTGCGCGCGGCGGGCCCGGCGGAGCGTGGTCGTCACGATGGCCGCCCTGGACCGGGTGCCGGCGGCGCGTGCGGCGCTGATCGGCGCCGGGTTCGACTGCGACGGTGTGCTGCTCCAGTCGTCACGGCTCGTGCCGCTGCCGGGGGACGTGACCCGGCCGGCGGCGACCAACCCTGTGTTTCTGCTGTGGGGCACCCGTCCCGCGGCGCGTACCGAAGGAGTTGCCCTGTGATCGGCCTCATTTCCGCCACCGCGGCGGGGGCGGCGGCGCGCGACCGGCTGGCCGCGGCCTGGCCGGACCGCACGCGGGTGTACGACGGGCCCGTGGCGGACGCCGTACCGCGGGCGTTCGCGGAGTGCGGGCAGCTGGTGTGCTTCCTGGCGGCCGGGGCGGTGGTACGGCTGGTCGCGCCGCTGCTGGGCGACAAGCGGACCGACCCCGGTGTGGTGTGCGTCGACGAGGCGGGCCGGTTCGCCGTGTCGCTGGTCGGCGGGCACGGCGGCGGGGCCAATGAACTGGCCCGCGCGGTGGGCGCGTTGCTGGGCGCGGAGCCGGTGGTGACCACGGCGACGGACGCGGTGGGCGTGCCCGGCCTGGACACGCTCGGCCTGCCCGTGGAGGGGGACGTCGCGGGGGTGACCCGCGCCCTGCTGGACGGGGAGCCGGTCGCGCTGGCCGCGGAGGTGTCCTGGCCGCTGCCCGCGCTGCCGTTGGGGACGCGGGGCGCGTACACGGTCCGGCTGACCGACCGGGCCGTGGAGCCGGCCGAGCGCGAAGTACTGCTGCGCCCGCCGTCGTTGGTGGTCGGTGTCGGCGCCTCCAAGGGTGCTCCGGCCGAGGAGGTGCTGGGGCTGGTCGAGGCCGCGCTGCGGGACGCCGGGCTCAGCGCCGCGTCCGTCGCCGAACTGGCCACCGTCGACGCCAAGTCCGGCGAACCCGGCATCGTCGCCGCCGCCGAACGGCTCGGGGTGCCCCTGGTGACGTACTCCGCCGAGGAGTTGGCGGCCGTGGAGGTGCCGAACCCGTCCGGCGCGCCGCTCGCCGCGGTCGGCACCCCGTCCGTCGCGGAGGCCGCCGCCCTGGTGCGGGGTGGTGAACTCCTGGTCCCCAAGCGGAAGTCGGAGCGGGCGGACGGCCGGCCGGCGATGGCGACCTGCGCGGTCGTACGGCGTCCCGGGCGCGGGCGGCTCGCGGTGGTCGGCCTCGGGCCCGGGGCCCGGGACCTGCTGACGCCGCGTGCCGAGGCGGAGTTGCGCCGTGCTTCCGTGCTCGTCGGGCTCGACCAGTACGTCGACCAGATCCGCGATCTGCTGCGGCCCGGCACCCGGATCCTGGAGTCGGGGCTCGGCGCGGAGGAGGAGCGGGCCCGCACCGCGGTCGCCGAGGCCCGGCGCGGCGCGGCGGTCGCGCTCATCGGGAGCGGGGACGCGGGGGTGTACGCGATGGCCTCGCCCGCGCTGGCCGAGGCGTCCGACGACATCGACGTGGTCGGGGTGCCCGGGGTGACGGCGGCGCTCGCGGCCGGGGCGATCCTGGGCGCGCCGCTGGGCCACGACCATGTCTCGATCAGCCTGTCCGACCTGCACACGCCGTGGGAGGTCATCGAGCGGCGGGTACGGGCCGCGGCCGAGGCGGACCTCGTCGTGACGTTCTACAACCCGCGCAGCCGGGGCCGCGACTGGCAGCTGCCGAAGGCCCTCGCGATCCTCGCGGAGCACCGGGAGCCGGCGACGCCGGTCGGTGTCGTACGCAACGCCTCGCGCGCCGACGAGTCCAGCCGGGTGACGACGCTGGCCGCGCTGGACCCGGCGACGGTGGACATGATGACGGTCGTGACCGTGGGCAACACGGCGACCCGGCGGATCGCGGGGCGGATGGTGACCCCGCGCGGCTACCGCTGGCAACAGGACCCGGGGACGGGCCCGCAGGAGGACCTGCGGACCGTCCCGCACGCGCGGACACAGGAATCGACACAGGAATCGACGCAGGAATCGACGCAGGAAGACCCGCAGCGAGACCCGCAGGAGGATGCCCGGTGAATCGTGTCGTCCATCCCATCGAGCAGGAGTCTTTCCGGCGCCTGCGCGCCCGTCTGGACACCTCGCACTTCCCGCCGCTGTCGCGGGCGGTGGTGGAGCGGGTGATCCACTCCGCCGCCGACCTCGACTACGCCGACGATCTCGTCCTGGACGAGGGCGACCTGGCGAAGGCGCACACCGCGCTGCACGCCGGGGCGCCGGTGGTCGTGGACGTGGAGATGGTGGCCGCGGGGATCACCCGCCGCGAGACCGTCTGCCGGCTGCGGGACGCGCGGTCCGGGCCGGGGCTGACCCGGTCGGCGCACGCGGTCCGGCTGGCGTACGAGGAGGTCGGTCCCGGCGCCCTGTGGGTGATCGGCTGCGCGCCGACCGCCCTGGAGGAGCTGCTGACGCTGGACGCCTCCCCCGCGCTCGTCATCGGGCTCCCCGTCGGTTTCGTCGGGGCGGCCGAGTCGAAGGCCGCGCTGCGCGAGAGCGGGCTGCCCGCCGTGAGCAACGTGTCCGAGAAGGGTGGTTCCGCGGTGGCCGCGGCCGCCCTCAACGCCCTGCTGTACCACCGTGTTTCGCAATCCGAGGAGCAATCGTGACCACCCCGCCGCCCGCCCTGCTCATCGCCGGCCATGGCACCCGGGACGAGGCCGGAGCCGAGGCGTTCCGCGACTTCGTACGGGAGTTGGGGCGCCGCCACCCCGAACTGCCCGTCGCGGGCGGCTTCATCGAGCTGTCCTCGCCGCCGCTGGGCGAGGCGGTGACCGAACTGGTGGAACGGGGGGTGCGCCGGTTCGCCGCGGTGCCGCTGATGCTGGTGTCCGCCGGGCACGCCAAGGGCGACATCCCGGCGGCCCTGTCCCGGGAGAAGGAACGCCACCCCGGGATCTCGTACACCTACGGGCGTCCGCTGGGCCCGCATCCGTCGCTGCTGGACGTGCTGGAGCGGCGCCTGGACGAGGCGCTCGGCGAGGCGGGCCGCACGCCCGCGGACCGGGCCGAGGTGACCGTGCTGCTGGTCGGACGCGGCTCCACCGACCCGGACGCCAACGCCGAGGTGCACAAGGCGGCGCGGCTGCTGTGGGAGGGGCGCGGTTACGCGGGGGTGGAGACGGCGTTCGTGTCGCTGGCCGCGCCGGACGTGCCGAGCGGTCTCGACCGGTGCGTGCGGCTGGGCGCCCGCCGGATCGTGGTGCTGCCGTACTTCCTGTTCACCGGCATCCTGCCGGACCGGGTGCGGCAGCAGACCGCGGACTGGGCGGCCGCGCATCCGGAGACCGAGGTGCGCTCGGCGGACGTGATCGGGCCCGAGCCTGAGCTGCTGGACCTGGTGATGGAGCGGTACGCGGAGGCCGTCAAGGGCGATCTGCGGATGAACTGCGACTCGTGCGTGTACCGCATCGCGCTGCCGGGCTTCGAGGACAAGGTGGGGCTGCCGCAGCAGCCGCACTTCCACCCGGACGACGACGGACACCACGACGGTCACGGGGGCGGTCACCACCACGGGCACCACCAGCACGGGGGGCACACCCACTCCCATGCGCACTGACGACGTTCCCGGGGAGGGCCCCGATCTGCGGCACCACGGTGACGCCGAGGTGCGCGACGACGGTGCGGACCTGGTCGATCTGGCCGTCAACGTACGGTCGGACACGCCCCCGGCGTGGCTGCGGGAGCTGATCGCCGGGTCGCTGGACACGCTGGCCGCCTATCCGGACGGGCGGGCCGCGCGGGCGGCGGTGGCGGCACGGCACGGGCTGCCGGTGGACCGGGTGCTGCTGACGGCCGGCGCGGCGGAGGCGTTCGTCCTGCTGGCGCGGGCGCTGAAGGTGCGCCGGCCGGTGGTCGTGCATCCGCAGTTCACCGAGCCGGAGGCGGCGCTGCGGGACGCCGGGCACACCGTCGACCGGGTGCTGCTGCGCGCCGAGGACGGCTTCCGGCTGACCGGGCGGGCGGTGCCCGAGGACGCGGACCTGGTGGTGATCGGCAATCCGACGAACCCCACCTCGGTGCTGCATCCGGCCGACGCGATCACCGGGCTCGCTCGGCCCGGGCGGACGCTGGTGGTCGACGAGGCGTTCATGGACGCGGTGCCGGGTGAGCGGGAGGCCCTGGCCGGGCGGACGGACGTGCCGGGTCTGGTGGTGCTGCGCAGCCTCACCAAGACATGGGGGCTGGCCGGACTGCGGATCGGGTACGTGCTCGCCGCCCCGGAGACGGTCGCCGCCCTGGAGCGGGCGCAGCCGCTGTGGCCCGTCTCCACGCCCGCGCTCGCCGCGGCCGGGGCGTGCGTGAGCCCGCCGGCCCTGGCGGAGGCGGACCGGGCGGCCCGTCGGATCGCCGCCGACCGGGCTCGTCTGGTCGCGGGACTGGCCCGGTTCGCGGCGGCGGGGGTACGGGTCGTGGAACCGGCCGAGGGACCGTTCCTGCTGGTCCGGATGCCGGCGGCGGATGCCGTACGGCGGCGGTTGCGGACGCTGGGCTTCGCGGTGCGGCGCGGTGACACGTTCCCGGGGCTGGGCGAGGAGTGGATACGGCTCGCGGTACGGGACCGGGAAACGACGGATGCCTTCCTTGGGGCGCTGGAGCGGGCACTGACCCGCTGAGCCGGGAGCCGCTGCGACGGCGCGACCGACGCGGTACGTCACCCGACCCGGCGTGACACGGCCGACGCGGCACGGGGACCGACGCCACGCGTCGGCGCCGACGCCGTACGACACCCGACGCGGCGCGGGAGCCGACGCCACGCGCCGGCGCCGACGCCGTACGACACCCGACCCGGCGTGACGCGGCCGACGCCATGAGGCGGGGCCGACGTGGTGAGGCGGGCGTTTCGCACCCGCCCGGGGCGGGGCGGGGGATTCCTCCCGGCCCCTGCCCCTGCCCCTCACGTCCGCCCCGCCCCCTGCCCCTCCCGTCCCCAGAGGGGGCAGCTCCGGCCCCGTTCCCGAGGGGCCGCCGTTCCGGGGTGGTCGGCCCCGGAACCGGCCGCCGAGGTGGTCAGCCCCGGCGCCGGGACAGCGCCACCGCTCCCCCGCCCGCCACCAGGAGCGCGGCCGCGCCGCCCACCAGGTACGGGGTCACCGAACTCCCGCCGGTCTGCGCCAGGTCGGCCTGCGCGGGCGCACCCTTGGTCGTCACGTCGGAGGTGCCGGGGTCGGCGGGCGCCGAGGGCTTGGCCACCGCAGCGGCCTCGGGGGCCTCGCAGGTCGCCTGCGCGAGACTCAGGGTGCCCTTGACCTCGGCCACGTTCAGCTTCAACGGGTTGATGGACACGGTGAGTTCGAGCGCGGTGGCGGCCGCCGTACGGGAGGTGGTCTCGCGCTTCGACAGGTCCAGGCGCACCTCGCCGACGCCGGGCACCTTGACGTCCGTGGGCCCGCCCGCGGTCAGCGTGGTCCGCTTGCCGAGGACGGTGACCGCGCCCAGGACGTTCGCCGAGGCGACCGGCGCCTTCCCGGCCTCACAGGTCGCCTTCGAGGTGACGCCGTCGACCTCGATGACGGACAGCAGGGGCAGGCCGGGCACATGCAGCCGGGCATGTGCGAGCTCGGTGGAGCCCTCCGCCTTGTCGGCGGCGACGGTGGCCTTCGCCGTCGCCACCTCGGCGCTCAGCACGCTGAACGGCTTTCCGCCGTCGACGCCGTCGAGGCGGGCGCGGAGCGCGGTCCGCTGCGCGTTCGTCCGCTTCGGCGCCTCGACCTCGTTGAGCGAGACCGCGAGGGGGACACCGACGGACTCGTTCAGCAGGGCCACGTCGAGTCCGGTGCGCAGGACGGCGGCGCTCGCGCGGCCCTGACCGGTCGTCGCGTGGGCGGTGTCCGCCGCGACGAGGGCCGCGGGACCGGCGGCCAGGGACGTGGCCGCGGCGACGGCGGCGAGACGGCGTGCGGGCATGCGGAAGTGGTTGCCGTTCAAGGCGTGGGACCCCCAGAAGTGACGTGCTCGGGACCCGGCAAGGATTACGCACCAAGGGTGAACGGGCGGCCATCTTGGGGCACTTCACTCCATCGTGGGATTTCCGTGCACTCTTTCGAATCTTGCGGCACGGGTGTTCCAGCAGGTCACCCCCATGCCTCACGCCATGCGCGCACGGGTCGCCGGGCCGCGCGCACGAGCGGGCGTAACGACCCACCGGCCCGGCCGGTCACGCGTCGTCAACCGAGTGCGTCGTGAGGGGCGCGGGCCCGGGCGGGTCGACGCGGTGGCCGCGGAGGTGTTCAGCCGACGACATGCCCGTTCAGCACGACCCGCAGCGGAGCGGCCAGCACCCGTACGTCCGCCCGCGGGTCCCCCTCGTACACCACCAGGTCCGCCGGCGCCCCCTCCGTGAGGCCGGGGCGGCCCAGCCAGTCGCGCGCCCCCCAGGTGGTGGCCGAGAGCGCCTCGGCCGCGGGGATGCCGGCCGTCACCAGTTCCGCGACCTCCGCGGCCACCAGGCCGTGCGCGAGGCTGCCCCCGGCGTCGGTGCCGACGTACACCGGGACACCGGCGTCGTAGGCGGCGCGCACGGTGTCGTAGCGGCGCTCGTGCAGCCGCCGCATATGGGCCGACCAGCGCGGATACCTGCTCTCGCCGCCCGCGGCGAGTTGCGGGAAGGTCGCGATGTTGACGAGGGTCGGGACGATGGCCACGCCCCGCTCGGCGAACAGCGGGATCGTCTCCTCGGTCAGGCCGGTGGCGTGTTCGACGCAGTCGATACCGGCCTCGACGAGGTCCCGCAGGGAGTCCTCGGCGAAGCAGTGCGCGGTGACGCGGGCGCCCAGCCGGTGGGCCTGCTCGATCGCCGCCTGCACCGCCTCGCGCGGCCAGCAGGCCGACAGGTCGCCGAGGTCGCGGTCGATCCAGTCGCCGACCAGCTTGACCCAGCCGTCGCCGCGCCGGGCCTCCCGGTCGACGTACGCGACCAGTTCGTCCGGCTCGATCTCGTGCGCGTAGCCGCGGATGTAGCGCCGGGTGCGCGCGATGTGCCGGCCGGCCCGGACGATCTTCGGGAGGTCCTCGCGGTCGTCGACCCAGCGGGTGTCGGAGGGCGAGCCCGCGTCCCGGATCAGCAGGGTGCCCGCCTCGCGGTCGGTCAGCGCCTGCTTCTCCGCGACGTCCGCGTCGACCGGGCCGTGCGGGCCGAGGCCCACATGGCAGTGCGCGTCGACGAGGCCGGGCAGCGCCCAGCCCTCGACGGTCCGGATGTCGCGGGCGCCGGCGGGACGGTCGTAGGAGATCCGCCCGCCGACCACCCACAGCTCGTCCCGGACGTCCCCGTCGTCCGGGCCGACGAGTACCCGGCCCTTCACGTGCAGCACCGCGTGATCGCTCATGCCTGGCACCTTAGTGAGCCGCTAGGCGGATCCGCCCACCTGGTCCGAGGTCTCCTCCTCCACCTCGGCCATGGCGGGGTCGAGGAGGCGGGAGAGGAAGTGGCGGGTGCGTGCGTGGCGCGGTCTGCCGATGACGTCGGCCGGGCGGCCCTGCTCGACGATCACCCCGCCGTCCATGAAGACGACGCGGTCGGCGACCTCGCGCGCGAAGGTCATCTCGTGGGTGACGACCATCATCGTCATGCCCTCGTCGGCGAGCATGCGCATGACGGCGAGGACGTCCCCCACCAACTCCGGGTCGAGTGCCGAGGTCGGCTCGTCGAAGAGCATCACCTCGGGCCCCATCGCGAGGGCGCGGGCGATGGCGACGCGCTGCTGCTGGCCGCCGGAGAGGGCGGCCGGATAGGCGCCGGCCTTCTCCGCGAGGCCCACCCGGGCGAGGTTCTCGGCGGCGATCCGGGCCGCCTCCGCCTTGCCCCGGCCGAGCACCCGGCGCTGCGGCAGCGTGAGGTTCTCGGTCACCGACAGATGGGGGAAGAGGTTGAACTGCTGGAAGACCATGCCGATACGGCGGCGTACGGCGTCGATGTCGACGTCGGGGTGCGTGACCTCCGTACCGCCGACGAACACCTGGCCCTTGCTCGGCTCCTCCAGGAGGTTCACACAGCGCAGCAGGGTCGACTTGCCGGAGCCGGACGGGCCGATGACACAGACGACCTCGCCCTGGCCGATCTCCAGATCGATGCCCTTCAGCACCTCGTTGTCGCCGAAGGACTTGTGCAGGTCCTTCACCTGGATCTCGGGTGTGCTCACTTGGCGGCCTCCCCCGACTTCGCTTCGAGACGTCGTACCAGGAAACCGAGCGGGATCGTGACGAGCAGGTAGCACAGGCCCGCGACCAGGATCGGCGTGGAGTTGGCGGTCGTGCTGGCCAGGTCG
The DNA here is from genome assembly GCF_055657365.1 of Streptomyces sp. NPDC107559. NCBI lineage: Bacteria > Bacillati > Actinomycetota > Actinomycetes > Kitasatosporales > Streptomycetaceae > Streptomyces > Streptomyces sp. NPDC107559. The sequence goes on along the minus strand of NZ_JBVKBD010000001.1, from coordinate 1,473,234 downwards.
CGGCCGTACTTGGACAGCTCCCGCTCCTCCAGGGTGACACCGAGGAACAGCACCAGCGAGGAGTCCTTGAAGAGGGTCACGAGTTCGTTGGTGAGCGGCGGGAGGATGATCCGGAACGCCTGCGGGACGATGATCGAGACCATGGCCCGGGCGTGCGAGAAGCCCAGCGAGCGGGCCGCCTCCATCTGCCCCCTGGGCACGGCCTGGATGCCCGCGCGGAACGTCTCGGCCATGTACGCGGCACCCACCAGGCCGAGCGCGAGGGCGACCTTGCCGTACGTCCCGCCCGGGATCTCCGTGCCCGGGAAGGCGAGCGGCACCGCGACGCCCACGAAGATGAAGATCAGCAGGGCGGGCAGACCGCGGAAGACCTCGACGTAGATTCCGGCGAACCAGCGGTAGGGGCCGACCGACGACAGCCGCATCAGGGCGATGACGATGCCCAGCACGAGACCGAGGACGAAGCCGAACGTCGTGTAGAGGACGGTGTTCTTCAGCGCCAGCGTGATGACGTCCGGGAACATCTGCTTGACCAGGTCCCACTGGAAGAACTGGTTCTGCAACCGGCCCCAGTCCGCCGTGGCCGCGAAGACGGCCACGACGGCCACGAAGACGACGTACTGCGCGCCGCGCGAGATCCGGCGCTTCTGGCTCCGGCTCAGTCCGGACCTGCGGGGCTGGAGGGGGGTGTCGGCACCACTCATGAGGCGGACGGGGAGGTGGCGGCCGCGTCGTACGGGCCGATCCACTTCTCGTAGAGCTTCTTGTACGTGCCGTCGGCCTTGGCGTCCGCGATGGCCTTGTTGATGGCGGCGAGGAGCTTGGTGTTGCCCTTCTTCACCGTGAAGCCGTACTGCTCACCGGTGTTGAGGTTGTCGACCACCTGGAAGGCGTCGGCGTTGGCCTTGTCCTTCAGCCAGCCCTGCACGACCGGGTAGTCGATGATGACGGCCTGCACCTGGCCGGTGCGCAGCCCGCTGAGGACCGCGTCGGAGGACTCGAAGGAGATCGGGTCGAAGCCCTGCTTCTTCGCGTAGTCCTCGCCGGTGGTCTGCGCCTGGGCGCCGAGCTTCTTGCCCTTCGCCTTGACGTCGGCGAGCGAGCTGATCCCGCTCTTCTTGTCGACCAGGACGGCCTGGGTGGCGTCGAAGTACGGGTCGGAGAAGTCGACGTTCTTCTTGCGCTCCTCGGTGATCGTCATGCCGGCGGCGGCGAGGTCGCACTGCTCGGAGTTGAGGAAGGCACCCGTCTTGAAGTTCTCGAAGGGCGTGTCGACGATGGCCTGCTTCACGCCGAGGTCATCGGCGACGAGGTCGATCAGCGACACGTCGAAGCCCTGCACCTTGCCGTCGATCTCGGACTGGAAGGGCGGGTACGGCAGATGGGTGCACGTGGTGAGCTGACCGGCCTTGACGAGTTCGACCCCGCCGGCCGCCGTCTTCGGGGCGCCGGAGCCGCTGTCGCCGGAGGAGCATCCGGCCACGAGGACCAGTCCGGCCGTCGCCGCGGTGGCGGCCAGGACGCGGGTCCGGCGTCCGAGAGGGGTGTTCACGGGGTGACCTCCTGAAGGGGTCCGTGGGGGGTATGGGGTGCTGTGAGCGAGCTATGGGTTCCGATTATAAGGAGATGTTTGAGCCTCTCAAACCAATCCGATGGCTACGCGACCGTACAGCCTAAGAAGTCACCGGTCGGCGAGGGGACGACGTCCGCCGGATACCCTCGTCAGCGTCGACCATCCGTGAGCGGTCGGCCACCCGTGAGTGACAGAGAGCGAAGAGAGCACCGCCGTGACCCACCCGTTCCTCGACCTGCCCCCGCTGAGCGCCGCGCGCTTCGCCTCGATCGAGGACCGGGTGGCCCGGCTCCTCGGCACCCGCCAGGACGTCGTGATCATGCAGGGCGAGGCGCTGCTGCCGCTGGAGGGCGCGATCCGCGGGACCGCCGGCCCCGGCACGACGGCGCTGAACGTGATCACCGGCCCGTACGGGCAGACCTTCGGCGACTGGCTGCGCGACTGCGGGGCGAAGGTGATCGACCTGGCCGTGCCCTTCCACACGGCCGTCACCGCCGGCCAGGTGCGGGCGGCCCTCGCCGAGCACCCGGAGATCGACTTCGTGTCGCTGGTGCACGCCGAGGCGGCGACCGGCAACACCAACCCGGTCGCGGAGATCGGCGAAGCGGTACGGGCCCACGGCGCCCTGTTCTACCTGGACGCCGTCGCCTCCGTCGGGGCCGAACCGGTGCTGCCGGACGCCTGGGGCGTCGACCTGTGCGTGATCGGCGCGCAGAAGGCGATGGGCGGTCCGGCCGGCGTGTCGGCGGTGTCGGTGAGCGAGCGGGCCTGGGCCCGGATGGCCGCCAACCCCCGGGCGCCGCGCCGGTCGTACCTGTCGCTGCTCGACTGGAAGCAGCGCTGGGTCGACGGCGGCCGCAAGGCGCTGCTGCACGCACCGGCACAGCTGGAGATGCTCGCGCTGGAGGCGTGCGTGGAGCGGATCGAGGCGGCGGGACTGGACACGGTGATGGCCCGGCACCGAAGCGCCGCGCTGGCCACCCGGGCGGGGGCGGTGGCGCTGGGCGGCGGCCTGGAGCCGTACGTGTACGAGGAGCGGGACGCGGCGCCGGTCGCCACGACGCTGCGGACGACCTCGGGCGTGGTGGCGTCGGAGCTGGTGGCGCGGGCGCTGGCGGCCGAACCCGCGCTGCCGCTGGCCGCGGGCGGGGGCGCGCTGGCGAGGGAGATGATCCGGGTCAACCACTACGGCGCCGACGCGACGGTGGAGGCCGTGCAGGCGAGCCTGGCGGCCCTGGGCGCCGCACTGGCCGGCCAGGGCCTGGACGTGGACCCGCAGGCGGCACGACAGGCCGTGGCGAACGCCTGGGGCCAGAGCCCGTCCGCCTGACAATTCCGAATTCGCGGCCATTTCGAAAATCCCCGGATCCGATCCCTGGATCCGGGGATTTCTACAATTCCGATCCAGAACAGCTCCCCGCATTCTCCTGCCCGCTGATCACGTACCTAAACGCAAAGATTTCGAGCGTATCCGAGCGGGTGTTCCGCGGGGATTCCGTGAAGGTCACACCCGTGTGACACGTTCCACAAGGCGACCGTTTTGCGGCTCTCCTGCCGCCTAAAAGCGCACATTCTGCACACCCTCCGCCTCCTGCGCGCACCCACGCGATAACACGGGACGGGCTCAGGCGTAAGCCCGTCCCGTCATGCATTTTTCAATTTCCATCGGTAAATTCAATTTGCATGACTGCCGCACAAGCAGACCTGCACATCGACCGCCCGTCGGTGTCGGACGGGGCCGCTCTCTGGCGTATCGCCAAGGACTCCGGGACACTCGACCTGAACTCCTCCTACAGCTATCTGCTGTGGTGCCGCGACTTCGCCGGGACGTCGGCGGTGGCCCGCGGACAGGACGGGCGGCCCGTCGGGTTCGTCACCGGGTACGTCCGGCCCGAGCGCCCGCACACCCTGCTCGTGTGGCAGGTGGCGGTCGACCGCGCCCACCGCGGCCGCGGCCTCGCCGCCGCACTGCTCGACGGGCTGACCGCCCGGATCGCCGCCGAGCACCCGCTCACCTGCGTCGAGACCACCATCACACCGGACAACACCGCCTCCGAGCGCCTGTTCACCTCGTACGCCGCCCGGCACGGAGCGGGTGTCACCCGTGAGGTGCTGTTCGCCGCGGGCCACTTCCCCGACGGCCCGCACGCACCCGAAGTCCTGTACCGCATCGGCCCGTTGACCCACCCGTCGCACTGACATCCGTCGCACCGACACCCGTCGTACCGACACCCGTCGCACTGACACCCGTCGCACCGAGGAGCGTTTCGCCGTGACCATCACCCAGCCCGACCTGAGCATCTTCGAGACCCTGGAGTCCGAGGTGCGCAGCTACTGCCGCGGCTGGCCGGTCGTCTTCGACCGCGCGCAGGGCAGCCAGATGTACGACGAGGACGGCCGCCGCTACCTCGACTTCTTCGCCGGCGCCGGATCACTCAACTACGGCCACAACAACCCCGTACTCAAACGGGCGTTGATCGACTATCTGCAGCGCGACGGTGTCACCCACGGGCTCGACATGTCGACCGTCGCCAAGCGGTCGTTCCTGCGGACCTTCCAGGACCTGGTGCTGCGCCCGCGCGACCTGCCGTACAAGGTCATGTTCCCGGGGCCGACCGGCACCAACGCCGTCGAGTCCGCGCTGAAGCTGGCGCGGAAGGTGAAGGGCCGCGAGGCGATCGTGTCGTTCACCAACGCCTTCCACGGGATGTCGCTCGGGTCGCTCGCCGTGACCGGCAACGCGTTCAAGCGGGCGGGCGCCGGCATACCGCTGGTGCACGGCACGCCCATGCCGTTCGACAACTACTTCGACGGCCGGGTGCCGGACTTCCTGTGGTTCGAGCGGCTGCTGGAGGACCAGGGCTCGGGTCTGAACAAGCCCGCCGCCGTGATCGTGGAGACCGTGCAGGGCGAGGGCGGCATCAACGTCGCCCGCCCGGAGTGGCTGCGCGCGCTCGCCGCGCTGTGCGAGCGCCAGGACATGCTGCTGATCGTCGACGACATCCAGATGGGGTGCGGCCGCACGGGGGCCTTCTTCTCCTTCGAGGAGGCCGGGATCACCCCCGACATCGTCACCGTCTCGAAGTCCATCAGCGGCTACGGGATGCCGATGTCGCTGTGCCTGTTCAGGCCCGAACTCGACGTGTGGGAGCCGGGCGAGCACAACGGCACCTTCCGCGGCAACAATCCGGCGTTCGTGACGGCGACGGCCGCGCTGGAGACGTACTGGGCCGACGGGGCCGCCATGGAGAAGCAGACCCGCACCCGCGGCGAACAGGTGGAGCAGGCACTCGTCTCGATCACCGAGGAGAACCTCGCCGACGTCCGCGAGTACCGGGGCCGGGGGCTCGTGTGGGGCCTGGAGTTCCACGACAGGGGCCGCGCCGAGCGGGTCGCCCGGCGGGCCTTCGAACTCGGGCTGCTCATCGAGACGTCCGGCCCGGAGAGCGAGGTGGTGAAACTGCTGCCCGCCCTCACCGTCACACCCGAGGAACTGGACGAGGGCCTGCGCGTCGTGGCCCGCGCCGTCCGGGAAACCGCCTGACAAGGGTCCGGGAAAACCGTCTGACAAGGAGGGACCACCACTCATGATCGTCCGTTCGTTCAAGGACATCGAAGGCACCGACCGGCACGTCAGGGCGAAGTCCGGCACCTGGGAGAGCAAGCGGATCGTCCTCGCCCGGGAACGGGTCGGCTTCTCGGTGCACGAGACCGTCCTGTACGCCGGGACCGAGACGTCGATGTGGTACGCCAACCACATCGAGGCCGTCGTCTGCACCAGGGGCGAGGCCGAGCTGACCGACCACGAGGCCGGCCGGACGTACACGATCACCCCCGGCACCATGTACCTCCTCGACGGCCACGAGCGGCACACGCTGCGCGTCAAGGAGGACTTCCACTGCATCTGCGTGTTCAACCCGCCCGTCACGGGCCGGGAGGACCACGACGAGAACGGCGTGTACCCGCTGCTCACCGAGCCCGAGGAGGTGTGACGCCCATGACCGTGATCACCGATCCGTACCCCAGCCGCGGCACCGGCGAGGTCGTCGTCCCGCGCCAGGACCCGGTCGTCTGGGGCGCCCCGGACACCCCGGGACCGGTCTCGACGGCCGACCTCCAGGCCTATGAACACGACGGCTTCCTCACCGTCGACCGGCTCATCGGCGACGACGAGGTGGCCGTCTGCCGGCAGGAGCTGGAGCGGCTGGTCGCCGATCCGGCCGTCCGCGCCGACCCGCGGTCCGTCAGGGAGCCGAAGTCCCAGGAGATCCGGTCCGTCTTCGAGGTCCACCGGATCAGCGAGGTCTTCGCGCGGCTCGTCCGCGACGAGCGCGTGGTCGGCCGGGCCCGGCAGATCCTCGGCTCGGACGTCTACGTCCACCAGTCCCGTATCAACGTCAAACCGGGGTTCGGGGCCGGCGGCTTCTACTGGCACTCCGACTTCGAGACCTGGCACGCCGAGGACGGTCTGCCGAACATGCGCACTGTGTCCGTCTCGATCGCGCTGACCGAGAACCACGACACCAACGGCGGCCTCATGATCATGCCGGGCTCGCACCGCACGTTCCTCGGCTGCGCGGGGGCCACCCCGCGGGACAACTACAAGAAGTCCCTCCAGATGCAGGACGCGGGCACGCCGTCGGACGAGGCGCTGACCGCGCTGGCGGACCGGCACGGCATCAGGCTGTTCACGGGCCGGGCCGGCTCGGCGACCTGGTTCGACTGCAACTGCATGCACGGGTCCGGCGACAACATCACGCCGTTCCCGCGCAGCAACGTCTTCATCGTGTTCAACAGCGTGGAGAACGCCGCGGTGGAGCCGTTCGCGGCTCCGGTACGACGGCCCGAGTACATCGGGGCCCGGGACTTCACGCCGGTCCGGTGAACCACCCCCTGCCGGGGGTCCGGGGGTCACCCCCCGGGCAACACGGCATCGGGGCCCGGGACTTCACACCGGTCCGGTGAACCACCCCCTGCCGGGGGCCCGGGGGTCGCCCCCGGGCAACACGGCATCGGGGCCCGGGACTTCACGCCGGTCCGGTGATCCCCCGCCCGGCACCGGCCAGGACGTCCAGCAGCCGGTCCACGTCCGCGACGGTGTTGTACAGGTGGAAGGAGGCGCGCAGGTTGCCCGCGCGGTCGGAGACCTCGATGCCCGCACGGCTCAACTCGGGCTGGAGACGGCCCAGTCCGGGCACGGACACGATGGCCGAGCCGGGAGAGGGCAGCGGTTCGCGGCCGAGGGACTCGAGACCCGCGCGGAAGCGGTCGGCGAGGGCGAGGTCGTGGGCGTGCACGGCGTCCACCCCGAGTTCCTCGACGAGGGCGAGCGAGTGGCGCAGTCCCGCGTAGCTGAACAGGGCCGGGCTGACGTCGAACCGGCGAGCGGAGTGGGCGAGTTCGGTGACCGGGCCGTAGCAGCTGTCCCAGGGCTCCTCCCCCGCGACCCAGCCGGCCAGCAGCGGGGTGAGTCCGCCGAAGTCCTCCGGCACGACGAGGAAGGCCGCCCCGTGCGGGCCGAGCAGCCACTTGAAGCAGATGGAGACGGTGTAGTCGAAGTCGTCGGCGGCCATCGGCAGCCAGCCGGCCGCCTGGGACCAGTCGACGCAGGTCCGTGCCCCGTGCGTCCGGGCCGCCTCGCGCACCGCGCTCAGGTCGGCGATCCGCCCGTCGGCGGACTGGGCGGCGCTGACCGCGACGAGCGCGGTGCCCGCACGGACGGACTCGGCGAGCCGCTCCAGCGGCACGGCGCGCACCTTGAGGTCGCCGCGGACATGGAAGGGGTTCACCACGGAGGCGAAGTCGTCCTCGGCGGTGAGCACCTCGGCACCGGCGGGCAGCGAGGCGGCGATCAACGCGGTGTGCGCGGCGACCGAGGGGCCGGCGGCCACCCGGGTGACCGGGACACCGGCCAACCGGGCGAACGCGGCCCGGGACTCCTCCACGTCCCCGTGCAGCGAGGTCAGCGGCCGCCCCTCGGCCCGGACGCGGGCCGCCTCGGACAGGGCGGCCACCGTGCGGGCCGGGAGCAGCCCGTTGCTCGCGGTGTTCAGGAAGGTGTTCTTCGGTTCGAACTCGGCACGGACGACGCTCTCGAAGTTCTTCATGGGACCACTCTGCGGTCCCATGAAGTCACCGTCCATTGCGCGTTCTTGGACGGTTCCGCAAACGAACGCTTATGGATGGGCCCGGAGCTGGGCTTTCGTCACTGCGGCAGCGCGCACCCGTCGGGGCCGCAGGCCTGTGCGCCGTCGGTTGCGGCGTCGCCGCCGACCGGCTTCAGCACCGGGCGCTCGCCCCACGCCTGGGTCAGCGCCTGGGTGAAGACCTCCGCGGGCTGGGCGCCGGAGACGCCGTAGGCGCGGTCCAGGACGAAGAACGGTACGCCGTTCGCACCGAGCTGGGCGGCCTCGCGCGCGTCGGCGCGGACCTCGTCGGCGTAGCGGTCCGGGTCCGCCAGCACCTCGCGGGCCGCGTCGCCGTCCAGTCCGGCCTCGACGGCGAGCTCGGCCAGCCGCTCGTCGCCCTCGGTGTACACGGAGCGCTCCTCGGCGAAGTTGGCCCGGTACAGGATCTGGAGCAGCTCGTCCTGGCGGCCCCGCTCCTTGGCGAAGTGCAGCAGCCGGTGCATGTCGAAGGTGCTGCCGTGGTCGCGGTCCCGGGTGCGGTACGCCAGTCCCTCTGCGGCGGCCTGGGTGCCGAGGTTGTCCTCCCCGGCCTGGGCCTGGGCCTGGCTCATGCCGTACTTCTTGGTGAGCATCGTGAGCACGTCCACGGTGTCGCCCTTGGCGCGCCCGGGGTCCAGCTCGAAGGAGCGGTGCACGACCTCGACCTGGTCACGGTGCGGGAAGGTCGCGAGCGCCTTCTCGAAACGGGCTTTTCCGACATAACACCACGGGCAGGCGATGTCGCTCCAGATCTCGACGCGCATGTCTTCGGCTCTCTCCAGGTCGCACGGGCGCGGAGACTCCCTCCGCCGGATGCGTGAACGTTCAAACAGCCCGCGCTATTCCCGCCCGCCCCGGATCGCCGGATTCCGGGCTCAGCTGCCGTCCCGCAGGTCGTCCGGCCAGGCGGGCCGGAACTCGATGTGGTCGTAGGTGACGACACAGCCCTCCCCTATCGGCGACTGCGACATGAAGCCGACCAGGGCGGCGCCCGTCTCCTTCTCCCCGCCGAGGGTGAACAGCCGGACGAAGGTCCAGCGCTTGCCGTCCCGGGAGGCGTGGAAGGCGAAGGCGCGGCCGGTCCTGCTCACCCGCAGCCAGACCGAACTGCCCTCCACCGTGAAGGAGTTGGCGTCGTCGGAGTGTCCCAGGGTGACCACCGTGCACACGGTGGGCACGTCCGGGGAGTACTCCAGGCAGAGCTTGGCCCAGGCCCGCTCGCCGACGTGGACGTAGAGCACCCCGGCGTCGAAGGCGGCGGCGAAGCCCACCGTGACCCGGGCGATCAGCTGGAAGTCGCCTTCGGGCGCCCCCAGCAGCCGGGGGGCGTCGGTGGCGGGATCGAGCGCCTCGCCGGTGGGCGACACGAACCGGTCCTGCCGGGGTCCGGCCCATCCGCTGAGCATTCCGTCCTCGTAGACCCAGTGCCCGTCGGGGCCGTAGGTGCGCAAGGGGAAAGGGAGTTCGGGGAGTTCGACGTCCATCGGCGGATTCTCTCAGGCGGTCCGGAGAAACCCGAGGGGGTTCCGGGTCCGGGTCGGCAGGCGGCCGGGCGGCCGGGGCCGGACGGGTCCGAGGGGGCGTGCGGTCACCGCGGCCCCCTGGGCCGCCGTCCGGCCGGCCGTGGAAGAGGACTCCGGTTACCGCTCCAGCCGGCCGTCGAAGCGGCGCGGCAGACCCAGCGGGTTGTCGTCCTTCAGCTCCGGGGGCAGCAGGGCCTCCGGCGCGTTCTGGTAGGCGACGGGCCGCAGCCAGCGCTCGATCGCCGTGCCGCCGACCGACGTCGACGTCGAGGTCGTCGCCGGGTACGGGCCCCCGTGGTGCTGGGCCGGTGCCACCGCGACCCCGGTCGGCCAGCCGTTGACCAGGACGCGGCCGGCGAGCGGGGTCAGCTCGGCGAGGATCTCCGCGCCGCGCCCCTCGCCCGCCGCCTCGGCCTCGGACAGCTGGACCGTCGCGGTCAGGTTGCCCGGCAGCCGCGACAGCACCGCGCGCACCTCGGCGTCGTCCTCGTAGCGGGCCACCACGGTGACCGGTCCGAAGCACTCCTCCAGCAGCAGGTCGTATTCGCTCCCGGCGGTCAGCCTGGTCGCCGGTACGGTCAGGAAGCCCGCGCTCACCGTGTGCTCGCCGCCCGCGCCGGGGGTCACCGGGGAGTCCACGTCCGCGAGCTCGGCCCGCTCGGCCACCCCGGCGATGAAGTTGTCGCGCATCCGGTGGTCGAGCAGGACCCCGGCCTCGGTGTCGCTGACGGCGTCCGTGAGGGACTTGACCAGTCCGTCGCCCGCGGCGCCCGCCGGCACCAGCACCAGCCCCGGCTTCACACAGAACTGTCCGACACCGAGCGTCATGGACCCGGCGAGCCCGGTACCGATGGCCTCGGCGCGCTCCACGGCCGCGGCCTCGGTCACCACGACCGGGTTCAGCGATCCGAGCTCGCCGTGGAACGGGATCGGCACCGGCCGCGCGGCCGCCGCGTCGAACAGCGCGCGCCCGCCCCGGACGGAGCCGGTGAAGCCCGCGGCGGACACCAGCGGGTGCCTGATGAGCTCGACACCGGCCTCGAAGCCGTGCACCAGGCCCAGCACACCGTCCGGGATGCCGTGCTCCGCGGCGGCCCTGCGGACCACCTTGGCGACCAGTTCGGACAGCGCCGGGTGGTCGGGGTGGGCCTTGACCACGACCGGGCAGCCCGCGCCCAGCGCGCTCGCGGTGTCGCCGCCCGCGACGGAGAAGGCGAAGGGGAAGTTGGACGCCGAGTAGACGGCGACGACACCCAGCGGCACCTTGTAGCGGCGCAGGTCCGGGATCGGCGGGGTAGCGGTGTCGTCGGGGTGGTTGATGACCACGTCGAGGAAGGCGCCCTCGTCGACGATGTCCGCGAAGGCCCGCAGCTGGAAGCAGGTGCGGGCGAGTTCCCCGGTCAGCCGGACCGGACCGAGCGCGCTCTCGGCGTCGGCGGCCTCGACGAGCTGGTCCCGGGCCGCCTCCAGGTGCGCGGCGGCCGCGCGCAGGAAGGCCGCGCGGACGGTGCGGTCGGCGAGCGCGCCACGCGCGTCGTGCGCGGCGCGGACGGCGGCATCCACCTCCTGGGCCGTGGCCGCCACCGCAACCTGTTCACGCTGCTTCCCGGTTCGGGGGTCGACACTCCAGACTGGTGCTGCTGCCACCGCGGGTCCCTCCACATCGAATGCCGCATGCAATGCCGCAGTACGTACGTCATCCACCAGGGCGTTCGATATACTGAACACCGTCTCTGATGATGAATATGCTGTCGGAGACTATTTCCCGTCGAACGAAGGGGTCAAGGGCGATGTCGGCAGGCGAGACGGGGGGCGGAGCGCAGGTCAAGTCCGCGGTACGGACGGTTGAACTGCTGGAATACTTCGCCGGACGGCCCGGTATGCACTCCCTCGCGTCGGTCCAGGAGGCCGTCGGCTACCCCAAGTCCAGCCTGTACATGCTGCTGCGCACGCTGGTGGAACTGGGCTGGGTGGAGACGGACGCGACGGGCACGCGGTACGGCATCGGGGTGCGCGCGCTGCTCGTCGGCACCTCCTACATCGACGGCGACGAGGTGGTCGCGGCGGCCCGGCCGACCCTGGACCGGCTCTCGGACGACACCACCGAGACCATCCACCTGGCCCGCCTCGACGGCACGAACGTCGTCTACCTCGCCACCCGGCAGTCCCAGCACTACCTGCGCCCCTTCACCCGGGTCGGCCGCCGGCTGCCCGCCCACTCCACCTCCCTGGGCAAGGCGCTGCTGAGCACGTACACGGACGAGCAGGTCCGCAAGCTGCTGCCCGAGTCGCTCCCGGCGCTGACGGAGCACACGATCACCGACCGTGAGAAGCTCATCGAGGAACTGCACCAGGTCCGGGAGCAGGGCTTCGCCGTGGACCGGGAGGAGAACACGCTGGGCCTGCGCTGTTTCGGCGTCGCCATCCCGTACCGCACCCCGGCCCGGGACGCGATCAGCTGCTCGGTGCCGGTGGCCCGGCTCACCCCGGCCCACGAGCAGCTCGTGAAGGACGCCCTGTTCGACGCCCGCGACCGGCTGACGCTCGCCACTCGGAGGCTCTGAAGACGATGGAAGTCGCCCTGCGCAAGGTGCACGACAGTGATCTGGCGGTCTTCTTCCGGCAGATGAACGACCCGGAGTCCCTGCGGATGGCCGCGTTCACGCCTCAGGACCCGGCCGACCGCGACGGCTTCGAGGCGAAGTGGCGGCGGATAAGGGACCGGGAGCTGGTCCGTACGGTGCTGGTCGACGGGGACGTCGTCGGAACCGCCTCGGTGTACGGGGAACCGGGCGAGCGCGAGGTGACGTACTGGGTGGACCGCGCCTACTGGGGGCGCGGGATCGCCACGGCCGCGCTGCGGCTCCTGCTCGCGGAGGTGAGCGAGCGCCCGCTGTACGCGCGGGCGGCGGCGGACAACGAGGGGTCGCTGCGGGTGCTGCGCAAGTGCGGCTTCCGCGAGAGCGCCCGGGCCACCGGTTTCGCCCACGCGCGCGGCGAGGAGATCGCCGAGATCGTGCTGACGCTGCGCGACTGAGGCGGCCGACGTCACGCCGTATGAACATACGATGAGAAAACCGGGCGGATGGGAACGATTTCCCTCCGCCCGTTCGTCTGTCCGGGCGCGATGAACAAGACGATCAGGCGCGCATCGGTCTTCGCGCTGCTCCTCGTGCTGGCCCTGCTGGTCAGGGCGACATGGGTGCAGTTCTACGAGGGCCGGGCACTCGCGGACGACAAGGACAACCGGCGCAACGCGATCACGACGTACGCGGATCCGCTCGGGAACATCGTCGTGGCCGGTGAGGCGATCACCGGCTCGGCACGGACGAAGGACGGAGATCTCCGCTACCGACGCACCTACACGGACGGCGAGCTGTACGCGGCGGTGACCGGCTACGCCTCGCAGAGCTACGCGCCGACCCAGCTGGAGGGCATCTACCAGGACCTCCTCAACGGCACGGACGACCGCCTGCGGACCGCCCTGGACACCGTCACCGACAAGCGCGCGGACCCGGGGAACGTGATCACGACGATCGACCCCGCCGTGCAGAAGGCGGCGTACCGGGCGCTCGGCGGCAACAAGGGCGCGGCCGTCGCGATCGACGCGAAGACCGGCAGGATCCTGGCGGTCGTCTCGACCCCGTCGTACGACCCCTCGTCGCTCACGGACGCCAACACCGCGGGGGCGGCCTGGAAGAAGCTCACCGCCGACGCCGACAAGCCGCTGACCAACCGGGCGCTGCGCCAGCCGCTGCCGCCGGGCTCGACCTTCAAGCTGGTGGTGGCGGCCGCCGCGCTGGAGAACGGGCTGTACACGTCGGTGGACGAGCGCACGGACAGTCCGGACCCGTACACCCTGCCGGGCACCAGCACGGTCCTGAGGAACGAGAACGCCTCGGCGCCGTGCGCGGACGCCACGATCCGGGTCGCGTTGCAGTACTCCTGCAACAACGTCTTCGCGCACATGGCCGTGCAGCTCGGGCAGGACAAGGTGCGGGCCATGGCGGAGAAGTTCGGCTTCGACGACGACAGCCAGGACGTCCCGGTCCGGGCCTACCCCAGCGTGTACCCGTCCGGCATGGACGAGGCGCAGACGGCCCTGTCGGGCATCGGTCAGTTCGACGTCACCGCGACACCGCTGCAGATGGCCATGGTGTCGGCGGCCATCGCCAACGACGGCAAGCTGGTCTCCCCGCACATGGTCGCGCAGATCACCGACGGCGGCGGCGACGTGCTGAAGAACTACGACGACGACGCGGCCGGCACCCAGGTCGTCAGCTCCGCCACCGCGAAGCAGTTGCGGTCGGCGATGCAGACGGTCGTGGAGGAGGGCACCGGCACCAACGCGCTCGTCGACGGGGTGACCGTGGGCGGCAAGACGGGCACGGCCCAGCACGGCGAGAACAACAGCAAGACGCCGTACGCCTGGTTCACCTCGTACGGCACGTCCGACAAGACCGGCGAGGAGGTCGCCGTGGCGGTCGTGGTCGAGCAGTCGGACGCGGCCCGCTCCGAGGTCAGCGGCAACGGGCTGGCCGCGCCGGTGGCCAGGGCGATGATGAAGGCGTCGCTCAATTAGCGGCCGGGCAGGGGGCGGTCCGGCCGGGCCGCCCCCGCCGGTCCTACTTGACCCCGAGGAGCTGCTCCACGGGATCGATCGCGAAGTACACCAGGAACAGCGCCGAGACGGCCCACAGCAGCCAGTTGACCTCCTTGGCCTTGCCGAGCACCGTCTTGATGACGACGTAGGCGAGGAAGCCGGCGCCGATGCCGTCGGTGATGGAGTACGTGAACGGCATCGCGACGATGGTCAGGAACGCCGGGATCGCGATCTCGAACTTGTCCCAGTCGATGTGCTTGACGTGGGTCATCATCAGGAACCCGACCGCGATCAGCGCGGGCGCCGCGGCCTGGAGCGGGACGATGGTCAGCAGCGGGGTGAGGAAGAGCGCGAGACCGAACAGGCCGCCGGTGACCAGGTTGGCGAAGCCGGTACGGGCGCCCTCGCCGACGCCGGCCGCGGACTCGATGTAGGCGGTGTTGGAGGAGGCGGAGCCCAGTCCGCCCGCGACGGCGGCGGCGCCGTCGATGAACAGCACCCGGCCGATGCCCGGGACCTGCCCCTGCTCGTCGAGCAGCCCGGCCTCGGCGCTGATGCCGACGATGGTGCCCATGGCGTCGAAGAAGTCCGACAGGACCAGGGTGAAGACCAGCAGGACCGCGGTGAGCGCACCGGCCTCGGCGAAGCCGCCGAACAGGCTGAAGTGACCGACGAGGCCGAAGTCCGGGCTGTCGACGATCTTGTCCGGCACCTTCGGGGTGGTGAGCCCCCAGCTCTTGATGTCGGCGACGGCGTCGATGACGATCGCGACGACGGTCATGGTCACGATGCTGATGAGGATGGCGCCCTTCACCTTGCGCGCGAGCAGCGCGATGGTGAGCAGCACACCGAGACAGAAGACCAGCACGGGCCAGCCGGTGAGCCGGCCGACGGCGCCCAGCTGCACGGGGACGGTGGTGTTCGCCGCGTCCGGGATGCGGCTGACGAACCCGGCGTCGACGAAGCCGATGAACGCGATGAACAGGCCGATGCCGACGCCGATCGCCTGCTTGAGCTGCTGCGGGATCGCGTTCATGATCGCTTCCCGGAGGCCGGTGAGCACCAGGACGCAGATCAGGAGGCCTTCGAGGACGACGAGGCCCATCGCGTCGTCCCAGCTCATCAGCGGGGCGATCTGGAAGGCGACGACGGCGTTGAGGCCGAGGCCCGCGGCGATGGCGAGCGGGAGGTTGCCGCCGATGCCCATGATGACGGTCATCACGCAGGCCACCAGCGCGGTGGCGGTGACCAGTTGGCCGGTGTCGAGCGTGTGCCCGAACTTGTCCTTGGCGCTGCCGAGGATGATCGGGTTCAGGACGAGGATGTAGGCCATGGTGAAGAACGTGGCGAAGCCGCCGCGTATCTCCCGGCCGATGGTGGAGCCTCTGGCGGATATCTTGAAGAACCCGTCGACCCCACCTGCCGCCGGTGGTACGGCACTTGGCCGGTTGTCGACCTTCTGCGCTTCGGACATGGCGATACTCCTCGTTGCCTGCGTGCTCGGTGCGCGGATGCTGGCTGGATTGTTCCCCTCTCCAAGCACTTTCAGGTTTTCTTCGTGTTACGGAATTCGGTTCGTGTAGTCGCACATCGTCCGAAGTCCCGTACAAGTAAGGCAATTGACCACTGTGCGACCCGGCAGACCCGACCCGAGCAATCGACCCGAACCCGGCGGTCGGAGCGTCCCGGTGACCGCGCCGGTCACTCCTCCGGTTGGCTGACCGGCGCCGTCCGGGCGTGGGGGTCGCGTGACCGCCGACGCCAAACTCTTCGCCGTCCCCCAGGTCATGGAACGCCTCCAACTCAGCCGCACCGCCGTCTACGACCTCCTCCGCACCCGCCACCTCCCCTCCCTCGCCCTCGGTCATCCACGCGGCGCGGGTTGCGGCGAGCCCGCGCCAACGGCGACGGCACCGTCTACCAGCGCAAAGACGGCCGACGGGAAGCCGCCGGATACATCCTCGCCGTCCAGGGCAGCCTCGCCGCCTACCTCGGCTACTGGCTCGACAACGTCGCCGTCCACCACCTCCGCGAGATCACCCACACCCGCTACACCGCCGTCGTGAACCAGTGCCTCGCCCCCGGCCTCGGCAAGAAGAAGCTCGCCAAGCTCACCGCCACTGGCCCTCCACACCGGTCTACGCAAAGGCGAACTCCTCGGCCTGGCCTGGGACGACCTCAGCCTTGACTCGGGCACCCCCACCCTTCAACGCACCCGCAGCCGAGGACTCACCACCCCGCCTACGAAGGCCATCAGCTCGGAGGGGCGCATCGCCCTGCCCGCCGCCTGCGTCACCTCACTGCGCGCCACTGCCAGCGGCAAGCCCAGGAGCGGGAGGCGGCCGGTGCGGCCTGGATCGACAACGGGCACATCTTCGCCCGCCCCGGCGGCCACACCATCGGACCCGCCGCCCTCACGCGGCAGTTCAACGGCATCCTCCACCGGGCCCGCCTCCGCCGCATCCGATTCCACGACCTACGGCACTCCACGCCGACATCAGTCGGACGCCTCCGCTATCCGCCACATGGCAGGCTCCGGGAGGCGCCGGTTCCCGGCTGCCGAGAGCACGACGATCCCGTCGGGGTCGGACAGCAGGTGCTCCAGCAGGTCCGGCGGGCACTGCGCGTTGCGGGCCACTCGTGAGCGCACATTCCGGGAGGTCTCGGCGGCCATGGCGGTCAGGACGCCGATCGGCGTGCCGGGGTTGCCGGCCACCGCGGCACGAACCGTCGCCTCCGGGTCGCCGGCCAGCGCCCGCAGCACCTCCTGTGGAGTTGCACGGTTCGCGGCCACGCAGACTCGTACAGCCGTTCGCGGCGACGGTGCGGCGACCTCCAGTGCCGAGATCGGGCACTTCTCGTTGCGCAGGGCCGCTGCCTCGACCTCGGGATCCCGGTGGGAGGCAAAACGGCCCACTGCGTCCGCCGGAGTCGAGGTGTTCGCGGCCAGCAGCCGCAGGCCTGTGAGCGAGACCGTGTCCTCCAGACATCTCGCCACCGGAAGGGGGAGGTCGCTCACTCCCGCGATGTCATCCGGCTGCGCCGCTGCCAGTTCTCTCAGCAGCGCGAGACGTTCGTCTGGCAACAGGTCCGTTCGCTCTGCGACGGCCAGCCGGACCTGCGGGTCGGGATCGGTCAGCAGCTTCTGGACGCCGTCACGTGGAAGTGCCGGGTTCAAAGCGAGTTGTGCGCGCACCGCGCGGCGGTCGTCGTCGACCGCGGTACGCAGGAGGTGGACCGGGAACGACGGGTTGGCAAGCACTCCAGGTGCCGCATCGGCCGGCCATTGCGGCCGGCCGGCCCCCTGGAAGACATCGGCAAGGAGCTGCGGCGGAAAGTTCGCATGCCGGAACGCCTCTGCGACGAGAAGCGTGTCCCCGGTGTCCGCGATGGCGACCAGCACCGACGGCGGGCAGTTGGGGTTGGCAAGGCTGGTGTGTTCCGCTCGGGCGCCACCCTGCACAAACAGCTCCGCCAGCCGCTCCTGGCCCAGTTCCGCACGGCCCGCCAGCTCGGCCAGGACGTCCTGATAGGGGGAACGCGCCAGCACAAGGAGCAGGGCTCGGGGCGTCGCGGGGTTCCCCGCCAGGCCGAGCTGGCGGAAGAACCCCGACGGAACGCTCATGCAACTCTCTCACTGCTGTATTCGACGTGGACCTTGCACAGGCCGCACGGCACCACCGTGACTACCACGAGAAGTTCGTCTCCGAGAACTCGTTCATGCCGTTCAACAACGGTTTGCAGTAGGCGTCACAGGGATCAAGCGGCACAATTCTTCCGTCCGCATGCACGGTCGCCGACTCGAATCGGGCACCGACGATCGACAATCCCTTCTCCATCGCCTGGTTCAGGCAGTCGATCTCTCCGCACCCACCGTGGTGGAATGTGCCGGCCGCGCTCGGATTGTCGAAAATCTCCGCGACCAGGTCCTCGTGCAAGCCCTCACGCCCGCGGTTGCTGCTGACTCCCTTGAGAATGGTTCCTTCTTCATCGTTCAGCCGCATGATGGTGGCCACCTTCGACTTGTCGCCCGGCCGCATCGTCTTGGCGACGCTCTTGGCGTGCGCCATCAGCTCCGGAGAGCAGTTGTGGACGAGGACCGGCGTGGCGCCTGCCAGCACATAGTACGTGTGCAGCATGCTGACGGTGAGGTTGTGCACCGTGGCGTCCAGCGCCGTCCAGCGCTTGACGGCCGTGATCTGGACCAGCGTGCCGGCGCTGGTGCGCAGCCACTCGCCCGACTTGAGGTCGGTCGCGTCGATCCAGTCGCCGAGCTCGGGGACCCAGAAGGGGTGCTTGTCGGTCGCGGTGACCTCGGCGGTCTTGGAGCCCTTCTTTCCGTCGACGTCGACGGTGACCTTGACCAGATGCTTGACGCCCTTGCCGAGGATCTCGGCGGTGACCGTCTCGGCCGTGGTCTCACCCGTCTCCGGGTCGGTCGCCAGGACCTTGTCGCCGGCCTTGACGTCCTTGATCGCCTTGGCCGTGCCGTCGGCCATCAGGACCTTGGTGTCGGGCGTGAAGCTGTTGGTCGTGCAGGACGGAGCCGACTCCGAATCGGATCCACCGCCCCCGCCCGACTCCTCCTTGCCCGAGCCGTCGCGTGAGCCGCCGGACTTCTCCTCCGCCTTGCCGCCGCCCGAAGAGCCCTTGTGCTGGGCCGCGGTGCGGGCTTCTACCTGGGGTGCATTGCCCCTGGCACCCTTCGAGCCCGTATGGGACTTCTTCTTCACCGCCTCGGCTGCGCGTTTGGCTGCTGCTCGGGCTTTTCGTTTGGCCTCCGCCGCCGCCGCTTCCGCCGCCTTCTTCGCCTTCATCAGCGCGACCTTGGCGGCCTTCGCCGCCTTCAGGCCGATCTCGGCCACGCGCTTGGCCGCCTTGAACGCCTTGACCGCGCTCATGGTGCCCTTGAAGGCGCGCCACATCTTCTTGCCCTTGGAGAAGACCGAGGTCCACGGGATGGCGTCCATCAGGAGGCTGCCGCAGGCCCACAGGTCGCCCTGGGTGAAGCAGCCGACGACGTCGTTCCAGCCGATGAACTCCTTGAACACGGCCCAGCCGGTCGCGAGGATCACGTCGCCGATGGAGCGGCCCAGGGTCTTCTGGTACTCGGCGATCTTCGCGTCCAGCGCCGCGATCGAGGCGTCGAAGCTGGAGGCGGAGGACGTCAGACCCGAGGGGTCCGAGTGCGTCACCGGGTTGTTGTTCGCGTACGAGTAGCCGTTGGCCTGGAGCGGGTCGCTGTCGTCCAGGACCGGGTCCGCCGAGATGAAGCGGCCCGTGCCCGGGTCGTACTCGCGGGCGCCCATATGGGTCAGGCCCGTCTCCACGTCGTCGTCGCCCGTGTGGAACCCGGTGTGCGTGCGCATGGGCATGCTCACCGCACGCTCCTCGCCCCACGGGTCCCTCTTCTGCACCCGGACCTGCATCCCGCCGTCCAGGCGGACCTCCGCCAGCGGGGTGCCGTTGAGGTCGGTCGCCTGGGCGAACAGGTGCTCGCTGACACCGGCCGTGTTGTTGGCGCCCTCGCGGAACCGGGTCACCGACGGGCCGCCGATGCCGGCGTACGTGCGCTCGACGTAACGGACCTTGCCGGCCGTGGTCAGCGAGACCTTGGTGTCGGGAAGGTTCAGGATCGCGCCGGCGCTCGTGCGCTCCAGCAGCCGGTTGCCCATCGCGTCGTAGACGTACGTCGTCTTGGACGCGGGCTTCCATATCTGGCCGGCGACGGTGGAGTTGCAGGTCGCCAGGGTGAGGTCGGTGCCGACCGTCGTCGCCGGGGCCGACAGGCACAGGTTCGTCGAGGTGCTCGTGACGTACTTGACCTGGCCGGTGCTCAGGGTCTGCCAGCGCTGCGCCGCCGCCGCGGCCTTGTCACAGGCCTGGATGACGACGGCCGAACCCGCGGTGGCGCTGCCCGGCTGGAGGCACTGCCCGCCCACGATGAGCTGGCCGATCGTCGCGTCCTCGACCGTGCCGTTGCTGTCGGTGTCGGTGGCCTTGAAACGGAACTGCTGCGACTTGTTGCCGTTGCAGACATAGATCTGGATGGCGGTACCGGCCGTGGCGATGCCGCCCGAGAGGTCCATGCAGAGGTCGCCGACGCCGATCCAGGCGCCGGAGCCGTCGGCGCCGAAGCCGGTGACGGACTCGGCCTTGCCGTCCCAGGTCCAGGTCATGGTCTGGGCCGTGTCGCCGCCGGTGGAGCGGGTCTCCATCGAGCCCGCGGCGTCGTAGGTCTGCGTCGAGCGGGTGGTGACCGCCGCGCCCGCCGCCGTCGTCGACTTCGTGGTGTACGAGGTCAGCGTGTGCGGCTGGTCGTTCTTCGCGGTGTCGCTGGTGCCGTAGGCGTAGTCGGTGACGACGTCGCCCTTGGTGTCGCGCACCCCGGAGGTGAAGGTCGGGTCGGCCTTGTAGGCCGTCTTCCTGGTGCGGTTGCCGAGGGCGTCGTAGTCGTACGACTGCCAGTAACCGTCGCCGTTGGAGGAGACGTTGACCTTGCCGTCGGTGTAGACCGGCTCTGCGGTGGTCTTGCCGGAGGCGGTGCAGGCGCCGCCGCCCGGCGTCGTCCACGCCTCCTTCAGCTGGCCGAGCACGTCGTACTTGAAGCACTGCTGGTCGGTCGCGGTGCCCATCTTGTCCGCGACGGACAGGACGTTGCCCGACGGGTCGTAGGCGTAGGAGCGCTTGCTGACCTCGCTGCCGGGGACGACGGTCGTGTCGGTGGCGCTCTCCCGGACGAGCCTGCTGGTCAGCAGCTCACCGGTGGACTCGTTGAAGGTGTTCTCCTGCCACAGCCGGTGGCCCTGCTCACCGGTGGTGGAGCGGAGCACCTGGCCGTAGGGGGAGTAGGAGGCCTCGGCGGCGTACCAGTTCTTGCCGGAGACCGAGATCGGCAGACCGGCCTTGTTGTAGCGGGTGACGACGTCCTCGGCGTCGAGGCCGCCGGCCGCAGGCGCCGAGTACGTCTCCAACTGGCCGTCGGCGTTGTACTTGTACGTGTACTTGTACTGGGTGGCGAAGCCGTCGGCGGTCAGGCCCGCGGTGGAACCCGGCGGCAGGGCCGTGGTCATGTCCGTGGGCTGGTAGTCGGAGGTGTAGCCGCCGATCGAGGTGGTGTACGCCTTGCCGTCGGTGTAGCGGGTCGCCGAGGCGAGCTGGCCCTTGCCGCCGGTCGCGCCGTCGTACGCGTACGTCTGCGCGAGGGTGGAGGTGGTGGAGCCCTTCGGGGTGACCTTGACCTGCTCGACGCGGTTCAGCCGCTCGTAGGTGTACGAGACGGTCTGGCCGCGGGCGTCGGTCGCCTTGTCGACACGGCCGTAGGCGTCGTAGTCGGTGTGGGCCGCCCCGGCGTCCGGGTCGGTCGTGTCGGTGACCCGGCCCAGCGCGTCGTACTTCCAGGTCCGCGTGTTGCCGACGTCGTCGGTGCTGGTGACCATGTCACCGCGCAGGTCGTAGTCGTACGTCGTGCTGATCGCGCCGGCCTCGGTCAGCGACGCGTCGCTGAAGGTGTCCTGCTGCGTCGTGCGGCCCAGCGCGTCGGTCCACACCCGGGAGGCGGGCGTGCCCTGGGGCTGGCGGATCACCGTGTAGTCGAGGCCGTACTCGTATCGGGTGCGGCGGTCGGTGGTGGGCACCGGCTTGCCGGCGTTGGTGAAGGTCTCACCCGTCTGCGGGTAGGAGCTGTGCACCGGCGTGACCGTGAGCACGCGGCCCAGGCCGTCGTACGTGTAGGAGGTCGCGTTGGGGACCAGCGACTCGGAGGCCGGGACGACCAGTTCGGTGTCCGGGTCGCCCTCCATGTAGTACGCGTTGCGGGTGTAGCGGACCTGGCCGGCGTTGTTGTGGAGCGTGTCGGTGATCAGCCGGCCGCCGTCGACCGCCGGGGTCTGGGTCTGTCGTTCGCGGCCGAGGCCGTCGTAGATGGTCGTGGACTTCTCGTAGCCCGCCTTGTCGCCGTCGACGCCTGCGGTCGGGTTGTCGGAGAGCGACTCCGCCACCACCGACACCGGCTTCTTCGGGTCGATGTTGTACGTGTACTTGACCGTCGGGTCGTCGGTGGCGGACTGGGTGGCGTCCCAGGCGGCGACGGCGCGGCCCAGCGGGTCGTACTCGTAGGACTCGACGCGGTTGTTGGCGTCGGTCGACCTGATGGTGACCCCGCGGCCGGGCTCCAGGACGGTGGTGTCCTTGAAGCCGGTCTCGGCCCCGTCGACGACCTTGCTGCCGGTGATCGTCTCGATCGTGTAGACCTGGCCGCTGTCCGGGAGGTACGCCGTCTTGTTGACCACGCCCGTGGGGTCGGTGACCTTCGTGACGCGGCCCGTGGAGTCGTACTCGGTGCGCGACTCGGGGTTGGTGGTCTCCCAGCCGGTGCCGGCGCCGGTCGGCGCCTCCGTCTTCGTCACCAGGCCCTTGGTGGGCGTGGCGGTGGAGGAGGTCGCGCCGTCGTAGTACATGCGCGAGCCGGTGACCAGCGTGGAACCGGTGGCGCTGGACAGGTCGGTGGAGCAGGTGCTGGTGCCGGTGGTGGTGACGGTCCGGGCGACCAGGCCGACCAGGTAGTTCGTGCCGGACGTGTTGTGCACGTACGAGGTGGCGGTGCACGACTCGTCGCCGGAGACGGCCGTGTCGCCGTAGTCCTTGACCTTCGTCGGCAGGCCGTACGTGGGGTCGTACTCGGTCTCGGAGGTCACCGTGCGCAGGTACGAGCCGTCCGGTCCCTTGACCGAGGCCTTGGAGATGGTCGACGTCCTGCCGAGCGTGACACGCTCGGAGATCACGTCCGGGCCGTCGGTGCGGTTGCGGGTGGCCAGTCGGACCGGGGCGTCGGGGACGTTGACCGTGCGGGCGGTCCAGCCGGTGGCGGTGTCGGCCGACGCGTCGGGATAGGTGAGGGACTCGGCGACCATGCCGGCGTACGCCTTGCGGTCGGTCGCCAGGGTCGCGCCGGTGATGTCGGTCGTCACGACCGAGCGCTTGACGTCGTCGGAGGACTTCTCCGGGGTCTCGTCGGCGACGACGTCGTCGTTCATGCCGCGGAAGTAGCGGGTGACGGACTTGGAGGCGACGGCGCCGTCGGTCGCGTCCGTGGTGCCGGTGGTCGTGGTGACGACCGGGTAGCCGCGGAAGTCGTCCCAGGTGCGCTTCTTGGGGCGGGAGAACTCCGACTGGCTCTTGGCCCACAGCGCGCCGTCGACGGCGTCGCCGTCGGTGGCGTAGTCGTACGTCGTCACGATGTCCTGCGCGTCGGCGAGACGCGGGAACTCGGTGACCTTGCCGATGACGTACTTATGGAACCAGGAGATCCGCTTGTCCTCCAGCTCACCGTCGGCGTGCCAGTACGCCGGGTAGCAGAGGGAGTGGTTCTCGTCGGTCTTCGGCCGGGCGGCACCGGAGAGGCACTTGCCCTCGGGTGCCTTGTAGTCGACGTGCGTGCGGCCGCCGTACTCGGAGACGACGTCCTGGATGCGCAGCCGCGCGAACAGCGGGTCGGTGTCGGAGGAGTCCTTCTTGACCCGGTTGGGCAGCGGGTTCTCGTTGTGGCCGAAGGAGACCGGGTTCAGAGGGCTGGTGGAGCCGTCCACGGCGTAGCCGGTGCGCTTGATGGACTCCAGCCAGAGCGCGGTGTACTCCCCGGTGAGGTTCCACGGGAAGGACTGCTTCAGGCCCCAGGAGTCGACCTTCGACAGCGAGGTCGTGCTCGCCGAGTCGCCTTCGAGGCCGCAGGCGTTGCGCTGGCCGGTCTCGTTGCCGTCGGCGTCCGAGGAGTACTCGGTCAGCGTCACGCCCTGCTCGCGCTGGGTGCAGGCGTCGACGGAGGCGAGGCGCTTGCGGGACCAGAAGGTCGGGGCGTACGTGGAGCACTTCTTGCCGGTCGCGCAGGCCAGGTCGGCGGGGGTGTCCAACCAGGGCCGGGTCCGGTCGGACTGCTTGGAGTCGAAGTTGCTGTTCGAGCACGCCACCTTCAGGGCGGAGTCGTCGAAGCAGCGCTCGGCGGCGTTGAACCTGACCCGGCCGAGCGGCTCGGCGGAGAAGAGGGTGGTGGCGCGCTGGCCGTAGTCGATGTGGGAGAGGTAGCCGCCGCGGTCGTACTCGACCGCCTTGGCCTCCTTCATGTCGCGCGCGTAGGCGTTCTTCTCCTTCTCCCACCACAGCGACATCGCGTTGCCGTTGGTGTCCACGACGTAGTCGAGCTGGAAGCGCCAGCCCTGGTCGCAGAAGGAGTCCTCGAACTTCGTGGCGTGGCAGGGGTCCTCGGAGTGGTTGCCGGCGACCGGCACGTTCAGCACCGACTTGGTCTCGGCCTTGCCGGAGGACCAGCCCGGGAGCCGGTTCAGACCGAAGAAGTACTGGGTGCCGTCGTCGGTGGTGACGCGCCAGAACTCGCCGTTGTCGTCACCGTTGTCGGAGCTGTAGGTGACGTCCGAGACCGGCACGCCCGTCGCGTCGGCGATGACCTTCTTGTAGTCGGCCTCGGTCAGCAGCTCGACGCGCATGTTCTCGCCGCGCGCGCCCTTCCACTCCTTGGTGGTGTCGTCGCGCACCAGCTCGGTGGTGGTGCCGTTCAGGGAGAGGACCGCGTTGGACGAGCCCCAGCACTGGTCGCCGGTGAAGTGCTTGGCGTTGTTGGCGTCGGCGGTGTCGGCGGCGCAGCCCACGAAGGTGCGGGTGATGGCGCCGGGGTTGTAGTCCCAGCCCTCGCCGACCCACGAGACCTGGTTGTTGGTGGACGACGTACGGCCGTCCGAGGTCTGCGAGTTGTAGCTGAGGGTGACGTTGGGCGTCGGGCCGGCCGGGACCTGCGGGGCGGCCATCGTGTAGGAGTAGCTGAAGGCGCCGGAGGAGCCGCCCGCGGTCCAGGAACCCGCCGAGACGATCGGGCTGGCGGCGAAGTCGCCGCCCGCGCCCGCACCGTAGGAGCTGCCCACGAGCAGGCCGCCGCCGGAGGAGCCGGCGATCTGCTGGACGGCGCCTGCCGCGCTCTCGTGCCAGACCGCGGAGTCGACGCGGCCGGCGTCCGTGCTCACCGCGGGGTTCGTGGTGGACTGCGCGGCGACCGAGTGCAGGTCGGCGGTGTCCAGGGTGACGTTGACCAGGGTCTCGGGGACGTCGACGGTGGTGTCGGTGTCGCCCACGACCTCGTCGGAGGCGCCGTCCTCGCCGGTGTCGGCCTCGGAGCCCGAGGAGTCTCCGGCGTCCACCGGCATGGAGACGGTGTGGCCGGTGCGCTCGACCTCGGTGGTCACCGGGACGCCGGTGGAGCACTCCTCCAGGTCGGGGGTGTCGGCGTAGCAGGCCGGCATCAGGGTGAAGGAGAGCCGGTCGAGCCACTGGGCGCTGTAGGTCTCGGCGAGCTTGGTGGCGTCGATGGAGACGACCGCGTCACCGGTGGCGGTGGCGGGGGCGTCGACGGCGAGCAGGAAGCCCTGGGCACCGTTCGCGACGGCGTCGGCCTCGGGCGCGGCGGCGACGCTCCACTGGCCTTCGAGGGCGTCGGCCTCGGCGGGGGTGGCACCGTCGGGTGCGCCGACGCCGATGGACATCGTGCCGTCGGTCGACTTCGCGACCTCGGTCGTCGCGCCCGCGGTCAGGTTGTCGACGGCCTGGGTGCCGGAGGCCTGGGGTACCTCGGCGACCGCGGCGGGCGCGTACGCCCGCTGGGGATCGGTCGCGGCGGAGCCGGAGAGCTCCTCGAGCTTGTCGGTCAGCGTCTCGTCGACCGGGACGGCGTCCGTCTCCTGGAGGTCCGCGAGCTCGACCGCCGTACGGGGGACGTCGGGACCGAACGCGACGGCGTCGGGCAGCAGGGTGACGTTGAGGGCGAGAACCAGCCCGGCGACGACGCCGACCCTTGCTCTGCGGCGGACCAGGCGTTCGCGCGGCGTTCTCGCCAGCGAACCCCTGCCGCACCAGGACAGCACCGTACGCACGGTCAAGTTGACTCTTCCCCCGTGATGAACCGTCACGACGCACACGCGTGACGGCACTTGGTGAACAACGACTAAAGATCGATCACGAAGATAAAGACGTTGTGAAGATCGTCGTCAAGACTCACCGATTCTCTGTTGGGTATGTCACTGGCCAAAGTCAGACAAAGAAGAGCAAAGATTCCCACCGGCGGCCTTTACCGGGTCGTTGCGCGACCGTATCCAACACAGTTGCGATCGAAGAGTGTTGATCTGACCGGGAGGAGCTGTTCATACTCCAACCGCCCGATCCGGCGCGTAGAGCGCTCGCCACGACCTGTCACCAGGCTTTGAGGGCACACCGGAAGAACCATGCCGCCGCGGCGTCCGCCGCAGCGCGGTCCAGCCTGTTGTGGAGAAGGGCCCTTGAGCGACCTCGACACCGCCGTGCAACCAAATCCCCCTGGTGGACGGCGCCTTCGGCGTGCCGTGGCCGCGGCCGCGGCACTGGCCGTGCTGGCCGCCGGTGGCGCGCTGCTCGCGCTGCGGGACGACGGCGACACCGTCTCCGACGCCGGGACCAAGCGGGCCGCGCGGCCGGTCGACGAGGACGAGGCCCAGTCACGCGCGCGCAGGGGCGGCAAGCGGGTCGAAGTCACGGCGCTGGCCGACGAGTTCTCGACCACATACGCAAATCCGGACGGAACCTTTACCTACTCGGTCTCCGTCGCGCCCGTGCGCACGAAGAACGCACAGGGTGAATGGGCGCCGATCGACACCGGCCTGCGCAAGGGCGACAAGGGCTGGCACACCGTCAACAGCCCCTATCCGGTTACCTTCTCGGCCGGAGGACGCGGTGGCGGCGGCGCCCGGAAGGCGTCGGTCCGACGGTCCGGTACTGCCGTCCGGTCGGCGGTGTTCCGCACCGGAGCCGGCGCCGCCGAACAGGTCGACGACGCGGCCGGGGCCTCGTGGACCCCGCTGCTGACGATGACCGCCGAGGGCCACGAGATCGGGTTCGAGTGGCCGGGCGAACTGCCCGAGCCGGTGGTCGAGGACAACCGCGCGCTGTACGAGGACGTCCGGCCCGGCGTGGACCTGATGCTGTCCGCCCGGGACACCGGCTTCACGCACGTCCTGGTCGTCCGTACACCCGAGGCCGCGGAGCGGCTCGCCGCCGACCCTCCGCGCTACCGGGTCACCTCCTCCAGCCTCTCCTTCGTCCTCGACCCCGGCACCGACGTGCTGACGGCCAAGGACGCTTCGGGCAACGAGATCGCCGTCTCCCCCACACCGTTCCTGTGGGACTCCGCCGGGACCCACGACACCGGGGCCGAGGCGACCGGCACCGAGGCCGAGGCCGCGACCGGCAGCAACGAGGACCCCGAGGTCGTCGAGAAGGCGCCCGCGCGCGAGAACCCGGACGACGTGCCGGCCGACGAGGTCCCGAACGAGAACCCGGACGACACCAAGGCAGGCGCCGACCCCGTCGCCTACGACGGCGCCCGGGCGTCCGCCTCCGGCACCCTCGCCCTGCCCGCCGCGAACGGCCCCGGCGAGGGCGCCCACGCCACCACGGCCGCCGCCGAGTTCGGCGACGGCGTGCTGACGATCACTCCGCCGGGCAGCTACCTCGCGGACACCGAGGGCCTGACCTACCCGCTCTTCCTCGACCCCTCCACCACCGGTATCCGCGCCAACTGGACCACGGTCTACAAGCGGTACCCGAGCTCCAGCTTCTACGACGGCGCGAACTACAACGAGGACACCAAGGAGGCCCGCGTCGGCTTCGAGCGGGAGACCTGGGGCACGGCCCGCTCGTTCTTCCGCATGAAGCTGAAGAAGGCCATCACGGGCGCGGACGTCTCCAGCGCCACCCTGAAGGTCCTGGAGACCCACTCCTGGTCGTGCAGCAAGCGCACGGTGCAGCTGTGGGGCACGGGCGACTTCACCTCCAAGACCACCTGGAACCGGCAGCCGTCCTGGAAGCGGAAGATCACGTCCAAGTCCTTCGCCTACGGCTGGAAGTCCAACAGCTCCTGCCCCGACGCGTACGTCAACTTCACCGTCACCTCGCTGCTCCAGGACGCTGCCGACGACGGCGCGACCAGCTTCAACCTGGGCCTGGTGGCCTCCACCTCATCCTCCGCGCCGACCGGTTCCGCCAGCAGCCTGGAGACGGACACCTACTCCTGGAAGAAGTTCAAGGCCGAGGGCGACGGCTCCCCGACGCTGGACGTCACGTACAACCGGAAGCCGAACACGCCGACGTCCGTCACCATGAGCCCCGGCTCCTGCGACACCTCCGACTCCCCGTACATCAAGGTCGGCAAGGCGGACACCATCACCATCAGCGGCAAGGCCACCGACCCGGACAGCGACCTGACCAAGCTGGAGTTCCAGCTCTGGCAGACCGGCAAGTCCGACACCACCACGAAGACCTTGACCAAGGCCGTGGACGACGGTGAGGTCGGCGGGATCTCGATCAAGTCGTACCTGACCACCGGGATCACCTACTCGTGGCGGGTACGGGCCTGGGACGCCAAGGTCAGCAGCGGCTGGGCGCCCACCGGGGGAGACGGCGTGTGCCGCTTCACCTACGACACCAACCTGCCCGACTCCCCCGGCGAGGTCGTCTCCACCGACTTCCCCGGCGACAACGACGGCGACAGCGTGCCCGACGTCTGGTCCGCCAAGCCGTTCGGCAACTCCGGCAACTTCACCTTCGCGGTCGGCTCGCCCTCCGAGACGGACATCGTGAAGTTCGTCTGGTCCTTCAACTCCACCAGCTACGCCGGTTACGCCTGCGCCGGCGGATCACAGGGCACCTCGGGCGGTCTCACCAAGTCCTGCACGACGACCCTCAAGACGGCCACCATCACCGGCATCCAGCCCCCGTCCGCCGGCCCCAACACCCTGTACGTCAAGTCCGTCGACGCGGCGGGCAACATATCCCCGAACCCGCGCAAGTACTTCTTCTACGTCCAGCCGCGCACGACCGCCGACGGCCCGGGCGACCTCACCGGCGACGGCACCGCCGACTTCGGCAATGTGACCGCCGCCGGGAACCTCTGGATCAACTCGATGTCGCAGAACGGCACCTGGTTGTCCGCCACCTTCGGCACCCACAACAAGGGCACCCTGATCAAGGACGGCGCCACCGCCCCGCACATCTGGGACGCCAAGAGCAACTACGCCCTGGTCACCCACAACGGGGACTTCCTCAACGGCGACGGCGTCAGCGACTGGGTGATCCGCACACCCGACGGCCGCCTGTTCGTCTACCCGGGCGACGGTTACGGCGCCATCGACGTCACCAAGCGTGTCGAGGTACGCCTCCCGGCGAACACGCCCGCCCCCTCCACCTTCTCGGAGATCAAGTCGGCGGGCGACATCACCGGGGACGGCCGGCCGGAGCTGTTCGTGGCCGGCGGTGCGCTCGGCAACGAGCTGTGGATCCTCAGCGGCTACAGCGGCGGCACGTTCAGCGCGGCGACCAAGATGACGTCCTCCGCCTGGGGCGCCACGGAGCGGGACTTCGTCGCCATCGCCGACTACAACGGCGACGGCGCGGCCGACATGACGTACCGCACCGCGGCCGGCAACGTCATCCTGCGCAAGGGCATCCTCGACAGCGACGGGGTGGGCACGGTCCTCGCCAGCCTGGGCTCGTCCGCCGCCAGCCTGGACGGCGACGACACCTACGTCTCCGGCACCTGGCTCTACGCCGAGCACCCCCTGGTCTACGGCAGCCCCGACGTCACCGGCGACGGCGTCCCCGACGTCTTCGCCACCAACGCCGCCGGCGACCTCCAGCTCTACCCCGGCACCGCCACCACCCTCGGCACCGCGTCCACCCTCCGCTCGACGAGCTGGGCCACGGTCCAGCGCCTGGGCTGACCCCGCATCGAAGGGGCCCCCTTCCCCGCCCTCACGGGCCGGGAAGGGGGCCCCTTCCGCCGTTCTCGGCGAGCATCGCCCGCTGCGGTGCTAGCTGACGAAGTACGTCGGGTTCGGCAGCTTGTACGTCCGGTCGGCGTAGCCGCCGTCCAGGTCGGAGTACTGGTCGCCGAAGTTGGCGACGATGTCGTACCCGAGGCTCTCGATGTGCTTGCGGGTACCGGACTTGTACTGCACGGTCGTGCAGTTCCAGGTGCCCGGGGTGGCGCAGGCGGCCAGGTAGGCCGGCGGGTTCGCCTTGTCCTTGAGGAACATGTGGCCGGCGTCGAGGTTCACATCGGCGCCGATCTTCTTCAGGTTCGCGACGGCGGCGGTGCGCTGCGCCTCGCTCAGACCCGAGTTGTAGAAGACCTCGACGCCCTTGGCGTGGGCGTAGCGCACGAGCTCCGCGCTGCCGAAGACGCCCGGACGGTCGGCCTTGTTGACGTAGTCCGCCCAAGTGGTGGCGTTGTACGTGTAGTTGTAGCGCTTCTCGTAGTCGAGGCTGAGCAGCAGCGTGTCGTCGATGTCGAAGACGACCGCGGGCTTCGTGCCCTTGTGGTGCGCCGCCTTGCGGGCGGCCCGGTCGATCTGCTTGCGCGCGGCGGCGTCGATCCGCGCGAGGTCCTTGGCGTACGGGCTGTCCGGGGACGCCTGGTACACACCGGCGCTGTCGGTCGTGATGCCGTAGTAGGTGTCGATGTCCTTCACCAGGAGCCCGATGTTGTACGGCTCACGGGTGGAGTTGGCGGTGGACTGGTCGGCCGTGGCGGCGCCGGCGCCGTACAGGCCGGCACCGGCGACGGCACACGCCGCGGCGAGCGCCGCGAGACGAAGTGGCTTATGCATGACACGAGTTCTACGCGCGTCACCCCGGTGGGCGCGAGACCCGTTGCCTGATCGATACCTCCCTCACAGGCAAAAAACGGGTCAAGCGCCCTGGAGTGGACGGCACTTCGTCAGTCCATGGTCGCGCCGATGGTGCTGCTGCCCGTGGTCAGGAACGTCGTCACGGGCAACGCACCGCCGGACTGGCGGGAGTTGTACGTGGTCGTGGCGTCCGTCGACTTGAAGGCGGGGGTGCTGATGCCGCTGTCCCAGTTGTTGCCGGCCGAGACCACCGAGGAGCCCTTGGAGACCGAGCCGCTGCCGTTGCTCACGGCCAGGTTCTTGCCGAGGCGGGCCGCGCTGGTGGCGAAGTAGTAGCCCCAGTTGCCGTTGGCGTAGGCGGTGGTGCGGTTGATGACGATGGCGCCGGTGTTGGAGTTCTCGGTGAAGCCGTTGCCCTTGTTGCCCCAGGCGGCCGAGTTGTTGACGACATGGGCGACCACCTCGCCGTCGCCGCCCAGCTTGTAGCCGTTGCCGTCGCCCGCGAAGGCCGAGTCGGACCAGCGGTTGACGCCGTTGCCGAAGGACCAGGTGTGCTCGACGGTGACGGGCGAGGAGAAGGACCAGAAGTCGATCCCGTCATCCGAGTTGTTGTAGAGGCGGGCGCCGGTGATGAGGTTGCCGGTGCCCGAGCCGAACTTCACGGCGACGCCGTCGGCGTTCTCACCGTGGGTGGCGGCGTCATAGTTGCCGTAGCTGTCCAGGTACTTGACGGTGTTGTTGACCGTGTCGTCGCCGGTGAGGGTGAACCCGGAGTCGCCGCCGTTGATGGTCTTGATGTCGGTCCAGTTGGTGCCGGTGCAGGACTGGCAGACGACCGCGCTGTCCGGGGAGTTCTGGAAGGTGATGTCGGAGACGTTCCAGTAGTCGGCGGTCAGCTTGAAGATCCAGTCCCCGTCCGGGAGCGAGGAACCGTCGATCTTGACGGTCTCCGAGCCGTACGCGGTCAGGGTGACCGGGGAGGAGGAGGTGCCGTTGACCGTGGACTGGAGAGTGGCCGTCGGGTAGTAGGTGCCGCCGCGGACCTGGATGACGGTGCCTGCGCCGGCGTTCTTGATGGCGCTGGTCAGGTCGGTCACGTTGCTGACGACCACGGTGGCGGCCTGGGCCTGGGTGGGGAGGACCGCGAGGCCCGATCCTAAGGCCAGGGCGGCGGTGAGGGTGAGAGCGGTACGACGGGACATGGCGTGCGGGTCCTTTCGTCATGCGGCTGTGTCGGGTGAGGGTGCTGGGGACGTCATGGGCGGTCAGGGGCGGCCGTGGGGCCGCCAGTCGCGCAGATAGGTCCGCGGGGTGTGCTCGGCGGCCTCCCGCGCCGTCAGTTGCGGCCGGTTCTCCGGGACCGTGATCACCGCGCCGGGGCCGGAGTCGGCGTACTCGCGAAAGCGCATGGTCTGCCACGGGTAGGCGTCGCGCATGTTCGTGTACGGGGCCACCGCGTCGATGCCGGGGCCCAGCCAGGTGTCCCGGACCACCAGCGAGGGCCAGGCGGTCGTCTCGTACGACGGCACCCAGGGCCGGGCGAGCTTGTAGGCCGCGTCCTCGGCGGCCGAGGTGACCCGGCAGCGGACGGCGAGGAATCCGTAGGGGTTGGCGCGGGCCGTGGCCGGGGCGAAGACCATGCCCTTCGGGGTGAAGGTCACGTCCCGTCGCAGGGTGTGGAACCGGCAGCGGTCGAAGACGGCGGTCGCCCGGCCGAAGACGAAGTCGACGTCGCCCTCGATGTGGCAGTGGCGGAAGTACTGGCGGTCGAAGGCGTCGAGGGCGGTCGTGTCCGCGAACAGGGTGTCCTGGTGGGCCAGCAGGCGGACGTTCTCGAAGGACGAGCGGTCCCCGGTGACGTAGGCCGCGACCGCCTGGGTGCCGGTGATCTCCGGGTGGTCGGCGCGCAGCCAGTCGTTGGCGAGGGTCAGGTCGCGGACGGTGAGCCCGGGGGCCGCCGAGGTGAAGGTGGCGGATCCGGCCGTGCCGTACGTGCCCGAACCGTCGGGCCGCTGGGTGCCGTTGGCGCGGTCGAGGACGATGACGGTGTCGCGTGGGTCGCCGGTGGCGCCGCGCAGGGTCAGCTCCGCCGCGTCGGCGGGGACGGTGACGGCCTCGCGGTAGGTCCCCGGGTGCACGACGATCGTCCGGCCGGGCCGGTCCACCCGGTCCACGGCCCGCTGCACCGAGTCGCCGGGGCGTACGTGCAGAACCCGGCCGTCGTGGGCCGCGGCCTGGCCGGCGGCCGTCGGGACGAAGGCGCCGGCCAGGCCGGTGAGGAGGGTGCGTCGGCGCATGTCCGTCAGCACTCCTTCCAGGGCGCCCAGTCGCCGAGATGGACCTCGCGGGTCGCCGACTCGGCCTCCTCGTCGCTGAGTTGGGGCCGGTTGTCCGGGACCGTGATCTCGGCGCCGGGACCGGTGTCGCGGTACTCGGCGAACCGCTGGTCCTGCCACGGGTACGTGGCCGACATATTGGCGTACGGCGCGACCGCGTCGATCCCGGCACCGAGGCGGGTGTCGCGGACGGTGAGCATGGGGCGGGCGGTGGGGTCGGAGCCGGGCACCCAGGGCCGGGCCAGCTTGTAGAAGGCGTCCGGGGCCGCACTGCTGACCCGGCTCCGGCTCACCAGATAGCCGCGCGGGTTGGCGACCGCGGTGGACGGCGCGAACACGAAGCCGTAGGGGGCGCCGGCCAGATCGGTACGGTCCAGGGTGCGGAAGTGGCAGTTCTCGTAGACGGCGGTCGCCCGGCCGAAGACGAAGTCGACGTCGCCCTCGACGTAGCAGTCGGCGTAGTACTGGCGGGCGAAGGCCGTCAGGGCGCGGGAGTCGGCGTACAGCGTGTCCTGGTGGCCGAGGAAGCGGCAGTGGTGGAAGGCCGAGCGGTCGCCCTGCACCTTGATCGCGACGGCCTGGGTGCCGGTGATGCCGGGGTGGTCGGCGCGCAGCCAGTCGTTGGCGAAGGTGATCCAGCGGGCGGTGAAGCCGTCGGCCTGCACGGTGGTGGTGGCGGACCCGGTGGTGCCGTAGGTGCCCGAGCCGTCGGGCCTGGGCGTGCCGGCCGCGTTGTCGTACACGATCACGACGTCCCGGGGGTCCCGCGAGGCGCCGATCCAGGTCGTCTCGGTGCGGGTGGCGTCGACGGCGACCGTCTCCCGGTAGGTGCCGGGTGCGATGACCAGGGTCCAGCCGCTGCCGGCCGCGGCGGTCACGGCGGCCTGGACGGTGGTGAAGTCGCCCCGCCCGCCCCGGTCGACGTACAGCGTGGCCGGGGTGGCGCGGTCGGCCGGTGAACCGTAGTGGCCGAAGGGGCGCGGGCGGGCCGCGGCCCGTGCGGGGGCCGGGGCGAGCCCGAGGGCGGCGCCCGCGCCGGCGCCCGCCAGGAGGAAACCCCGGCGGGAGAGAGAAAGGGGGAGGTGCGAGGGCATACGGCTGCTCCTTCGCGGTGCGGCTCGTGCGGGTCGGGTGGTGGGAGGGAGGAGTCGGGTGGTGGGAGGGAGGAGTCGGGTGGTGGGAGGGAGGAGTCGGGTGGTGGAAGGGGTGGGCGGGAGGTGCGGGACGGGGGTGGGGCGCCCCGGCCCGCACCTCGGGCGGGGACGTCAGCGCAGGCGGCCGGCGCCCGCGCCGCAGTCGACGATCCGGGGGACGGCCTTCGCCGGGTCGATCCCGGTGCGCAGCGTGGGCGTCCAGCCGGCGCCGGACTCCAGGGCCTCCGCCGGGATCTCCGCGTTGTGGACGGCGATCAGGTCGGTGAGCGTGCCGTTGACGTAGTTGTCGTCGGCGGTGAGCGGCGACACGGTCCATCTCTTCAGGACCTTCGCCGCGCTGATCCCGTCCGGCAGGGTGAACGCGTTGTGCTCGGCGACGAGTCGGGACTCCTTGCCGATGCCGAAGCTGTAGTTGTAGCCCGCGTCCGCCACGAAGTGGTTGTTGTACGAGTCGACCTGTCCGAAGCGGACCCGGGGCGCGCGCTCCACCAGTCCCGAGAACAGGTTGTGGTGGAAGGTGACCTTCAGATGCCCGCGGTCGCCGACCGCGGTGGACTCGCTGTCGCTGTTGCCGATCAGGATGGTCTTGTCGTGCTCGGTGAAGCGGTTCCAGGAGGCGGTGACGTAGTCCGCGCCCCGGACGACGTCCAGCTCGCCGTCGTGCTGCTGGTAGAGCATCCCGAAGTAGGTCGGGGCCGCGCTGTCGGGGTGGCTGCCGTCGGTGAAGGTGTTGTGGTCCAGCCAGACATGGGTGGAACCGTAGACGACGGCGGTGTCGTACTCGGAGTTCCAGTTGCCGGTGGTGCCGTCGGTGGGGTCCCACTGCGGGAAGCAGTCGATGGGGCTCTCGAAGGCGAGGTTGCGCACGATGACGTTGTCGACGCCCTTGATCTGGAGGCTGGCGCCCTTGAAGCCGGCGTTCTTCCCGATGCCGACGATGGTGGTGTTGGCCGGGATGTTCACCTTGATGGCGGTGTCCTGCGCGGCGGCGGAGGCCCGGCGCAGACCCTCGGGGCTGTCGTCGGGTTCGGCGCTCAGATCGGTGTCCAGGCCCCAGGTCTCCGGCGCGTACTTCGCGAGGTAGGCGTCGAAGTCGTAGCCGGGCGCGGCGAAGGCGTCACAGCCCTCGGCGACGGCGTCGATCGCCCCCTTCACTTTGATGATCTTCGGTGCGCTGCCTCCGTCGGCCAGGGCGGCCTTGAAGCCGGCCCAGGTGGTGACGGTGTGGACGTGCGCGGTGTCCGCGGCGGCGCCGCCGGTGGTGCCGGTGCCGTAGGAGCCCCAGCCGTCGTTCGCGGGGAGCACCTGGCGGGCGGTGTCGTGACGGTTGTCGTGGTTCTCCCGCGCGGCGGCGGTCCCGGTGACGGACAGCACCAGGGCCGTGCAGCCGGCGAGCGCCAGCATTCTTGTGACGCGTCCATGACATATCTGTGTACGCACTGTGCGGGTCTCCTCGGTTACACGGCCGGGGCGTCGGTCGCCTCGGGCCAGGTGATCCAGGACGTGGGGATGTCGTCGTGCAGCCGGACCACGTCACGCGGCGCGAGCACCCGCGTGCGCAGCAGCTCACGCGCGACGAGCCGGGCCACCGCGATCGCGCCCGGCGGATTGAAGTGCGTGTTGTCCTGCTCGGTGTCGGTCCAGTTGAAGTACGTCTTCGTCGCCTCCACCCCGAGCTCCTGCCACAGCGCCAGCGACAGGGCCTCGATGTCGAGCAGCGCCACGCACTCCTCGTCGGCGAGCGCGCGCATCGCCGCCGGATAGTCGCCGTGGGTCGGCACGGCGTTGCCGTCCGCGTCGAACCTGCGCCGCTCCACGGGGGTGGCCAGCACGGGCCGCGCGCCCCGGGCGCGGGCCCCGTCGACGTAGAGCCGCAGGTAGTCCTGGTACGTCGTCCACGGCTCGGTGTAGCGGGCGGGGTCGGTGGTCTTCTCGTCGTTGTGCGCGAACTGGATCAGCAGGATGTCGCCGGGCCGGATCGCGGCGAGGACGACGTCGAGCCGTCCCTCGTCCACGAAGCTCTTCGAACTGCGGCCGTTCACCGCGTGGTTGGCGACAAGCCGGTCGCGGCGGAGGAAGAAGGGAAGTGCCATGCCCCAACCGGTCTCGGGCGCGGCGTCGGCGTACTTCTGGGCGGCGGTGGAGTCGCCCGCGATGTAGAGCGTGCGGGGACGGCCCGCGGCGCGAGCGGTGCCGTTCGCCGCGAGGGCGAGCGGGACGGCGGCGACGGCCGCCGCGGTGACCTGTCTGCGGGTGAGAGACACTGCGGTGCCTTTCGAACAGGGGGCGAGGAGATCCGTCCGAGGTGGTGGGGAACCGCGCGGCCGGCCGTGACCGGCCGGGCGGACCCTCACCACCGGGAACCACCAGAGCGGTCAGTGGTTCTTCTTCCAGTCGGCCTGCGCCGCGTTCAGCTGCTCGGCGAGCGTGTCCAGGAATTGCTTCGCGGTCATCTTCCCGAGCAGCACCTTCTGGAAGTTCGGCTCGTTGTCCGCCTTGGAGATGGTGTTCCAGTCGGGCAGGTAGTACGGCATCTGCACGATCTTCG
Organism: Streptomyces sp. NPDC107559; assembly: GCF_055657365.1. Lineage (NCBI taxonomy): Bacteria > Bacillati > Actinomycetota > Actinomycetes > Kitasatosporales > Streptomycetaceae > Streptomyces > Streptomyces sp. NPDC107559. The sequence goes on along the minus strand of NZ_JBVKBD010000001.1, from coordinate 1,436,612 downwards.
TGCTGGTTCCGTTCAGCGCCTCGGCGGCGAGCTTCGTCGGCTCGGCGTTCTGGATCCACGCGTCCTTCGCGGCGTCGGTGTTCGCCGGCACCTGCCCGGCCGACTCGTTGTACTTGGAGTTCTCCGCCGCCGAGAGGGCGAACTCGATGAACGTCCAGGCGGCCGCCTTGTTCTTGCTGGACTTGAACAGGCTCAGCCCGTCCACCGGGTTGGAGATCTGCACCCGGGTGCCGTCGTCCGCCGTCGGGTTCGGGATGCCCTTGAACTTGGCCGTGCCCAGAGCCTTCAGATGGTCCTGGTAGGAGCCCAGGTTGTGGCTCAGCATGCCGATCGTGCCGCTGTCCCACTGGGCGACCATCTTGGTGAAGTCGTTGTTGACGTCGGCGGACGGGGTGTCCTTCTTGTACAGCGCGACGTACTTCTCCAGGGCCGCCACGTTCTTCGGGTCGTTGACGGTGGTCCTGTCGCCGTCCCAGAACGAGGTGATGCCGGTCTGGCCGTACACCGCGTCCAGGGCGGGGGCGATGGATCCCTCGCCGCCGCGGATGGTGAACCCGAACTTGTTCTTGCCCTTGTCGGTCAGCTTGTCCGCGGCCGCGTAGAACTTGGACCACGTGGTCGGGGCGTCGAGCCCGGCGGCCGTGAACAGGTCCGTGCGGTACCACAGCGTGCCGTTGTTGGCGGAGGTCGGAACCTGGTACAGCGTGTCCCCGCCCCCGGCCGACTTGCTGACGTCGAGCAGGTTCTGGCTCAGCTTGCCGTTCAGCGGACTCTTCGCCAGACGGCTGTCCAGCGGTTCCAGCGCTCCCTGGACGGCGACCTCGGCGAGCACCGCGGTGCCCACGCCGCCGACGTCGGGCAGGCCGCCGCCCTGGATGGCGGTGTCGTACTTGGACTGGGCGCTCGCGGCGGGAATCCCGACGTAGTTGACCTTGATGTCCGGGTACTTCTTCTCGAAGTCGGCGATGATCTCCTTCCAGATGTCGGTGCGGACACCGCCGTTGTTGTCCCAGAAGGTGATCTCGCCCTTGCCCGAACCCTCGTTGCCCTTGTCGCCCGCCGCGCCGCTGCCGTCGTCACCGCAGGCGGTGGCGGTCAGCGCGAGCACGGAGCCCAGGGCGACGGCCAGGACGGCGCGCCTGCTTCTGCGGATGCTGCTCTTCATGTGATCGGCTCTCTTCTTCCGGATCCCGACGGAGATATGAAGTTGTGGGGGTCGACAGGTGGGGCAAGCGCTTGCTCGACAGGTGCGTCGTCGCGGCTCCCCACCGGCGTACGGACGGACATGTGGACGTGTGGACGGGGTTACAGCGGACCGATCCGGAACCGCGTGAACGTGGCCGCGCCGGCCTGGCCGTGCCCCTGCGGCGCGAGCGCGAACAGGCCCAGCAGCGCACCGCCCCAGCCCCAGGGGGTGGCGGCGAAGACGGGGCCGGACGGACGCGGACCGTCACCGATGTCGTGGAAGAACCGGCAGCGCGCGCCCGCGCCGATCTCTATCCGCAGCCTCGCCCGCCCGTCGGGCGCGAGCCACGGACGGCCGGCGTCACGCTCCCGCTCGGCGACGGGCTCGGCGAACCGGTGCACGAGGTGCACGTCCCGGTCCGCGTCCCGCTGGAGTCCGATCCAGCCGAACGCCTCCCCGAGGACCACGAGCCCGGCCCGCGCGCCCGGTTCCTCGCTGTGCAGCCTCAGCTCCACCTCGACGGCGACCGGCGTGCCCGGCAGCCGCTGGGTGAGGACGTTCGGCAGTTTCCGCAGGTCGAGCGGGGCGGGCGAGCGTACGCAGGTCAGCCGCAGCCCGTCACCGGAGTGCTGGGGGGCCCAGCCGGCCGCGGGAGGGTTGGCCGTCCACGACCACTGGCGGCCGAACCGTCCGCCCGGGAAGTCGTCGTCGGTGGCCGGTGCGGCGGGCGGCTGCGCCGGCAGGGCGGGCCGGCGGTGCTCGGTCACGGGAGCGCCGTGGTCGCCGAGCACCGGCCAGCCGTCGGCTCCCCAGCGCATCGGCTGGAGGTGGACCACCCGGCCGTACGCGCCGCGCTGCTGGAAGTGCAGGAACCAGTCCTCGCCGGCCTGGGTGCGCACCCAGCCACCCTGGTGCGGGCCGTTGACGTCGGTGTCCTTCTGTTCGAGGACGATCCGCTCCTCGTACGGCCCGAAGAAGTCGCGGGACCGGAAGGCACCCTGCCAGCCGGTCTCCACTCCCCCGGCGGGCGCCAGGATCCAGAACCAGCCGTCGTGCCGGTAGAGCTTGGGGCCTTCGAGGGTGAACCAGCCAGGGATCCGGTCGCCGTCGACGATCAGTTTGCCGTCGTCGAGGAGGGAGGTCCCGTCGGGGTGCATACGGTGGCCGGTCAGGCGGTTCTTGACGCCGGAACGGGACCTGGCCCAGGCGTGCACCAGATACGCCTCCCCGGTCTCCTCGTCCCACAGGGGACAGGGGTCGATGAGTCCCTTGCCCTCCTTGAGCAGGTGCGGGCGGGTCCAAGGGCCGCGTATCCCGGGCGCGTTGATCTGGAAGATGCCCTGGTCGGGATCGCCCCAGAAGATCCAGAAGCGGTCGTCGTGGTACCTGAGCGACGGCGCCCACACCCCGCAGTCGGGCCGCGGCGAGGCGAACTCCCGCTCCGGCTCCAGGCGTTCCAGGGCGTGCCCGACCAGGGTCCAGTTGACCAGGTCACGCGAGTGCAGCAGCGGCAGTCCGGGGGCGCGGCCGAAACTGGAGGCGGTGAGATAGAAGTCGTCGCCGACGCGGACCACGTCCGGATCGGACCAGTCGGCGTCCAGGACGGGGTTGCGGTAGGTCTCCTGCGTCACCGGCCGACCGCCTTCCGGACGAGCGCGCCGGCCGTCTCCCGGTCCAGGCGGCCGTCGGCGACCACGGTGACGATCCGGCGTACGGCGGTCCCGCCGGGCTCGATCGTCAGCCGCTCCGCGGCCGCCAGGGACGAACCGACGCCCGGGTACTCGGCGGCCCGGACGAACCAGGGGTCCCGGCGGGTGGCGTCGGTGGCGCCGGCGAAGACCAGCGTCCAGGTGGAGCCGGCCAGCGCGAGCCAGTCGGCGCGGGTGCCGTGGACGGCGTCCTCGCCCTCGGCGTCGGAGGTGAAGACGTCCGGCGCCCGGGACTCCTTGCGGGCCCGCCAGAAGTAGCCGCCGTAGGCCGCGCCGGGGCGGCCGTTGCTGGCGGGGCTGCCGATCGAGAGCGGTTTCGGGGTGACGTTGGTGAGGGCGAAGGTGAGGTCCAGCGCCCAGGCGGACTCGGTGAGTCCGGCCGCCGCGACCGTACGGCGCTCGCGCAGCAGTTCGGCTCCGGCCGCCATCCAGCGCAGTTCCTGCACGAATCCGTCGGGGTCGTGCTGCCGGAAGGCCAGGTGCCGCTGGGCGCCGTGGTTGTCGAGCTCGGTCGGCCCCCGGTCGCGGACGTAGGTGCGCCCGCCCCAGAAGTTGTGCCCCTCGACGTCGGGAACGGCGACACCGACGCCGAGGTGGTGGAGATGGTCGGCGGGGCCGAGCTCGGTGACCGCCGTACCGGCCAGAGTGGTGACGGGGTGCAGATACGGGCGCGGGGAGAGCCGGGCGGGCAGCTCGGGCCGGGTCACGTAACGGCCCACCGGGCGGCCGGCGACGCGCAGCACCGGTGAGTCGTTCGCCGTCGTCGCCGTCATCGCCGTCATCGGGCACTCACCTCATCCGTGCGCGGTGCGTCGGGGGCGTGCGGGTCCTTCGTGGGGCACGCCCAGGGGGCGTCCAGTTCGGAGTAGAGGGCGAGGGTGTCGGCGGCGGCCGCGACCAGTCCCTCGACGCCGGGGACCACCCGGCGGCCCTCGGCGGGGAGCCGCTGCCAGGCGGTGTCGGGCAGCGGGGCCGGATCGGGGGCCAGCCGGATCGCCTCGACGACCTTCATGAACGCGCCGGTCGCGGCCGGCGGCACGAGCAGCGCGGTCCCCTCGGTGAGGTGTCCGACCAGGTTCTCCAGCAGGTCCGTACGGCCGTACTCGTACTCCTGCGGGCCGTGGCCGGCCCGTTGCAGCAGCACCCGGTCCTGCTTGTACCAGAAGGTGATCCGGCCGCGGCTGCCGTGCACGACGACGTACGGTTCGTCGGGCTCGGCGGCGCACAGGGTCGCGGCGACGGTGACCGGGCGGCCCTGCGCGGTGGTGACGCGCACGCACGAGGTGTCGTCGGACTCGATGTCGTTGGCCCGCAGCAGTTCGGTCTCGATGCCGGTGACGTCCTCGGCGCGGTCGGCGCCGCCCAGGGCCAGCGCGGTGGCCACGGCGTGCGCCAGCGGATTGGTGAGGACGCCGTCGACCACGTCGGCGCCGTTCAGCCGCCGCCTGCCCGCCCAGGGCGCCCGCCGGTAGTAGGCCTCGGGACGCGACCAGGCACCGGCGCCGCCGATCCCGGCGACCGTACCGACGGCCCCCTGCGCGACCAGTTCACGGATCGCGGGCAGGGCGTGCGAGCCCAGCGACTGGAAGCCGATCTGGCAGCGGACGCCGGCCTTCGCGACCCCGTCGGCCATCCGGCGGAACTCGGCCTCGGACGGGGCGGGCGGCTTCTCCAGGAGCAGGTGCACCCCCCGTTCGGCGGCCGTCAGCGCGAGGTCGGTGTGGGTCGGGATCGGCGTGCAGATCACGGCGATCCGGGCGCCCGTGGAGTCGAGCAGCGCGCCGAGGTCGCCGGACTGCTCGGGCGCGCCCAGGCCGTCGGGTATCTCGTCCTCGGTCAGCGGCGTCAGCTCGCAGATCCCGGCCAGCCGGACGACTCCCCGGGCCTGGAGCCGGCGGATGTTGCCGAGGTGCCAGCGGCCGTGGCCGCGCGCACCGGCGAGGACGACGGGCACCGGTGCGCCCGCGGTGACGTGACGGCCGCTCATCCCTTCACCGCCCCCGCGCTGAAGCCGGTGATCAGCCACTTCTGGATGAAGGCGAACACGATCACCACCGGCACGGCCGCGATGATGCCGCCGGCCGCCAGGGCGCCCAGGTCGACGCTGTCCGCGCTCATCAGGGTGTTGAGGCCGACCGGGATGGTCTGCTTGCTCTGGTCGGACAGGAACATCAGGGCGAACAGGAAGTGGTTCCAGGCGTGCACGAAGGCGAAGGAGCCGACCGCGATCAACCCGGGCCGCAGCAGCGGCAGTACGACGATCCGGAAGGAGGTGAGCCGGGTGCAGCCGTCGACCCAGGCGGCCTCCTCCAGCGAGTAGGGCACGTTGCGGATGAAGCCGCTGATCAGGATCATCGACAGCGGCAGCTGGAAGACCGTCTCCGCGAGGATCACACTGCCCAGCGAGTTGATCATCCGGAGTTCGGCGAACACCTGGAACAGCGGGACCAGCAGCAGCGCGCCCGGGACGAACTGCGAGCACAGCAGGGCCAGCATGAAGATCCGCTTGATCCTGAAGTCGAAGCGGGCGAGCGCGTAGCCGCCGGCCAGCGCGACGACGGTGGTCAGGACCAGGGTCGCCACGCCGATGAGCACGCTGTTCTGGAAGTAGGTGCCGAAGCTGCGCTCCGTCCAGACCTTCTCGAAGTGGTCGAAGGTCATCGGCCAGGGCACCAGCGAGGTCGATCCGGCCGGGCGCAGCGCGAAGAGCAGGATCCAGTAGAACGGGATCAGGGTGAAGAGCAGATAGACCGAGAGCGGGAGGTATATCTGCCAGCGCGGGGCCTCGTCCCAGGCCCGGCGGTGCTTTGCGGGGCGCGGGGCCCGGGATGCCGGCCGCTCGGGGGCGGGGGCGGCCGCGGTGGCCTCCTTGGTGATCACTTGTCCTCGCCTCCGAACTTGCTCAGCCGCAGGTAGACGACCGAGCAGAAGAGCAGGATCACGAACGCGACCGTGGTCAGCGCGGACGCGTAGCCGAAGTTGTGGGCGTCGACGCTGGTGTTGGCGATGTAGAGCGGGAGCGTCGTGGTCTCGCCGGCCGGGCCGCCGCCGGTGAGGGTGTAGAGCAGGTCGACGTTGTTGAACTCCCAGACCGCGCGCAGCAGCGTGGACAGCACGATCGCGTCCTTCAGGTGCGGCAGCGTGATGTGCCAGAACTGCTTGAGCCGACTCGCTCCGTCGACCTCGGCGGCCTCGTACAGGTCCTTCGAGACGGACTGGAGGTCGGCGAGGATGAGGATCGCGAAGAAGGGGACACCGCGCCACAGGTCGGCGACGACCGCCGCCGGGAAGACCGTGGAGGTGTCCGACAGCCAGCTGGTGCCGTACTCCCCGATGCCCAGGTCGGCGAGGTAACGGGTGATGCCCGTCTGGGAGTTGTAGAGCAGCACCCAGATCGCCGAGGTCAGCACGCCGGAGACGGCCCACGGGGAGAAGACCAGCGCGCGGCCCAGCCCCCGGCCGACGAAGGTCTGGTTGACGATCAGCGCCAGCGCGAGCCCGCACAGCAGTTGCAGTCCGACCTCGACCACGACCCACTTGGCGCTGAAGGTCAGCGTGTCCCAGAACTGCGGGTCGTCGGTGAAGGCGTGGACGAAGTTGTCGAGGCCCGCGTAGCCGTTCCGCCAGGGCTTGGTGGGGTTGTAGTTCTGGAGGCTGTAGTAGAAGACGCTGACGACCGGGTAGGCGATGAAGCCCAGCATCAGCAGCGCCGCCGGGGCGATCAGCAGGTACGGGAGCCTGCGGGGCGTGGCGGAGGCACGGCGCCGCCGGGGTGGCGCGGGCGGTTCCGCCACGACTGCGGCTTGGGCCATGACTGTTCTCCGTTCGCTTGCGGTGGGTCAGATGCGGAGCACTGCGGGTGACAGGAAGCGCTTGCTCAACGGTCGTACGAAGGGCCTGGCGGGCCGCCATCACCCCGCGTACGGGTCGGGCACCTTGCCCGGCCGGGCCAGGAACTCGAAGTCGCAGCCGGTGTCGGCCTGGGTGATCTGCTCGTTGTAGAGCGCGCCGTAGCCGCGCTCGTATCGCACGGGCGGCGGCGTCCAGTCCGCCCTGCGCCGCTTCAGCTCCTCGTCGTCCACATGGAGGTGGAGCGTGCGCGCCTCGACGTCCAGGGTGATCGGGTCGCCGGTGCGGACCAGGGCGAGCGGGCCGCCGACGTACGACTCCGGTGCCACGTGCAGGACGCAGGCGCCGTAGCTCGTCCCGCTCATCCGGGCGTCGGAGATCCGCACCATGTCCCGTACCCCCTGTTTCAGCAGGTGGTCGGGGATCGGCAGCATCCCGTACTCCGGCATGCCGGGACCGCCCTTGGGGCCGGCGTTGCGCAGCACCAGGACGCTGTCGGCGGTGATGCCGAGCTCCGGGTCGTTGATGGTGCGCTGCATCGTCCTGTAGTCGTCGAAGACGACCGCTGGCCCGGTGTGCCGCAGCAGGTGCGGCTCGGCGGCGATGTGCTTGATGACGGCGCCGTCCGGGCAGAGGTTGCCGCGCAGCACCGCGACCCCGCCCTCGCTCGCCACCGGGTTGCCTCGCGGCCGGATGACGTCGTCGTTGTGCACCCGGGCGCCGGAGAGCTGCTCGCGCAGGGTGTCGTACGAGACCGTGGGCCGGTCCAGGTGCAGCAGGTCCGGGATGCGGGAGAGGAAGCCCGGCAGGCCCCCGGCGAAGTGGAAGTCCTCCATCAGGTACTTCCGGCCGCCGGGGCGGACGTCGGCGAGGACGGGGACCGTGCGGGCGATGCGGTCGAAGTCGTCGAGGGTGAGGGTGACTCCGGCCCGGCCCGCCATGGCGATCAGATGGATGACGGCGTTGGTGGAGCCGCCGAGTCCGAGGACGGTGGTGACCGCGTCCTCGAAGGCCTCGCGGGTGAGGATCGCCGAGAGGTTCCGGCCGGCGTGGATCTGTTCGACGATCCGCATGCCGGACGAGGCGGCCATCCGGTCGTGCCCCGAGTCGACGGCGGGAATGCTCGACGCACCCGGGACCGTCACGCCGAGCGCCTCCGCCGCCGCCGTCAGCGTGGACGCCGTCCCCATCGTCATGCAGTGCCCCGGCGAGCGCGCGAGCCCGTTCTCCAGTTCGAGCATCTCGCAGTCGCCGATGAGACCGGCCCGCTTGTCGTCCCAGTACTTCCACATGTCGGTGCCGGAACCGAGGACCTCGTTGCGCCAGTGGCCCGGCAGCATGGGTCCGGCGGGCACGAAGACGGTCGGCAGGTCGACCGAGGCCGCCCCCATCAGCAGGGCGGGCGTGGTCTTGTCGCAGCCGCCCATCAGCACGGCGCCGTCCACCGGGTACGACCGCAGCAGCTCCTCGGTCTCCATCGCGAGCAGGTTGCGGTAGAGCATCGGGGTCGGCTTCTGGAAGGTCTCGCTCAGCGTGGCGACCGGGAACTCCAGCGGGAAGCCGCCCGCCTGCCACACCCCCCGCTTCACCGCCTGGGCGCGCTCCCGCAGATGCACATGGCAGGGGTTGATGTCGGACCAGGTGTTGAGGATCGCGACGACCGGCTTGCCCAGGTGCTCCTCGGGGAGGTAGCCGAGCTGGCGGGTGCGGGCGCGATGACTGAAGGAGCGCAGTCCGTCGGTGCCGTACCACTGGTGGCTCCTGAGCTCCTCCGGACGCTTCACCGGGTGCTCGCCCCCGGGCCTCACAGGGACCACCCGGCCGCGATGGCGGCGACCTCGGCCCGGGCCGGCTCCGGCAGGACCCTGCTGGGCGGGCGGACCTCGCGGCGGCACAGGCCGAGCGAGGCGAGGGCCTCCTTGACGACCGTGACGTTGTCGGCGGAGCCGCCCGCCGCACGCAGTTCCTCGAAGCGGCGGATCTGCTCCCAGACCTTCATGGCTGCCGGGTAGTCGCCGGACCGAAGCGCCTCGATCATGTTCAGCGAGACCGAGGGGGCGACGTTCACCAGCCCGGAGGTGAAGCCGGTGGCTCCGGCCGAGAAGTACGAGGGGGCGTAGGGCTCGGCGAGACCGGCGACCCAGACGAACCGCTCCAGCCCGGCGTCACGGGCGAAGGCGGCGAAGCGGGCGGCGTCCGGGACGGCGTACTTGACGCCGATGACGTTCGGGCAGGCGTCGGCGAGCTCGGCCAGCCGGGCACCGGTCAGCTGCGCGTTGCGGATGTACGGGACCACGCCCAGCTCGGGCACGGCCTCGGCGACGGCACGGTGGTAGTCGACCCAGCCGCGCTGGGCGACGTAGGGGTGGACGGGCTGGTGCACCATCACCATCTGCGCGCCGAGTTCCCGGGCGTGCCGGGCGGAGGCGACGGCGGTGGGGATGTCGTGCCCGACCCCCACGAGGACCGTCGCCCGGCCCCCCGCCTCACTGACCGTCAGCTCCGTGACCAGCCGCCGCTCTTCGGGGGTGAGGGCGTAGAACTCGCCGGTGTTGCCGTTGGGGGTGAGGGTGGTGATCCCGCCGTCGACCAGACGGCGCAGCAGGGCCCGGTGGGCGGCCTGGTCGACGGAACCGTCCTCGGCGAACGGGGTCACCGGGATCGCCACCACGTCGGCCAGCGCCGTCCGCTGGCTCTCGAACGCCACGCCGCTCATGCCTGCCCTTCCTCTGCCACCGCTGCCCCAGTCCTTGCGTCCGGTTCCGTCGCCGCCTCCACCGCCGCCTCCGGGAACGCGCGCCGCACGAAGGAGGCGATGTGGGCGTGCAGGGCGCTCGCCGCACCCTGCGCGTCCCCCGCGAGCGCGAGCCGCAGGATCTCCCGGTGCTCACCGGCCTCCTGCTCCCAGGAGGGCGAGGCGGCCCAGGCGACGGCGGAGACCAGGGCGGCCTGGTCGCGGACCTCGTCGAGCATCCGGCCGAGCAGCGGGTTGCCGCACGGCAGGTAGAGCGCGCGATGGAACTCCCGGTTGGCCAGGGAGCGTTCGGCGGTGTCCGTGGCGCCGTCGGCCCGGGTCAGCGCGTCCCGCGCGGCGTCCAGGGAGGCGCCGCGCCGCACCGCGCGCTTCAGCGCCTCGGGCTCCAGGAGCAGCCGGACGTCGTAGACCTCGCGCGCCATGTCCGCGTCCACCATGCGCACCGTGACGCCCTTGTACTGGTTCATCACGACGAGGCCGGTGCCGGCCAGGGTCTTGAGCGCCTCGCGCACCGGGGTCTTGGACACCCCGAACTGCGCGGCGAGTTCGGTCTCGACCAGGGCCTGACCTGGCGTCAGCTGTCCGGTGAGGATGCGGTGTTTGATCCCCTCCAGCACGAACTGGGTGCGGGAGGGAATCGGCGTGGGCACAGCGGTCATGCGCGCCTCTCGGATCTCACGTATCGGATCCCGCGTATGGGATCTCATGTATCGCGTCTCATATATGACGTACGAAGTACAACGCGTTGAAGGTAGGAGGAGCCCTGTGTTTCGTCAATGCTTCCGGCAAAGGAAGTCGAGGTTGCCGGAACTCACCGTGGGCGTCTCAGAAGGTTCTTGTCTCGCCCTCGCGGGCGGCGGAGGTCCGGCCGCCGAAGACCGCGGCGGCGCGCGCCACGGCCGCCTCCCGGGTGAGCGTGGGTCCCACATGGGTGATCAGGAGTTCCCGCGCGCCCCTCGCGCACCGGGCCGCGTCCTCCGGCGTGAGGTGCACCTGACGTTCGCCTTCGCGATGACGGTCGATGTCGGCCTCGCAGAGGAAGAGGTCCGCGCGGCGGGCGAGTACGGTCAGCGCGTCGCAGGGGCCGCTGTCCCCGGAGTACGCGAGGACACTGCCCTGGCACTCGGCGCGCAACCCGTACGCCTCGGCGTCGTGGACCACCGCGCGCGTGGTGAGGCGCAGGTTCCAGTGCTGTGCGACATGACCGTCGTGCAGGGGCCTGAAGTCGAGGATGCCGCTCAGGAAACGGGTGTCCGGCTGTCCGAAGAAGCCGGCGAGCCGCCGGGCGCAGTCCCGCGGGGCGTACACGGGAATCGGGGCGGGCGGGATGAGCCCGCCGAAGGCGAACGCGTAGACGGCGGACAGCAGATCCGCGCTGTGATCCGCGTGCAGATGGGAGATCCAGATCGCCGTGAGCCGCGCCGGATCGGTGTGCCGCTGCAACTCTGCGAAGGTTCCCGGGCCGGCGTCGACCCAGACCTCGGCGCCGCCGCCGCGCAGCAGATGGCCGGAGCAGGGGTGGCCGGGCTGCGGGTGCGGGGAGGCGGTGCCGAGGACGGTGAGGCTCAGGGGCATGGACGGGAGGGTACGTTTCCGGGCGCCCGAACGCTCCCTTTTCCGCGGTCTGTCACGGCTGTCGGTTTTCGGGGTCCGCCACGGCCGCCGGTCTTCGGGGCCCGTCACGGCTACCGGTCCTCGGGGTCGGCCACGGCTACCGGTCCTCGGGGCCGGCCACGGCTACCGGTCCTCGGGGCCGGCCACGGCTGGCGGTCTTCGGGGCCGGCCACGGCTGGCGGTCTTCGGGGCCGGCCACGGCTACCGGTCCTCGGGGCCGGTCACGGCTTCCAGCCCGGGTCCCGGCCGCTGAGTCCCACCACCCGGTCGAGGAGCGGGGCGCCGTCCGGGACCCGGACGACCGGCCCGAAGGCGCCACCGGCACGCCGCGGGTCCTCGGCCACGGCGAGGAGGAAGTCGTACGACGCCCGGAGCGCGGCCGGGTCGGGCTCGTACTCCTGGCCGGTCGCCCGCGCCAGGTCCCAGCCGTGGACGACCAGTTCGTCGGCGACGACGGCGGCGGCGACCGCGGCGGGCAGGTCCACGCTGCCCGCGCGGGTCATGCCGGTCCAGGCGGCGGGGTCGCGCCAGGCCTCGGCGAGTGCGTCGAGCACCTCGGGCAGTCGCTCGCGCCAGTCGGGGCCGATGTCGGCGGCGGCCGGGTCCGGGGCGGTGTCGGTGGTGGCGCCGAAGTCCTTGCGCGCGGCGTCGCGGAAGGCGACGGACAGGCCGGACAGGTGCCCCAGCATGGCGCGTACGGCGCAGTCCGGGCACGGCGTGCCGTCCGCGAGCTGCTCGTCGCGCACGCCCGCCGCCAGGGCCGCCACGATCCGGGTCTGCGGTCCGAGGTCGAGGGCCGTGACGTCCGCGCCGGTGTCGGTGCCGGTGCCGGTGTCGGTCATGGTTGCTCCTTGGGAGAGTGATGTGCCTGAAGGGGTGGACCGGCGCCGCCTCCGGAACTCATCGCTCTCCCGGGTCCCGTGCCGTCCCTCTCCCAGCTCCCGTACCGTCCCCTCGGCTCAGCGCCCGGTGAGTGCCCGGCGCATCGCCGCCAGGTCCGCGTCCGACGCCAGCCCCGCGTGGTAGAGGCGCAGTTCGGTGGCGCCCAGCTCCCGCGCCCGTGCCGCGTCGGCCGCCAGGGTGTGCGGGCTGCCGCCCATCCCGGAGACCACGGTGAGGTTGGCCGCGACGACCGCCGCCCGCCGCCCCTGCCCGGCGAAGGGCGCGAGCAGGCCGGGGCCGCCCGTGCAGGGCACGACCACGCCGTCCGCGACGGCGAGGATGTGCGCGGGGTCGACGCCCGCGTTCGCGCCGCAGTGGTACGACACCGGGTCCGCGTGCAGCAGCACCTGGAAGCCGTCTGGCGCGGCCGCGCGGACGCCGGCGACCGCGGCCTCCTGGAGCGTGCGGGCGGTGGTGTCGCGCCACGCGCGCGTGGCGTCCGCGTACGTCTCACCGAGCAGCTTCACGACCCCCGCCCAGCCGCCGGCCTCCTCTCCCCGGCCCCGCCACAGCGGCTCCAGGGCGTCGCGCACGGAGGCCGCGAGCGCGTCCGGGTCCAGGTCCCGCTGCTCGTACCCGGCCCGGCAGGCAGGGCAGAAGCACAGGGCCATCAGGTACTGCCCGGCCCCCCCGAGGGCGACCCCGCCGGTCTTGTCGTGGGCGTGCAGATGGGGCAGCCCGTACCAGCCCAGGGACTCCAGCTCGGTGCCGCGCGCCCCCGGGCGTACCGCGGCCTCGGCCGCCAGGTCGACCAGGTACGCGCGCGTGGCGGGCTGCGCGATGCACGGCGCCCACGGGTAGCGATCGCCGTAGGCGTTGACGACCGAGGTGTCCGGGTGTTCGGCGCCCAGACGGGAGCTGTGGGCGAGGACCACCCAGGTGTGCACCTCCAGGCCGGCGTTCGCGAGCGCGTCGGCGGCCTCGCCCCAGGCGTCGCCGGGGGCCCAGTCCCCGGCCGGGCAGGGGCGCAGGGTGCGGTCCGCCCAGCGGTCGCCGAGGGGGTAGAGCACGGCCGCGTGCTCGGCGGTGACGACGCGGTGCCGGGGGTGGCGCGGGGTCAGGGCGCGGGTGGAGTGGTAGGCGGAGGCGAGGGTGACCTGCCGGACGCCGAGCCCGGCGACGCGCGCCGGCGCCGCGGGATCGCCGTTGACGTCCCAGGGGTAGAGGAACGCCGATGCGGTCACCGGTCCTCCTCCAGCAGCGCGTAGCCGCGTTCGATCACCTGGGCGAGCTGCTTGACGTGGTCCTCGGACGGCTCGTGCAGCGGCGGCCGCACCTCCCCCACGTCGAGCCCGCGCAGCCGTACACCGGCCTTGACCAGGGAGACGGCGTAGCCGCGGCCCTGGGCGCGCAGTTCGACGAAGGGGCGGTAGAAGCCGTCCAGGAGGCGGTTCGCCAGGGCGTCGTCGTCCGAGCGCAGCGCACGGTGGAAGGCGAGCGCGATCTCCGGGGCGAAGCAGAAGACGGCGGAGGAGTAGAGGGTGATGCCGAGGGCGCGGTAGGCGAGCTGGGTCTGCTCGGCGGTCGGCAGCCCGTTGAAGTACAGGAAGTCGCCGGGCGCCTCGGTCCGTACGGCGCTCACGATGCGCTGCATCAGGTCCAGGTCGCCGAGGCCGTCCTTGAGGCCGATGATCCCTTCCGTACGGGCCAGCGCGACCACGGTCTCCGGGGTGAACACGGCGTTGTCGCGCTGGTAGACGACGACGGGCAGGTCCGTGGCGGCGGCCAGCTCGCGGTAGTGCCGCAGCAGGCCCTCCTGTCCGGCGACCACCAGGTACGGCGGCATGGCCAGCAGTCCGTCCGCGCCGGCCTCCTGCGCGAGCCGCGCGTAGCGGACGGCCAGGGCGGTGCCGTACCCGGCGCCCGCGACCACCGGCACCCGCCCTTCGACCGCCGCCACGGCTGCCCGTACGCAGTCCGAGAACTCCTCGGGCGTCAGGGCGTGGAACTCGCCGGTGCCGCAGCAGGCGAAGACGGCGGCGGCACCGGCCTCGACCCCGCGGCGCACATGCGCGGCGTAGACGTCGAGGTCGACGGAGCCGTCGGGACCGTAGGGGGTGACGGGGAAGAACAGCGGCCCGCTGGGGACGCCGAGCCGGGCGGCGAGGGGGGCTGGTGTCACGGGCTCTCCCTGGGACAGGCGCTCACGTTTCCGAAGCGCGCTCACGTTTCTGATCCATGTCTACATTTCTGAACACTCGTACCCTAAGGAGCCTCATCAGGGCCGGTCAAGCACGCATCTCCGCAATACAGAAACGAATCCGGCAGGCTCTCGTCACACTTGACGGGATACGTCGACCATCCTTAGCGTGTCCACGAGTGTGAATGCAGTCCACACATGCGGCCACCTGTCCCAGGCGGCGGACCCAAGGAGACCCGAGGATGCCCGCTCCCCGCACCGTTCTGCTCACCGGCGCCGCCGGCGGGCTCGGCACCCTGATGCGCGAGCTGCTGCCGGCCCACGGCCACCCGCTCCGGCTGTTCGACCTGCTCCCCGTCGAGGGCGAGCCGGACGCGATCACCGCGGACCTCGCCGACCGGGAGGCCCTGCGGGAGGCCGTCCGGGGCGTCGACGCGATCATCCACCTCGCGGGCATCTCCCTGGAAGCCCCCTTCGAGAAGATCCTCAGGGCGAACGTCGAGGGGACCTACAACCTGTACGAGGCCGCCCGCGAGGAGGGCGTCGGACGCATCGTCTTCGCGTCCTCCAACCACGCCGTCGGCTTCACCCCCGCACCCCGCGGGGACGATCCGCTGATCCCGGTGGACACCCCGCGCCGCCCGGACACCTTCTACGGCCTGTCCAAGTCCTTCGGCGAGGACCTGGCCCAGCTCTACTGGGACAAGCACGGCCTGGAGACCGTCTCGGTACGCATCGGCTCCTGCTTCCCGGAGCCCACCAGCGTGCGCATGCTGTCGGTCTGGATGAGCCCCGCCGACGGCGCCCGCCTCTTCCACGCGGCCCTGACCGCCGAGCACGTCGGCCACACGGTGGTCTACGGCTCCTCCGCCAACACGCGCCTGTGGTGGGACCTGTCGAGCGCGCGGGCGCTCGGTTACGAGCCGCAGGACGACTCCGAGCCGTACGCCGAGAAACTGATCGCCGAGCAGGGCGAGCTGGACCCGGCGGACATCGCGCAGGCCTGCCTGGGCGGCCACTTCGTCAGCGATCCGCCGATCTGGCCGTACTGACCGGGAAACGCCCTACTCGATTGGCCTTCAGGTAAGGGAACGGTAAAGCGGGTCCGCTCGTTCACCCGGCATGACAGCTATGACGCCTGGCTCGAACATCCCCCTGTCCGCCGCCCGCGTGACGGTGGACGTGGCCGCTCCGGTGCGGCTCGACGTATCGGGCCTGCTGCTCACCGCCGACGGCAAGGTGCGCTCCGACGACGACTTCATCTTCTACAACCAGCCGAGCGGACCCGGCGTGACCTACCGCTCCGGCGGTGGCGCGGCCCCCGACGCGATCACGGTCGACACCTCCGCGGTGCCCCCGGGCATCGAGAAGATCGTCATCACCGCCAGTCCGGACGCCGCGGGCCAGACCTTCCAGGGCATCGAGCCCACGGCCACGATCCGCAACGCCGACGACAACAGCGTCCTGGCCACGTTCACGCCGCCGCAGCTCGGCACCGAGACGGCCCTGGTGGTCGTGGAGGTCTACCTGCGCAACGGCGCCTGGAAGGCACGCGCGGTCGGCCAGGGGTACGCGAACGGGCTGGCCGGCATCGCCACCGACTTCGGCGTGTCGGTCGAGGAGCCCGCCGCGGCCGCCCCGCCCGCCCAGCCGGTCACCCCGCCCGTGCCCGCGCAGCCGGCCGCCCCGCCGCCGCCCGCCGCGCAGCCCTGGGGCGCCCCGCCCGCCCCGCCCGCTCCCCCGGCGCCGCCCGCGGCCCCGCCCGGCACCGGGAAGATCAACCTCGACAAGGGCCGGGTCAGCCTCCAGAAGAACCAGACCGTCTCCCTGGTCAAGAACGGCCGCCCGCTGCTCTCCCAGGTCAAGATGGGCCTCGGCTGGGAACCGGCGTACCGCGGCAAGAACATCGACCTCGACGCCTCGGTCATCGCGTACGGCCCGCAGCGCAACCACATCGACAGCTGCTACTTCGGCAAGCTCTCCATCGTCAACGGCGCCATCAAGCACTCCGGCGACAACCTGACCGGCGAGGGCGGCGGTGACGACGAGGTGATCGTCGTCGACCTCGGCCGTCTGCCGCAGGAGGTCACCGGTCTGGTCTTCACGGTCAACTCGTTCTCCGGCCAGAAGTTCACCGAGGTCGCCAAGGCCTACTGCCGGCTGCTGGACGCCGCCACCGGCGAGGAACTCGTCCGCTTCGACCTCACCAACGCCGAGCCGCAGACGGGCGTGCTGATGGCGAAGCTGATCAAGCAGTTCTCCGGCGAGTGGGAGATGACCGCCATGGGCGACTTCGTCAAGGCACGCACGGTACGGAACATGGTCAAGCCGGCGGCCGAGGCCCTGTAGACGTTCCGGCCCCGCACGGGGCACGCACGGCGGCAAGGGGCTCGGCAGAGGTCGTACGAGCCCCTCCACCGCCCACCCTCCCGGCTACGCCCGCAAGCCCTCCGTCAGCAGGGCGACGTACCGGCGGATGGACTCCCCCTGCCCGTTGGCCAGTTCCGATGCCGTCGCCACGCCGTGGGCCAGCCGCAGCACGTCGATCGGCTCGACGTCCCGCCGCAGCGCCCCCGCCTCCTGCGCGGCCTCGACCAGCCGCGCCGCCGCGCCCTTCATGGAGGTGGCGCACGCGGTCACCGCGGCCACGCTGCCGTCCGTGACGGCCGAGCCCAGCAGGGCCTTCATGCCGCGCACCTGGATCGTGCCGACACACAGCTCGTTCAGCCACTCCACCAGCGCCTCGCCGGGGGGCAGCTCGTCGGCGAGTTCACCGGCCCGCACCGCCAGTGCCTCGATGCGGTCCACGTACGCGGCCTCCAGCAGCGCCTGCCGCGTCGGGAAGTGGCGGTAGAGCGTGCCGGAACCGACGCCGGCCCGCTTGGCGATGTCGTCCAGCGACGCGCGCTCCCCGTGCTCGGCGAAGGCCTCGGCCGCCACCTTCAGCAACCGCTCATAGTTGCGCCGAGCGTCCGCGCGCATGGGTTTGACCTGCGTCATCCCGTCACTCCTTGCAAACCGGGGACTCTCTCCGTATCTTGACGAGCACTAAACGGAGACAGTCCCCGCTTATCTCTGCGGGCAGTCCGTGCTGCCCGCATGGTCCATCACATCACCCGGGGACACCAGACAGGGAGTGCCCCATGTCCACCCCGTCCACCCCTCCCGCACCGTCCGCCCGCCCGGAAGCCGCCGAGGCGTCCGCCTTACCCGGGGGGACCGCCCGAGCAAGCACTGCCCTCCTCGTCATCGTCACCTCCTATCTCATGGTCGGTGTCGACTCCACCGTGGTGAACGTCGCCCTCCCCGACATCCAGCGGGACCTCGGCTTCTCCCCCACCGGCCTGTCCTGGGTGCTCAACGCCTACACCCTCGCCTTCGGCGGCCTGCTGCTGCTCGGCGGGCGGATCGGCGACATCGCGGGACGGCGCCGCACCCTCACCGTGGGCGTCCTGGTCTTCGCCGCCTCCTCGCTGCTGGGCGGTCTCGCCGGCGAGAGCCTCTGGCTGACCGCCGCGCGCACGCTCCAGGGCGTCGGCGCCGCACTGATCGCCCCCAGCACCCTGGCACTGATCACCACCAACTTCCCGGAGGGCCCGCGCCGGCACCACGCCCTGGGTGTCTACTCCTCCATGGCGGGCATCGGCGCCTCCGTGGGTCTGCTGCTCGGCGGCCTGCTCACCTCCTGGGCCTCCTGGCGCTGGGCCCTGGTGATCAACGTGCCGATCGGCATCGGCGTCGCCGTGGCCCTCCCCCGCTTCGTGACAGAGACCCCCCGGCACGCGGGCCGCTTCGACACGGCGGGCGCGCTGACCGGCACGGCCGGGATGTCCGGCCTCGTCTACGCGTTCATCCGGGTCTCCTCGGACGGCTGGAGCGACCCTCGGGCACAGCTCGGCTTCGGCGCGGCGGCGGCCCTGCTGGCCGGCTTCATCCTGATCGAGGCCCGCGCCCCGCAACCGGTCCTGCCGCTGCGGCTGTTCGCGAGCAGGAACCGCTCCGGCGGCTACGCGGGCGTGCTGCTGCTGCCCGCGGGCATGTTCGGCGCCTTCTACTTCCTCACCCTGATCAGCCAGCAGGTCCTCGGCTACAGCCCGCTGCGGGCGGGGTTCGCCTTTCTGCCGATGACCCTGGCGATGTTCACCACCGTGCGCTTCGTGCCCCGGCTGCTGGCCCGCTTCGGCGCCAAGCCGGTCCTGCTCACCGGCATGTCCCTGATCATCGTGGCGGCCGGATGGCTGTGGCGGCTGCACCCCGGTGACGGCTACGCGGCCGGGCTGCTGGGGCCGCTGCTGCTGATCGGCGTGGGCGTCGGCCTGAGTTTCATGCCGCTGAACGTGACGATCCTCGCGGGCGTCGCACCGCACGAGGCGGGCGCCGCCTCCGGGCTGCTCCAGACCTTCCAGTGGCTCGGCGGCACCCTCGGACTGTCCGTCCTGGTCACGGTGTTCGGCACGGCGACCCGGCACACGACCGGCTCGCCCGCCGCCGTCCTCACCGAGGGCGCGGCCGACGCGTTCGGCGCGGGCGCGCTGATCGCACTGACCGCGCTGCTGGTGTCGGCGTTCGTGATCACCGGCGCCCGCCACGAGCGCGGCGCCTAGAAGATCCTTCGGGCGGCGGCTTCCGGCCGGACCCGGCACACGCGGGAACGCGGCCCGTACCGGAGTACGGGCCGCGCCCACGGCTCGGCCCCGAAGGCTGCCGCCCCGAGGCCTCGGACCTCAGCCGGCCTGCGCCCACGGCCAGTCCGCGTCCCGCGCCTTCTCCAGCAGCGGAACCACCCGGAAGGCCGCGTCCGAGAGCCCCCCGAAGGTGTGCCGGTTGCCCTTCCCCGAGGGGCCGTGGCCCGCGCGGTAACCGGCGAGGTTCCACGTGTAGACCGGAACGTGCGCCGGCACCTGCTGGGTCGGGTCGCCGTAGTGGCTGTACGCGGCCTGCTCGTCCGTGACGATGAGGACCCGGTCGTGCTTCTTGTAGTGCGTGCGGACCGCCTCGGTCGTGTTGGTGCCGCCCAGGTCGCCGAACCGTCCGATGACCTTGAGCACGGACTCGCCCGCGCCGAACTCCACCCGCTTGCTGGTGGTGCCGAACTCGACGAGGTCCGCGTCCGCCGCCCGCAGCGCGAGCGCCGTGCCGAAGACCGCCGCCGCGTCGGCCCGGGTGAGCTCGGAACGCTCCGACAGCCGCGAGTAGAACATCGAGCCCGAACGGTCCACGAGGACCAGGGTCCGCCCGGGCAGCGCGGGCACGTTGGCCAGCGAGTGGCCGAGCGCCTGCTCCAGCGGGTACGCCCAGCGCAGCGACGGCGCGTGCTGGTGGGCCGCGAGGTAGCGGAAGGGGAACTGCCGCGAACGCGCGACCTCCGCCGGGTCACTGATCTTCGCGGCGACCCGGGCCGCCACCTCGTCACCGACACCGGCCTCGTCGAAGTTGCGCAGGTTGCGGACGAGCGCCATGACACCCATGGAGGGGATGACGGCCTCCCAGGCCGCCTTGTCCATCGGGCCCTGGAGCCAGCCGGCCAGCGCCTCCCAGGTCATCCCGGCCTCCGCCAGACGCTGCGCCCCCTGCGCTCCGGTCACGACCTTGCGCCGCTTGGCGGGCCGCAGCGCCATCAGGTCGCGGTGGGCGGCGAGCACGGGCAGCGACTTGGGGACGACGGCCGTGTCCGGGTTGTGGCGCCGGTCCAGCGCGTACCGGAACAGGTCGCCCTGCCACGGCTTGCCGGGGTCCGGTGCCGCGTGCACCAGGTTGAGGATGTCGCCGAAGCGGTATCCCTTGGACGCGGTGTCGTACTTCAGCAGCGACTTGCCGCTGTAGAGGCGTCGTACGGCGTCGGCGATCCCGCGCTTGACGGGCTTCGGGACGTTGCGGCCGTACTGCGAGGTCCAGTAGGCGAGCAGCTCGCCGGGCTCGTCCGGGCGCTGGAGCACACCGGCCACGACCTGCCGGTTCGAGGGACCGTCGGCCGCCCCGGCGTCCAGCCGCGCCTTCACGTACTCGGCGGCGCCCACGATCGCGGCGGTACGCATGTTGCCCTCCCCGCGCAACCAGCCGAGCAGGCCGGCCGTCCACTCGGGATCGGTGACGGCGAGTTCGTGCACCAGCCGGGCGAACCGGTCGTCGCGGTCGGCACCGGTCTCGTAGAAGGTCTGCTGGGAGACGAAGTTGGACAGCGCGAGCAGAAAGAGCTCGGAGCGCGCGTCGCGCTCCTGGCCGCGGCCGCCCTGATGGGTGCGCAGCACCCGGCCCGTGGATGTCACCCGCGAGGTGGGCTGCGCCTTCGCGGTACGGATGTTGAATCGCGCCATGGTGAATTCCCCCGAATTCCTGCCCGACTTTCCAGTCGGGTTCCGGAGGGAGGCACGGCAGAAGGAAGGTGTCCGAGGTCGAATTCGACGGCGGCGCTTATCAACTGGCGCGTCTTCCGTTTCCGCCACACCGACCCGAAGTCGATGACGGGATTCGAACCCGCACGAGGCATGCAACCCCACCAGTTCCCGAAGTATCCGCTGTCCGCGCACCGGGCACCCACCTTGAGCCGCGCCTCCCGAGATCAAGTCGGCTGCGGCATGGATTCTTTGAAAGAGAAGTAGCCGCAGCCCGCGCACCGGGAGGTGCATGAAGTTGTGGTGTCCAGAGATCGAAGCCGGCGGAACCGACGTAGGTGCTCTAACCCCTGAGCTACACCGGCCTGTTGTACCGATGGCGGGACTCGAACCCGCGGCCGCCCCATTATGAGTGGAAGTAGGTCCTGCCTTCGCACCTGGACATGCATCACTCTAGGAGGCGTACCGCGGGACGGGCGAGCGAATTAACTAGCCGCGCTTCTGCCGCTTCCAGGGCCCGGTGATGGCCAGCATGATGCCGGGGGTCTGGATGTTGGCGAAGAGCGTCCTGCCGTCGGGCGAGAAGGTGACGCCGGTGAACTCGCTGTATTCGGGCTTCTCCGCCGTGCCGATGTTCAGCTCGTTACGGGCGATGGGGTACGTACGGCCGCTGTCGGTCGCGCCGAACAGGTGCTGGACGCCCTCGCCGTCCTCGGCGATGACGAGACCGCCGTACGGGGAGACGGTGATGTTGTCGGGGCCGTCGAAGGCGCCGTCGACGGACGGGTCGGGGTTGACGCCGAGCAGGACCTTCAGGGTGAGGGTGCGCCGCTTGGGGTCGTAGAACCAGACCGCGCCGTCGTGCTGGACGGGGCTCTCGGTACGGGCGTAGGAGGAGACGATGTACGTGCCGCCGTCGCCCCACCACATGCCTTCGAGCTTGCGGGCGCGGGTGACCTCACCGGCGGCGAACTGCTTGCGCACCGAGACCGTCTTCGCGTCACGGTCGGGCACGTCGACCCAGTCGACGCCGTACACCGTGCCGATCTTGGTGGCGCGGGAGAGGTCGTCGACGAACCTGCCGCCGGAGTCGAAGCACTTGAAGGCCTGGAGGGTGCCCGCGTCGTCGCCGAGGCCGCGCAGCCGGCCGTGACCGTGGCAGTGGTCCTCGGGCGGGGTCCAGCGGTACAGCAGGCCGTTGGGGTTGGACGCGTCCTCGGTGAGGTAGAGGTGGCCGCGCTTGGGGTCGACGACGACGGCCTCGTGGGCGTAGCGGCCGAGCGCCTTGATGGGCTTGGGTGCGCGGTTGGCGCGGCGGTCGGCGGGGTCGACCTCGAAGACGTAGCCGTGGTCCTTGGTGAAACCGTTGGTCCCGGCGCGGTCCTCGGTCTCCTCGCAGGTCAGCCAGGTGCCCCAAGGGGTGTTGCCGCCGGCGCAGTTGGTGGCGGTGCCGGCGATGCCGACCCATTCGGCGACATGGCCGCCGGGGCGGATCTCGACGACCGTGCAGCCGCCGGCCGCCGCCGGGTCGTAGACCAGGCCCTCGGTGAGCGGCACCGGGTGCGGCCAGTTGGCGCGCGGGCCGGCCAGCTCGTGGTTGTTGACCAGCAGGGTCGTACCGCGGGGGCCGTCGAAGGTGGAGGTGCCGTCGTGGTTGGAGGGGGTGAACTCGCCGGACTCCAGCTTGGTGCGGCCGCTGTAGGTGATGACGCGGTACTTGAATCCGGCCGGCAGGGCCAGGAGTCCGTCCGGGTCGGGGATCAGCGGTCCGTAGCCGACGCCGTGGTGCCCGTGCGCCGACTCCTCCCCCACGCTCTCGGTGTCCGTGGACGCGAGGGCGTTCGGCGCGGTGGCCAGCGCGCCGACGCTGCCCGCCAGTGCGACCCCGGCACCGGTGATCGCGGATTTCCTGGCGAAGTCCCTGCGGGTGAGCGACATGGTGTCTCCTGTGACGGTGGATTGCCGTGGAGGGTGGCCGAGCGCGGTGTCGGCGAAACCGTCCCGCTTTCGCCTGAACGGGAGTTGAACACCGGTGGTCCGATGCGGACTCTGTTCCATGAATCCGTACGGACCTCCCCCACAGGAGGCAAAGAAACGCCGTGCGGCCGTCGCCGGCGCGGAAAGCTTCCGCGTCGGCACCGGACTGCCTCGGTCGGCACCGTTGCCGGGCGGCTTCACCCCTGCTGCGAGCGCGCCTTGAACGCCGCCTTCCGGGCTTCCTTGGCCACCTTCTTGTCCGGGTGCAGGCGCCCCATCGCGTCCAGCACGTCCGCCGTGGCCGGGTGGTCCACCCGCCAGGCGGCCGCGAAGAAACCGCTGTGCTGCTCCGCGAGTCCCTCCACGAGGGCCTGGAGCTCCTCGGAGTTGCCCTCGGCCGCCAGCTGTGCGGCGACCGTGTCGATGGTGAGCCAGAAGACCATGGCCTGGGACGGCACGGGCACGTCGGCGACCCCGTGCTCGCTCAGCCACACCCGGGCGAGCCCGCCGAGTTCGGCGTCGTCCAGCACGTCACGCAGCGCCGGTTCGGCCTCCGGGCCGACCAGGGACAGCGCCTGCTGGCAGCGCAGCCGCCGCAGGGGTGCGCCGTCGTCGGTGCCGCGCGCCGCCGCGAGCAACTCGTGCGCGGCGGCGAGAGGTTCGCGCTGCGCGAGCCAGGTCCGGGTCTCGGCGTGCGCCGCCGCCGGGGGGAAGGCGGCCGTGCCGTCGAGCAGCGCGTCCGCGCCCTTGTCGGACAGCTCCCCCACGGCCGGGGCCGCGAAGCCGGCGTCCAGCAGCCGCGCGCGCAGTCCGTAGCAGCCCAGAGGGGTGAGGCGGACCATGCCGTAGCGGGCGACGTCGGTGTCGTCGACCGAGGCCGAGGGCTGCGCGGCCGTGTCGTCGGCGTCCGTCATCAGCGCCTCGTCGACCGGCCGGTAGTCCACCAGCCCCACCGGCTCCAGCAGCCGGAACTGCTCGTCCAGCCGCATCATGGCGTCGGAGACCTGCTCCAGCATGTCGTTGGTGGGCTCGCGCGAGCCGTCGGGCACGATCATCGACGCGGCGAGCGCGGGAAGCGGTACGGGGCCGTCGCCGGGTCCGTCCTCGCTCACCGTGAGCAGGTAGAGATTGCCGAGGACGCCGTCGAGGAACTCGGCCTCCGCCTCGGCGTCCCAGTCCAGCCGGGAGAGGTCGACCTCGCCGCCCTCGTCCATCGCCTCGATCAGTTCGTCCAGGTCGGGGACGCTCGCGTCGGCCAGCACCGCCTCCAGCGCGGCCAGCCACACGTCGAGCACGTCGCGCGGCGAGCCGCCGAACAGCAGGCCCAGCTCCTCGCCCGCGGCCACGGTGCCGGCCTCCTCGTCCACGACCTCGACGAGTCCGGCGTCCACGGCGATCCGCCAGGCCTCGCTCGCCAGGGCGGCCGCGTCGTCACCGGTCAGGCCGAGGACCTCGGCGGCCGCTGGCAGCTGCTCCTCGACGAGTACGCCCCCGGCCTCGACCCGGGTCTCGGGACCGGCCCAGCGGGCGAGCCGCGCGGCCCGCGAGAGCAACGGCGTGGACAGGGCGTCCCGCGCCAGCTCCGCTTCGGGATGCAGCCGCACCGGCGGCAGGGAGGAGCTGGGGCTTGCTGACATGGGCTGGTTCTCCTAGGACGCCTTGGCGGCCGTACGCATCACGGCCGTGGCCGTACGCGTCTCGGTTCGACCACTCAGCCTAGACGGATTTCCACCCATGCCGCCCGGTTCATCTGCCCACCGGTGGCCGCACTTGGCCGAATTCCCGGCAACCGGCTTGGACGGGGAGGGCATTGACGCGCGTAGATACTATGCGGACATCCGCTCACCGCACCAAACACGGGGGCGCGCCCGGAACCCGTACGACCGCGTACGGGCTCCGGGCGCGACCCGGAGCCCCGGGCCGGTCCCGAGCCCCGGGCCGGTCCGGCCGTGGTCCGCGAGGGCTGCCGCTCAGGACCGGGCGAACACCCCGTCGAGCCAGCCCTGCCAGGCGGTCTCGTCCGCCTTGGGGTCGGCACCCGGCGTGAAGTCGTGGACGGAGATGCCGACCGGCGCGCCCCAGTGGTTGCGCCCGAAGAAACGGAACAGGGCGCCGTCCGTGCGCAGCCCCAGGAAGTACGGGTTGCGGTAGTCGACCACGGCGTCCAGCTCCCGCCCGGCCGGCCCCCGGACCGTCACCCGCGCACCCTGCGCCGTGTCGTCGGCGAGGCCGAGGGCCCGCCCCACGGCGTCGAACGCGTCGGCGGCCGTGGACGCGCCGGGCCCGTGGAGCGTCGCGAAGGCGACCGGGCGGCCCGCGAAGTGCGTCAGGTACTCGCGCAGGGTGTGCAGATAGAAGTCGGTGTGCTTGCTCGCGCCGTCGTACTGGTTGTCCCAGTCGTCGGTGAAGATCCCGCTGTGCACGTACCGCACCCAGGCCCGCCGGCCTCCGTCACGCGGCTCGATGGTGTGGTCGAGCTGGTTCAGGCTCTGGGTCGGGAAGCGGACGTCCTCGGTGCGCGAGGTGAGGCGGTGCGGCGGATCCCAGTTCGTGAGCGTGGACCCGAAGGGGCCGATGCCGCTCTCGCCGTCGAACTCCATCGGCCACAGCCAGCCGCCGGTGCCATGCGTGATGGCTTCCCACACCTCCTCCGGCGTGGCGTCGACCTCGAACTCGCGGACGATCTCGAATTCCTTGGACATGACTGGCTCCTGGCTCCTACTGGTCGAGTTCCGGTGGGGCGGCGGACGGCCGGGCGTCGGTCCCGGCGACGGACCGCGGGTCCTTGAGCGTGGGGTGGAGGGCCACCACGATCCGGTGATCACGGCCACCCTCGGCCTCCGGAGCGTCGTACTTGCGGATCAGGGCGCTGACCCCCGCCGTGAGCTCCTCGACGAACGCTGCCCGATCGGCGGCGGACGCGAAGCGCACCTCGCCGTCCAGCGCGTAGGTCGCCAGCCGTTTGCGCGCCCGCGCGGCGCCGGTGATCAGCGAGCCGACGTCGCGGACCAGCCGGGCGCCGAGGGCCAGCAGCCAGCGCGCGGAGAACTGGTCGCGGAAGCGGTCCGGATCCGGCTGCACGGCGGCGAGCGCGAGCGGCGAGATCACGTACGAGGCCGCCGTCGCGCGCATCAGCCGCTCGGTGACGTTGCCCTTGCGGCGTTCGTCGGCCAGCTCCACCAGGCCGTGCCGCTCCAGGGCCTTGAGGTGGTAGTTCACCTTCTGCCTGGGCAGCCCGACCTGGCCGGCCAGCATGGTGGCCGAGGCGGGGCCCGCGGCCAGTTCGGCGAGCAGCCTGGCTCTGATGGGATCCAGGGAGACGGCTGCGGCCTCGGAGTCCTCGATCACGGTGACGTCCAACATGCGTCCAGGCTCTCACCGAACAGTTTTTCTGTCCAGGAGGGTGGATTGTTCGGTGGAGTAGCGTCCCGCGGTCACCCGCCGCGCGAGTGCCGTTGCCGCGAGCGCTGGTGCCGTGACCCCACTGACGTCACCGAGATCACCGAGATCACCGAGATCACCGAGATCACCGAGATCACCGAGATCACCGAGATCACCGAGATCACCGAGATCACTTAAGCCACTGAAGTCGCTGAAGTCACTCGTGCCGTGCGCTCCGCTTTCGCGCGCTCTGCTTCCTTGCGCTCTGCTTCCTTGCGCTCTGCGCGCTCTGCTTTTGTGTGCCCTGTTGCCGTGCCCCCTGCTGTCGTCGGCGCCGTTCCCGCAGTCGTCGCGACACCGCGGCCGTGACGGTCGCGGCCCCCGCCGCGCCGGCGATCAGCACCGGCAGGGGGTGCCGCGGTCCGGCCCGCGCCGCGGTACCCGACGGCACCGGGAGCACATGCTCAGCCGAACGGCCCGCCCGGGTCCCCGTGTCCCGGAGACTGTGCCCCGCGCGCGCGACCGCGTCCCGCGCGCCGCGCCCGGCGCCCGCCACCGCACCGCGCACGCCCTGCCCGGCCTCGACGGCACCGCCGCGCAACTGGACGGTCAGCGCACCGGCCCGGTCCCCGAGGTCGGCGGCACGCGCCCCGGCCCGGCCCCCGACGTCCGCCCTCGCCACCGCCTCCCGCAGGAAGCGCCCGAACCGGCCCCCGGCCCGCCGTGTCCGGCGGCACGGCACGGCGACCCCGTCAGCCCAGGCGTCGACTCCGATTCCGGCTCCGGTCCCGGCCGGGCCTTGCGTCGTCCCGCGCCTCGTCCTGCGCGTAGTCATGGAGGCACCTCTCCCTGTCCTCCCCCGTCTCACTGGCCTCCCCGGCCCGGTCCCCTCGCTCCGGCCCCTTCCCGGGACCACTTCGCCTCGGGTACCCAGGACCGGCGTGACGGCTCGCCCCGGGATCCGGCCCGGTCGCCCCGGACCGGACCGCAGCGCCCCTGCGCCACCCGTGCCACCCGTGCCACCCGTGCCACCCGTGCCACCCCGCCCTACTCCCGTGCCGCTCCGCCGGCCCCTGGCTCGCCCAGCCGGGCCAGCTGGGTCTGGAACCAGTCCAGGCGGGCCTGCAACAGGGCCGCCTCGGCGACGAGTTCGGGCACACCGAGGTCCGCGCGCACCGCGGGTCCGGCGCCGTCGCGCACACCGGGACCGGCCGGGGCGCCGTGGCCCGCCGCAGATGCCGGGCCACCGGACCCCGAGCCGCCCCAGGGGCCGCCGCCGCCCGCCACGACCCGCAGTCCGTCCCCGGCCAGCCGGGCGAACGCCGCCAGCGACAAGGACGTACGGCCGCGCACACAGGCCGCGCAGGCGGGCGCCAGGGCCGACCAGCCTGGCCTGCCCCACCCCGCGTCGGCGAGCGCGGCCGCGGCCGTACCGCAGACGCACGGTCCGACCGTCGCCGCACGCACCCGCTGGCGGGCGTAGCGGAAGCCGCGCTCGAAGCGGATGTAGGCGCCCAGCACGGAGACCTCCAGCAGCACGGCCGCCCGGTGCTCGGCCGTGCACAGCAGCGCCTCCGCCGTCGTACGGTCGTGCACGCAGTGGAAGCCGCAGTCGCAGCGCCGGTGCGGCGCCCGGTGCCGCAGTCCGTAGGCGCAGGACGCGTCGGCCACGACCGCGTACGGCAGCGCGCCGCCGAGCGACACACCGGTGAACCCGGCCCGGGTGCCGTCCTGGGACAGCACCGGGTGGGCGATCTTGAATCCGGTCGGCGCCTCCGTCGGACGTTCCGCCGGAAGCCGCAGCCTCATCGGGCGGCCGGCACCTCTTCGGGCGCGGGCGCGGACACGGGGGTGGCGGAAGCGAGCACGGGGGCGGTGGCGGCGGCTTCCACGTCCACTGCCTCGCGGGGGAGTTCGAGTTCGTCCGGGCGGATCTGCGGCTGCTCCTGCGCGACACCGGTGGCGAGTGCCTTGCCGAGTTTCATGACGCCTCCCATGACAGGGTTCTGTGACCGTCATGGCCATAGTGGCCCATGAAGGCCCGAAGGGGACACAGTGCCTCGCCCGGCCGAGCCGGCCGCGCCCGCCGCCGGGCCCCCGGGTGCAACGGCGAGGTGACGGGACAAGGAGGTCGGCGCCGCTCGGCCCCCTCAATCTCTCAGTGATCCTTACCGATACCTCGCAGAAGAATTAAGTGGATCTACACGATCGCCCTGCCGAGACTGGTCCCATGACGCACACCGGTTCCTCCGCCCCGCCCTTCGGCCGCGCCCTCTGCGCCATGGTCACGCCGTTCACCGAGGCGGGCGCGCTCGACCTCGACGGTGCACAGCGGCTGGCCGGACACCTGATGGCGGAGGGCTGCGACGGGCTCGTCCTGTCCGGCACCACGGGCGAGTCGCCGACCACGACGGACGCCGAGAAGTCGGCGCTGATCAGAGCCGTCCGGGCGGCGGTGGGCGACCGGGTGCCGCTGCTCGCCGGTGTGGGCACCTCCGACACCCGGCACACCGTGGAACTCGCCCGGGCGGCGGAGGAGGCCGGCGCGGACGCGGTGCTGGTGGTCACCCCCTACTACAGCAGGCCCCCGCAGGACGCGGTCGAGGAACACTTCAGGGAGGTGGCGGACGCCGTCGGCCTGCCGGTCGTGCTGTACGACATCCCCGGCCGCACCGGCACCCGTATCGAGCCCGACACGATGATCCGTCTCGCCGAACACCCGCGGATCGTCGCGGTCAAGGACTGCTCGTACGACTTCCTCGGCACCCAGAAGGTGCTGTCCCGCACGGACCTGGCGTACTACGCGGGCTGCGACGAACACAACCTCGCCCTGTACGCGGTGGGAGCCGCCGGATACGTCAGCACGGTCGCGAACGTCGTCCCGCGCCACCTCCGTTCGGTACTGGACGCGTTCGACGCGGGCGACACCGGCGGGGCGGCCCGGCTCCAGCGACAGGCCGTCCCCCTCATCGAGTCGATGATGGCCTCGGGCCTGCCGGGCGCCGTCACCGCCAAGGGGCTCCTGGGCGCCCTCGGCCGGCCCGCCGGCCCGGTCCGCGCACCGCTGCGACCCGCGAGCCGCGCGGCGGTCGACGGCCTGCTGGCGGAGTACGGACGCCTCGTCGCCGACTGACCCGCGAAGGGCCGGGTCCTGGGGGGGTACGAGGTCCGGCCAGGACCGGCCCGGTGGTACGAGTCCGGTCAGGGCCGGTGGTACGAGTCCGGTCAGGGCCGGTCATCGGGTACGGGTTCGAGGTCCGCGCCCGCCGAAAACGTCCGCGCGCCCCTCGCCCCCGCTGTCGTACGGTGACCGGATGAGCCGCCCTCTGCTCTTCCTCGACGTCGACGGCCCGCTCAATCCGTACGCGGCGCAGGCGCAGCGGCGGCCCGCCGGTTACACGACGATCCGTGCCGCCGTACGGCCGGGCAGGCCACTGCGGGTCTGGCTGAACCCGGAGCACGGCGCGGCGCTGCTCGCCCTGCCGTTCGAACTGTGCTGGGCCACGACCTGGATGGACGAGGCGAACCGCTGGATCGCACCGGTCATCGGACTGCCCGCACTGCCGTACGTCGACTTCGGCGCCGGGCTGTTCGCGGAGCGGCCCGACGGGGTGCACTGGAAGACCGAGGCGATCGTGGCGTACGCCGAGGGCCGCCCCTTCGCCTGGGTGGACGACGAGCAGAGCCAGGCCGACGACGCGTACGTGACCGCCCACCATCCCGGCCCCGCCCTGCTGCACCACGTCGACCCGCGGATCGGGCTGCGGGCGGACGACTTCGCGGCGCTGGCCCGCTTCGCGGCCGGACTGCCGGAGTGACGAGAGCGCCCTCCCGCTCCCCGAGGGGGGCGGAAGGGCGCTCGCGCGGGTGCGGTGATCAGTCGTGACTGTGCGGACGGTCACCGGGAGCCGACGTTCAAGACCGCTGACGATGCGCGGTGCTCTTCGCAGACAGCCCACCAGCTCTCACCGCCCTTGTCCTTGACCCGCACACTCCATCGCGCCTTACGCGCGCAAGGAGAACCCCAAGTGCAGCGCTGCATGCGGGACTGGGTGCCGGCAGCATGCAGCTCCGGGCTCCAGTCGATCGGCCCCTCGACGAGTTCCACGACTCAAGTGAAGCGTGTCCTTCCGCCCACCGCAGTCGAACACCAGCTCTCGGCGGAGAGCAACGTGCCTGCCGCCGGTCTGACGAGGGCCTGCGTCTGCTGCGCCAAGCTGTCGAAGGGGGGCCTGACACACGCCGCCGCCGTACTCGGGGATCGCCTCGCCGCGATCGACGACGACGCCGAAGCGCTGAGCTGGTACCTGCATGCCGCGGAGCGAGGCCACTCGGGTTCGATGTTCGCCGCCGCCTGCTGGTACCGCGGTGGCTCGGGAACGGCGCCGGACCCGGTCCAGGTCGTGCGATGGTTCCTGACCATGCTCGACCACGGCAACGGAGACGGGATCCACGGATCCACCCAACTGGTGAAGCGCGGCATGACCGAAGAGCGGATCCGCACCGCCGGCGAACTGGCCGAGCGCTCCGCCGAAGCCGAAACGCTCATCACCATGGCCCGCGAGCGTGGTTGGTGAGCGTCAACCAAGGCCGCTGCTGAGGGCTCAGGCACCGTCGTTACGGTACGGCCGTCCCGGCTTGCTCTGGTCGTCCGAGGTCGCTCAACAGTGGCCGATGACGACCGACGACGACCACCAGGCGCACCAGCCCACCGCTGGGGCCGTGAAGATGAGGCGCCGGGTTACCGGCCGGCCGTTCGCCCGCATCCACGGGAGCTTGTTCTCCACGGGCGGGACGGCTTGATCTGCCCTGGTAGCGCCTCTGTCACTGGGTCGGGCAGAGGGACGTCACGGAGCTTGCCGCCCCCTCGGCGCCGAGGCCGGCCGTGGCACGTCACCCCTCGTCGACGGTCTGCAGCTCGACGGGCCGGTCGGCCACGTCCATCGTCTGCGGCGTGGCCAGCAGCTTGTTCAGCCCAAGGGTCAACTGCACGGCGAACGCGCTCAGTAGGACGGCCAGGGCTATTCGGACCAGGCTGTAGCCGGCGTCGACGTTCGCCGCGGTCTCGAAGTCGTCGGGCGTTTGGAGGTTGGAGCTGGTCACGATCGAGACGAAGATCGCGGCGAAAACCGACAGGAACCACGGGCAAGAAGAAGCGTCCCGACAGCCTGTCCCAGGCAAGTCATCCGCCTGTCCTGCGGGAACACACTGCGGTGCTCACGCACGAGCGCCCTCCCGGGCCGTCCTGGGGCCGTGGAAGGGCGCTCGATGGTGACCGGCGTCGACGGGTGCCGACAGCTCGGCAGCAGGTCGGAGCGGTGATCGGACAGGCGGCCGCAGCTCACGGCCGCCCTTGATCAGTTGTGGCTGTGCAGGACCTCGTTCAGGCCGCCCCATTCCGCGTTGTTCGGGCGGCCCTCGACCGTGCCGGTGACCGAGTTGCGGCGGAAGAGGATGTTGGAGGCGCCGGACAGCTCGCGGGCCTTGACGACCTCGCCGTCGGGCAGCGTGACGCGGGTGCCGGCGGTCAGGTACAGGCCCGCCTCGACCACGCAGTCGTCGCCGAGGGCGATGCCGACACCGGCCTCGGCGCCGACCAGGGAGCGCTCGCCGATGGCGACGCGCTGCTTGCCGCCGCCGGAGAGGGTGCCCATGGTGGAGGCGCCTCCACCGATGTCCGAGCCGTCGCCGACCACGACGCCCTGCGAGATACGGCCCTCGACCATGGAGGTGCCCAGGGTGCCGGCGTTGAAGTTGACGAAGCCCTCGTGCATCACGGTGGTGCCGGCCGCGAGGTGGGCACCGAGGCGGACGCGGTCGGCGTCGGCGATCCGGACGCCGGCCGGGGCCACGTAGTCGGTCATGCGCGGGAACTTGTCCACGCCGAAGACGCCGAGGTGCAGGCCGCGCGCGCGGGCGGCCAGACGTACGGTCTCCAGGGTGTCCACGGCGACCGGGCCGATCGAGGTCCAGGCGACGTTGGCGAGGAAGCCGAAGATGCCGTCCAGGTTCTGCTCGTTCGGCTTGACCAGCCGGTGCGAGAGCAGGTGCAGACGCAGGTAGACGTCGTGCGTGTCGAGCGGCTTGTCGTCGAGCGAGGAGATGACCGTACGGACCGCGACGATCTCCACACCGCGCACCTCGTCCTTGCCGAGGGCGGCGACGCCGTGCTCACCGAGCAACTCGCGGGTGCGCTCGTCGTCGAGCCGCTCGGTGCCGGCGGGGCCCGGTGCGGCGGACAGCTCGGGCGCGGGGAACCAGGTGTCGAGAACGGTGCCGTCGGCGGCGACGGTGGCGAGCCCGGCGGCCACGGCGCCGGTGGTGCGAGGAGCAGTCGTTTCGGTCATGAGGGAAACCTAACCGGCCGGGGGGCCGGGAGGCCAACCAGGCGGGGGCCATCTCAGGTGGCGGGCGACGACGCCCCGGACGGGGTGCGCCGGCCGCCGGTGACCCGGTCCCGCCAGGCTCTTCCCGCCCCCGACCCGGATCGCCGCGCCGGTGATCCGCGGCCGCCCTCGTCCGCTGGGCGCGAGCGCGTGTGACAGCCCCTCCACAGGCGCCCCACAACGTACGTATGACGCGCGTAGACGACACGCGTAGAACACGTTCCGTACATGGGGGCGTAA
Organism: Streptomyces sp. NPDC107559; assembly: GCF_055657365.1. Taxonomy (NCBI): domain Bacteria; kingdom Bacillati; phylum Actinomycetota; class Actinomycetes; order Kitasatosporales; family Streptomycetaceae; genus Streptomyces; species Streptomyces sp. NPDC107559. The sequence continues at coordinate 1,404,101 of NZ_JBVKBD010000001.1, read as the reverse complement.
CGCGGGGCCCCTAGAACTCTGCACGACCAGTCGCTCATGTCCGTCGCACCAACTCCGTTCACCCCACTGACAGTTGTAAGGACGCGCATGAACAGAACACTCGCTCTCGGCACCCGTACCCTGGCCGCCGGCCTGCTCGGTTCGGCGGCGCTCGTCGCCCTTCCGGCGAGCGCGCACGCGGCCACGTACACGATCTCCGCGATCCAGGGCTCGACCCGGATCTCCCCCTACAACGGCTCGACGGTCACCACGACCGGCATCGTCACCGCGATCCGCTCCACCGGCTCCTCGCGCGGCTTCTGGATCCAGAGCGCGAGCGGCGACGGCAACGCGGCCACCAGTGACGCGATCTTCGTCTACACGGGGTCCACCACGCCGAGCACCACGGTCGGCAACAGCGTCACGGTCACCGGCAAGGTCTCGGAGTACTACCCGGACTCGTCCTCCGGCAGCCAGTCGCTCACCGAGCTGGGCAGCGCCTCCTGGACCACCAACTCGACGGGGAACACGCTCCCTTCGGCCGTCACGATCAGCGACTCGACGGTCCCGGCGACCTACACGCGCACCAACGGCGGTGGCTCGATCAACTCCTTCACACTCGCCCCGACGACGTACGCCCTGGACTACTACGAGTCCCTGGAGGGCATGCGGGTCTCCGTCGGCTCCGCGCCGGTGGTCGGCCGGACCGACGAGTACAGCGAGCTGTGGGTCAACGTGAAGCCCGCACAGGTGACTTCGGCCCGCGGCGGCTCCCTGTACTCCTCCTACAGCAGCCAGAACTCCGGCCGGGTGCAGATCAGCACCCTGCTGTCGTCGGCGTTCCCGACCGCGACCGTGGGTGACACGCTGTCCGGCGCCACCGGCGTCCTCGACTACATCGCGTACGGCGGCTACACCCTCCAGGCCACCTCGCTCGGCACCCTCACCTCGGGCGGTGTCGCCAAGGAGACGACGACGGCCCAGTCGACGGGCCAGCTGTCGGTGGCGACGTACAACGTGGAGAACCTCGACCCGACCGACGCCGCCTCGAAGTTCACCGCGCTCGCCTCGGGCATCGTGAACAACCTCAAGTCGCCCGACATCGTGGCCCTGGAGGAGGTCCAGGACAACAACGGCGCGACGGACGACGGCACCGTCTCCGCGACCACGACCCTGTCCACCCTGATCTCGGCGATCAGGACGGCGGGCGGCCCGGCCTACTCGTACACCCAGATCAACCCGGCGAACGACACGGACGGCGGGGAGACCGGCGGCAACATCCGCCAGGTGTTCCTTTACAACTCCGCCCGGGTGGGCTTCACTTCGCGCGGCAGCGCCACGGCGACCACCGCCGAGACGGTGACGACGAGCGCCGGGGTCGCGCAGCTCACGTACAACCCGGGCCGGATCGCGCCCACCAACTCCGCCTGGTCGGCCAGCCGCAAGCCGCTGGCGGCGGAGTTCACCTTCGCCGGCGAGAAGTACTTCGTGATCGCCAACCACTTCGTGTCGAAGGGCGGCGACTACTCGCTGCACAGCCAGTACCAGGCGCCGGCCCGGTCCTCCGAGACCCAGCGGAACAGTCAGGGCTCGGTGGTGAACTCCTTCGTGGACTCGGTCCTCGCCGCCCAGTCGGACGCGAACGTGGTCGTGCTCGGCGACCTGAACGACTACCAGTTCTCCACCGCGGTCTCCAACCTGGAGGGCGGGGTGCTGACCGACCTGGTGGACACCCTGCCGGCCGCTCAGCAGTACACCTACGTCTACGACGGCAACTCGCAGGTGCTCGACCACACCCTGGTGAGCTCGTCGATCACGGCGCACGACTACGACATCGTGCACATCAACAGCGAGTTCCCGGACCAGACCAGCGACCACGACCCGCAGGTCGTGCGGATCACCCCCTGACCCCGAGGATCCGGTGGCGGCCCGGCGCCACCGGATCCGGCCGTCCCGGTGACCCGTCGTCGCCGTAACCCATGGAAACCGCTCACTGAAACTGGTGTCCGAACTCCCGTACCTCCACTACTCTTTCACCGCTTCAACCCCCCACCATCACCACGGTCAAAGCCGTCGCCCCGGGCGCCGGCGGAGGAACCACGCATGCCAGAAGACAAGTCCCCGCCCTCCCAGCGCCCCTGGGAGAACGGCTGGGCCCCGGACACCAGCCGGGCTCCGGGAACACGCCGCCTGTGGCTGGCCGGCGCTCTCGCGATATCCACCATCGTCGGCTGTGTCGTCGCGATCACCGTGACCCACGAGGAAACGGACGACGCGTCAGCCAGGACGAAGAGCGCCCTGCCGGGGAGCGAGGCGACGGTGCCGGGCCTGATCTCCTTCGCGACACCGTCCGCCTCCGGCTCCGGGACGCCCGGCGGGACGGGCACCCCGTCGACGACGGCCGGGTCCACGTCCGCGACATCCACGCCCACCGGTCCGGCGGCCGACGGCACGAGCCCCGCGGCCTCCGCGAAGCCGGCCGAGTCCGCCGGTTCCAGCGGTGGTTCGGCCGCCACGCCCGCGCCGTCGACGCCCTGGACGGCCGTCCGCTCGGTCAACTACCCCGACCGCTACTGGCAGATGAGCGGCAGCCTGGTGAAGCTCGATCAGGTCGGCTCGCCCTCGCCCCGCCAGGGCGCCGCCTTCAGGCGGGTCAACGGCCTTGCCGACGCGTCCTGTTACTCCTTCGCCACGGCCGACGGCGGCTATCTGCGCCACCGGGACTTCGTCCTGCGCGCCGAGCCCGACGACGGCTCGTCCCTCTTCCGCAAGGACGCCACCTTCTGCCCGCGCACGTCGTCCGTGGCGTCCGGCGCGGTGATGCTGGAGGCGGTCAACTACCCGGGCCGTTTCCTGCGCCACAAGAACTTCCAGCTACGGCTGGACCCGTACCAGAACAGCGACCTCTACCGCGCCGACGCGACGTTCCGGCTGGTGGCCGGCCTGAGCTGACAGCGGCGACGACAGCGGAGACGCCAGTGGCCCCCGGCCGGAAGGCCGGGGGCCACTGTGCGGGACCAGCGCGGGTCCGCCGCAGATCGGCGGGCGCGGCTCAGACGTTGAAGCCCAGCGCCCTGAGCTGCTCGCGACCGTCGTCGGTGATCTTGTCGGGGCCCCACGGCGGCATCCACACCCAGTTGATGCGCAGCTCGCTCACCAGGCCGTCCGTGGCGGACTTGGCCTGGTCCTCGATCACGTCCGTCAGCGGGCAGGCCGCCGAGGTCAGCGTCATGTCGATCGTCGCGATGTTCGCGTCGTCGATGTGGATGCCGTAGATCAGGCCCAGGTTGACGACGTCGATGCCCAGCTCGGGGTCTACGACGTCGTACAGCGCCTCACGGACTTCCTCTTCCGAGGCGGGCTTCATCTCAACGGTCTCGCTCATGCCGTCTTCCTTTCGGCGTCGGCCCCGCCCAGTACCTGGGCCGTCGCGTCCTTCCACGCCATCCAGCTCAGGAGGGCGCACTTGACCCGGGCCGGGTACTTGGAGACACCGGCGAACGCGACCGCGTCCTCCAGCACCTCCTCCATCACGTCGTCGGGCTCGATACGGCCCTTGGACTGCATCAGCTCCAGGAACGTCTCCTGGATCCGCTGCGCCTCGGCCAGCTCCTTGCCGACGAGGAGGTCGTTCAGCACGGACGCCGAGGCCTGGCTGATCGAGCAGCCCTGCCCCTCGTACGAGACGTCGCTGATCGTCGTGCCGTCGTACTTCACCCGCAGGGTGATCTCGTCACCGCACGTCGGGTTCACGTGGTGCACCTCGGCGTCGCCATCCCTCAGACCACGCCCGTGCGGGTGCTTGTAGTGGTCCAGGATGACTTCCTGGTACATCGAGTCCAGCTTCACGTTGTCAGCACGCCCCTCAGCCGAAGAAGTTCCGTACGTGCTCCAGACCGTCGACCAGAGCGTCGATCTCGGCCGGCGTGGAGTACAGATAGAACGACGCTCGCGTGGTCGCGGGAATTCCGTAGCGCAGGCAGACCGGGCGGGCGCAGTGGTGGCCGACCCGGACCGCGATGCCCTGCTCGTCGAGCACCTGGCCCACGTCGTGGGGGTGGATGTCGCCGAGCGTGAACGAGATCGCCGCGCCGCGGTCCTCGGCCGTCGTCGGGCCGATGATCTTCAGGTCGGGCACCTCGGACAGCCGGCGCACCGCGTACTCGGTGAGCGCGTGCTCGTGCGCGAGGATCTTGTCCATGCCGATGGCCGACAGGTAGTCGACCGCCGCGCCCAGGCCGACCGCCTGGGCGATCGGCGGGGTGCCCGCCTCGAACTTGTGGGGCGCCGGGGCGTACGTCGACGAGTGCATCGACACCGTCTCGATCATCTCGCCGCCGCCGAGGAAGGGGGGCAGGTCCTCCAGGAGCTCCTGGCGTCCCCACAGCACCCCGATGCCCGTCGGAGCGCACATCTTGTGGCCGGTGAAGGCCACGAAGTCGGCCTGGAGGGCCTGTACGTCCAGCGGCATGTGCGGTGCCGCCTGCGAGGCGTCGATGCAGACCAGCGCGCCGACCTCCTGCGCGCGGCGCACTATCGCCTCGACCGGGTTGACCGTGCCCAGGATGTTCGACACCAGCACGAAGGAGACGATCTTCGTCTTCTCGGTGATGATCTCGTCGATGTTGGACAGGTCGAGCCGGCCGTCGTCGGTCAGGCCGAACCACTTCAGCTTCGCGCCGGTGCGCTGCGCCAGCAGCTGCCACGGAACGATGTTGGAGTGGTGCTCCATCTCGGTGATGACGATCTCGGTCTCGTGGTCCACGCGGTAGGGCTCGTCGGCCCAGCCCAGCATGTTCGCCACGAGGTTGAGGGACTCGGAGGCGTTCTTGGTGAAGATCACCTCGTCGCGACTCGGCGCGTTGATGAACTCCGCCACCTTGTCGCGCGCGCCCTCGTACAGCGCCGTGGCCTCCTCGGCGAGCACATGCACACCGCGGTGGACGTTTGCGTTGTAGCGCTCGTAGTACTCGCTCAGGGCGTCCAGCACCTGGCGCGGCTTCTGCGAGGTAGCCGCGTTGTCCAGGTACACAAGCTTCTTGCCGTCGTGGATCAGTCGGTCCAGGACGGGGAAGTCCTTGCGGATCGCCTCGGTGTCGAGGAGGCCCGGCAACTGTGTCACGCGGATACGCCACCCTTCGTGTAGGCCTCGTAGCCCTCGTTCTCCAGCTTGTCGGCGAGCTCGGCGCCGCCGGACTCGACGATGCGGCCGCCGGAGAAGACGTGGACGAAGTCGGGCTTGATGTAGCGCAGGATGCGCGTGTAGTGGGTGATGAGCAGGGTGCCCACCTCGCCGGTCTCGCGGACGCGGTTGACGCCCTCGGAGACGATGCGCAGGGCGTCGACGTCCAGACCGGAGTCGGTCTCGTCGAGGATCGCCATCTTCGGCTTGAGCAGCTCCAGCTGGAGGATCTCGTGGCGCTTCTTCTCACCGCCGGAGAAGCCCTCGTTGACGTTGCGCTCGGCGAAGGAGGGGTCCATGGACAGTCGCTCCATGGTCTCCTTGACCTCCTTCACCCAGGTGCGCAGCTTGGGGGCCTCGCCGCGGATCGCGGTGGCGGAGGTGCGCAGGAAGTTGGAGACCGAGACGCCGGGGACCTCGACCGGGTACTGCATGGCCAGGAACAGGCCGGCGCGGGCGCGCTCGTCGACGGACATCTCCAGGACGTCCTCGCCGTCGAGGGTGACGGTGCCGCCGGTGACCGTGTACTTCGGGTGACCCGCCAGCGAGTAGGCGAGGGTCGACTTGCCGGAGCCGTTGGGGCCCATGATGGCGTGCGTCTCGCCCTGCTTCACGGTGAGGTCGACGCCCTTGAGGATCTCCTTCGTGGCGTTGTCGGCCTCGACGGTGACGTGCAGGTCTCGGATTTCAAGCGTTGCCATGGGTGCCTCAGGACTCCTGGGTGAGGGAGACGAGTACGTCGTCCCCTTCGATCTTTACGGGGTATACGGGGACGGGGCGCGTCGCGGGAAGGCCGGACGGCTTGCCGGTGCGCAGGTCGAAGGCGGAGCCGTGCAGCCAGCACTCGATCTGGCAGTCCTCCACCTCGCCCTCGGAGAGCGAGACGTTCGCGTGCGAGCAGACGTCGTGGATCGCGAACACCTCCCCCTCGGTCTTCACGACCGAGACCGGCGTGCCGTCGAGTTCCACCCGCTTCGGGGTGTCCTCCTCCAGCTCGCTCAGCCCACAGGCGCGCAGGAACGACGTCATCAGACCGACGCCTCCAGCTCCTCGTCGATCTTCACGAGGAGGCGCTCTTCGATGTCGTCGACGCCGATCTGCTGGACCAGTCCGGCGAAGAAGCCACGGACGACCAGACGGCGGGCCTCGTCGGCGGGGATGCCGCGGGCCATCAGGTAGAAGAGCTGCTCGTCGTCGAAGCGGCCGGTGGCGCTGGCGTGCCCGGCGCCGACGATCTCGCCGGTCTCGATCTCCAGGTTCGGCACGGAGTCGACGCGGGCGCCGTCGGTCAGAACCAGGTTGCGGTTCATCTCGTAGGTGTCCGTGCCCTCGGCCTTGGCCTCGATGAGGACGTCGCCGATCCACACCGCGTGCGCGCCCTCGCCCTGGAGCGCGCCCTTGTACATCACGTTGGACTTGCAGTGCGGGGTGTTGTGGTCGACCAGCAGGCGGTGCTCCTGGTGCTGGCCGGCGTCCGTGAAGTACAGGCCGAACAGCTCGGCCTCGCCGCCGGTGCCCGCGTAGGCGACTCGCGGGTGGAGGCGTACGAGGTCGCCGCCGAAGGTGACGACGAACGACTTGAAGGTGGCGTCGCGGCCGATCAGCGCGTTGTGCTGGCCGACGTGCACGGCCGTGTCGTCCCAGTCCTGGACGGAGACGACGGTCAGCTTGGCGCCGTCGCCCAGGACGAAGTCCACGTTGGCGGCGAGCACGGCGTCACCGGTGTGGTCGATGACGACGACGGCCTCGGCGAAGGCGCCGAGCTCGACGACCTGGTGGCCGTAGGCGACACCGCCCTCGCCGTGCACGGCGATCCGGATCGGCTCGGTGAGCACGGTCTCCTTGGGGACGGTGACGACCCCGGCCTTCTCGAACGCCGACCAGGCCTGCGCGGCGACCCGGTCCACCGGGGTGCCCGCCCGGCCGAGCCGGGCGTCGTCACGGCCGACGGTCTCGACGACGACGCCCTCGGGGGCCTGTACGTCCACCTTCACGCCGTCGCCGGTGGCGACCGCGGTGCCGTCGTGCAGCCCGCGCAGGCGCTCCAGCGGGGTGAACCGCCACTCCTCCTCGCGGCCGTGGGGGACGGGGAAGTCCGCCACGTCGAAGGACGGGGGCGCGCTCATGCGGGTGGCGACGGTCGACTCGGCGGCCACCGCGATCTGGCCCGCGGTGGTGGAGCCCACGGGGATGTTCTGAGCCTCAGCCATGGCTGTCGGTCTGCTCGCTTTCTTACGTGAGTGGCTTGACGAACGGCGGGCGGTGCTTAGCCGACCGCGCCTTCCATCTGGAGCTCGATCAGCCGGTTGAGTTCGAGGGCGTACTCCATGGGCAGCTCCTTGGCGATCGGCTCGACGAAGCCGCGCACGATCATCGCCATCGCCTCGAACTCGCTCAGACCGCGGCTCATCAGGTAGAAGAGCTGGTCCTCGGAGACCTTGGAGACGGTCGCCTCGTGGCCCATGGACACGTCGTCCTCGCGCACGTCCACGTAGGGGTACGTGTCGGAGCGGGAGATGGTGTCGACGAGCAGCGCGTCGCACAGCACGTTGGACTTCGAGCCGTGGGCGCCCTCGCCGATCTCGACCAGACCGCGGTAGGAGGTACGGCCGCCGCCGCGCGCCACCGACTTGGAGACGATGTTGGAGGAGGTGTTCGGCGCCATGTGGACCATCTTGGAGCCGGCGTCCTGGTGCTGGCCCTCGCCCGCGAAGGCGATGGACAGGGTCTCGCCCTTGGCGTGCTCGCCCATCAGGTAGACGGCCGGGTACTTCATCGTCACCTTGGAGCCGATGTTGCCGTCGATCCACTCCATGGTCGCGCCCTCGTACGCCACGGCGCGCTTGGTGACCAGGTTGTAGACGTTGTTCGACCAGTTCTGGATGGTCGTGTAGCGGCAGCGGGCGTTCTTCTTGACGATGATCTCGACGACCGCGCTGTGCAGCGAGTCCGACTTGTAGATCGGGGCCGTGCAGCCCTCGACGTAGTGCACGTAGGCACCCTCGTCGACGATGATCAGGGTCCGCTCGAACTGGCCCATGTTCTCCGTGTTGATACGGAAGTAGGCCTGGAGCGGGATCTCCACGTGGACGCCCGGCGGGACGTAGATGAAGGAGCCGCCCGACCACACGGCGGTGTTCAGCGAGGCGAACTTGTTGTCACCGACGGGGATGACGGTGCCGAAGTACTCCTTGAAGAGCTCCGGGTGCTCCTTGAGAGCGGTGTCGGTGTCCAGGAAGATGACGCCCTGCTCCTCCAGGTCCTCGCGGATCTGGTGGTAGACGACCTCGGACTCGTACTGGGCCGCGACACCGGCGACGAGGCGCTGCTTCTCCGCCTCCGGGATGCCGAGCTTGTCGTACGTGTTCTTGATGTCCTCGGGCAGGTCCTCCCAGGACTCCGCCTGCTTCTCGGTGGAGCGCACGAAGTACTTGATGTTGTCGAAGTCGATGCCCGACAGGTCCGATCCCCAGTTCGGCATCGGCTTCTTCTCGAAGAGGCGCAGACCCTTGAGGCGGAGCTTGGTCATCCACTCCGGCTCGCTCTTCTTCGCGGAGATGTCGCGGACGACGTCCTCGTTGATGCCACGCTTGGCAGAGGCGCCGGCCGTGTCGGAGTCGGCCCAGCCGTATTCGTACTTGCCCAGGCCCTCGAGTTCGGGGTGGGCAGTCTCCGTGGGGAGAGTCATGCGGGGTTCCTCCCGGCCGTGCTTGCAGATGCGTTGTGGCTGTGAACTTGCGTCTTGGAAATCTTGGGGATGAACGTCGTGCAGACGCCGTCGCCGTGCGCGATGGTCGCCAGCCGCTGGACGTGGGTGCCGAGCAGCTGGGAGAAGATCTCGGTCTCCACCTCGCACAGTTGCGGGAACTTCTCCGCGACGTGGGCCACCGGGCAGTGGTGCTGGCAGAGCTGCTCGCCCTTTTGCGGGAGGGGCGCACTGCGCGCCGTAGCAGCGTACCCGTCCCTGCTCAGGGCCCTGGCGAGGGCTTCGGTGCGCCCGTCGGGGCCGGCGGCCTCGATCGCCTGGCGGTACGCGGCGGCCTGCTCGGCGAACCTCGCGCGGGCGAAGGCCACGACCGCCTCGTCCCCGCCGAACCGCTCCTGGATCCAGCGCAGGGCGTCCGCGGCCAGCTTGTCGTAGGACTGGTCGAAGGCGTCGCGGCCGCAGTCGGTCAGGGCGAACACCTTGGCGGGACGCCCGCGGGTGCGCGCCCCGTACACCCGCTGCTCGCGCGGCTCCACCACGTCGTCGGCGGCCAGCGCGTCCAGGTGCCGGCGCACCGCCGCCTGGGTGAGCCCGAGCCGTCCGGCCAGCTCGGCGACGGTCGAGGGGCCGTGGTCCAGGATCGACCGCGCGACCCGGTTGCGCGTCGAACGCTCTCCGGTCGCGTGCTCTTCCTGCGGGGGCCCCGTAGGGGTCTCCCCTGCCTCGGGAGCCTCGCCGACGTATTTCACAACACCATTGTTGCGTAATTCGCCGGAGCCAGGCAAGCCGCCCCCTGCCCACCGCGCGGTGCCCTACATCACTTAGGCATACCTAAGCTGACCTGGGAAAACGATCTTTGATCGATCAGACGGCTGGCGCCGGAACCGCTCTTCCGCCAGACTCACCGGCCATGCCGACACCCCCTCCGACCGGCCCTCTCGTCACTCGCGACACGGTCGCCGACGAGGTCCGCGCGCTCGGCGTCCGCCCTGGTGAAACGCTCCTGCTGCACTCCTCCCTCAGCTCCCTCGGCTGGGTCTGCGGAGGTGCCGTCGCGGTCGTCCAGGGCCTTGTCGACGCGCTCGGTCCGCACGGCACCCTGGTGGTCCCCACCCAGTCCGGCGACCTCTCCGACCCCGCGCTGTGGAGCGGTCCCCCGGTGCCCCGGGAGTGGTGGGCGGCGATCCGGGCGTCCATGCCGGTGTACGACCCGCTGCTCACGCCCTCGCGCGGGGTCGGCGTGATCCCGGAGACCGTACGCACCTGGCCGGGCGCCGTCCGCAGCGCGCACCCGCACACCTCCTTCGCCGCGCTCGGCCCGCGCGCGGCCGCCGTCACGGCCGGCCACGCGCCCGACTGCCGCCTCGGCGAGCACAGCCCGCTGGCCCGGCTGGAGGCCCTCGGCGCCCGCGTTCTGCTGCTCGGCACCGGCTACCACACCTGCACCAGCTTCCATCTCGCCGAGTACCGCATCCCGTCCCCGCGGGTGCGGGTGGGACGGCCCGGCCCGGCCGGCTGGGAGGAGATGACCGAGGTGTCGATCACCTCGGACCGGTTCGACGAGCTGGGCCACGACTTCGAGCGCGACCGCCCGGTCGTACGGGGCCGGGTGGGTGCGGCCGACGCCCGGCTGTTCCCGGTGGCGGACGCCGTGGCCTACGCGCAGCGGTGGCTGGCCCTGCACCGGCCCCGCGAGGAGGAGGTTGCGGACCCGCCCGCCTGAGGCGTCCGGCGCGTACCTAGACTCTGGTCCCATGCGAAGTGAGCCTGTCGTCCAGGTCCGGTCCCTGGTGAAGCGGTACGGGACGAAAACCGCGGTGGACGGCCTCGACCTCACGGTCGAAGCGGGCGTCACCGCGGTGCTCGGCCCCAACGGTGCCGGCAAGACGACCACCGTCGAGACCTGCGAGGGCTACCTGAGGCCGGACTCCGGCACGGTGCGCGTCCTGGGCCTCGACCCCGTACGGCAGGCCGCCGAGCTGCGTCCCCGGATCGGGGTGATGCTCCAGTCCGGCGGCGTCTACTCGGGGGCGCGGGCCGACGAGATGCTCCGGCACGTGGCGAAGCTGCACGCGCACCCGCTGGACGTGGACGCGCTCGTCGAACGCCTCGGGCTCGGCAGCTGCGGCCGGACCACCTACCGCCGGCTCTCCGGGGGCCAGCAGCAGCGGCTCGCGCTGGCGATGGCCGTCGTCGGGCGCCCGGAGCTGGTGTTCCTGGACGAGCCGACCGCCGGCCTCGACCCCCAGGCCCGCCGGGCCACCTGGGACCTGGTCCGGGACCTGCGCTCCGACGGCGTCTGCGTGATCCTCACCACCCACCACATGGACGAGGCCGAGCAGCTCGCCGACGATGTCGCGATCATCGACGCGGGCAAGGTCATCGCCCACGGCTCCCCCGAGGAGCTGTGCCGCGGCGGAGCGGAGAACACCCTGCGCTTCTCGGGCCGGCCGGGCCTCGACGTGGCCTCGCTGCTGAAGGCGCTGCCCGCCGACTGCACGGCCGCGGAGCTGACCCCGGGCTCCTACCGGGTGGTCGGCAAGGTCGACCCCCAGCTGCTGGCCACCGTCACCTCCTGGTGCGCGCAGCACGGGGTCATGCCGGACCGGATCTCGGTGGAACGGCATACCCTCGAAGACGTTTTTCTCGAGCTCACGGGCAAGGAGCTGCGGTCATGACGACGACCGTCCCCGGTACGTACACCCCGAAGCCGGGTGCGTCCGGTCTCCCCCGCATGATCGCCGCGCAGGCCGTGCTGGAGACGAAGATGCTGCTGCGCAACGGTGAGCAGCTGCTGCTCACCGTCGTCATCCCGACGCTGCTGCTGGTGCTCTTCAGCTCCGTGGACATCGTGGACACCGGCGCGGGCAAGGCCGTCGACTTCCTCGCGCCCGGCATCCTCGCCCTCGCCGTGATGTCGACGGCGTTCACCGGCCAGGCCATCGCGACCGGCTTCGAGCGACGCTACGGGGTGCTCAAGCGCCTCGCGTCCTCGCCGCTGCCGCGCTGGGGCCTGATGACCGCGAAGACGGCCTCGGTGCTGGTCACCGAGATCCTCCAGGTGCTCCTGGTGACGGTGATCGCACTCGCGCTCGGCTGGTCGCCGCAGGGCAACCCGCTCACCGTCCTGCTGCTGCTGGTGCTGGGCACGGCCGCGTTCTCGGGGCTCGGCCTGCTGATGGCCGGCACCCTGAAGGCCGAGGCCACCCTGGCCGCGGCCAACCTGGTCTTCCTGCTGCTGCTGGTCGGCGGCGGGGTCATCGTCCCGCTGGAGAAGTTCCCGCCGGGCGTGCGGGAGGTGCTCGGGCTGCTGCCGATCTCGGCCCTGTCGGACGGCCTGCGCGAGGTGCTCCGGCACGGGGCCGGGCTGCCCTGGGCCGATCTGGGGATCCTGACCGTGTGGGGGGTCGTGGGGCTGGCGGCCGCCGGACGGTTCTTCCGCTGGGAGTAGCCGGACGGTTCTTCCGCCGGGAGTAGGCCGCGGGTCGCCCGTCCGGCACGGGTGACCGGGCCACGGCGCGGCCCTCGGCCCCACCGGGGCCCGGTCCCGGCCCGGCCCATGGCCGACCCTCGTGAAAGCGTGCACAAGCAGCCGCCTACGATGGACGCGTGCCGAACCTGACCCCCACCGACGCCGTAGCGGCCGCGCGCAACCCGCTCGCCTTCATCGCCGCACGCTGGACCCCGCAACCCCGCACGATCCGCCGGGCCGCCCTGGCCGCGCTCGTCATGTCGGTGGTGATCGTCGTCACCGGCGGCGCCGTGCGCCTCACCGGCTCCGGGCTCGGCTGCCCGACCTGGCCCAAGTGCACCGCGGACTCGCTCACCGCCACCAGCGCGATGGGCTTCCACGGCGCCATCGAGTTCGGCAACCGCATGCTGACGTACGTGCTGTGCGCGGCGGTCGGCTGGGCGATCGTCGCCGCCCGGTCCGAGAAGCCGTACCGGCGCAGCCTGACCCGGCTGGGCTGGGCCCAGTTCTGGGTCGTGATGGGCAACGCGGTCCTCGGCGGTGTGGTGGTCCTCGTCGGCCTCAACCCGTACACGGTGGCGGCCCACTTCCTGCTCTCCTCCGCCCTGATCACGGTCGCCACGGTGATGTGGCAGCGCACCCGGGAAGGCGACGCGGCACCCAAGCCGCTGGTCGGCAAGTCGGTGCAGCAGCTGGTGTGGTTCCTGGTCGCCGCCTCGGTGCTGCTGATCGCCGTGGGCACGGTGGTCACCGGTTCGGGTCCGCACGCGGGCGACTCCAGCGAGGTCGAGCGGATGCCGCTGGACTGGGAGACGGTCAGCAAGCTGCACGCCGTACTGGCCTGGATCGTGGTGACGCTGACGTTCGCCCTGTGGTTCGTCCTGAAGGCGGTGGACGCCCCCAAGGGTCCGCTGGACCGGACGCGGGACCTGTTCCTGGTGCTGCTCGCCCAGGGGGTCATCGGCTACGTCCAGTACTTCACGAACCTGCCCGAGGCGCTGGTCGCGCTGCACATGCTGGGTTCGGGCCTGGTGTGGATCGCCGTACTGCGCGTGCTGCTGTCGCTGCGCGAGCGTCCCGGTACGCCGGAGGCCGGTCTGCCGGACCCGACGGCCGGGGCGACGGTCGCCACGGCCGCGTAGGCCCCGCGCGACAAGGCCGCACGCGCGCGTGAGCCCCGGTCGGGTGGACCACGCGCGCGTGGCTCACCCCGCCAGGCCGTAGACCCGCCGGGCGTTGCCCGCCGCCACCATCCCGGCCACCCGCTGCGCGTCCGCCGCCGACCACGCCCCCTCGGTCACCCAGCCGCCGAGCACCCGGTCGAGGGCCTCGCGGAACAGCCGGGCCCCCACCACGTGCAGCTCCGGCAGCCCCTGGGCCCCGCTGGAGAAGAGGATCTTGCCGAAGGGGGCAAGCTCCAGGATCTCCGCGAGGACGGTCGCGGCGCGCGCCCCGGTGCGCACGAGCGCGGCGCCCGAGTCGGCGTACACATGCGGGAAGACACCGGCGAGGTGGGCGGCGTGCCGGTGGTACGGGTAGCCGTGCAGCAGGACCAGGTCCGTGCCCATGCCCGCGGTCGCCCGTACGAAGTCCGTGAGCAGCACCGGGTCCGTACGGTCGATGCGCGGCCCCGGCGGGCCGAGCCCGGCGTGCAGTTGCAGGGGCAGTCCGGAGGCGACCGCGATCCACAGTGCGTGGCGCAGCAGCACCGGGTCGGTCAGCTCCCCGCCCACCCGGCGTCGGGCCAGCCAGCGGCCGGCCGCGCCGCGCACCTCCCCCGGTCCTGGCGGTTCGGGGGCGAGGGCCAGGCCGTGCCGGACGCCCGCGACCGAGGTGAAGGCGACGGCCTGCGCGGCGGCGCCGTGCACCGCCTCGGCGAGGTTGGCGAGGAAGGCCTCCACGGTGCCCGAGGTGTCGGCGACCTGTTCGGCGAGGAGTTCCAGGCGCACGATCTCGTGCGCGTTCGCGTCCCCGGCGGAGGCCATCTCGGGCGGGCCGGTCAGGTCGCCGGGCAGCCCGGTGTCGACGAGGTACGTCGTGATGCCGCTGCCGCGCAGCAGCCGGCGGCCCGTCTCCGGTACGCCGAGTTCACGACGCCGGGCGAGATAGCGGGCGGGCGGGCAGTGCGGTTCCAGGCCGAGCAGCGGGGGACACCAGCGGCGTACCGCGAATCCGGTCTGGGTGTCGAAGAGGGTGGTGCCCGGCGCGGGCGGGCCCTCGGTACGGGCCAGCTGGGCCTCGAAGGTGCCGAGGCCCAGCTCCGTTCTCAGCACGCCGTGGCAGTACTGGTCCACGAGGGACGGCGTTTCGATCATCCGGGCTCCCCGTGACTGGACCGTGTCCCGGGGCCGCTTCTGCCGCGGCCCCCACGCTCCTAACGGGTGAAACCGGCCTCAGGTGTTGGTCCCGCACACCCCGTGCGAACGTCCGCCGCCCGCGGGCCCGTCCGACGGGTCAGCCGTTGCTCGGGCCGCCGATCTGGATGCCCGCCATGCGCGTCCATTCGTACGGTCCGGTCTTCACCTTCGCGGCGAACTCGCCGTCGAACGCCTCGTGCACCGTGATCCCGGACTTCTCCACGGCCTTCTCCGCGATCGCGCAGGAGGGCGCCACCAGGTCGCCCCAGCCGCCGTCCTCGCCGACGAGCACGATCCTCGCGCCGCGCTCCCCGATGTACGCCACCTGGCCCTCGGCGCCGCCGTGCTCCTTGGAGAAGGCGGTGATCCGCTTGGCGAGCTTGGCCGCGGTGCGCTCGGCCTTCGCGGCCTGCTTGGCGTCGGTGCCCTCGTCAACCTGCTTCGTTTCTGCCATGGCCAGGATGCTACCGACGGGTAGATCAAACGGCGACGGGCGGGGTGCGTGGCCTTGCCCACGCACCCCGCCCGTACGGGGAGCCTTCGGCGTGTCTAGTGGAGGAAGGGATCCACCGCGACCGCCACGAACAGGATCGACACGTAGGTGATCGACCAGTGGAACAGCCGCATCTCCTTGAGCTTGGCGCCCGTCACCTCGGCCTTGGCCCGGTTCTGGAGCCCGTGCGCCTCCCAGAGCCAGAACCCGCCGGCCAGCAGGGCGACCGCGGTGTAGAACCAGCCCGTGTAGCCCAGCGGGGTGAGCAGCAGCGACACGCCGACCATGACCCAGCTGTAGATGACGATCTGCCGCGCCACCACCTTGTTGGAGGCGACGACCGGGAGCATCGGCACGCCCACGCGCGCGTAGTCCTCCCTGACCTTCATGGACAGCGGCCAGTAGTGCGGCGGGGTCCAGAAGAACATGACGAGGAAGAGGATGACCGGCGCCCACGACAGGGAGTCGGTGACGGACGACCACCCGATGAGGACCGGGAGGCAGCCGGCGATGCCGCCCCACACGATGTTCTGCGAGGTGCGCCGCTTGAGGATCATCGTGTAGACGACCACGTAGAAGAGGAGCGCGCCGAGTGACAGCCAGGCCGACAGCCAGTTGACGGTCAGGCCGAACAGCAGGGTCGACACGACCGCGAGGGCGATGCCGAAGGCCAGGCACTCGGCGGGGCTGACCATGCCGGTGACCAGCGGACGCTGCGACGTGCGGTCCATCAGCGCGTCGATGTCCCGATCGATGTACATGTTGAGCGCGTTGGCGCCACCGGCGGAGAGGTACCCGCCGATGCAGGTCAGCAGCACCAGCTTCAGATCGGGTACACCCTGCTGCGCCAGGAACATCACCGGAACGGTGGTGATCAGCAGCAGCTCGATGATCCGGGGCTTGGTCAGCGCCACGAACGCCTTCAGACGGGCCCCGAACGGCCGCTGGCCCCGGCTGCTGCTCGTCCCGAGCTCCCCCACAGCCCTAATGGCGTGGGAGGTGCCCCCACCCGCTGGACGGGATTCGACGGCCGTCACGCACACCCCTGACAGAGACATCCCAGCAAGCCCCGGGATGAACTCCCCGTAAAGGCCCGCGCGTACCACGCCACTGTAGACGTTGCCCAGACCCGGACATTCGCGGGGGTGGGGTCGTGTTGATGCGCCGCTCCTACGTGCGCACACATGTCCGATTGAGCGCGCTCCGGACGAGCGGGAAGTACATCGATTGAGCGTGGTCCGGACGAGCGGGAAGTAGATCGATTGAGCAGTCGGATGAGCGGCTCCGTATTCACTTGCCGAATGCGATTCGGACCAGTCGGGAGGCGGATCCGCGGGAGTCCCGTCAGTCTGGAATGACTCGAAAAAATGCACGTTCTTACGGGGGTAGGCTCGACAACGGCCGGTGGGCGCCTCGTCCGCCGGCAGCCGGTGGGCACGTGCCCAGAGCACCGGTAATTCGACATGTGGAGAGGAGCCCTGACCCAGGGTGAGCACCAAGCCGACCACCACAGACCTCGAGTGGACCGAGTTGGACCAGCGGGCCGTCGACACCGCCCGAGTCCTGGCCGCCGATGCCGTACAGAAGGTCGGAAACGGCCATCCGGGTACGGCGATGAGCCTGGCGCCCGCTGCTTACACCCTCTTCCAGAAGGTGATGCGGCATGACCCCGCCGACCCCGACTGGGTCGGACGCGACCGCTTCGTGCTGTCCGCGGGCCACTCGTCCCTGACCCTCTACACGCAGCTCTACCTGGCCGGTTTCGGTCTGGAGCTGGATGATCTGAAGTCCTTCCGCACCTGGGGCTCGAAGACCCCCGGTCACCCCGAGTACGGGCACACCAAGGGTGTGGAGACGACGACCGGCCCGCTGGGCCAGGGTGTCGCCAACGCGGTGGGCATGGCGATGGCCGCCCGCTACGAGCGCGGTCTGTTCGACCCGGAGACCCCGCAGGGCGACTCCCCGTTCGACCACTTCGTCTACTGCATCGCCGGTGACGGCTGCCTCCAGGAGGGCATCTCCGCGGAGGCGTCCTCGCTCGCCGGCCACCAGAAGCTCGGCAACCTGGTCCTGCTGTGGGACGACAACCACATCTCGATCGAGGGCGACACGGAGACGGCCGTCTCCGAGGACACCGTCAAGCGCTACGAGGCCTACGGCTGGCACGTGCAGCGCGTGGCGCCGAAGCCGGACGGCGACCTGGACCCGCACGCCCTCTACGACGCGATCGAGGCGGCGAAGCAGGTCACCGACCGGCCGTCGTTCATCGCGATGCGCTCGATCATCGCCTGGCCGGCCCCGAACGCCCAGAACACCGAGGCCGCGCACGGCTCGGCGCTCGGCGCGGAGGAGGTCGCGGCCACCAAGCGCGTCCTGGGCTTCGACCCCGAGCAGTCCTTCGAGGTCTCCGAGGCGGTCATCGACCACACCCGTGGTGCGCTGGAGCGCGGCCGTCAGGCGCGGGCCGAGTGGGAGAAGTCCTTCCAGGAGTGGCGCAACGGCAACGCGGAGCGCGCGGCCGAGTTCGACCGCATCGCCGCGGGCGAGCTGCCCACCGGCTGGGAGGAGAAGATCCCGGTCTTCGAGCCCGGCAAGGGTGTCGCCACCCGGGCCGCCTCCGGCAAGATCCTCCAGGCGCTCGGCCCGGTGATCCCCGAGCTGTGGGGCGGCTCCGCCGACCTGGCCGGCTCGAACAACACCACCATCGACAAGGACAGCTCCTTCCTCCCGGCGGACAACCCGCTGCCGGAGGCCGACCCGTACGGCCGAACGATCCACTTCGGCATCCGCGAGCACTCCATGGCCGCGGAGATGAACGGCATCGCGCTGCACGGCAACACGCGCATCTACGGCGGCACCTTCCTGGTGTTCTCCGACTACATGCGCAACGCCGTACGCCTGTCGGCCCTGATGCACCTGCCGGTGACGTACGTGTGGACGCACGACTCCATCGGCCTCGGCGAGGACGGTCCCACCCACCAGCCGGTCGAGCACCTCGCCTCGCTGCGCGCCATCCCGGGCCTGAACGTGGTCCGCCCGGCCGACGCCAACGAGACCGCCGTCGCCTGGCGCGAGATCCTGCGCCGCTACACCAAGGTGTTCGGCAAGGGTGCCCCGCACGGACTGGCGCTGACCCGTCAGGGTGTGCCGACCTACGAGCCCGACGACAACTCGGCCAAGGGCGGCTACGTGTTGTTCGAGGCGGAAGGCGGCGAGCCGGAGGTCGTCCTGATCGCCACCGGTTCCGAGGTGCACATCGCCGTCGAGGCGCGCGAGCGGCTCCAGGCCGAGGGTGTGCCGACGCGAGTCGTGTCCATGCCTTGCGTGGAGTGGTTCGAGGAGCAGGACCAGGGGTACCGGGACAGCGTCCTGCCGCCGTCGGTCAAGGCGCGTGTCGCGGTGGAGGCCGGCATCGGTCTGACCTGGCACAAGTACGTCGGAGACGCCGGCCGAATCGTCTCCCTGGAGCACTTCGGGGCCTCCGCCGACGGCGCGGTCCTCTTCAACGAGTTCGGCTTCACCGCCGAGAACGTGGCCGCGAAGGCGCAGGAATCCCTCGCCGCCGCCCGGAACTGACGCCCGTACACGACACGTAGGAGATGCAATTTCCATGACAGACGCACTGAAGCGCCTCTCCGATGAGGGCGTCGCGATCTGGCTGGACGACCTGTCGCGCAAGCGGATCACGTCCGGCAACCTCGCCGAGCTGATCGACCAGCAGCACGTCGTCGGCGTCACCACCAACCCGTCGATCTTCCAGAAGGCGATCAGCAGCGGTGACGGTTACGAGCAGCAGCTCGCCGACCTCGCCGCCCGCAAGGTCACCGTCGAAGAGGCCATCCGCATGATCACGACGGCGGACGTCCGCGACGCCGCCGACATCCTGCGCCCGGTCTTCGACGCCACCGGGGGCCAGGACGGCCGGGTCTCCATCGAGGTCGACCCGCGCCTGGCGCACAACACCACGGCGACCATCGCCGAGGCCAAGCAGCTCGCCTGGCTCGTGGACCGCCCCAACACGCTCATCAAGATCCCGGCCACCAAGGCGGGTCTGCCTGCGATCACCGAGGTCATCGGCCTCGGTATCAGCGTCAACGTCACGCTGATCTTCTCGCTGGAGCGTTACCGCGCGGTCATGGACGCCTACCTCTCCGGCCTGGAGAAGGCCAAGGAGCGCGGCCTGGACCTGTCGAAGATCCAGTCGGTGGCGTCCTTCTTCGTCTCCCGCGTGGACACGGAGATCGACAAGCGGATCGACGCCCTGGGCACCGACGAGGCCAAGGCCGCCCGCGGCAAGGCGGGCGTCGCCAACGCCCGGCTCGCCTACCAGGCGTACGAGGAGGTCTTCTCCTCCGAGCGCTGGCTGGCCCTCGACAAGGCGCAGGCGCACAAGCAGCGTCCGCTGTGGGCCTCCACCGGTGTGAAGGACCCGGCGTACAAGGACACGCTGTACGTCGTCGACCTGGTGGCGCCGAACACGGTGAACACCATGCCGGAGGCCACCCTGGAGGCCACCGAGGACCACGGCGTGATCAGCGGCAACACGATCGTCGGCACGTACGAGCAGGCCCGCGCGGAACTCGACGCGGTCGAGAAGCTCGGCATCTCGTACGACGACGTGGTCCAGCTGCTGGAGGACGAGGGCGTCGACAAGTTCGAGACGTCCTGGAACGACCTGCTCAAGTCGACCGAGGCGGAGCTTCAGCGCCTCGCCCCCTCGGAGGGCTGAAACGTTGTCAAGCAGCAACCCGCTGCGTGACCCCGCCGACCGACGGCTCCCGCGTATCGCGGGGCCGTCGGGCCTGGTCATCTTCGGCGTCACCGGCGACCTGTCGCGCAAGAAGCTGATGCCCGCCGTCTACGACCTCGCCAACCGCGGACTGCTGCCGCCGGGCTTCTCGCTCGTCGGCTTCGCCCGCCGCGAGTGGCAGCACGAGGACTTCGCCGCCGAGGTCCACGACGCCGTCAAGGAGCACGCCCGTACGCCGTTCCGTGAGGAGGTCTGGCAGCAGCTCATCCAGGGGATGCGCTTCGTCCAGGGCACCTTCGACGACGACGACGCCTTCGAGCGGCTGCGCGGGACCATCGAGGAGCTCGACAAGGCACAGGGGACGGGCGGCAACTTCGCCTTCTACCTCTCCGTGCCGCCGCGTTCCTTCCCGGTGGTCATCCAGCAGCTCAAGAAGCACGGCCTCGCCGACCAGGCGCGCGGCTCGTGGCGGCGCGCGGTCATCGAGAAGCCCTTCGGCCACGACCTGAAGTCGGCCGAGGAGCTCAACAAGGTCGTGCACGAGGTCTTCGCCCCGGACCAGGTCTTCCGTATCGACCACTACCTGGGCAAGGAGACCGTCCAGAACATCCTGGCGCTGCGCTTCGCCAACACGATGTTCGAGCCGATCTGGAACCGGTCCTTCGTGGACCATGTGCAGATCACCATGGCCGAGGACATCGGCATCGGCGGCCGGGCCGGCTACTACGACGGCATCGGCGCCGCCCGTGACGTCATCCAGAACCACCTGCTCCAGCTGATGGCGCTGACCGCCATGGAGGAGCCCGCCTCCTTCGACGCGGACGCGCTGGCCGCGGAGAAGACCAAGGTGCTCGGCGCCGTACGGCTGCCGAAGGACCTCGGCAAGGACACCGTGCGCGGCCAGTACTCGGAAGGCTGGCAGGGCGGCGAGAAGGTCATCGGCTACCTCCAGGAAGACGGCATCGACGCGAAGTCGAAGACCGACACCTATGCCGCGATCAAGGTGGGCGTCGACAACCGCCGCTGGGCGGGCGTGCCGTTCTACCTGAGGGCGGGCAAGCGCCTGGGCCGCCGGGTCACGGAGATCGCGGTCGTCTTCCAGCGGGCCCCGCACTCCCCCTTCGACACGACGGCCACCGAGGAGCTGGGCCAGAACGCGATCGTCATCCGCGTCCAGCCCGACGAGGGCGTCACCGTCCGCTTCGGCTCCAAGGTGCCGGGCACGTCGATGGAGATCCGGGACGTGTCCATGGACTTCGCCTACGGCGAGTCGTTCACGGAGTCCAGCCCGGAGGCGTACGAGCGGCTCATCCTGGACGTGCTGCTCGGCGACTCCAACCTCTTCCCGCGCACCGAGGAGGTCGAGCTGTCCTGGAAGATCCTCGACCCGATCGAGGAGTACTGGGACGAGCACGGCAAGCCGGCCCAGTACCCGGCCGGCACCTGGGGTCCCGTCGAGGCGGACGAGATGCTGGAGCGAGACGGACGGAGCTGGCGCCGGCCATGAAGATAGACCTGACGGACACCACGGCTAGCAAGATCAACAAGGGGCTCGTCAAGGGCCGCCGCGCCATCGGCACCCCTGCCGTGGGCATGGTGCTCACCCTCGTCATCGTCACCGACGAGGAGAACGCCTACGACGCCCTGAAGGCGGCGAACGACGCCTCGCGCGAGCACCCCTCGCGCACCCTCGTGGTCATCAGGCGTGTCTCCCGCTCGCCCCGCGACCGCACGAAGTCCCGCCTCGACGCCGAGGTGCGGGTGGGTGCGGACGCGGGCACCGGCGAGACGGTCGTCCTGCGGCTGTACGGCGAGGTCGCCGACCACGCCCAGTCGGTGGTGCTGCCGCTGCTGCTGCCCGACGCCCCCGTGGTGGTCTGGTGGCCGGTCGACGCGCCCCTGGACCCGGCGAACGACCCGCTGGGCGCCCTCGCCCAGCGCCGGGTCACCGACACCTACGCCGCCGAGCAGCCGGTACGGGAGCTGTCCGCCCGCGCCGACACCTACGCGCCCGGCGACACGGACCTGTCGTGGACGCGCATCACGCCCTGGCGTTCGATGCTCGCCGCGGCCCTGGACCAGGTCGTCTGCGAGGTCAAGGGCGTCGAGGTGGAGGGCGAGGAGTTCAACCCGAGCTGCGAGCTGCTCGCCATGTGGCTCGCGGACCGGCTGGACGTCCCCGTCAGGCGCTCCCTGTCGTCCGGCCCCGGCCTGACGGCGGTCCGCCTGGACACCGACCACGGCTCGATCGCCCTCGACCGCGCGGACGGCACCGTCGCCACGCTGTCGATCGAGGGGCAGCCGGACCGTGCGGTGGCGCTCAAGCGGCGGGACACCGCCGAGCTGATCGCGGAGGAGCTGCGCCGGCTCGACCCGGACGACACCTACGCCTCGGCGCTGCGGTTCGGGGTGGACCGGCTGCACGCGCAGTCCGCGGCCCCGCGCGAGCAGGCACCGCAGGAGCACACGGCGGCGCCCGGCGAGCCCGCCGTGGCCACCAAGGACAGGCCTGCCGGGAAGGCTCCGGTCCCGGCCCCGCCCCCGGGGAAGAAGGCGGCGAAGTGAACACCCCGCAGCTGGTCGTGCACCACGACAAGGAACTGATGGCCCAGGCCGCCGCGGCCCGGCTCATCACGAAGATCGTGGACGCGCAGGCCTCCCGGGGTGCGGCGTCCGTGGTCCTGACGGGCGGCCGCAACGGCAACGGGCTGCTGGCCGCGCTGGCCGCCCAGCCGGCCCGGGACGCCATCGACTGGAGCCGCCTCGACCTGTGGTGGGGCGACGAGCGGTTCCTGCCCGAGGGCGACCCCGAGCGCAATGTCACGCAGGCCCGCGAGGCCCTGCTGGACTCCGTACCGCTGGACCCGAAGCGCGTGCACGCCATGCCCGCCTCGGACGGTCCGCACGGTGCGGACGCGGACGCCGCCGCGGAGGCCTACGCGCAGGAGCTGGCCCGTGCGGCCGGTCCCGAGAACCACGGCGCGGTGCCGACCTTCGACGTGCTGATGCTGGGCGTCGGCCCGGACACCCATGTGGCCTCGCTCTTCCCGGAGCTGCCCGCGGTCCGGGAGACCGAGCGCACGGTCGTCGGCGTCCACGGCGCGCCCAAGCCCCCGCCGACCCGCACCACCCTCACCCTCCCGGCGATCCGGGCGGCCCGTGAGGTGTGGCTGCTGGCGGCCGGCGAGGACAAGGCGAACGCCGCGGCGATCGCCCTGTCGGGCGCGGGCGAGATCCAGGCCCCGGCGGCCGGGGCGTACGGAAGGCAGCGCACCCTGTGGCTGCTGGACTCGGCGGCGGCCGCCCAGCTGCCGCGCTCGCTGTACCCGCCCGCGTCGCCCTGACGGCACAGCAGGCACTTCTCGGAACCCGTACGGTCAACGGCCGTACGGGTTCCGGCCGTTGCGGGGCTGCCGCGGGGGCGAGGGCGGGGGGTACGCGTTGCCCGGAGGGTAGGGGCTGCCCTGGCCGTACGGGTTCCCTGCCGGATACGGGCTTCCCGGAGGATACGGACTCCCTTGGCCGTAGGGGTTTCCCTGGCCGTAGGGGTTCCCTTGGCCGTACGGATTCCCCTGGGGCGGTACGTACGTCTGCCGCGGCGGCGGCAGCGTCGCGGGGTGTGCGCCGAGCCGGATGCCGTAGCGCCGCTTGAGACGGCCCAGCTCCAGCAGGGAGACGGCCGTGACCGTGACCGGGGCGCCCAGGATGAAGACCACGCCCAGTCGCAGACCGAGGCCGTGCAGATCGCCGGTGACGAGGTCCGGTACGGCCATCAGCCAGGTCGTCACCGTGGCCAGCAGCGGCGGCAGGGCGCGGTGCACCGCCGCGGTGCCGAAGAAGTTCGCCGTGATCCGCAGCGCGCCCGCGCCCACGAACCCGACCATCCACAGTGCCAGGAGGCCGATCGGGATGATCGCGAAACTGCCGCTCATCGCGCTCGCGCCCTGCAACAGCAGCACCGTCGCGACCACCGAGCCGACGAAGAGCAGCAGCAGCTTGAGCGCGTTCACCAGGAACGGGCGCAACTGGCGTACCGTGCCGCCGCGACGCCAGACGTAGAGCATCACACCGACCGTCACCGGCGTCACGAACAGCAGCACCGCGGCCGCGATCAGCGTGTTCTCCATCATCTCCGTGAGGGCCAGGCCGCCTTCGACGAAGGTGTAGACACCGATGGCCGCGACCGCGCCCGCGACCACCCGCACGCGCTTGAGCCGCTCCACGGTCGCATCCAGCGACTCCGGGATCCACGCGGGATGCAACAGCACCCGGGCGACCTTGTGGGGCTTCAGGAAGGAGCCGCCCCGCAGCCTTCCGCCCGTCCAACTCCCTCTGGCACCAGCCACCTTGCACTCCCCCGAGCCACGGCCGTGATGATCGCCGGGGAGTCTACGGGAAGCGGGCGGCCGCGCGCCGCCCGCTTCCCGCAGCGGTGGTCACTTCCGGTCGCGCAGCCCCCGGTACGCGGTGACGAGGGTCTGGGTGGAGGTGTCGAGGCCGGGGACCTCGGCGCCCTCGGTCAGGGCCGGTTCGATCCGCTTGGCGAGGACCTTGCCGAGCTCGACGCCCCACTGGTCGAAGGAGTCGATGTTCCACACCGCGCCCTGGACGAACACCTTGTGCTCGTAGAGGGCGACGAGCTGGCCGAGGACCGAGGGGGTCAGCTCGCGCGCCAGGATCGTGGTGGTGGGGTGGTTGCCGTGGAACGTCTTGTGCGCGACCAGTTCCTCGGGGACACCCTCCGCGCGGACCTCCTCCGGCGTCTTGCCGAAGGCCAGCGCCTGGGTCTGGGCGAAGAAGTTGGCCATCAACAGGTCGTGCTGGGCCTTGAGTTTGTCGCTCAGTTCACCGACCGGCTCGGCGAAGCCGATGAAGTCGGCCGGGATGAGCTTGGTGCCCTGGTGGATCAACTGGTAGTAGGCGTGCTGCCCGTTGGTGCCGGGGGTGCCCCAGACCACCGGCCCGGTCTGCCAGTCCACCGGGTTGCCCTCGCGGTCCACCGACTTGCCGTTGGACTCCATGTCCAGCTGCTGGAGGTAGGCGGTGAACTTGGAGAGGTAGTGCGAGTAGGGCAGCACCGCGTGCGACTGGGCGTCGTGGAAGTTGCCGTACCAGATGCCCAGCAGGCCCAGCAGCAGCGGGGCGTTGGCCTCGGCGGGGGCGGTGCGGAAGTGCTCGTCGACCAGGTGGAAGCCGTCGAGCATCTCGCGGAAGCGGTCCGGTCCGATGGCGATCATCAGGGAGAGACCGATCGCCGAGTCGTACGAGTAGCGGCCGCCGACCCAGTCCCAGAACTCGAACATGTTGGCCGTGTCGATGCCGAACTCGGTGACCTTCCCGGCGTTCGTGGACAGGGCCACGAAGTGCCTGGCGACCGCCTTCTCCTCGCCGCCCAGCCCCTTCAGCAGCCAGTCGCGGGCCGAGGTGGCGTTGGTGATGGTCTCGATCGTGGTGAACGTCTTCGACGCGACGATGAACAGCGTCTCCGCCGGGTCGAGGTCGCGCACGGCCTCGTGCAGGTCGGCGCCGTCCACGTTGGACACGAAACGGACGGTCAGCGCGCGGTCGGTGAAGGCGCGCAGCACCTCGTACGCCATCGCCGGGCCGAGGTCGGAGCCGCCGATGCCGATGTTCACGACGTTCTTGATGCGCCGGCCGGTGTGGCCGGTCCACTCGCCCGAGCGGATCCGGTCGGCGAAGGCGGCCATCCGGTCGAGGACGGCGTGCACACCGGGCACCACGTTCTCGCCGTCGACCTCGACCACCGCGTCCCGGGGAGCGCGCAGCGCGGTGTGCAGGACCGCCCGGTCCTCGGTGGTGTTGATCTTCTCGCCGCGGAACATCGCGTCCCGCAGCCCGAACACGTCGGTGGCGGCGGCCAGCTCGCGCAGCAGCCGCAGCGTCTCGTCGGTGACGAGGTGCTTGGAGTAGTCGATGTACAGGTCACCGACCTGGAGCGTGTAGCCGCTGCCCCGGCCGGGGTCACCGGCGAACAGATCCCGCAGACCGGTGTCGGCGAGCTCCTCGCGGTGCTTGGCCAGAGCGGTCCACTCGGGCGTCTGATTGAGCCTGGAACGGCCGTCTGCGTTCATATCCGACTTCAGCCTTCTTTCCTGCCTGTCCCGCTGCGTACCTTGCCCCGCTGCCGCATCCAACCTAATTGATCAGTTGAGCGGCGGCGCAACTACAGGTACGTCCGGCTGACGTGTTGGTGTCAGCACGGTGCGGGAACGGAAGAAGGCCAGGCGGAGAAGACATCGGGTCCGGCCGGACACCTTGCGATGTCCGACCGAACCCGGTCGTCAGATCTCGCCCCGCAGCTTGGCGAGCGCCTCGGCGAGGATCGCCTCGCCGTCCGCGTCGCTGCGCCGCTCCCGCACATACGCCAGATGCGTCTTGTAGGGCTCGGTGCGCGGCGGGTCCGGGGGGTTGTCCCGGTCCTGGCCGGCCGGGAAGCCGCAGCGCGGGCAGTCCCAGTTGTCGGGCACCTGTGCGTCACTGGCGAAGCTGGGCTGCGTCTCGTGCCCGTTGGAGCACCAGAAGGAGATGCGCAGCCGCGGCGCTGACTCGCCGCGTTCGGCCTCGCCCATCGGCCCCGCCCCGACCCGGCTTCCTCGGATCGCGTTGCCACTTGCCACGGTGTAACTCCCTGCGTGATGGTGCCGCGAAGCGAGTCGGCGTTTCGCCTCACTGCGAGCGCCTCAGTCTACGTAAGGCCCAACGCGCGTCCAGTGATTGGAGTTACCGCCCCCACACCCAGACGCAAGCCCCATGATAGGCCGCGCTCAGCGGCGCGTACCGAACATGGGGCGTTACGCACGAAACGCGCTCGCGCGCACTCCGTCGATCAGCTGTTGCCCTTCATCAGGATGCCGAGCACGATGATGCACGCGAACCACAGCACACCGATCACGATGGTGATGCGGTCGAGGTTGCGCTCGGCGACCGAGGAGCCGCCGACGGACGACTGCATGCCGCCACCGAACATGTCGGAGAGGCCGCCGCCCTTCCCCTTGTGCATCAGCACCAGAAGCATCATCAGCAGGCTGAAGACGATCAGGGCGATCGAGAACCCCAAAACCACGGCTGGACCAACTTCCTCGGAACTGGATTGACGACGGGGGCCGGACTCGTGAAGGAGTCCCGGCCCCCGCAAGGGTACGACGGATCGCCGCTAGCGCCTACTCACCGGCCGATCCACCGGCGACCCGGGGCGCCCGGTTCACCGGTCGTGGCCGGTTCACTGGTCGCGGAAGCGGACGATCTTGACGAACTCGTCCACGTCCAGCGAGGCACCGCCGACCAGGGCACCGTCGATGTCGGCCTGCGCCATGATCTCGGCGACGTTGCCCGACTTCACGGAGCCGCCGTACTGGATGCGGACCTTGTCGGCCAGTTCCTGCGAGTACAGCTCGGCGAGCTTGCCGCGGATGGCCGCGCAGACCTCCTGCGCGTCCTGCGCACCGCAGACCTTGCCGGTGCCGATGGCCCAGACCGGCTCGTAGGCGATCACGACGGACTCGGCCTGCTCGGCCGGGAGGTCCTTCAGACCGCCCTCGACCTGCGCGAGGGTGTGGGTGACGTGGTTGCCCGCCTCGCGGACGTCGAGCTCCTCGCCGACGCACAGGATGGGGGTCAGGCCGTGCTTGTAGGCGGCCTTGACCTTGGCGTTCACGATCTCGTCGGTCTCATGGTGGTACTGGCGGCGCTCGGAGTGACCGATGGCCACGTACGTGCACTTCAGCTTGGCCAGCATCGAGCCGGAGATCTCGCCGGTGTAGGCGCCGGAGTCGTGCGCCGAGAGGTCCTGGGCACCGTACTTGATCTTGAGCTTGTCGCCGTCGACCAGCGTCTGCACCGAGCGCAGGTCGGTGAACGGCGGCAGGACGGTGACCTCGACGGCGTCGTAGTCCTTGTCGGCGAGGGCGAAGGCGAGCTTCTGGACGTGGGCGATGGCCTCGAGGTGGTTGAGGTTCATCTTCCAGTTGCCCGCCATCAGCGGCGTGCGAGTGGTCATACGGGGTCAGTCCTCCAGTGCGGCGAGGCCGGGGAGCGTCTTGCCCTCGAGGTATTCGAGGGAGGCGCCACCACCGGTCGAGATGTGGCCGAATGCGTTCTCGTCGAAACCGAGGGTGCGCACCGCGGCGGCGGAGTCGCCGCCGCCGACGACGGTGAAGCCCTTGGAGTCGACCAGGGCCTGGGCGACCGCCTTGGTGCCCTCGGCGTAGTCGGGGTGTTCGAAGACGCCCATGGGACCGTTCCAGAACACGGTCTCGGCGTCGGCGAGCTTGGCTGCGTAGAGGGCGCCGGTCTGCGGACCGATGTCCAGGCCGAGCTGTCCCTCGGGCATCTTGTCCGCGTCGACGGCGGTGTGCTCGGTGGCGGCCTTGGCCTTCAGGTCCGGGAATCCCGGGGAGACCACGACGTCGACCGGGAGCACCAGCTCGACGCCCTGCTTCTCGGCGCGCTCCATGTACTCGGTGACGGCCGGGATCTGGTCCTCCTGGAGCAGCGAGGTGCCGACCTCGTAGCCCTTGGCCTTGAGGAAGGTGAAGGCCATGCCGCCGCCGATCAGGATGCGGTCGGCCTTGCCGAGCAGCTGGTCGATGACGGCGAGCTTGTCGGAGACCTTGGAGCCGCCGAGCGCGACGACGTAGGGGCGCGCGACGTCCTCGGTGAGCTTCTTCAGGACGCCGACCTCGGTGGCGATGAGGTAGCCGGCGTAGTGCGGCAGGCGGGCCGGCAGGTCGTACACGGAGGCGTGCTTGCGGTGCACGGCGCCGAAGCCGTCGCCGACGTAGACGTCGGCCAGGGCGGCGAGCCGGTCGGCGAACTCGCCGCGCTCGGCGTCGTCCTTGGCCGTCTCACCGGCGTTGAAGCGCAGGTTCTCGATGACCGCGACCTGGCCGGGCTGGAGGCCGTCCACGGCGTCGTGGGCGGCGGGGCCGACGGTGTCCTGCGCGAACGCGACCGGGGCGCCCAGGAGTTCGGCGAGCCGCTCGGCGGCGGGCAGCAGGGAGAAGGCGGGGTCCGGGGCGCCCTTGGGGCGGCCCAGGTGCGAGGCCACGATCACCTTGGCGCCCGCCTGCGCGAGGGCCTTGACGGTGGGCAGGACGGCGCGGATGCGGCCGTCGTCGGTGATCACGCCGTCGGCCAGCGGCACGTTGAGGTCGGCGCGGACGAAGACCCGCTTGCCGTCCACGCCGGAGGCGAGAAGTTCGTCGATCGTCTTCATGTAGGGGACTCCCGAGAGGGCTCGTGTTCGGAAGAGGGTTGATCTGCACGCGAGTCAGGGCTCGGACAGCGCGCCTGTGCGCTGCCCGAGCCCTGCACTCACATCGAAGTGTCTGATCCGGTGATCAGAGCTGGTCGCCGACGAAGACCGTCAGGTCGACGAGGCGGTTGGAGTAGCCCCACTCGTTGTCGTACCAGCCGAGGATCTTCACCGTGTTGCCCTCCTGGACCATGGTCAGGGAGGAGTCGAAGGTGCAGGAGGCCGGGTCGCTGACGATGTCCGAGGAGACGATCGGGTCCTCGGTGTACGCCAGGAAGCCCTTGAGGTCGCCGTCCTCGGAGGCCTTCTTGAACGCGGCGTTGACCTCGTCGCGGGTGACCTCGCGCTGGAGCGTCACGACCAGGTCGGTGGCCGAGCCGGTCGGGACCGGGACGCGCATGGCGATGCCGTCGAGCTTGCCCTTGAGCTGGGGCAGGACCAGGGCGGTGGCCTTGGCGGCACCCGTCGTGGTCGGGATGATGTTCTCGGCGGCGGCGCGGGCGCGGCGCAGGTCCGAGTGCGGGAAGTCCAGGATGCGCTGGTCGTTGGTGTACGCGTGAACCGTCGTCATCAGGCCCTTGACGATGCCGAAGTTCTCGTCGAGAACCTTGGCCATCGGCGCCACGCAGTTGGTGGTGCAGGAGGCGTTGGAGATGATGTTGTGGTTCGCCGGGTCGTACTGGTCCTGGTTGACGCCCATCACGATGGTGATGTCCTCGTCCTTGGCCGGAGCCGAGATGAGGACCTTCTTGGCGCCGCCGGCGATGTGCTTCTCGGCGTCGGCCTTCTTGGTGAAGATGCCCGTCGACTCGATGACGATGTCGACACCGAGCTCGCCCCACGGGATGTCGGCGGGGTTGCGCTCGGACAGGACCTTGATGGTGTGGCCGTCGACGGTGATCGTGTCGGCGGTGTGCGACACCTCGGCCTTCAGACGGCCGAGGATGGTGTCGTACTTGAGCAGGTGCGCGGTCGTCGCGGTGTCACCCAGGTCGTTGACAGCCACGATCTCGATGTCAGCACCCTGCTCCAGCAGCGCGCGGAAGTAGTTACGACCGATGCGGCCAAAGCCGTTGATGCCTACGCGGATCGTCACGAACCGATCTCCTCGTTGGTACGCCGGTTGCGACACCGGCGAGCTAAATGGGATGTCCCCGACCGCCTACGACCCTACCCCTCGCAGACCCCCGGAGTGACATTGAGACGCCCCATACACGGCGAGGCGGTCCGTACCCGCCAGTAGGGGTACGGACCGCCCGCTTCGATCATGCGATCGTCACCCGGTGTTATCCGCCGAGTGCCTTGAGCGCCTTGCCGATCAGGGCCGTTCGGTCGGCCGCCGCGGTGACGTGTTCCAGGCCGAAACCGAGCAGCACGGTGTCGTGGGTGGTGACCGCTCCATATGTGCGGAACAGCGCTCCGGTGCGCGCCCAGTCCTTGAGGACGGCGGGGCTGCCCGCGGGCGGCCCGCTGACCTGCCAGGCGCCCAGGGACGTCTCGAAGCCCTCGGTCTGGGTGGCGGTGCCGCCGACGACGAGCGCCAGGTCGTCGGCGAGGACGCCGTGTCCGCCGCTGCCCGGGTCGGTGACATAGGCGAGGGAGACCTCGACGGACCGGCCGGCGTACGCGCTCAGGTCGAAGTCGACCTGCTGCCAGCCGGCGGAGGCACCGGTGAAGGCGTTCCAGGAGCCGCTGGTGCCGGTGGCGGTGCAGCCGCTCGACGCCAGCGTCAGATAGTGCTTCAGCCAGGGGTGTTCACCGATGTAGAAGCCCGCGCCGCACTCCGCCGGGACCGCGGTGCCGGTGGCGCCGCCCGCCTCGGGCAGCGTCGTCCAGTCCTCGCCGCCCACCGTGTGCGCCTCGACGACGGCGTTGTCGTAGCCCGGTTCGGTGTCCCACAGCAGCCGGCCGTGCAGGGTGGGTTTGTCGGCGGCGCTGACGCCGGTGAGGTCGACGGTGCGGGTGAGGCGCTTGTAGGCGTCGTCGGTGTGCACCGCGGCCGCCATCCCCGAACCGCTGTACGGCCCGTAGGGGTTGACGGTGCCGGCGAACTGGCCCGCGCCCGCGCTCGCGAACTGCGGGTAGCCGGCCGTGGGCAGCTCGTCGGAGGTGACCCCGTAGGTACCGGCCCGGTCGAGCGGGTTGCCGGCCGCGGCGCCGAGCGCGCCCCCGGCGCCGGCCAGGGCCCCGGAGCCGGTGAAGCCGGTGGCTCCGGGCGTCGACGTACGCGAGTAGGCGCCCAGGTAGTACTGGCTGAAGTCGTTCGAGAGCGTGCCGTCGCCGAGGTCCACGCTGCCGCCGGCCTGCTCGCCCGCCTCGATCAGCCTGCCGCCCTCGTTGAGGTAGGCGCGCAGTTGGAGCTGGGTGGGGTTGCCCGGCCGTCCTGCGCCCGTGTAGTGGACGACCGTACGGAAGTGGTCCAGCACGCCGAGCGCGTCGGGGGCGCCCTGGGTGGCGACGTCCCAGACGACCGCCTTGCGGCCGTTGGCCTTCAGGGCGTCCACGTACGTCTGCGCCTGTACCGCGCTCGCGCCCTCCTCGGCGACGACGAGCGTGTCGGCCTTGGCCCGTTCGGCGACGGTGTACGTGAAGTGCTCGCCGGCGGTGGGTTTCCCGTTCCGGGACCTGCCGGTGAACCACACCTCGACCTTGTCGCCCGGTGCGGCGCCCCGGACCTTGGCGCGGTACTCGTCGAAGTAGAGGTTGTCGTCCCCGCCGTAGGTCTCGCCGCCCTTCCAGGGCCGGAGCGCCTGGTCGTGGGTACGGCCGCCGTTGACGCGGTACCTGAGCTCCTTGTCGCGGACCGACCTGCGGACGACGACGGAGACCTCCTGGTCGGCGCCGCGCGCGTACGACGTCGGGAACGCGGCCGGGGTGAAGTCTGCGGCGGTCAGGCCGACCGAGGACGAGGGCCGGTCGGGATGGGCCGCGGTCTCGGCGACGGAGAGCGCGAACGGCACGTTCTTGGTGAACTCCTGCTGGATCAGCTTCTCGTCGTCCGGGAAGTTGAAGACCGACTGGCAGTCGGAGGCGTTCCAGGTGTCGTTCGGGTCGAGGTTGGAGGCGGTCTGGCAGGTCGACATCTCGGGGGTGAACATCGCCATGCCGTTGACGTTGCCGGCGTGTCCGTCCGCCTCGCCGTTGGTGGTGTAGAGCTCCGAGGAGACCTGCGGGTGGTAGCCCGGGACCGCGGAGTTGTCGGGGGTGCCGGCCAGTGCCTTGTACAGGACGTCGTCCGGGGTCGGCGTGGCGACCTGCCAGCCGACGCCGTAGAGGAGCAACTCGGCGGCCGAGTGGTAGTTGATGCCGTACGTGAAGCCGATGCGCTTCTCGAACGCGTCCAGCGCCTTCGTCTCGGGCTCGGAGGCCGGGGCCGCGCCGCGGTAGGTCTCGCTGGTGGGGTTGGGGGACGAGCCCTCGTCGTCGTAGCCCCACTTGTAGGCGAAGTTGCGGTTGAGGTCGACGCCGTCGCCGGTGCTGATGACGCCGTCGCCGTTGACGTCCCGCAGGTTCTTGCGCCACAGGCGGGTGTCGCTGTTCCGGAAGGTGTAGTCGTAGCCGTCGGGGTTGGCCGACAGCACGAACCACAGCTCGGTGGAGTCGACGATCTTCCTGACCCGCTGGTCGGTCGTGTAGTTGTCCAGGTAGTAGTGCAGCAGCCGCCTGGTCATCTCCGGCGTGATCCACTCGCGTGCGTGCTGGTTGGACATGTACAGCACGGAGGGCTTGGAGCCGTCCCGGGACTTCTTGGCGCCCTTGGTCAGTTTGAGCGCGAGGATGTCCTGGCCGCCGACCGTCCTGCCGATGGAGACGACCTTGGTGAGGCCGGGGTTCTCCTGGCCGGTCCTGACGATCTCCTCCTTCAGGCCGCCGCTGGCGCTGTACGGGCGGAACACGTGCTCGGCGGCGGCCGCGACGCGGTTCTCCGCCCTGGCCGAGAGGGTGTGCTCGGTGAGGTCGACGCCCTGCCGCTCCAGCTTCCGCGCCTGGTCGTCGGTGAGGTAGACCTCGACGTCGGCCGTGCCCTGGTCGGGTGTCTGTCCGGCGAGTTCCTGGCCGTCCTGTCCGGCGGCCAGCAGCAGGGGTAACTGCTGCTTGGTGATCTCGGCGCGGTACACCTTGACCTCGTCCGGTCCGGACGTGGGCGCCGGGTGTCCGCTCTGTGCCTGGGCGATGGGTGCGATGCTCGCTCCGCCGATCAGGAGCGCGCCGACAGCGAGGATCGATCTCGCTCTGTGTCTCATGAACCCCCCTAGCAGTGGTCCGCCACGACGACGAACACCTGCCAGGCTCATGACACTTCATGATCCAGTCAAGAGTGCATCAAAGACGGACAAACGCCGGTGCCCGGACCCCTCGGGCAGGGGCACCGGCGTGTCGGCCGCGGCCGGATCAGCCGACCAGGTTGTCGGCCAGGTCCTCGGAGATGTTGGCCTCGGTGCCCGGGATGCCCAGATCGGAGGCCCGCTTGTCGGCCATCGCCAGCAGCCGGCGGATCCGGCCGGCGACCGCGTCCTTGGTCAGCGGCGGGTCGGCGAGCGCGCCCAGCTCCTCCAGGGAGGCCTGCTTGTGCTCCATGCGCAGCCGGCCCGCGGCCGCCAGGTGCTCGGGCACCTCGTCGGCGAGGATCTCCAGGGCACGCTGGACGCGGGCGCCCGCGGCGACGGCCGCACGGGCCGAGCGGCGCAGATTGGCGTCGTCGAAGTTGGCGAGGCGGTTCGCCGTGGCGCGCACCTCGCGGCGCATCCGGCGCTCCTCCCAGGCCAGCACGGACTCGTGCGCGCCGAGCCGGGTCAGCAGCGCGCCGATCGCGTCGCCGTCCCGGACGACGACCCGGTCCACCCCGCGGACCTCGCGGGCCTTCGCCGCGATGGACAGCCGCCGGGCGGCGCCGACCAGGGCGAGGGCGGCCTCCGGACCCGGGCAGGTCACCTCCAGGGACGACGAGCGGCCGGGTTCGGTCAGCGAGCCGTGCGCCAGGAACGCCCCGCGCCAGGCCGCCTCGGCGTCACAGGTGGCCCCGGAGACCACCTGCGGAGGCAGCCCGCGGATCGGGCGGCCGCGGCCGTCCACCAGGCCGGTCTGCCGGGCCAGCTGGTCGCCGCCCGCGACCACCCGCACCACGTAGCGCGAGCCGCGGCGCAGGCCGCCCGGCGCCATCACGATCAGCTCGGAAGTGTGGCCGAAGATCTCCAGGACGTCGCGCTTGAGCCGGCGCGCCGCCATCGCGGTGTCCAGCTCCGCCTCGATCACGATGCGCCCGCTCACCAGGTGAAGGCCGCCGGCGAACCGCAGGATGGCGGAGACCTCCGCCTTTCTGCAGCAGGTCCGGGTGACGGGGAGCCGGGAGATCTCATCCTTCACCGCTGCCGTCATCGCCATGGGCCGATCCTTCCATGCATCCGAAAAATACGGTCGTACGCGGCGGCGAGGAGCTCCGGGTCGTGCCGCGAAGTCCCATCGGCCCGGGCCACCGGCGCCAGCTCGACCGCGGCCCCGAACCGGTTGGCGGCTTCGGTCAGCGAGTCGCGGTCGGGCACGGCGGCCTCGTCGGCCAGCACCACGTCCAGGGCGAGTTTAGGGGCGTGTCGTCCCAAAACCTCCAAATGACGCTGCGGGGAGAACCCTTCGGTTTCTCCGGGCTGCGGTGCGAGGTTCAGGGAGAGTACCCGGCGCGCCTTGGTCTGCGTGAGCGCGTCCAGCAGTTCCGGCACCAGCAGGTGCGGGATGACCGAGGAGAACCAGGAGCCGGGGCCGAGCACCACCCAGTCCGCGTCCAGGACCGCGGCGACGGCCTCGGGCACGGCGGGCGGGTCGTTCGGCACGAGGTGCACGGACTGCACCTCGCCGGGTGTGAGGGCGACCGTCGCCTGGCCGCGCACGGTGTCCATGTCTTCGGGCCGGTCCGGGTCGTGGCCGCGGACCAGGGCCTGGAGTTCCAGCGGCACGGCGGACATGGGCAGCACCCGCCCGTGCGCGCCGAGCAGCTTGCCGACCAGGTCCAGGGCCTGCACATGGTCGCCGAGCTGCTCCCACAGGGCGACGATCAGCAGATTGCCGACCGCGTGCTCGTGCAGGTCGCCCTTGGACTCGAAGCGGTGCTGGATGACGCGGGCCCAGGTCTGGCCCCAGTCGTCGTCGCCGCACAGCGCGGCCAGCGCCTTGCGCAGGTCGCCGGGCGGCAGCACGCCGAGCTCGTCGCGCAGACGTCCGCTGGAGCCACCGTCGTCGGCCACGGTGACGACGGCGGTGAGGTCGCCGGTGATCCGGCGCAGCGCGGCGAGCGAGGCGGACAGGCCCATGCCGCCGCCGAGGGCGACGACCTTGGGCTGGGCGCCGCGACGGCGGGGCTTGCCGCCGCGGGCCTCGACCGGCCGGTTCACACGCCCGTCGGGTACCCCCCGGCGCAGTCGGCCCAGTCGCAGAGTTCGTGCCGTCATTCCCGTCCCATGTCCCGGTGTACGACCACCGTCTCCACACCCTCGGCCGCAAGGCGCGCGGCAAGTTTCTCCGACATCGCGACCGAACGGTGCTTCCCGCCCGTACAGCCGACCGCGATCGTCACATAGCGCTTGCCCTCACGGCGATAGCCCGCGGCAACCAGTTGGAGGAGCTCCGCGTAGCGGTCGAGGAACTCCTTCGCGCCGGGCTGGTTGAAGACGTACGCCGCCACCTCCTCGTTGACCCCGGTGAAGGGGCGCAGCTCGGGGACCCAGTGCGGGTTGGGCAGGAAGCGCATGTCCACGACCAGGTCGGCGTCGACCGGGAGACCGTACTTGAAGCCGAAGGACATGACGGTGGCCCGCAGCTCGGGCTCCTCCTCGCCGGCGAACTGGGCGTCCATCTTGGCGCGCAGCTCGTGCACGTTCAGGCTGGAGGTGTCGATCACCAGGTCGGCGTCGCCGCGCAGCTCGCGCAGCAGCTCGCGCTCGGCGGCGATGCCGTCGACGATCCGGCCGTCGCCCTGGAGCGGGTGCGGGCGGCGCACCGACTCGAAGCGGCGCACCAGGGCGTCGTCCGAGGACTCCAGGAAGACGACCCGGTGCGTGACGCCCCGGACGTCGAGGTCGGCGAGGGACTCGCGGAGGTTGTCGAAGAAGCGGCGTCCGCGCACGTCGACGACGACCGCGATCCGGGCCACGTTGCCCTGCGAGCGGGCGCCGAGCTCCACCATGGTGGGGATCAGGGCCGGCGGGAGGTTGTCGACGACGAACCAGCCGAGGTCCTCCAGACACTTGGCGGCCGTCGAGCGTCCGGCCCCCGACATGCCGGAGATGATCACCAGCTCGGGGATGACCGCGTCCGGGCTCCCGGTCGGTGTGCTGTCGGTACTCACCTGTGCTCCGTCTTCATGGCGTGCGTCGTGCGGCCCGTCCTGCCCGGGTGCGTCCTGCTGGGGTGCATCCTGCCTGGCCGCATCCTGCTGGGGTGCGTCCTGCTGGGGTGCATCCTGCCTGGCCGCATCCTGCTGGGGTGCGTCCTGCTGGGGTGCATCCTGCCTGGCGGAATTGTCGCTCGTCCTCGCGGGCGTGCGTTCTCGGTCCGCTGTGGGCTGCGTCTCGTGGTCGGTCATGGTTCCTGCCCCCGTCGTTCGTCGGAGACGCCCGCGGTCACGGGGTCCCCAGGAGCGTCCGCCGTCGTCTCGGGCGCCCCGGCTTCGTGGTCTTCTTCCATGATCTCTCCAGTGGCCGTGTTCACGGCGGGCGCGGCCGGAGCCGCCTGGGCGAGGGTCACGGCGATGGTCTCGGCCGTCTTGCGGCCTATGCCCTGAACCTCGCAGATCTCGTCGATGGTCGCGGAGCGCAGTTTCTTCACCGACCCGAAGTGCTTGATCAGTGCCTGCTTGCGGGTCTCGCCCAAACCCGGTACGTCGTCCAGGGGGCCGGCCCGGAAGCGCTTGGCACGCTTGGTGCGCTGATAGGTGATCGCGAAGCGGTGGGCCTCGTCACGTACACGCTGGAGCAGGTAGAGGCCCTCGCTGGTGCGGGGCAGGACGACCGGGTCGTCCTCCCCCGGCAGCCAGACCTCCTCCAGGCGCTTGGCCAGGCCGCAGACGGCGATGTCGTCGATGCCGAGCTCGTCCAGGGCCCGCTTGGCCGCCGCGACCTGCGGCTGACCGCCGTCGACGACGACGAGCTGGGGCGGGTAGGCGAAGCGCTTGGGCCGCCCGTCCTCCTCGGTGAGGGGGTGCGTCCCGTTCGTCCCGCCGCCGACGCCACCGCCGGCATCGCCGTCGCCGTCGCTCCCGCCGGCCTGTTCGTCGGCCGTGCCTTCGGCCCACTCCCCCGTCCGCTCCTTCTCCACGAGGTAGCGCCGGAACCGGCGGGTGATCACCTCGTGCATGGAGCGGACGTCGTCCTGGCCCTCGAAGCCCTTGATCTGGAAGCGGCGGTACTCGCCCTTGCGCTGCAACCCGTCCTCGAAGACGACCATCGACGCGACCACGTCGTCACCCTGGAGGTGGGAGACGTCGTAGCACTCGATCCTGAGGGGCGCGCTGTCCAGTTCGAGGGCGTCCGCGATCTCCTCCAGGGCGCGTGAGCGCGTGGTCAGGTCGGAGGCCCGCTTGGTCTTGTGCAGGACGAGCGCACCCTGGGCGTTGCGCTCGACCGTCTCCATCAGGGCCCGCTTGTCGCCGCGCTGCGGGATGCGCAGGGACACCTGGGAGCCACGGCGTCCGGTCAGCCACTCCTGCACGGGCTCCACCGGCTCGGGCAGGGCCGGTACGAGGACCTCCTTGGGGACGGCGTCCCCGCTCTCCTCGCCGTAGAGCTGCTGGAGCGCGTGCTCCACGAGAGCGCCGGTGGTGACCTCCTCCACCTTGTCGGTCACCCAGCCGCGCTGGCCGCGCACGCGCCCGCCGCGGACGTGGAAGATCTGGACCGCCGCCTCCAGCTCGTCCTCCGCGACCGCGATGAGGTCGGCGTCGGTCGCGTCCGCGAGCACGACCGCGTTCTTCTCCATGGCCTTTCTCAGGGCCTCGATGTCGTCGCGCAGGCGGGCGGCCCGCTCGTACTCCATCTCCTCGGCCGCCTCCGTCATCTGCCGTTCCAGACGGCGGAGGTAGGTGCCGGTACGGCCGGTCATGAAGTCGCAGAAGTCCTCGGCCAGTTCGCGGTGCTCCTCGGCGGAGACACGTCCCACACACGGCGCCGAACACTTGCCGATGTAGCCGAGCAGACAGGGGCGGCCGGTGCGGGAGGCGTTCTTGAAGACGCCCGCCGAGCAGGTGCGCACGGGGAAGACGCGCAGCAGCAGGTCGACGGTGTCGCGGATGGCCCACGCGTGCACATAGGGACCGAAGTAGCGCACGCCCTTCTTCTTGTGACCGCGCATCACCTGCACGCGCGGGAACTCCTCGTTCATCGTCACCGCGAGATACGGGTAGCTCTTGTCGTCGCGGTACTTGACGTTGAACCGGGGGTCGTACTCCTTGATCCAGGAGTACTCCAGCTGGAGCGCCTCGACCTCCGTGGACACGACGGTCCACTCCACGGACGCGGCGGTGGTCACCATCGTCCGGGTGCGCGGGTGCAGTCCCGCCAGGTCCTGGAAGTAGTTCGCCAGGCGCTGGCGCAGGCTCTTCGCCTTGCCGACGTAGATCACCCGGCGGTGCTCGTCGCGGAACCTGTACACCCCGGGAGAGTCCGGGATCTGTCCCGGCTTGGGGCGGTAGCTGGAGGGGTCGGCCATGTCTCACACCCTACTGGCGAGGGGCGACACTCCGGCGGGGCTGTGGACAACGTCGGCCGAGGTCCCGGTCGGGCGAGCGCCGCCACCCCGGTCACCCGGGGTGGCGTTGCGAGTACGCACAGTGCGAACACCGGGGACCGCACGGGCGCTGCGACCGGGCGCGCCTTACCCCCTCGCGCGCCCTCCGAGGGGCTCGTCACGGCCTGCTGCCGGGCGGCGACGGCACGGTGCGGACTCGGCCAGGAGTGCGCCGCGGTTGGGCATCAGGTGTTGTCGGGACTTGGTCAACACGCTTCAATGCGGGGGAACTCGGGGCCGTGCACGGCGGCGTACGGGCGTGACGACTCCCGACGCACGCCGGGCGGCCCCGGCTTCGCTCCCGCGAACGGTCTGACCAGCCGTTGTGACATTCACAGAAAGGCCCCTGCATGCCGCACGCCACACAGCACGCGGACGTCGCCGCCGACGTCGCCATCGCGGAACTGGACACGGCCCTGCGAGGCGGCCCCTTCCACGTCGCGCTGCGGGCCGCGATCGCGGCCCGCGGACTGCCGCTGCAACGTGTACAGCACCATCTCTCCCGCTACGGCGTGAAGGTCGGCGTCACCAGCCTGAGCTACTGGCAGCAGGGCGCCCGCCGCCCGCAGCGCCCCGAGTCGCTGCGGGCAGTCCGGGCCCTGGAGGAGATCCTGCAACTCCCGGACGAGTCCCTCATACGTCTGCTCGCCGAATCCGAGGACGGCACCCACGGCGACCGGCCCTCGTCCCGCTCCTACCGCTCCTTCGTCGCGGCTTCGGGAGTACTCGAACATCTGCTGGCCGAACTGGAGTGCCCCGTCGACAACGGACTGGACTCCCTGGGTCACCACGAACGGGTGCGGATCGGCGCGCGGGGCGAGCTCCTGGGGCGCGAGTCGCACCACATCGTGCGGGCCCACCGTGACGGCGTCGACCGCTTCGTGGCCGTCCACCACGGCGACCAGGGCTGCGCGCCGGAGCGGATGACGGTGCGGGCCCTGGAGAACTGCCGCACGGGACGCGTCCGCCGGCATCACGACACCGGGGTGCTCGTGGCCGAGCTGCTCTTCGACACCCGGCTGCGCTCCGGTGACACGTTCCTCTTCCGCTACGCCGTCGAGGACGGTACGGCCGGAGCCTCCCGCGAGTACCTGCGCGAGTTCGGCATGGCGGGCGGACAGTACGCCCTGGAGGTGTGCTTCGACGGGCACACGCTGCCGGTGCGCTGCCATCGGTTCACCCAGCATTCCGCGGCGGCCCCGCGCAGCGGCCGCCAGGGGCTGGCGCTCAGTCCGCAGCACCGCTCGGTGCATCTCGTCGAGCCGCGGGTGCGGGCGGGACTCGTGGGCATCGGATGGGACTGGGAGTGAGCGCGGGGGCCCGGCGCCTGCTGTGATCAGGCCGCGGGCCCCGCGACGATCCGGCCGTCCTTGACCTCGACCGTCAGTTCCGTCAGCGGCACGGTGGCCGGGGCGTGCACCACCTTGCCCGTCAGCGCGTCGAACCGGCTGCCGTGACAGGGGCAGACCAGGGTGGTCCCCTCCAGCTTGTTGATGGGGCACAGCGCGTGCGTGCAGATCGTGCTGTACGCCTTGAGGGTGCCGTCCTCACGCCGGCCGACCACCACGTTGTGGTCCCGGTACAGCTTGGCGCCGCCCGCGGCGATCTCGCTCTCCGTTCCGACCTGGACCGGTGCGGTCGGCACGGCGGGCGAGGTCTGCCCGGTCGCACAGGCGGCGAGGCCGAACCCGGCGACGGGCGCGGCGGCCGCCCCTCGCAGAAGGGTGCGGCGGCTCGGGACGGGACGGCCGGACATGAGGATCTCCACGGGTCGGGGGCGGTACCTTCCGACCCTAACGGAGGACATCGTTCCGGTCGGACGCGAGGACGGGGCACCGCGCGGGACGCTCGCACAGGCGTTTTGCGCCGGGGGCCGGATGGGATACGTTCCCGGCTGCGTCGGCCGGCCGGAGCAGCCCGCCCGGCCGCAGCAGCAAGCCCGGCCCCCACGGGCCGGACGGCCCTCACCGCCGCGGAAAGGACCCGGACTCGTGATCGTCGTCGCCGGTGAGGCACTGATCGACCTGGTACCGCAGGGGCCCGGCGCCCTGGCGGGCCTGACACCGGTGCCGGGCGGTGGTCCCTACAACACCGCCGTGGCCCTCGGCCGTCTCGGCTCCCCCACGGCCTTCTGCTCCCGTATCTCCTACGACGCCTTCGGCGAGGCGCTGCTCGACGGGCTGCGCCGGGCAGGGGTGGACGTGTCGGCCGTGCAGCGCGGCACGGAGCCGACCACACTGGCCGCCGCGACGCTCGACGCGAGCGGCTCGGCCGCCTACTCCTTCTATGTCGAAGGCACCGCCGACCGGCTGTTCACGGCGCCGGACCGGCTGCCCGAAGGGACCCGGGCGGTGTCCTTCGGGACCTGTTCCCTGGTCCTCGAACCCGGCGCGAGCGCCTACGCGGAACTGTTGCGCTCCGCGTCCGGGCAGGGCCTGTTCACCACCCTGGACCCGAACATCCGGCCGGGTCTGATTCCCGACGCGGACGCCTACCGGGCGCGGTTTCGGAGCTGGCTG
Source organism: Streptomyces sp. NPDC107559 (assembly GCF_055657365.1). Taxonomy (NCBI): domain Bacteria; kingdom Bacillati; phylum Actinomycetota; class Actinomycetes; order Kitasatosporales; family Streptomycetaceae; genus Streptomyces; species Streptomyces sp. NPDC107559. The sequence continues at coordinate 1,362,598 of NZ_JBVKBD010000001.1, read as the reverse complement.
CCGTCGGTCACGCTCCTCAAGCTGTCCGAGGACGACGCCCGTTGGCTCGGCGGCACCCCCGGCGAGTGGCTCGCGGCCGGTCCGTCGGCCGTCGTGGTCACGCGCGGCGCTGCCGGACTCACCGTCTTCACCCGGGACGGCGGGGAGTACTCCGTGCCGGGTGAGAAGGCCGACGTCGTGGACACCATCGGCGCCGGGGACACGGTGAACGCGGCACTGCTGCACGGCCTGTCCGTCCAGGACGCGCTCTCCCCCGGGGCGTCGGCCGCGCTGGGCGCCGACGGCTGGACCCGGCTGCTGCGGTTCGCGGCACGTGCGGCCGCGCTCACCTGTTCCCGCGCGGGCGCGCAGCCCCCGTACGCCCACGAACTCGGCGATCTCCAGCGGGCGGTGCCCGGGTCTTCGCGGCCGCCGGGCCACCGATGACGGCGTCATCGGTGGCCCGGCGGTACGGACGACGGGTCAGGCCTTGCGGGCCCGTGCCGTCTTCTTCGCCGGTACGGCCTTCTTCGTGGCGCCCGCGGCCTTCTTCGTCGCCGTGTTGTTGGCGGTCGTGGTCGTTCTGACCGTGGCCGTCTTCTTCGTGGCCGACCTGGCGGCGACCGTCTTGGCGGCCGTCTTGCGGCGCGAGGCCTGCGCCGGGACGGCGTCGCTGATCCGGTCGGGGGACAGGATCTCGCGCAGGAACTTGCCGGTGTGGCTGGCCGGAACCCCGGCGACCTGCTCGGGCGTGCCCTCCGCGATGACGAGGCCACCGCCGGCGCCGCCCTCGGGACCCATGTCGACGACCCAGTCCGCGGTCTTGATCACGTCGAGGTTGTGCTCGATGACGATGACCGTGTTGCCCTTGTCGACCAGGCCGGACAGGACCTTCAGCAGCTTGCTGATGTCCTCGAAGTGCAGACCGGTGGTCGGCTCGTCCAGGACGTAGACCGTGCGACCGGTGGAGCGCTTCTGCAGCTCGCTGGCGAGCTTGACGCGCTGCGCCTCTCCGCCGGACAGGGTGGTGGCGGACTGACCGAGCCGGACATAGCCGAGGCCGACGTCCTTGAGGGTCCTGAGGTGCCGGGAGATCGCCGGGACGGCCTCGAAGAAGTCCGTCGCCTCCTCGATCGGCATGTTCAGCACGTCGGCGATGGACTTGCCCTTGTAGTGGACGTCCAGGGTCTCCCGGTTGTAGCGGGCGCCGTGGCAGACCTCGCACGGGACGTACACGTCCGGGAGGAAGTTCATCTCGATCTTGATGGTGCCGTCGCCCGCGCAGTTCTCGCAGCGGCCGCCCTTGACGTTGAAGGAGAAGCGGCCGGGCAGATAGCCCCGGACCTTCGCCTCGGTCGTCTCCGCGAACAGCTTGCGCACATGGTCGAAGACACCGGTGTACGTCGCCGGGTTCGACCGCGGGGTGCGGCCGATGGGCGACTGGTCGACGTGCACGACCTTGTCGACGAGGTCGTCGCCGTCCACGCGCGTGTGCCGTCCGGGCACGTTCCGCGCGCCGTTCAGCTCACGGGCCAGGTGGGTGTAGAGGATGTCGTTGACCAGGGTCGACTTGCCGGACCCGGACACGCCGGTGACCGCGGTGAACACGCCCAGCGGGAAGGACACGTCGATGTCCTGGAGGTTGTTCTCCCGGGCGCCGTGCACCGTGAGCTGCCGGGACGGGTCGAGCGGGCGCCTGATGTCGGGGACCGGGATGGCCTTCTTCCCGGACAGGTACTGCCCGGTCTGCGACTCCGCGTTGGCGAGCAGGCCCTTCAGGTCGCCGCTGTGCACGACCTTGCCGCCGTGTTCGCCCGCGCCGGGGCCGATGTCGACGACCCAGTCGGCGACCTTGATGGTGTCCTCGTCGTGCTCGACGACGATGAGCGTGTTGCCCATGTCGCGCAGCCGGACCAGGGTCTCGATCAGCCGGTGGTTGTCGCGCTGGTGCAGGCCGATGGACGGCTCGTCGAGGACGTAGAGGACGCCGACGAGTCCGGAGCCGATCTGGGTGGCCAGACGGATGCGCTGGGCCTCGCCGCCGGAGAGGGTGCCGGCCGCGCGGTTGAGCGAGAGGTAGTCCAGGCCGACGTCGACCAGGAACCGCAGCCGCTCGTTGACCTCCTTGAGCACGCGCTCGGCGATCTTCTTGTCGCGGGCGTTCAGCTTCAGTTCGCCCAGGAAGTCGGCGCAGTCGCTGATGGACATCGCGGAGACCTCGGCGATCGACTTCTCCATGACCGTGACCGCGAGGACGATCGGCTTCAGGCGCGTGCCTTGGCAGGTGGGGCAGGGCACCTCGCGCATATAGCCTTCGAAGCGCTCACGGCTGGCGTCGCTCTCGGCCTCGCTGTGCCGGCGCTTGACGAACGGGACGGCGCCCTCGAAAGCGGTCGTGTAGACACGCTCGCGCCCGTAGCGGTTGCGGTAGCGGACCTCGATCTGGGTCTTGTGGCCGTACAGCAGGGCCTTCCTGGCACGCTGCGGCAGGCCCGCGAAGGGGATGTCCGTCCGGAAGCCGAGCGCCTCCGCCAGGGCACCGATCAGCCGGCCGAAGTAGTCCTTGGTGTGCCCGTGCGACCAAGGGTGGATGGCGCCCTCGTCGAGGGACTTGTCCTCGTCCGGGACGATCAGTTCCGGGTCGACCTCCATGCGCGTGCCGATGCCGGTGCACTCGGGGCAGGCGCCGAAGGGCGAGTTGAAGGAGAAGGAGCGGGGCTCCAGCTCCTCGAAGGACAGGTCGTCGTACGGGCAGTACAGGTGCTCCGAGTACATGCGCTCGCGCTCGGGATCGTCCGCGGCGAGGTCCACGAAGTCGAGCACGACCATGCCGCCGGACAGGCCGAGGGCGGTCTCCACCGAGTCGGTGAGGCGGCGTTTGGCGGACTCCTTCACCGTGAGGCGGTCGATGACCACCTCGATGGTGTGCTTCTCCTGCTTCTTCAGTGCGGGCGGGTCGGAGAGCTGGATCGTCTCGCCGTCCACGCGGGCGCGGCTGTACCCCTTGGTCTGGAGGTCGGCGAACAGGTCGACGAACTCGCCCTTGCGCTCACGCACCAGCGGCGACAGCACCTGGAAGCGGCTCCCCTCCGGCAGCTCCAGGACCTTGTCGACGATGGCCTGCGGCGACTGGCGCGAGATCGGCCGACCGCACTCGGGACAGTGCGGCTTGCCGATGCGGGCGAAGAGCAGCCGGAGGTAGTCGTAGACCTCGGTGATGGTGCCGACCGTCGAACGCGGGTTGCGCGAGGTCGACTTCTGGTCGATGGAGACCGCCGGGGAGAGGCCTTCGATGAAGTCGACGTCCGGCTTGTCCATCTGGCCGAGGAACTGGCGGGCGTACGAGGAGAGCGACTCCACGTAACGGCGCTGCCCCTCGGCGAAGATCGTGTCGAAGGCCAGCGAGGACTTGCCCGACCCGGACAGGCCCGTGAAGACGATGAGCGAGTCTCGTGGAAGGTCGAGCGAGACATTCTTCAGGTTGTGCTCGCGCGCGCCACGGACGATGAGACGGTCGGCCACGCCGGTCCGCACCTTTCTTGAGAGAAGAGACAGGGGCGAGCCCCTGTGCTTCTCAGACTAGGGGGAGCCACTGACAACGCCGGTCGGATTCCAGGACGCATAACAATCCCCGCCCCTCCAGCATGCCCGACGCCGCACCCGACCATATAGCACGTGCATTCGATTTGTGGGCCCGGTCTGCATCCTTCACCCGAAGGAGTGGCGGAGCTAGGGTCGACCTCATGATTGATCACGCACGTGACCTGGCGTCTGTACGTGACGCGACCGACCGGCTGCTCGCCGCAGTCTCCAAACTGGACAACGCCTCACTGGCCGAGGCGTCACGGCTGCCCGACTGGAGCCGTGGACACGTCCTCGCCCACCTCGCCCGCAACGCGGACGCCCTCGTGAACGTCCTCGAGGGACGCCCCATGTACCCCACCGCCGAGACCCGCGCCGCCGACATCGAGCGGGACGCACCCCGGCCGCTCGACACCCAGCTCGCCGACCTGCGCGAGAGCGCCGACCGCTTCCAGGGGACGGGCGCCGCGCCCGCGGACTGGTCGCGCACGGTGCAGCTGCGCAACGGGGTCAGCGACACCGCCGCCCGCGTGCCGTTCCGGCGCCTGGTCGAGGTCGAGCTGCACCACGTGGACCTCGGGATCGGCTACGAGGCGGAGGACCTGCCGGCGGAGTTCACGGAACGGGAGATCGAGTTCCTGATCGACCGGTTCGCCGGGCACGCCGACGTACCGTCCACCCGCCTCACCGACGGCACGCGCACCTGGGACACGGGCAGGTCGGCGGCCGAACCCGAGGTCACCGTAACCGGATCGCCCGCGGACCTGCTCTGCTGGCTCGCCGGCCGGCGCGACGGATCCGCACTGACGGTGACCGGAGCGGCGCTTCCGACGCTGCCTCCGCTGTAGCCATGAGCGGCCCCGGGCCGCTCTCCGGCTATAGGCTGACCGCCATGACGTACAGCGGACAGGTGACGGTCGGCGGCCCGGCGGACGTGCACGAGCTCAAGGACCTGATGATCACCAAGATCGCGGTCGGCCCGATGGACAACAACGCCTACCTGTTGCGCTGCCGGGCCACCGACGAGCAGTTGCTGATCGACGCGGCCAACGACGCGGACACCCTGCTCGGCATGATCGGTGACGACGGCATCGCGTCCGTCGTCACCACCCATCAGCACGGCGACCACTGGCAGGCGCTCGCCGCGGTCGTCGCGGGCACCGGCGCCCGCACCCACGCCGGACGGGCGGACGCCGAGGGCATCCCGGTGCCGACCGACGTCCTGGTCGACGACGGCGACACCATCCGGGTGGGCCGCGTGGAGCTCACCGCGCGCCATCTGGTCGGCCACACGCCGGGATCGATCGCCCTCGTCTACGACGACCCGCACGGACACCCGCACGTCTTCACCGGGGACTGCCTCTTCCCGGGCGGCGTGGGCAACACGCGCAAGGACCCGAAGGCGTTCGCCAGCCTCATCCACGACGTCGAGACGAAGATCTTCGGCGCCCTTCCGGACGAGACCTGGGTCTACCCGGGGCACGGCAACGACACCACGCTGGGTGCCGAGCGCCCGCACCTGCCGGAGTGGCACGCGCGGGGTTGGTGAACCTCCCCCGCCCGGCGGGCGCGTGGCACCGGACCACGCGCCCGGTGTGCACCACGCGCGCACACCGGCGCGCGCCGGACTACGCGCCGGCCTGCGCGGGTCCGGCCAACGCGGCCACCCGCTCCACTCCGAACACATACCCCTGCACCCCGCAGCCCGCGATGACGCCGTCGGCGCGCAGCGAGACGTACGAATGGTGCCGGAACGACTCACGCCGGTGGATGTTGGAGATGTGCACCTCCAGCACCGGCAGGCCGTCGCAGGTGTTGAGCGCGTCCAGGATCGCGACCGAGGTGTGCGAGTAGGCGCCCGGGTTGATCACGATCCCGCAGTGGTTCAGCCGCGCCTCGTGGATCCAGTCGATCAGCTCGCCCTCGTGGTTGGACTGGCGGAAGTCCACCGTGCCGCCGTGCGCGGCCGCCGCCTCGACGCACAGGGACTCGATGTCGGCGAGGGTGTCGGAACCGTAGATCTCCGGCTGACGCTGTCCCAGGAGATTCAGGTTGGGACCGTTGAGGATCATGATGGGGGCGTTGGCCAGGGTGCGGGGCACGGTTCCTCCGGTCCGTTCGGGCTGAGCGTCCACGAGGGGCGGTCCGCCGGGGAGCGCCGCTCGTACCCGGTCTATCACGGTGCCACCGGGCGCCCGCCGCACCCCCTCGCGCCCCCGTAACCGTTGGTCACTGTGGGTAGTTGACGCGTCATGCGCGATGCACACACCGTAAGGGCGCCCGGCATGCTGCGGCTCGCGACCGCCTCGCTCGCCGGGACAGCCATCGAGTTCTACGACTTCTTCGTCTACGGGACCGCCGCGGCGCTCGTCCTGGGCCCGCTGTTCTTCCCGACGTTCTCGCCGCTGGCCGGAACGCTGGCCGCCTTCGGCACGTTCGGGGTGGGCTTCGTGGCGCGTCCGCTCGGGTCCATGCTGTTCGGGCACGTCGGGGACCGGCACGGACGACGGCCGGTGCTCGTCGCGTCGCTGTTGCTGACCGGCCTCTCGACGGTCGCCGTCGGCTGTGTCCCGGCCTACGACCGGATCGGTGTGGCCGCCCCCGTGCTGCTGCTGGTCCTGCGCTTTCTCCAGGGGCTGGGACTCGGCGGGGAGTGGGGCGGTGCGGTGCTGCTGACCGCGGAACACGCGCCGGAGCACCGGCGCGGGCTGTGGTCGGGCTTCCCGCAGATCGGTCCGGCGGTGGGCTTCCTGCTGGCCAACGGCGTGATGCTGGCCCTTTCGGCGACGCTGTCCGATGCCCAGTTCACCCAGTGGGGATGGCGGGTGCCGTTCTGGGCGGCCGGTCTGCTGGCCGTGGCGGGGCTGTGGCTGCGCTCGTCGATCACCGAGAGCCCCCGCTTCCTGGAGCTCGGCGACAAGGCGCGGCTGCCCCTCGCCGAGGTCGCGCGCGACCACTGGCGGCTGGTGCTGCTCACCGCGGGCGCGCTCGCGGCCGGATACGCGATCTTCTACGCCGTGACGACCTGGTCCCTCGCCTTCGCCACGGAACGCCTCGGGGTCGACCGCACGGTCGTGCTGATGTGCATCATGGCCGCGGTGGTGGTGAAGGGCGCGCTGACACCGGTGGCGGCGGTCCTCGGTGACCGTTTCGGGCGGCGGCCCATGTGCCTGGCCGGGTGTGCGGGCTGCGCCCTGTGGATGTTCCCGATGGTCGCGCTCCTGTCCACCGGCGCGCCGCTGCTGATGTTCCTCGGCTTCCTGGGCGCGCTGATCGCGTTCATCACGATGTTCGCCGTGATCGCCGCCTATCTGCCGGAGCTGTACGACCCTCGGGTGCGCTGCACCGGCGCCGCGGTCGGCTACAACCTCGGCGGTGTGCTCGGGGGCGCGCTCACCCCGATCGTGGCGACGGCGCTCGCCGAACACGGCGGACGGGTCCCCTGGGGTGTCGGCGCCTATCTGACCGGTATCGCGCTGCTCAGCCTCGGCTGCTTCACCCTGCTGCCGGAGACCCGTCCGGTGCGCGTCCCGGTGGCGCAAGCCGTCCTGGACTGAACTCGTCCTGGACCGAACCCGTCTGGAGCGAACCCGTCCGGACCGACCGCCGCGGCCCCCGGCGAAGCCCTCACGGGTTGATCGCCAGCTCCAGGTAGGCGGCGAACAGCACCAGGTGGACGCCGCCCTGGAGCGGTGTGGCCCGGCCGGGGACCACGGTCAGCGAGCTGACCACCACGGTCAGGGCGAGCAGCACCATGTGGGTGGCGCTCAGACCGAGGACGAGCGGGCCGGCGAGCCAGAGCGACGCGAGGGCGACCGCGGGGATGGTCAGGCCGATACTGGCCATCGCCGATCCGAGGGCGAGGTTGAGGCTGGTCTGCACCCGGTCACGGCGGGCGGACCGCAGCGCGGCGATGGTCTCGGGAAGCAGCACGAGCAGCGCGATGATCACACCGACGACGGCCTGGTGCAGTCCGGCGGCCTCGACGCCCGACTCGATCGCCGGCGACACGCCCTTGGCCAGGCCCACGACTCCGATCAGGGCGAGTGCCAGCAGCAGCAGGCTGATCCGCGCGGTGCGGGCGGACGGCGCCACGGCGTGTTCGTCCACCGCGATCCCGCCGCCCTGCCGGGCGATCGGCAGGAAGTAGTCGCGGTGCCGTACGGTCTGGGTCGCCACGAACAGGCCGTACAGGATCAGCGAGGACAGTGCGGCGAAGGTGAGCTGCACGGAGGAGAACTCCGGGCCCGGCTTGCTCGTGGTGAACGTGGGCAGCACCAGGCTGAGGGTGGCCAGGGTCGCGACCGTCGCGAGGGCGGCGCCGGTGCCCTCGGGGTTGAAGATCGCCGTGCCGTGGCGCAGCGAGGCGACGAGAAGACTCAGGCCGACGATGCCGTTACAGGTGATCATCACCGCCGCGAAGACCGTGTCCCGGGCGAGGGTCGAGCTCTTGGCCCCGCCGTCCGCCATGAGGGTGACGATCAGGGCGACCTCGATGATCGTGACGGCGATGGCCAGCACCAGGGAGCCGAAGGGTTCGCCCACCCGGTGGGCGACCACCTCGGCGTGGTGCACGGCGGCCAGCACCGCTCCGGCCAGGACCAAGGTCACCACCGCGACCAGCACGCCGGGCAGGTTGCGTCCCCAGGTGAGGACCAGCAGGACGACCGCGGCCAAGGGCACGAGGAACGTCCACTGCGTGGCGAGCGACCTGAGCCGAGCGATCATGGAGCGATCGTCGCAGAGGCCTTCGCGCTTCGCATTCCGCGACTTCGTGAACATGCTCGCCTCCTTCGGCTCTCGGTTCTCGGTTCTCCGGCAGTCCCTCACCCGGGGGCGGCGCCGGGAGGGGTTACGGCGGTGCGCCGTCACCCCTCCCGGCGATGTGGTTCCTGCGGTCGGCGCGGTCAGACGCCGATGCTGTCCTGCGCGGCGCCCTCGCTGTCGCCACGTGCCGCCTCGGCCGCCGCCTGCTTCCGTGAGGCCCGCAGACTGGTGATCGTGGTGACGATCAGGACGGCGCAGATCACGCCGAGCGAGACGGGGATGCTGATCTCCGGGACGTGGACGCCTGACTCGTGCAGTGCGTGCAGCACCAGTTTGACGCCGATGAAGCCCAGGATGATCGACAGGCCGTAGGAGAGGTGGACCAGCTTCTTCAGCAGACCGCCGATGAGGAAGTACAGCTGCCTGAGGCCCATCAGCGCGAACGCGTTGGCCGTGAAGACGATGTACGGGTCCTGGGTCAGGCCGAAGATGGCCGGGATGGAGTCGAGCGCGAACAGCACGTCCGTGGTGCCGATCGCGAGCATCACGACCAGCATCGGGGTCATGACCCGCCCGCCGTTCTGCCGGATCCACAGCTTGGTGCCGTGGTAGCGGTCGGCCACCCCGAAGCGTCGCTCCGCGGCCTTGAGGAGCTTGTTCTCCTCGAACTCCTCCTCGTCCTTGTCGGCACGGGCCTCCTGGACGAGCTTCCAGGCGGTCCAGATCAGGAAGGCGCCGAAGAGGTAGAAGACCCAGGCGAAGCTGGCGAGGATCGCGGCGCCCGCAGCGATGAAGACGGCCCGCAGCACCAGGGCTATGAGGACGCCGACGAGGAGGACGCGCTGCTGGTACTGCGTCGGCACCGCGAACTTCGCCATGATCAGGACGAAGACGAAGAGGTTGTCGACGCTCAGCGACTTCTCGGTGATGAAGCCCGCGAAGAACTCTCCGGCGGGCTGACCGCCGGCGAAGAGCAGCAGGCCGAGACCGAAGAGTCCGGCCAGGACGATCCAGACGACCGTCCAGATGCCCGCTTCCTTGAGGGACACGTCGTGCGGTTTGCGGCCGATGAAGAAATCGACCGCGATCAGGGCGGCAAGACCCGCGATGGTCAGGACCCACAGGGTCAGGGAAACATCCATGGTGCCTCCGGCATTACGTAACGGCATGTAGTCAGCGTTCTTGTGCTGCCGGAGGTCTCTTCCACCCCGGGCCGCGGCGTCGATGACGCTCCAGCGGCCGCACGGGCCGACGCCCCGGGATCCGGTCGGATCCGTATTGACGGGTACGCCGCACAGACAGGGAGTACTCCCCTCCGTGGGAAGACAGTACCCCAATCACCAAGGAAAGGTAAAGTGATTAGTAAAGGGGAAGCCAAAGATGCTGCTCAGAGGGCTTTACGCGGGCTTGGTGAAAGCGCGCGGGGTTGTCAGCCCCGCCAGTTTCGACGGGCCTCGGCCACCTGCGCGAGCACCTGCCCGAGGACCTGGCTGCCGGGCGGTACCAGCGAGGGCTCGTACGTCCAGGCGTGCCCGACCCACGGGTCGGCGAGGTGGTCGTCCGGGACCGGGGTGAGCCTCAGCAGCGAGCGCCACAGCGGATCCAGCAACGGACCGTAACCGGAGGCGTCCTCGCGGTCGGCCACCATCATCAGATGGACGCCGAAGGCCGGCCCCTCGTCGGCGAGGTAGCGGAGCTGGGTCACCGCACGGTCGTCGAAACCGTGCGGGAAGTCGTTGACGACCAGCAGCTGCTGGGACGTGTCGAAGCCGGGCGGCAGCGAGTCGGCGGCACCGCCGCGCACCGCCATCTGGACCAGGTCGACCCGCTGGGTGAGCCGGCCCAGGACGTCCGCCACCCCCGCGGCGCCGACCGCCGGCGGCCCCGCCAGCACACCGGCCCGCACCAGCGGCGCGAGCGGCTGCGCCGCCGAACCGGCCGGGTCGATCACGTGCACGGTGAACTCGCCCGCCGGATGCACGGCCAGCAGCCGGGCCGCGTGCGCCACCGCCGTGGTCATCGCGAGGTGCCGCAGTTCGTGATCGTCGGCGAACGTTCCGTCGGACGATCCGGAATCTGCGCTGTCGATCCAGAATCCGCGCTCCAGTGGCAGCCTGACCAGCATCGGGATGCGCAGCTGCGGCGCCTCGGGCAGCTGGAGTTCCCCGATGCGAAGCGCCATGGGCATCTCCATCGGCACGCGATAGCCGTGCCAGACGGGACTGTCCCAGCCCGCGTACGCCGGCGGCAGCGCGGGCTCGACGACCTCGGCCTCGGCGGCGAGCTGGGCGAGGTCCCGGTCCAGGGCCTCGGTGGCCTGGTCCACGAGCCGGGCGTACTTGTCGTGGGCCGCGTCGCGTGCGGCGTCGCCCTGTCCGCCGATCCTGGCGCGCGGGTCGGACAGCACCTGGTCGAGCTCCTTCTCCCGGCGGGAGTCGGCGAAGTCGACCGCGCTGCGGTAGGCGGCAGCGGTGCGGGCGAGGTCCTCGAACATGCCCCACACCTGGTTGTAGAGCCGCTCCTCCATGGACCATCCGGTCGCGTCGCCCGCGACGGGCCGGGCGGGCTCCCCGGGCGGGGCCGGGGGCGCGGCCGGCGGGGGCGTGGGCGGCGGGGCGTTCCGCCGGCCTGGATGGGTGTAGTCGATCGGCCCGGTGGCGGCGGCCGGTGCGGCGGACGGGCCGCCCGGGGGCGTGACCGGCGCGCCGGGAGGGGTGAGTGCGGAGGGATCCGCGAGCCCGGAGGACGGCGTGACGGCAGGGTCGGCGGGCGTGGCGCCGCCCGGGTGCGCGTTCTGCTGCCCGGACTGTCCCGGGCCGACCGGCGCCTGCGGCCCGTACGGGTCCTGGAGTCCCTGCCGGGTAACGGGCTGGGGCGCCGCGGAGCCCGCGCTGCCCTGGGCCGGGGTCCCGCCGTGCTCCGGGCCGCGGACCGCGGGCTGCCGGAAGCGGTCGCCGTCCGCCGGTCTCGGCATGGGCGCCTGGACCGAGCGGGCCAGGCCACGGGAGACCGCCTCGTCGACACCGGCCGCGAGCTGCCGGGCCTCGGGCAGGCCCTGGTCGGTGAGGAGTTCGGCGAGACCGCCCGCGTAGCCCTGGCCGACGGCACGCACCTTCCAGGCGTCGGCTCTGCGGTAGAGCTCCAGGGCGACCACGGCCGATTCGGCGTCCAGTCCGGTGATGGTGTAGCTGGCGATCTCGGCGCCGTCCAGGCCCGTGACGGCGACGAACGGCGCCGCGACCAGGCCGAAGCGGGCGGGGCCGTCCGTGCCGACGGGCAGTGCGAGCAGCACGCTCACCCGGTGCACGGCTTCCGGCAGGGCGGCCAGGTCCACCGCGAGGCGGTGATCGGCGGCCGCCTGCCGGGAGACCTCGAGTCCGGGCAGGGCGGGAGAGCCCGGGTGGGCCACCCCTTCCACGCCCTGGATCCTGCCGTGCTCGTCGCCGAGCGTGGCGCCGGCCACGATCGGCGTGCCGGCGGAGACCCGGATCTCCAGACGGACCTGGGACAGCGGGTGGTTCTGTCCCCGTACCAGCTCGGCCGTCATCGCCCGCGTCTCCCTGCCCCGTGCCACCGTGTCGTCGTGTGCCGCTCGCCGCTCCGCCCGGCGCCGCGACAGGCAGACTTCGTCCCGTCGCGACGCCCGGCCCTAGAGAAGCGGAAGGATGACCGGCATCAGGTCCTGGAAGGTACGACCGTTGGCCGGAGCGCCGAGGGCCGTCATCGACCAGCCCGAACCGGCCCGGTGCACCTTGGCCATGATCTGGGCCGTGTAGGCGCCGCCGCCCGCCAGCGTGTAGCGGGCGAGCTCCTGGCCGTTGGTCTCGTCGACCAGACGGCAGAACGCGTTCTGCACTTCCTGGAAGGTCTGGCCCGTGAAGGAGTTCACGGTGAAGACGATCTGGTCGATGTGGACCGGGATGCGCTGGAGGTCGACGAGGATGGCCTCGTCGTCGCCGCCCTGGCCGACACCGCCGACGAGGTTGTCGCCGGTGTGGCGCACCGAGCCGTCGTCGCTGACGAGGTGACGGAAGAAGACCACGTCGACCGGCTGCTTGTCCGCGAACAGCACGGCGGAGGCGTCGAGGTCGATCTCACGGGTGCGCGAGCCGAACAGGCCGCGACGGGGAGCAGCCTGCCAGCCGAGACCCATGCGTACCGCGGTCAGGCTGCCCCCGTCGTTCTTCTGCAGACTGATGGCCTGACCCTTGGTCATGTTGACGGTCACGGCTTGATCCCCTCTCGAGCTGTCCCCGGTTGCCGCGGATTCCGCGGGTTGTCCAGAACCCTACGCAGAGCCACTGACAGTGCCGAACCCCGGTCCGTACTTTGTGTCGGTCTTGCAACACAGCACGCTGCGCCGGGGTCCGGTGTGGCTACAGGGTCAGGCCAGGCCCGCCTCCCGCATCTGACGCAGTTCCTTCTTCATCTCGGACACCTCGTCACGCAGCCGGGCGGCGATCTCGAACTGGAGGTCCGCAGCGGCGGCGCGCATCCGCTGCGTCAGTTCCTCGATCTGCTCGGCGAGTTCGGTCGCGGGGCGGTCGGTCGGCACCGTCTCCTTGGTCTTGGCCTTGGCGGACCGGCCGGCCTTCGCGCCGGCCGCCTTGCCGCCGAGGGAGGGCACCGGGGCCTTGGTGCCGTGGCCGTCCTTCTTCGCCTTGCGGTAGCCGGAGCCGAGCAGCTGCTCGGTGTCGACGTCCTCGCGGGCGATCTGCGCCACGATGTCGTTGATCTTCTTGCGCAGCGGCTGCGGGTCGATGCCGTTCGCCGTGTTGTACGCGACCTGCTTCTCGCGCCGGCGGTTGGTCTCGTCGATGGCCCGCTCCATCGCCGGAGTGATCTTGTCGGCGTACATGTGGACCTGGCCGGAGACGTTGCGCGCAGCACGGCCGATGGTCTGGATCAGGGAGGTGCCGGAGCGCAGGAAGCCCTCCTTGTCGGCATCGAGGATGGCCACCAGGGACACCTCGGGCAGGTCGAGCCCCTCACGCAGCAGGTTGATGCCGACGAGGACGTCGAACTCGCCGGCCCGCAGCTCGCGCAGGAGCTCGACGCGGCGCAGGGTGTCGACGTCGCTGTGCAGATAGCGCACCTGGATGCCGAGTTCCAGGAAGTAGTCGGTGAGGTCCTCGGCCATCTTCTTGGTGAGGGTGGTGACCAGGACGCGCTCGTCCTTCTCGACCCGGCTGCGGATCTCGTGGACCAGGTCGTCGATCTGCCCCTCGGTGGGCTTGACGACGACCTCCGGATCGATGAGGCCGGTGGGCCGGATGATCTGTTCGACGACCCCGTCCCCGCGCGAGAGCTCGTACTTGCCGGGAGTCGCCGACAGATACACCGTCTGACCGATGCGCTCCTGGAACTCCTCCCACTTCAGCGGACGGTTGTCCAGGGCGGAGGGCAGCCGGAAGCCGTGGTCGACGAGGGTGCGCTTGCGGGAGGCGTCGCCCTCGTACATGGCGCCGATCTGCGGCACGGTGACGTGCGACTCGTCGATGACGAGCAGGAAGTCGTCGGGGAAGTAGTCGAGCAGGGTGTTCGGCGGGGAGCCCGGCTCGCGGCCGTCGAAGTGCATCGAGTAGTTCTCGACACCGGAGCAGCTGCCGATCTGGCGGAGCATCTCGATGTCGTAGGTGGTCCGCATCCGCAGGCGCTGCGCCTCCAGGAGCTTGCCCTGCTTCTCCAGCTCGGTCAGCCGCTGCCCGAGCTCCTTCTCGATGTCGTTGACGGCCCGCTCCATGCGCTCGGGTCCGGCGACGTAGTGGGTGGCGGGGAAGACGTAGAGGTGCTGGTCGTCGCTGATGATCTCGCCGGTGACCGGGTGCAGGGTGGACAGCGCCTCGATCTCGTCGCCGAACATCTCGATGCGGACGGCGAGCTCCTCGTAGACCGGGAAGATCTCGATGGTGTCGCCGCGGACCCGGAAGGTGCCGCGGGTGAACGCCATGTCGTTGCGCGTGTACTGGATGTCCACGAAGCGGCGCAGCAGCTGGTCGCGGTCGATCTCGTCGCCGACCTTGAGCTGGACCATGCGGTCCACGTACTCCTGCGGGGTGCCGAGGCCGTAGATGCAGGAGACCGAGGCGACCACGATCACGTCGCGGCGGGTGAGCAGCGAGTTGGTCGAGGAGTGGCGCAGGCGCTCGACCTCCTCGTTGATCGAGGAGTCCTTCTCGATGTAGGTGTCCGACTGCGGAACGTAGGCCTCGGGCTGGTAGTAGTCGTAGTACGAGACGAAGTACTCGACCGCGTTGTTCGGGAGCAGCTCTCGGAACTCGTTCGCCAGCTGGGCGGCCAGGGTCTTGTTCGGGGCCATCACGAGCGTGGGGCGCTGGAGCTTCTCGATCATCCACGCCGTGGTGGCGGACTTGCCGGTGCCGGTCGCGCCCAGGAGGACGACGTCCTTCTCACCGCCCTCGATGCGCCGGGCCAGATCGGCGATGGCCGCCGGCTGGTCGCCGCTGGGCTGGTAGGGGCTGACGACCTCGAAGGGCGCCACCGTGCGTTCGATGTGGGAAACGGGCCGCATGGGTTCCACCGTACGGCCCCCCACTGACAACGGGGCCGGATCAGCGGCCCTGCGGGGTGCGGGAGCGGCGCTGCACCGCTTCCCGCCGAGGCCGGGGCGGCACACGGCGGCCCGCGTGCTCCACGACCGGATGGGCCGGGATGCCGGGCTTGGGCTCGGCCACGACCCGTTCGGGCCTGCCCATGATCATCAGCGGATCGAACACCACCACGACACCGGCGAGGCAGAGGAAGGCCAGCGGGCCGATGAGCATGGGGGCGAGCAGCGCCGCGGGCGAGTCGCCGGAGGCGGCGTGGGGCGTGGCGTGCAGGTGGACGCTGAGGCCGGCCATCCCCATGTAGTGCATCCCGCTGACGGCCAGGCCCATCACCAGGCTCGCGCCCACGCTCCAGCGCAGCCCCCGGACCTGGCCGGCCGCCCACAGGGCGGCGGTGGCGGCGGCCATGGCGATGGCGACGGAGGCGGCGACCGTCAGCGTGCTGTACCCCAGGACTCCGTTCAGGCGCATTCCGGCCATGCCCAGGTAGTGCATCGAGGCCACTCCCAGACCGGTGATGGTGCCCCCGGTGAACAGGGCCGCTCCCTTGGCACCCTTGTAGCCGACGATGAAGATCCCGACGCCTACCATGACGACGCCCACGGCGAGGCTGGCGTACATCGTCGGCCTGTCGTAGCGGATCGGCGTCTCGGAGACCGAGAAGCCCATCATCGCTATGAAATGCATGGTCCATATGCCGGAACCCATCGCCGCCGAGCCGAGGGCGAGCCAGCCCGGACGCCAGGACTGGGTCACGAGCAGGGCCCTGGTGGTGCAGCGGAGTCCGAGGGCACCACCGAGGCAGGCCATGACATAGGCCACCAGCGGTGTGACGAGACCGTAGCTGAATCCGTCGACCGTGCCTTGCATGCTCGGCTGCCCTCCGCCCGGTTTCGGTCCTGAATCGCCTTAATTATCCCCCTCCCTCAGGACCGTCCTTGCGGTCGAGGCCGAGGCAGAGAGTATGACTCTCACCGCATTGACCGAACGACTCTCCGGCAAAGAAACACACTATTGCCGCACATGTGCGGCAACCGTGAGCAGGCGTGACGGCGTCCGTTCAGCCTGCGGCCACCTCGCACACCCCTCGCCGCGGACGCTCTGCTGTCACAGTTGAACCGTCCGTAGTCGCCCGATGCGAGGAGTACGCATGTACGCGCGCGCACTTGCCGTCATGACCGCCGCGCTCCTGGCCGCTGTGACTCTTCTGACGCCCGCTTCCGACGCCCGGGCGCGTTCCGGCCGACGGCCCGTGGTCATCGCCCACCGGGGTGCCTCGTCCTACGCCCCCGAGAACACCCTGGCGGCCGTCGACCGGGCCGCCGGGCTGGGCGTCGACTGGGTGGAGAACGACGTCCAGCGCACCAAGGACGGCACGCTCGTGGTGATCCACGACGACAGCCTCCGGCGCACCACCGACGTCGAGCGGATCTTCCCCGGCCGCTCGCCCTGGAAGGTGAAGGACTTCACAGCCGCCGAGATCGCACGCCTCGACGCGGGCAGCTGGTTCGGCCGCGCCTACGCGGGCGTGCACGTGCCGACGCTGGAACAGTACATGCGCCGCGTCGAGCACAACCGTCAGAACCTGCTCCTGGAGATCAAGAACCCGGAACTGTACCCGGGTGTCGAGCAGCAGATCCTCAAGCTGCTCGGCAACGAGGGCTGGCTCGACCGGCAGCACCTCGCCCGCCGGCTGGTCGTCCAGAGCTTCAGCGCGGACAGCCTGCGCACGGTCCACGACCTGGAGCCCGCCGTCACCACCGGGTTCCTCGGCAGCCCTGCCGTGCGGGACCTGCGCGGCTACGCGGCCTTCACCGACCGGATCAACGCCTCGCACGGGTCCCTGTCCGCGGCGTACGTGTCCGCGGTGCACGCGCTCACGGGCCCGCACGGCAGGCGGATGGGGGTCGCCGCCTGGACCGTCGACGACGCGGAGACCGCCCGGAAGGTCGCCGGGTACGGGGTCGACGGCGTCATCACCGACAAGCCCGACCTCGTGCGCCAGGCCTTCTCCGGGTGCTGACCCCGCCGGCTGCCCGGGGCGCACTGTCCGGTGTCCGGTTCCGGGGCTGTTGTCAGTGGCGGCCCGTACGGTGGGGCGCATGGACAGCCTTGGGCAGTACGAGCAGCAGGTCGTGTGGACCGTCGTCGCCACCGACATCGGTCCGCTGCTTCTGGCCGCGACCGGCACGGGTCTGGTCAACGTCGTGTTCCACGCCACCGACGCGGTGCGCGACAAGTCGCTCGGCCGACTCGCGGAGCGGCTGGGAACCACGCCCGTCGAGGCGCCCGGTTCCCCGCTGCTGGCGGAGGCGATACGCCAGGTCGAGGCCTACTTCGCCGGTGAGCGGCGCGCCTTCGAGCTGCCACTGGACTGGTCGCTGAGCTCGGGCTTCAACCGGCAGGTGCTGCGGGAGCTGGCGTCCGGCGTCCCCTTCGGCGCGGTCGTCGGCTACGGCGATCTGGCGAGCCGGGTCGGTCAGCCGGGCGCGGCACAGGCGGTGGGCGTCGCGATGGGTTCCAATCCGCTGCCCGTGATCGTGCCCTGTCACCGGGTCGTCGAGAGCGACGGCGGCATCGGCGGGTTCGGGGGCGGTCTGGAGACGAAGCGGAAACTGCTCGCCCTGGAAGGTGTGCTGCCCGAGCCGCTGTTCTGAGGACCGCGGACAGGACACCCGCCTCGGGAGCGTTTCACGCCGTTCGGGGGCGCCGGCCCGCAGGCGCCCCCTGCGGTGACCGCGAGGGCGCAGGGGGCTGCCGGTGTCGTCCCCGACCGCCGCGAGGGTTTGACCGGACGCGCCGCCCGCCAGAGATGAGGGAGAACCGCGAGACAGGAGGCAGGCGCGTGGTGCTGGTGGTGTCCGATGAGGTACGGGAAGCGATAGCCGCGCGTCGGCCCGTGGTGGCCCTGGAGTCCACGATCATCGCGCACGGGCTGCCGCGCCCGCGCAACCTTCAGGTGGCGCTGGAGCTGGAGACCGTCGTACGGCAGGAGGGTGCCGTACCGGCGACGATCGCCGTCCTCGACGGGCGGCCGCATGTGGGCCTGGACAAGGAGCAGCTGGAGCGGGTCGCGAACGAGGACGGGATCCGCAAGCTCGGCCATCGCGACCTGCCGCTCGCGGTGGCCGCGGGGGCCAGTGGGGCGACGACCGTATCGGCGACCGCGATGTTGGCCGCGCTCGCGGGCGTCCGGGTGTTCGCGACGGGGGGACTCGGCGGGGTGCACCGCGAGTGGACCGTGACACAGGACGAGTCGGCGGATCTGGGGCTGCTGGCACGGACCCGGATCACGGTGGTGTGCGCGGGCGTGAAGTCCATCCTGGACGTGCCGGCGACCCTGCAACGGCTGGAGACGCTGGGCGTCGCGGTGGCCGGGTACGGCACGGACCGCTTCCCGGGTTTCTATCTGTCGGACTCGGGCCACCCGGTGGACTGGCGGCTCGACACCCCGGGGCAGGTGGCGGACGTCATGCGGGCGCAGGACGCCATCGGTGGGCCGGAGTCGGCGCTGATCGTCGCCCAGCCCGTCCCCGAGCGGGAGCAGCTGGATCCCGAGCTGCACGCGCGGGTGCTCGCCGAGGCGCTGAGCGCGTGCGAGGAGCAGGGCGTCAGCGGGCAGGCGGTCACTCCGTTCCTGCTCGACCACCTCGTGCGGCACACGGACGGCGCCTCGCTGAGCGCCAATCTGGCGGCCGTACGAGGGAACGTGAGACTGGCGGGCCGGATCGCGGCGGCGTGGGCCGGGGGATGACAACCGGACGGGACGGGGCGCTGCTGGTCGTCGGTGACGTGGTCACGGATGTCGTGGCCCGGCACCGGGGGCCGCTCGCCACCGGCACCGACACGGCCGCCTCGATCCGTACCCTGCCCGGCGGCGCGGGCGCCAACGTCGCGTGCTGGGCCGCCCACTGGGGCTGTCCCGAGGTGCGGATGCTCGGGCGGGTGGGCGCGGACTCGGCCGCCTGGCACGAGCGGGAGCTGACCTGTCACGGGGTGCGGCCGCGGCTGGTCGTGGACGCGCAGGCGCCGACCGGGACGGTGATCTGCCTGGTCGACACGGGAGAGGCGGCGGAGCGGACGTTCCTCACCGACAGCGGCGCGTGCCTGCGACTCGACCCGGGCGACTGGTCGGATGTGTTGCTCGACGGGGTCGCGTGGCTGCATCTGTCGGGCTATCTGCTGTTCTCGGAGCCGAGCCGGGCCATGGTGGCGGCGGCCCTGGACTCGGCACGCGCGTGTGGTGTGCCGGTGAGCCTGGATCCCGCGTCGGCCGGTTTTCTGGTCGGCCTGGGCGTCGAGCGGTTCCTGGAGCTCGTCGCGGGGGTGACGGTCCTGCTGCCGAGCCGGGACGAGGCGTGCCTGCTCACGGGGCTGCCCGCCACGGCGGACGCGGCGGCCAAGCTGAGCCGTCACGTCCCGCTGGTGGTCGCCAAGCAGGGCGCCGACGGCGCGCTGGTGGCCAGGTCCGGCACCGTGCGGGCCCGCGTCCCCGCGGTGCCGGCGACGCCCCGGGACACCACGGGAGCGGGCGATGCCTTCACGGGCGCGTTCCTCGCGGCACTGCTCGCCGGGGCCGAACCCGAGGAGGCCGCGGCGCAAGGGTGCCGGGCCGGGGCACAGGCGGTCGAACGGGTCGGCGGGAGACCACCCGGGTCGCGCTGAGACGGCGACCGCAGAACGTACGGCGACCGCAGAGCGCGCGGAGGCGCTGACGGGCCGTACGCACGGCCGGATGAAGGCCCACGGCGAAGGCTCGCGGCGGGCGTGGGTGTGGCCGGAGTCCTGCGGACGCAGGGACGCGTCCACCCCGTGTCGGGCTTCGCGGCCGCCCCGCCCGCCCCACCTCGGCCTCACGCCCGGCGGGCCCGGCCCGGCCTCGCGCCTGCCGGGCCCGGCGCCGCTACGGTTTGCGGCCCCAGGCCGAGATCATGGGGGCGGTGGCCAGGTCCATGCTGCCGGCGGCCAGGTTCGCCAGGTGCTGGTCGATGTCCTGGTCCGTGGCAAGGCCCGCCTCGACCAGGCGGCCGCGGATCTGCCGGACCGTCGCCGCCTCCAGGGCGGTGCAGGCGGGCGAGGTGACCGGGAAGTAGGCGTCGGCCTCGACCTGGTGCAGCCCGGCCTCGCGCAGCAGCCGAGGAAGCCTGCGCCCGTACGCGAGGTCGGCGCCGCGGTCGGCCAGGAGTGAGCGGAATCCGTGCCTCAGGCGGTTCGCGAGCTGCTGCTCCGGACCGTGCTCGTCGGGGCACAGAAGCGGTTGCAGCGCCGGGTCGGCGTCCTCGATCAGGAGCCGCCCGCCGGGGCGCAGGGCCTTGATCATCGACTGGAGCGCCCGCTCCCTGTCCGGGACATGGACGAGGACGAGCCGGGCGTGCACCAGGTCGAAGTCCGCCTCCGGCGGCTCCTGCGCGCCCACGTCGTGGACGCTCACCTCGACCGGGGGCCGGGCCACGGCGGCCAGCCGTGAGACGTCGATGTCGGTCGCGACGACCTTGCCGGTCGGCCCGACCTTCCTGGCCAGCCAGGACACCACGGAGGTACCGCCGGCACCGACTTCCCAGCAGCGCCAGCCGGGTCCGATCCCGAGCTTCTCCATGTGCCGGAACGTGGTGGGGTCGAAAAGGGCGGCGAAGGCGTCGAATCGCTCTGCCGCCTCGGACTGGCGATTGTCGAGGAGATACCGGTCGGTTCGCGTCATGCCCCGATCATCCCAGTCAGGCCGCTTGTCCCATGCGGACGACGCTCCCCGCGTCGTCGGAGCAGGCCGGTCCGTCCACAGGCGGGAACCAAGCGGAATCTCCTGTTTCCACAGGCTTTCCCGCCGCTTCCCCGCACCTGGCAGACTGGCACGCCAGGGCGCAGGAGTACGGCAGTTCGGCAGTACGGCGCGAGGAGATCCACGCGAGGAGATCCAGATGTCCATGGCAGGGAACCTGCGAAGGGTCACCGAACTCGGCAGGGTCGGTGGCCTCCGCAAGGTGGCACGGCTCACGCGTCGGCGCCCACGCGTCGACCTGAGTCACCCCGCGCGGTCCCCGCTCGGCTCTTCCGTGGTGAACTGCGTGACGTACCGGGACGGCGTCCGGACTCCGGGCGGGCGGGATCTGGTCGATGCCGTGGCGCGGGTGCGCAAGTACGGCGACGGTTTCGTCTGGCTGGGTCTCCACGAGCCCACGGACCAGGAGTTCGCGGGGATCGCCGAGCTGTTCGACCTGCACCCGCTGGCCGTCGAGGACGCGGTCGAGGCGCACCAGCGTCCGAAGGTCGAGCGATACGGCGAGACACTGTTCGCGGTGTTCAAGACGGTCTGCTACGTCGAGCACGAGGAACTCACCGCGACCAGCGAGGTGGTGAACACCGGCGAGATCATGGTGTTCGTCGGCCATGACTTCGTCATCTCGGTGCGGCACGGACGGCACGGCTCCCTGGGCCCGCTGCGCGAGGAGTTGGAGAGCGATCCGGTCCAGCTCGCCAAGGGACCGTCGGCAGTGCTGCACGCGATCGCGGACCATGTGGTCGACGACTATCTCCATGTCGCCGACTCCATGCAGTCGGACATCGACCAGGTCGAGACGGACGTGTTCTCGGCGGACGGCGGACGGGCCGACCCGGGCCGCATCTACCAGCTCAAGCGGGAACTCCTGGAGCTGAAGCGGGCGGTGGTCCCGCTCGCCCGGCCGCTGCTGGACCTCTCGGACCGGCCCATGCGGGTGGTCGACACCGAGATACAGGCCTACTTCCGCGATGTCTCCGACCATCTGCTGCGGGCCACGGAGCAGATCGCGTCCTTCGACGAACTGCTCAACTCCATTCTCCAGGCGCACCTCGCGCAGGTCACGGTCGCGCAGAACGAGGACATGCGCAAGATCACGGCATGGGCCGCGGTGATCGCCGTACCGACGATGGTCTGCGGGGTGTACGGGATGAACTTCGATCACATGCCGGAGCGGCACTGGCAGTTCGGCTACCCCTTGGTCCTCGGCGTGATCGCCGTCGCCTGTCTGGTGCTGCACCGCGGCTTCCGGCGCAACGGCTGGCTCTGAGGCACGGCTTCCGGCGCAACGGCTGGCTCTGAGGCACGGCTTCCGGCGCAACGGCCGGCTCTGAGGCACGGCTTCCGGCGCAACGGCCGGCTCCGAGGCACGGCTGCGGTCCGGTGGGCGGGTCAGCCGCCCCACGCCGGGTGCCGTGGATCGTCCGCGCGCACCAGGACGTCGGCCGTGCCGGCCGGGTCGGTCTCCCGCTCGTAGGTCTCGAAGGCGGGCAGCGTCCAGCGGTCGGCCTCGGGGGTGCGGCGGCGCAGGGCGGGCGGGGAGAGGAGGACGTGGACGCTCAGGTCGAACGGGAACCAGTGACGCAGCAGGAGGGGGCCGTGCAGCACCAGGAAGCCGCCGGGCGGGAGCCGGACGTAGGAACTGCGGGTGGCACGGTCGGAGACCGGGTCCCAGAGGTCGGGCAGGATGCGCCCGTCGCCGCCCGGTTCGAGGGGGCCGAACACCTCACGCCACAGGGCGCCGGTGTCGAACCATTCGTTGTAGTAGGCCTCCACGTCGTGGTGCCCGTGCTCCAGCCGGAGCGAGGCCGGGCGCAGGAAGCCTTCCGCCGCCACGACGGCCGAGGGACGGCCGCGCAGGCGCAGGGCTTCGGCGACCCGCTCGGCGAGATCTCCGGGGCGAGCCGCCGGGGCGCCGTCGAAGGCGATCCGGGGCCAGGGGCTGCCGTCGCCCGGCTTCAGGTCGAGCAGCCGCTCGGCGAGCAGGTCGCCGAGCCGTTCCCAGGTGATCGCTTCGAGTCGCACACCGCCATGATGCCGCCTCGCACCGGGGCACGACGGCCGCCGGTCCCACGCCCGGTCCCACGCCCGGACCCGCGCCCGGACCGGTGCACGCCGGTCGCGCGGTGCCGCGCGCCGCGGACGTGTGTGACGGCGGGCTCACCGGCGGGAAAGAACCCGATATGGCGCTCCTTGCAACTCCTCGTACCGGTGCCGGACTTCATGGTGGACTTGTCGTCGTCCAGCCTGTGCGGCGCAAGCAGTGCGCCGGGTGCCGTCGCGGGCCGCTGCCGATGCTCGTCCTCGAGGACGGCGCACCACGCTGCCTCGACTGCGCCGACCTCGGACATCTGGTGTTCCTGCCGCGCGGTGACACGGCACTGACCCGCAGATCGCGGGAGGAGAGCGCGCTGTCGGCGGTGGTCGTGCGGTTCAACCGGCGCCAGGCCAGGTACGAACGCCAGGGCATCCTGGTCGAGGAGTCCGCGCTGGCCCGCGCCGAACGTCGCTGCCTGGCGGACGCGGAGGCGCGCAGGCGGCGCCGGGCCCGGGACGCCCGACGGCGGGCGGCCGAGGACGTGCGGTTCACGGCCGTCTTCGCGGCGGAGATACGACGGTTGTTCCCCGCCATTCCCGAGGGCCGGGCGCAGGAGATCGCGGCGCACGCGTCGGCGCGCGGCAGTGGCCGGGTGGGGCGCAGCGCGGCCGGCCGGGCGCTCTCGGAGGGCGCGGTCGTCTCGGCGGTCGTGGCCTCCGTACGGCATCTGGACACCCCCTACGACGAGCTCCTGATGAGCGGTGTGCCCCGGCACCGGGCGCGGCGGCAGATCGCGGCGGACGTGGAGTCGGCGCTCGCGGGGTGGCGCGGTGCTGCGCCCGGCCCGGCCGGGTGAGGGAGCGCGGCCTGCCGTGCGGGCCCGGCAGGCACACAGGCTTCCGCTCCCCTCGACCGTGGCGGGTGCGCGCCGGCTGGTGGCCGCAGGCCGGTGGCCACCGGCCTGCGGCCATGAATTCACTTGTGATGGCGGAAGGCGCCGGGCAGGATCTCGGCTCGACGGGTGGGAGCTGACGCAGAAATGATCGACGGACCGTACTTGGTGCTGGCGGCGCTGGGTGTCCTCGGCACGGGACTGATGGCCGGTGTCTTCTACGCCTTCTCGGTTCTGGTCATGCGGGGACTGGCCGCGCTGCCGCCGGCCCAGGGGGTCGCCGCGATGAACGCGATCAACTCCTCGGCCCTGGCACCCGCGTTCATGGTCGTGTTCTTCGGTGTGGCCACGGTGTGCGCGGTGATCGCCGTGGTGACGTTCGTCCTGTGGCCGGACGACGGGACGGTCGAGCTGCTGCTGGGCAGCGCGCTGTACCTGGCCGGTTCGTTCGGGGTGACGGTGGTCGCGAACGTGCCGCGCAACGCCCAGCTGCTGAGGACGGCGCCGGACACCCCGGAGGCGGCCGCCTACTGGCCGGTGTATCTGCGTGAGTGGACGAGATGGAACCACGTACGCGTGGCCGCCTCGGCGCTGTCCGCGGTCGTGTACCTGCTGGCGCTCGTCTGAGCGTGCCGCGGCCCCGTCGGGACGCCCGCCCGGGGACGCGGTGGGCGCCTCCGCGAGCCCACGTCGGGACGCCCGTCCGGGCACCCGGAGATCCTTGCCGAGGCCGGCGGGAGAAAGCGCTGTAGGCCGCTCTGCGCGTGCGGCCCGGGAGACGTATCGTGGCCGGAAGAGCGCCGCCCGATGACGCACGGCCCGTCGCACGCGCGAGCAAGGAAGACGGCCATGGCCGATCCCAAGGGTTTCATGACGACGCCCCGCCAGGAGTGGGCCCGTCGGCCTGTCGAGGAGCGGGTCCGGGACTGGGCCGAGGTGTACGTCCCCGGGGCGCTGCTGCCCATCGTCAGCAAACAGGCCGACCGTTGCATGGACTGCGGCATACCGTTCTGCCACGACGCGTGCCCGCTGGGCAACCTGATCCCCGAGTGGAACGACCTGGTCTCCCGGGAGGACTGGCGGGCGGCGGCCGACCGGCTGCACGCCACCAACAACTTCCCCGAGTTCACCGGGCGGTTGTGCCCGGCACCGTGCGAGGCGGGGTGCGTACTCGCGATCAACCAGCCGGCCGTGACCATCAAGAACGTCGAGTGCGCGATCGCCGACCGGTCCTGGGAGGAGGGGTTCGTGCCGCCCAAGCCGCCGGACCGGCTGTCCGGACGGACGGTTGCCGTGATCGGTTCGGGCCCCACCGGACTCGCCGCCGCCCAGCAGCTGACGCGGGCCGGACACACCGTCGCCGTGTACGAGAAGGACGATCGGCTCGGCGGGTTGATGCGGTACGGCATCCCCGAGTTCAAGATGGAGAAGCACCATCTTGAGCGCCGGCTGAAGCAGATGCGGGCCGAGGGGACGAAGTTCCGTACGTCCACGGCGGTCGGCCGGGACGTGGGCGCGGCCGAACTGCGCACGCGCTACGACGCCGTGGTGGTCGCCACGGGCGCCACCGCGTGGCGTGAACTGAGCGTTCCGGGACGCGAGTTGGCAGGCATCCACCAGGCGATGGAGTATCTGCCGCTGGCCAACCGGGTGTGCGAGGGCGACCTGGAGACCTCGCCGATGTCCGCCGTGGGCAAGCACGTCGTGATCGTCGGCGGCGGTGACACCGGCGCGGACTGTCTGGGGACGGCGGTGCGCGAAGGGGCCGCGTCCGTCACCCAGCTCGACATCTACGCACAGCCGGACGCCGAGCGCGACGAGGACATCGACCCCTGGCCGACGTACCCGAAGGTCTACCGGCTGTCGGCCGCGCACGAGGAGGCGCGCGACCTGGAGACGGCGCCCGCGGCGCACGCGGACGCCCGGCTGTTCGCCGCGTCCACGCTCCACTTCATCGGCGACGCCGACGGGCAGGTGCGGTCGCTGCACCTGGTCGAGGTGGACGCGCTGCGCAGACCGGTGGCCGGCTCCGGACGTACGCTCCCCGCCGACTTCGTGCTGCTCGCCCTCGGCTTCTCGGGGCCCGACCGGCAGGACGGGCTCATCGACCAGCTCGGGCTGGGGCTCGAACCGCGCGGCACGATCACCCGGGACGGCGGCTTCGCGACGAACGTCCCCGGAGTGTTCGCCGCCGGGGACGCGGCGCGCGGGCAGTCGCTCATCGTGTGGGCGATCGCGGAGGGCCGGGCGGTGGCCGCGGCCGTCGACCACTATCTGACGGGGAGTTCCCGGCTTCCGGCTCCGATCGGGCCGTACGACCGGCCCATGGCCGTGTGAACGGACCGGGCCGTACTGCCGGCCCATGGCCGGGTGAACCGGACCGGGCCCTACGACCGGCCCATGGCCATGTGAACCGGACCGGGCCCTACGACCGGCCCATGGCCATGTGAACCGGACCGGGCCGTACTGCCGGGGCCGGTGCGCCTTGACGGACGGACGTTGCCTGCCGCGGCCCTAGCGTCGTTCGTCCGTGCCCGCCCGCTTCGCCGTCGACAGTGCCACTCGATTCCAGGTGTTGATCGCGAAGATCAGGGCCAGCAGGTGTGCCAGCTCCTGCTCCTCGAAGTGGGCCGCCGCCTCGGCGTAGACGTCGTCCGGGACACCAGTGTCGGCCACCAGGGTCACCGCCTCGGTCAGGGCGAGGGCCGCCTGCTCCTTCCCGGTGAAGAAGTGGCGGGCCTCGCGCCAGACGGCGACCATGTGCAGCCGGTCCTCGCTCTCGCCGGCCTTGCGGGCGTCGTTGGTGTGCATGTGCAGGCAGTACGCGCAGTGATTGAGGTGCGAGGCGCGGATCTGGACGAGTTCGACGAGAGCCGGGTCGAGGCCGTCGCGGGCCGCGGTGTCGAAGCCGATGAGGGCGCGGAAGACCTTCGGGGCGGCCTTGGCGAAGTTGAGGCGGCCCGCCTCGTCCGTGCGGGTGTCCGTGACCGTGACCGGGTGCGCCGTGCGGGTGTTCGCGTTCGTCGTCATCGTGTTCGTCGTCATGTGCTTCAACCTATGGCCTGGAAAGACCTCTTGTAGGGTGCAATTCCATGGTGGAATCATGGGTCAATTCGGCGGAGCGGATCGGCAGCGACCTGCATCTGGAGCTGTCGTCGGCCGGGTCCGGGTCCGGCGGGCGCCGGGCGGCGGTCGTCCGGGCGCTGCGCGAGGCCGTACGCGACGGCCGGCTGGCCCCCGGGACCCGGCTGCCGCCGTACCGCTCGCTCGCCGCCGACCTGGGTGTCGCCCGCAACACGGTGGCGGACGCGTACGCGGAGCTTGTCGCGGAGGGGTGGCTGACCGCCCGCCAGGGCTCCGGCACGCGCGTCGCCATGGGGGTGTCCGCCCCGCCCCCGCCGTCGAGGCACCGGGGCGGCTCCGCGCCGGCGCACGATGTCCCCCGGGTGCCCCGCACGGCACTCCCACGCGCGCGTGGCCCCCGGCACGACCTGCGGCAGGGCACCCCCGACGCGTCGTCCTTCCCGCGCGCGGCCTGGCTCACCTCCTACCGGCGGGCACTCCAGCAGGCGCCGAACGAGGTGTTCGGACCGGGCGACCCGGCCGGCCGGATCGAACTGCGCGAGGCCCTCGCCGAGTACCTGGCACGGGCCCGCGGGGTCCGCACGGATCCGGACCGGATCGTGATCTGCTCCGGCTTCGCGCACGCCCTGCGCCTGCTGTTCGGCCAGGGCGCGGGCGGGACCCTGCGCGGGCCGCTGGCCGTGGAGGCGTACGGGCTCGGCTTCCATCGGGAGCTGCTCGCCACGGCGGGCGTGCGGACCGTACCGCTGCCGGTGGACGAACACGGCGCTGTCGTCGGCGGGTTGGGCCGTGAACGGGGTGTGCTGCTCACGCCCGCGCACCAGTTCCCGACCGGTGTTCCGCTGCTCGCCGAGCGCCGGGCCGCGGTGATCGACTGGGCACGCGCGCGAGGCGGTGTGGTCGTCGAGGACGACTACGACGGGGAGTTCCGATACGACCGCAAGCCCGTCGGCGCCCTCCAGGGCCTCGACCCCGACCGGGTCGTCCTCGTCGGCTCGGTGAGCAAGAGCCTGTCGCCGGCCCTGCGGCTGGGGTGGATGGTCCTGCCGCGGCGGTACGTCGGTGACGTACTGGCCGCCAAGGGCGAGCGCGAGGCGTGGGCGAGCGTGCCGGACCAGCTGTGCCTGGCCGACTTCCTGGCCTCGGGGTCGTACGACCGTCATGTGCGGCGGACCCGGCAGCGTTACCGCCGCCGCCGTGACCGGCTCGTCGAGGCGCTGGCCGTGCGGGCCCCGCACATCGAGGTCACCGGGGTCGCGGCCGGTCTGCACGCGGTGCTCCGGCTGCCGGACGGCACCGAGCGGTCCACGGTCGAGGCAGCGGGGCGGCGGGGCGTCGCGCTGGACGGCCTCGCCGCGTTCCGGCACCCGGAGACGGACACGGCGGTGACGGGCACGGCGGTGCGGGACGGGCTGGTGGTGGGGTACGCGACACCCTCGGACCACGCGTACGGAGCGGCCGTCGAGGCGCTGTGCGGGGTGCTGCCCCCGCCGTGACCCCCGGGACCGGCCCGCCGACGGCCGCGGTGGCCCGGGGCCCGAAGGGGCAGAGAGCCCTGAGGAAGGGCCGTGCCGAATCCCCCGGGCTTCCCTCGCGGGCCCCTTGCGGGTCTCACCCCTTGCGGGCCACCGCTCCGTATCCGGGTATGACCCCGTCCTCCTGGCCCGGGACCGGTTCGCCCAGTTCGGGGTGCCACTCGGGCACCACCGCGATCCCGGGTTCGACGAGGTCCAGGCCGCGGAAGAACCGACCGAACTCCTCGCGGGAGCGCAGTGCGAGGGTGATGCCGGCCGCCCGGAGCTTCGCGATCGCCGCCGCCGACTCCTCAGGAGTGAAGTCGGCGGTCGCGTGGGTCATCATCAGGTAGCTGCCGGAGGGGAGTTCGGACAGCAGCCGGCCGACCAGTTCGTGCGCGCCGTCCTCGTCGGAGATGAAGTGCAGCAGCGCGATGAGGGAGAGCGCGATCGGCCGGTCGAAGTCAAGGATCTTCCGGGCCCCCTCGATTATGGCGGCCGGATCGCGCACGTCGGCCTGAAGATACTCGGTCAGGCCGTCCGGAGTGCTGCGCAGCAGGGCCGCCGCGTGGGCCAGCACGATCGGGTCGTTGTCGCAGTAGACGACGCGGGCGTCGGTCGCGACGCCCTGGGCGATCTGGTGCAGGTTCGGCTCGGTCGGGATGCCGGTGCCTATGTCCAGGAACTGACGCACGCCGCGCTCGGCCAGCCAGCGGGTGGCACGGTGCATGAACGCGCGGTTGACCCGGGCCATGACGGGGACGCGCGGGTCCAGGGCCAGCATCTGCCGGCCCATCTCCTCGTCGACCGGGTAGTTGTCCTTGCCGCCGAGATACCAGTCGTACATCCGCGCGGGATGCGGTCGGCTGGTGTCGATCCGGACAGCGCCGGTGGGGTGGTCCTGCCCGGTCATACAACACTCCGTAAGTGGGGGGCGCGAACGGTGATCACGGTAAATCGGGAACCAAGGTAAGGGAGTTGAGCCAGTCATCGGTTTAACGGGTCGAGCGGGAGAGCAATTCAAGCCAGCCGTCCAGGACAGGCCGTCCGGGACAGTCCGTTCAGGACAGGAGGAAGTCCGCCTCCCCCGCCTTCGCGCCCTCGATGAAGGCGGTCATCTCGTCGGACGTGTAGATCAGTGCGGGCCCGTCGGGGTCGGTGGACTGCCGGACGGCGATGCGGCCGTCCGCGAGCTTCATGGCTTCCAGGCAGTTGCCCCCGTTGCCGCCGCTCCAGGGCTTGTGCCAGCCTTCGCTGCCCAACTCCCGTGCGGGCATGCCGTTGTAGATCCGCTCGGTGCGGATCCGCGACTTGGTCTGGGACTTGATGCGGTCCATTCACAACTCCTTGCGGAGATCCCGGAGGATCTCCTTCGTGCGATGTGCAGTAGCGGCCTGCGCCGCCATGCGGTCCATGACCTCCAGGTGGGTCGCCACCTCGGAGCGCGCGTCCAGATAGACGGCGCCGGTCAGGTACTCGCTGTAGACCATGTCCGGAAGTTCGGGCATGGCGAATCGGAAGAGCACGAAGGGCCCGTACGTGCCGGGATGCGGACCGTTGGCGAACGGCGCGATCTGGAGCGTCACGTTGGGCAGCTTCATGGCGTCGAGCAGCTTGTCGATCTGGGCCCGCATCACCTCCGCGTCGCCGACCGGGCGGCGCAGCACGGTCTCGTCCATCACCACCCAGAGCCGGGGCGCGTCCTGCCGGGTGAGCAGCCCCTGCCGCTGCATGCGCAGCGCGACATGGCGCTCGATGTCGTCGGGACTGGTCTGGCCGATGGCGCCCGACTTCAGCACCCCGCGCGCGTAGCCCTCGGTCTGGAGCAGTCCGGGCACGAAGTGGGGCTCGTACTGGCGGATGAGACCGGCCGCCCCCTCCAGGCTGACGTGCATGGAGAACCAGCCGGGCAGGATGTCGTGGAAGCGCTGCCACCAGCCGGGCTGGTTGGCCTCCTCGGCGAGCCGGACGAACGCCTCGGCCTCCGCGTCCGAGATTCCATAGGCCTTCAGGAGCAGTTGGAGGTACGGGATCTTGAGCGTGACCTCGGCCATCTCCATGCGCCGGACCGTGGCGGGGGCGACACGGAGGATCTGGGCGGCCTCCTCGCGTTTGAGTCCGGCGCGCTCCCGCAGGTCCAACAGGCGCCTGCCGAGGACGACCTGACCCACGGTCGGCGCGGACCGCGGTTCACTCACGCTCCACCTCCACGAAAACTCCCGGCAGGACGGCTCGGTCGCACAGATCGCCGACAGCCCGGCCGGTCCGGTGACAAAGGAACGACAAAAGAATCCCCGACAGCCCTACGGCGCCACTCGAAGACCCACCCGAAGATCCGCACGGATCTCCGCTGATCCCAACTGGCGCCGCTCGACGTGCTGTTGCATGCAGTGTGCCACGGCCCTCCACCGCGTCACACAGCACTCTGCATTTTTCATAGTGACACTTGCCAAGTGTTCGCGGCGGGGCGATAGTGGCAAGCGTGATTCCGTCCGCGCCCTTAGGAACAGACGCCGCCGCAGGCCGCCCCCTCGGTCTCGGTGCCGATGGGGGTCCCCCCGATCGTGCCCGTTCCGAACCAGGGGAGGCAGTCGGCCCCGTCCGGCTCGGCGCCGAGCGCCGGTTCCGCTTCGAGCTGGCCGCGCACCCGGCTTCGCCCACTCAGGCGAGACGGCTGACGCGAGCCCGGCTGACCGGCTGGTCGGTGTGCGAGGACACCTGCGACACCGCGGTCCTCGTCGTCTCCGAGCTGGTCACCAACGCGATCGTGCACACGGCGAGCAGCCGTGTCGTCTGCGAGCTGCACGACGGCGACGACCTGGTGCGCATAGCGGTGCGCGACGAGGGCTGCGCGCCGGGTGATCCCCACCCGTCCCCGCAGCGGCCCGAGGAGGAGCACGGGCGAGGACTGCTGCTGATCGAGGCACTGTGCCACTCCTGGGGTGCCCAGGAGCAGGGGTCGGGGCTGCTGGTCTGGGCGGAGATCCCCCGCGGGACCGCCACGCCGCGCATCCCCGCGCAGCCGCACAACGACCTGGGCTGGGGCACCCGCCCGAAGCCCGGCCCGCCCGGCGGCCCGGGCGACGAGGACGAGCCGCGACAGGAGTGTCGCGACCACCCTCAGCACGGACCGCAGGACGCGCCGCAGTACGGACCGGCGGTCGTGGGGGCCCCGTCGCACGCCCGGCGCCCGGAGCGGGGCGACGCGTGAACGCGCTCTCCGGTCCCGGCCAACTGCTCGGCATGGACACGCTTATGCGACTACGGCGCGACCGGCAGACGCCGCCCGCCCGTCACCGTCTGGTCGTCCCCGACGACATGACCGTCCCGCTCGGCTGCGACGCGGTGGCGGCGCCCGCCGACCTCGGACCGCTGCTGCTCCCCCGCCTGCCGCGCGTGGGATGCGTGTACGCCGACGGGACGCGCTGGTGGTGGATCGTTCCGTCCGACTCGGACCACGCACTGGAGTGGCCCGCCGCCACGTACTACGCCGCGGGCGCGGTCGTTCCGGACGCCGCGCGTCTTCCTCATCTCATCCACAGACCGGACGGTACGGTTCCGTACACCCCGCCGATCCCGCTCTACCTGGCCCTGTGCCGGCTGACCGGGACCACACCCGCCTGGTCACGGCCGATCAGCGCCTGACACGCTGGTCGCGGCTGGTCAGTGCCCGACACGCAGGGCGCGGCCGGTCAGTGCCCGACACGCAGGTCGCGGCCGGTCAGCGCCCGACACGCAGGGCGTACGCCCGCGCACATCCGTGCCCCGGCCGTACGCCCTGCCCTGAAGCAGCACCTCCCGCGATAGTGGCCGTTCGTGTCCGGTGGTCCACGATCGGGGGAGGTCGACGGTGGCGAAGCGGCGTGACAGGGACGCACCCGAGGTGTCCGAGTCGGAACGTCTTCTGTTCGGCGGTGCCCTCCGCTACGACATGGGCTGGAACCAGCACTCGGACGCCTTCCTGGAACTGAGCTTCCGGGCCATGCTGACCCACCTGCCCGCGCTGCTCGCCTCCAGCCTCCGGCTGGCCCGGCAGGCCGACCGCGTCGCCGCGCGGACCGTGCTGGCCGCGGAGGCGGGCCGGGGCCTGGCGCAGGCGGTGGGCCTGTTCACGGTCAACAGCGTGCTGGGCCGGCTGATGGGGGGCGGCCCGATCGAGGACCGGCTGCGCGGTGCCGTCCCCGCACTCACCGTCATGGCCGCCGTCCTGCTGGTGGGCGCGCTGCTGCGGGCCGCGTCGACGTACGCCACCGGGCGGCTGGAGCCCAAGGTGGAGCGGGTGGCGACCGAGCTGTATCTGGAGCGGGCGGCGGCCGTGGAGCTGTCCGCGATCGAGGACCACGCCTTCCACAAGCTGCTGGACACCGCGCAGTACGGCGCCTCCTCCGCCCGCCGGATGATCATCTACGGCACGCGCGTGGTGAACGCGATGATCTCCCTCGTCGCGGCGGCCGGCGTACTGACCGTGCTGCACCCGGCCCTGCTCCCGCTGCTGGTGACGATGACCGTGCCGAGCGCCTGGAGCGCGCTGACCAACGCCCGCCGCCGTTACGAGTCCTTCCACATCTGGGTGCAGCACGCCCGCGCCGGGCATCTCATCAGCGGTCTGCTCACCGAGCCGGCGGCCGCGCCGGAGATCCGGCTGCACGGGGTCGGCCCGTTCCTGCTGCGCCACTTCCGGGCGATGTCGGAGTCCGCGGAGGCGGAGCAGGCCCGGCTGGCGCGGCTCGCGGCCCGCACCGGCCTGATCGCGGCGCTCTGGACCGGCCTGGCGACGGTGGCGACGTACGCGACGCTCGGCGCGCTGCTGGTCACCGGCACGATGGCGCTGTCCGTGGCGGGCACGGCCGTGATCGCGATCCGTACCGGCTCGTCGAGCCTGGACACCCTGGTCCTGGAGGTGAACTCGCTGCACGAGGAGGCCCTGTTCGTCGGCGACCTGGAGCGGCTCTACGTCGAGGCGGCCGAGCGGGCCATCCCGGCCGGGGGCGCGCCGCTGCCGGAGAACCCCCGGGAGATCCGGTTCGAGAACGTCACGTTCAGCTATCCCGGCGACGCCGGCCGTCCCGCCCTGGACGACATCAGTGTCGCCTTCCCGCTCGGCCGGATCGTCGCGCTCGTCGGCGAGAACGGCTCGGGCAAGACGACCCTGGTCAAGCTGCTCGCGGGCCTGTACAAGCCGGACCGGGGGCGGATCCTGTGGGACGACGTCGATGCGGCGACCGCGGACCGGCACCGGCTCGCCGAGCGCATCGCGATGGTCGCGCAGGACTTCAAGCGGTGGCCGTTCACCGCCCGGGTCAACGTCGCCGTCGGCCGCTCCTCGGCGCCGCTGACCGAGGAACGGCTGAGCACGTCGATCAGCGAGGCGGGCGCGGAGCAGGTGGTCGCCGACCTGCCCCGGGGGCTGGACACCCTGCTGGCCCGGAACTTCAGCGGCGGGCACGAGCTGTCCGGCGGACAGTGGCAGCGGCTCGGGATCGCGCGGGCCGCCTACCGGCGCGGGCGCATCCTGATCGTGGACGAGCCGACGGCGGCGCTGGACGCCCGGGCCGAGCTGGAGGTCTTCGAGAAGATCCGGGCGCTGGCCGGCACCGGGCAGACGGTCGTCCTCATCACCCACCGGCTGGCCTCCGTGCGCCACGCCGACCTGGTGCATGTCCTCGACCAGGGGCGGCTGGTGGAGTCCGGCACCCCCGACGAGCTGCTCGACAGCGGTGGCGTCTACGCCGAGCTGTACGCGCTCCAGGCCGGACAGTTCACGACGCCGGTGCCCGCCCCGAAGGCGGGCTGAGTCCTCTGCCCCGCGTCCCTGATCCTGTGTCCCTGATCCCGTGCCTCTGAGGCCGTGTCCGTGATCCCGTGTCCGTGATCCCGTGTCCGTGATCCCGTACCCCTTATTCCATGTCCCTGCCGCGGACGATCACCAGGAAGGTGTCCGTCGCGAGGTCCATGACGACCTCGGCGGGCAGGCCCTCCTGCCGTCGCGCGTGCGCGAACTCCTCCGCGGGCCACGAACCGCGCGGCCCACCCGCGGGAAAGCGTTCGAGCACTGTTCGCCCGTTCACCACCCTGCACCTCCAGGAAGCGTCGTCCTTGCAGGAGTCAACGCCTTCCGGAGGCCCTGCGGCTCCCTCAGTTGCGGGACTGAGACGTAGCTGACACCCGGTCACCGCGGAACGTGAGGGTGCCGTGACATCCCGGACTCATCGGCACCGTCCGGGTCACTCCCCGTACTCGTCGTGCCGGGTCAGTCCTCGTACTCGTCGTGGTAGCGCACGCGTTCGCTGCCCGGGGCCGCCCCGAGAGCCCACGCGCGCCCCGCAAGCTCCTCCCACTCCTCCTCCTGCCGCCCCAGCGCCGTGAGGTCCAGCAGACTGATGGTCGAGCCGAGGCCGTCGAGGCCGCGCCCGTGGACGGAGTAGGTGTGGAAGACCCGGTCGTGGTCCCGCAGGAAGCAGCTCAGACCGGGCCGCTCGACGAGTTCCCCGTCACGTTCCAGCGTCGCCTCGAAGTCGTGGTTGAAGTCGCCGAGGGACGAGGAGTACCAGGGCACCGTCCAGCCCATCCGCGCCTTGAACGGCAGCAGTGACGTGTACGGCGCCCGGGACACCACCGCGAACGTCGTCCCGCGTGCCCGCAGATGCGCGAGGTGCCCGATCTCGTCGAGGAACGCCGAGCAGCCGCGGCAGCCGGCGTCCCACCCGGGCGCGAACATGAAGTGGTGGAGCACGAGTTGCCGCCGCCCCTCGAAGAGGTCGAGCAGAGTGGCCTTGCCGTCGCCGCCCTCGAAGACGTACTCCTTGTCGATCTCGACCATGGGCAGGCGGCGCCGCTCGGCGTTGAGGGCGTCACGCGCGCGCGTCACGGCCTCTTCCCTGAGCAGCAGTTCCTCGCGTGCCGCACGCCACTGCGCGCGCGAGACGACCTCCGGAAGCGACATGACTCCTCCTGTGCGACGGTCCGTTCCCCTGGCTGACCGCCGAAAGGAGCGGAACTCATCGCCGCCCCGCAGAATTCTCACCCGGGTTCTCCCGGCGGGTCCGACTGCGCACGGCCATGCCCCCACGTCGACGTACGACGGTGTCGTGCCGCCGTGTGAGCCCAACCGCGCACCGGCGCGGGTGCGATGGTCCGGGCAGGTCCTAGCCGACCCGGACGGCCCCGGCGGGCAGGGGCAGTTGGAGCGCGCCGAGCCCGGCCCGCTCGCGCATCCTCGTCAGCTCCTCCAGCAAGTCGGTGAGCCGCTCGATGTGGCGGGGCGTGAGCCGTCCCGTGTCGTCGAGATGCACGGCGCAGGCGGTGGTGGTGTCGACCAGCCGTTCGAGCAGGGCCGCGACCTCGTCGGTGCCCTCGGTGTGCCGGGCGAGGGCGGGCAGTTCGGCGGCGGCGTGCGCGATGGCCGTACGGGCCTCGGCGAGCGTCCGATAGGCCTCGCGCCGCAGGGTCCAGCGGGCGGCACGGGCAGCGGACCCGAGGTCTGCGGACCCGAAGGCTGCCGGCCCGGAGGCGGTCGACCCGGAAGCGGCTCCGCCGGGAGCGGTTCCGTCGGGAGCGGTTCCGTCGGGAGCGGCGGGAACCGCGGCTGACAGCTGGGGCGACGGGAACCCGTCGGGCGTACGAGGTCCGCCGGACATACGAGGACCTGACGTACGAGGACCTGACGTACGAGGTTCGTCGGACGTAAGAGGACCGGACGTACGAGGTTCGTCGGGCGTGCGAAGGCCGCCCGACGTGCGGGGCTCGTCGAGGACGTGGGTGAGGTAGGCCTGCGCGGCGCTGCCCGCCGTGGCCAGTCGGGCGCGTACGCCCCCGCCCCGCTCCCCCGGCATCGGCAGATGTCCGACGATCAGCACGATCGCGCAGGCCAGCAGCGTCTCGGCGATCCGGCTCACGGACGCCTGCGGCTCCCCGCCGACCATGACCAGGGCGAGGACGAGGACGGTGACGACGGCGGTCTGCGCGGCGAAGTGGCGGGTGGAGACCGGCACCAGGGCACCGCAGACCGCGACGAGCACGACGAGTCCCCAGGTCCCGGGCAGGACCTCGGCGAGGACGGCGAAGACGAG
The DNA here is from genome assembly GCF_055657365.1 of Streptomyces sp. NPDC107559. Classification (NCBI taxonomy): domain Bacteria; kingdom Bacillati; phylum Actinomycetota; class Actinomycetes; order Kitasatosporales; family Streptomycetaceae; genus Streptomyces; species Streptomyces sp. NPDC107559. Next base: position 1,326,331 of record NZ_JBVKBD010000001.1, on the reverse strand, counting down.
GGCCCCGAGGACGGTTCCCGCGGCCCGGCACAGCACCCGGGACGCCAGCGGCCCGAGGTCGGGCTTGACTAGGAAGACGGCGGTGGCGGGCAGCCAGTACCAGTGCGCGTGCCGCCCGTACCAGTGGGCGTGGTGCAGCGCCTGGGCGACGGCCGCGCTCGCCCCGAAGCAGAGGGCGACCCGCAGCCCGTACTCGCGCCCGCCGCCGCCGAAGACGGTCCGGAGCAGATCTCCCGCGGTCCGCCTCCGGGTGTGCAGGTCGGCGCCCTCGCCCCGGTCGAAGGCGTCGGCGGCGTGCAGCAGGGCGTCGTCCAGGGCGCGCAGGGCGGGCAGTGAACGGCCGGGCGCGGGCAGCGGTCCGGTGGAGGTCCCCGTACGCACGGCGGCGGCGAGCCGCCGGAGCGCCTCGCCGGTCCTCCCGGACACCTCCTCCCCCGCCCAGGCGAGCGCGGTCGCGGCCTCGGCCAGGGGCAGCGCGGCGGCGTACTGCGTGTGCAGCCGCCGCTCGGCGGCGGAACCGCCGTGCCGCCGCAGCCGGGGCCCGGCGAGTGCGTCCTGGGCGTGGTCGAGGGCGGCGGTGAGTGCGGCGCGCCGGGCGGTCGCCCGGGCGCCACCGGCGGCGTCCAGCAGGTCGGCGACGGCCTCGTACACCCCGGCCACCGCCTCTCGTTCCCCGTCGAACCTGAAGTCACCGGTGAGGGCACCGGGTGTGGGCAGGGCGATCCGCAGCACGAGCAGCCACGCGGCCCCCGCCAGGAAGACGAGGGCACGCTGCCAGCCGCTCTCGGGCAGGGGCATCCCGGCGCCGATGGCGGCGGCGACGAGCAGCTGTGTGGCGGCGCCGGAGGCGACGGGCCCGATGGCGCTGACCCCGCCGGCGACCAGGGCCACCACGGTGAGCAGTGCCGTGAGGAGCACGGGCGCGGTGTGCTGTCCGGCGTACGTGCCGACGAGCAGTCCGGCCGCACCGGCGAGCGCGGGCACCCCCAGCCGCTTGACGGCGGCCCGGCGGCTGCCCGGCCGGTCGTTGAACCCGGTGAGCATGGCGGCGATGGCGGCGACGACACCGAGGGAGGTACGTCCGGCGAGTACGGCGGCGAGCAGCAGGGGGCCGGCGGCCAGCGCGCCTCGGGTGACCGCGCTCCAGGGGACGGGGCCGCGCTGGGTGCGCAGGGTGTGGGCGAGCCAGGGCGGCAGAGCGGGTGCGGCGGGGCGGGGCACGGAACTCCTTCGTCGGGCGCAGGCGGGGTGTGCCTTCGGACGACGTCGGCCGGGCGGTGGGCAGCGGACTGCTGGGTATGGCTGCACTCTCCACCGTAGAACATGTTTATGGAGACAGCGGAACACTCATATTTCCATGGCGTTACAGGTGCTCCGCCATGGATACGACGGCAGCTCGCGAAAATACGGATGCGGGCGTCGGAGCGGGCGTGGATGATCGGGAGGTTGTCCGGAGATCGCGGCCATCGCCGCCGGTCCCGGTGAGGGAAGGGGACCACCCGTGAGTTCTGATCGTGCCGTCGTGCTTCGCCGGGCCGCCGGTTCCGACGCCGGACCGGCGGCCGAGGTCTGGCTGCGCTCGTTCGCCGCCGCGCTGCCCTCGGTCGTCAGACCGCGCTCCGACGACGACGTGCGCGACCACTTCCGCGACGTGGTGGTGCCGTTGCGGGAGACCTGGGTCGCGGAGACGGCCGGTGCGGTCGTCGGGGTGATGGTCCTCGACGGCGAACTGCTCTCCCAGCTCTATCTCGCCCCCGACTGGCGCGGCCGGGGCCTCGGCGACCGGTTCGTCGTACTGGCCAAGGAGCGCAGCCCGCAGGGCCTGACGCTGTGGACCTTCCAGGTCAACGAACCGGCCCACCGCTTCTACGAGCGGCATGGCTTCGTGGCCGTCGAGCGCACGGACGGCAGCGGGAACGAGGAGCGGGAGCCGGACGTGCGGTACGTGTGGCGGCCGTAGCGCATCTGCCGCAACTACCGCGCGTTTCGCGCCTGTCGGGCCTGTCACGCGCTCCCGAGTCCCGCCGCGTCCGCGGCCGTGCGCAGCACCTCGCGGAGCATGGCGGGCGTGAGCCGGCCGGTGAAGGTGTTGCGCTGGCTGACGTGGAAGCAGCCGAAGAGCTCCAGCCCGTCGAGGGACACCCGGGCGCCGTGCCCGAAGGCCGGCCGCGGCCGCGGGACCGTCCAACCCGCCGCGGCGAGCGCGGGCAGCGCCGCCTGCCAGCCGAAGGCGCCGAGCACCACCACGGCGCGCAGGGTCGGCCGCAGCAGGGCGAGCTCCTGGACGAGCCACGGCCGGCAGGTGTCGCGTTCCGCTGGCGTGGGCTTGTTGGCGGGCGGGGCGCAGTGGACCGGTGCGGTGACGCGGACGCCGTACAGCTCCAGTCCGTCGCCGAGGTCGACGGAGGTCGGCTGCGAGGCGAGGCCGACGTCGTACAGCGCCTGGTACAGCACGTCCCCGGAGCGGTCGCCGGTGAACATCCGGCCGGTGCGGTTGCCGCCGTGGGCGGCGGGCGCCAGGCCGACGATCAGCAGCGACGCGTCGGCGGGACCGAAGCCCGGCACCGGACGTCCCCAGTAGGTACGGTCGGCGAAGGCGGCCCGTCTGGTACGGGCGACCTCCTCGCGCCATGCCACGAGCCGGGGACACGCCGTGCACCCGGTGATCCGGGCGTCCAGAGCGGCCAGGCTGTCCATGCAGCCACCGTAGACCCGCACCCACCCCGGCCACGTGGCGGCGGGTGCGCTGAGGCCGGGAAAAACCCCGCGGAAGGGACCGGTCCCGGAGGCTAGAGTCGGGACCATGGCTGTTGAGGACTCGGACCGGACGACGGACGCGCAGACGGACCCGCAGGGTACGGCGTCGCGGAGCCACACGGACGGGGTGAGCGGCACGCCCACCACCGGCGGCGGACATATGACGGACGGCTCGGTCGGCACGGACGGCGCAGAGGGCGCGGACGGGGCGCACGACACGGGCGCGCCGGATCCGAAGGTCGCCGCCGCGATCGCCGCCGCCGAGGCGGCCGGCCCCGCGAGCGGCCAGTCCGTACGCATCGACAGTTGGATCTGGTCCGTACGGCTGGTCAAGACCCGCTCCCAGGGCGCCACCGCGTGCCGGGGCGGGCACGTACGGGTGAACGGCGAACGGGTGAAGCCCGCGCACTCGATCCGCGTGGGCGACGAGGTGCGGGTACGGCAGGAGAACTGGGAGCGGGTCGTCGTCGTGAAGCGGCTGATCCGCAAGCGTGTCGGCGCGCCCGTGGCCGTCCAGTGCTACGTCGACAACAGCCCGCCGCCCCCGCCCCGCGATTACTTCGCCCCGGCGGGCGTCCGCGACCCGGGCACCGGGCGCCCCACCAAGCGGGACCGCCGCGAGACCGAACGGCTGCGCGCCCTGAACGGGCTGCGTGGCCCGGGCGGCCGTCCCGAAGGACGGTGACCACGGGCCCAAGGACGGTGACCGCGGGCCACGGACGTCACGCTCGGCGCCGCCGTACCGCTCGCAGCAGCTCGGCGTTGTGCCCACGCCTGGCCCAGGCGATCAGCGCGAGCGGCACGAGCAGTATCAGCGGTGTCGCCGCGTTCTGTCCGTCGAAGACGGTGACCTGGACGACGAACGCCCCGATCATCAGCGCGCCCAGCGCGACCGCGGCCACCGACTGGAGCACCGGGACCAACAGGGCCACCGCTCCGGCCAGTTCCAGCGCACCGATGGTGTACATGCCGGCGCTGCCCCAGCCGATGCGGTCGAATGATTCGACGGCCGACGAGTGCGCGATCAGCTTCGGCAGGGCGCTCGCGAACGCGTAGAAGAGGGCGAGCAGCACCTGGAGCCCGCGCAGAACGATCCGACCGGTACGAGCGGTCCGAGTGGCCTGAGCGGTACGAGCGGTCCGGGGCTGTCGGCCGCCGGCGGTGACAGAGGCGGCGGAGGCGGCGGTCTCGGCGGTCTCGGCGGTCTCGGACATGGGGTCTCCTGTGTGAGCGGGTCCGTGGTGCTTTCACAGAGGTAGACCGGGGTGCGCAGAGGAACTCATCGCCGTCCGTCAGTGATTACGGTGCCGCGGCGCCCGGTGCCGCCCGTGCAGCCCGCCGCCCGGACCGGTTGGAGAACGCCCGCACCGGAGAGTACGTTGCAGACAGGAGCAGGTGATCCTGATGCGTACGGGCAGTGAGCCGACGACAGCGCGCAGTGCACTGCGGCTGCGCTTGTGGCTGAGCGTGTGGGGGCTGGTCTGGACGGTCTTCGGGACCGTGGCCTTCCTGCTGGTCGGCCGGCCCGGCTGGGCCGCCGCCTGCGGGGCGCTGTGGCTGGTCGTCACCGTCGACCTGTCGATGATCCTCAAGCACATCAGGCAGGGCCCGCACTACCAGCCGGGCCCCGAGGTCCCGCCGTACCGTCCGCCCGAGCGCCGGCGTCCCTGACCGGTGCCGGCGGCGGGCTCAGGAGCCGAACGGCCGGCTCAGGAGTCGAACAACCGCTCAGGAGTCGAAGCGGGCCGCCTTCAGGTACTGCGGCTTCGGGTCCAACGCGGCGGCCAGCCGGAAGTGGCGCTTGGCCTGGTCGTGCCGTCCCTGCCGCTCGTAGGTGCGGGCGAGCGCGAAGTGCGCGAACGCGTTGTCCGGCTCGCGCTCCAGGACGATGGTGAACTCCAGCTCGGCGGGCCGCAGTTGCGCCGCGGCGAAGAAGGCCCGTGCGCGCAGCAGCCGGGCGGCGGTGTTCTCCGGGTGCGCCGCGATGACGCCGTCGAGCAGCTTCACCGCGCCTCGCGGGTCCCGTGCCGCGAGCAGCTGCTCGGCGGCGCGGAAGTCGATGACATGCGTCTCCGGAGTACGTCCGGTCGAACCGCTGGTTTCGGGCACGCGAAATTCCTTCCCTTGCCGGGATGATTCAACGCCCGGACCGCGCACCCCTATTCCTGGCCCTGTTCCAGGGGGTGATGCCCGAGGTCATTCCCGGGGTCCGCGATCCGTCTCCCGGTCCGTCTCCCGGTCTGTCCCACGGTCCGTCTCCCGGTCTGTCCCACGGTCCGTCTCCCGCGACGACCGCGCCCGGTGCACGAGATCCGCCCACACCTCGCGCACCCGCTGCTCCAGCCGGGCGAGCGGCACGTCGTTGTCGATGACGATGTCGGCGATCTCCAGGCGCTTGTCCCGGCTCGCCTGGGCGGCCATCCGCGCGCGGGCGTCCGCCTCGGTCATGCCGCGCAGGCGTACGAGCCGGTCGAGCTGGGTCTCGGGGGCGGCGTCGACGACGATCACGAGGTCGTAGAGCGGCGCGAGGCCGTTCTCGGCGAGCAGCGGGACGTCGTGGACGACGACGGAGTCCGCAACCGCGGCGCTCTCCAGCTCGCGGGAGCGGGCGCCGACGAGCGGGTGGACGATCGAGTTCAGGACGGCGAGCTTCTCCGGGTCGGCGAAGACGAGGGAGCCCAGCCGTGGCCGGTCGAGGCTGCCGTCCTCGGCGAGCACCTCCGCGCCGAAGGCGTCCACGACGGCCACGAGTCCGGGGGTTCCCGGGGCGACGACCTCCCGCGCGATCCGGTCCGCGTCGATCAGCACGGCTCCGCAGGCCACGAGCAGCCGCGACACCTCGCTCTTGCCGGCTCCGATACCACCGGTCAGGCCCACGGACAGCACGACCGCGCCTCCCCCTCACCATGCCCCGCCACCACGGGACGTACCGACCTGTTCCGACGGCCACCGTCCGGACCCGCCGGGTCACCCCCCCCCCGGGGGTGGCGCCGCGGGCGCGGACGAGCGGCACGCTGCCGTGCGGCAGCGTATCGGATCAGTTCTCGCCCTCCCGCTCCGCGAGGAACTTCTCGAACTCCCGGCCGATCTCGTCCGCCGACGGGATGTCGACGGGCTCGGCGAGCATGTTGCCCCGGCTCTCGGCGCCCGCGGCCGCGTCGTACTGGTGCTCCAGACCCTGGACCAGGGAGGTGAGTTCCTCGTCGCCCTCCTGGATCTGCCGCTCTATCTCGGTCTGCGTCCGGTGCGCGTCGGTGCGCAGGGCGTGCGCGATGCCGGGCAGGACCAGGCCGGTGGCGGCGGTGACGGACTCCAGGACGGTCAGTGCCGCGTCCGGGTACGGGGAGCGTGCGATGTAGTGGGGCACATGGGCGGCGACACCCAGCACGTCGTGGCCGCCCTCGATGAGCCGGTACTCCACGAGCGCCTCGGCGCTGCCGGGGACCTGTGCCTCGTCGAACGGGCTGCGATGGCCCGGGACGAGGTCCGTGCGGTTGCCGTGCGGGGTGAGGCCCACGGGGCGGGTGTGCGGGACGCCCATGGGGATGCCGTGGAAGTTCACGGACAGCCGGACGCCGAGCCGCTCCACGATCTGCTGCACGGCCGCGGCGAACCGCTCCCACTCGACGTCCGGCTCGGGGCCGGACAGCAGCAGGAAGGGCGCCCCGGTGGCGTCCTGGACCAGCCGCACGTCGATGGCGGGCTCGTCGTAGTCCGTCCACTGGTCGCGCTGGAAGGTCAGCAGCGGGCGGCGGGCCCGGTAGTCCACGAGCCGGTCGTGGTCGAAGCGGGCCACGACCTGGTGGGGCAGCGAGTCGAGGATCCGGTCGACGATCTGCTCGCCGGTCTCGCCCGCGTCGATGTATCCGTCGAAGTGGTAGAGCATGACAAGTCCGGCCGACTCCTGGGCCAGCGCCATGTCGACGACGCCCAGCCCCTTCGGCTCCCATGCGTACAAACCCTGCGGATCAAGCACTTGGACCGCTCCTCCTCGTGTTCCTACTGCACAACGTCGTCGACGACGCGCGCATTCCCGGACCACGACCTTGATCAGGCGGAACTTACGGTCCTTCAGACGGCGTCGCCCGCAGGGCCGGTCGGAACGCGCGTACCGGAACACACAAGCACCGAGGGCCCGCACCCGGGTGGGTGCGGGCCCTCGGCAGAGAGCTAGCTACTGCTCAGCGATCAGCTCTGGCCGCCGGCCAGCTTCTCGCGCAGCGCGGCAAGCGCCTCGTCCGAGGCCAGCGCGCCGGACGTGTCGGCACCCTCGGAGGAGTACGAACCGCCACCGGACGCGGCCGGAGCCGCAGCCTCGCCGCCCTCGGCGGCAGCGGCCTCGTCGGCCTCGCGGGACTTGATGACCTGAGCCTGGTGCTGCTCGAAGCGCTGCTGCGCCTCGGCGTACTGGTGCTCCCAGGCCTCGCGCTGGGTCTCGTAGCCCTCGAGCCAGTCGTTGGTCTCGGGGTCGAAGCCCTCGGGGTAGATGTAGTTGCCCTGGTCGTCGTACGACGCGGCCATGCCGTACAGGGTCGGGTCGAACTCGACCGAGGCCGGGTCGGCACCGAAGGACTCGTTGGCCTGCTTCAGCGAGAGGCTGATGCGACGACGCTCGAGGTCGATGTCGATGACCTTGACGAAGATCTCGTCGTTGACCTGGACGACCTGCTCCGGGATCTCCACGTGGCGCTCGGCCAGCTCGGAGATGTGGACCAGACCCTCGATGCCCTCGTCCACGCGGACGAACGCACCGAACGGAACCAGCTTCGTGACCTTACCCGGGACGACCTGGCCGATCTGGTGGGTACGGGCGAACTGCTGCCACGGGTCCTCCTGCGTCGCCTTCAGCGACAGGGAGACACGCTCGCGGTCCATGTCGACGTCGAGGACCTCGACGGTGACTTCCTGGCCGACCTCGACAACCTCGGACGGGTGGTCGATGTGCTTCCAGGACAGCTCGGAGACGTGAACCAGACCGTCGACGCCACCCAGGTCCACGAAGGCACCGAAGTTGACGATCGAGGACACGACGCCGGAGCGGACCTGACCCTTCTGGAGGGTCGTGAGGAACGTCTGGCGGACCTCGGACTGGGTCTGCTCCAGCCAGGCACGGCGGGACAGGACCACGTTGTTGCGGTTCTTGTCCAGCTCGATGATCTTGGCCTCGAGCTCCTTGCCCACGTAGGGCTGGAGGTCGCGGACGCGGCGCATCTCGACGAGGGAGGCCGGCAGGAAGCCACGGAGGCCGATGTCGAGGATGAGACCACCCTTGACGACCTCGATGACGGTGCCGGTGACGATGCCGTCCTCTTCCTTGATCTTCTCGATGGTGCCCCAGGCACGCTCGTACTGGGCGCGCTTCTTCGAGAGGATCAGGCGGCCTTCCTTGTCCTCCTTCTGGAGAACAAGGGCCTCGATCTCGTCGCCGACCTTGACGACCTCGTTCGGGTCGACATCGTGCTTGATCGAGAGCTCGCGGCTCGGGATGACACCTTCGGTCTTGTAACCGATGTCGAGCAGGACCTCGTCCCGGTCGACCTTCACGATGACGCCGTCGACGATGTCGCCGTCGTTGAAGTACTTGATCGTCTCGTCGATCGCGGCGAGGAAGGCTTCCTCGTTACCGATGTCGTTGACCGCAACCTGCGGGGTGGTGGCGGTGGTCTCGGTGCTGCTCGTCATGTGGGAAAGGGCTCCGGTTACGGACAGAAAGTCGTAGGTACTGCTACGCCGGGAGCCCGTGATCGCTCTGATGAAGCCGGACAGCCAAGGAAGCGCCACACCGAGAGAACTCTGGCGGCGCCTCGAAAACCGAGGGGACATACAACAGATGCGAGCGCAGCCTGCTAGGTCTGAGGAGCGCAGGCTCGCAGCGCAACTTGTAGCATACGGGGGCAGCCGGGCAGGGTCAATGCGCGAAGGCGCACACCCGGGGCGGATCGCCCCAAATCCGGCACAAAAACTCGTCCCAGCAGGCCACACAGGCCGGGAGACCCCTTCCGTGACACGCCCGGCGTGTGGCAGGAAGTGGCCGCAGACTAATACGAGGGAGCCGATCATCCAAGAGCCCGAGACCTTCGAACCGGAAGCCACCCGCCGCGCCTCGGACGTCGCGGAGAGCGCGAGGGCCAACCGGGGCTGGTGGGACCGCAACGCCGACGAGTACCAGGTCGAGCACGGGACCTTCCTCGGGGACGACCGCTTCGTGTGGGGCCCCGAGGGCCTGGACGAGGTGGAGGCCGAGCTGCTCGGCCCGCCGGAGGCGCTCAAGGGCAAGGACGTCCTGGAGATCGGCGCCGGCGCGGCCCAGTGCGCGCGCTGGCTGGCCGCCCAGGGCGCGCGCCCGGTCGCGCTGGACCTCTCCCACCGCCAGCTCCAGCACGCGCTGCGGATCGGCGGATCGTTTCCCCTCGTCTGTGCCGACGCGGCCGCGCTGCCCTTCGCGGACGCCTCCTTCGACCTGGCGTGCTCGGCGTACGGCGCGCTGCCGTTCGTGGCCGACCCGGTCCTGGTGCTGCGCGAGGTGCGCCGGGTGCTGCGGCCCGGCGGCCGGTTCGTCTTCTCGGTGACGCACCCGATCCGCTGGGCGTTCCCGGACGAGCCGGGTCCCGAGGGCCTCTCGGTGGCCGCCTCCTACTTCGACCGCACGCCGTACGTGGAGCAGGACGAGGAGGGCCGGGCCGTGTACGTGGAGCACCACCGGACCGTCGGCGACCGTGTGCGCGACGTGGTGGCGGCCGGTTTCCGCCTGGTCGACCTGGTGGAGCCGGAGTGGCCGGCCTGGAACACCGCCGAGTGGGGCGGCTGGTCGCCGCTGCGCGGGAACCTGATCCCGGGGACGGCGATCTTCGTGTGCGTACGTGACTGAACACATGTGCGTACGGGACTGAACATACGAGGCTGAACGAGTGATCCGTTACGACGCCCTGGACGCCCTGCCCGTCCGCGCGGCACTGCCCGCCCTGGACGAGGCCCTGGAGGCGCACGGCACGGCCGTCCTCGTGGCGCCGCCCGGCACCGGCAAGACGACGCTCGTCCCGCTCGCCCTGGCCGGTCTGACCGGCGCGGGTCCCGCGCGGCGGGTGGTGGTCGCCGAGCCGCGACGGATCGCGGCGCGGGCGGCGGCCCGGCGGATGGCCTGGCTGCTGGGCGAGAAGGTCGGCGAGAGCGTCGGCTACACCGTGCGCGGCGAGCGGGTGGTCGGGCGCCACGCACGCGTGGAGGTCGTCACGACCGGTGTACTGCTCCAGCGCCTCCAGCGTGACCAGGAGCTGGCGGGCGTCGACGTGGTGGTGATCGACGAGTGCCACGAGCGGCATCTGGACGCGGACACGGTGGCGGCGTTCCTGTGGGACGTCCGCTCGGCGCTGCGCCCCGAGCTGCGCCTGGTGGCCGCGTCGGCGACGACCGACGCGGACGGCTGGGCGCGGCTGCTGGGCGGAGCGCCGGTGGTCGAGGCGCGCGGGGCCGCGTACGACGTCGAGGTGGTGTGGGCGCCGCCGGCCCGGCCGCTGCGGCCGCCGCACGGGATGCGGGTCGACCCGGCGCTGCCGGCGCACGTGGCGTCGGTGGTGCGCAGGGCGCTGGCCGAGCGCTCCGGTGACGTGCTCTGCTTCCTTCCGGGCGTGGGCGAGATCGCGCGGGTCGCCGGACAGCTCGGGGCGCTCGGCGACGTAGATATGCTCCAGGTGCACGGGCGGGCTCCGGCGGCCGTGCAGGACGCGGTGCTGGCGCCGGGCGCGAGGCGCCGGGTGGTCCTCGCGACGTCCGTGGCGGAGTCGTCGCTGACGGTGCCCGGGGTGCGGGTGGTGGTCGACTCGGGGCTGGCGCGCGAGCCGCGCGTCGACCACGCGCGCGGGCTGAGCGCGCTGGCGACCGTACGGGCGTCGCAGGCGGCGGGCCGGCAGCGGGCGGGGCGGGCCGGGCGCGAGGCGCCGGGCGCGGTGTACCGGTGCTGGACGGAAGCGGAGGACATCCGGCTGCCGCGCTTCCCGGCACCGGAGATCAAGGTGGCCGACCTGACCGCGTTCGCCCTCCAGGCCGCCTGCTGGGGAGATCCGCAGGCGTCGGGGCTGGCGCTGCTGGATCCGCCGCCGGGCGGGGCGATGGCGGCGGCGCGGTCCGTGCTGACGGCGATCGGCGCGGTCGACGCGGCCGGCCGGGCCACCCCGCGCGGGGTCCGCATGGCACGGCTGGGGCTGCACCCCCGGCTGGGGCGGGCGCTGCTGGACGCGGCGGCGGCGGTCGGCGCGGAGCGGGCGGCCGAGGTGGTGGCCCTGCTCGCCGAGGAGCCGCCGCGGGAGTACGGGGACGACCTGGCGGCGGCCCTGCGGGCGGCCCGGCGCGGGGGTGACGCGTACGCGGCCCGCTGGCGGACGGAGACACGACGCCTGCGGTCCGCCGTGGCGGGGGCGGCGGATCCCGGTACCGGGGACACGGGACTCGGCGCGGGATCCGCGGGCGCCACGACCGAGTCCGCGGGTGCCGGCTCGGGTGCCGTCGGTGCCGTGCCCCCGGATCCCGCCGCCGGCTCGGCGGATCCCGTGGCGGGATCCCCGGATCCAGCCGCGTGGTCCGCGAGTGCCGCGGCCGGTGCCGTGGGTGCCGCGGCCGGTGCCACGGGTACTGCGGCCGGTGCCACGGGTACTGCGGCCGGTGTCTCAGGCGCTATGGCCGGCGCCCCGGGTGCCGCAGCCGGTGCCACGGGTGCCGCAGCCGGTGCCACGGGTGCCGCAGCCGGCGCCACGGGTGCCGCAGCCGGCGCCACGGGTGCCGCAGCCGGCGCCACAGGCACTTCGGCCGGTGCCCCAGGCGCCGTGGCCGGTGCCGCTGGCGCCGTGGCCGGTGCCACTGGCGCCGTGGCCCGTGCCGCTGGCGCCGTGGCCGGTGCCGGGTCGGGGCTCGGGGAGGATCGGCTGGTGGGGCTGGTTGCCGCGCTTGCCTTTCCCGAGCGTGTCGCCCGGGCGCACGGCGACTCCTACCTGATGGCCTCGGGGACCCGCGCGGAGCTCCGCGAGGGCTCGGGGTTGCGCGGGACGCCCTGGCTCGCGGTCGCGGTAGCGGACCGGCCGCTCGGCCGGGGGCACGCGCGGGTGCAGCTCGCGGCCGTGGTGGACGAGGACGTGGCCCGGTCCGCGGCCGCGCCGCTGCTCTCCCACGGCCAGGAGGTGCACTGGGCGGACGGCGACGTGGTCGCCCGGCGGGTCGAGCGGCTGGGTGCCGTGGAGCTCACGGTGCGCCCGCCGGCCGCCCCGGACCCCGGACTCGTACGGAACGCGCTGGTCGAGGGGTTGCGGCAGGAAGGGTTCGGGCTGCTGCGGTGGACGCAGGACGCGGAGTCGCTGCGCCGGCGGCTCGCCTTTCTGCGGCTGCACCTCGGTGACCCGTGGCCGGACGTCGGCGACGAGGCGCTGCACGCGCGCGTGGACGACTGGCTGGAGCCGGAGCTCGGCCGGGCGCGCCGGCGCGCGGACCTGGCGCGGATCGACGCCCGGGAGGCGCTCGCCCGGCTGCTCCCGTGGGCGTCCGGGGACGCCGCCCGTCTCGACGAACTGGCCCCCGAGCGGATCACCGTGCCCAGCGGTTCCCAGGTCCGGATCGACTACGGGGATCCGCAGCAGCCCGTGCTCGCGGTGAAGCTGCAGGAGATGTTCGGCCTCCAGCGGTCGCCGGCCGTCGCGGGGGTGCCGCTGCTCGTGCATCTGCTCTCCCCGGCGGGCCGGCCCGCCGCCGTCACCGCCGACCTCGCCTCCTTCTGGAAGGACGGCTACAAGGACGTACGGGCCGAGCTGCGCGGCCGCTATCCGAAGCATCCCTGGCCGGAGGACCCCGCCACCGCGGAGCCGACCCGGCACACCAACGCCCGGCTCAGGCGGTGACCGGTTCGGGGTCCGCGGCGGGCGCCGGTGCCGGACCGCCGGGGCGCCGGCCGCGTGCCTCCAGCCAGAGGGAGAGGGCCAGCAGCAGCGCGGCCAGGGCCAGGAAGCCCCAGGGCAGGTAGGAGGTCAGCAGCAGGACCAGGGTGCGGTTGGACTTGACCAGGGCGACCGTGTGTTCGATGTAGTCCTCGCGCATCTTCACGTGTCCCGCGAACGCGGTGACCTTCGCGCGGCCGCCGAGCAGGGTGCCGCCGCGCAGTTCCTCCTGGTGGATCTCCTCGCCGTAGACGGGGGCGCCGGTGACGGGTTCGACCCAGAACCTGCGGACCGTGGTGTACCAGCGGGTGGTGCCGGTCCCGGCGACGGACTCGGGCGTGACGCCCTCGACGGGCATGACCTTGGGGAACGCGACCTTGGTCCAGGGGACGGTCTGCTCGAAGTAGTAGACCTTCAGGCCGCGGAAGTCCCGGGTGCCCCGGTAGTGGATGGGCGCCGAGGTGCGGGTCTGCGCGTCGAAGTACTCGTAGTCCCGCTTCTCCGTCAGGAAGGGCCACTTGAACTCGATGCCCTGCCGTCGCACCGGATCGCCGTCGACGGCCTCGCCGGTGGCGTGGACGGGTTCCTGGGTGTGGGCGTCGAAGATGTAGCGCTCGGACACCTTGGATACCATCTTGCCGTCGGGGCCCTGGACATAGGAGAGGCCGTCCCAGACCACGACGTCCCGGCCGGCGGTCTTCTCGATCCGGTCCGACTCCGCCACGTTGCCCTTGAGGGTCTGCACGATGGTGACCTTGGAGACCTTGCGGGCCTGCATGGTGCCGTAGTCGAGGAGGGTGGCGTCCTTCGCCTCCAGGACCATGTCCTGGTACTGGTTCGCGGGGATCTTGGCCAGGCGCGGGAAGGCGTACCAGCGCAGCAACGGGGACAGCGCCGCGAAGAACACGGCGAGGGCGAGCAGGACCAGGCCGGCCTTGCGGCGCATCTCGGCCTCCCTCCCGGGTGGAATCGGCTTTCGGCGGACGGCTGTCAGCGGACGGTCACGGGTGTGCGGGGACCGTCGTCAGCAGCGGTTCGGGGGACGTGCGGCCGGTCGGTGAGCCCAGCGCGGTGAGGGTGAGGACCAGGGCGAACGCGAGGGCGAGACCGGTCGCGGCGGCGATCAGGGCACGCATACGGAGCCTCCCGACGGACTGGAACTGATACCTCGTCAGATCGGGCACCGTAGCAACGGCCGGGCGAGATGAGAACACGCAGGGCGCACACGACGAAGGCGCCCCGCCGCCGAAGCGGAGGGGCGCCCTGTCTCGCGCGGGCCGGAAGACCAACCGGCGGTGCCGGCCGGGCCGGTCAGGCCGAGGGAGTCGCGGAAGCGGACGCGGAGGCGGTCGCCGAGGCGGACTCGGTGGGGCTGGGGGTCGGGTCGGGCGTCGCGGCCGCCGTGACCGTCAGTTCGACGGTCAGCGTCGCCCCGCCGGTGGTGGTGATGCGCAGCAGGTAGGTGCCGGCGGTGTCGTCCGCGTACAGCTTGGGCAGCTTCAGCAGGCCGTTCGCGTCGGTCTCCAGGCCCGTCAGGGTGCGTACGGCGTTGCCGTTCGCGTCCTTGAAGTAGGGGCCCTTGTCGTTCTCGGTCGTGTCACCCGCCGCCGCGACGAGCATGGCGGTGGCCGCGACCTTGTCCGCGACGGCGCCGCCGTAGGTGGCCTTCACCTCGACCTGGTCGGCGAACTCCCCGCCCGCGGTGCAGCTCGGCGCGGCGTCGCCGGTGCGGGTGAGCGTGTCGGCGGCGCGGGCGCTGACGGTGGCCGCGTGGTCGACGGCGGAGAGCGTGCGGCCCACGACGAGGGCTCGGACGGTGAAGCTGCCGGTCTTCTCGCCCGCCTGGAGCACGGGCGCCACCGCGACGCCCGTGGTGTCGGTGACGACGGTCGCGACGCTCTCGCCGCCGGTGAAGGTGGCGTCGGTGTCGCCGACGAGGGTGAAGCGGATCCGTACCTTGCCGACGCCCTTGCCCGCCTTGGTCTCGGCGCGCGTGCTGATCTTCCCGTCGAACGCCTGGCCCGCCGTCGCGGTGAGCTTCGCCGTGCCGACGTCCTTGAGGTGGTCCACCGTGTCGGTCGGCGTCGGGGCCGGAGTGCTCGGCGTCGACGGCTTCGGCTTCTCGGGGGCCGGCGCGGACGGATTGGGCGTCGAAGGCGCGGACGGTGAGGTGGTGGGGCCCGACGAGTGCTGGCCGTCGCTGCGGTGGGCGGGCAGGCTGCCGGTGCCGTCCGGGATCTCGTGGGTGCCCTTGCGGTAGTACTCCAGCCACGACAGGACCGTGTTCAGGTAGTCCTGCGAGTAGTTGTAGCTGAGGATCGCGCGGTGGAGGTCGGCCTGGGTGGACAGGTCCCAGCCGTTGCGGCACAGGTAGTGGCCCGCGGCGAGGGCGGCGTCGTAGACGTTGTTGGGGTCCTTGGCGCCGTCGCCGTTGCCGTCGCGGCCCGCCCACGCCCAGGTGGACGGGATGAACTGCATGGGGCCCACGGCCCGGTCGACGGTGGTGTCGCCGTCGTAGGCACCGTGGTCGGTGTCCTGGATGAGCGCGAAGCCGTTGCCGTCCAGCTTCGGGCCCAGGATGGGGCTGAGGGTGGTGCCGTTGGCGTCGACGTTGCCGCCGCGGGCCTGGCCCGACTCGACCTTGCCGATGGCGGCGAGGAGTTCCCAGGGCAGGTTGCAGCCGGCCTTGGAGCCGGCCAGCTCGGCCGCGGCCTTCTTGTAGGCGTCCAGGACGGTGGCGGGTATGCCCGCCTCGACCGGTCCCGTCGCGACGGGGCCCGCGCTCGCGCCCGGCGTCGGGGCCGGGGTCGCGGGGTCCGGGCTGTTCAGCGGCGGCAGGTCGGTGTAGTAGGGCGAGTTGCCGGTGGCGGCGCCGTCGCCGACGGTCGCCTCGGGCGTGGCCTGCGCGTCGGCGGCCGTCTGCCTGCCCTGGGTGTCGACCGTCACTCCCGGCGCCTGAGAGGCGGAGAGTGCCGCGACCGCGGCCGCCGCCACGGTGGTGGCGAGGGCCCCCTTGCGAAGACGCTTGCCGAATTGCGCCGCCATCGAGTGAACCCCTCCCGTGGGCGCCGTGTGCGCCCGACCGACTTCCGTCTGCATGTCCCGCTCTGGTGTGACGGCCCTGCCGCCCCGGGGGTTGCCCTCCCGGGTGTGTGACCCAGGCGACCCTACGACAACTTGCTTTCCACGGGCACCCGTTCGCGCCCGATATTCACCAGTTGGCCAAGTCCGGTTATCCGAGACGATCGTCACGCATACTGGACGGCAAACGATCATCGGGTCGGCCGTTCGGCCAACGTCCTGCACAGGAGGCCGAGTTGCCGTTCACCCTGAGCCACGCGGCGGCCGTATTGCCCGGATTGCGCACCGACGGCTCCGGCCGGGGGCCGCTGGTGCCCGCGGTCCTCGTGGCCGGTTCCTTCGCGCCCGACATGACCTATTACGCGGCAGGTGCCGTCCCGGGGGCGATGGAGTTCGGCGAGGTCACGCACTCCTTCCCGGGCGTCTTCACGGTCGACGTGCCCGTCGCCTGGGCGCTGGTGGGCCTGTGGTCGCTGGTGCGGGAGCCGCTGGTGGCGCTGCTGCCGCGGACCCGGCAGGGGCGGTGGGCGGCGCTGCTGCACTGCGGGGCGCCGCGGGCGCGCGCGGGGGCGGTCACGGCGGCGCGGTGGTACCTGTCGGCGGTGCTCGGCGCGCTGACGCATGTCGTGTGGGACGCGTTCACGCACCACGACCGCTGGGGTACGCGACTGTTCCCGGTGCTGGGCCGGGAGGCGGCGGGCCGGCCGGTGTACTGGTACGCGCAGTACGGCAGCTCGGCCGTGGCCGCGGTGGTGATCGCCGCGTTCGTGCTGATCGCACTGCGCCGCACGCCCACCCGCCCGGTTGCGGCCCGTCCGGTTGCGGCCCGCCCGGTTGCGGCCCGCCCGGTTGCGGCCCGCCCGGTTGCGGCCCGCCCGGTTGCGGCCCGCCCGGTTGCGGCCCGCTCGGCCGCGGCCCGTCCGACGGCGGCCGGTCCGGCAGCGGCCCGCCCGGCCGAGGGGCCGACGGGTGCCGCCGACGAGAGGGCGGAGGGCGGATTCTCGGGTGTGCCGGTTCTCTCGGCGCGGGACCGCTGGTGGGCGGCCTCGTTGCTCGGCGGCTGCGTGCTGGCCGGGGCGGTGCAGCGGGTGTCGCGGGGGTGGGTGTCCTGGGACACGACACTCAGCCTGTTGGAGCTGATCCCGACGCTGTGTTTCGGCGTGGGCGCGGGACTCGTGCCGGGACTGCTGCTGTACGCCGTCGGCGTCCGCGTGTGGCGTCCGGCACCCGGGGCCGCCGCCGGGCGCCCGGAGGACGTGGAAGGCGTGGAGGGCGTAGAGGACGTGGAGGGTGTGGAGGCCGTGGAGGGCGTCAGCGTCGGCCGGGGCCGTCCTTAGGGCTCCCTTGGGGCTCCGGACACAAGTGGCGCCCGACGGGCCTCACTCCTGTCCGGAGCTCTCAGGCGGACGGAGCCCGACGGGCGCCGCGACGAACACGGTGACGGTCCTCGTGGCGCGGGGCCTCCGGGGAAGCCGGGCCAGGAGCAGGTACAGGTAGGCCCGGCCGGTGTCGGCCCACAGGCGCCAGGCGGGCGTCTCACGGAGGTCCGCGGCGTACGGTCCCCCGCGGGTGAACCGGCGCCGGAGCCCGGCCGCCGTCCGGCGTGCGGCCATGGCCGCCGTGGCGGGGACACGGACGGCCCCCGCCCCGGCCGCGAAGGCCGGGACCACCGGGAGCCCGGCACCGGTAACAGCCCTGCCCTTGCCGTCGGACCGCGCCGGCGACTGTCCCTGGGGACGGGCCCGGTCGGGTCCCGTCCGGCGGTGGAGCATGCGTATACCCATGCCCGCATCCTTACGGTCACGGCCCCCCGCGGGCGTTCTCGCGGGGGCCACGCGGGTGACGGACTGCTGCGGAAGAAGGTCCACCGCCCACCCGCACCCCGCCCCCGTGCCCCGCACACCGTCCGGCGGCGCGGGCCACCGGACGGGCGGCCGCGCCCGCGGGCGGACCGCCGGGTCCGGGCGGCGCGCTCAGTGCGCGGCCGACTCCCAGTCGGGCCCCACACCCACCGACACGTCCAGCGGGGCGCGCAGCGCGACCGCGCCCGCCATCTCACGGCGGACGATCTCCTCGGTCGCCACCCGCTCACCGGGGGCGATCTCCAGGACGATTTCGTCGTGGACCTGGAGCAGCATCCGGGACGTGAGGTCCGCCTCCCGCAGCGCCCGGTCCACGTTCAGCATGGCGATCTTGACGATGTCCGCCGCCGTGCCCTGGATCGGGGCGTTGAGGGCCATGCGCTCCGCCGTCTCGCGGCGCTGCCGGTTGTCGCTGTTCAGGTCGGGCAGATGACGGCGGCGGCCGAAGAGGGTCTCGGTGTAGCCCGTCGACCGTGCCTCGTCCACGACCCGGCGCAGATAGTCCCGTACGCCGCCGAAGCGCTCGAAGTAGGTGTCCATGAGCGCGCGGGCCTCGCCCGCCTCGATGTTCAGCTGCTGGGAGAGACCGAAGGCCGACAGGCCGTACGCCAGGCCGTACGACATCGCCTTGATCTTGCGGCGCATCTCCGCGTCCACGGCGGAGCGCTCGACGGAGAAGACCTGCGAGGCGACCGTGGTGTGCAGGTCCTCGCCCGAGGTGAACGCCTCGATCAGGCCCTCGTCCTCGGACAGGTGGGCCATCACCCGCAGTTCGATCTGGCTGTAGTCCGCCGTCATCAGCGACTCGAAGCCCTCGCCGACGACGAAGCCGCGCCGGATCGCCCGGCCCTCGTCGGTGCGCACCGGGATGTTCTGGAGGTTCGGGTCCGTGGACGACAGCCGTCCGGTCGCCGCCACCGTCTGGTTGAAGGTGGTGTGGATACGGCCGTCGCCCGCGATCGTCTTGATCAGGCCCTCGACGGTGACGCGCAGCTTCGCCTGCTCGCGATGGCGGAGCATGATGACCGGCAGTTCGTTGTCGGTCTGGCCGGCCAGCCAGGCGAGCGCGTCCGCGTCGGTGGTGTAGCCCGTCTTCGTCTTCTTGGTCTTGGGCAGGGCCAGCTCGCCGAAGAGGACCTCCTGGAGCTGCTTGGGCGAGCCCAGGTTGAACTCGTGTCCGGCAGCGGCGTGCGCCTCCTTCACGGCCTGCTGCACCGCGCCCGCGAACATCTGCTCCATGGCCTCCAGGTGGGCCCGGTCCGCCGCGATGCCGTGCCGCTCCATCCGCGCGAGCAGCGCCGAGGTGGGCAGTTCCATGTCCCGCAGCAGGTCCGCGGCGCCGGCCTCCGCCAGCCGGCTCTCGAACGCCTCCCCCAGGTCGAGGATCGCGCGGGCCTGCACCATCAGGGCCTCGGCCTCGGCTCCGTCGTCCGCCCCGAAGGCCAGCTGGCCGTCGGCCGCGGCGGCCGGGGCCAGCTCCCGCCCGAGGTACTCCAGGGACAGCGCGTCCAGGTCGAAGGAGCGCCGGCCGGGCTTGACCAGGTAGGCGGCCAGCGCGGTGTCCATGCGCACCCCGGCGACGCTCCAGCCGTGCTCGGCGAGGACCCGCATGGCGCGCTTGGCGTTGTGCAGGACCTTCGGCGCGTCCGCGTCGGACAGCCAGGCCGCGAAGGCGTTCTCGTCGGCCTCGTCCAGCTCGGACGGGTCGAACCAGGCGGCCGCACCGCCGCCCGCGGCGAGCGCGACCTCGGAGACCGAGCCGCTGCCCAGCGCCCAGGCGTCGACCATGGCGACACCGAGGACCTCACCGGCATGCCCGGCCAGCCAGCCGGTCAGCTCGCCGGTGCCGAGCACCGTGCCGTCCAGCTCCACGCCCTCCGCGACCACCGCGGTCGGTTCGGCCTCGTCCGCGCCCGGGTCGACGGCGAGCAGCCGCTCGCGCAGCGAGGGGTTACGGATCTCCAGGGTGTCCAGGATCATCGCCATGGTCTTGCGGTCGTACGGCGCGCGCTCCAGGTCGGCGACCGTCTTCGGCAGCTCGACGTCGCGCACCATCTCGGTCAGCCGGCGGTTGAGCTTCACCGCCTCCAGGTGGTCGCGCAGGTTCTGCCCGGCCTTGCCCTTGACCTCGTCGACGCGCTCGACCAGGTCCGCGAACGAGCCGAACTGGTTGATCCACTTCGCGGCCGTCTTCTCGCCGACGCCGGGGATGCCCGGCAGGTTGTCGGACGGGTCGCCGCGCAGGGCCGCGAAGTCGGGGTACTGCGCGGGCGTCAGTCCGTACTTCTCGAACACCTTCTCCGGGGTGAACCGGGTCAGCTCGGAGACACCCTTCGTCGGGTACAGCACCGTCGTGTGCTCGGAGACCAGCTGGAAGGAGTCGCGGTCACCGGTGACGATCAGCACCTCGAAGCCGGCGGCCTCGGCCTGCGTGGCGAGCGTGGCGATGATGTCGTCGGCCTCGAAGCCGTCGACCGCGAACCGGGAGACGTGCATCGAGTCGAGCAGCTCGCCGATCAGCTCGACCTGGCCCTTGAACTCGTCCGGGGTCTTGGAACGGTTCGCCTTGTACTCCGTGAACTCCTCGGAGCGCCAGGTCTTGCGGGAGACGTCGAAGGCCACCGCGAAGTGCGTGGGCGACTCGTCGCGCAGCGTGTTCGCCAGCATCGACGCGAAGCCGTAGATCGCGTTCGTCGGCTGGCCCGTCGCGGTCGTGAAGTTCTCCGCGGGCAGCGCGAAGAACGCGCGGTAGGCCAGCGAGTGCCCGTCCATGAGCATCAGGCGCGGGCGGCTCTCGCCGGAGGTTTCGTCGGTCGTCTTCGCTGCTGAATCTGCCACGTCCCCGATCCTGCCACGCCGCACCGACAGTCGGCTCCGCCCTGCGCACTCACGCCCCCGCGCCCGGTCGTCCCCCGCCTGTCCGTCGGCCGTCCCCCGCCTGTCCGTCGGCCCGTCCCCCGGCCGTCCCGCCGCCGCCCCGCAGGCGGCGGCAGGGCACCCGGGCGCGGGTGGCACGGGGCGCGGGTGGCGCGGGCCGCGCACCGCAGGCGCACCCGCCGTCGCGCAAGCATTGCTCCCATTTCCCCGCACGACCGGCTTCGAGCGCTGTCGGTGCCGCGTGCGAGGATCGAGGATGTCGAAGGTCCCGGGCCCGTGGCAGGGCAGCCGACGGCACGACCCGGGAGACGCAGCACACACCGAAGAAGGAGAGCTCGCGATGGCAACGAAGCCGCCGAAGGCCGATCCGGTCCAGGACGCGCCGCGCGTCGCCGAGCCGAAGCACGCGGCCGCCGGACTGCCGGCCGTCGGGCACTCCCTGCGCATCGCCCAGCAGCAGATGGGCGTCAAGCGCACCGCGCTGACCCTGCTGCGCGTCAACCAGAAGGACGGCTTCGACTGTCCCGGCTGCGCCTGGCCCGAGCCGGAGCACCGGCACGCGGCGGAATTCTGCGAGAACGGCGCGAAGGCGGTCGCCGAGGAAGCCACCCTGCGCCGGGTCACCCCCGAGTTCTTCGCCGCCCACTCCGTCCAGGACCTCGGCGCACGCAGCGGCTACTGGCTCGGCCAGCAGGGGCGCCTCACCCACCCCATGTACCTCCCCGAGGGCGCCGACCACTACGAGCCGGTCACCTGGGAGCGCGCCTTCGACATCGTCGCCGACGAGATCGCCGCCCTCGGCTCGCCCGACGAGGCCCTCTTCTACACCTCGGGCCGCACCAGCAACGAGGCCGCGTTCCTCTACCAGCTCTTCGCCCGCGAACTGGGCACCAACAACCTGCCCGACTGCTCGAACATGTGCCACGAGTCGTCGGGCTCGGCCCTGACCGAGACGATCGGCATCGGCAAGGGCAGCGTCCTGCTGGACGACCTCTACCAGGCCGACCTGATCATCGTCGCCGGCCAGAACCCCGGCACCAACCACCCGCGGATGCTGTCCGCGCTGGAGAAGGCCAAGGCGAACGGCGCGCGGATCATCAGCGTCAACCCGCTGCCCGAAGCGGGGCTGGAGCGCTTCAAGAACCCGCAGACCCCGCAGGGCATGCTCAAGGGCGCCGCCCTCAACGACCTCTTCCTCCAGATCCGCATCGGCGGCGACCAGGCCCTCTTCCGCCTCCTCAACCGGCTCGTCCTGGAGACCGAGGGCGCCGTCGACCAGGCGTTCGTCGACGAGCACACCCACGGCTTCGAGGAGTTCGCCGCGGCCGCCCGTGCCGCCGACTGGGACGAGACCCTCACCGCGACCGGCCTCACCCGCGAGGAGATCGACGAAGCCCTGCGCATGGTGCTCGCCTCGAAGCGCACCATCGTCTGCTGGGCCATGGGCCTCACCCAGCACAAGCACTCCGTCCCGACCATCCGCGAGGTCGTCAACTTCCTGCTGCTGCGCGGCAACATCGGCCGCCCCGGCGCGGGCGTGTGCCCGGTGCGCGGCCACTCCAACGTGCAGGGCGACCGCACCATGGGCATCTTCGAGCGGCCCGCCCCCGCCTTCCTGGACGCGCTGGAGAAGGAGTTCGGCTTCGCCCCGCCGCGCGAGCACGGCTACGACGTCGTCCAGGCCATCCGCGCGCTGCGCGACGGCGAGGCGAAGGTCTTCTTCGCCATGGGCGGCAACTTCGTCTCCGCCTCGCCCGACACCGACGTCACCGAGGCGGCCATGCGGCGCGCCCGGCTGACCGTGCACGTCTCGACGAAGCTGAACCGCTCGCACGTCGTCACCGGCGCACGCGCCCTGATCCTGCCGACGCTGGGCCGCACCGAGCGCGACCTCCAGGCCGGCGGCGAGCAGTTCGTGACGGTCGAGGACTCCATGGGCATGGTGCACGCCTCCCGCGGCCGGCTGGCGCCCGCCAGCACCCACCTGCTGTCCGAGCCGGCCATCGTGTGCCGGCTGGCACGCCGGGTGCTGGGCACCGACAGCAAGGTCCCGTGGGAGGACTTCGAGAAGGACTACGCGACCGTCCGCGACCGCATCGCGCGCGTGATACCCGGCTTCGAGGACTTCAACGCGCGCGTGGCCCGCCCCGAGGGCTTCACCCTGCCGCACGCACCGCGCGACGAGCGCCGCTTCCCGACGGCCACCGGAAAGGCCAACTTCACCGCCGCGCCGGTCGAGTTCCCCGCCCTGCCCGAGGGCCGGCTGCTGCTCCAGACCCTGCGCTCACACGACCAGTACAACACCACGATCTACGGTCTCGACGACCGCTACCG
Source organism: Streptomyces sp. NPDC107559 (assembly GCF_055657365.1). Taxonomy (NCBI): domain Bacteria; kingdom Bacillati; phylum Actinomycetota; class Actinomycetes; order Kitasatosporales; family Streptomycetaceae; genus Streptomyces; species Streptomyces sp. NPDC107559. The sequence continues at coordinate 1,303,506 of NZ_JBVKBD010000001.1, read as the reverse complement.
GGGCATCACCAACGGCCGCCGGGTGGTGCTGGTCAACACCGAGGACGCGCGCACGCTGGGCGTCGCCGAAGGCTCGTACGTCGACCTGGTGAGCGAGTGGAAGGACGGCGTGGAGCGCCGGGCGCCCGGCTTCCGGGTGGTGCTCTATCCGACGGCGCGCGGCTGCGCGGCCGCCTACTACCCGGAGACGAACGTCCTGGTCCCGCTGGACGCCACCGCCGACACCAGCAACACCCCGGCCAGCAAGTCCGTCGTGGTGCGTCTGGAACAATCGGCGACCGACTGAGCGTTTGCTCAGTCGGCAGCACCGTACGGAACACCGAACGGGACACCGGGAGGAACACCGGACGGACCGCCGTACCGATCCCGACGAACGGAGCCGGCCCCATGGGCGAGCAGCAGCAAGTGAAGTTCCCGCAGGAGGTCATCGACGAGTACGCCGCGCTCGGTGTCGATCTGCCCGCCCTGTTCTCCGCCGGTCACCTCGGCACCCGGATGGGCGTGCAGATCCTCGAGGCGTCCGCGGACCGCGTCGTCGGCACCATGCCGGTCGAGGGCAACACCCAGCCCTACGGCCTGCTGCACGGCGGCGCCTCGGCCGTCCTCGCGGAGACGCTCGGCTCGGTCGGCTCCATGCTGCACGGCGGCAGCACCAAGATCGCCGTCGGCGTCGACCTCAACTGCACCCACCACCGCGGGGCCCGCTCCGGCCTGGTGACCGGGGTCGCCACACCGGTGCACCGCGGGCGCTCCACGGCGACGTACGAGATCGTGATCAGCGACGAGGAGGGCCGGCGCGTGTGCACGGCCCGGCTGACCTGTTTGCTGCGGGACGTGAACCCGGGCGACGCGGCCCCGGTGCAGACGGCGGGCTGACCCCGCACCGGCACCGACCCCACGGCGTGGCCCCGCGGCGCAGCTCTCGCGCCACGGGGCCACGCCCGACACCACGGGCCGCCACCCCCGCGATGCGGGGCCACCGCGATGCGGGGCCACCGCCTCCGCGGCCCAAGGACATCGCCTCCGCGATACGAGGCCTTCGCCTCCCCGGCGCGAGGCCGTTGCCCCTGGGCGCCGGGCGCCCTAGCGTCGGGGCATGGCAACGGGAGGGCCTCGACGCGACACGACCGCACGCCTGCCGCGCCGCCGACCGAGCCGCCACCCCACCCTGACCCCCGTGTTCGCCCTCGCCGCCGGACTCGCGCTCCTGACAGGCGTGGCGGCGACCGGCTGTGACAGCGGCCCTCCCGGCCCCACCCGCGCACACGGCGCCTCGGGCCCGCCCTCCGCCTCCGGCGCGTCCGGTGGCACCGCCGGGCGCGTCTCCCCGGCGCCCTCGTCCACCGCGCCCGAGGAACTGTGCACCCGTCTCGTCACCCACTGGGCCCGCCGAGCCCTGGACACCCCTACCTACGGTGACTATCAGTCGATGGGGCTGTCCAACGGCCAGTACGAGATCCTGCGCTCCGTCGTGGACGCCGCGCGGGCCGAGAAGAAGCGTCAAGGCGAGTCCGCGGCAATCGAGTTGATCGAACGTCGGACACGCAGCGCCTGCGCCGACCGGTACCGCTCCGGCGAACCGGACAAGGACCCCTGGCGGTGAGCGGCTGCGGTCCCGACGAGCCCGCAGCGGGCACCCCCCGCACGGCAGGAGGGATTCCCCGAACTCCCCCGGCCGGCACCGGCGGCCGGTGCCTTCCGAGCCACCCGCGCCGGCTGAGCCCCCGTCAGGGCCGCCACCGCGCCGCGCGCGCCGCCCCGGCGGCCGCCGGCCCGCCCGGCCCCAGCGGCCGCCCTCATGCGCCCCTGCCCACACAGCGTCAACACTCGTACCCGTACAGCGTCAACGCCCGTACCCCGCAAGGCTGTTCCTCGCACCGCCGTTCCCCGCCCGGACCGCGTTCGCGGCGCCCGTCCCGTCCAGCGCGCCACACCGCCCGGCGCACCGCCGCAGGGCCCGGGCCGGGAGGTGCTGCCGCAGGTCGAGTCCCGGCCGTCGGCCGTCGCGGCCCGGCCGGGCCGGCCCTCCGCAGGACTCGCAACGGCGCCAGGCCAACAGACACTTTTCCGGACAAAAACCGGTTCAGCTCGCAAGATCGCCATCACCATGCATGTCACAGAATGCGGAAATGCGCCAAGAAACGCCGGTCCATCTTTCCCCGACGTAACTCTACGTAATGCGCGCGCAATACGGGTTCCACGTTTAGCGCGGGCCCGGCGCTATACGCGCGACCCCTCGAAAGCCCTGCAAGTCGCCTGCGGCAACGATTTACGTCATCACCAAAACGCCCGAAGCACCTGGCTACTTCAAGGGCCATCCTGCAGGTTCTCACTATGCGGACAGGGCGAATCGGCCTGAATTCCACTGTTCCCCCCGCTCGGCACCGCTCTGCATTACCCCGTGTCATAACAAGAGCGTCACAGCCTTCGTCAGACCCTCCTCGACATTCCCTCCGCGCGCTTAGAGTCACGGCCAGTCACCGCGGCCGGAAACTCACTCCGGCCAGCGCTCGACTCGGCCGCTTCCAGGGGGGAGGGCCGCCCAGGGAAAGGACAAGAACGTGCGTCAACGTTCGCTCATCGCCATCACCGCCGCGCTGTCCGCGGGAGCACTCACCCTCACCGCCTGCGGTTCGCGTGACAGCGGCGACAAGAGCTCCGACAGCGGCGGCACCGTCGTCACCATCGGCGTGGACGCCCCGCTCACCGGCGACCTGTCCGCGCTGGGCCTCGGCATCAAGAACTCCGTCGACCTCGCCGCCAAGACGGCCAACAAGAAGAAGTACGTCGACGGCGTCACCTTCAAGATCGTCGCCAAGGACGACCAGGCGCAGCCCTCGTCCGGCCAGCAGAACGCCGCCGCCCTGGTCGCCGACAAGAGCGTCGTCGGCGTGGTCGGCCCGCTGAACTCCTCCGTGGCCGAGGCCATGCAGAAGGTCTTCGACGACGCCAAGCTCGTCGAGGTCTCCCCGGCCAACACCAACCCCGCGCTCACCCAGGGCACCAACTGGGCGACCAGCAAGGCCCGCACCTACAAGTCGTACTTCCGCACCGCGACCACGGACGCCATCCAGGGCCCGTTCGCCGCCCAGTACGTCTTCAACACCGCGAAGAAGAAGAACGTCTTCGTCATCGACGACAAGAAGACCTACGGCGCCGGCCTCGCCGGTACCTTCACCGACGAGTTCAAGAAGCTCGGCGGCAAGGTCGTCGGCACCCAGCACATCAACCCCGACACCAAGGACTTCTCCGCGGTCGCCACCCAGGTCAAGAACTCCGGCGCCGACGTCGTCTACTACGGCGGCGAGTACCCGCAGGCCGGCCCGCTCAGCAAGCAGATCAAGTCCGCCGGCGCCAAGATCCCGCTGGTCGGCGGCGACGGCATCTACGCCGACGACTTCCTCAAGCTCGGCGGCGCCTCCGCCACCGGCGACCTCGCCACCTCCGTCGGCGCCCCGGTCGAGACCCTCGACTCCGCCAAGGAGTTCGTCGCCAACTACAAGGCCGGCGGCTACAAGGAGGAGTACGGCGCCTACGGCGGCTACTCCTACGACTCCGCCTGGGCGATCATCGAGGCCGTCAAGAAGGTCGTCGACGACAACGGCGGCAAGCTGCCCGACGACGCCCGCGCGAAGATCACCGCCGCCACCCAGAACGTCTCGTTCGACGGTGTGACCGGCAAGGTCTCCTTCGACGAGTTCGGCGACGCCACCAACAAGCAGCTCACCGTCTACGCCGTCGAGAACGGCGCGTGGAAGGCCGTCAACTCCGGTACCTACACCGGCTGACCCACCTCGCACTCCTGAGCCGCGCGGGGCGCTGTTCCACTGGCGCCCCGCGCGGACTCACATCCGGCCCCACCCGTCGAAACATCCGAACCGTCTCGGAGGACATGCGGTGAACGAACTGCCGCAGCAGCTGGTCAACGGCCTGCTACTGGGATCCATGTACGGCCTGGTCGCCATCGGCTACACAATGGTCTATGGCATTGTCCAGCTCATCAACTTCGCCCACGGCGAGATCTTCATGACCGGAGCGTTCGGCGCTCTCACGGTCTACCTGTACATACTGCCCGACGGCACATCCATGATGATCGCCCTGCCACTGATGCTGGTCGGCGCCGTCCTGGTCTCCGTCACCATCGCCGTCGGCGCGGAACGGTTCGCCTACCGCCCCCTCCGCAACGCACCACGCCTCGCCCCGCTCATCACCGCCATCGGCCTCTCGCTCGCCCTGCAGCAGGCCGTCTGGGCCTGGTACCCCGACGCCAAGTCGGCCATCGTCTTCCCCCAGATCGACGGCGGCCCCTTCAAGATCGGCAACGTCACCATCCAGACCGGTGACATCTTCCTGCTGATCGCGGCCCCCATCAGCATGGCCATCCTCGGCTACTTCGTGATGAAGACCCGCACCGGACGCGGCATGCAGGCCACCGCCCAGGACCCCGACACCGCGAAGCTGATGGGCGTCAACACCGACCGCATCATCGTGATCGCCTTCGCCCTCGGCGCCACCTTCGCCGCCGTCGGAGCCGTCGCCTACGGCCTCAAGTACGGCCAGATCGACTTCAAGATGGGCTTCCTGCTCGGCCTGAAGGCGTTCACCGCAGCCGTCCTCGGCGGCATCGGCAACATCTACGGAGCCATGATCGGCGGCCTCGTCCTCGGCGTCGCCGAGACCCTCGCCACCGCGTACATCGCCGACATCCCCGGCATGGACAAGTTCGGCAGCAACGCCTGGGCCGACGTCTGGGCCTTCGTACTCCTCATCCTCGTGCTGCTGTTCCGGCCCCAGGGCCTGCTCGGCGAGCGCGTCGCCGACAGGGCGTGACACCGATGACCACACAGACCACCGCACCCGAGACCAGCACCCCGGCCACCACGCCGTCCGGCCTCATCGGCATCCCGCCGCAGATCGGCCGCGCGCTGGCGACCGGCGGCGGCATCCTCACCGTCATCTCCACGTTCCTCGCCTGGACCTGGACCTCCGCCTTCCCCGGCGACCTCACCGTCTACGGCTACCCCGGCGGCCTCCAGGTCCTCGTCCTCATCGGCGGCGCCCTCACCACCCTCTTCGCCCTCGCCTCCTACGGCATCAAGGGCCTGCGCTGGCTCGTCCCCGCCGGCGCCGACGGCGCCCTCAAGTACGCCGCCCTCGCCACCTTCGCCACCGCCTGGTACACGGTCATCGCGATCAGCACCAACCTCGGCGGCGTCGTCAACCTCGAACCCGGCGGCTACCTCGTCGCCCTCGGCAGCCTCGCCGCCTTCCTCGGCGCCCTGGCCCTGCCCTTCGAGCACCCCGAGGCCGACCCGATCGACCCCGACGACACCTCCTGGGAGCACGTCAAGCACCAGGCCTCCCACCGGTGGACCACGGTCAAGGCCGCCTTCGCCGGCGGCAAGCCCCGCCCCGTCGGCACGCTCCCCTCGTACGTCGAGATCCTGATCATCGTCGCCGTCCTCGCCCTCGCCCTCGTCGTCTTCACCTACGGCATCGGCACCGAGTACGACGAACTGTTCATCGGCTTCCTGATCACCGCCGGCTTCGGCTTCGCCGCCCTCCACAAGTCCGGCCTGATCGCCCAGGCGTCGCAGATCACCGCCCGCCACCAGAACATCACCGTCTGCGGCGCCTTCATCGCCGCCGCCGCGTTCCCCTTCACCCAGACCGACGACCAGTACGCGACCCTCGGCGTCTACATCCTCATCTTCGCCACCGTCGCCCTCGGCCTGAACATCGTCGTCGGCCTCGCCGGCCTCCTCGACCTCGGTTACGTCGCCTTCCTCGGCGTCGGCGCCTACGCCGCGGCCATGGTCTCCGGCTCCCCCAGCTCGCCGTTCCACGTGCACTTCCCGTTCTGGGCCGCCGCCCTCGTCGGCGCCGGAGCCTCGCTCGTCTTCGGCGTCCTCATCGGCGCCCCGACCCTGCGACTGCGCGGCGACTACCTCGCCATCGTGACCCTCGGCTTCGGAGAGATCTTCCGGATCACCGCCAACAACCTCGACGGCACCTCCGGCCCCGACGTCACCAACGGCTCCAACGGCATCTCGTCCATCCCGAACCTCGACATCCTCGGGTTCGACTTCGGCGCCGTCCACGACATCGCCGGCTTCCCCATCGGACGCTTCGCCAACTACTTCTTCCTGATGCTGATCATCACCGCCGTCGTCGTGCTCGTCTTCCGACGCAGCGGCAACTCCCGCATCGGCCGCGCCTGGGTCGCCATCCGCGAGGACGAGACCGCAGCCCTCGCCATGGGCATCAACGGCTTCCGCGTCAAGCTCATCGCGTTCGCCGTTGGCGCCTCCCTCGCCGGCCTCGCCGGCACCGTCCAGGCCCACGTCACCTACACCGTGACCCCCGAGCAGTACCTGTTCGCCGGCCCCATCCCGCCCAACTCCGCCTTCCTGCTCGCCGCGGTCGTCCTCGGCGGCATGGGCACCATCGGCGGCCCCCTCATCGGTGCCTCGCTGCTCTTCCTCATCCCCAACAAGCTCCAGTTCCTCGGCGACTACCAGCTCTTCGCCTTCGGCATCGCACTCATCCTGCTGATGCGCTTCCGTCCTGAGGGCCTCATCCCCAACCGACGCCGCCAGCTCGAGTTCCACGAAGACGCGGAAGCGCCCACCGTCCTCACCAAGGCAGGGGCCTGACCACCATGACCACCGACACCACCACCCAGGACACCACCCCCGGCGCCCCCGCCACCGGAGAGCCCGTCCTCGACGCCCGCGGCGTCACCATGCGCTTCGGCGGCCTCACCGCCGTGCGCAACGTCGACCTCACCGTCAACAGCGGCGAGATCGTCGGCCTCATCGGCCCCAACGGCGCCGGCAAGACCACCTTCTTCAACTGCCTCACCGGCCTCTACATCCCCACCGAGGGCGAGGTCCGCTACAAGGGCACGGTCCTGCCGCCCAAGTCCTTCAAGGTCACCGCCGCCGGCGTGGCACGCACCTTCCAGAACATCCGTCTCTTCGCCAACATGACGGTCCTGGAGAACGTGCTGGTCGGCCGCCACACCCGCACGAAGGAAGGTTTCTGGTCGGCCGTCCTGCGCCTGCCCGGATTCCACAAGGCCGAAGCCGCCTCCCGCGCCCGCGCCATGGAACTCCTGGAGTTCGTCGGCCTCGCCGACAAGGCCGAGCACCTGGCCCGCAACCTCCCCTACGGCGAGCAGCGCAAGCTGGAGATCGCCCGCGCCCTCGCCAGCGACCCGGGCCTGCTCCTGCTCGACGAGCCCACCGCCGGCATGAACCCGCAGGAGACCCGCGCCACCGAGGAACTGGTCTTCGCGATCCGCGACATGGGCATCGCCATCCTCGTCATCGAGCACGACATGCGCTTCATCTTCAACCTCTGCGACCGCGTCGCCGTCCTCGTCCAGGGCGAGAAGCTCGTCGAGGGCGACAGCGCGACCGTGCAGGGCGACGAGCGCGTCGTCGCCGCCTACCTCGGAGAGCCCTTCGAGGGCGCCCCCGGCGCGGACGAGGCCGCCGAGGTCGCAGCGGCCGAGGCCGAGGCGGAGACCCCCGCGGTCGAGACCCCCGAGGTCACGGCGGACGACACCGAGGCCGAGACCACCGCGGCCGAGGACGAGGACGCCGAAGCCACCGACGCACCCGCCGACACCACGACGGACGCAGAGGACGCAGAAACCGCCGCGGACGCCGACACCCAGGCGGACACCGCGCCCGGCAAGGAGAACGACCGATGACCGCACTGCTCGAAGTCGAGGACCTCCGGGTCGCCTACGGCAAGATCGAAGCCGTCAAGGGCATCTCGTTCAAGGTCGAGGCCGGCGAGGTCGTCACCCTCATCGGCACCAACGGCGCCGGCAAGACGACCACCCTGCGCACCCTCTCCGGCCTGCTCAAGCCGGTCGGCGGCCAGATCAAGTTCAACGGCAAGTCGCTGAAGAAGATCCCCGCCCACCAGGTCGTCTCGCTGGGACTCGCCCACTCCCCCGAGGGGCGGCACATCTTCCCGCGCATGACCATCGAGGACAACCTGCGCCTCGGCGCGTTCCTGCGCAGCGACAAGCCCGGCATCGAGAAGGACATCCAGCGCGCCTACGACCTCTTCCCCATCCTGGGCGAACGTCGCAAGCAGGCCGCAGGCACCCTCTCCGGCGGTGAGCAGCAGATGCTGGCCATGGGCCGCGCGCTCATGTCCCAGCCCAAGCTGCTGATGCTCGACGAGCCCTCCATGGGTCTCTCGCCGATCATGATGCAGAAGATCATGGCGACCATCGCGGAGCTGAAGTCCCAGGGCATGACCATCCTGCTCATCGAGCAGAACGCCCAGGCGGCCCTCTCGCTCGCCGACCACGGCCACGTCATGGAGGTCGGCAACATCGTCCTCTCCGGCACCGGCCGCGACCTGCTGCACGACGAGTCGGTCCGCAAGGCGTACCTGGGCGAGGACTGAGCCCCGGTCCACCCCGCACGACGAGGCCCGCGCTCCCTGGTCCCAGGGAGCGCGGGCCTCGTCGTACATCCGGCGGTGGAACTCAGCCCTTCGCGGCCTTCTTCTCCTCGGCGTCCGCGATGACGGCCTCGGCGACCTGCTGCATCGACATCCGCCGGTCCATCGACGTCTTCTGGATCCAGCGGAACGCGGCCGGCTCGTTCAGCCCGTACTCGGTCTGGAGCACCGACTTCGCCCGGTCCACCAGCTTGCGCGTCTCCAGCCGCTGGGAGAGGTCGGCGACCTCCCGCTCCAGCTCCTTCAGCTCCGTGAAACGCGACACGGCCATCTCGATCGCCGGCACGACATCGCTCTTGCTGAACGGCTTCACCAGATACGCCATCGCACCGGCGTCCCGGGCCCGCTCCACGAGGTCGCGCTGCGAGAAGGCGGTCAGCATCAGCACGGGCGCGATGCGCTCCTCGGCGATCTTCTCCGCGGCGGAGATACCGTCCAGCTTGGGCATCTTCACATCGAGAATGACCAGGTCCGGCTGGTGCTCGCGGGCGAGCTCGACGGCCCGCTCGCCGTCACCCGCCTCACCGACGACGGAGTAGCCCTCCTCCTCCAGCATCTCTTTGAGGTCGAGCCGGATCAGGGCCTCGTCCTCGGCGATGACGACACGGGTCGTCAGCGGAGGCACGTGCGACTGTTCGCCGTCGGGCGCGTCTACGGGCTGGGGCGACTCGGGGGCGGTCACGGGGGCTCCTTGTTCAGGGCAAATGCTGCTCCCAAGAGCCTACCTAGCTACGGTAAGGTAGGGGCACGGCGGGTGACCGCTGACCTTTGTTTTACAGGAAGCCCCGGTAGTCCAGCGGAAGAGACACGGTGCTCAAACCACCGACAGCGTGGGTTCGAATCCCACCCGGGGCACTTTTCCTTCGTTTCCAAGGTTCACCTAGAAAGCGGATGTTCACCTTCTCGTGAACATCCGCTTTTTGCTGCGTGGCGCCATCGCCCTCCACGCAAAGTGGCCGCATGTACGACATCAGCACCCGGGAGCGAACACTTGCCCTGGTGGCTCAGGGGCGCAGTCTGAACTCCGTCAGCAAGGAGACCGGGATCTCCCGGGCCGCGATCCGCTCGTGGCATACGCGTTTGGAGCCGCGGCGCGCCGGCCACGAGTGCCCTCGATGTCAGGGGCTGCCAGGTGTGCCTCGGAACCCGGCAGCGTACGCCTATCTCCTCGGCTTCTATCTCGGCGATGGATGTATCAGCGCAGGCCGAAGAGGCGTGTACACCCTGCGGATCGTCTGTGACAACGCATGGCCCGGAATCATCGATGCCTGTGAAGCGGCGATGCGTGAGGTCCACCCGCAGAACAGCGTGTGCCGGGCCAAGAAGCAGGGGTGTGTTGCCGTCACCAGTTTCAGCAAGCACTGGCCTTGCCTGTTCCCCCAGCACGGCCCCGGCAAGAAGCATGAGCGGCGCATCGTCCTCGAAGCCTGGCAGCAGGAGATCGTCGACGCCCGCCCCTGGGAGTTCATCCGCGGGCTCATCCACTCCGACGGCTGCCGCATCACCAACTGGACCACCCGCATGGTCGCCGGGGAGCGTAGGCGCTACGAATACCCGCGCTACTTCTTCACCAACGTCTCCGACGACATCCGGCAGCTCTACACCCACACCCTCGACAGGCTGGGCATCGAGTGGACGCACTGCACACGGGGCGGAAACCCCTACAACATCTCCGTAGCCCGCAAAGCCTCCGTAGCCCTCATGGACGCCCACGTGGGTCCGAAGTACTGAGCCGCGCTGCCTACTTGGGGCTGTCGTCCTCGCCCACGCGGTGGACCCTTACCAGGTTCGTCGAGCCGGAGACGCCGGGCGGGGAGCCTGCGGTGATGACCACGATGTCGCCCTTCTGGCAGCGGCCGTAGCGCAGCAGGAGTTCGTCGACCTGGGCGACCATCGCGTCCGTGGAGTCGACGCGGGGGCCGAGGAAGGTCTCGACGCCCCAGGTGAGGTTCAGCTGGGAGCGGGTGGCGGGTTCCGGGGTGAAGGCGAGGAGGGGGATCGGGGAGCGGTAGCGGGAGAGGCGGCGGACGGTGTCGCCGGACTGGGTGAAGGCGACCAGGAACCTCGCGCCGAGGAAGTCGCCGATCTCGGCGGCCGCGCGGGCGACCGCGCCGCCCTGGGTGCGGGGTTTGTTGCTGTCGGTCAGCGGCGGGAGGCCCTTGGCGAGGATGTCCTCCTCGGCGGCTTCGACGATCTTCGCCATGGTGCGGACGGTCTCGATGGGGTATTTGCCGACGCTCGTCTCGCCGGAGAGCATCACGGCGTCCGTGCCGTCGATGACGGCGTTGGCGACGTCGCTGGCTTCCGCGCGGGTGGGTCGGGAGTTCTCGATCATGGAGTCGAGCATCTGGGTGGCGACGATGACCGGTTTGGCGTTGCGCTTGGCGAGTTTGATGGCGCGCTTCTGGACGATCGGGACCTGTTCCAGGGGCATTTCCACGCCGAGGTCGCCGCGGGCGACCATGATGCCGTCGAAGGCGGCGACGATGTCGTCGATGTTGTCGACGGCCTGGGGCTTTTCCACCTTGGCGATGACGGGGAGGCGGCGGCCTTCCTCGTCCATGATGCGGTGGACGTCCAGGATGTCCTTGCCGCTGCGGACGAAGGAGAGGGCGACGACGTCGAAGCCGTTGTGCAGGGCCCAGCGCAGGTCGGCCTCGTCCTTCTTGGAGAGGGCGGGGACGGAGACGGCGACGCCGGGGAGGTTGAGGCCCTTGTGGTCGGAGACGAGGCCGCCTTCGATGACGGTGGTGTGGACGCGGGGGCCGTCGACGGAGGTGACTTCGAGGCATACCTTGCCGTCGTCGACGAGGATGCGTTCGCCGGTGGTGACGTCGTCGGCGAGGCCCTGGTAGGTGGTTCCGCAGCTGTTGCGGTCTCCTTGGGCGCCGTCCTCGACGGTGATGGTGAAGGTGTCGCCGCGTTCAAGGAGTACGGGGCCTTCGGTGAACCGGCCGAGGCGGATCTTCGGGCCCTGAAGGTCGGCGAGGAGGCCGACGCTGCGTCCGGTCTCGTCGGAGGCCCTGCGTACGCGCTGGTATCGCTCCTCGTGTTCGGCGTGTCCGCCGTGGCTGAGGTTGAAGCGGGCGACGTCCATTCCTGCGTCGACCAGGGCTTTGATCTGGTCGTACGAGTCGGTGGCGGGCCCGAGGGTGCAGACGATTTTTGCTCGGCGCATGGTTCGACCCTAGGGCTTACCGGTCGGTAGGGGATTTGGTGCTGCATGTCTACTCAACAACGCTTGCGTGAAAGGTTCTTGACGACTGTTGAATGGGCGGCGGTGTGCTCCGATGAGCATGTGATCGGCTCAGAGCCGGGGTGGCCGGATGGTGAAACGGGCGTTGAGGGAGGCGTGCAGGCGCTGGCGCTGGGGTTCGAGGTCGAGGGGTGCGGCGGTGGTCTCCTCGGTGGCGCCGGCGTAGGACATGGAGCGCATGCGGCCGGGGTGCTGGGGGTGGGTCGGCGGGGTGTTCTCGGCGCCGATGTCGGCGAGTTCGACGAGGGCGTGGAGTGTGGTGCCGAGGGCTTCGGCGTACTCGCGGGCGCGTTGGACGGCTTCGCGTACGGCTTTCTGGCGTACGTCGCGGTGGGCGGGTGAGTCGGGGCGCAGGGTCCACCAGGGGCCGTCGACGCTGGTGAGGTCGTGGTCGGCCAGGCGGCTGACGAGTTCGCCGAGGGCGGTGAAGTCGGTGAGTTCGGCGGTGGTGCGGACGGCGCCGTGGTAGGTGCGGACGCGTTCGCCGCGGCCGTGTCTGGTGAGTTCGGGGGTGATGGAGAAGGCGCCGGTCTCCAGGCGTTCGACGGCGTTGCCGTAGGTCTTGACGAGGTCGAGGACGGCTGTGTTGCGGCGGGTGAGGTCGTCGAGTGCGGTGCGTCGGTCCTTGCCGCGTGCGCCGACGGTGACGGTGATGCGGGCGATCTCGGGGTCGACTTCGAGGTGGGCTTCGCCGCGGACGGCGATGCGTGGGGCGTCGGGTGTGCCGTAGGGGACGGCGGGTGGTGGGGTGTCCGGGTCGGTGGGGGTGGTGGGGTCCTGGGGGTTGGTCATACGCCCAACTCTGTCACCGGTTGGCCGATTTCGGGGTCGGAAGTCATGGCTCAGGTCACCGGATCGCAACCTGTTGGACCTGTTGCGGTCCGGCATGGAGGGACCAGAATCTACGCGCGTCAGAATCTACGCGCGTTGTTGTCCGTTCTTGGAGGAGAACCAGACATGCCGTTGGACCGTCGGAAGTTTCTGAAGAAGTCCGCCGTGACCGGGGCGGGGGTGGCGATCGGGGGCGCGGCGGCGGCTCCGGCGGCGCAGGCCGCGGAGTCGGCGTCGGCGAAGAAGCCGGCCGGGAAGCCGGTCAAGCAGCCGAAGCGGTACGCGTTGACCGTGATGGGCACGACCGATCTGCACGGGCACGTGTTCAACTGGGACTACTTCAAGGACGGGGAGTACTCCGACGCCAAGGGCAACTCGATGGGCCTGGCGCGCATCTCGACCCTGGTGAACCAGATCCGCAAGGAGCGCGGGCACTGCAACACGCTGCTGCTGGACGCGGGTGACACCATCCAGGGCACGCCGCTGACGTACTACTACGCGAAGGTCGACCCGATCACCGCCAAGGGCGGTCCGGTGCACCCGATGGCGCAGGCGATGAACGCGATCGGGTACGACGCGGCGGCGCTGGGCAACCACGAGTTCAACTACGGCATCGAGACGCTGCGGAAGTTCGAGAGCCAGCTGCACTTCCCGCTGCTCGGTGCGAACGCGGTGGACGCGAAGACGCTGAAGCCGGCGTTCCCGCCCTACTTCATCAAGGAGTTCCACGTTCCGGGTGCTCGGCCGGTGAAGGTGGCGGTGCTGGGTCTGACGAACCCGGGTATCGCGATCTGGGACAAGGCGTATGTGCAGGGGAAGTTGGCGTTCCCCGGTCTTGAGGAGCAGGCGGCGAAGTGGGTGCCGAAGCTGAAGTCGATGGGTGCGGACGTGGTGGTCGTCTCGGCGCACTCGGGTGCTTCGGGTACGTCGTCGTACGGTGACCAGCTGCCGTACGTGGAGAACGCGGCCGCCAATGTGGCCAGGCAGGTGCCGGGTATCGACGCGATCCTGGTCGGGCACGCGCATCTGGAGATCCCGGAGCTGAAGGTCGTCAACGAGGCGACGGGCCGTACGGTCGTGCTGTCGGAGCCGCTGTGCTTCGCCGAGCGGCTGACGCTGTTCGACATCGAGCTGGTGTTCGCGAAGGGCCGGTGGGAGGTCGAGTCGGTGGCGGCGTCGCTGCTGAACTCGAGCACGGTCGCGGACGATCCGAAGATCACGAAGCTGCTGGCCGACGAGCACGCGAAGGTGGTCACGTACGTCAACCAGGTGGTCGGCACGGCGACCGAGACGCTGACGACGGTGGACGCACGGTACAAGGACGCCCCGATCATCGATCTGATCACCAAGGTCCAGGAGGACGTGGTGAAGGCGGCGCTGGCGGGTACGTCGTACGCGTCGCTGCCGGTGATAGCGCAGGCGTCGCCGTTCTCGCGGACGTCGGAGATCCCGGCCGGGGATGTGACGATCCGGGGTCTGTCGAGCCTGTACGTGTACGACAACACGCTGGTCGCGAAGTTGCTGACGGGTGCGCAGGTGCGGGCGTACCTGGAGTACTCGGCGGAGTACTTCGTGCAGACGGCGGTGGGTGCGGTGGTCGACACGGAGACGCTGACGAACGCGAACGGCCGGCCGGACTACAACTACGACTATGTGTCGGGTCTGGTGTACGACATCGACATCGCGCAGCCCGCGGGTTCGCGGATCAAGAACCTGACGTACAACGGTGCGGCGCTGGACGACGCGCAGCAGTTCGTGCTGGCGGTGAACAACTACCGTGCCAATGGCGGCGGTGCGTTCCCGTACGTGGCGTCGGCGCCGGAGCTGTGGTCGGAGTCGACGGAGATCCGGACGCGGATCGCGGAGTGGGTGACGGCGAAGGGTGTGCTGGACCCGAAGGACTTCGCGTCGGTGGACTGGAAGCTGACCCGTGAGGGCACGCCGGTCTTCTGACCGTAGGGGTTTCCTGCGCCGGGGGTGTCCCGGTGTTGCGGGGTGGTCGTAGGCCGACGGCGGCGTTCTTTCCGGGCGCCGCCGTCGTCGTGTTTCCGGCCGGTTCGGCTGTGGTGGGGTCAGCGGTGTTCGGCGAGGTGGGTGAGGGTTTCGGACCTGCGGGCCTGGGGGATCCGGGGGTGTGGTTCGAGTCCGAAGGTGGTGAAGGCGGTGCGGGCCGGGAGGGGGTAGGTCTCTTTTCCGGTGAGGGAGTTGAGGATGGCGGCGCTGCGCCAGGCGGCGAGGCCGAGGTCGGGGGTGCCGACGCCGTGGGTGTGCAGTGCGGCGTTCTGGATGTAGGCGTGGCCGGTGACGGCCGGGTCGAGGACGAGGCGGAAGTGTTCGTCGACGCGGGGCCGTTCGCGGTTGTCGCGGCGCAGGTAGGGGTCGAGTCCGGCGAGGATGGGTTCCAGGGGGCGTTGGCGGTGGCCGGTGGCGAGGACGACGGCGTCGGTGGTGAGGCAGGTGCGGTTGCCCTGCTGGATGTGTTCCAGGTGGAGTTCGATCCTGGTGATGCCGACGCCGACGCGGCCGGCGGTGCGGACGTGGACGCCGGGGGTGAGGACGGCCTGGGGCCAGCCGCCGTGCAGGGTGCGGCGGTAGAGCTCGTCGTGGATGGCGGCGATGGTGTCGGTGTCGATGCCCTTGTGGAGCTGCCACTGGCTGGTGACGAGCCGGTCGCGGGTGGTCTCGTCGAGGCTGTGGAAGTAGCGGGTGTAGTCGGGGGTGAAGTGCTCCAGGCCGAGTTTGGAGTACTCCATGGGGGCGAACGCCTCGGTGCGGCCGATCCAGTGGATGCGGTCGCGGCCGGGTGCGCGGTGGCGTAGCTGGTCGAGGAAGATCTCGGCGCCCGACTGTCCGGAGCCGACGACGGTGATGTGGTCGGCGGCGAGGAGGCTCGCTCGGTGGGCGAGGTAGTCGGCGGCGTGGACGACGGGTACGCCGGGGGCGTCGGCGAGGGGTCTGAGCGGTTCGGGTACGTGGGGTTCGGTGCCGATGCCGAGGACGATGTTGCGGGCGTGGGTGCGGCCGGGGGCCGCGGCGGTGCCGTCGTGGCCGAGTCGGGTGAACTCGATTTCGAAGAGGTCGCGTCCGGGGTTCCAGCGGACGCTGTCAACCTGGTGGCGGAAGTGCAGGCCGGGGAGGTGGTCGGCGACCCAGCGGCAGTAGGCGTCGAATTCGGCGCGCTGGATGTGGAAGCGCTCGGCGAAGTAGAAGGGGAAGAGGCGCTCGCGGGCCTTGAGGTAGTTGAGGAAGGTCCAGGGGCTGGTGGGGTCGGCGAGGGTCACGAGGTCGGCGAGGAAGGGGACCTGGATGGTGGCGCCGTCGATGAGGAGGCCGGGGTGCCAGTCGAAGGCTGGGCGTTGTTCGTAGAAGACGGCGTCGAGTTCGGGGAGGGGGTGGGCGAGGGCGGCGAGGGAGAGGTTGAGGGGGCCGATGCCGATGCCGACGAGGTCGCGGGGTGCTGCGGGCTCGTGGTGTGGGGGGTGGGTCATCTGGGGGTGGTTCCTTCCACGAGGTCGATGAGTGCGGTGAGGTCGTCGGGCCGGGTGTGGGGGTTGAGGAGGGTGGCTTTGAGCCAGAGGCGGCCGTCGAGGTGAGCGCGGCCGAGGACGGCGCGGCCCTGGTGGAGCAGTTGTCGGCGGATGTCGGCGACGGTGGTGTCGGTGGCGTCGGTGGGGCGGAAGAGGACGGTGCTGATGGTGGGGCGGTCGTAGAGCTCGAAGCGGGGGTGGGCGTCGAGGAGTTCGGCGAGTTCGGCGGCGTGGGCGCAGACCTGGTCGACGAGGGCTCCCAGGCCGGTTCTGCCGAGGGTCCCGAGGGTGACGGCGATCTTGAGGATGTCGGGTCGGCGGGTGGTGCGGAGGGAGCGTCCGAGGAGGTCGGGGAGGCCTGCGTCGGTGTCGTCGTCGGCGTTGAGGTAGTCGGCGCGTTGGTGCAGTGCGGTGAGGTCGTGGGGGTCGTGTACGGCGAGGAGGCCGGCGGCGACGGGTTGCCAGCCGAGTTTGTGCAGGTCGAGGGTGACGGTGTGGGCGGCGTTGAGGCCTGCGAGGGCGGTGCGGTGGCGGTCGCTGAACAGGAGGCCGCCGCCGTAGGCGGCGTCGATGTGGAGCCGGGCGCCGTGGGCGGTGCACAGGCCGGCGATCTCGGGCAGTGGGTCGATGAGGCCGGCGTCGGTGGTTCCGGCGGTGGCGGCGACGACGAGGGGGCCGTGGAGTTCGGTGAGGGCCTCGTCGAGGGCGGCCGGGTCGAGGGTGCCTGCGGGGGCGGGGACGACGACGGGGTCGGGCAGTCCGAGCAGCCAGGCGGCGCGGGGCAGGGAGTGGTGGGCGTTGGCTCCGTGGACCAGCCGCAGGCCGGCGCCGTGGGTCTCCCGGGCGAGGAGCAGGGCGAGTTGGTTGGCTTCGGTGCCGCCGGTGGTGACGAGGGCGTCGGTGAGTCCGGTGAGGCGGGCGAGTGCGCGGGTGACCCGGGCTTCGAGTTCTGAGGCCGCGGGTGCCTGGTCCCAGGAGTCGAGGGAGGGGTTGAGGACGCTGACGGCGAGGTCGGCGGCGGTGGCGACGGCGAGCGGTGGGCAGTGCAGATGGGCGGCGCACAGGGGGTCCGCGGGGTCGGCGGCGCCCTCGGCGAGGGCGTGTACGAGGGTGCGCAGGGCGTCGGGGTCGCCGTCGTCGGGCAGGACGTCCCCGACGGCGTCGGTGAGGCGGGCGGCGACCGCCGGTGGTCCGCCGGCGGGCAGCGGGCCGCCGCGGGCCCGGCCGCCGTCGCGCAGGGCGTCCAGGACGGTGTCGAGCAGCGGCCGCAGGGCTTGGTGTCCGTCGGGTCCTGAGGCGAGCGGCGGCGTGCTCATGATGCTCCTCCGGGGCGCGGGGCAGGGGAGCATCGGCTTGTGCGCGGATGCTGCGGCGCGTCCGAAGAACCCAACGATCGGAACCCGTGCGGGGGTACTCCCGGGCGGGGAAATCGTGTCGGGACGCAGGCGGGGGCGCAGGGCCGGGGCGGGCGTGCCGGGAGGTGGAGCGGGCGGGCCCCGCCGTGTAGGTGGTGGGCCCGCCCGGGTGGTGTGCCGGAGGTGTGCCGGTGTTGCGCTGCCGGTGGGTTGGTGGTGTTACGCCTGCCGGACCCGCAGGGCTCGGGCGAGGTCGTCGAGCTGGTCGACGAGTTTGCGGCGCAGGGCCGGGGTGGGGTCGGCGTCGCGCAGGCACTCCTCGCCCAGGTGGAGGGTGTCGGCGTCGACGGCGACGGCGGGGAACGCCCAGCGGCCCGCGGCCTCGGCGATGGCGGGGCCGCGGCGGGCGGCGACGGCGACGGCGTCCTGGTAGTAGCGCGGGACGTACTCCCGTACGAGGTCGGCCTGTTCGGGCTGCCAGAAGCCCTGGGCGGTGGCGGTGAACAGGTAGTTCGACAGGTCGGTCGTGTCGTCGGTGGCGAACATGGCGTCCCAGGCGGCGCGTTTGGCCTCGGGGTCGGGCAGGGCGGCGCGGCAGCGGGCGGCGCCTTCCTGGCCGGTGGCGCTGGGGTCCTGGACGAGTTCGGCGTCGATGGCGGTGCCGTCGATCGCGCCGAGGACGGCGAGCCGGGCGAGGATGCGCCAGCGCAGTTCGGGGTCGAGTTCGGGGCCGCCGGGGACGGTTCCGTCGGCGAGCCAGGCGCTGATGGTGTCCGGGTGGGCGGCGGCGTCGATGAGGTGGCGTACGGCGACCAGGCGCAGGCCGGGGTTGTCGCCGTCCTCGGTGCGGCGGACGAGGTCGCGGCAGAGGCTTCTGAGGCTGGCGAGGGCGGCGGGGCGCTCCTCGGGCGTGAGGTAGCGGTCGGCGATCTGGCCGGCGGCGAAGGCGAGGACGCCCTGGACGAGGGCGAGGTCGTTCTCGCGCGGGAGGTGGGTGTGGGCGGTCTCCAGGTAGGCGGAGGGCGGGAGTTCGCCGTCGCGTACGCAGTCGCGCAGGGCGTTCCAGACGACCGCGCGGGTGAGCGGGTCGGGCAGGCCGGACAGGCCGGCGCGGACGGTCTCGAAGGACTCGGGGTCGAAGCGGATCTTGGCGTAGGTGAGGTCGCCGTCGTTGAGGAGCAGCAGTGCGGGGCGTTTGCCGATGGGCTGGGAGGTGGTCTGCGGGATGTCGAGGTCGAGGCGTCCGCGCAGCGTGAGGCAGCCCTGGTCGTCGCCGTGGTCGCGGTCGTAGAGGCCGACGGAGATGCGGTGGGGGCGGCTGCCGGTGTTCCGGACGGTCAGGGTGCGGGTGCCGTCGGCGTCGGCGGTGACGGCCGGGGTGAGGGTGTCGACTCCGGTGGTGCGCAGCCAGGCGTCGGCCCAGGCGTGGACGTCGCGGTCGGTGTGGGCGGCGAGGGAGTCGATGAAGTCGGCGAGGGTGGCGTTGGCGAAGCGGTGGCGGGCGAAGTGCGTGTTGATGCCGGCCAGGAAGTCCTTCTCGCCGAGCCAGGCGACGAGTTGGCGCAGTGCGGAGGCGCCCTTGGCGTAGGAGATGCCGTCGAAGTTGAGGAGTGCGGAGGCGGTGTCCTCGACGGCTTCGGGGGCGACGGGGTGGGTGGAGGGGCGCTGGTCGGCCTCGTAGCCCCAGGGCTTGCGGGCGACGCCGAATTCGGTCCAGGTGCCGGTGAAGCGGGTGGCTTCGGCGAGGGTCTGGTAGCCCATGTACTCGGCGAAGGACTCGTTCAGCCAGATGTCGTCCCACCACCGGAGGGTGACGAGGTCGCCGAACCACATGTGGGCCATCTCGTGGGCGATGACCATGGCGCGGGTCTGTCGTTCGGTGTCGGTGACGGCGGAGCGGTAGACGAAGTCGTCGCGGAAGGTGACCAGGCCGGGGTTCTCCATGGCGCCGGCGTTGAACTCGGGGACGAAGGCCTGGTCGTAGGAGTCGAAGGGGTAGGGCTCCTCGAACTTCTCGTGGTAGCGGTCGTAGCACTGCTTGGTGATGTCGAGGAGTTCCTCGGCGTCCGCGTCGAGATGGGGGGCGAGGGAGCGGCGGCAGTGGAGGCCGAAGGGCAGGCCGCGGTGCTCGGTGCGTACGGAGTGCCAGGGGCCTGCGGCGACGGCGACGAGGTAGGTGGAGACGAGGGGGGTGGGGGCGGCCTGCCAGCGGCCTTCGCCGAGGTGTTCGGTGACGCTGTTGGCGAGGACGCTCCAGCCTTCGGGGGCCTGGACGGTCAGGTCGAAGACGGCCTTGAGGTCGGGCTGGTCGAAGGCGGCGAAGACGCGCTGCACGTCGTCCATGAACAGCTGGGTGTAGAGGTAGGTCTCGCCGTCGGTGGGGTCGGTGAAGCGGTGCATGCCCTCGCCGGTGCGGGAGTAGCGCATGCGGGCGTCGACGCGCAGTTCGTGCTCGCCGGCGGTGAGGTTCTTCAGGGGCAGCCGGTTGCCGTCGAGACCGGCCGGGTCGAGGGGCTGTCCGTCGAGGGTGGCGGAGCGCAGTTCGGCGGGCTTGAGCTCGACGAAGGTGTCCGCCTCCGAGCGGGCGGTGAACCTGATGACGGTCACGGACCCGAAGGTGTCGTCGCCGGTGGTCAGATCGAGTTCGATCGTGTAGCGGTGGACGTCGAGGAGCCGGGCACGGGTCTGCGCTTCGTCGCGCGTCAGTACGGACATGAACGACATGCTGCCTGATGGCGTCGGAATGGCACAGTGGCGGTTCGGTACGTTCCTTATGTCCCCTCGCGCGCCGGAGCCGCCCATGGTGTGTCGCGTTGCGGTGGAACGCGGGCGTCCAGGTGGGTCGGTCCGGTCCGTGGCAGGTGGTCCGGGGGATCGGTGCGGTCCTTGAGGAGGGTGCGCAGGTCGCGGATCTCCCGCTCCAGGGTCAGCTCGCGCAGGCGGGCGTCGTAGAGGTAGCGGATCTTGGTGCGCAGGGCCCAGGGGTCGACGGGTTTGGCGACCAGGTCGGCGACGCCGAGCGCGAAGGCGGCGGCGGTGAGTTCGGGGTCGGGGCCGAAACCGGTGAGCAGGACGACGGGAATGTGCTGGGTCTGTTCGACGCGACGCATGTAGCGCACGACGTCCAGGCCCTCGACGCCGGACATGCGCACATCGAGCAGGAGCAGTCCGACCCGGCCGCGCAGTATCTGTTTCAGTGCCGCGTCGCCGCTGGTGGCGCGGCTGATCCGGTGGCCGAGCGGGGCGAGGGTGTTCTCCAGGGCGTAGAGGGTGTCCTCGTGGTCGTCGACGATGAGGATCGCGTCATCCGACGGCATGGCCCGACGTCCCTCCCGCGGTGGGACCACCAACTGGCGTCCGGGGTGCTGACGCGCTGTGCCCGCCGGTTGACGAGCGGTGCACAGCGCAGCATGCCTCGGACGGGTGCCCGTGTCACCTCCCGGCGGCGCGGACCGGCGTCAATCGGCCGTCGTGGGGGTGCCGTTCGTGGGGGTGCCGTTGACGGTGGTGCCGTTGACGGTGGCGTTGGCGGCGGTGCCGTTGACGGTGGCGTCCGCGATGCGTTCGTGGTGGCGGATGACCTCGGCGACGATGAAGTTGAGGAACTTCTCGGCGAAGGCGGGGTCGAGTTTGGCGTTCTCGGCGAGGGTGCGCAGCCGGGCGATCTGCCGGGCCTCGCGGTCCGGGTCGGCGGGGGGCAGCTGGTGTGCGGCCTTGAGGTGGCCCACCTGCTGGGTGCACTTGAAGCGTTCGGCGAGCATGTGGACGACGGCGGCGTCGATGTTGTCGATGCTGTTGCGCAGCCGGTCGAGTTCCTCGCGGACGGCGGGGTCGATGCCGCCGTCGCCGGTGGGGCTGGTGGTCATGGGCATTCACCCTACGCGGCGCCGCCGGCGGGCGGCCTACGGCCTCCTCCGGTACGGACGGACGGGGCGGGGCGAGTGGCGGGGTCCGGGACGGGCGGCGGCGGGGCCGCGGATGCCGGGAGCCGGCAAGCGGTGAGGGGTATTCCGCGCGTGGGCTCGTAGAGTGGAAGCGGGATCAGGCGTCTTGGGGGTGCGGGCGTGGCCAACGGCGGACCGGTCGAGCACGGCTACCCGCATCTGGAGACGGTGCGGGCCGCCGTCACCGCGCTGTACCGGCGGCTGTCGTACGACACGATCCAGACGTTCGCGACGAGTGTGGCGCCGGTCGACGTGGCGTTCTGCGACACCGACGATCTTCATCTGGGTACCCAGCGCGTGGCTCGTGAGCTGGTGCGCCACTATCGGCTGCCGGATGCCCGGATGATCGTCGGCTTCCGGGAGATGGAACACGCGGCGCACATCGAGCTGGCCGCGGGTCCGGAGTACTTCGTGGAGCTGAACGACCGGTTCCGTACCCATCGCAGGGACATCGGCGCGGCCCTGGCCCACGAGATCATGCACGTGTATCTGCACCGGCTGGATCTGTCCTTCCGCGGCACCCGGGACAACGAGATCCTCACGGACACGGCGACGACGTACCTGGGCGCGGGCTGGCTGCTGCTGGACGCGTTCCGGGAGGACGCGGTGACCTCGCAGAAGCTGGGTTATCTCACGCCGGAGGAGTTCGGGTACGTGCTGGCCAAGCGTGCGCTGCTGTTCGGCGAGGACCCGTCGACGTGGTTCACCAGCGCGCAGGCGTACGAGGCGTACACGCGGGGCATGGCGCAGGCGCGCCGGGACGAGCAGCAGCCGCCGCTGACGGCGGCGGGCTGGGCGGGCCGGCGGCGTTACGCCCGGGACCGCCGGCACGCCCAGGACAGGGGGCCGGCCGCCGGGTCCGGCACCGCCTACGCGTTCACTCCGGACGGCCGAGGTCCGCTTCGGGTGTCGTTCCCGTGCCCGACCTGCCATCAGCGGATCAGGGTGCCGGTGCGGGGGCGGGTGCGGGCGCGGTGCGCGCTGTGCCGGACGGTGCTGGAGTGCGACACGTAGGCCTCACGTCAGGTAGGCCTCACGTCAGGTAGGCCTCACGTCGTACCCGGGCCGGACGGTGGATGTCACCGGCTTCCGTACACCGTGCCCGGCGGCTGTGCCTCCTTGATCAGCCGTCGTACGGCCTCCCCCGCCTCCTGCGGCCGCCACCGCTGCTCGCCGACCGCCGTGGGGCCGGTCCGCCAGCCCTCCATGAGAGTGATCCGGCCTCCTTCGGCCTCGAAGACCCGCCCGGTGACACCGGCGCTGGCGGCCGAGCCCAGCCAGACGACCAGCGGTGAGACGTTCCCGGGGGCCATCGCGTCGAAGCCCGCTTCCGGTGCGGCCATGGCCTGCGCGAAGGTGTCCTCGGTCATTCTCGTCCGGGCCGCGGGCGCGATCGCGTTGACCTGGACGCCGTAGCGGCTCAGTTCGGCCGCCGCGACCAGCGTCAGGGCGAGGATGCCGGCCTTCGCCGCGCTGTAGTTGCCCTGTCCGACCGATCCCAGCAGCCCGGCACCGCTGCCGGTGTTGACGATCCGGGCCTCGGGGGTGCGCCCGGCCCGGGTCTCCTGACGCCAGTGCGCGGCCGCGTGCCGCAGCGGCAGGAAGTGTCCCTTGAGATGGACGCGGACGACCGCGTCCCAGTCGTCCTCGTCGAGGTTGACCAGCATCCGGTCCCGCAGGAACCCCGCGTTGTTGACGAGGGTGTCGAGCCGGCCGTACGTCTCCAGCGCGACCCGGACCAGTGACGCCGCGCCCTCGGTCGTGGCGATGTCGCCGGCGTGCGCGACGGCGTGTCCGCCGGCCGCCCGGATCTCGTCCACGACGCCGGCCGCGGGGCTGCCGGAGCCCGGTGCGCCGTCCAGGCCGACCCCCAGGTCGTTGACGACGACCCGGGCTCCTTCGGCGGCGAAGGCGAGCGCGTGCGCCCGCCCGAGGCCTCGTCCGGCACCGGTGACGACGACGACCCGTCCCGCGCAGATTCCGCTCATCCCGTTCCCTTTCCTCGGTTGTCCCGGTCGGCTGTGGCGGCGTCCAGGAAGGCGGGCCGCTCCCCGCCCCCGTGCACGAGCAGACTCGCCCCGCTGATGTAGGCGGCGGCGTCGGAGGCGAGGAAGACGGCGGCCGCGCCGATGTCGTCGGGCACGGCCAGCCGTCCGAGCGGGACGGTGCGCGCGACCGCCTCGACGCCTTCCTCCCCGCCGTAGTGGAGGTGGGACAGCTCGGTGCGGACCATGCCGACGACGAGTGTGTTGACGCGCACGTGCGGCGCCCATTCCACCGCCATGGAGCGGGCCAGGTGCTCCAGTCCCGCCTTGGCCGCCCCGTAGGCCGCCGTGCCCGGCGAGGGGCGGCTGCCGCTGACGCTGCCGACCATCACGACGGCGCCCCGGGCCCGTCTGAGGTGGTCGTACGCGGCGAGCGACGCGGTCAGCGGGGCGAGGAGGTTCAGTTCGACGACCCGCGCGTGCCGCTCGGCGTCCGCGTCGGCCAGCAGCCGGTACGGGGCCCCGCCCGCGTTGTTGACGAGGACGTCGAGCCGGGGCAGCGCGTCGAAGAAGGCCCGTACGGCGGGCGGGTCGCGCAGGTCCAGCGGGACGAACTCCACGCCTGCCGCGGGCTCTTCGGGCGGCGGTCTGCGGGCGCAGGCCACCACCCGTGCCCCGGCCGCCGCGAACGCCCGGACGATGCCCGCGCCCACGCCACGGGTGCCGCCGGTCACCACCACCGTGCGGCCGCTCAGGTGCGAAGAGTGCGGAGAGTGCGAGGGGTGCGCAGGGTGCGAGTTGTCCACAGGGCCTCCCGCCGCGATCCGTCGGCTGCTAGCTTCGAAGCCTCACACCTAACAAATGTTTGGTGGAATAGCGGCTGGGTGGAAAGGTAGCTGATGCGCCGATGGGTGTCTCCACCTCGTCCCCGGAAAAGGGGATTTCCGTGGTCACGGTCGACTTCCCGCCGGTGAACGCCATCCCGGTGGCCGGCTGGTTCGCGCTGGCCGACGCGGTGCGCGCGGCCGGTCACGACCCGCAGGTCCGGTGCGTGGTGCTGGGCGCGCGGGGGCGCGGCTTCAACGCGGGCGTGGACATCAAGGAGATACAGGCCCAGGGGCGCCCCGCGCTCGTCGGCGCCAACCGCGGCTGTTTCGAGGCCTTCGCCGCGGTGTACGAGTGCGAGGTCCCGGTGGTGGCGGCGGTGCAGGGCTTCTGTCTGGGCGGCGGCATAGGCCTGGCGGGGAACGCGGACGTGATCGTGGCCGGTGACGACGCCGTCTTCGGACTGCCCGAACTGGACCGGGGGGCCCTCGGCGCGGCCACGCACCTGTCCCGGCTGGTCCCCCCGCACCTGATGCGCGCGCTGTACTACACCTCGCGCACGGCGACCGCGGCCGAGCTGCACGCGCACGGCTCGGTGTGGCGGGTGGTGCCGAGCGAGGAGCTGGGCGCCGCGGCCCTGGAGCTGGCCCGGGAGATCGCCGCCAAGGACGGTGATCTGCTGCGGCTGGCCAAGGCCGCCATCAACGGCATCGATCCGGTCGACGTGCGCCGCAGCTACCGCTTCGAGCAGGGCTTCACGTTCGAGGCGGACGTCAGCGGGGTGGCCGACCGGATCCGGGACACCTTCGGGAGGGAGGGGACGTCAGGTGGGTGACAAGACGATGACCGCCGACGAGGCGGTCTCCGCACTGGCGAGCGGCATGACCGTCGGCATCGGCGGCTGGGGCTCCCGGCGCAAGCCGATGGCCCTGGTGAGAGCGGTGCTCCGGGCCGGCATCGGCGATCTGACGGTGGTCTCGTACGGCGGCCCGGACGTCGGCATGCTCGCCGCCGCCGGACGGATCCGGAAGCTGGTCGCCGCGTTCACCACCCTGGACTCGGTCCCGCTCGAACCGCACTACCGCGCGGCCCGTGAACGGGGGGCCTTCGAGCTGGTGGAGGTCGACGAGGCGATGTTCATGTGGGGGCTGCGCGCGGCCGCGAACCGGCTGCCGTTCCTGCCGGTCAGGGCGGGTATCGGTTCGGACGTGATGCGGGTCAACCCGGGTCTGCGGACCGTGGTCTCGCCCTACGAGGACGGGGAGACGTTCGTGGCGATGCCCGCCCTGCGGCTGGACGCGGCGCTGGTCCACGTCAACCGTGCGGACCGGCGGGGCAACGGCACGTACCTGGGCCCGGACCCGTACTTCGACGACCTGTTCTGCGCGGCGGCGGACCGGGCCTATGTCTCGTGCGAGCGGATCGTGGACACCGCGGAGCTGACGAAGGGGGCCGACGCCGGTCCGCAGTCGCTGCTGATCAAGCGGCACACGGTGACGGGCGTGGTCGAGGCGCCGAACGGCGCGCACTTCACGTCCTGCGCTCCCGACTACGGCCGGGACGAGGCCTTTCAGCGGCTGTACGCGGTCGCGCCCTGGCCGGAGTTCGCGGAGCGGTTCCTGGGCGGGGACGAGCACGCCTACCGATCTGCCGTGCGGGCCTGGCAGCGGGAACAGGAACGCGGGCAGGAGCACGGGCAGGGCGAGGAGGGGACGCCGTGAGCGCCCCGGGCGGCCCCGCGGCCGCCGCCGCGCCCAGCCGTGCCGAGTACTGCGTGATCGCCTGCGCCGAGGCCTGGCGGGACGCGGGCGAGGTGCTGGCGAGCCCGATGGGCGGGGTGATCCCGTCCGTGGGCGCCCGGCTCGCCCGGCTCACCTTCGCGCCGGATCTGCTGCTGACCGACGGCGAGGCGCTCCTCGTGGACGCCGACGGCACGGTCGAGGGCTGGCTGCCCTACCGTCAGCACCTGGAGCTGGTCGGCGGCGGGCGACGGCACGTGATGATGGGCGCGAGCCAGATCGACCGGTTCGGCAACCAGAACATCGCGTGCATCGGCGACTGGGCCGCACCCCGGCGGCAGCTGCTCGGGGTCCGGGGCGCCCCGGTCAACACGTTGAACAACCCGACGAGTTACTGGATCCCGAAGCACTCGCGGCGGGTCTTCGTGGAGCGGGTCGACATGGTGTGCGGGGTGGGGTACGACCGTGCGGCCCTGCACCCCGGCACGGCACGCTTCCACCGGATCCCGCGGGTCGTCTCCGATCTCGGCGTCTTCGACTTCGCCACGCCCGATCACGCCATGCGGCTGGCGTCGCTGCATCCCGGGGTGAGTGTCGGGCAGGTGCGGGAGGCGACCGGGTTCGCGCTCGTCGTCCCGCCGGAGGTGCCCCGGACACGTGAGCCCACCGCCGGGGAACTGCGGCTGATCCGGGAGGTGATCGACCCGGCGGACGCCCGCGCCCGGGAGGTCCCGGACCGGGCGGGGGTGTGATGGAGACGGCGTTCACCCGGCTGGTCGGGGTCCGGCACCCGGTGATGCAGACGGGGATGGGGTGGGTGGCGGGTCCGCGGCTGGTGTCGGCGGCGGCGAACGCGGGCGCGCTGGGTGTCCTGGCCTCCGCGACGATGACCCTCGACCAGCTGCGGGCGGCGATACGCGAGGTCGCCTCGCGTACGGACGCGCCGTTCGGGGTGAACCTGCGCGCGGACGCGGCCGACGCGGGCGACCGGGTGCGGATGATCGTCGAGGAGGGGGTGCGGGTCGCGTCGTTCGCCCTGGCGCCGTCCCGTGAGCTGATCGCCGAGCTGAAGGAGGCGGGCGTGGTGGTCATCCCCTCGGTGGGCGCGCGCCGGCATGCCGAGAAGGTGGCGGCGTGGGGCGCGG
The DNA here is from genome assembly GCF_055657365.1 of Streptomyces sp. NPDC107559. Classification (NCBI taxonomy): domain Bacteria; kingdom Bacillati; phylum Actinomycetota; class Actinomycetes; order Kitasatosporales; family Streptomycetaceae; genus Streptomyces; species Streptomyces sp. NPDC107559. The sequence goes on along the minus strand of NZ_JBVKBD010000001.1, from coordinate 1,276,409 downwards.
ACGCGGTCGTGGTGCAGGGCGGGGAGGGCGGCGGTCACACCGGGGAGGTGGCGACGACGGTGCTGCTGCCGCAGGTCGTCGACGCGGTGGACCTGCCGGTGGTGGCGGCGGGCGGGTTCTTCGACGGGCGGGGCCTGGTCGCGGCGCTGGCGTACGGGGCGGCGGGGGTCGCCATGGGCACCCGGTTCCTGCTGACCTCGGACTCGACGGTGCCGGACGCGGTGAAGGCGCGGTATCTGGCGGCGAACGTGCGGGACGTGACGGTGACGCGCGCGGTGGACGGGCTGCCGCACCGCATGCTGCGCACGGAGCTGGTCGGGGCGCTGGAGGACGCCGGCCGGGCGCGGGCGCTGTTCCAGGCCCTGCGCAGGGCGGCGGCGTTCCGGAGGCTGTCCGGGCTGACCTGGCGGCGGATGGTCCGCGACGGTCTCGCGTTCAGACAGGGGCATGATCTGGCCTGGAGTCAGGTCCTGCTCGCGGCGAACACGCCGATGCTGCTGCGGGCGGCGATGGTGGACGGCCGGACCGACCTGGGGGTGATGGCGTCCGGGCAGGTCGCCGGGGTGATCGACGACCTGCCGTCGTGCGCGGAGCTGGTGGCACGGATCATGAAGGAGGCGGAGGAGGTGCGGGAGCGGCTGACCGGCACCCGCTGACCGGCCCGGCCGCGGTGCGCGGACCGGCCCGGCCCCCCTCGACGACCCGCACGGCCCGGGAGTCCGGCGGCTCAGAGCGTCTCGGCGACTCGCGCGAACCCGGCGCCCGGGTGTCCGGGTGGCTCAGAGCCTCTCGATGATCGTCACGTTGGCCTGGCCCCCGCCCTCGCACATGGTCTGGAGGCCGTAGCGGGCGCCGGTGCGCTCCAGTTCGTGCAGCAGGGTGGTCATCAGTTTGGCGCCGGTGGCGCCCAGCGGGTGTCCCAGGGCTATCGCGCCGCCGTTGACGTTGACCTTCGCCGGGTCGGCGCCGGTCTCCTTCAGCCAGGCCAGGACGACCGGGGCGAAGGCCTCGTTGATCTCGACGAGGTCGATGTCGTGGATGGACAGCCCGGTCTTCTTCAGGGCGTGGGCGGTGGCCGGGATGGGCGCGGTCAGCATACGGATCGGGTCCTCGCCGCGCACGGAGAGATGGTGCACCCGCGCCCGGGGCCGCAGTCCGTGTTCGCGCACCGCCCGCTCCGAGGCCAGCAGCAGGGCCGCGGCGCCGTCGGAGACCTGGGAGGAGCAGGCCGCGGTGACGGTGCCGCCGTCGATCACCGGCTTCAGCGCGGCCATCTTCTCCGCCGAGGTGTCCCGGCGCGGTCCCTCGTCGACGGCGACGTGACCGTGGGGCGCGATCTCCCGCTCGAAGCGGCCCTCGTCGACGGCCCGCAGCGCGCGCCGGTGGGAGCGCAGCGCGAACTCCTCCTGTTCCTCCCGGCCGATCCCCCACTTCGCGGCGATCATCTCGGCGCCGGCGAACTGGTTCACGGGCCTCTCGCCGTACCGGGCCCGCCAGCCCTCGCTGCCGGCGAAGGGGCCCTGGGTGAAGCCGAGCGGTTCGGCGGCCTGCCGGGTGGCGAAGGCGATGGGGATCTGGGACATGTTCTGCACGCCGCCGGCCACCACCAGGTCCTGGGTGCCGGAGAGCACGGCCTGGGCCGCGAAGTGCACGGCCTGCTGCGAGGAACCGCACTGCCGGTCGACGGTCACGCCGGGCACCTCCTGGGGCAGTCCGGCCGCCAGCCAGGCGGTGCGGGCGATGTCCCCGGCCTGCGGGCCCACCGCGTCCAGGCAGCCGAAGACGACGTCCTCGACGGCGGCCGGGTCGAGCGCGGCGCGGGCGACGAGCGCCTTCAGCACATGGGCGCCCAGATCGGCCGGGTGCACGCCGCTGAGCCCTCCCCCGCGCCGTCCGACGGGTGTACGGACCGCTTCGACGATGTAGGCCTCGGCCATGGCGACTCCCCAGTGGTTCGCGTTGAGTGACGACGGATCACTTGCTGGGCTGCGTGCTGGGTCAGGGTGCGGTGGCGCTGCGCCGTGCTCGGTGTCCGGCTTCCGGCTTCCGGCTTCCGGCTTCCGGCTTCCGGCTTCCGGCTTCCGGCTTCCGGCTTCCGGCTATGCCCGTACGGCGATCCCGTCGAGCACCATCGACAGGTACTGCCGGGCGATCTCCTCCGGGCTGTGCTGTCCGCCCGGCCGGTACCAGGACGCGGCGACCCAGACCGTGTCGCGGACGAACCGGTAGGTGAGCCGGACGTCGAGGTCGGCGCGGAACGCCCGGTCGGCGACCCCGCGCTCCAGCGTGGACAACCACGCCTTCTCGAACCTGCGCTGTGACTCGGCGAGGAACGCGAACCGTTCCTGCGCCACGAGCTGGCGGGACTCCTTCTGGTAGATCGCGACGGCGGCGCGGTGCCGGTCGATCTCCCGGAACGACTCGGTGACCAGGGCCTCCAGGGTCTCGCGGGGACCCAGTCCGGCGGCCAGGACCGCGTCGTAGCCGCCCCAGAGTTCGTCGAGGAAGGTACGCAGGATCTCCTCGAGCATCGACTCCTTGGAGTCGAAGTGGTAGTAGAGGCTGCCCGCGAGCATGCCCGCGTGGTCGGCGATCTTGCGCACGGTGGTGGCGTTGTAGCCCTGTTCGGCGAAGACCTCGGCGGCGGTGTTGAGGAGTTCGCCGCGGCGGGCGGGCGCTGCGGTCACCTGGGGCTTCTTCTTGGTCGGCACGGGTCCATTGTGATCGCTGCTCCTAGGGGTGCTGACTGCTGACGGAGACGACCTCTCCGGTGAGGTACGAGGAGTAGCCGGACGCCAGGAACACGATCACGTTGGCCACTTCCCAGGGCTCGGCGTACCGGCCGAAGGCCTCGCGTGCGGTGAGCTGCGCGAGCAGTTCGGGCGTCGTCACCCTGGACAGGTGCGGGTGCATGGCGAGACTCGGTGCGACGGCGTTGACCCTGACCCCGTACTCCGCCGCCTCGACGGCCGCGCACCGGGTGAGGGCCATGACGCCGGCCTTCGCGGCGGCGTAGTGCGCCTGTCCGGCCTGGGCGCGCCAGCCGACGACGGAGGCGTTGTTGACGATCACCCCGCCGCGGCCGCTGTCCCGCATCGCGCGCAGGGCGGCCCGGGTGCAGCGGAACGTGCCGTTCAGTGTGACGTCCAGGACGCGCGACCACTGGGTGTCGGTCATGTCGACGAGGGTGGAGGTGCCACCGAGCCCCGCGTTGTTGACGACGATGTCCAGGCGTCCGTGCCGGGCCGCGGCGGTGTCGAACAGGGTGCGCACCTGGGCCTCGTCGGTGACGTCGCAGGGCAGCGCGGTGACCGCCCGGGGGCCGAACTCCGCGGCGAGCGCGGCTTCGTGCTCCTTGAGCCGCCGGGCGTGGGCGTCGCTGATGACGACGTGTGCGCCCTCTTCCAGGAAGCGGCGCGCGGTCGCGCCGCCGATGCCGGTGCCCGCGGCCGCGGTGATGACGGCGCTGCGTCCGCGCAGCAGTCCGTGTCCGGGTTCATATGCCGGCCGCTCGACTTCCGGCCGCTCGACTTCCGGACGAGCGGTTGCCGGACGATCGGCTGCCGGACCCTCGACGTCTGTCATGGGCTCACGCTAACCTACCAAACACTTGTTAGGGAAGAATGACGGGAGGGACGGCGACCGTGGACCTCACCCACGCTCCGGCCGACGAGGCCTTCCGCGCCGAGGTCCGCGCCTGGCTCGGCGCGCATGTGCCGCGCACCCCGCTGCCGTCCCTGGAGACCGCGGAGGGCTTCGCGGCGCATCGCGCCTGGGAGGCCGAACTGGCCGCGGACCGCTGGTCGGTGGTCGACTGGCCGGCCCGGTACGGCGGCCGGGACGCGGGGCTGATCAGGTGGCTGGTGTTCGAGGAGGAGTACTACGCGGCGGGCGCGCCCGGCCGCGTCGGCCAGAACGGCATCGGCCTGCTCGCCCCGACCCTCTTCGAGCACGGCACCGAGGAGCAGCGCGCCCGGGTGCTGCCGCCGATGGCCCGCGGCGAGGTGGTCTGGGCGCAGGCGTGGTCGGAGCCGGAGGCGGGCTCGGACCTGGCGTCGCTGCGCTCGAAGGCCGTGCGCACGGACGGCGGCTGGCTGTTGAGCGGACAGAAGACATGGTCGTCGCGGGCCGCGTTCGCGGACCGGGCGTTCGGCCTGTTCCGCAGCGAGCCCGGCCTGCCGAGACCCCATCAGGGCCTGACGTGCCTGATGTTCGATCTGCGCGCGCCCGGCGTCACGGTGCGCCCCGTCGGGCGGCTGGACGGCAGACCGGCGTTCGCGGAGGTGTTCCTGGACGAGGTGTTCGTCCCGGACGAGGACGTCGTCGGGGAGGCGGGGCAGGGCTGGCGGGTCGCGATGTCGACGGCCGCCGACGAGCGCGGTCTCACCCTGCGCTCCCCGGGCCGTTTCCTCGCCTCCGCCGACCGGCTGCTGCGGCTGTGGCGGGAGCGGGGCTGCCCGGCGCACGCGCGGGACCGGGTCGCGGACGCGCTGATCGGCGCCCGCGCCCACCAGTTGTACACCTATGCGGCCGCGGCCCGTTTCCTGGACGGCGGCCGGATCGGCCCGGAGGCCAGTGTGAACAAGGTCTTCTGGTCGGAGTACGACATCGCGCTGCACGAGACGGCCCTGGATCTGCTGGGCCCCGACGGCGAGGCGGCGGACTCCGACTGGTGCGAGCGCTATGTCTTCGCCCTCGCGGGCCCGATCTACGCGGGCACCAACGAGATCCAGCGCGACATCGTCGCCGAGCGGCTGCTCGGCCTGCCGAAGGGACGCCGCTGATGCGTTTCCTCCTCGACGCCGGACAGCGGGAGTTCGCGCGCTCGCTCGACGCGATGCTGACGTCCGCCGGTCCGCCCGCGGTGGCCCGGGCCTGGGGGCGGGGCGAGAGCGCCGACGGCCGGGCGCTGTGGTCCCGGATCGCGCAGGCGGGGGTGTTCGCGCTCGCGGTGCCCGAGGAGTACGCGGGGCTGGGACCGCACCCGGTCGAACTCGCGCTCGCCTTCGTGGAGTTGGGCAGGCACGCGACGCCGGGCCCGCTGGTGGAGACGGTCGCGGCCGCGGTGCTGCTGGGCGGGTCGGCGCAGCCTGGCCCGGCGAAGCGCTTCCTGCCGTCGCTGGCCGACGGCACCCTGACGGCGACACTGTCGGCCGGACCGGACGGCTGCGCGCTGGACGGCGACACGGCGGACCTTCTCCTCGCGCTCACGCCCGGGGGTCTGCTGCTGGCCCCCGGCCACGGTCCGGTGCGCCCGTCCCTGGACCCGGTCCGCCGGCTCACTCCCCTGCTGCCGGGCGGGGAACTGCTCGACCCGCAGCCGCCGTGGGCGCAGGCCCTGCTGTGGGCCCGGCTGGCCACCTCGGCGCAGGCCCTCGGCGTCGGCCTGGCGCTGCTGGACCGGACGGTGGCCCATGTGGGGCGGCGGATCCAGTTCGGGGTGCCGGTGGGTTCGTTCCAGGCGGTCAAGCACCGGCTGGCCGACGCCAGGATCGCCCTGGAGTTCGCCCGCCCCCTGGTCCTGGGCGCGGCGCTGACGATGGACCCGGCGGACGTGGCCGCGGCGAAGGTGAGCGCCTGCGAGGCGGCGTACGCCACGGCCCGTACGGCGTTGCAGTTGCACGGCGCGATCGGCTACACGGCGGAGTTCGACCTGTCCCTGTGGCTGGCCAAGGCCCGCGTCCTGCTGGCCGCCTGGGGCAGTCCGGACGAGTGCCGGGACGTGGTGCTCAGTGGTGGTGGCCGCCCTCGGTGAGTTCCCGGTGCTCCTCCGGGGTGGGCTTCGGTATGTGTGTCCCGGGCCCGAACATCGCGCGGGCCAGCCGTTCGCGTACCCGCTGGGAGACGGTGACCGGCCGGCGCACCCCGCCCGCGTCGACGCGTGGGCCGATCTCGTACGGCGGGTTCTGCTCGTGCTGGGTGAGGGTGAACAGGCGTCCCTGCGGCAGCGGTTCGTGGACCTCGACGTACTCGCCGTGCGGCAGCCGCTTGATGGTGCCGGTCTCCCTGCCGTGCAGCACGCTGTCCCGGTCGCGGCGCTGGAGCCCCAGGCAGATCCGCTTGGTGACGATGAAGGTGAGCACGGGCAGGACGAAGACGCCGATCCGCACGAACCAGGTGATCGCGTTGATGGACAGGTGCAGATGGGTGGCGACGATGTCGTTGCCGCCGCCGATCAGCAGCACGCCGTACAGGCTGAGCCAGGCCGCGCCGAGGCCGGTGCGCACGGGCATGTTGCGCGGCCGGTCCAGGATGTGGTGCTCGCGCCGGTCGCCGGTGATCCAGGCTTCCACGAAGGGGTAGACGCCGAGGGCCAGCAGGATCAGCGGGAAGAGCGAGAACGGGATGAGGACGCCCGGTACCAGGGTGTGTCCCCAGGCGTTGATCTCCCAGCCCGGCATCACCCGGATCAGCCCCTCGGAGAAGCCGAGGTACCAGTCGGGCTGGGCGCCGGTGGTGACCAGGTCGGGCCGGTAGGGGCCGAAGGCCCAGACGGGGTTGATGCTGGCGATGCCGCCCATGACGGCCAGCACGCCGAAGGTGAGGAAGAAGAAGCCGCCCGCCTTGGCCATGTAGACCGGCAGGAAGGGCATCCCGACGACCGACTTCTGGTCGCGGCCGGGGCCCGGGTACTGGGTGTGCTTGTGGTAGAAGACCAGGATCAGGTGGGCCACCACCAGGCCGAGCATGATCCCGGGCAGCAGCAGGACGTGGACCGGGAACAGCCGGGAGATGATGTCGTGCCCCGGGAACTCGCCGCCGAAGAGGAAGAACGAGATGTACGTCCCCACGACCGGGATGGACAGGATCGCGCCGTCGGCGAAGCGGATGCCGGTGCCGGAGAGCAGGTCGTCGGGGAGCGAGTAGCCGGTCAGGCCGGTGAGGATGCCGAGCATCAGCAGGGTCCAGCCGAAGAGCCAGTTGACCTCGCGCGGTTTGCGGAAGGCGCCGGTGAAGAACACCCGCATCATGTGCACGAGCATGCCGGTGACGAAGACCAGCGCCGCCCAGTGGTGGATCTGCCGGATCAGCAGCCCGCCGCGCACCTCGAAGCTGATGTCGAGGGTGGACGCGTAGGCCTTGGTCATCAGGACGCCGTTGAGCGGGGCGTACGGGCCGTGGTAGGCGACCTCGGCTCCGCTCGGTTCGAAGAACAGGGTGAGATAGACCCCGGTGAGGATCAGGATGAGAAAGCTGTAGAGGCAGACCTCGCCGAGCATGAAGGACCAGTGGTCCGGGAACACCTTGCGCATGTTGGCCTTGGCCAACGCGTAGAGGCCGAGCCGTCCGTCGGCCCAGTCGGCGAGCTTCTCTCCCTTGCCGGGATCGCCCCGGCGGGCCGAACTCGCCTGCCCCGTCGCTTCGTTCACCGATCGTGCGCCGTCCATGTGCGGCCTCCCCCTCGGATCAACCTCAGGGTGGCACGCCGGTGCGCCCAAGCCAACCCGCGGGCCGCCGCGGCCGGTTGGCCTCGGTGTGAGACCGCCCACGGCCGTGGGCCCGTACGAGCGGCCGGCCCGAAGGTCAGCGGACGATCCCCGCCGCCCGGGCCGCCACGAGCCACTTCGGGAAGTCGCCCAGCAGTCGGTCGTAGAGCTCCGCGTCCGGGACCTTGCGGGGGTCGGTGCCCGCGTGGAAGAAGCCGGCGTTGTCGACCACCCGCTTGTCCGGCACGGCGAGTTCGTCGAGCCTGCGCAGATAGTCGAACTGGCCGCTGTGCGGGTCGCCGAAGCCGACGAACTGCCAGAACAGCGGCAGTCTCGCCGCCTTGCACAGATAGCGTTCGGCGGCGAGCTTGTTGATCGGACCGCCGTCGGTCTGGAAGACCACCAGGGCGGGGGCGGTTGAGCCGCTGTCGAGGTAGTGGTCGATCACGGCGTCCATCGCCAGGTGGTAACTGGTCCTGCCCATGTGGCCGAGTCCGGCCACGATCCGCTCGACGCGCCCCTGGTGGTCGTCGAGCGCGATGTCGGTGACGGCGTCGATGTCCGTGGAGAAGAAGACCACCGGGACGCGGCCGTCGTCGTCGAGGTGCGCGGACAGTCCGAGCACCCGGTCGGCGAGCGCCTGCACGCTGCCGTCCTTGTAGTAGGGCTTCATGGAGCCGGAGTAGTCGACGACGAGGTAGACCGCGGCCCGCAGTCCGCCCAGCCCGTGCCGGTCGAGGGACGTCCCGGCCCGCTTGTACAGGTCCACCAGTGCGGGAGCGCTCTGTTGCACCTTGCTGAGACTGATCGCCGACATACGGACTCCCCCTCCGCTCCAACCGCTTCGTGCGAGGTTACGGCACCGTCGCCCCGCCTCCGTTTCGCCCCACGACCGTTCGATAGTTTGTTCCCGCCGTCCCCACCGGCTCACTGCCCTTCCCACCCTTTTTCCGAGGAGCCGACTGTGGAGTCCGAGTCCACCGTCACCACCTGCTACCGCCATCCCAAGGTGGAGTCCCACGTCCGCTGCACCCGCTGCGACCGCTACATCTGTCCGGACTGCATGCGGGAGGCCGCCGTCGGCCATCAGTGCGTGGAGTGCGTACGGGAGGGCGCGCGTTCGGTGCGTCAGGCCCGCACCGCCTTCGGCGGCCGGATCACGGCCGTGCCGCTGGTGACGTACGTCCTGATCGGGCTCAACGTCCTCGCCTACCTGGGCGAGTTGATACGCCCCGAGATCGTGGACCGCTTCGGGATGCTGGGCGCGGGGCTGGTGGACGCGGACGGCGGGCACTACCTGTGGCAGTACCCGTACTCCGCGGACTACACCGCGGAGGGGCTCGCGGGCGGGGAGTGGTACCGGCTGCTGACCGGTGCCTTCCTCCACATGCGGCTCACCGACGGCTCGTTCGGCATCCTGCACATCGTGATGAACATGGCGTGCCTGTGGAGCCTGGGCCGGATGGTGGAGGGCCAGCTGGGCCGCGTCCGCTATCTCGCCCTGTACCTGCTGTCGGCGCTCGGCGGGTCGGTCCTGGTGCTGCTGATCGCGCCGGGCGACCTCACCGTCGGCGCGTCCGGCGCGATCTTCGGGCTGGGCGCCGCCTACTACGTCATGGCCCGCCGCATGGGCGCCGACATGGAGCCCGTCAACCGGCTCATGATCGGCCTGGTGCTCTGGATGGCCCTCTCCGCCGGACAGACCTCCTGGCAGGGGCACCTCGGCGGCCTGCTGACGGGCGCGGTGGTGACCCTGGCCTACGCGTACGCGCCCCGCGACGGGCGGCGCGCGCTGGTGCAGGCGGGAGTGTGTGTGGCCCTGCTGGTCCTGCTGGCGGTGTGCGCCGCGGCGAAGGTCGCGCAGTTCACCGCGATCTGAGCGCGGACATGCGACGGCGCCTGCCCAGTTCCGGTCGGGGAGGCGGGCAGGCGCCGTCTGTGTTCCGTACGCCTTTGTACGGGACGTCTTTTACGGGACCCGTCGGATCCGTCAGACCATGAGCGAGCGGTCCGTCGGACGGATCGGGGCCGGCAGATCGCTGGCGCCCGTCAGGAAGCGGTCGACGCCCCTGGCCGCCGAGCGGCCCTCGGCGATCGCCCACACGATGAGGGACTGACCGCGGCCGGCGTCACCGGCGACGAACACTCCCGGCACGTTGGTCTGGAAGTCGGCGTCGCGGGCGACGTTGCCGCGCTCGTCGAGCTCCAGGGCGAACTGCTCCACCAGGCCGTTCTCCCGGTCGGTGCCGGTGAAGCCCATCGCCAGCGTCACCAGCTGGGCGGGGATCTTGCGCTCCGTGCCCGGCTTGGCGGTCAGCTTGCCGTCGACGAACTCCACCTCGGTCAGGTGCAGCCACTGGACGTTGCCGTCCTCGTCGCCCTCGAAGTGGGTGGTCGAGACGGAGTAGACGCGCTCGCCGCCCTCCTCGTGCGCGGAGGTGACCTTGTACAGCATGGGGAAGGTCGGCCAGGGCTGGGCCAGCGGGTGCCGCTCGTCGTTCGGGCGGGGCATGATCTCCAGCTGCGTGACGGAGGCCGCGCCCTGGCGGTGGGCGGTGCCCACGCAGTCGGCGCCGGTGTCGCCACCGCCGATGACCACGACGTGCTTGCCCTCGGCCGAGATCGGCGGCGCCACGAAGTCGCCTTCCTGGACCTTGTTGGCCAGGGGCAGGTACTCCATCGCCTGGTGGACACCATTGAGGTCACGGCCCGGGACCGGCAGGTCGCGGGCGGTGGTGGCGCCGGCGGCGATGACGACCGCGTCGTACCGCTTCTTCAGGTCGGTCGCCTTGAGGTCGACGCCGATCTCGACACCGGTACGGAAGCGAGTGCCCTCCGCGCGCATCTGCTCGATACGGCGGTTGATGTGCCGCTTCTCCATCTTGAACTCGGGGATGCCGTAGCGCAGCAGGCCGCCGACGCGGTCGGCGCGCTCGTACACGGCGACGGTGTGGCCGGCCCGGGTGAGCTGCTGGGCGGCGGCCAGGCCCGCCGGGCCCGAGCCGATGACCGCGACGGTCTTGCCGGACAGGCGCTCCGGGGCCCGCGCGGCGACGTCGCCGGTCTCCCACGCCTTGTCGATGATCGAGACCTCGACGTTCTTGATGGTGACGGCCGGCTGGTTGATGCCGAGCACACACGCCGACTCGCAGGGAGCGGGGCACAGGCGGCCCGTGAACTCCGGGAAGTTGTTGGTGGCGTGCAGGCGCTCGGAGGCGGCGGCCCAGTCCTCGCGGTAGGCGTAGTCGTTCCACTCGGGGATCAGGTTCCCCAGCGGGCAGCCGTTGTGACAGAACGGGATGCCGCAGTCCATGCAGCGGCCGGCCTGCTTGCTGATGATCGGCAGCAGGGAGCCGGGGACGTAGACCTCGTTCCAGTCCTTCAGGCGCACCTCGACGGGACGGGACTTGGCGACCTCGCGGCCGTGGTTGAGAAAGCCCTTCGGATCAGCCATTGATCGCCGCCTCCATCATCTTCTCGGTGATCTCGGTCTCGGACAGACCGTCTCGCTCGGCGGCGTCCTTGGCGGCGAGCACTGCCTTGTAGGCGCTGGGGATGATCTTGCTGAAGCGGTTCACCGCGGTGTCCCACTCGGCGAGCAGCTTCTCGGCGACCGTGGAGCCGGTCTCCTCCTGGTGGCGGCGCACCACGTCGTGCAGCCACTGCCGGTCGGTGTCGTCGAGTGCCTCGACGGCGCCGACGCTGGCGACGTTGACGTTGTCGCGGTCGAGGTCGATCACGTACGCGATGCCGCCGGACATGCCGGCCGCGAAGTTCCGGCCCGTCTCGCCGAGGACCACCGCGCGGCCGCCGGTCATGTACTCGCAGCCGTGGTCGCCCACGCCCTCGGAGACCACCAGCGCGCCGGAGTTGCGGACGCAGAACCGCTCGCCCGTACGACCGCGCAGGAACAGTTCGCCGCCGGTGGCGCCGTAGGCGATGGTGTTGCCCGCGATCGTGGAGTACTCGGCGAGGTGGTCGGCGCCCCGGTCCGGGCGGACGATCACGCGGCCGCCGGACAGGCCCTTGCCGACGTAGTCGTTGGCGTCGCCCTCCAGGCGCAGCGTGACGCCGCGCGGCAGGAAGGCGCCGAAGGACTGGCCGGCCGAGCCGGTGAAGGTGATGTCGACGGTGTCGTCGGGCAGGCCCGCGCCGCCGAACTTCTTCGTCACCTCGTGGCCGAGCATGGTGCCGACCGTGCGGTTGATGTTGCGGATGGCGACCTGGGCGCGCACCGGCTGCGCCTCGGTCGCGGAGTCCGCGGCGAGCGCGTCGGCGGCGAGCTTGATCAGCTCGTTGTCGAGCGCCTTCTCCAGGCCGTGGTCCTGCTCGACGACCTGGTGCAGGGCCGCGCCCTCGGGCAGTTCGGGCACGTAGAAGAGCGGGGCCAGGTCCAGGCCCTGGGCCTTCCAGTGGTCGACGGCACGGGTGACGTCGAGCGCCTCGGCGTGGCCGACGGCCTCCTCGATCGAGCGGAAGCCGAGCTCGGCGAGGATCTCGCGGACCTCCTCGGCGATGAACTTGAAGAAGTTCACGACGTACTCGGCCTTGCCGGCGAACCGCTCGCGCAGCTGCGGGTTCTGGGTGGCGATGCCGACCGGGCAGGTGTCCAGGTGGCAGACGCGCATCATGACGCAGCCGGAGACGACGAGCGGCGCGGTCGCGAAACCGAACTCCTCGGCGCCCAGCAGCGCGGCGATGACGACGTCGCGGCCGGTCTTGAGCTGGCCGTCGGTCTGCACGACGATCCGGTCGCGCAGGCCGTTGAGCAGCAGGGTCTGCTGGGTCTCGGCGAGGCCGAGCTCCCAGGGGCCGCCCGCGTGCTTGAGCGAGGTCAGCGGGGAGGCACCGGTGCCGCCGTCGTGACCGGAGATGAGGACCACGTCCGCGTGCGCCTTGGACACACCGGCCGCGACCGTGCCGACGCCGACCTCGGAGACCAGCTTCACGTGGATGCGGGCCTTCGGGTTGGCGTTCTTGAGGTCGTGGATCAGCTGAGCCAGGTCCTCGATGGAGTAGATGTCGTGGTGCGGCGGCGGGGAGATCAGACCGACACCGGGGGTGCTGTGCCGGGTCTTGGCCACCCACGGGTAGACCTTGTGGCCGGGCAGCTGGCCGCCCTCGCCGGGCTTGGCGCCCTGGGCCATCTTGATCTGGATGTCGTCGGCGTTGACGAGGTACTCGGAGGTGACGCCGAAGCGGCCGGAGGCGACCTGCTTGATCGACGAGCGGCGCGCCGGGTCGTACAGACGGTCCGGGTCCTCGCCGCCCTCACCGGTGTTGGACTTGCCGCCCAGCTGGTTCATGGCGATGGCGAGGGTCTCGTGCGCCTCCTTGGAGATGGAGCCGTACGACATGGCGCCGGTGGAGAAGCGCTTGACGATCTCGCTGACCGGCTCGACCTCGTCGACGGAGATCGACGGGCGGTCGGAGCCGAAGCCGAACAGGCCGCGCAGCGTCATCAGCCGCTCGGACTGCTCGTTCACGCGGTCCGTGTACTTCTTGAAGATGTCGTAGCGGGCGGTGCGCGTGGAGTGCTGGAGGCGGAAGACCGTCTCCGGGTCGAACAGGTGCGGTTCGCCCTCGCGGCGCCACTGGTACTCGCCGCCGATCTCCAGGGCGCGGTGGGCGGGCGCGATGCCGCTGGCCGGGTACGCCTTGGCGTGGCGGGCGGCGACCTCCTTGGCGACGACGTCGATGCCGACGCCGCCGATCTTGGTGGCGGTGCCGTTGAAGTACTTCTCGACGAAGGCGGTGTCGAGGCCGACGGCCTCGAAGACCTGGGCGCCGCGGTAGGAGGCGACGGTGGAGATGCCCATCTTGGACATGACCTTCAGGACGCCCTTGCCGAGCGCGTAGATCAGGTTGCGGATGGCCTGCTCGGGCTCGATGTCCGACAGGAAGGTGCCCGCGCGGACGAGGTCCTCGACGGACTCCATCGCCAGGTAGGGGTTGACGGCCGCGGCGCCGAAGCCGATGAGCAGGGCGACGTGGTGGACCTCGCGGACGTCGCCGGCCTCGACCAGCAGGCCCACGTGGGTGCGCTGCTTGGTGCGGATGAGGTGGTGGTGGACGGCCGCGGTGAGCAGCAGCGAGGGGATCGGCGCGTGCTCGGCGTCGGAGTGACGGTCCGACAGGACGATCAGCCGGGCGCCGTTGCCGATGGCCGCGTCGGCCTCGGCGCAGATCTCGGCGATGCGCGCGGCGAGGGCGTCGCCGCCGCCGTGCACCCGGTACAGACCGGACAGGGTCGCGGCCTTGAAGCCGGGCATGTCGCCGTCGGCGTTGACGTGGATGAGCTTGGCCAGCTCGTCGTTGTCGATGACCGGGAAGGGCAGCACGACGGTGCGGCAGGACGCGGCGGTCGGGTCGAGCAGGTTGCCCTGCGGGCCCAGCGACGAGCGCAGGGAGGTGACCAGTTCCTCGCGGATCGCGTCCAGCGGCGGGTTGGTGACCTGCGCGAACAGCTGCGTGAAGTAGTCGAAGAGCAGCCGCGGGCGCTCGCTGAGCGCGGCGATCGGCGAGTCGGTGCCCATCGAACCGATCGGCTCGGCGCCGGACTTGGCCATCGGGGCGAGGATGACGCGCAGCTCCTCCTCGGTGTAACCGAAGGTCTGCTGGCGGCGGGTGACCGAGGCGTGGGTGTGGACGATGTGCTCGCGCTCGGGCAGGTCGGACAGCTCGATCTCGCCGGCCTCCAGCCACTCCGCGTACGGGTTCTCGGCGGCGAGCTGGGCCTTGATCTCGTCATCCTCGATGATGCGGTGCTCGGCGGTGTCGACGAGGAACATCTTGCCGGGCTGGAGGCGGCCCTTGCGGACCACGCGGGAGGGCTCGATGTCGAGCACGCCGACCTCGGAGCCGAGGACGACGAGGCCGTCGTCGGTCACCCAGTAGCGGCCGGGGCGCAGACCGTTGCGGTCGAGCACGGCGCCGACCTGGGTGCCGTCGGTGAAGGTGACACAGGCCGGGCCGTCCCAGGGCTCCATCATCGTGGAGTGGAACTGGTAGAAGGCGCGCCGGGCCGGGTCCATGGAGTCGTGGTTCTCCCACGCCTCCGGGATCATCATCAGCACGGAGTGCGGCAGCGAGCGGCCGCCGAGGTGGAGCAGTTCGAGCACCTCGTCGAAGGACGCCGAGTCGGAGGCGTCGGGCGTGCAGACGGGGAAGATCCGCTCCAGCTTGCCCTTGTCCTCGAAGAGCTCGGAGGCCAGCTGGGACTCGCGGGCGACCATCCAGTTGCGGTTGCCCTTGACGGTGTTGATCTCACCGTTGTGCGCGACGAAGCGGTACGGGTGCGCCAGCGGCCACGAGGGGAAGGTGTTCGTGGAGAAGCGCGAGTGGACGAGCGCGATCGCGGAGGCGAAGCGGCGGTCGGACAGGTCCGGGAAGAAGGGCTCCAGTTGACCGGTGGTCAGCATGCCCTTGTAGACGATCGTGCGGGCGGAGAGGGAGGGGAAGTAGACCCCCGCCTCGCGCTCGGCGCGCTTGCGCAGCACGAAGGCCGTGCGGTCGAGCTCGATGCCCCTGCGGTGGTCTCCGCCGGAGACGAAGATCTGCCGGAAGGCGGGCATCGTCGAACGGGCGGTGGCACCCAGCAGCGCGGGGGCGACGGGGACCTCGCGCCAGCCGAGGACCGTCAGGCCCTCCTCGGCGGCGATCGCCTCGATGCGCGCGACGACCTCCTCGGTGCCGTCCTCGGGCAGGAAGGCGATGCCGACGGCGTATCCGCCGGCCTCGGGGAGTTCAAAGCCGGCCACCTCGCGGAAGAAGGCGTCCGGGACCTGCGAGAGGATGCCCGCGCCGTCGCCGGAGTCGGGCTCGGAGCCGGTGGCGCCTCGGTGTTCGAGGTTGCGCAGCACCGTGAGGGCCTGCTCGACCAGCGCATGGCTCGCCTCCCCGGTGAGGGTGGCCACGAAGCCGACGCCACAGGCGTCCTTTTCGTTGCGGGGGTCGTACATACCCTGCGCAGCAGGGCGAGCATCCATGAAGGACCAGTTCTGGCCATTCGTGGAATGCTGGGACGGCTGGCGCGGCGTACGCATCGGCTCTCCCGTCGTCGTCAAGTGGCATGTGAGGGTGCCGAGGGACGACGTTGGCCCTCTGCTGAGTGTGTGCAAAATTTCGTGCAGGTTACATGATGGAGCGATTCCCGGGAACCGGATACTCCGTTCCAACATGCGGACGCCACGGTGTCGCGGCGGGGTACGCGCACGGTGGCGAGAAGTATGTGGTGACCGAGCAGAACAGTTCGGTGTCCGTCGGCCCAAAAGGGGGTGGAGGGAGCGTGTTCGCCCACTCCACCGGCACGCCGCGAGCCTCGTTGCCCCAGCGCTTACGGCTCATGCCCAGTGGTTAAGCATTCGAAACCAGCGAGTAACGGTTACTTATGCGGCCCATCGCATAAGTTCCATGCGCACTATCCTACGGCCGTTCCGAACAAACTGCCGAGGGCGTACGTCACACCGGCCGCCGCGCCGCCCAGCGCGAGCTGCCGCAGACCGCTGTACCACCAGGACCGGGCCGTCACCCTGGCCACCACGGCGCCGCAGCCGAAGAGCCCGAACAGGGCGAGCAGCAGCGCCGGCCACAGCACGGTGGCGCCGAGCAGGTACGGCAGGACCGGCAGCAGCGCACCCAGCGCGAAGGAGCCGAAGCTCGACACGGCGGCGACCAGCGGCGAGGGCAGATCGCCCGGATCGACGCCCAGTTCCTCGCGGGCGTGTATCTCCAGTGCCTGCTCGGGGTCGCGCGAGAGCTGCCGCGCCACCTCCCGGGCCAGCCCGGGCTCGACGCCCCGCGCCTCGTACAGTGCCGCGAGCTCGGCCTCCTCGTCCTGCGGGTGCTTTCTCAGCTCCCGCCGCTCCACGTCCAGTTCGGCCTCGACGAGTTCACGCTGCGAGGCGACGGAGGTGTACTCGCCCGCCGCCATGGAGAAGGCACCGGCGGCGAGGCCCGCGAGCCCGGTCAGCACGATGGTGTGCCGACCCACGGCCCCGCCCGCGACACCCGTCATCAGCGCCAGGTTCGAGACCAGGCCGTCCATCGCGCCGAACACGGCGGGGCGCAGCCAGCCACCGTTCACATCGCGGTGCGTGTGATTGTCGCGGTGCGCCTCGTGCAGCGTCGCCTCGGTGTCGATGATCGCCATGAAGGTCCCCCAGAAAGCTTAGGCAAAGCTAACTTTAGATTGAATCCACTTTTCGACAACACCGACACTACGCCGTGAAATTCCCCGCCACCAGCAAGGGAAGGCTGCGCTAACCTGCGGTTTTACCGCCGTACGCTCATCCGTGTTGACCTCTGCACAGATGTCGACCGGGTGATGCTGCGTTCTCCGAGGCTCTGCCGGGCCCCTCCGGTGGGACACATCCGCAAAGGGTTCCGCGCCCTGGTCGGAGCCCCCGGAGGAGAGGCCGCGCATGCCATCCACCGCCTGCATCCCCCCGGTCCCGGCGCCCGGAGACGCCGCCGAACTCCGTGACCGGGCCCGCGGCGCACTGCTGGGCCTGGCCGTCGGCGACGCGCTCGGCGCACCGGCCGAGAACATGAGACCGTCCGAGATCCGTGCCCGCTGGGGCCGCATCAAGGGCTACGTCGCCGAGAGACCCGCCGGTACCGACGACACCGAGTACGCGATCTTCTCCGGACTGCTGCTGGCCCGGCACGGCTGCGCGCTCACCCCGGCCCATGTGGAGGCCGCCTGGCACGAGTGGATCGCGGACCGGGCGGAGGGTCCCTTCCGGGGCGCCGGGTTCAGCGAACGCGGCACGCTGGAGAACCTGCGCCGCGGTCTCGCCGCCCCCATCTCCGCCCAGCACCGCCACGCCTGGAGCGACGGCCTCGCCATGCGCGCGGCCCCCTTCGGGGTGTTCGCCGCGGGCCGCCCCGCCGAGGCGGCCCGACTGGTGGCGATCGACGGCTCGGTCAGCCACGAGGGCGAGGGCATCTACGGCGGCCAGGCGGTGGCCGCCGGGGTCGCCGCGGCCATGGCGGGCGCCCGGCCGACCACGGTCGTCGCCGCCGCCCTCGCGGTCGTCCCCGACGACTCCTGGACGGCCCGCTCCCTGCGCCGCGCGGTCACCGTGGCCCACCGCGGCGAACGCGCGGTCCGCTCCGCCGTCGTCATCGGCGGCTACCCCTGGACCGACCTGGCCCCCGAGGCGGTCGCCCTCGCCTTCGGCGCGTACGCGGCGGCCGACGGCGACTTCCGGGACGCGGTGCTGACCGCGGTCAACATGGGGCGCGACGCCGACACCACGGCCGCGGTGGCGGGCGCGCTGGCGGGCGCGACCCAGGGGGAGGGCGCCATCCCGGCGGAATGGGCGGCCGCGATCGGCCCGGCCCGCGGAAGCTGCCTGCCGTCCATGGCCGGCCACCACGTCCTCGAC
Organism: Streptomyces sp. NPDC107559; assembly: GCF_055657365.1. Taxonomy (NCBI): domain Bacteria; kingdom Bacillati; phylum Actinomycetota; class Actinomycetes; order Kitasatosporales; family Streptomycetaceae; genus Streptomyces; species Streptomyces sp. NPDC107559. The sequence continues at coordinate 1,258,591 of NZ_JBVKBD010000001.1, read as the reverse complement.
GTGGCGGAACTGCTGACCCCGGACGAGAGCGGCAAGTGGGACACGGCCGGCCCGGCCCCCGCACACCACGGCGCGCCCGCCCGCACGCCGGAACCCGCGGGACGCCCGGAGCCCGCGGGACGGCCGGGGCTCGGGGCGGGGCCCGGCGGGAACGCCGCGAGCCGGAACATGCCCACACGCGAACCGGAGCCCACCGGACGGCCGGAGCCCGCACGACGCCCGGAACCCGCACCGCGAGCGAAACCCGCAGGACGGCCGGGCCCCGGACCCGAGCCGGAACCCGCACGGCGGACGGCCCCCGCACCGCACCCCGCCCCCGCAGGGCGGTCCGGGTCCGGGTGGAGGCCGGAGCCCGTACGGACGCCCGAGCCCGTACGGCGGCCGGAGCGGGTGCGGCCGCGGTTGCGGCGGACGTCCGAACCCGGGCGGCCGCTGCCCGCCGCCGCGCCGGGCGCCCCCGCGCCGTCCGGCACCTGTACCTCCGCCGCGAGCGCCGACACCCCGCAGGTGCGCTCATGACGCCGCCGGGCCCCTGGGACGACGGCACCGACGCGGGAGCCGCCGCGCACACCGCCGGCGTGGGCACCGCGCCGGCCGCGGGCTGCCTCACCCCCGCCCCGGCCCCCGCCTGCGCACCCCTTCCGGACCCCCGTCCCCGCCGCATCGAGGGCCTGCTGCTCGGCCTCGCCGCCGGGGACGCGGCCGGCTGGCCCGCCGCCCGGCACCGCGCGGCCCGGATGCCGGAGTGGACCCGCCGGCTCACCCGCGAGCTGGACACCTTCGCGGAGCAGAACGCGACCACCACGCTCCCCGTCCCCATCGCCCTCAACCAGCCCCCGGAGCCGCTGCGCCTGGGCCCCTCCGACGACGCCGAGTGGGCGGCGTTCGCGGCCGAGGCCGTACTGCGGGCCGGTGACGACAGCGTGCTCGGCGACCTCGGCCGGGAGCGCCGCACCCGGGCCGCCATCGACCTGACCTGGAACGCCGTGGCCAGCGAGGTCGCGGCGGCGGCCGACCGGGCCCCGGAGATCGAGTCGGCGGTCCTCCCCCTGCGCGCCCGCATCTCCGTACGGGCCGGACTCGGCAACCTCGCCGCCGGGCTGCGCCCGCCCGCCACCGGCCACGACAATCCGCACTACTTCGACGACGCGGCCTGTGTACGGGCCTGTGTGCTCGCCGTCGCCCATCCCGGCGACGCCCGGCTCGCCGCCGAACTGGCCGAGTTCGACGCCCGCTACACCCAGGACGGCGACGGCGTGCACGGCGCCCGCGCGATGGCGGCGGCCCTCTCCCTGGCCCTCACCGGCGCGGGGGTGGAGACCTGCGTGGCCGCGGCGCTGGCCGAGCTGCCCGAGGAGACGGAGATCGGCCGCAACGCCCGGCACGCGCTCCGGCTCGCCCGCGAGGCCGACAGCGCCTTCGCCGTCGTGCCCCTCCTCGAACACCAGATCGTCGATCACGTCTACAGCTACGGCATCGCCGCCGCGGAGACGGTCCCGGTCGCCCTGGCCCTGGCCGTCGCGGCGCACGGCCGGATCGCGGAGGCCGTCCCCGCCGCGGCCTGCCTGTCCCGGGTCGCGGACTCGGCCCCGGCCCTGGTCGGCGCCCTGACCGGCGCCCTCGGCGGCGGCGCCGCGATCCCCGCGTCCTGGCGCGCCACCTGCCGCACCCTCTCCGGCTGCGCACTGCCCCGGCTCACCGACACGGACCTGGTGGAACTCGCCGAACTCCTGGAAGCCACACAACCGGCCGCACCAGGAGGATGATTCGGGGCATGACGCCCAAAGGAGAAGAAAGTCACGCGGCGCCCCTCGACGAGCGGATCACCGCGGCCCTGGTCGGGGCGGCCGTCGGCGACGCCCTCGGCGGCCCCGTCGAGGGCTACTCCCCCGACCAGATCCTCGAACGCCACGGCGGCCGCGTGCACGGTGTCGTCGGCCCCTGGAACGGCGACGCATGGCGCACCGCCCGCCCCATCGCCCCGTACCACAAGGGCGACGGACACGTCACCGACGACACCTTGATGACCCATGCGCTGGTCCGGGTCTACGCCACGGTCCGCGACCACCTGGACGCGTACGCGATCACGGACCGCCTGGTGCCGGACCTGATGACCGAGCCCCGGTGGATCCCGGAGCTGGAGGCGGAGGCCCTGCCCCTGCAACGGGTGTTCCTGGCGGAGAAGTGGCTGGTGGCCCGCCTCCACTACGGCCATGTCGACCCGCGCGAGGCGGGCGTCGGCAACATCGTCAACTGCGGCGCGGCGATGTACATGGCCCCGGTCGGCCTGGTCAACGCGGCCAACCCGGCGGCCGCGTACCAGGAGGCGCTGGACATCGCCGGCGCGCACCAGTCGTCGTACGGCCGGGAGGCGGCGGGTGTCTTCGCGGCGGCCGTCGCGGCGGCGGCCTCCCCCGGCGCGACACCCGACTCGGTCGTGGCCGCCTGTCTGTCCCTGGCGAAGGACGGCACGCGCGCGGCGATCGAGGCGGTCTGCGAGACGGCCGCCCGGTACACGGAGTTCGAGTCGGCGCTCGGCCCGCTGCGCGAGGCGGTGGCCCCGTTCGACACCGTGGGCCCCGACTACCGCGCCCCCTCACTGGCCGCCCGCCGCCCGTCCCGACTGCACGCGATCGAGGAACTCCCCGTCGCCCTGGGCATGGTGGTGCTGTCGGCCGGCGACTACCGGACGGCGGTGCTCGGTTCGGTGAACTACGGACGCGACTGCGACTCGATCGCGACGATGGCCGGCGCACTGGCGGGCGCGCTGGGCTCACCGGTGCCGGAGGACTGGGCGAAGACGGTCGCGGAGGCCAGCCGGCTGGACCTGTGGGAGCCGGGCCGTACGCTCACCGGGGTGACCCGGGAGATCTTCGAGCGGGACGTCCGCCGGCGCCGTGCCCACGAGGCGGCCTTCTGCCAGATCGGGGGCCCGAGGTGCTCCGGCTGACCTGGGTCCAACCGGAGGACCTGGTGGGACACGAGCTCCGGCAGGCGGCCCAGGACGGACGGGAGGCCTCGGCGATCGCGGCCCGGTGGCGGGCCGCGGGCGGCCGGGCCGCGCCGCTGCGGGCGGGGGCGTCACCGGATCCCGCCTCGCGCTGGCTGCGCCAGCTCGCGGAGGACCTGCTGGACGAACTCGCCGACCTGCCCGGAAGGTTGGCGGACGAGGAACCGACGGACCTGACAGCCATCAGGGCGCGCTGCCCCGACTGGCCCGCGCCGCCCCCGCCCGGCCGCCGCCCGGCCCTGGACGGCCCGCTCCGGCTGGAGGCCGCCTGGCTGGGCCGGGCCGCCGGCTGCCTGCTGGGCAAGCCCGTCGAGAAACTCCCCCTGACCGTCATCCGCACCCTCGCCCGGTCCGCCGGCAACTGGCCGCTGACCGGCTGGTTCACGGCCAGGGGCGTTCCTGGGGAACTGCTGCGCGCCCACCCCTGGAACCGCCGCTCGGCCCCCACCTCGCTCGCCGAGAACATCGACGGCATGCCCGAGGACGACGATCTCAACTACCCGTTGCTCAACCTCCTGCTGCTGCAACGCCACGGCAGGTCTTTCACCACCGTCGACGTGGCCACCGTCTGGCTGGACGAACTTCCCGCGGGCCGCACCTTCACGGCCGAGCGCCTGGCCTACCGCAACCTCCTGGCCGGGCTCACCCCGCCGCACACCGCCCGGCACCGCAATCCCTTCCGCGAATGGATCGGCGCCCTGATCCGCGCCGATGTCCACGGCTGGACCAACCCCGGCGACCCCGGGGCCGCCGCCGAGCAGGCCCACCGCGACGCCACCCTCACCCACACCGCGAACGGCGTCTACGCGGCGATGTTCACGGCGGCCGTCATCGCGGCCGCCTGCGGCGACGCGGCAGTCGGTGCCGGTCCGAGCCCGGGCGACATCCACGCCTGCCTGCGTACCGGCCTGAGGGTGGTCCCGCCCCGCTCCCGGCTGGCCCTCGCCGTCACCCACGCCATCGAACTGGCCCGGGAACAGCCGGACTTCGACACGGTCGTCGACGAACTCCACGCCCGTTACTCGGCCACCCACCACTGGGTCCACGCGATCCCCAACACCGCGCTCGTCGCCGCCGCCCTCACCCACGCGGACGGCGACTTCACCGGCTCCATCTGCCGTGCCGTCTCGGGCGGTTGGGACACCGACTCCAACGGGGCGACCGCCGGCAGCATCGCCGGCCTCCTCGCCGGCACACCCGCCGCGCTGCCCGACCGCTGGACCACCCCCCTGAAGAACCGCCTCTCCACCTCCGTCGGCGACTTCGACGGCACCGGCTTCGACACCCTGGCCCACCTCACCCTCGTGGAGGCATCTCGCCCATGACCCGAATCGTCGTGCTCGGCAGCACGAACATGGACCTCGTCGCCTATGTCGAGAAGGCCCCGCAGCGCGGGGAGACCGTGACGGGACGGGAGTTCCGTACGATCCCCGGCGGCAAGGGCGCCAACCAGGCGATCGCCGCCGCCCGCGCCGGGGCCGGCGTGGCGATGATCGGCGCGGTCGGCAACGACTCCTTCGGCACCCTGCTGCGCTCCACCCTGGAGGACTCCGGCGTCGGCACCGGTCTGCTGCGCACCGCCGAGGGCCCCTCCGGCACCGCGCACATCGTCGTGGACGACGAGGGCGGCAACGCGATCGTCGTGGTGCCCGGCGCGAACGGCACCGTGGACCACCTCACCCCCGCCGACGACCACCTCCTCGCCTCCGCCGACGCCCTGCTGCTCCAGCTGGAGATCCCGCTGCGGGCGGTGGTCGCGGGAGCACGTGCCGCCCGCGCCCACGGCGTCCGTACGGTCCTCACGCCGGCCCCCGCCCAGCCGCTCCCGCCCGACCTGCTCGCCGCGGTCGACCTGCTGGTCCCCAACGAACACGAGGCCGCCGCCCTCACCGGCCGCACCGACCCGCGCGAGGCGGCGCTCGCCCTGCTCGACCAGGTGCCGGAGGTGGTCGTCACCCTGGGCGCGGCGGGCAGCCTGTACGCGGCCCGGGGCGCCGAACCCCTGACCGTCCCGGCGCCCCGGGTGACCGCCGTGGACTCCACCGGAGCGGGCGACACCTTCGTCGGCGCGCTGGCGGTGGCCCTCGGTGAGGGCCGGCCCGTGCGGGAGGCCCTGGCCTGGGCCGCAGCGGCGGCCGCGCTGTCCGTGCAGCGGGAAGGGGCGTCGGCGTCGATGCCGTACCGCTCCGAGATCGAGGCACGGTACACCGCATGACCGACGCCACGGCCCCCGGCGGCCCGCACACCGACTCCCCGGCCACCGGCACCTCGCGTCCGGACGTGCCGCGCACCGACCCCCCGCTGACCGGCCTGCGCGTCCTCGACCTCGCGACCCTCTTCGCCGGCCCGCTGGCGGCCACCATGCTCGGCGACTTCGGCGCCGAGGTCGTCAAGGTCGAGCACCCGACCAGGCCCGACCCGTCCCGGGGGCACGGCCCGTCGAAGGACGGCGTGGGGCTGTGGTGGAAGCTGCTCGCCCGCAACAAGCGCACGATCACCCTCGACCTGTCGAAGCCCGGCGGCCGCACGACCCTGCTCCGGCTCGCCGCCACGGCCGACGTGATCATCGAGAACTTCCGCCCCGGAACGCTGGAGAAGTGGGATCTGGGCTGGGAGGAGCTGTCCGCGGCCAACCCCCGGCTGGTCCTCACCCGGGTCACCGGCTTCGGCCAGTTCGGTCCGTACGCGCACCGGCCCGGCTTCGGCACCCTCGCCGAGGCGATGAGCGGCTTCGCCGCGATCACCGGCGAACCGGACGCGCCCCCGACCCTGCCCCCGTTCGGCCTGGCCGACTCCATCGCCGGCCTGGCCACCGCGTACGCCGTGATGACGGCGCTGGCCGCCCGCGACCGTACGGGCCGGGGGCAGGTCGTCGACATGGCGATCATCGAGCCGATCCTGACCGTCCTCGGCCCGCAGCCTCTCTGGTACGACCAGCTCGGCCACGTGCAGCCGCGCACCGGCAACCGCTCCCAGAACAACGCCCCGCGCGGCACCTACCGCACGGCCGACGGCGGCTGGGTCGCCGTCTCCACCTCCGCCCAGTCGGTCGCCGAACGGCTGATGCACCTGGTCGGCCGCCCCGAACTGATCGACGAGCCCTGGTTCGCCACCGGCGCCGACCGAGCCCGGCACACCGACGTCCTCGACGCGGCGGTCGGCTCCTGGATCGCCGAGCGCTCCCGGGACGAGGTGCTGCTGGCCTTCGACAAGGCGGAGGCGGCGGTCGCCCCCGTCCAGGACGTGCGCGAGGTGATGACCGACCCCCAGTACGCGGCCCTCGGCACCATCACCACCGTCGACGACCCCGAGCTGGGCCCGCTGCGCATGCAGAACGTCCTCTTCCGGCTCTCCGCGACCCCCGGCGCGATCCGCTGGGCGGGCCGGCCGCACGGCGCGGACACCGACGCGGTGCTGACCGAGCTGGGCCTGACCCCGGCCCGGCTGGCCGACCTGCGGGCGGAGGGCGCTGTATGACGAAGACGCCACTGACCTGGTTGTACGTCCCCGGTGACCGCCCCGAGGTGGTCGCCAAGGCGCTCGTCTGCGGCGCCGACGTCGTGGTGGTCGACCTGGAGGACGCGGTCGCCCCGGACCGCAAGGAGTACGCCCGCGCGGCCACCGCCGAGCTGCTCTCACAGCCGCAGCCGGTCCCCGTCCACGTCCGGGTCAACGCCCTGGACGGGCCGCTGGTCGCGGCCGACCTGCACGCCGTCGCCGCCCTGCCGGGGGTGTCCGGTCTGCGCCTGCCGAAGGTGACCTCGCCGGAGCAGATCACCGGCATCGCGCGGCGCACGGCCCGCGCCGGCACCGGTCCCCCGCCGCTGCACGCCCTGCTGGAGACGGCCCTGGGCATCGAGCACGCCCACGCCATCGCCCGTGCCCACCCGGCGCTGCGGGGCATCTCGCTGGGCGAGTCGGATCTGCGGGCCGATCTGGGCGTGCCCGGTGACACGGGCCTCGACTGGTCACGCTGCCGGGTGGTCGTCGCCGCGCGGGCGGCGGGCCTGCCGCCTCCGGCTCAATCGGTGCACCCGGACATCCGGGACCTGGACGGCCTGGCCGCGACCTGTGCCCACGGCCGGGCGCTCGGCTTCCTGGGGCGCGCCGCCATCCACCCCCGCCAGCTCCCGGTCATCGAACGCGCCTACCTGCCCACCGCCGAGGAGATCGAACAGGCGGAGGCGGTGGTGAAGGCGGCGGCCCGGGAGCAGGGCGCCCAGGCGCTGCCGGACGGGAGGTTCGTCGACACGGCGGTGGTGGCGACGGCCCAGCGGACGCTGTCGCTGGCCCTGCGCCGCTGAGCCCCGGCGCGCCGCGGGAACGAGCGGAACACGACAGGGCGCCCCGGGCCGTGCGGCCCGGGGCGCCCTGTCGTCGTACGGTCCGGCGTCAGCTCTTCTTGCCCGCCGACTCGGTCCGGTCCTTCGCCTCGGCGTCCGGGGCGTCCTGCGCCTCCGCGTCGGCCTCGGCCGCCGTGGCGTCCTCGGGCCGGTCGGCCGGCGTGTCCTCGACCTCGGGCTCCGCCTCGGCGTCCGCCTTGTCCCCGGCGTCGCCGTCCACCTCGTCCTCGGCCTTGTCCTCGGCCTTGTCCTCGGTCCCGGCCTTGTCCTCGGTCTGCGCCTCGGTCCCGCCGTCGGTCTCGGCTCCTGCACCGGGCTCGACCTCGGTCTCCCGGCCGGGCCGCTTCTTCGCCGACACCACGATGTAGACCACCGCGAGCAGGAAGACGACGAGCGCGGTCCAGTCGTTCAGGCGGAGCCCCAGGATGTGGTGGGCGTCGTCGACCCGCATGTACTCGATCCAGCCGCGGCCCACGCAGTACGCCGCGACGTAGAGCGCGAACGCCCGGCCGTGCCCGAGCGTGAAGCGGCGGTCGGCCCAGATGACCAGCAGGGCGACGCCGATGCACCACAGCGACTCGTACAGGAAGGTCGGGTGGTAGGTGCCCGGGACCCGGCCGTCCGTCGAGGAGGTGATCTTCAGCGCCCACGGCAGGTCGGTGGGCCGCCCGTAGAGCTCCTGGTTGAACCAGTTGCCCCAGCGTCCGATCGCCTGGGCGAGAGCGATGCCGGGGGCGATGGCGTCGGCGTAGGCGGGCAGCGGGATGCCGCGGCGGCGGCAGCCGATCCACGCGCCCACCGCACCGAGCGCGATGGCGCCCCAGATGCCGAGGCCGCCCTCCCAGACCTTGAAGGCGTCCACCCAGTCACGGCCCTCGCTGAAGTACAGCTCGTAGTCCGTGATCACGTGGTAGAGCCGGCCGCCGACCAGGCCGAAGGGCACGGCCCAGACCGCGATGTCGGCCACCGTGCCGGCCCGCCCGCCGCGGGCGATCCAGCGTTTGTTGCCGAGCCAGACGGCTACGAAGACGCCGATGATGATGCAGAACGCGTAGCCGCGCAGCGGAATGGGGCCGAGGTGCAGCACCCCGCGCGACGGGCTGGGAATGTAGGCAAGTTCCATGGCAAGGTCGACGCTACCGTGCCGGACCGGGCCCACGGCAGGCAGCCCGGCTACGGCTCCATAACAGGCTGGCGGGGAACACTCACCCCTTGGCCGCCTCCTGCACCATCTCCTTCAGCTTCTGCGGGGTCATCGTCCGGTCCTGGTAGATGTTCTTGCCGTCGAGCAGCACGGTCGGGGTGCCGCCGAACTTTCCGGCCTGGAAGGCCTCGTTGGACTTCACGACCCAGCTGTCGTGCGTGCCCTGCTCGACGCACTTGCGGAACTCCGGGGTGTCGAGACCGTCGACCTTGCCGGCGAGCTCGATGAGCTTGGCGTTGTCCGCGTAGGCGTCCTGGGTCTCCTCCGGCTGGTTCTCGTAGAGCACGTCGTGGTACGCGGTGAACTTGCCGGCGTCCTGCGCGCAGGCCGCCGCGTTGGCGGCCTTGCGGGAGCCGCTGCCGCCCATGTTGCCGTCGATGAGGGTGGCCAGGTGGTACTCCACCTTCAGCTGCCCGGCGTCCGTCAGCTCGTGGATGGTCGGGCGGTACGCCGCCTCGAAGGCCTTGCAGGCCGGGCAGCGGAAGTCCTCCCAGACGGTGAGCGTCGACTTCGCGCCCTCCTGACCGACCGGGATGGCGAGGCTGTCCTTGCCCTGCGCACCCGAGGGCGCGGCGACCGGGCCCGAGCTGCCGCCGGTGTCCTTGCCCGCGTTCGCGGCGACGATGCCGATCACCGCCGCCAGCCCCAGGACGCAGACGACGCTCGCGCCCACGATCAGCGTGCGCCGACGCCTCTCCGCGGCCTTCTGCTTCTCACGTTCGACCGCCAGCCGCTCGCGTGCGGCGCGCTTTCCGTCATGGTGGTTCTTCTCGCTCACACACGCAGGAACGAACCGGGGAGGCGCAGCGCGCCTCCCCGGCCCCAGGTCCACCCGTTCGAGTGACTCGTACGGAATGCCCCTTACGTCATACCTGCCGGCGGCGTCACACCTGTCGGCGTACGCCCTTCGCGAGGTCGCCCGCGAGCGCGCGGACCGCCTCGATGCCGGCCGCCTCGTCCGGGGCGTCCAGCATCCGCTTGACGAAGGCCGAGCCGACGATCACCCCGTCGGCGAAGCCGGCCACCTCGGCGGCCTGCTCGGCGTTCGACACGCCGAGGCCGACACAGACCGGCAGGCCGGTGCCGGTGGCCCGGGTGCGCCGGACCAGGTCCTCGGCCTGCGCGCCCACCGAGGCGCGGGTGCCGGTGACCCCCATCAGCGAGGCGGCGTAGACGAAACCGCTGCCCGCCGCGGCGATCTCGGCGAGCCGCTCGTCCTTGCTGCTGGGCGCCACCACGAAGACCGTCGCGAGGTCGTGCTTCGCGGCGTGTTCCCGCCACAGCGCGGACTCCTGCACCGGCAGGTCGGGCAGGATCGCCCCGGCCCCGCCGGCCTCGGCGAGCTCGGCGGTGAAGCGCTCGACGCCGTAGCGGTCGATCGGGTTCCAGTACGTCATGACGAGGACGGGCTTGCCGGTCGCTTCGTGCGCCTCGCGCACCGTGCGCATCACGTCGGCGATCCTGACGCCGCCGCGCAGGGCGATGTCGTCGGCGGTCTGGATGACGGGACCGTCGAGGACCGGGTCGCTGTGCGGCAGGCCCACCTCGACGACGTCGGCGCCGCCGTCGAAGGCGGCCTTGATCGCCTCGATGCCGCCGTCCACGGTCGGGAACCCGGCCGGGAGGTAGGCGATGAGGGCGGAGCGGCCCTCGGCCCTGGCGGCGGCGAGGGTGTCGGTCAGCAGGCGGCCCCGGCCGCCCGTCGGTGCGGTCCCGCTCACTTGGCGTCCCCCTCGATCTCGGCGGCGTCCGTGTCGGCGTCCGCGGCCACGCTGGCGTCGGTGTCGTACAGGCCGAAGTAGCGCGCGGCGGTGTCCATGTCCTTGTCGCCGCGGCCCGACAGGTTGATCACGATCAGTCCGTCGGGGCCGAGCTCACGGCCGACCTCCAGGGCACCGGCGAGGGCGTGGGCGCTCTCGATGGCCGGGATGACGCCCTCGGTGCGCGACAGCAGGCGCAGGGCCTGCATGGCCGCGTCGTCGGTGACCGCTCGGTACTCGGCGCGCCCGCTGTCCTTGAGGTAGGAGTGCTCGGGGCCGATGCCGGGGTAGTCCAGGCCGGCCGAGATCGAGTACGGCTCGGTGATCTGGCCCTCGTCGTCCTGGAGGACGTAGGAGCGCGAGCCGTGCAGGATGCCGGGCTCGCCCGCGGTCAGGGTGGCCGCGTGCTCGCCGGTCTCCACGCCGTGCCCGGCGGGCTCGCAGCCGATCAGCCGGACACCGGTGTCCGGGATGAAGGCGTGGAAGAGGCCGATGGCGTTGGAGCCGCCGCCGACGCAGGCGACGGCCGCGTCGGGCAGCCGGCCCGCGCGCTCCAGGATCTGGCGCCGGGCCTCGACGCCGATGACCCGGTGGAAGTCGCGGACCATGGCGGGGAAGGGGTGCGGCCCGGCGACGGTGCCGAACAGGTAGTGGGTGCGGTCGACGTTGGCGACCCAGTCCCGGAAGGCCTCGTTGATGGCGTCCTTCAGGGTCCGGCTGCCGGACTTCACGGCGACGACCTCGGCACCGAGCATGCGCATCCGGGCCACGTTGAGCGCCTGGCGCTGGGTGTCGATCTCGCCCATGTAGACGGTGCACTCGAGGCCGAACAGGGCGCAGGCCGTCGCCGTCGCGACGCCGTGCTGGCCGGCGCCGGTCTCGGCGATGACCCGGGTCTTGCCCATGCGCTTGGTGAGCAGGGCCTGGCCGAGCACGTTGTTGATCTTGTGGGAGCCGGTGTGGTTCAGGTCCTCGCGCTTGAGGAACACCCGGGCCCCGCCGGCGTGCTCGGCGAACCGGGGCACCTCGGTGAGGGCGCTGGGCCGACCGGTGTAGTTGACCAGCAGGTCGTCGAGCTCACGGGCGAACTCGGGGTCGGACTTCGCCTTGTCGTACTCGACGGCGACCTCGTCCACGGCGGCGACGAGCGCCTCCGGGATGAACTTGCCGCCGAACGCGCCGAAGTAGCCCTCGGCGCTGGGCACCTGACCGGTGGGGTCAGGGAAGAAGAAATCGCTGGGCATGCGAAAACCTCACGGTGAGTGTGCGGAAAAAGACACCATTCGCCGTGGGGGCGGAGATATGTCCGATGGCTGCGAGCCGTCACTGGTTGCTCGCGCCCGCGCGGCGGTAGCCGCACATTCAGTACTGCCCCGCACCCCTGAAGGGGCGCTGCCATCGCATGCCGTTCACTTGACCCGGTTCGTCCCCGATGACGTAACGGACCCTGCGGCCGTGGACCCGGCGCGCGGGGGCGCGGCAGCCCCGCGGGCGGCAGCCACGCGCGAGGCGTGCGTACCGGTCCGCGGCCGTGGCGGGCGTCGTCGGAGTCATCGGGGTCAACCCTAGCGGGGTGTCAGTCGCGCCCGTGCCGCAGCGCCGGGTGCTCGCCCGCCGCCACCAGGTCGGACACCGCGGCCTTCGGGTCGCGGCCGGTGACCAGGGACTCGCCGACCAGGACCGCGTCGGCGCCGGCGTTGGCGTAGGCGATGAGGTCGTGCGGCCCGCGGACGCCGGACTCGGCGATCTTGACGATGTGGGCCGGGATCTCGGGGGCGACCCGCTCGAACGTCGAGCGGTCGACCTCCAGGGTCTTCAGGTTGCGCGCGTTGACGCCGATGATCTTGGCGCCCGCGTCCACCGCGCGCTCGACCTCGTCCTCGTCGTGCACCTCGACCAGCGGCGTGAGCCCGATGGACTCGGCGCGCTCGATGAGGGACTCCAGGGCGGGCTGCTCCAGCGCCGCGACGATCAGCAGGGCGAGGTCGGCGCCGTACGCGCGCGCCTCCCACAGCTGGTAGGCGGTGACGATGAAGTCCTTGCGCAGCACGGGGATGTCCACGCGGGCGCGGACCGCTTCGAGGTCCGCCAGCGAGCCGCCGAAGCGGCGCTGTTCGGTCAGCACGGAGATGACGGCGGCGCCGCCGGCCTCGTAGTCGGCGGCCAGGCCAGCCGGATCGGCGATCGCGGCCAGCGCGCCCTTGGACGGGCTGGAGCGCTTGACCTCGCAGATCACCTTGACGCCCTCGCCGCGCAGCGCGGCCACCCCGTCCTTGGCGGCACGAGCCTTGGCCGCGCGCTCCTTGAGCTCGTCGAGGCTGACGCGCGCCTGCCGTTCCGCGAGGTCGGCACGGACTCCGTCGATGATCTCGTCGAGCACACTCACGCGAGCGGCCCCCTTCCAGACGGTTGACTCTTCAAAGCGATAGGGCCTGCGCCCCGGGGCTGCCGCTCGGGCACTGCCGGTGGGCGCGATTCACGGCCACTGCGATGGTATCCGGAGGAAGGCGTAGGCCTCGCATCCGGTTGACACCGGTCCCACTACCTGGACGTCCGTCCCCCGGTCAAGGATGCAGCCAGCCGCCGAACGGCAGGTTCCGGACGACGCTGAAGACCAGCAGCGACACGCCCAGTGTCCACAGGTGGACCGGCCCGAGGTCGATCCGCAGCGGCCGTCCGCGCACCGCACGCACCACCCAGACGGTCCACAGTACGGCGAACCCCAGATAGCCGAGCACGGCCGCCGCGTTGTCCTGGAGGGCCGTCACGAGGTCGCCGTGGACGAAGGCGTGCGCGCTGCGCAGACCGCCGCAGCCGGGGCAGTAGATGCCGGTCAGGCGCAGCAGCGGACAGACGGGATAGTGGCCCGGCTCGTTGGGGTCCACGGCGCCGACGTAGGCGAAGGCCCCCGCGACGGCCGCGAGCAGTGCGGCGGGCACGGCCAGCCGCCCCGCGACGGTCCCCGCGGGCATGCCCCGGGTCCCCTGGCTGTCGGCGTTCACGCCTCGCATTCTGCCCCGTGCGGCCCGTGCACGCGCGTCAGGGGGCGGACCGCGCGCTCATGGCACGGGTCCGCCCCCTGCGGGGTACGTGGTGACGCGGGTGTTCAGCCCTCGACGCCGGCCGGCTCGCGGCCCGGGGCGGACTGGACGACGAGGGGGGCCTGCTTCGGCTGGCCCAGACCCGCGGCGCTCATCGCCGCGCCGACGACACCACCGAGGGCGACGATCACCATGCCGCCCCAGAAGCCCAGGGGCTGCGCCATCACCATGAACGCGCCCGCGACGCAGAAACCGATGAAGGCGATGATGACACCGGTCCAGGCGGCCGGGGTGTGACCGTGGCTGCTGCCCGCCATGACTTGCTCCTCGTTGCTGTGTACGTGTGTACGTGTCTGAGCCGGACGCTCACCGTCCATTGTCCCGTACGCGGACGCGGCCCGTGATCGGGGGTGCTCCCCGCGCGCGTACGGCACGCCGCGCGGACGGTGCGCCGGATCGCGGCCGGTGGCGGCGGTGCTACGCGGGGTCGGCGCCCGTCGGGTCCTCTCCCCGGTCCAGGGCCTTCCAGATGTCCTCCGGCCGGTCGGGGTCGACGGCCGGCGCCGCGCGGCGCGCCCTGGGCTTGCCGTTGCGCTCGTAGCGTCCGGACATCACCGGCCACAGCGGGCCGTAGCGCAGGGCCAGCAGCCCGGCCAGCAGGATCAGGGCGCCGCCCACGGCGGCCACGTACGGCCACCCGGTGTGGGTGAAGGCGGCCACGACGGCCGAGGTGTCGCCGGAGGCCTGCGCGGCCCTCTCGTCGAGCGCGGAGGCGTCGGAGGCGCCGAGCAGTGCCGCGGCGACGATCCCGGCACCGGAGAGCGCGAGCAGCCCGGAGACCAGCCGGCGGCCGGTCCGGCGGACCGCGAAGACGGCGACCAGCGCGGCGAGACCCACTATGGCCAGGGCCGCGGGGACGCCGGTGACGTCGCTGCCCTTGACGGTCAGGGGGAAGTCGCCGCCGGCGACCGTCGCGGTGCCCTGCGACCAGCGCTGGCGGGTGGCCAGCAGGGCCACGGCGGCGCCCAGCGCCCCGCTCAGCAGGGCGACGGCGAGGCTCCGGCGGCCGGACCGGACCGGGGCGGCTTGGGAACGAGGGTGAGGAACAGCAGTCACGTGTCCCACTATCGCCTGAACCCCGGGCGAACCGGCACCCGGGGCGACGTGAGACGCGCCCTACTTGCCGAGCCGGTTCGCCGTGTGCACCGCGCGCAGCACCGCCGCCGCCTTGTTGCGGCACTCGGTGTCCTCGGCCACCGGGTCGGAGTCGGCGACGATGCCGGCCCCGGCCTGGACGTAGGCGGTGCCGTCGCGCAGCAGGGCCGTACGGATGGCGATGGCGGTGTCGGAGTCGCCGGCGAAGTCGAGATAGCCGACGCAGCCGCCGTACAGCCCGCGCCGGGACGGTTCGAGTTCGTCGATGATCTGCATCGCGCGCGGCTTCGGCGCGCCGGACAGGGTGCCCGCCGGGAAGCAGGCGGTCAGGACGTCGAAGGCGGTGCGGCCCGCCGCGACCCGCCCGGTGACCGTCGAGACGATGTGCATCACGTGCGAGTACCGCTCGACGGACATGAAGTCGACCACCTCGACCGAGCCCGGCTCGCAGACCCGTCCGAGGTCGTTGCGCCCGAGGTCGACCAGCATGAGGTGCTCGGCGCGCTCCTTGGGGTCGGCGAGCAGTTCGTCGGCGAGGGCCTGGTCCTCCTGCGGGGTCGCCCCGCGGTGCCGGGTGCCGGCGATGGGGTGGACCATGGCCCGCCCGTCCTCGACCTTGACCAGCGCCTCCGGGGACGAGCCGACGACGTCGAAGCCCTCGAAGCGGAACAGGTACATGTACGGGGAGGGGTTGGTGGCCCGCAGCACCCGGTAGACGTCCAGCGCGCTTGCCGTGCACGGCGTCTCGAAGCGCTGCGAGGGGACGACCTGGAACGCCTCGCCGGCCCTGATGCGCTCCTTGACGTCCTCGACGGCCCGCTGGAAGTCCGGGCCGCCCCACAGGGCGCTGTACTCGGGGAGCTCGGACGGCGGGAGCACGGCGGGCGGCTGGGCGACCGCGCGGGAGAGGTCCGCCTCCATGGCGTCCAGCCGGGCCACGGCGTCGGCGTAGGCGTCGTCGACGCCGGTGTCGAGGTCGTTGTGGTTGATCGCGTTGGCGATCAGCAGGACGGAGCCCTCCCAGTGGTCCATGACGGCCAGGTCGCTGGTGAGGAGCATGGTCAGCTCGGGCAGCCGGAGGTCGTCGCGCTCGCCGGGGCCGATCTTCTCCAGCCGGCGCACGATGTCGTAGCCGAGATAGCCGACCATGCCGCCGGTGAAGGGCGGCAGGTCGTCCTGGCCGGGGGTGTGCAGGGCCTCGATGGTGGCGCGCAGCGCGGCGAGCGGGTCGCCGTCGACGGGGACGCCGACGGGCGGGGCGCCGAGCCAGTGGGCCTGGCCGTCACGCGTGGTGAGCGTGGCGGAGCTGCGGACCCCGACGAAGGAGTAGCGGGACCAGGACCGTCCGTTCTCCGCGGACTCCAGCAGGAAGGTGCCGGGGCGCTCGTCGGCGAGCTTGCGGTACAGCGCCACCGGGGTGTCGCCGTCGGCGAGGAGTTTGCGGGTGACCGGAATGACGCGGCGGTCGGTGGCCAGCTTGCGGAACGTCTCGAGGTCCATGGCGGCTGACCTTACTGACCGTCGGCGGGTACGCCGGAATCCGCGGCGTCCTTGAGCAGTACGTCCTCGTCGAAGCAGGTGCGCGCCCCGGTGTGGCAGGCGGCGCCGACCTGGTCGACCTTGACCAGCAGCGTGTCGCCGTCGCAGTCGAGGGCGACGGAGCGGACCCACTGGAGGTGACCGGAGGTGTCGCCCTTGACCCAGTACTCCCGGCGGCTGCGGGACCAGTACGTGCAGCGGCCGGTGGTCAGGGTGCGGTGCAGCGCCTCGTCGTCCATCCAGCCGAGCATGAGCACCTCGCCGGTGTCGTACTGCTGGGCGATGGCGGGCACGAGACCGTCGGCGCTGCGCTTGAGGCGGGCGGCGATCTCGGGGTTCAGGCTGCTGGGCGGGGGCGTGCTGGTCATGGCTGCCATTGTGCCGCGCGATCCGGGCGTTCCGGGCGCGGTGTCCACTGGGCGGACCCGGCGCGCGGTCGTAGGCTGAACGGCATGTCGACCTTCGCCAAGCGTGAACGGCTCCTTCTCGCCGACCTCTTGGAGGTCACCGGTCCACAGGCCCCCACGTTGTGCGAGGGCTGGCAGACCCGTGACCTCGCCGCGCACGTGGTGGTGCGGGAGCGCCGCCCCGACGCCGCCGGGGGCATCCTGGTCAAGCAGCTCGCGCCCCGCCTGGAGAAGGTGATGGAGGAGTTCGCGGCCAAGCCGTACGAGGAGCTGATCCAGCTGATCCGCACCGGGCCGCCGCGCTTCTCGCCGTTCCAGCTCAAGCAGGTCGACGAGGCGTCGAACACGGTGGAGTTCTACGTCCACACGGAGGACGTCCGCCGGGCGCAGCCGGACTGGGCACCGCGCGAGCTGGACTCGGTGTTCCAGGACTCGCTGTGGTCCCGGCTGGAGCGGTCGGCCCGGCTGGTGGGCCGCCGGGCACCGACCGGTCTGGTGCTGCGCCGCCCGGACGGCCGCACGGTGGTGGCGCACAAGGGCACGCCGGTCGTGACGGTGACCGGCGAACCGTCGGAACTGCTGCTGTTCGTGTACGGGCGGCAGAACGTGGCCTCGGTGGAACTGGAGGGCGAGAAGGCCGCCATCACCCAGCTGCACGAGTCCAGGGCGCTGGGCCTCTGACCCGGACCGGGCTTCCGGGCCGGGCTTCCGGGGCGGGCTTCCGGGCCGGGCTTCCGGGGCGGGCTTCCGGGCCGGGCTTCCGGGGCGGGCTTCCGGGCCGGGCTTCCGGACCGGGTCCGGGTCCGGAAGCTCGGTGAGCCGCCCCGCACACCTGGCCCGGTCCCGAACCCGAACCCCGACCCGGGACCGGGACCGGTTGCTGCCGGGGCTCACTGCTTGCGCGAGTCCAGGTACTCCTGTTCCGCGGGCAGGGTGCGGGCGTCCTCGGCCAGCACGGTGCCGCCGGTGGCCTTGGCGTCCGGCTTGGTCACGTAGACGGCCGTGCCCGCCGGGCGCGAGGCGTCGGAGAAGTCCTCCGGGGTGCCCAGGCCGTTGTCCACCGACTTCTGCGCGCGGTGGGCCTTCACCAGCCCCTCCCGGCTGAGGTCCTTGGCCGCGCAGGCGGCCTTGAGGTCCAGGCCCATCAGCTCGGCCGCGTTGTAGCCCGAAAGGGTGCCCGCGTCGACCAGCTCGCCCGGGTACTTCTTCTGGTACGACGCGACCATCTTGGTGACGGCCGGCAGGTCGGAGCTGACCGGCGGGGCGGCCGTGACGATGTGCAGCATGGCGAGCAGCGCGGGCGCGGCGGGCGTCTTGAGGAGCTGCGGGGCGAAGCCGGGGGCGCTGGTGACGACCGGGACCTTCAGCCCGCTCGCGGCGGCGACACCCACCAGTGAGGCGGTCTGGCCGGGTCCCGCGCTGATCAGGATCGCCTTGACCCCGGCCTTGCGCAACGCGGTGACCTGCGCCGAGAGGTCGGTGTCGGTGGCCTTGATCTTCTGCCCGACGATCGTGAGGCCCGCCTTCCCCGCCGCCCAGGTGGAGCCCTCCAGGGCGTTGGCGCCGTAGTCGCCCTCGAAGTAGACGTGCCCGATCCGGTCGCCCTTCTTCACCCCCTGGGTGCGGGTGAGGAAGTCGACGGCGCGCACCATGTCGAGGTCGTAGGTGGTGCCGAGCACCTGGACGGCGTCCTTGCCGAGCAGGGAGGCGGCCCAGGCCTGCGGGAAGGTCAGCAGGCGGTCGCGTTCGATGTCGTCGAGCAGGGCGGCGACCACGGGCGAGCCGATGACCTGGGGCAGCGCCAGGACGTTCGGCGAGATCTCGGTGTAGGCGGCGACGGCCTTCTGGACGTCGTAGCCGTGGTCCCGTACGACGATCTTGATCTTGCGTCCGCAGATCCCGCCGCTCGCGTTGGTCTCGTCCGCCCACATCTGCTGGGCCTGGACGATGCTCTTGCCGAGGGTGGCGTAGGGGCCGCTCAGGTCGGTGAGCGCGCCGAGCGTGATCGTGTCGGCGGTGACCCCGGGGCCGGTCTTCACCCCGTCCGCGGCGGCCTCCCCGTCCGAGGTTCCGGCCTTGGTGCTGCATCCGACGCCGGCCAGCAGCAGGACGGCGAGGGTCGTGGCGAGGGCTGTGCGTCCCGTGGTGTTCACGAGGTGCGCTCCTTGGGTCGTTGATCCGGTGCGGACGCGGCCGCGGCCGCGGTTGAGGAGGCCGGGGAGCCGGCGGAGGGGTCGGCGGCGGACGGGGTGGCGGGCGGCTCGGCCGTGGGCGGGGTGCGGCGCCGCCGGACAAGGGCCGCGGCGCGCCGGGCCAGGCCGCTCAGTCCGTCGGGGGCGAAGAGCAGGACGAGGACGACGGCGGCGCCGTACAGATAGCGGGCGGCCTCGGTGGGGCCCACCGCGTGGCCGGGCGCGCCGGGCGCCGCGACCAGGGGCAGCTGGTCGGCGTAGCGGGCCATGAGCAGGGGCAGCGCGGTGACGAAGACGGCTCCCGCGGCGGCGCCCGCCACCGAGCCGAGTCCGCCGATGACGATCATCGCGAGGTAGTCGATGGACAGGGTGAGGCCGAAGTAGTCGGGCACGATCCGGCGGAAGACGAGCGCGAGCAGGACCCCGGCCAGGCCCGCGTACATGGAGGAGACCACGAAGGCGGCCGAGCGGCGGCGGGCCACCGGGACGCCCATCACGGCCGCGGCGGTCTCGCTGTCGCGCAGCGCGGTCAGCGCCTGGCCGGGGCGGCCGTCGAGCAGGTTGCGGGCGGCGAACCAGCCGGCGCCGAGCAGGGCCAGCGCGAGGTACCACAGACGCTCCTCGGCGCCGAACGGCACGCCCAGCACGGTCAGTTGCGGGTCGGTCCCGGTGAAGGTGAAGCCGCCCAGGGACATCGGCGGCACGGAGCGTCCGTTGAAGCCGCCGGTGAGGGAGTCGGCGTTGAGCATCACGTGCCGGCCGAGGAAGACGAGGGCGAGGGTCGCCACGCCCAGGTAGACACCGCGCACCCGGCCGGCCACCGGGCTGAACAGCCCGCCCGCCGCCCCGCTCAGGCAGACCGCCAGCACCAGGGCGAGCGGCGGCGGCAGACCCGGTCCGGGCTCCCCGGCCAGCCAGACATAGCCGTAGGCGCCGACCGCGAGAAAGAAGGCATGGCCCAGGGAGAGCTGGCCCGCGGTGCCGGTGAGCAGGGTGAGTCCGACGGCGCCGAGCGCGGCGGCCATCGAGAACAGCCCGACCTGGAGCCAGAACGCGCCCAGGTAGAAGGGCAGGGCGCACAGGACGAGCACGGCGCCCGCCGCGGCGAGGCGCCTAGACACGGGCCGCCTCCTTGGTGCCGAAGAGACCGGCGGGCCGCACGAGGAGCACCAGCACCATCACGGCGTACGGCACCACGTCGCCGAACCCGGCGCCGAGCGCGGAGAGTTCGGACTGGTAGCCGGCCGCCAGCGCCTCGGTGACGCCGATCAGCAGGCTTCCGGCGAGCGCGCCGGGCGGCGAGGCCATCCCGCCGAGGATCGCGGCGGGGAACGCCTTCAGCGCGATCTGTCCGGTCGTACGCTCCAGGCCGGGCGCCGGGAACGCGGCCAGGAACACGGCGGCGAGCGCGGCGAGCGCGCCGGCCAGGCACCAGGCGAGGGTGCGGATCCGGGCGAGCCGGATGCCCATCAGGGCGGCGGCCTCCTGGTCCTCGGCGGCGGCGCGCAGCGACAGGCCCCAGGGGGTGAACCGGAACACGGCGAAGACCGCGGCGATGACCACCGTCGACACCAGGATCGAGGCGATCCGGCTGTCGGCGACGGTCGCCTGGCCGAGCCGGGTCACGGCGGAGCCCCAGGGGTCGCCGAGGGTGAGCAGGTCCCCGCCGATGCGGCGGGTGAGGTCGGTCATCAGCAGGATGTCGACGCCGATGGTGACGATGGTCAGCACATGCGCGGCGGCCGGGTCGACGCGGCGCAGCAGCAGTACGTCGATCAGCCCGGCGGCCGCCGCGGTGGCGAGCACCGCAAGGGCGAGGGCGCCCGCGAAGCCGAGCCGGTCGTGCAGCACCGCGGTGAGATAGCCGCCGAGCAGCAGCAGCGAGCCGTGGGCGAAGTTCATCACCGCAGAGGCCTTGAAGATGATGACGAAGCCGAGGGCGACCAGGGCGTAGACCGAGCCGAGGGCGAGTCCGTTCAGCACGGTGTCCAGGGCGGTGCTCATGCGATGTGCTCCCGGGAGGTGGTCGGGGTGCCGAGGTAGGCGCGGCGCACCTCGGGGTCCTGGCGGACCCGGTCCGGGGTGCCCGCGGCGATACGGCGGCCGAAGTCGAGGACCGTGACGTCGTCGGCCAGCCGCATGACGAGGCCCATGTCGTGCTCCACCAGCAGTACGGACAGGCCCAGTTCGGCGCGGACGGTGCGCAGCACCTCGACGGTGCGGGCGCGTTCGCCGGAGTTCATGCCGGCCACCGGTTCGTCCAGCAGCAGCACCCGTGGTTCCAGGCACAGGGCGCGGGCGAGTTCGACCCGTTTGCGGTCGCCGTAGGGCAGCAGGGCGACCGGGGTGTCGAACAGCGGTCCGAGGCCGGTGAGTTCGGCGATCTCCCGGGCCCGCGCGCGGTGCTCGCGCTGCTCGCGCACGGTGCCCGGCAGCCGCAGTGCGGTGGCGGTGAACCCCGCGCGGCCCAGGGCCTGGCGGCCGAGCATCAGATTGTCGCCGACCGTGCCGGCCGTGGTGACGATGTTCTGGAAGGTGCGGGCGATGCCGAGCAGGGCGATCCGGTGCGGGGGCAGCCGGGTGAGTTCCCGCTCACCGAGGCGGACCCCGCCCCGGGTGGGCCGGCACAGTCCGGAGACGACGTTGAAGCAGGTCGACTTGCCCGCTCCGTTGGGCCCGATCAGCGCGTGCACGCTGCCGGGCGCCACGGTGAACCCGACCGAGTCCAGCGCGGTGAGCCCGGCGAACCTGACCGTGACGTCCTCGACGTGCAGGGGCGGGGGCAAGGGCGGGCCGCTCATGGGGCACCCTGCCCTTCGGCGGCGGACGCGGGAGCGGGAGCGGAGGAACGCTCGGGTTCGGGAGGCGGGGCGGCACTCCCGGCAGCCGGGGCCGGTGCGGAGGCCGACGCCCGGACCGACGCGGAGTCCGGTGCCGGGGTCGGCGCAGGGGTCGCCTCCTCGCCCAGGTAGAGGCGGCGTACCGCGTCGGTCCCGGCCAGTTCGGCCGCCGGGCCGGACAGCCGTACCTCGCCGACCTCCAGGACGTACGCCCGGTCGCACAGCGCCAGCGCCATCGCCGCGTTCTGCTCCACGAGCAGCACCGAGGTGCCCTGGCCGTTGATCTCCCGGATCACCTCGGCGATGCGCTCGACCATCAGCGGGGCCAGTCCGAGAGAGGGTTCGTCCAGGAGCAGCAGCCTGGGCGCGGCCATCAGCGCCCGCCCGATGGCGAGCATCTGCTGCTCGCCGCCGGACAGCAGTCCGGCGCGCTGCCTGCGCCGCTCCGCGAGCCGGGGGAAGAGCCCGAAGACCCGTTCCCTGGCGGCCCGGACGACCGCCGGGGCGCGGCGGCCCAGCCCGAGTCCGCCGGCGCGCAGGTTCTCGTCCACCGTGAGTCCGGCGAACACCCGCCGCCCTTCGGGGACTTGTACGACCCCGGCGCGCACCGCAGCCACCGGGTTCTGCCCGTCCAGCCGCAGGCCGCCGTAGTGGGCACTGCCCGCGGTGATCGCCCCGCGGTGCAGGCGCAGGGTGCCGGACAGGGAGCGCAACAAGGTGCTCTTGCCCGCGCCGTTGGCGCCGAGCAGGGCGACGGCACCGCCTGCGGGCACCTCCAGGCTGACACCTCGCAACGCGGTCAGAGCACGCCCGTAGGCCACGTCGAGATCACGCACGCGCAGCACCGACGGCCCGTCGGAGCGCGGGTCGCCGGAGCGCGGGTCGCCGGGGGACGGTCCGCCCGGCGGGGACACGTCCTGCCGGGTACCGTCCGATGACAGAGAGGGCATCACAACTCCTCGGCTCCGCACGACGCGGACCTACGGGGGAAGTGGCCCTACGAGAGCACGCGCACCGGACGGCGTACAGCGCGCGGCGGCGGCTCAGGACCCGCTCCCAGCGTCGGCGGCGACGGGTTGTGCCGCTGCCCAGCGGGCCGCTCCGGACGGGGTGTCCGGCCCGGAGCGGACGCCGTCCGGGCCGCCGCCCCCTACCCGCCGGGCCGTCGACTCCCCGAGGAGGTAAGGGCGGTCAGTCTCCGAGGAGTCGTCGGGCGGTCAGGGCGAGCGAGGTGTCGACGACGTCCGCGGGCCGGGTGAGCGAGCGGCCGGTGAGCTGTTCGAAACGGCGCAGCCGGTTGAGGACCGTGTTGCGGTGGCAGTACAGCCGGGTCGCCGCGCGCTGCGCGGAGCCGTCGCTGTCGAGCCAGACGCACACCGTGTCCAGCAGCAGGTCCCGGTCGCCCGGGTCGAGGCTCAGCAGCGGGCCCAGGACCCGGTGGACCAGCGCCGCGCCCAGAGCGGGCGCGGACACCAGCAGGGCGGCCGGCAGATGCTCGTCGAGCAGGACCGTGCCGCCGCTCTCCGGGCAGGCCCGCAGCGCGGTCTCGGAGAGCCGGCGCGCGTCCCCGACCGCCGCGAGGCCCTCCACGGCACGGCTGATGCCGACCCGGGCCCCGACGGGCGCGGTCACCCGGTCGACCAGGTCGGCCGGCTCGCTCTCGCCGAGGTGCACGATGGCGTGTTCCGCGTCCGCCCCGGCGTGCCAGTGCGCCCGCATCCCGGGCGGCACCGACAGCAGCGGGGTGCCGGTGTGGGCGGCCGGGTGCGCGGCGGCCACGCTCACCACCGCGTACCTGCCGTGCTCGGGCAGCTCCAGCGCGGCGGCGACGTCCGGCAGATCGGCGATGCGGGTGGTGCCGTCGAGGAGGGCGGTGGTCATCAGCCGCAGCCGGTTCTCCCGGCGCCAGACGAGCTGCCGCTCCACCTGCCGGTAGGCGTCGGCGACCAGCGTGCAGTGCTCGTCGACGAAGTTCCACACGTCGGCGGCCACGTGCACGAGCAGGCGTACGTCGTCGGGGTCGCGCCGCGCGGCCTCCTCGACGAGACCGCGCCACACCAGGGCACCACCGAGCCGGAAGGCGTGCAGCAGCGCGTCCAACGGCAGCCCCTGCTCGGCCCGTTCGGCGCCGATCCGCCACGAACAGCGCCGGGCGGCGTCCCGGGACTCCCTGGGGCGCAGCAGGGAGCCGACGTTGTGGCGCAGGGAGCGGTGGGCCTCCTGCCAGATGCCCGAGGGGTCGGCTTCGAGGGCCGCCCGGTAGGCGGGCTCCTGTTCCCGGAGCACGGTGAGCAGCCGGTCGGTGAGCTCGGGAAGGTCGTCCATCAGGACGGCGGCCGCGCGGTGCAGCACGGCTATGGCGTCCGCGTCGACGCTGGAACGCAGGGGCGGAGAGGGGGGCGGCAGCTCGGGCACCGCCCGGACACGGGCTCGTACGGCGTTCGGCATCGCAGTCCTCCACCGGGTCGGTTCGCACCGGTGCACGGCACGGCGTTCGTCCTCCGCCGGCGGCTCCGGAGCAGTCCTTGGTCCCGCAGGATGACATACCGTCCGGTCGGTCCCCAGGGTGTCGGAGCAAATTCCCCGCCGCCCCGGGAATCCGCGCCTCCGACCGCGGGCAGCAGGTGGCGGGCGGCACACGGCTCCACCGGCGACCGCCGGCCCCGCGCCCGCGCCGCCGGACCGCCCGCCCCGCCGGACCGCCCGCCCTGCCGGATCTCCTGTCCTGGCGGATCACTCACCGTGCCGGGGCGACCGCTCTCCCGGGGCGACCGCTCTCCCGGGGCGACCGCTCTCCCGGGGCGACGGGTCTACCGAGGCGACCGCCGTGGCGGGTCGCTCGCGCCGGGGGTCACTCGCGCGGCGGGAACCCGTGCCGCGCCGGGGCGGGTTCCCCGGGGCGGTCGCCGGACGCGTCCTCCCGGTCGACGAACCTCGCCAGCTCGATCCGCGAGCGCACCCCGAGGAGCGCGAACACATTGCGCAGATGGTGGTCGACCGTGCGCGGACTCACCGACAGCCGCATCGCCACCTCACGGTTGGTGGCCCCCTCCGCGACGAACCGGGCGATCCGCAGCTGCTGCGGTGTCAGCCGGACCAGCGGTCCCCGGGGTTCGGCGGCCGGGGCGTCACCGGTGGCGCGCAGTTCGGCCCGTGCCTGCCGGGCCCACGCACCGGCCCCGCAGCGTTCGAACGCGACCAGGGCGTCGCGCAGCCGCCCCCGTGCCTCGCCCGGCCGCCGCCTGCGCCGCAGCCAGTTGCCGAACAGCAGCTGGGTACGGGCGCGTTCGAAGTCGCCGCCCACCAGGTCGTGGCGGGCCAGCGCCTGCGCGTAGTGGACCTCCGCCGGGTGGGGGCCGGTGCGGTCGTCGCCGGGGGGCGGGGTGCCGTCGCGGGCCGCGGGTTCGCCCCTGCCCTCGACGGTCTCCAGCAGGGCGCGGCAGCGGGCGAGCAGCGCCGGGGCGGCGGCGTCGATGCCCTGCTCCGCCCAGCGGGCGAACTCCTCGACGACCGCGGGCGCGGCCTCCGGTGCGCCGGCCAGCACGGCGGCCTCGACGTAACAGGGCACGGCGAGCATCCGTACCGCGAAGTGGCCGCCGCAGGGGCCCGGCCGCACCAGGGGCCCGAGCCGGGCCGCCGCCTCGGGGGCCCGGCCCCGGCTCAGGTCGGTACGGGCCAGGGCCCACTGGGCGAGCGACGCGGCCAGGGCGAGGCCGTGCGCGTCGGCGACGGCCGAGCAGGCGGCGGCGTGCTCGGCCACGGTCTCGGCGTCGCCCGCCAGGGAGGCGACCAGGGCCAGGACGGCGTGCTGATGGGCGGCGATGTTGCGCTGCCCGGTGCGCAGGGCGGCGCGCAGTCCCTCCTCGGCATGCACCCGGGCCCGCAGGTGCCGCCCGGCCCGCAGCTCGCCGTAGGCCAGCCGCTCCAGCATCAGCGGGACCAGGGTGGCGTGGCCGCGCGAGCGCGCGACCGCCAGCGCCCGCGCGTGCACCCGGCACGCGGCCGCTAGGTCGCCCACGACCAGCGCCGCGGCACCGGCGCACACCAGCAGCTCGGGCTCCCCCGCGCGCTCGCCCCGCTCCACGAGCCGCCGCAGCGCCTGCCTGCCCCGCGCGGTCCGCCCGCTCAGCAGGTCCGTCATCCCTGCGCGGTACTCCGCCGCGAAGGTCTGGGCCGGCCCCACGGTCGGCCGTACGGCCGGAAGGGTCCCGGCGGGGGCGGCGGCGGGCAGGGCTCCCGGAAGATCCTCGGAGCGGACGCCGGGGACGGCGTCGGGAAGAACTCGGGGAAGGGCCCCGGGAAGGGCCTGGGGAGGAACGCCGGGCAAAACCCCGGATTGGGCTGGCAGAACCCCGGATTGGGCTGGCATAGCCCCGGAAAGGGCGGGCAGAGCCCCGGTCGGGGTCAAGGCGCGCACCGGTTGCGGCACGGACACCTCGCGGGGGGCGGACAGGCCGGATCCGCCGGTGATCCGCAGATACGACTCCGCGTCGCCCGCGGACCAGGCCGCCTCCATCCCGGCGAGCAGCGCCAGGTCGGTGCGCCGCGCGTCGTAGGGAGCCATCAGCTCCGCCGCCAGCCGCAGCGCCTCGCAGGCGTCGGCCACGGGCCCGTCCTGGAGTTCGAGCAGCCCGCGGACGAGTTCCGCCCGGCCGCGCACCGCGTCGTGCGCCGGCCACGGCCGGGCCGCGGCCAGCAGTTCACGGGCCCGCGCGGGACGACCGGCCAGCCGGGCGTGGTCGGCGGCGGCGGCGAGCCGCGCGACCCTGGCTCCGTCGTGCTCCGTGAGGACGGCCGCGCGCTCCAGGGCCACGGACCGTTCGGCATGGGTCCGGCTCGGGTCGTCCTCCGCGACGGCCGCCAGTTCGGCGGCGAGCCGGGGGTCGGGGCCCGGCGCGGCCAGGGCCCGGTGCACCAGGCGCGGCAGCCGTCGGCGTTCACCGGCCAGGGCCAGCGCCAGCAGCGTATGGGCCTGCCGGCGCCGGGCGGGTGACACCTCGTCGTGGACCGCACGGCGCAGCGGTTCGCCGGAGAACACCACACGTTCCCCGGCGACGCGCAGCACACCGGCGTCCTCGGCCTCGGCCAGTTCCGCGCGCCCGGCCCCGGCGGCACCGGCCGCGCGCAGGACGAGGAGGAGGTCCGCTCCGTGCCCGTACGGGTCCTGCTCCTGCGCGGCCGCGGCCAGCAGCAGGAGCAGCCGGGTCCCGGACGACAGGTCGCCGGGGCCCGCACCGCAGACCCGCACCAGGACGTCGGGGGCGACCAGCGGTGTCGGCAGCGGCAGTTCGCCTCCGAGCTGCCGTGGGCCGAGCCCGGCCAGGACGTCGGTCAGCAGCCGCGGGTTGCCGACCGTCCCGCGGACCAGTTCGCGGCGTACGGCGGGGTCGAGGGGGCGGGCGGCGAGGTCGTCCGCGAGCGCGCCGGCCGCGGCCGGGCCGAGCGGGCCGAGGCGGACCAGGGGCAGGCCGGCGAGTTCGCCGTCCGGGCGGCCGCGGGCCGCCGCGGACAGCAGCAGGCCGATGGGACGTGCGGTGTCCAGCCGCCGGGCGACGAACCCGAGGGCCGCGCGGGACGGCCCGTCCCACAGATGTACGTCGTCCACGCACACCAGCAGAGGCCGTCCCGAGGTCCGTTCGCCCAGCAGTTCCAGCAGCGCGGCCGGCTCCAGCCCGGCCCCGAGCACCCGCAGTGCCCGCAGCGGGGGGTCCGCGGCCGCGGAGCTGAGCAGGGCGTGCAGGCCGCCGTACGGGATGCGGCTCTCGGCCCGGGTCGCCCTCGCGTGCCACACGGTGCCCTCGTCGAAGGTGCGGCGGACCTGTGCGAGCAGTGCGGTGCGTCCGAGTCCCGGGGTCCCGGTGAGGACGAGGGCGCCGCCGCGGCCGGCGCGCAGCCGGGCCGACAGCGCTTCTACGGCTTCCAGTTCCGCGCTCCGGCCGTGGAGCCTGGGCGGGCGGAGCGGACGTGGGGGGATCGTCTGTCCGGTCACGGCCGTCACGTTACGACCGCTCGACCGGCGGCGGAACCAGGTGCCCGAGCCCCTCGGCGAGGCCCTCAAGAGCCCTGCGACCTCGGAAAACAGGCCTGCCGGACCCCGTTGCACGCTGGGCGCGCTCCTACTGGACGCGAGCCATCCTTGTGCGCCCGCACACCCGCACGCCCGGGTTTCAGAGCGGCAGCCGGGCGCGGCGCAGCGGGCCGCTGCACAGGACCACCACACCGCCGAGGCCGCAGACCGCGGCGCTGGTGACGAAGACGGGGCCGGTGCCCCACCAGCCGATGGCGGCCGCGCTCAGCGGCATGCTGAGCGGGGCGAAGCCGAGGCTGACGACGCCCGCGACGGAGCTGACGCGGCCCAGGTAGGCGGGTTCGGCCTGGGTCTGGAGCAGGGCGCCGCACAACGCGCCGCTGAGTCCGGTGAGCAGGCCGACGAGGACGGCCACGCCGATGGCCGCGGTCAGGTCGGGTACGAAGGCGAGCGCGCCGATCGCGGCCGAACCGGTGATGATCGCGCCCGCCGCGACCCGCGCCGCGTGCGGCAGCCGCCCGCGTACGGCCAGCAGCAGCGCGGCGATTCCCGCACCGGCCCCGAATCCGGAGAGCACCCCGCCCATGCCGGCGGCGCCCCAGCCGCGCTGGTCGGCCAGCAGGGTCAGTCCGACGTTGAGCGGTCCGACGAAGCCGAGGTCACCGAGGGCGATGGCGATCAGGAGCGGCGCGAGGACCCGGTGCCCGCGGATGTAGCGCAGGCCTTCGCGCAGATCCCGCCACGGACTGCCCGCGGCGGCCTCCGCCACGACACCGGGAGCCCCGGACGTCTCGGACGCCCCGGATACGTCGGACGCCCCGGACGCGTCGGCCGTGCCCGCCACCGACGCCTCCGGTGCCTCGGTCACCGTCGGCACCGTCCGCACCGGTGTCGCCGCGGCAGGCGCCGCGAGGTTCCGGGTCCGTACGGACAGCAGCAGCGGGACCGACAGCGCTATCAGCAGTCCGGCCAGGCCGAACGCGCCGGCGGCCCCGCCCAGGGCCACCCCCAGACCGCCGAGCGGCCCGCCCACCACACCGGCGAAGCGGATGGCGAGACCGCGCAGGCCCTGGACCCGGGCGAGCTGGTCCGGACCGGTCAGCCGGGCGGGCAGCGCCCCCACCGCGGGCATGAAGACGGCGTCCACGATGCCGAAGACCACGGCGAGCACGACCAGCGGCCACAGCCCGGGGCCGGAGACGAGGAGCAGCGCGGCGACCGCGAGCACCACCGCGCAGCGCACGGCGTCGCTCCCGATGACGACCCGGCGCGGCCCGAACCGGTCGGCGACCACGCCCCCGCCCAGCATCAGCAGGGCCCGCGGCACCGCGCTGACGGCCATCACCAGACCGGCCTGCGAGGGCGATCCGGCCTGGACGGCGGCCCAGGACAGCGCGAGGTAGTAGACGTTGTCCCCGACCATCGACGCGGTGTAGGCGCCGAGCCAGCGCAGCACGTTGCCGTCGCGATGGGCCGGCCGCGAGGTGGCGTCGGCCGGGGCGGTGAGCGTGGCGGTCACGGGAGGTCGTCCTCTCGGATACATCTACGTCGGGTACGTCGGGCACGTCGGACACGTCGGGCACGTCCGGACGCGAAGGAGAAGCTGTGCACCGTATTCTGCGCAGCTTCTCTTTTCTCTCGGACATGGCGGGAGCCCCGGTCACCGGGGTGACCGGGGCTCGCGGCGGCTGTCCGCGCGGACGCGGTGTCACCGCACCGGGCGGCCCGCCTCACGCAGGGTCTGCTTGACCTCGGCGATGCGCAGATCGCCGAAGTGGAAGACGGAGGCGGCCAGTACGGCGTCCGCGCCCGCCTCCACGGCCGGCGGGAAGTCGCCGAGGCGGCCCGCGCCGCCGGAGGCGATCACCGGGACCGTCACATGCCTGCGGACGGCGGCGATCATCTCCAGGTCGTAGCCGTCCTTGGTGCCGTCCGCGTCCATCGAGTTCAGCAGGATCTCGCCGGCGCCGAGCTCGGCGGCCCGGTGCGCCCACTCGACCGCGTCGATGCCGGTGCCCTTGCGGCCGCCGTGCGTGGTCACCTCGAAGCTTCCGGACGGCGTCCGCCGGGCGTCGACCGACAGCACCAGGACCTGTCGGCCGAAGCGCTCGGCGATCTCCCGGATCAGGTCGGGCCGGGCGATGGCGGCCGTGTTCACGCCCACCTTGTCGGCGCCCGCCCGCAGCAGCTTGTCCACGTCCTCCGCGGCGCGCACCCCGCCGCCGACGGTCAGCGGGATGAACACCTGCTCGGCGGTGCGGCGCACCACGTCGTACGTGGTCTCCCGGTTGCCCGAGGAGGCGGTGATGTCCAGGAACGTCAGCTCGTCGGCGCCCTCGGCGTCGTACACCTTCGCCATCTCGACCGGGTCGCCCGCGTCGCGCAGGTTCTGGAAGTTGACGCCCTTGACGACCCGTCCGTTGTCCACGTCCAGGCAGGGGATGACTCGGACCGCCAGGGTCATGAATCCACGGCTCCTCTGAATGCTTCTATTTCCACTTCGACCAGGATGCGCGGGTCGACGAAGCCCTCCACGACCAGCAGGGTCGAGACCGGGCGCACCGAGTCGAAGAGTTCCTTGTGGGCGCGTCCCACGGCTTCCACGTCCCGCACATGGCTCAGGTACATCCGCGTGCGGATCACCGCGTCGATACCGAGTCCGAACTCGCCGATCGCCTCGACCGCGCTGGTGAAGGCGACCTTGGCCTGCTCGTACGGGTCGCCCTCCCCGTACAGCACGCGGCCTTTGAAGGACGTCGTGCCCGCCACCAGTACGCGGTCGCCCGCCGCGACGGCGCGCGCGAAGCCGAGGGACTCCTCCCAGGGGCTTCCGCTCTGCGCCCGTCGCACGGCCTCGGACGTCATGACACGGTGTCCTGAATCACGATGTGGCCTCCAGGGCCTCTTCCAGGGTGAACGCCTTGGCGTACAGGGCCTTGCCGACGATGGCGCCCTCGACTCCGAGGGGTACCAGCTCGGCGATGGCCCGCAGGTCGTCCAGGGACGACACGCCGCCGGACGCCACGACCGGGCGATCCGTGGCGGCGCAGACGTTGCGCAGCAGTTCCAGGTTGGGTCCCTGGAGGGTGCCGTCCTTGGCGATGTCGGTGACGACGTACCGCGCGCAGCCCTCCTTGTCGAGACGGGCCAGCGTCTCGTACAGGTCGCCGCCGTCGCGGGTCCAGCCGCGGCCGCGCAGGGTGGTGCCGCGGACGTCGAGGCCCACCGCGATCTTGTGGCCGTGCCGGGCGATGACCTCGGCGACCCACTCGGGGGTCTCCAGCGCGGCCGTGCCCAGGTTGACGCGGGTGCAGCCGGTGGCGAGCGCGGCGGCGAGGGTGTCGTCGTCGCGGATGCCGCCGGACAGCTCCACCTTGATGTCCATGGCGCGGGCGACCTCGGCGATCAGGGCGCGGTTGTCGCCGGTGCCGAACGCGGCGTCCAGGTCGACCAGGTGCAGCCACTCGGCACCCGACCGCTGCCAGGCGAGGGCGGCCTCCAGAGGAGAGCCGTACGAGGTCTCCGTCCCGGACTCGCCGTGCACCAGGCGGACGGCCTGGCCGTCACGGACGTCGACGGCGGGGAGGAGTTCGAGCTTCGAGGCCATCAGAGGGTTCCGATCCAGTTGTTCAGCAGCTGGGCTCCGGCGTCGCCGGACTTCTCGGGGTGGAACTGCGTCGCCCACAGGGCCCCGTTCTCCACCGCGGCCACGAACGGCTTGCCGTGCGTCGACCAGGTCACCTTGGGCGCGTTCATGGTCGGGTTGTGCGTCTCCAGGGACCAGTCGTGGACCGCGTAGGAGTGCACGAAGTAGAAGCGCGCGTCGGCGTCCAGGCCGGCGAACAGCTCGGAGCCGGCCGGCGCGTCGACGGTGTTCCAGCCCATGTGGGGGACGATCTCGGCCTGGAGCGGTTCGACCGAGCCGGGCCACTCGTCGAGGCCCTCGGTCTCCACCCCGTGCTCGATGCCGCGGGCGAACAGGATCTGCATGCCGACGCAGATGCCCATCACCGGGCGGCCGCCGGACAGCCGGCGGTCGATGATCCAGTCGCCGCGGGCGGCGCGCAGGCCGTTCATGCAGGCGGCGAAGGCGCCGACGCCCGGCACCAGCAGGCCGTCGGCGTTCATGGCGGTGTCGAAGTCACGCGTGATCTCGACCTCGGCACCGGTGCGCGCGAGGGCGCGTTCGGCGGAACGCACGTTCCCGAAGCCGTAGTCGAAGACGACGACCTTCTTGGGAGTGCTCAATTCCACACCTCCAGCCGTACGACACCGGCCACCAGGCACATGGCGGCGGCGATGGACAGCAGCACGATGAGGCTCTTGGGCATCTCCTGCTTCACGAAGGAGTAGATACCGCCGACGAGGAAGAGCCCGACGACGATCAGGATGGCGGACAGACCGGTCATGGGTTACAGCGCGCCCTTCGTGGAGGGAAGAATGCCGGCGGCGCGCGGGTCGCGCTCGCTCGCGTAGCGAAGCGCCCGCGCGAGCGCCTTGAACTGGCACTCGACGATGTGGTGGGCGTTGCGTCCGTACGGCACGTGCACGTGCAGCGCGATCTGCGCCTGGGCCACGAAGGACTCCAGGATGTGCCGGGTCATCGTGGTGTCGTACGCGCCGATCATCGGCGCCATGTTCTCGGGCTCGGTGTGCACGAGGTAGGGGCGGCCGGAGAGGTCGACGGTGACCTGGGCGAGGGACTCGTCCAGCGGGACCGTGCAGTTGCCGAAGCGGTAGATGCCCACCTTGTCGCCGAGCGCCTGCTTGAAGGCGGCGCCGAGCGCGAGGGCGGTGTCCTCGATGGTGTGGTGCGAGTCGATGTGCAGGTCGCCCTCGGTCTTCACGGTCAGGTCGAACAGACCGTGCCGGCCGAGCTGGTCGAGCATGTGGTCGTAGAAGCCGACACCGGTGGAGATGTCCGTCCTGCCGGTGCCGTCGAGGTCGATCTCGACCAGGACACCCGTCTCCTTGGTCGTCCGCTCCACGCGTCCCACGCGGTTCATGCTCTCTGCTCCTTCTTCAGTTCACGGACCGCGTCGAGGAACGCGTCGTTCTCCTGCGGGGTGCCTGCGGTGACCCGCAGCCATCCCGGTACGCCGTTGTCGCGCACCAGGACCCCCTGGTCGAGGATCTTGCGCCAGACGTCGTGGGCGTCCTCGAACCGCCCGAACTGCACGAAGTTCGCGTCCGACTCGGTGACCTCGTAGCCGATCGCCCGAAGCTCGCGGACCAGCCGGTCCCGCTCCTCCTTCAGCCGCTCGACGTACTTCAGCAGGGTGCCGGTGTGCTCCAGGGCCGCCAGCGCGGTCGCCTGGGTGACGGCCGACAGGTGGTACGGCAGCCGGACCAGCTGCACGGCGTCGACCACCGCCGGGTGCGCGGCGAGATAGCCCAGGCGCAGCCCCGCCGCGCCGAAGGCCTTCGACATGGTGCGCGAGACGACGAGGTGCGGCCGTCCTTCGAGCAGCGGCAGCAGCGAGGCGCCGTGGCTGAACTCGACGTACGCCTCGTCCACGACCACGATCGACGGCCTGGCCGCCTGGGCGGCGTCGTACAGCGCGAGGACCGTCTCGGGCGGGACCGCGTTGCCGGTGGGGTTGTTGGGGGTCGTGATGAACACGACGTCCGGCCGGTTCTCGGCGATCGCCCGCTCGGCGGCGGCGAGGTCGATCGTGAAGTCGGCGCTTCGCGGGCCGGAGATCCAGCCGGTGCCGGTGCCGCGCGCGATCAGCGCGTGCATCGAGTACGACGGCTCGAAGCCGATGGCCGTACGGCCCGGTCCGCCGAAGGCCTGGAGCAGCTGCTGGATGACCTCGTTGGAGCCGTTGGCGGCCCAGACGTTCGCGAGGCCGACCGGGTGGCCGGCGGTCTCCGTCAGGTACGCGGCGAGCCTGGTGCGCAGCTCGACGGCGTCCCGGTCCGGGTAGCGGTTGAGGTCCCGGGCGGCCGCGCGCACCCGCTCGGTGATCCGCTCGACCAGCACCTCGGGCAGCGGGTAGGGGTTCTCGTTGGTGTTCAGCCGTACGGGCACGTCGAGCTGGGGCGCGCCGTAGGGGGACTGACCGCGCAGCTCGTCGCGGACGGGCAGATCGTCGATTCCGAACGTCACTTGCCGGGCACCTTCCAGCCGAACCTCGCCTTGACCGCCGCGCCGTGCGCGGGCAGGTCCTCCGCCTCCGCCAGCGTGACCACGTGATGCGCGACCTCGGCCAGCGCGTCCTTCGTGTAGTCGACGATGTGGATGCCGCGCAGGAACGACTGCACGGACAGACCCGAGGAGTGGCAGGCGCAGCCGCCGGTCGGCAGCACGTGGTTGGAGCCGGCCGCGTAGTCGCCCAGCGACACCGGCGCCCAGGGGCCGACGAAGACCGCGCCGGCGTTGCGCACCCGGTCGGCGACGGCGGCGGCGTCGGCCGTCTGGATCTCCAGGTGCTCGGCGCCGTAGGCGTCGACCACCCGCAGGCCCTCCTCGACGCCGTCGACGAGCACGATCGCCGACTGCCTGCCCTTGAGTGCGGGCAGGATCCGGTCGTCGATGTGCTTGGTGGCCTCGACCTGCGGCTGGAGC
Organism: Streptomyces sp. NPDC107559; assembly: GCF_055657365.1. Taxonomy (NCBI): domain Bacteria; kingdom Bacillati; phylum Actinomycetota; class Actinomycetes; order Kitasatosporales; family Streptomycetaceae; genus Streptomyces; species Streptomyces sp. NPDC107559. Next base: position 1,224,501 of record NZ_JBVKBD010000001.1, on the reverse strand, counting down.
TCCCGCTCCACCGCGTCCGCCAGTTCGACCGAGTCGGTGACGAGGACGGCGGCCGCGAGCGGGTCGTGCTCGGCCTGACTGATCAGGTCGGCGGCGACGTGCGCCGGGTCGGCCGTGGCGTCCGCGAGGATCGCGATCTCGGTCGGTCCGGCCTCGGCGTCGATGCCGATCTTCCCGGTGAAGAAGCGCTTGGCGGCGGCGACCCAGATGTTGCCGGGTCCGGTGACCATGTTGGCGGGCGGGCAGGACTCGGTGCCGTACGCGAACATCGCGACGGCGGTGGCGCCGCCCGCCGCGTAGACCTCGTCGACGCCGAGCAGGGCGCAGGCGGCGAGGATCGTGGGGTGCGGCAGCCCGCCGAACTCGGCCTGGGCCGGCGAGGCGAGCGCGACCGACGGGACACCGGCCTCCTGCGCGGGCACCACGTTCATGATCACGGAGGAGGGGTAGATGGACCGGCCGCCGGGCGCGTACAGCCCGACCCGGTCGACCGGCACCCACTTCTCGGTCACCGAGCCGCCGGGCACCACCTGGGTCGTGTGCGTCGTACGGCGCTGGGCGCGGTGCACGAGCCGGGCGCGCCGGACGGACTCCTCCAGGGCCGCGCGCACGGCCGGGTCGAGCTGCTCCAGCGCGTCGGCCAGCGCCCGGGCCGGGACGCGTACGGACTCCAGGCGTACGCCGTCGAACTTCTCGGCGAAGTCGATCAGTGCCGCGTCGCCCCGATGATGCACGGCCTCGCAGATCGGACGCACCTTCTCCAGGGCGGCCGAGACGTCGAAGTCGGCTCGGGGCAGCAGGTCGCGCAGGGCGAGGCCCTCGGGGAGGGCGTCGCCGCGCAGATCGATTCGGGAGATCACGGACTCAATTCTCGCAGACCCGGATCGGACGCCGTCCGCGCGTATCAATGGCTGATACAGAGCGGCGGCCCGGGCAGGTGGCGCATTCCGCCCGAACCCGGAAGATCCCCTTCACGTCTTGCGTTCGGCGCGTCACTCAGCGGGCATCAACGCCTGTGCGGCGAAGCGACCCGCGAGTAGCCGGGGAGGGAGTGAAGAACCGTGACCGAGGGGACCCAGACCCGCACCGGGGATCTGCCGGACGATCTGACCGCCGCCGAGGCCGGCATGTGGCAGTCGTTCCGCAACGGCACCGTGTACGACCTCAGCAGCGGGGAGGCGGCCGTCGACGACCCGCACGGGGGGCACCCCTGGGGACCCGAGCGGACCGTACGGGCCCGGATACTGGCCTGGCTGCTGCTGGACGGGCCGCCCGCGCTGGCCGGGCGGGTGGCGTCGCTGAAACTGGCCGGGGTGCAGATCAGCGGGGTGCTGGATCTCGCCGGCGGCACGGTGGTGCCGTACATGGAGCTGAAGAACTGCCGCTTCGAGCGGGAGGTGCTGCTGCCGGAGGCCCGCTTCACGACCGCCCGCCTGGTGAACTGCGCGGTGCCGCGGCTGGAGGCGGCCCGGGTGCACACCGAGGGCGACCTGCATCTGCCGCGCTGCCGCTTCCACCAGGGGGTCCGGCTCACCGACGCGCACATCGGCACGGACCTGCTGCTCAACGAGGCCGTCGTCGACCGCGACCGCAGCGGCCGCTCGATAGCCGCCGACGGCATGTCGGTGGGGCAGGACCTGCAGGCCGAGCTCCTGGAGTCGCACGGCGAGCTGAGCCTGCGCGCCGCGACGGTGGGCGTGTCGCTGAGTCTGCGCGGCGCGCAGCTGGCCAACCCGTACACCCGGTTCGCCCTGAACGCGCCCCAGCTGACCGTCGGGCGCACGCTGTACCTGACCCCGGCGGGCGTGGGCGCCCAGGTGCCGAACGGCGCGACCCCGCCGCAAGGCACGCGGGTGCAGCGGTTCGAGTGCCGGGGCGGGCTGCGGCTGGACGACGGGCGGTTCGGGGACGCGATCGACCTGGAGCGGGCCCGGTTCCTGCTCACCGACGACCAGGCGCTGTCGCTGCTGCGGGTGCAGACCCCCGAGCTGCGTTTCCTCGGGGAGCGGCCGCAGCGCGGCACGGTCGTGCTGTCCGGGGCGCGGATCGTCAACCTCGTCGACCGGGCGGCCAGCTGGCCGGGCCCCGGCCGGCTGCACATGGGCGGCTTCTCGTACGAGAACCTCGTGCCGCACGGCCCGTTCCCGCTGACCGAGCGCCTGGGGTGGGTGGCCGCGGCGACCGCCGAGTACAACCCGGAGCCGTACGAGCGGCTCGCGGCCGTGCTGCGCGAGAGCGGCGAGGACGAGGACGCCCGGGAGGTGCTCCTCGCCAAGCAGCGCCACCGCCGGGAGACCCTGCCGCCGGCCGCCAAGCTCTGGGGGTACGCGCAGGACTGGACGGTCGCCTACGGCTATCGGCCGGGACGGGCAGCGGTATGGATGGCGGTGCTGTGGGCGGCCGGGACGCTCGCCTTCGCCCGCGCCGGGCGCCCGCCGGTCAACGGCGACGGGCATCCGGAGTGGGATCCGGCCCTGTTCGCCCTGGACCTGCTGCTGCCGGTCATCGACCTGGGCCAGGCCGACCAGTGGCAGCTCAGCGGCGGCCGGCAGTGGCTGGCGGCGGCGATGATCCTGCTCGGCTGGGTCCTGGCGACGACGGTGGCGACGGGGGCCACCCGGATGCTCCGGCGCAGCTGACGCCCGGGAGCCGCGCGGACGGGCTCCCGGGGGCCTCGCCACGACGTCCGCGCCCGGCCGAGGCGGGCGGGTGCCCGCACACCCCCACCCGACGGACCGTCCGCGACCGGCCGGACGACGTATGGACGGCGTACGACGTATGGCGTAGGAACGGCGTACGGGCAGGCACACGGCCGCCGCGCGACGGACCGTCCACGGGCGGCCGCGCGACGGCCGGGCGGGCCGCGAGGCGCGCGGGAGGGGCTGCGAAGCGCGCGAGAGGGGCTGCGGGGCCGAGCTGCGAGGCGGGGCCCGCGCGGCCCCCCGTACGGCCCCCCGGGCCGTGCGGGGGCGTGGCCCGGCAGCCGGGCCACCGACCCTTACCCCCGGTACGCTCACAGCCGGTCCACAGATGCTTGATCACTACGTTTTACCCGTCCTTGACCATCGGTCGTACAACTTTCCAATTCTTCCGTGGAGCCTCTGGCGCGGCCACGACCTGCGGCTTTTCAATGGGCGGCACCATGGCTCTGCTGCCCCCCTTCATCCGGGCGTCGCGGATGAGAACCGCTGCCCCCCGCCCGGTCGCCGGACCTCCCGACGACGAGGTGCTCCTCGACGCGCCCGACGAACGCGTGGCCCCGGCACTGGTCGCGGCCGCCCGGGGCGAGTACGGGCCGGCCGCCGGGCTCCTCGCCGCCACCCGCCGCCATGCCGACTGGGAGAGCCGCGACCGGTACGTGATACGCCTCGCGTCCTTCGCCCACTGCCGCGACGAATGGTTCGAGAACTGGCGCGCCGCCGCCCCGGGCGACCCGGACGTGCTGCTGGTCGGCGCCCAGCTCGCGGTGCGCCGCGTCTGGGACTCCCCGGCCCGCACGGAGCTGCTGCGGTCCGCCAGCCCGCTGATCACGGCCGCCGCGCGCAGCGACGACCGCGACCCGGTGCCGTGGCGGCTGGCGCTGGACCACGCGCGCGGTTCGCGCGCCGGACACCGCTACTTCGGGGAGCTGTGGGAGGCGGCGGTCCGCCGCTCACCGCACCACCACGGCTGTCATGTGGCGGCCCTGAAGTACCTCGCGGGCGCCTGGCACGGCTCGCACCGCGAGTGCTTCGACTTCGCCGAGCGGGCCGCCCAGGACGCGCCGTCCGACTCGCTCGTCCAGGCGCTGCCGCTGCGCGCGGCCTTCACCTACCTCACCGACGGCTGCGGCCCCGCGGTGCCGCGCGAGCGGCTGGACGCCGCGGCCGACCGGGCGCTCGCGCTGTCCGCCCGGCACCCGGCGGCCGACCCCTGGCCCGCGGAGATCCGCAACCTCGCGGTCTACGTCCTGGTGCGTCTCGGCCGCCAGGCGGACGCCCGGGAACAGCTGCGGCTGACCGGCCCTTACGTCACCTCCTTCCCCTGGGACCGGGTCTCCGACGACCCACTGGGACGGTTCCTGGAAGTGCGCGAGAACGCCCTGCGGACGCCCTGGGCGGAGCCCGGCCGGCGTCCACGGAACGGGCGCGGCGACCGCGACCGCTCCGTCGGCCATTAGGCTTCTGCGCCGTGACCACCGTCCGGCTTCCGCTCTTCCCCCTGAACTCGGTGCTCTTCCCGGGTCTCGTCCTGCCGCTCAGCATCTTCGAGGAGCGCTATCGCGCCATGATGCGCGAGCTGCTGAAGACCCCCGAGGACGAACCGCGCCGGTTCGCCGTCGTGACCATCCGCGACGGCCATGAAGTGGCGCCCAGCGCGCCGGGCATGCCGGACCCGACCGCCGTGCCCGAGCGCGGGCCGGCCGCGGGCTTCGGCGCGGACCCGGCGAAGGCGTTCCACGGCATCGGCTGCATCGCCGACGCGGCGACGATCCGGGAGCGGGCGGACGGCACCTTCGAGGTGCTGGCGACCGGCACCACCCGGGTGCGCCTGGTGTCCGTGGACGCGTCCGGGCCGTTCCTGACGGCCGAGCTGGAGGAGCTCCCGGAGGAGCCGGGCGACGAGGCCGGGGCACTGGCCGAGGGTGTGCTGCGGGCGTTCAAGCAGTACCAGAAGCGGCTGGCGGGCGCCCGGGAGCGGTCCCTGACGACGGGTGCGGACCTGCCCGACGAACCGTCCGTGGTGTCCTACCTGGTGGCGGCCGCGATCATGCTCGACACGCCCACCAAGCAGCGGCTGCTCCAGGCCCCCGACACCGCGTCCCGGCTGCGGGACGAGCTGAAGCTGCTGCGCTCCGAGACGGCCATCATCCGCAATCTGCCGTCGCTGCCCGCGTCGGAGCTGACACGCACCCCGACCAGCCTGAACTGACGTACGAACGCACCCCGAGGAGCCGGCCGGCATGGCGAAGAAGGCGAAGAAGCAGCAGCCGGGCGGCACGCCCGCGACCGTGGCGCTGACCGCGGCCGGCGTGGACTACACGGTCCACGCCTACGAGCACGACCCCGCCCACCCGTCCTACGGCGAGGAGGCGGCCGAGGCCATGGGGGTCTCCCCCGAGCGCGTCTTCAAGACGCTGGTGGCGGACGTGGACGGCGCGCTGACGGTGGCCGTGGTCCCCGTGGCGGGCCAGCTCGACCTGAAGGCCCTGGCGTCGGCGGTCGGCGGCAAGCGGGCGGTCATGGCGGACCCGGCCCTGGCGGAGCGCACCACGGGGTACGTCCGCGGCGGCATCTCCCCGCTCGGCCAGCGCAAGAAGCTCCGTACCGTCCTGGACGACTCGGCCACCGGCCACTCCACCATCTGCGTCTCCGCGGGCCGCCGCGGCCTGGAGGTGGAACTCTCCCCCGCCGACCTCGCCGGCCTCACGGCCGCGACCCTGGCGCCCATCGGCCGCGCCTGACCCCTCGACGGCGGCGGCTTCCTCGGTTAAGTACGAGGGACATGTCGAAGCGAACACGCAAGCGCAAGTGGCGCGTCAGGAAGGGCCACTCGAACCACGGCAGGCGCCCGGCATAGGCCCCGCGAGGGCATGGAGCCCACGGGGCACGAAGCCCGCGGGGGCCTCGAGGCCGACGGCGTGCGTCCGGGGCGGCAGGCCCCGGTGACGGCAGGCGACGGCGGGGCGTCGGCCCCGCCCACGACAAAGGGCGACGGGAGCGGGGAAACCCTGCCGCACCCGCCGCCCGCACCGCGGTCTACTTCTTCGGCTCCCCGTACGGCGACGGCGGCTGCTGGTGCGGATACGCGTACGGGTCGGGGTCCCGCGGCCCGAACAGGCCCATCAGCCCCATGTGCACCACCAGAGCCGCCAGGGGCCAGGCCAGCAGCGCGCCCTTCGCCCCCAGCTTCAGCGGCGCGGAGAACGTCACGCCCTTGCCCACGGCTTTGGCGTGCGCGAGCACGTCCGAGGTGGGTCCCAGCCACACCCCGACCCGCCACGCCAGCAGGGCCCCGAGCAGCCCGCCCACACCGAGCGCCACGACCAGCGGCACCCCGCCGCGCCGGCGCCACAGGAACACGCCGAGCGCGCTCACGGCCCCGAAGGCCAGCGCCAGCAGCGTGAACGTTCCGTCCACGCCGATCGCCTGCTCGCCCTCGGTGTCCTTGAGGTAGACGGCCCAGCGGCCTTCGCCCACGTCGCCGACCAGCGGCACGTGCGGCGCCAGCCACCACCACACCAGCCCCAGCAGCACACCGGTCACCGCGACCGCCAGGGTGACGACGACGGCCTCGATCACCTCGGCCCGCATACCGGGACCGTCCTGTCCGTACAGGTCGTCCTGCGGCGCGGGAGCCGGCCCGCCGTACCCGCCGGGCGACGGCGGCCACGCGTCGTGCGGGGGCTGTTCGTGCGGCGGCGGAGGCGGAGTCAGTGGTGCGGTCACCCTGACATCGTGCCAGGCCCGTCGGCGCGGCGCGTCACCGGACCGCGGCCCGGCGGTACGCCCGGGTCGCCACGGCCAGCGAGACGACGCCGACCAGTGCGCACACGGCCAGGTCACCGAGTACGAGGGCCCAGTCGGGGTGCGCCGAGAAGGTCCGCGCACAAGCCTCCACGCCGTAGGTCGACGGCAGCAGGTCCCGGGCGAACCGGACGGCCTCGGGCATCCGCTCGGGCGGCAGCACACCGAGCAGCAGCGCCGCCGACATGCCGAGCTGCCCGAGCACGGTGGCCAGCTCCGGCCGCGGCGCCAGCAGTCCGAGCGCGGCACCGAGCCCGGCGAGCGCGGCACCGGCGAGCGGGATCACCGCGGCGAGGATCCAGAGGTTGCCCATGGGCAGCCCGAACAGCACGCAGCCGAACACGGCGGTGACCACGGTCCCCGGCACGGTGAACGACGCATACGCGCCGGCCGCGCCGAGCACGACCGCGGCCGGGGGCACCGGGAGGGTCGCGTAGTGGTCGAGGCCGCCGCTGGAGCGCAGCTGCCCGAAGTACTGGGCGAGCAGGTTCAGCGCCACGAAGGCGACGACGAGGACCGACGAGCCGGCCACCACGGACTCCGCCTCGCTGCCGCCGTCGACGACGCCCCGCATCATGATCAGGATGCCGACGGACTGGAAGGTCGCCACGAACAGCAGCGGGATCCTGGCCACCCGGGCCCGGGACAGCTGGGCCCGGTACACGGCCGCCAGCGCCGGCCACAGCCGCGCACGCGGCCCGAGTTCGGCGGCCTGCGGCGCCGCCTCCTGCACGGCCAGGACGCCACCCGGCAGAACCTCGGCGGGTACGACACTCACGTCGCGCTGCTCCCCTTCACTCTGGTTCACTGCGGTGCTCGCCCCGTTCGGTACGGATGAGGCCGTGGGAGTGCTCACGCCCTCACCAGCCCCTGCCGCGCGGCGCCGCCCAGCGCCAGGTACACGTCCTCCAGGCTGGGCGTGGCGAGGGTGAAGTCGTCCAGGGCGGCGAAGGCGGCCCCGCCGGTGACGGTGGCGACGACCGCGCGCGCCTCCTCGGGCGCCAGCCGCAGCGTCCAGCGGCGTCCGGACTCCGCGACCCGGTCGCGCAGCGCGGCCACCTCGGGCACCTCCAGCGGCGGGCGTTCCCGCCACACCAGCTCGACCCGCACCTCGCCCGCGACCTGCTCCTTGAGCCCGGCCGGGCTGTCGCAGGCGATCACCCGTCCCCTGTCGAGGACGGCGACCCGGTCGAGGACGGTCTCGGCCTCGATGACGTTGTGGGTGACCAGCAGGACGGTGGTGCCGCGCTCGGCCCGCCGCCGGTCGACGGCGCCCCACACGGCCCGCCGGGCCACCGGGTCCATGCCGGTGGTCGGCTCGTCGAGCACGAGCAGCGGCCGCTCCCCGACGAGCGCGGTGGCGAAGCAGGCGAGCCGCCGCTGGCCGCCGGACAGCTTCTTCAGCGGCCGGCCGGCGATCGGCGCGAGCCCGAGTTCGTCGAGCACGGCGTCGCGCTCGGCCCGCGCCCGGTGCGCGTCGAGGCCGCGCAGCCGTCCGGTGGTCTCGGCGGCGAGCGAGACGGTGAGCTCGTCGAGGGCGGTGGACTCCTGGCCGAGGTAGGCGAGCAGCCGTGCGGCACGCTCCGGGTGGCGCACGATGTCGTGGCCGAGGATCTCGACGGTGCCGCTGTCGGGTCGCATCAGCCCCGTGAGCTGTCGTACGAGCGAGGTCTTCCCGGCGCCGTTGGGGCCGAGCAGGCCGAAGATCTCACCGCGCCGCACCTCCAGGCGCACGTCGTCGGTGGCCCGCACCGCGGGTGTGCCGGGAGTGCCGCGTCTGCCCCGCAGCGCCGGATACGTCTTGGTCAGCCCGCGCACGGCGCACACGACCCCACCACTGTCTGGAAGGTCCGGTGTCGCGCGCGTACTCACAAGGGACGAGACTACGGGGTCCGGGACGCCGACCGGCGCTCGGGGCGGGTTCGCCGCCCCCGTTCACTCCCCGGCCGGGGCGTGCTCCGCGCCCGTGCGGACGTCGATCTCCCGCCAGAAACCCGCCCGGATGGCGTACCGGTCGTGCTCGTCGATCTGGTCGTCCTTGTGGGCCAGCAGTCCGAAGCGGGCCGCGTAGCGCAGCAGCTCGCCGTCGATGCGGTGCGGGATCCGCGGGTACATCCCGGACAGCTTCTGCCGGTGGCCGCCCTGGTCGCCGAGGCGCTCCATCCACCGGCGGGCGAAGACCTGGCCGACCTCGTAGGGGTCCCCGCCGACGGTGGTGATGTCCTCCTCGCGGTCGGCCCAGCGCTGCTCGGCCGTGGTCAGCTGGGCGAGCGTCGGCATCGAGGCGACCTCGGGGGGTTCGGCGGCGGTGCCGCCGGGGCGGTCGACCCAGCCCTTGTCGGAGGACCAGCGCAGGGTGGCGGTCGTGGGGTGCTGGACGGGGTGCGCACCGGGGGCGCGCAGGGCGGCCAGGTCCTTGGGGGTGGGGACGCCCTTGGGCGCGGACGCCGGTTCCTGGGTGCCGTTCTGGGCGGCGGCCGCGTGCTCCGGGGCCTCGGCGGACGGCTCGGACGCCGCCGTCAGGCCCGAGTCGGGCAGCGGCGCGGACAGGATCGCGGCGATCTCGGGCCGCGGCACGGGCTGCGGTGCGCAGACTCCGCCGAGGTCCTTGGCGCGGACGGCCTTGGTGATCCAGGTGCGGTCCAGGACGCGGCGCTCGTCGGCCTCGGCGACCAGGTCCTCGGACTGGTTGTAGTCGCCGTCGGCGGCCTGCACGGCCCACAGGTGGACGGCGACGCCGTGCTCCTTGGCGGCCATCATGCCCGGCAGCAGGTCGCCGTCGCCGGTGACGAGGACGATGTCGGAGCAGGCGCGATTGCGGGCCAGCTCGGTCAGTTCGGCGTGCATCGCGGCGTCCACGCCCTTCTGGGCCCAGCGGCCGTCGCTGCGGGTCAGCGCGCCCAGCCGGACCGTGACCCGGGGCATCACCCGCAGTCTGCGGTGCTCGGGCTGGGGGACGCGGTCGGGGGCACCGTCGAACCAGTAGATGCGCAGCAGCTGCCGTTCCGTGTCGGACTCGGCACGCTCGCGCAGCCCCTGGATGAGGGCGGCGTGATCGACGGTGATACGGGATCGCGAGGGTTCCCCGGCGAGCAGACTGGCCGCGGCCCCCAGGAGATAACCGGCGTCCACCAGGACGATGCAGCGATCCACGCGACTCACCCTCTTCCCGGGAGGTTTGTTTCAGGCTTCCTTCGAGTCTGCCCGACCACGCGGAGGTTAACGGCTCGAACTCGATCTTCGGCGTGGCGTTTCGGGACATCACGGCCCGGTGTGGCTCTCCGACAACCCGCGTCACACACGGTAATTATCCAAAATGCGCTTGATGTCAGCTTATGTGAATCTGGTCCCGGCCCTGGCCCCTAGATCCCCCTCAGGAGGCAGAGCACCATGGCCAAGAACAAGAACCGTGAGCGAAAGCAGCCGCAGTCCGAGCGCAGTCAGCAGGCCGCGCACCAGTCGTCGATGGAGTCGCAGGCCGAACAAAGGGCCTCGCAGCAGATCACCCCCGGCGACATGGCACGCAAGGGCAAGCAGAAGCGATTCGGCCACAACTGACATCTTCATAAAGGGCTGTTGAGCCCATCGGGCCGCCAAGGCCCGGACACGACACCGAGGGGCGCATCCGTACACGGATGCGCCCCTCGCGCGTCAAAGGCGGGAAAGCCGGACGCGGGAAGCCGGACGTCCGCTCAGCCGGCCAGACAGGCCGGGCCGAGCAGCACCTTCAGATCGCCGAACAGGGCCGGGTCCGGCTTCACCCGGTGCCGGTCGAGGCGCAGCACCGTGGTCCTGGTCGGTCCCTGGAGCTTGATGCGGACCTCGCTGTCGCCCTTGTGGTGACTGAGGATCTCACCGAGCCTGCTGACCATCGGCGGGGTGACCCGGGTGGCCGGGATGGTGAGGATCACCGGCGCGTTGGTGCCCGCGTTGGACAGGTCGGGGACCTGGAGCTCCATCGCGACCAGCCGCGGGACGTCCTCGCGCTTGTCGAGCCGGCCCTTGACGAACACCACGGCGTCCTCGACGAGTTGGGTCGACACCAGCTGGTAGGTGGCCGGGAAGAACATGCACTCGATGGAGCCCGCGAGGTCCTCCACGGTGGCGATGGCCCAGGCGTTGCCCTGCTTGGTCATCTTGCGCTGGAGGCCCGAGATGATGCCGCCGATGGTGACGACCGCGCCGTCCGCGTGCTCGCCGCCGGTGAGCTGGGCGATGCCCGCGTCGGCCTTGTCGGACAGCACGTGCTCCAGACCGAACAGCGGGTGGTCGGAGACGTACAGGCCGAGCATCTCCCGCTCCTGGGCGAGCAGATACGTCTTGTCCCACTCGTCGGTGGTGAACTCGACGTCCAGCCCGAAGCCCGGTTCGCTGGTGTCGTCCTCGCCCATCCCGCCGAACAGGTCGAACTGGCCCTCGGCCTCCTTGCGCTTGACCGCGACCACGTTGTCGATCATCGGCTCGTACTGCGCGGTGAGGCCCTTGCGGGTGTGCCCCATGGTGTCGAAGGCGCCCGCCTTGATCAGCGACTCCGTGGTGCGCTTGTTGCACGCGACCGCCTCGACCTTGTCGAGGTAGTCGGGGAAGGAGGCGTACTTGCCCTTGGCCTTGCGGCTGCGGATGATCGACTCGACCACGTTGGTGCCGACGTTGCGCACGGCCTCCAGGCCGAACAGGATCACGTCGTCGCCCTGGGCGGCGAAGTTGTGCACCGACTCGTTGACATTCGGCGGGAGCACCTTGATGCCCATGCGCCGGCACTCGTTGAGGTAGACGGCCGACTTGTCCTTGTCGTCCTTGACCGAGGTCAGCAGCCCGGCCATGTACTCGGCGGGGTGGTTGGCCTTGAGGTAGGCGGTCCAGTACGACACCAGTCCGTACGCGGCCGAGTGCGCCTTGTTGAACGCGTAGCCGGCGAACGGGACCAGCACGTCCCACAGGGCCTGGATGGCCTCGTCGCTGTAGCCGTTCCGCTGGGCGCCGGCCTGGAAGATGGTGAAGTTCTTCGCCAGTTCCTCGGGCTTCTTCTTGCCCATCACACGGCGCAGGATGTCGGCCTCGCCGAGCGAGTACCCGGCGATGATCTGGGCGGCCTTCTGCACCTGCTCCTGGTAGACGATCAGGCCGTAGGTGACCGCGAGGACCTCTTCGAGGGGCTCCTCCAGCTCCTTGTGGATCGGGGTGATCTCCTGGAGCTTGTTCTTGCGCAGCGCGTAGTTGGTGTGCGAGTCCATGCCCATCGGGCCGGGACGGTAGAGCGCGGAGACGGCGGAGATGTCCTCGAAGTTGTCGGGCTTCATCAGACGCAGCAGCGAGCGCATGGGGCCGCCGTCGAACTGGAAGACGCCGAGGGTCTCGCCGCGCTGGAGCAGTTCGAAGGTCTTCGGGTCGTCGAGCGGCAGGGCCAGCAGGTCGAGGTCGATGCCCTTGTTGGACTTCACCATCTTGACGGCGTCGTCCATGATCGTCAGGTTGCGCAGGCCGAGGAAGTCCATCTTCAGCAGGCCGAGCGACTCGCACTGCGGGTAGTCCCACTGGGTGATGGTCACGCCGTCGGTGTGCCGCACCCAGATCGGGGCGTGGTCGACGATCGGCTCGCTGGACATGATCACGCCGGCCGCGTGCACGCCCATCTGCCGGACCAGGCCCTCGACGCCCTTGGCGGTGTCGATGACCTTCTTGACGTCCGGCTCGTTCTCGTACATCCCGCGGATCTCGCCCGCCTCGCTGTAGCGCGGGTGCGAGGGGTCGGTGATGCCGTTGAGGTCGATGCCCTTGCCGAGGACGTCGGCGGGCATCGCCTTGGTGAGGCGGTCGCCCATCGCGTACGGGTAGCCCAGCACGCGCGCGGAGTCCTTGATCGCGTTCTTGGCCTTGATCTTGCCGTAGGTGCCGATCATGGCGACCTTGTCGGAGCCGTACTTCTCCGTCACGTACCGGATCACCTCGACGCGCCGACGCTCGTCGAAGTCGATGTCGACGTCGGGCATCGAGATGCGCTCGGGGTTGAGGAACCGCTCGAAGATCAGACCGTGCGGGATCGGGTCGAGGTCGGTGATGCCCATGGCGTACGCGACGATCGAACCGGCCGCGGAACCACGGCCGGGGCCGACCGCGATGCCCTGCTTCTTGGCCCACATGATGAAGTCGGCGACCACCAGGAAGTAGCCCGGGAAGCCCATCGAGATGATGGTGTCCATCTCGTACTCGACCTGCTTCATCCGGTCGTCCGGGATGCCGCCGGGGAAGCGGCGCTCCATGCCGCGCATGGTCTCCGCCTGGAACCAGGTGACCTCGGTGTAGCCCTCGGGGATGTCGAACTTCGGCATGAGGTTCTTCGCCTCGAACATGCCGGAGGTGTCGATCTGCTCGGCGACCAGGAGGGTGTTGCGGCAGCCCTCCTGCCAGGCGTCCGAGGAGTCGATGGCGTACATCTCGTCCGTGGACTTCAGGTAGTAGCCGGTGCCGTCGAACTTGAAGCGGTCGGGGTCGGAGAGGTTCTTGCCGGTCTGGATGCACAGCAGCGCGTCGTGGGCGGTCGCCTCGTGCGCGTAGGTGTAGTGCGAGTCGTTGGTGACCAGCGGCGGGATGCCGAGCTTCTTGCCGATCTCCAGGAGGCCGTCGCGGACCCGGTGCTCGATCTCGATGCCGTGGTCCATCAGCTCCAGGAAGTAGCGGTCCTTGCCGAAGATGTCCTGGTAGTCGGCGGCCGCCTTCAGCGCCTCGTCGAACTGGCCCAGGCGCAGCCGGGTCTGGAGCTCGCCGGAGGGGCAGCCGGTGGAGGCGATGAGCCCCTCGGACCACTGGGCGATGGTCTCCTTGTCCATCCGGGGCCACTTCTGGAGCCAGCCCTCGGCGTAGGCGTCCGAGGAGAGGCGGAAGAGGTTGTGCAGACCGGTGGCGTTCGCCGCCCAGATCGTCTTGTGCGTGTAACCGCCCGAACCGGAGACGTCGTCGCGCTTCTGGTGCGGCTGGCCCCACTGGATCTTGCGCTTGTTGCGCCGCGACTCGGGCGCGACGTACGCCTCGATGCCGATGATCGGGGTGACCCCGGCCTTCTTCGCGCTGTGGAAGAAGTCGTACGCCCCGTGGAGGTTGCCGTGGTCGGACATGGCGATGTGCGTCATGCCCATCTCGTTGCACGCGTCGAACATGTCCTTGAGCCGCGCGGCACCGTCCAGCAGCGAGTACTGGGTGTGGACGTGCAGGTGCGTGAACGGCGGCTTTGACACGGCTGCGGCCTCCAGGGCGAACAAAGAGGGACGGGGGTCCGACAGGCTGCGGACAGTCTGGGGGACAGCGTCGAAGTCTATGCCTCGACACTGACACCCGGCGGGCTGCCGCGCGTACCTTCAGGCGGAGGAACACGGGCACTCCCGTGTTCCCTCGCGCGTTGGGCAGGGCGGACGGTCCGCGCCCGCGTGCGATGAGATTCGTCCCACACGTCAGGCATCACCTGCACCAGGAGGCACCCAGCGATGTCGGTCCCGCAGCTCAGCGCCGAGCAACGCGGTGAGGAAATCCTCGCCGTCTTCGACACCGCCTTCGGCCGGCTCCTGGCCGCCGACCCGGCCGCGTTCCGCGTGAAGTTCCGGAAGATGGCGGCCTCGGCCTTCGCGTTCTACCGCGGCACGGCGAGCCTCTTCTACCACGACCTCGCCGCCGAACGGCGCGGCGGCCCGTACCTGGACGAGCGCACCTCGCGCGTCTGGATCCACGGCGACCTGCACGCGGAGAACTTCGGCACGTACATGGACGCCAACGGCCGGCTGATCTTCAACGTCAACGACTTCGACGAGGCCTACGTCGGCCCGTTCACCTGGGACATCAAGCGGTTCGCCGCCTCCGTGGCGCTCATCGGGTACGCCAAGGCGCTCAGCGACGACCAGATCACCGAACTGGTGGAGGTGTACGCGGGCGCGTACCGCGAGCGGATCCACGCCCTGGCGACCGGCGCCAAGCGCGACGAGGTGCCGCCGTTCACCCTGGACACCGCCCAGGGCCCGCTGCTGGACGCGCTGCGCGACGCCCGCTCGCTGACCCGCTTCGAGCTGCTGGACTCGATGACCGAGATCCGTGACTTCGAGCGCCGCTTCGCGCCGGGCGGCGGCTCCATCGAGCTGGACGCCGCCACCCGCTACAAGGTGCTCGCGGCCTTCGACGGCTATCTGGAGACCCTGCCGGAGTCGTCCCTGGCCCGCCCCGACTCCTACCGCGTCAAGGACGTCGTCGGCCGCCGCGGCATCGGCATCGGCTCGGCCGGCCTGCCGTCGTACAACATCCTTCTGGAGGGCAACAGCGACGCCCTGGAGAACGATGTCGTGATCTACATCAAGCAGGCCCAGACCCCGGCCGTCTCCCGCCACATCACGGACTCCTCGATCCGCGACTACTTCCAGCACGAGGGCCACCGCACGGTGATCTCCCAGCGCGCCCTCCAGGCGCACGCCGACCCGTGGCTGGGCTGGACCGAGCTGGACGGCGCGGGCCAGCTGGTCGCCGAGGTCTCGCCGTACGCGGTCGACCTGGACTGGAGCGACATCGACGACCCCGAGGAGATCGCCGCGGTCGTGGCCGACCTCGGCCGGGCGACCGCCACCATGCACGGCGCGGCGGACGACCAGTCCGGCGAGTCCCTGGTGCCCTTCTCCACGGAGCGGGCCATCGACGCGGCGATCGCGGCCGACGAGGACGGCTTCGCCGGTCTGCTGGTCGACTTCGCGCACGACTACGGCGCCCGCGCACGCCGCGACCACCAGATCTTCGTGGACCTCTTCCGCAACGGGCGGATCCCGGGTCTGTGACCGTGCTGCCGCTCACAGGGGACCTTTAGGGGTCCCTTACCGCGGCGCATGACACACTCTCCTCCGCCATGGACATATCCGGGACCCACCTCAGAACCGCGCGCGCGGCGCTGTTCACGGCAGTCGTCGTGACGCTCGGCACCGCGTCGCACGTGCTGCTGTCGCGGGTCCCGCTGCCGGTGAACACGGTGGCCGCGGTCGCGGTCGCCGTGTTCGCCGTGGCGTACGCGCTGGCGGGCCGCGAGCGGGGCTTCGGGCGGATCGCCGGCCTGCTGATCCCGCTGGAGCTGGCCGCCGACACCGTCTTCACCACCGGCCAGCACGTCTGCTACGGCCGCGCGGGCGGCCCGGTCGCCGGGCCGCTGCGCTCGGTCGGCCTCGACGTGCTGTGCGGCGGCTCCGGCCTCGGCACCCCGCTGGCGGGCGTGACCGGCGCGGACACCGACCGGATGGCGGCGCTGCTCGCCCACGCCGACCCGGCCACGGCCTGGCTGCTGCTCGGCGCGCACATCGGCGTCGGCCTGCTCGCGACCGCCTGGCTGTGCCGCGGCGAACGGGCCCTGGAACAGCTGCTGCGGGCCGTGGCCGCGACCACGTTCCGGCCGCTGCTGCTGGCCTCCGCCGCGGTGACCGTGCGGCGCGCCCCGGCCCTCGGCCGCCCGCCGCGCCCGGTCCGCCGTACGGCCGCCGTGCGCGGCCTGCTCCTCGCGCACTCCCTGGGACGGCGTGGACCGCCGCGCTCGGCCGCTCTCGCCTGAGCACAACCCCGTCCCCCACACGTATCCCGCGTACGACACGTGCGCGTTCCACCTGGAGATCAGCATGAGCAAGCGCAACAGCCAGTCTGCGAAGACGGCGGCCCGGGAGCGACTGCGCCTGGAGCGAGAGCGCCAGGCCAAGAAGGCGAAGATCAAGCGGCAGGTCATCGTGGCCTGCACCGTCGTCGGCGTGCTGGCCGCGGCGGGCGGCATAGGCTACGCCGTCGTCCAGGCCAACAAGCCCGGCCACTGGGAGGCCGTGCTGGACGAGAAGGTCGTCGCACCGGCCAACACCACGGGCACCGACGGCACGACCGTGGTCCTCGGCGACAGCAAGGCGACGAAGACGCTGAAGCTGTACGAGGACCCGCGCTGCCCGGTCTGCGCCCAGTTCGAGCAGACCGTCGGCTCGACGGTCAAGAAGGACTACGACGACGGCAAGTTCAAGATCGAGTACATCGGCGGCACCTTCCTCGACGGTGACACCGACGGCGACGGCAAGGTGAAGATCGGCTCCCGCGGCGAGGGTTCGAAGAACGCGATGAGCGCCCTGGGCGCCGCGCTGAACGTGAGCCCCGAGGCGTTCCTGGAGTACAAGACCGCGCTCTACTCGGCGAAGTACCACCCCGACGAGTCCGACGACAAGTTCAAGAGCGACGACTACCTGATCAAGGTGGCGGACACGGTCTCCGCGCTGAAGGGCAACACCACGTTCCGGAACGCCGTCAAGAACGGCACGTACGACGCGTGGGCGATGGCCATGTCGCAGACCTTCAACACCAACAAGGACGGCGTCAACGGCACGCCGAGCCTGGTCATGAACGGCAAGAAGCTGACGGGTTCGGACGGCCAGAACGCCCCCATGACGGTGGCCGAGTTCAACACGGCGATCGACGCGGCCCTCAAGGCCTGATCCGGCCTGATCCACCGCGCGGACCCGGTCCCCCTCGGGGGGCCGCTCCCCGGGGCGGCCTGCACGAGGTCTCCACGCGGTCTCCACGGACCCACCCCCTCGGGTGCCGTCCGACCGGGTCCGATCCGACCGGCACGCGAAGAGCGGGCGAACTTTTGCGAGTTCGCCCGCTCTCGCCCGTACCGATCAGTAACCTGATCGTCCGTGACCAGTCGATACAGAGCCCCCGAGGGCGTCAACTCTCTTACGCCCCGCCGCCGCACGGTCGTCAAGGCCGCGGCTGCCGCCGCGGCCCTGGCCGCCCCGCTCGCCGCCGCGCTGCCCGCACGCGCCGCCGCCGAGACCCCCGCCTTCCTGCACGGCGTCGCCTCCGGCGACCCGCTGCCCGACGGCGTCCTGCTGTGGACGCGCGTGACGCCGACCGCCGAGGCGATACCCGGTTCCGGGCTGGGCCCGGACACCGAGGTCGCCTGGACCGTGGCCAAGGACAAGGCGCTGACGAACGTCGTCGCCAAGGGCTCCCTGACCGCGACCGCCGCCTCCGACCACACCGTCAAGGCCGACATCCGCGGTCTGGAACCCGCCACCGACTACTGGTTCCGGTTCTCGGCCGGCGGCACCGACTCCCCCGTGGCCCGCACCCGCACCGCCCCGGCCGCCGACGCCGCGGTCCCGGGCCTGCGCTTCGGCGTGGTCTCCTGCGCCAACTGGGAGGCGGGCTACTTCTCCCCGTACCGCCACCTCGCGGCCCGCGGCGACCTCGACGCCTGGCTGCACCTGGGCGACTACATCTACGAGTACGGCACCGGCGAGTACGGCACGCGCGGGACCGTCGTACGGCAGACCTCGCCCACCCACGAGATCCTCACCCTCGCCGACTACCGCACCCGGCACGGCAAGTACAAGACCGACCCCGACCTCCAGGCCCTGCACCACAAGGCGCCGGTCGTCGCGATCTGGGACGACCACGAGTTCGCCAACGACGCCTGGTCGGGCGGCGCCGAGAACCACACCGAGGGTGCCGAGGGCACCTGGGCGGCACGTCAGGCGGCCGCCCGGCAGGCCTACTTCGAGTGGATGCCGGTCCGCCCGGCGCTGGCGGGCACGACCTACCGTCGGCTGCGCTTCGGCAAGCTCGCCGACCTCTCCCTGCTCGACCTGCGGTCCTTCCGCTCCCAGCAGGCGTCCACGGCCAGCGGTTCGGTCGACGACCCGGACCGTACGATCACCGGGCGCGCCCAGCTCGACTGGCTGAAGGCGGGCCTGAAGGCGTCCGACACCGCCTGGCGGCTGGTCGGCAACTCGGTGATGATCTCGCCCTTCGCGGTCGGCTCGCTCTCCGCGGACCTGTTCAAGCCGCTGGCCAAGCTGCTGGGCCTGCCGCAGGACGGCATCGGGCTCAACACCGACCAGTGGGACGGCTACACCGACGACCGCCGCGAACTGCTCGCCCATCTGCGGACGAACGCGATCCGCAACACGGTCTTCCTCACCGGCGACATCCACATGGCGTGGGCCAACGACGTGCCGGTGGACGCCGGCACCTACCCGCTGTCCGCCTCCGCCGCCACGGAGTTCGTCGTCACCTCGGTGACCTCCGACAACCTCGACGACATCGTGAAGGTCCCCGAGGGCACCGTCTCCGCGATCGCCGCGCCGGTCATCCGCGCCGCCAACCGGCACGTCCACTGGGTCGACACCGACCGGCACGGCTACGGCGTCCTGGACATCACCGCCGACCGCGCGCAGATGGACTACTACGTCGTGTCCGACCGCGCGAACGTCAACGCGACGTCGTCCTGGACTCGTTCGTACCGCACCCGCACCGGCACCCAGAAGGTCGAGCGGACGTACGACCCCGTCTAGAGCCCCGACGGGCCTAGAGCGTCGTGAGGAAGCCGAGTGCCACCTGCCAGGTGGCCTCGGCGGCCTCCTCGTCGTAGTCCGGCAGGCCGGGATCGGTGTAGAGGTGACCCGCCCCGGCGTACCGGTACACCTCGACGTCGGCGCCGGCCCGGCGCATCCCGAGGTACCAGGCGCTCAGCCAGTCGTCCGTCTCGAACGGGTCCGGCTCGGCCACGTGCAACTGCACGGGCAGCCCGTCCACGTGCGCGTTGGGCGCGATGTCCGACGTGCCGTGCAGGAGCAGCAGCCCGCGCGCCTTCTCGTCGCCGAGGGCCAGCGTCTGCGCGACGGACGCGCCGAGCGACAAGCCCGCGTACACGAGCCCGCGCTCGGAGTAGGGCGCGGCGGCCAGGACGGCCCGCTTGAGCAGCTCGTCCTTGCCGAGCTCCGCGGTGAAGGCCATGCTCTCCTCGGCCGTGTCGAAGGTACGTCCGTCGAAGAGATCCGGCGTCCACACCTCGTGCCCGGCCGCGCGCAGCCGGTCCGCCGCCGCACGCACCGCGGGGCGCGGCCCGTAGGTCGAGTGAAAGAGCATGATGTTCATGGGGCCATGGTGCCAGCCGGGACCACCGGGACCCGCGACCCGTACCCGGGAAGACCGGGAACACACATGTTCATGCTCCGCCCGGCCCGGTTAGGTTCGAAGGCATGGAGAACGTACTCCGCCCGCTGATCGTGATCGGTGGCTCGGTCCTTCTCACCCTGGCCCTGGGCTGGGCCACGGACCGGCTGCTGCGCAAGGCCGACGAACGGCACGGCGAGACCCCGCTGTGGGGTCTGCTGCGCCGCGGCCGCGTCGCCTACCAACTCGTGCTCTGCGCGGCCCTGCTGAGAGGGTCGTACGACGCGGCGAAGCTGCTGGAGGAGCACCGCGTCGGGATCGGCCGGACGCTGACCCTGGTGCTCATCGGGTCCACGGCCTGGCTGGTCATCCGGATCGCGGCCGCGATCGTCGAGACCTCGTACAGCCGCTACGCCCGCGCCCAGAGCGATCCCGCCCGGGTGCGCCGGGTCCGCACCCAGGTCGAGCTGATCATGCGCGTGGTGGCGGCGGTCGTCGGCGTGGTCGCCGCCGCCTCGATGCTGCTGACCTTCCCGGCGATGCGCGCGGCCGGCGCCTCCCTGCTGGCCTCGGCCGGCATCCTCGGCATCGTCGCCGGTGTGGCCGCCCAGTCCACCCTCAGCAACCTGTTCGCCGGACTCCAGATCGCCTTCGGCGACATGGTGCGCATCGGCGACACGGTGGTGGTGGACGGCGAGTGGGGCACGGTCGAGGAGATCACGCTCACCTTTCTGACCGTACGGACCTGGGACGAGCGCCGGATCACCATGCCGGTGTCGTACTTCACGTCCAAGCCGTTCGAGAACTGGTCGCGCGGCACCCCGCAGATGACCGGCATCGTCTACTGGCACCTCGACCACACGGCGCCGGTCGAGGCGATGCGCGAGCGGCTGCGCGACATCCTGCGGGAGTGCCCGGCCTGGGACGGCCGCGACTACGGCGTCGCGGTCACCGACGCGACCCCGAACACCCTCCAGGTGCGCGCCCTGGTCACGGCCAAGGACGCGAGCGACATCTGGACGGTACGGGTCACGGTCCGCGAGCAGATGATCCGCTGGTTGTGCGCGGAGCATCCGTACGCGCTGCCGCGGGTCAACACGGCGGACGCGATGCTGCCGCCGAGCCGCCGTCCCCCGGACGGGGAGTCCGCCGCGGGGGAGCCCCACGACGGCGCCCCACACACCGACGGCTCCCGCACCGGGGATCCCCGCGACCGCCCGTCCCGCGACGGGGCGTCCCGCGACGGTACGTCCCGCGGCAGGGCGCTGCGGCACACCCCCGAGCCGCCCCGACCGGGCCACGGCTGACACCGGACGGCCCGGCTAGGCCGGGAGGACGCCTGACGTACACCCCACCGCGGGCCGTCCACCGGCCCCCCGGTGCCGCGGGGCGCCCAGCGGACGCCTGCCGGCGCCTCCGCAAGGGTTGCCCCGCGGACAACCCACCGCTCCGACCGCGCGGGCGCTCACCAGGCGCCCGTCGGTCCCGCCGCAGGGGTGCCCGGCGGAGGCCCGTCGGCGCCGCCGCAGGGGTGCCCACCAGGCGCCCGTCGGGGCTGCGGCGAGGGTGGCCGTCGGCGGCGTGGGCGTGGGCATGCTCACCGGAGGCTGCGTACGTCCAGGTGTCGCAGTACCCGGTCCACCACCTCCGGGTCCGCGCCCGGCTCGCTGCGCGCCGCCAGCACCTCGTGCCGCGCGGCACTCAGCATCTCGTTCTGGATCCGCCGCACCCGCTTGAGCCGGCGCGCCCGTTGCAGGTGCGCCTCGCGCCGTTCCTCCTCGCCCAGGTCCGGGCTGATCCGCACCCCGATGTCGAACGCCCGCCGCAGCATCTGCTCGGACAGTTCCTCCGGCAGCTCCTCGACCTCCTCGATCTCCCGCAGCCGCCGCTTCGCCGCCTTCGCCGCGCGGACCGCCAGATCCCGTTCGAACTCCTTCTCCCGGTCCGTGTCGGCCCGCACCCCGAGCCGTCTCACCAGCCACGGCAGTGTCAGCCCCTGGAGCACCAGCGTCGCCATGATCACTCCGAACGCGATGAACACGATCTCGTCCCGGTCGGGGAACGGCGACCCGTCCTCGGTGCGCAGCGGCACGGCCAGCGCCAGCGCGACCGAGGCCACCCCGCGCATCCCCGCCCACCACATGACGACCGTCTCCCGCCAGCTCATCGGGATCTCCTCGTCGTAGTCCCGCTTGGCGTGCAGCCGCTTGGTCAGCCAGGTGGCGGGCAGCAGCCACACCAGTCGCACCAGCACCACCACGACCACGACGGCCGCCGCCCAGCCGAGCAGCTCGCCCCACCGCCCGACCGCCGTACGGATCGCGTTGTGCAGTTCGAGGCCGATGAGCCCGAAGGCGACACCGGTGACCAGGGTGTCGACGATGTCCCAGAACGTGTGCCCGGCGAGCCGGGCCAGCACGTCGTCGGGGTCGGCCGCGTACTCGGAGATGAAGAGCGCGGTGGTGAGCACGGCCAGCACCCCGGACCCGTGCAGCTCCTCCGCGAGCACGTACGAGGCGTACGGCACCAGCAGCGTCAGCCCGATCTGGAGGGTCGGGTCCTCCAGCAGGTCCATCAGCCGGTTGGCGCCCCAGCCGAGCGCGAGCCCCACGGCGACCGCGACGACCGCGGACAGCACCAGGTCGAGCCCGGCCTGCCAGGGCGAGAAGGTCCCGCTGACGACGGCGGCGATCGCCACGTGGTAGAGCACGATGGCCGTGACGTCGTTGAACAGGCCCTCGCCCTCCAGGATCGACACCAGCCGGCGCGGCAGCCCCAGCTGTCCCGCGACCGCGGTCGCGGCCACCGGGTCGGGCGGGGCGATCAGCGCGCCCAGCGCCACGGCGGCGGCGACCGGCAGCCCGGGGACGATCGAGTGGGCGACGGCCGCGACACACACGGTGGTGACGAACACCAGCGCCACGGCCAGCAGGAAGATCGGCCGCTTGTTGGCCGCGAACTGCCGCCACGAGGTCCGCCGCACCGCCGCGTACAGCAGCGGCGGCAGCAGCGCGGGCAGGATCAGATCTGGCTGGATATTGACATTCGGGACGAACGGCAGCACCGCGAGGACCATGCCGACGAGCGTCATCAGCACCGGGGCCGGCAGCCCGAACCGGTCCCCGACGGGAACGCTCACCACGGCCCCGAGCAGCAGCACGAACAGCAGGGCCAACTGATCCACGGTCAGCGCTCCGGGAGTCGACGTTCACACAGCAGACCCTCAGCCTGCCATGCGACCCCTCCCACCGGCCCGTTCACCGCTTCCGGCCAGGGCCGGTCGTCCGGCATGTCGTCCGGACGCCGGTCCGATCCGGACGGCAGGGCCTACAGGGCGCGCCGCATCGCCCGGTGCGGGATGCCGGCGTCGGGGAACTCCGGGCCGTACGCCTCGTACCCGAGCCGCTCGTAGAACCCCAGCGCGTGCGTCTGCGCGTGCAGGTCCACCGCCGCCAGGCCGCGTGCGCGTGCGGCCTCCTCGATGCCCCGCACCAGCGCGGCCCCGACACCCAGCCCGCGCGCCGCCTGGGCGACGGCGAGCCGCCCCAGCGACCCCACCGACGGGTCACCGCCGGTCTTCGCCGCGGCCTCCTCGCCGTACAGCAGCCGTCCGGTGCCGAGCGCCACGCCGTCCGCCCGGATCGCCAGCACATGCACCGCCACGGCGTCGTAGGCGTCGTACTCGATGTCCTCGGGCACGCCCTGCTCGCGGACGAAGACCTCCTTGCGCACCGTGAAGCAGGCCTCGCGGTCGGCGGCGTCCTCGGCCACCCGCACGTCGTAGGAGACGACCGACAGACTCACGCGTAGGTCTCCTCGCGCACCTGGTCCAGAGCGAGCTGGAGGTCCTCGGGGTAGTCGCAGCCGAACTCGACCCACTGCCCGTCCCCGGGGTGCTCGAAGCCCAGCCGCACGGCGTGCAGCCACTGGCGGGTCAGCCGCAGCCGCTTGGCGAGCGTCGGGTCGGCGCCGTAGGTCAGGTCGCCCACGCACGGATGACGGTGGGCGGACATGTGGACGCGGATCTGGTGGGTGCGCCCGGTCTCCAGCTTCACGTCGAGCAGGGAGGCCGCGCGGAACGCCTCGATGAGGTCGTAGTGGGTGACGGAGGGCTTGCCCTCGGCCGTGACGGCCCACTTGTAGTCGTGGTTCGGGTGACGGCCGATGGGCGCGTCGATGGTGCCGCTGGTCGGGTCCGGGTGGCCCTGGACCAGCGTGTGGTAGCGCTTGTCGACCGTGCGCTCCTTGAACTGGCGCTTGAGCGACGTGTACGCGTACTCCGACTTGGCGACCACCATCAGGCCGGACGTGCCGACGTCGAGGCGGTGCACGATGCCCTGGCGCTCGGCGGCGCCGGAGGTCGAGATGCGGTACCCGGCGGCCGCCAGCCCGCCGATGACCGTCGGCCCCGTCCAGCCGGGGCTCGGGTGCGCGGCGACACCGACCGGCTTGACGATCACGACCACGTCGTCGTCGTCGTGCACGATCTCCATGCCCTCGACCGGCTCGGCGACGATCTGCACCGGCGCGGGCGCCTGCGGCATCTCGACCTCCAGCCAGGCCCCGCCGTGCACGCGCTCGGACTTTCCGACCACCGAGCCGTCGACCGAGACCTTCCCCGCCGCCGCGAGCTCCGCGGCCTTGGTACGGGAGAAGCCGAACATGCGGGAGATGGCGGCGTCGACACGCTCGCCCTCCAGGCCGTCGGGCACGGGCAGGGTACGGATATCGGGAATCGTGCTCACCCGTCGAGTATGCAGGACGGGTGCGACAGTCCCGAACGCGTGCTCAGTCCTTGTGCACGGTCCCGTCCGGATCGAGACCGCGGAAGGACAGCAGCACGATCAGGATGCCGCCGCACACGATCGCCGAGTCCGCGAGGTTGAAGACGGCGAAGTGCTTGGGCGCGATGAAGTCGACGACCGCGCCCTCGAAGACGCCCGGCGAACGGAAGATCCGGTCGGTGAGGTTGCCGAGCGCGCCGCCGAGCAGCAGACCGAGGGCGATCGCCCACGGCAGGCTGTACAGCTTGCGGGCGAGCCGGGCGATCACCACGATCACCGCCGCCGCGATCACCGTGAAGATCACGGTGAAGGCCTCGCCGAACCCGAAGGCGGCACCCGCGTTGCGGACGGCCTCGAACTTCAGCCAGTCACCGATGATCTCGATCGGAGCGTGGTGTTCGAGCTTGGCCACCACGAGCAGCTTGCTGACCAGGTCGAGGAGGTAGGCGAACGCGGCCACCCCGAACAGCACGGCGATACGCCGCTTGCCCCGGGGCCGCTCGCCGGAGGCCTGTGCCGCCTCCGGCCCGGCCGTCTCCGGCCCTGCCGTCTCCTCGGTGCCGGACCCGCCGGCCGGGGCCGTGGCCCCCTCGGGACCCGGGTTCCCGCCCGACGCCGCGCGCTCGCCGGACTCGTCCCGCCCGGCCCGCGCCGCGTCCGGAATGTCCGGCGTACCGATGATCCGCTCCGCCTCTGCCACGTGAGTCCCTCAACCTAGGTGCCTGACTGAGCACGAGGGTACGGCACACCCCGTAGGAGCACTGTGCGCAGGAGGCGTACGGCAGGTCACCCGACGCCGGTCAGGACCGGCGCTCCTGCTTCTGCTTGCACTCCACGCACAGGGTGGCCCGCGGAAAGGCCTGCATACGGGCCTTTCCGATGGGATTGCCGCAGGTCTCGCACAGGCCGTACGTGCCCGTGTCCAGCCGTTGCAGGGCACGCTCGGTCTGCACCAGCATCTCGCGCGCGTTGGCGGCCAGCGCCATCTCGTGCTCCCGCGTGATGTTCTTGGTGCCGGTGTCCGCCTGGTCGTCGCCCGCGCCGTCCCCGGAGTCCCGCATCAGGCCCACCAGCGACTCCTCGGACGAGTGGATCTCGGCCCGCAGCCGCTCGGCCTCGGAGAGCAGCTCGGAACGGGCCGCCTCGACCTCCTCCGGCGTCCAGGGGTCCTCGCCGGGGCGTACGGCGAGCTCGCCGGGCTCCGCCGCGGAGAACCGCGCCTTGGGGACGGCGGTCGTCGCCGCAGTGGCCGTGCCAGGAGTCTTCTTCGCAACCACTGTCGTGGCTCCCGTCTGCTCCGCGGCCTGCGCCGCGCCCACGTTCTTGGCCGTCCTCTTCCCGGCCGCGCCCTTCGCGGCGGCCGCGGTCCTGCGGGTCGCGCTGTTCACGGCCGCCGCCGTCCTGCCCTCCGTGCCGTTCGCGGCCTTGCGGGCCGTGCCGTCGGCGGCCGCCGCCGTCTTGCGGGCCGTGTCGTTCGCGGCCGCCGCCGTCTTGCGGGCCGTGTTGTTGGCGGCGGCCGTGGTCCTGCGGGCGGCCGCCCCCTGGGCGGTGGCCCGGCTCCTGGCGGCTCTCGCCTCCTCGGCCGCGTCCCCGACGGCCACGGCGTCCGGGGTTCTCTTCCCGGTACCGGCCTTCTTCGAGCCCGCCTTGCCCGTTGCCGCCTTCCCTGTTGCCGCCTTCCCTGTTGTCGCCTTCTTCGAGCCCGCCTTCCCGGCGTCCGCCTTCCCGCTTCCCGTCCGCTCGGCGCCCGCCTTCTTCGGCGAAGCCGTCCTCGACGACGCCTTCGCGACCGACACCGTCGGCTTCCCGGCCGCCTTCTCCTTCGCCCGGACGCTCTTCTTCCCGCCCACGTCCGTGGCCGCGCCGGAGGCCGCCGCGCTCGTGGACCTGCGGGACGACGGCTGCTGTACGGCGGTCTTCTTCGCCACCATGGTCGCGGCCCCTTCACATATTGTGATCTTGCTCGCGAATCGTGCTGGGACGATAAATCGACCCGAGTCCCGCGGCAACGGGGCACGCCGCCCGATTCGCCCGCCTCGCGAGTGCCGCGCGGCCGACATGCAAGCGTTGTGCCCAGCTCCCCGCCGGGTAATCCGCCGAGCTCCCGGTCCGGGAATCCGAACACGCACACCTCGCTATTCGGGTCATCCCGGACAGTGACCGACCCGGTGCCCGGGGCTCCGGAAAACCGGTCGGCCGCCGTCCGCGTCGCGCCGTACACTGGGCGCAGCGAAAAGCACGGATGGGGACGAGTAGCGGCGTACGCAGCCCAGAGCGACCCGGGGACGGTGGAAGCCCGGGGGCGAGCGCGACGCGAAGATCACCCCGGAGCCGCCGGAAGAAAGCCGCAGCACACCCGCAGCGGTCGGTAGAACCGGTTCGCGACCCCAATGAGGGGGCTCACCGGCGCACAGGGCGCTCCGGAGGGCCAAGGAGGGTGGTACCGCGGGAGCGCGCCGCACACGGCGTAGACAGCCAAGAAGGCTCTCGTCCCTCCGACGGAAGGCAGCACGTCCGCCGGAGGAAGTTCGATGACGTCGTACCGCCAGGTGCCCGCCCAGGTAGACCTGCCCGCCCTCGAGCACGCGGTGCTCGATTTCTGGCGCGAGCAGAAGATCTTCGCCAAGAGCCTGGACCAGTCCGAGGGCCGCCCCGAATGGGTGTTCTACGAGGGCCCGCCCACCGCCAACGGCATGCCGGGCGCCCACCACATCGAGGCGCGCGTCTTCAAGGACGTCTTCCCGCGCTTTCGCACCATGCGCGGCTACCACGTGGCCCGCAAGGCCGGCTGGGACTGCCACGGTCTGCCGGTGGAGCTGGCGGTCGAGAAGGAGCTCGGCTTCAGCGGCAAGCAGGACATCGAGGCGTTCGGCATCGCCGAGTTCAACGCCCGCTGCCGCGAGTCCGTCACCCGCCACACCGACGCCTTCGCCGAGCTCACGACCCGCATGGGCTACTGGGTCGACCTGGACGACGCCTACCGGACCATGGACCCGGAGTACGTCGAGTCGGTCTGGTGGTCGCTGAAGGAGATCTTCGACAAGGGCCTGCTGGTCCAGGACCACCGCGTCGCCCCCTGGTGCCCGCGCTGCGGCACGGGCCTCTCCGACCACGAGCTGGCCCAGGGCTACGAGACGGTCGTCGACCCGTCCGTGTACGTCCGTTTCCCGCTCACCTCCGGTCCGCTGGCCGGCGAGGCCGCGCTCCTCGTCTGGACGACGACCCCCTGGACGCTGGTCTCCAACACCGCCGTCGCCGCGCACCCCGAGGTGACGTACGTCGTCGCGACGAACGGCGAGGAGAAGCTGGTCGTCGCCGAGCCGCTCGTCGCCAAGGCGCTCGGCGAGGGCTGGGAGACCACCGGACAGACCTTCACCGGCGCCGAGATGGAGCGCTGGACCTATCAACGTCCGTTCGAGCTGGTCGAGTTCCCGAGCGCCGAGGGAATCGATGGGCACAGCCCGGCCGACGCCCACTTCGTGGTCAACGCCGAGTACGTCACCACCGAGGACGGCACGGGTCTGGTCCACCAGTCCCCCGCCTTCGGCGAGGACGACCTCAAGGTCTGCCGCTCCTACGGCCTGCCGGTCGTCAACCCGGTCCGCCCGGACGGCACCTTCGAGGAGAACGTCCCGCTGGTGGGCGGCGTCTTCTTCAAGAAGGCGGACGAACGGCTCACCGAGGACCTCCAGCAGCGCGGCCTCCTCTTCAGGCACGTCCCGTACGAGCACAGCTACCCGCACTGCTGGCGCTGCCACACCGCGCTGCTGTACTACGCGCAGCCGTCCTGGTACATCCGCACCACGGTGATCAAGGACCGTCTCCTCCAGGAGAACGAGAAGACCAACTGGTTCCCGGACACGGTCAAGCACGGCCGCTTCGGCGACTGGCTGAACAACAACATCGACTGGGCGCTGTCCCGCAGCCGGTACTGGGGCACCCCGCTGCCGATCTGGCGCTGCGAGGACGACCACCTCACCGTGATCGGCTCGCGCGCGGAGCTCACCGAGCTGACCGGCACCGACCAGTCGCAGCTCGACCCGCACCGCCCGTTCATCGACGAGGTCACCTTCGCCTGCTCGCAGTGCGCGAAGACGGCCACGCGCGTGCCGGAGGTCATCGACGCCTGGTACGACTCGGGTTCGATGCCGTTCGCGCAGTGGGGCTACCCGTACAAGAACAAGGAACTGTTCGAGTCCCGCTACCCGGCCCAGTTCATCAGCGAGGCCATCGACCAGACCCGCGGCTGGTTCTACACGCTGATGGCGGTCGGCACGCTGGTCTTCGACAAGTCCTCGTACGAGAACGTCGTCTGCCTCGGCCACATCCTCGCCGAGGACGGCCGCAAGATGTCCAAGCACCTCGGCAACATCCTGCAGCCGATCCCGCTGATGGACCAGCACGGCGCCGACGCGGTCCGCTGGTTCATGGCGGCCGGCGGCTCCCCGTGGGCGGCCCGCCGGGTGGGCCACGGCACCATCCAGGAGGTCGTGCGCAAGACGCTCCTGACGTACTGGAACACGGTCGCCTTCCAGGCCCTGTACGCCCGTACGACCGGCTGGGCGCCGAGCGCGGCCGACCCGGCCCCGGCCGACCGTCCCGTGCTCGACCGCTGGCTGCTGTCCGAACTCCACGCGCTCACCGACCAGGTGACGCAGGCTCTGGAGGCCTACGACACCCAGCGCGCCGGCAAGCTCCTGTCCGCGTTCGTCGACGACCTGTCCAACTGGTACGTACGCCGCTCCCGCCGCCGCTTCTGGCAGGGCGACAAGGCGGCGCTGCGCACCCTGCACGAGGTCGTCGAGACGGTCACCAGGCTGATGGCCCCGCTGACCCCGTTCATCACCGAGCGGGTCTGGCAGGACCTGGTGGTGCCGGTGACCCCGGGCGCCCCGGAGTCGGTGCACCTGACGTCCTGGCCGGAGGCGGACCTGTCCGCGATCGACCCGGAGCTGTCGCGCCAGATGGTCCTGGTACGGCGTCTGGTGGAGCTGGGCCGCGCCACGCGCGCGGAGTCGGGCGTCAAGACCCGTCAGCCGCTGTCGCGCGCCCTGGTGGCCGCGTCGGGCTTCGACTCCCTCGACCGTGAACTGCACGCGCAGATCACGGAGGAGCTGAACGTGACCGCGCTCGCGTCTCTCTCCGAGGTCGGCGGCTCCCTGGTCGACACCACGGCCAAGGCCAACTTCCGCGCGCTGGGCAAGCGTTTCGGCAAGCGGGTGCAGGACGTGGCCAAGGCCGTCGCCTCCGCCGACGCGGCCGCGCTGTCCCTGGCGCTGCGCGAGGGCACGGCATCGGTGGAGGTCGACGGCGAGACGGTCACCCTGGCCCCGGACGAGGTGATCATCACGGAAACCCCGCGCGAGGGCTGGTCGGTGGCCTCCGACGCGGGTGCCACGGTCGCGCTGGACCTGGAGATCACCGAGGAACTGCGGCAGGCGGGCCTGGCCCGTGACGCGATCCGGCTGATCCAGGAGGCCCGCAAGAACAGCGGCCTCGACGTGGCCGACCGGATCGCGCTGCGCTGGACCTCCACGGACCCGGCGGTGATCGCGGCGCTCGGCGAGCACGCGGCCCTGATCGCAGACGAGGTCCTGGCCACGGACTTCGCCCAGGGTGAGGCGGACGACACCTACGGTGAGACGTTCACGGACGAGGGACTGTCCCTGACGTTCCGCCTGCGCAAGGCGTAAGCCACCACGACGAGGGCCCGGTCTCCCCCGCGGGAGGCCGGGCCCTCGTCCGTGCCGTACCTCACCCCCGGCGCACACTCGCAACCCCTCTCGCCCCCGCGTCCTCGCCCCCTCACGCCGGTCGCACGCGCCGCGCAGCACCCCCTGGGCTCACACACCGCACCCGCCCCCTCACGCCCCACGCGATCCCGTCGGCGCCCCACGGCCACCGCCTCTCGGTACGCCGTTCCGACCGCCCGCGCAGCCACCTCCTGGGCGAACGCCCCCGTACGCCCCCCTCGTGCCCCACGCGAGCCCGACGACGCCGCGTTCGACGGACCGGGAGGCCGGGAGCGTTCCGGCCGTCGTCGCGGCGGCCGGAACTGCTCCCGGCCTTCCGCGTCGCTCACCGTGCGCGCCCGGCCGCCCACCGTCGTCAACCCGCGTAAAAAGGGCGAGGCCCCGGATGGGAATCCGGGGCCTCGCCCTTGAAACGCTGCCGACGCCTAAGGCGTGCGGACGGCCGTCAGTTGTCGTCCTCGTCGATCAGGAACCCGCGCATCGGCGAGGGCGCCTGACCCATCGGGGACGGACCCTGCGGTCGCACCGGAGCCATGGGCTGGGTCATGGCCGGCGTCATCTGCTGCTGGCTGCCGTAGGACGGCGGAGCCTGCGACGGCCCACCACCCATGCCCGGACCGGTGCCGTACGACGGGGCGCTCGCGCCTGCCGGTGCCATGGAGGGCGCCGGGGACGGCGGGAGGGACGCGGCCGCCGGGGTACGCGGCGGAGCCAGCGAGTCGTCGGCCTGGGTCTCCAACTGGCGCAGCTGCGACTCCAGGTAGGACTTCAGACGCGTACGGTACTCGCGCTCGAAGCCGCGCAGGTCCTCGACCTTGCGCTCCAGCGTGGCGCGGGCGGACTCCAGGGAGCCCATCGCGACGCGGTGCTTCTCCTGCGCGTCCCGCTCCAGGGCGTCGGCCTTGGCACGGGCGTCACGCTCAAGTCCCTCGGCGCGGCTGCGGGCCTCGCCGACGATCTTGTTGGCCTCGGAGCGGGCCTCCGCGATCGCCTGGTCGGCGGTCTGCTGGGCCAGCGAGAGGACACGGGCGGCACTGTCGCCGCCGGGACCCTGACCGGGGCCGCCCATCGGACCACCCATGGGGCCGCCCATCGGGCCACCCATGGGGCC
Source organism: Streptomyces sp. NPDC107559 (assembly GCF_055657365.1). NCBI lineage: Bacteria > Bacillati > Actinomycetota > Actinomycetes > Kitasatosporales > Streptomycetaceae > Streptomyces > Streptomyces sp. NPDC107559. The sequence continues at coordinate 1,193,405 of NZ_JBVKBD010000001.1, read as the reverse complement.
GCCCATCGGGCCGCCCATCGGGCCGCCCATCTGCTGCATGGGGGGCTGGCCGCCCATCGGACCCTGACCCATCGGACCCTGACCCATCGGGCCGGGACCCATCGGACCCTGACCCATCGGACCCTGACCCATGGGGCCGGGACCCATCGGACCCTGACCCATCGGGCCGGGACCCATCGGACCCTGACCCATCGGGCCGGGGCCCTGCGGACCGCCCTGACCGCCACCGGGGCCGGCGGGCAGCTGCGGTGCACCGCTGGGCAGCTGGGGCGGACCACCCATGGGGCCACCCATCTGCTGCTGCGGCGGGCCCGATATGCCGGCGGGGACAGGACCACCAGGACCGCGCATACCCTGCTGGGGCATACCCTGCGGAGGCATACCCTGCTGGGGCATGCCTCCCTGGGGCCCGTCCTGCTCCGGAGGCTTGCGCATGTTCTGCTGGTTCTGGGCAGCAGCGCGCGTCGCCGCGGCCAGCTTGGCGCGCAGGTCCTCGTTCTCGCGGAGCAGTCGGGTCAGTTCGGCTTCGACCTCGTCGAGGAAGGCATCGACCTCGTCCTCGTCATAGCCTTCTCGGAGGCGGACGGTCGTGAACTGCTTGTTCCGCACGTCCTCGGGGGTCAACGGCATCTCTTCACCTCAACGTAGTCATCGGCAGTCGGCAAGACCGTATCGTCCACTGTCACCTCGCGAGACTCCCCACGACGCTGATCAAGATGTAGACGATGATCATCAGTACGAAGAAGGACAGGTCGAGCGCCACGCCCCCGAGACGCAACGGCGGAATGAACCGCCGCAGAAGCTTCAACGGTGGATCAGTGACAGTGTAAGTGGCCTCCAGAACGACCACCATCGCCTTGCCGGGTTGCCACGAGCGGGCGAACTGGAAGACGTAGTCCATGACCAGCCGGAAGATCAGGACGATGAGGAAAAGCAGCAGCGCGTAGTACACCACCTGCGCGAACACGCTCATGACTGGTGCTTCCCTCTCCCCTGTTCCGTACTTCGTTCCGGTCCCACGTCTCAGCTCTGGTTGAAGAACCCGCCCTCTGCGATGCGGGCCTTGTCCTCCGCCGTGACATCGACGTTAGCAGGCGACAACAGGAACACCTTCTGCGTCACCCGCTCGATGCTGCCGTGGAGACCAAACACCAGACCGGCCGCAAAGTCGACAAGTCGCTTCGCGTCCGTGTCATCCATCTCCGTGAGATTCATGATCACCGGTGTGCCCTCACGGAAGTGTTCCCCGATGGTACGGGCCTCGTTGTAGGTCCGGGGGTGGAGCGTGGTGATCCGGTACGGCTCTCGTTCCGACACGACCTTGGGCATGATCACCGGGACGTTCTTCTCCAGACTCTGACGTTCTTGTGTGATGGATGCCACGGGTGCGATCCGCGCCGGGCGCCCGGATTCCGCGGCGAGCGAAGCGGCGTGCGGCATCGGGTCACGCGGAGCGGAGGGCTGCACCACTCGTGCCGGTTCGTCCCTTTGTGACTGATGTACTCCGTGCAGCGGGTGCGACGGCTCGTGCCGCCGGTGATCCCGCTCGGGCTCCGGGTCCAGTTCGGGTTCGAAGTCGTCGTCGGGGTCGAAGCCCCGGCCGTCGTACCCATCGTCCTCCACGAGGCCGAGGTAGACCGCCATCTTGCGCATCGCGCCGGCCATGCTCTGAGTCCTCCGCTCTGTGGTGGATCCGCTGACGACTGCCAAGTCCCGCGATCCACGTGGCCTTTATGCCCGCCTTTCGGCGGAAATGACCATATTTTCTGCTGTGGTCCGACTTCCTGGCGACGTTACCCGAGCCCGGCGCGGACTCCGAGTACCGCGGTGCCGACGCGCACATGTGTCGCCCCAGCCGCCACGGCCTCCTCGAGGTCCGCACTCATCCCTGCCGAGACCATGTTCGCAGCCGGATGAGCTCGGCGCAGGTCGGTCGACAAATCCATCAACCGCTCGAACGCGGCTCGTTGACGCCCCGCGTACTCCCCGGAGAGCGGGGCGACCGTCATGAGCCCGTCGAGGCGCAGTCCGGGCGCCCGGGCGACGAGATCGGCCAACTCTTCGATTCCGGCGGGAGCCACGCCGCCGCGCTCCCCCCGCTCGCGTTCCCCCGCGTCGAGCGCGACCTGGAGGAGGCAGCCCAGTTCGCGCCCGGCGCGCTCGGCCTCCTTCGACAGGGCCGTCACGAGCCGGGAACGGTCCACGGATTGCACGACATCCGCATAACCGACCACCGATCGCACCTTGTTGGTCTGCAATTGACCGACGAAATGCCAACTAAGGGGCAGATCGGAACATTCGGCGGCTTTGGGTGCCGCGTCCTGGTCCCGGTTCTCGGCCACGTGCCGCACCCCGAGTCCGGACAGCAGCCGCACATCGCTCGCGGGATAGGTCTTGGTGACCACGATCAGGGTCACCTCTTCGCGCTTGCGGCCCGCGGCCGCGCACGCGGCGGCGATGCGCCGCTCCACCTTCGCCAGGTTTGCGGCGAGTTCGTCTTTACGGTCCGTCATGCCCCATCAGTCCAGCCAGACATAGCCGGCGAGCCGCCCGGTGGTGCGGTCCCGGCGGTACGAGAAGTGGTCGCCGGACTCGAGCGTGCACACCGGTGACTGCGCCCGGTCGTGCACCCCGAGCCTTTCGAGCTGCGCGTGCACGCCGGCGGTCACATCGACCGCGGGTGTGCCCCAGCTCGTCTCCGAGTGCGCCGCCGGTTCGACGGCGGCGACCTCGGCGCGCATGTCCTCCGGCACTTCGTAGCACCGGCCGCAGACGGCGGGTCCGGTGCGGGCGACGATCCGGGCGGGGTCGGCGCCGAGCGACTTCATCGCGTCGACGGCGGCGGGCACGACCCCGGCGACCATGCCGGGACGCCCCGCGTGGGCGGCGGCGACCACCCCGGCCACCGGGTCGGCCAGCAGGACCGGGACGCAGTCGGCGGTGAGCACCGCGAGGGCGAGCCCCCGGGTGGCGGTCACCAGGGCGTCGACCGACGGGACGGGTCCGTCGCCCCAGGGCCTGTCGACCACGGCGACATCGTTGCCGTGCACCTGGTTCATCCAGACCACCCGGGCCGGATCCAGCCCGAGCTCCCGCGCCGCCGACCCGCGGTTGGCGCGGACGGCGTCGGGGTCGTCACCGACCGCGCCGCCGAGGTTGAGCTCCTCGTACGGAACGGCGCTCACCCCGCCCCACCTGTCGGTGAAGGCGAAGTGCGCGCCGTTCGCAGTGCCCGTTACGGAGCGCTGTCCTATCACTTCAGAAAGTCCGGCACGTCGAGCTCCTCGGCCGCGCTGTCCGAGTAGCTCCGCGACGACGGCAGCGGCGGGGCCACCGGGATCTCCTTCACGGGCTCCGGGGCGGGCTCCGGCTCCTCCTTCGGCGTGACGCTGCCGAGGGAGCCGAAGGACGGGCGGCTCTCGGGCTGGCGGACGGGAGCGGGCTCCTCGCGCCGGGCGGGGGCCGAGGACGTGCCGAGGACGTTGTCCCGGCGCGCGGGCGGCTGCCCGCCGTCGAAGCCGGCCGCGATCACGGTGACCCGCACCTCGTCGCCCAGGGCGTCGTCGATGACCGCACCGAAGATGATGTTGGCCTCGGGGTGGGCCGCCTCGCTGACCAGCTGGGCCGCCTCGTTGATCTCGAACAGGCCGAGGTCGGAACCGCCGGAGATCGACAGCAGGACGCCCCGGGCGCCGTCGATGGAGGCTTCCAGCAGCGGCGAGGAGATCGCCATCTCGGCCGCCGCCACCGCGCGGTCGTCGCCGCGGGCCGAGCCGATGCCCATGAGGGCCGAACCGGCCTCGGACATGACCGACTTGACGTCGGCGAAGTCGAGGTTGATCAGACCGGGGGTGGTGATGAGGTCCGTGATGCCCTGGACACCGGAGAGCAGGACCTGGTCCGCCGACTTGAAGGCGTCGAGGACCGAGACCTGGCGGTCCGAGATGGACAGCAGCCGGTCGTTCGGGATGACGATGAGGGTGTCGACCTCTTCGCGCAGTTCCGCGATGCCGTCCTCGGCCTGGTTGGCGCGGCGCCGGCCCTCGAAGGTGAAGGGGCGGGTGACCACGCCGATGGTGAGGGCGCCCAGCGAGCGGGCGATGTTGGCCACGACGGGCGCGCCGCCGGTGCCGGTGCCACCGCCCTCTCCGGCGGTCACGAAGACCATGTCGGCCCCCTTGAGGACCTCCTCGATCTCCTCGCGGTGGTCCTCGGCGGCCTTGCGGCCGACTGCCGGGTTGGCTCCGGCTCCGAGGCCGCGGGTGAGTTCCCGGCCGACGTCGAGCTTGACGTCGGCGTCGCTCATCAACAGCGCCTGCGCGTCGGTGTTGATGGCGATGAACTCGACGCCCTTGAGACCGACCTCGATCATCCGGTTGATGGCATTGACACCACCGCCGCCGACACCGATGACTTTGATGACTGCGAGGTAGTTCTGCGGTGCTGCCACGTCGAAGGCCTCTCGCCTCGAGTTACGTGTCGCCGCCTCGCCGTGTCGCGATCCGACGACTGATGCCGAATGGGGACGGTCCGTAGCGCCGACCCGAACCCTAACGTTGAAGTTTAGGGTTACCAGTGTGTCTGTTCCCTGGAGTCTTCTGAACAGGACACTAAGTCGACAAGTGGCGCGCGTTCAACGAACACGCCGAACCTCCCGTTTTTCTTTTCACCCTATGTGATCAGGCGTAGCGCTGCCCAACCAGGGTGCTGGCCTGCGCCGATGTGCGTCAATTCACCTCTGAGGCGGGGGCGGTGGGAACGCTGACATCGAAGTGCCGCGCCCCGGGGGCCGCTTTCATCAGTGCAGTGAGAGTACGGGCCTTCGTGCCGCCGTGTTCACCGCTGCCCCAGGCGACCGACCGTCCGGCGGTCAACTCCAGTGAGATGTCGTCGTAGGAACGCACCTTGACGGTCCGGGTCTCGTGCGCGACGGCGGCCGGAAGGTCCCCCGCGACCCGCACGGCCTCGCGCACGAGCCGGTCCTCGCCGAAGCGCCGCAGACTCGCGACCGCCGAACCCGGCCGGGAAACCGACAAATCAAGCATCGGAACGCCTTTCGGCGCCTCGGAAACCGTGGCGAAACGGACGCCCTCGTCGTCCACTTCGACATAGGAAGTGCCCTTTCGGACCAGAAGGACCGGAGAGCGCTCGATCACCTTCAGCCCGATTCCATGGGGCCAGGAACGGACCGCGTCAACCGAGTCAATTCGGGGCAATTTCCGGCGAAGTCGCGCCTCGATTGCATCGGTATCGACCGAAATCAGCGGCGCCCCGACCGGAACGTCCGCGGCCTCGCGCACCTGTTCCGGTGTCAGCACGGTGGTGCCCGAGACCGAGACACGACCCACCCGCAGCCACTGCGAGCCGTACAACACCCAGACGCAGCCCGCCCCGAGGAGCACGGAACCGAGCAGCATGAAGATGATCACACGAAGCCGGCGCCGCCCGAACCTCCGGACGAGGGGCGGGCCGGACGACTCCTGCTGACGTTCACCGCGCTCGGCGGTGGTGGGTCCGGCCACGCTCCCTGCCCTTTCGTCGTCCGCGCCTAACGGCGTGCGGCGATCGCCTCGTAGACCAGGCCGACGAGCAGTTCGTCGGCGTTCCGGCGGCCGAACTCGCTGGCGACGGTGGACATCTCGTACAGCCGGTGCGGGTCGGCGAGCACGGGCAGCACGTGCTCGCGCACCCACTCCGGGGTGAGTTCCGCGTCGTCGACGAGGAGACCGCCGCCCGCCTTGACCACCGGCTGGGCGTTCAGCCGCTGTTCGCCGTTGCCGATGGGCAGCGGGACGTAGGCGGCCGGGAGCCCGACGGCGGAGAGTTCGGCGACGGTCATCGCGCCCGCGCGGCAGAGCATCATGTCGGCCGCGGCGTAGGCGAGATCCATCCGGTCCACGTACGGTACCGGCACATAGGGTGGCATCCCGGGCATCTGCTGCACCTGCGGCAGTTCGTTCTTCGGGCCGACCGCGTGCAGGATCTGGATGCCCGCCTGCTGGAGCCACGGCGCGACCTGCTGGACCACCTCGTTGAGGCGGCGGGCGCCCTGCGAGCCGCCGGAGACGAGCAGCGTCGGCAGATGGGGGTCGAGCCCGAACGCCGCGCGGGCCTGGGGACGTACGGCGGCCCGGTCGAGGGTGGCGATGGAGCGGCGCAGCGGGATGCCGATGTAGTGGGCGTCGCGCAGCTTGCTGTCCGGGGTGGAGACGGCGACCCTGGCCGCGTACCGCGAGCCGATCTTGTTGGCCAGGCCGGGGCGCGCGTTGGCCTCGTGGATCACGATCGGCACACCGAGGCGCTTGGCGGCCAGATAGCCGGGCAGGGCGACGTAGCCGCCGAAGCCGACGACGCAGTCGGCCTTGGTGCGCTCCAGGATCTGCTCGGCCGCCTTGATCGTCCCGCGCAGCCGGCCCGGGACGGTGATCAGCTCGGGGGTCGGCTTGCGCGGCAGCGGCACCGCGGGGATCAGCGCGAGGTCATAGCCCCTCTCCGGGACGAGCCGGGTCTCCAGGCCACGCTCCGTGCCCAGCGCCGTGATCCCCACGGTGGGGTCCTGCCTGCGCAGGGCGTCCGCGAGGGCGAGCGCGGGCTCGATGTGGCCGGCGGTCCCCCCACCAGCGAGTACGACATGCACCGAAATTCACCGCTCTCCGGACGTACGCGCCGCCGAGGCACGCCGTCGCATCGTGTTCCATCTCCGAGGCCCCCGGTCGGGCGCAGAGCCTCCAGCCCGCTTTCTACCAAAGCGGGGCTGCCGCATCGCAAGCGCCGCCCGCGCAGCGGGCTCGTCACGCGCGAAGGCGATCAGCAACCCGACGGCGAACATGGTCGGCAGCAGGGCGGAACCTCCGTAGGAGAACAGCGGGAGAGGAACCCCGGCGATCGGCAGCAGGCCGAGCACCGCACCGATGTTGATCACCGCCTGTGCGACGATCCAGGTGGTCACGCCTCCCGCGGCATACCTGACGAAGGGATCCTCCGTGCGTCCGGCCACGCGGATACCCGCATAGCCTAGAGCCGCGAACAGGGCGAGCACCGACAGCGTCCCCGCCAGGCCCAGTTCCTCACCGGTGACGGCGAAGATGAAGTCTGTGTGCGCTTCGGGCAGTTGTCCCCATTTCTCCACACTTGCACCCAGTCCGGATCCGAAGATCCCGCCGGAGGCGAGGGCGTAGATGCCGTGCACGGCCTGCCAGCAGTCGACGGGGCCGCTCTGCGGCTCGGTGGCGCCGATGCAGGAGAGCCGGGCCATCCGGTTCGGGCTCGTCTTGATGAGGATCACGCCGATCGTGGCCGCGATCGACAGCACGCCCACGAACAGCCGGGTCGGTGCGCCCGCCAGCCACAGCAGTCCGAACAGGATCGCCGTCAGGATGATCGCGGTGCCCATGTCGCCGCCGAGCATGATCAGCCCGAGCAGCAGGAAGGCCACCGGCACGAGCGGCACGAGCATGTGCTTCCACTGCGCCAGCAGCTTCTTGTCGTGTTTGCGCGCAATGAGGTCCGCGCCCCACAGCACCAGCGCGAGCTTGCCGAACTCGCTGGGCTGGATCTGGAAGGAGCCGCCGAGGGAGAGCCAGTTCTGGTTGCCGTTGACCGCGACTCCTATCCCCGGCACCTGCACCAACGCCATCAGGAAGACGGCTCCGGCGAGGATCGGGTAGGCCAGCGCGCGGTGCAGTTTCACCGGCATCCGGGAGGCGAGCAGCAGCAGTCCGGCGCCGATGGAGGCGGCCAGGAACTGTTTGCGAAAGAAGAACGAGCCGGGCAGCGCCATCTGCAGCGCCGTGATCTGGGAGGCCGAGTAGACCATCACGAGACCCAGCACGGTGATCAGCAGGCTGCCGCCGAGGATCAGGTAGTACGCGGTCAGCGGGCGGTCCCAGGCCTTGCGGGCGCGCCGGTGGAGCACGCGCAGCGGGTTGTCGCGCGGGCCTCTGGGGGCAGGCGGCAGCCGTACGGCCCGCTGCGCGGGCGGACGCCCGGTACGGCTACCGGGCATCCGTGGCTCCGCTGTACGTCGGCCTCGACGGTCGCACGCGTCCCTCCCAGGGTCGCCCGGCGGCAGGCCGGGTCAGGCACCGAGTTCGCGAACCGCCTCCGCGAACGCGTCACCGCGCTTGTTGTAGTTGGCGAACATGTCCATCGAGGCGCAGGCCGGGGCCAGCAGCACCGTGTCGCCGGCGGTGGCGAGCCGCCGGGCTTCCCGGACGGCCGCGAGCATCGCCCCAGTGTCGGTCCGGTCGAGGTCGACGACGGGTACTTCCGGGGCGTGTCGCGCCAGGGCTTCCCCGATCAGGGCGCGGTCCGCGCCGATGAGCACGACGCCGCGAAGGTGCTTCGCCGACTTCGCGACGAGTTCGTCGAAGGTCGCGCCCTTCGCCAGTCCGCCCGCGATCCACACGATCGACTCGTAGGCCGCCAAGGAGGCTTCCGCGGCATGGGTGTTGGTCGCCTTGGAGTCGTCGATGTAGGCGACGCCGTCCACGTCCGCCACGTGCGCGATGCGGTGGGCGTCCGGGGTGAAGGCCCGCAGGCCGTCCCGTACGGCCTTGGCCGGCACCCCGAAGGCGCGCGCGAGGGCCGCCGCGGCAAGGGCGTTGGCGATGTTGTGCGGGGCGGGCGGGTTCACGTCCGCCACCTCCGCCAGCTCCTGGGCGTTCTTCTGCCGGTTCTCGACGAAGGCGCGGTCGACCAGGATGCCTTCCACCACGCCGAGTTGGGAGGGACCCGGGGTGCCGAGCGTGAAGCCGACGGCCCGGCAGCCCTCCTCGACGTCCGCCGCGCGCACCAGGTTCTCGGTGGCCCGGTCGGCCACGTTGTAGACGCAGGCGATCCGATTGCCCTCGTAGACGCGGCCCTTGTCGGCGGCGTACGCCTCCATGGAGCCGTGCCAGTCGAGGTGGTCGGGGGCGAGGTTGAGGACGGCGGCCGAGTGGGCGCGCAGCGAGGGCGCCCAGTGCAGCTGGTAGCTCGACAGTTCGACCGCGAGGACGTCGTACTGCTCCTCGCCGAGGACCGCGTCGAGCAGGGAGACGCCGATGTTGCCGACCGCCGCCGTGCGCAGGCCCGCCGCCTTCAGGATGGAGGCGAGCATCTGGACGGTGGTGGTCTTGCCGTTGGTGCCGGTGACGGCCAGCCAGGGCGCGGCGTCCGGGCCCCGCAGCCGCCACGCCAGTTCGACGTCGCCCCAGACGGGGACGTCGGCCTGCGCGGCGGCGGCGAACAGCGGCTTGTCCGGCCTCCAGCCGGGCGCGGTGACGACGAGCTCGGTGCCTTCGGGCAGGGTGTCCCCGTCACCGAGGCGCACGGTGATGCCGAGCGCCTCCAGTTCCGCCGCCTGGGCGCGGGCGCGTTCGTCGTCGCCGTCGTTGACGACGGTGACCCGCGCGCCGAGCCCGTGCAGCACCTTGGCCGCCGGGACGCCGGAGACGCCCAGTCCGGCGACGGTGACGTTCTTCCCCTGCCAGTCGGTCACTTGTCCGCTGCCCATCCCGCGTAGAAGAGGCCCAGTCCGACGATCACACAGATGCCCTGGATGATCCAGAAACGGACCACCACAAGTACCTCGGACCAGCCCTTGAGTTCGAAGTGATGCTGGAGTGGCGCCATCCGGAAGACGCGCTTGCCGGTGAGCCGGAAGGAGCCGACCTGGATGACGACCGACATGGTGATGAGGACGAACAGGCCGCCGAGGATGGCGATCAGCAGCTCGGTGCGGGAGCAGATCGCGAGTCCCGCGAGCACACCGCCGAGCGCCAGCGAACCGGTGTCACCCATGAAGATCTTGGCGGGCGACGTGTTCCACCACAGGAAGCCCAGGCAGGAACCCATCAGCGCGGAGGCGATGACCGCGAGGTCCAGCGGGTCGCGCACCTCGTAGCAGGCGTTCGGGTTCGTCAGCGTCATCGAGTTGGCGCAGGACTCCTGGAACTGCCAGACGCCGATGAACGTGTAGGCGCCGAAGACCAGGACGGAGGCGCCGGTGGCCAGGCCGTCCAGACCGTCGGTCAGGTTCACGCCGTTGGACATCGCCAGGATCATGAACAGCGCCCAGACGACGAACAGCACCGGGCCGATCGTCCAGCCGAAGTCCGTGATGAACGACAGCTTGGTGGAGGCCGGGGTCTGGTTGCGGCCGTCCGCGAACTGGAGCGAGAGCACCGCGAAGGCGATACCGACGATCAGCTGGCCGGCCATCTTCGCCTTGGCCCGCAGACCGAGCGAGCGCCGCTTGACGATCTTGATGTAGTCGTCGAGGAAGCCCACCAGGCCCATGCCCGCCATCAGACCCAGCACCAACAGGCCCGAGTAGGTGGGCGCGTAGCCGGTGATGACCTTGGACAGGAAGTAGGCGGCGATCGTCGCGAAGATGAAGGCGATACCGCCCATCGTCGGCGTACCGCGCTTGCTCGCGTGCTCCCGCGGGCCGTCGTCGCGGATGTACTGCCCGTAGCCCTTGCGGGCGAGGAGCTTGATCAGCAGCGGGGTGCCGATCAGGGTCAGGAAGAGGCCAATGACTCCTGAGAACAGGATCTGCTTCATCATCGGGCGACAACCTCACCCTCGGCACCGCTCTCGAGCAGCGCCTGCGCCACGCTCTCCAGACCGACCGAACGGGACGCCTTCACGAGCACGACGTCGCCCGGGCGCAACTCGCTGCGCAACAGGTCGACCGCCGCCTGTGCGTCGGACACGTGCACCGACTCCTCACCCCACGAACCCTCGTTATATGCGCCCAGTTGCAGCCAGGCGGCTTCCCTGCCCCCGACCGCGACGAGCTTGCCGACATTGAGCCGGACGGCAAGCCGTCCGACCGCGTCGTGCTCGGCGAGAGCCTCGTCCCCGAGCTCGGCCATCTTGCCGAGCACCGCCCACGTACGACCCCCTTGTGCCTGAGCGGCCTTGCCCATCGCCGCGAGCGCGCGCAAGGCGGCTCGCATGGACTCGGGGTTCGCGTTGTAGGCGTCGTTGACGACCGTCACGCCGTCCGGGCGCTCGGTGACCTCCATGCGCCAACGGGAGAGGGAGCCCGCCTCGGAGAGCGCGGTGGCGATCTCTTCCACGGACATGCCCAGCTCATGGGCGACGGCGGCCGCGGCGAGCGCGTTCGACACGTGATGCTCACCGTACAGGCGCATGGTCACATCACTGCACCCGGAGGGTGTGTGAAGGCTGAAGGCGGGCTGTCCGCTGTCCGTGAGTCGCACGTTCTCGGCGCGAACGTCCGCTTCGTCGGACTCTCCGAAATAGACCACCTTCGCCTTCGTACGGGAGGCCATGGCCCGCACCAAGGGGTCGTCGGCGTTGAGGACCGCGACGCCGCCGTCCTGCGCCGGCGGCAGTGCCTCCACGAGTTCGCCCTTCGCCTGGGCGATCTGCTCGCGGCCGCCGAACTCCCCGATGTGGGCGCTGCCGACGTTCAGCACGAGGCCGATCCGCGGGGGCGTCAGGTCCGTCAGGTAGCGGATGTGGCCGATGCCGCGGGCGCCCATCTCCAGCACCAGGAACCTGGTGTCCTCGGTGGCGCTGAGCGCGGTCAGCGGCAGCCCGATCTCGTTGTTGAGCGAGCCGGGCGTCCACACCGTGGGGGCGTGCCGCTGGAGCACCTGCGCGATCAGGTCCTTGGTACTGGTCTTGCCCGCCGAGCCGGTGAGGGCGACGAGGGTGGCACCGAGCTCGCGCACGACATGCCGTGCGAGGGCGCCGATGGCCGCCTGGACGTCCTCGACCACGACGGCGGGGACGCCGACGGGCCGGGACGCCAGCACGGCGGCGGCGCCGGCCTCGACGACCGCCTGTGCGAAGTCGTGGCCGTCCACCCGTTCGCCGACGAAGGCGACGAACAGGCTGCCGGGCACCACCTCTCGGGAGTCCCGGACGACCGGTCCGGTCACCTGGACGGACGGATCCGGTATGTCGTACGTCTGCCCGCCGACGACTGCTGCGATCTCGGCGAGGGAGAGGGCGATCACAAGTTCATCCCTGGGTCTGCTGGATAGCTTCGCGAAGCACCTGGCGGTCGTCGAAGGGACGGACCACTCCGGCGATGTCCTGGCCCTGCTCATGGCCCTTGCCCGCGACCAGCAGGGTGTCCCCGGGCCGGGCCCGGGAGACGGCGGCGGCGATCGCGGCGGCCCGGTCCTCGAACAGGAGCACCTCGCCCCGCTCGTGCGCGGGTACGGAGGCCGCGCCCTCGAGCATGCTCGCCAGGATCGCCAGGGGATCCTCGGAGCGGGGGTTGTCCGAGGTCAGTACGGCCGTGTCGGCGAGCCGGGCGGCCGCGGCGCCCATCGGCCGCCGCTTGGTGGTGTCCCGGTCGCCGCCGCAGCCGAGCACGATGTGCAGCCGGCCCTTGGTGACCTTGCGCAGTGCGCGCAGCACCGATTCGACGGCGTCGGTCTTGTGGGCGTAGTCGACGACCGCGAGGTACGGCTGTCCGGCGTCCACCCGCTCCAGGCGACCCGGCACCCCGGGTACCGCCGCGACACCGTCGGCCGCGGTCTGCGGGTCGAGCCCCGCCACGGCGAGGGCGACGATCGCGGCCAGGGCGTTGGCGACGTTGAAGGGGCCCGGCAGCGGGGACCGGGCGGCGATCTGCTGCCCCTCGGGGCCGGTCACGGTGAACGTCGAGTCCATGGGCCCGACGTGGACGTCCTCCGCGCGCCAGTCCGCGTCCGGGTCGCCCTCGGCGGAGAAGGTGACGACCGGGACGGTCGCCTCCCGCGCCAGCCTGCGGCCGTAGGCGTCGTCGAAGTTGACCACACCCAGCCTGCTGCGCCGCGGGGTGAACAGCTGCGCCTTGGCCTGGAAGTAGTCCTCCATGTCGGAGTGGAACTCCATGTGCTCCGGGCTGAGGTTGTTGAAGACGGCGATGTCGAAGACACAGCCGTCGACGCGGCCGAGCACCAGGGCGTGGCTGGACACCTCCATGGCGACCGCCTCGACGCCGCGTTCGCGCATGACCGCGAACAGGGCCTGGAGGTCGGTGGCCTCGGGGGTGGTGCGCTCGGACTTGATGCGCTCGTCGCCGATGCGCATCTCGACGGTGCCGATCAGCCCGGTGGCTCGGTCCGCCTTCAGACCGCCTTCGACCAGGTAGGCCGTGGTGGTCTTGCCGGAGGTTCCGGTGATGCCGATCTGGAGCAGCTCCCGGCCGGGGCGGCCGTAGATCGTGGCGGCCAGCTCGCCCATCCGACCCCGCGGGTCGTCGACGACCAGCACCGGCAGGCCGGTGGCGGCGGCCCGTTCGGCGCCGGCGGGATCGGTCAGGACGGCGGCCGCGCCGAGACCGGCCGCCTGGACGACGAAGTCCGCGCCGTGGGCGCGGGCGCCGGGCAGGGCGGCGTAGAGGTCGCCGGGGCGGACGGCGCGCGAGTCATGGGTGATGCCCGTGACCTCGGCGGCGTCCTTCGGAGTGGTGGCGCCCAGCTGATCGGCGAGCTCCGCGAGGGGTGTTGCGGAGACCTGGACCGGCCGGGGCGGGCCCGGATATGTCACGGGAACGCCCTTCTGGGTGGTTTGGGACTGATCAGCGTGTGGCACGGCGGTGAGCGTACCGGGCGCACCCGCTTGCGAGCGAAGCGAGGGGCCTGGCGCTCCCTGGTTCCCCGGCTGGGGAGTGATCATGGTCACGGGCTGGTTTCCTGGCTGGTTCGGTGCTGGGCGGTACGGGTTCCGGGCCGGTCAGGGTGCCGGCCGGGTCAGGGTGTGAATTCGACGGGGAGGCTGGCGGCCTTCGCCCCGGTGGGCGGGACCTGAAGGGTCTTCAGGGCGAACTCCATCACCTGCTTGTAGATCGGGCCGCAGATCTGACCGCCGAAGTAGAGGCCCTCGGTGGCGTTCTGGATCGCGCAGTAGACGGTGACGCGCGGCTTGTCCGCGGGTGCGAATCCGGCGAACGACGACGTGTATCCCTTGTACTTGCCGGTGGCCGGATCCACGCGGTTGGCCGTACCGGTCTTGCCCGCGACACGGTAGCCCGGGATACGCGCCTTGGTGCCGGTGCCCTGCTCGTCGTCCACGACCGACTCCAGCATCTGGGCGAGGCTCCTGGCGGTCCTGGCACTGATGACCCGGGTCTTCTTCGGCTGGGCGGCGGGGACGAAGCGGCCGTCCGCCCCCTTCGTGCCGCGCACCAGCGTGGGCGCGACGCGCACGCCGCCGTTGGCGATCGTCGAGTAGACCGAGGCCGCCTGCATGGCGTTGATGGACACGCCCTGGCCGAAAGGAATCGTGTACTGCTGCGATGTCGACCAGTCGTCCGGCGCGGCGAGGATGCCCTTGGTCTCGCCGGGGAAGTCGAGTCCGGTGTAGCCGCCGATGCCGAACTTGCGCAGATAGGAGTAGAGGACCCGGTTGGCCTCGGGCTGCGTCTTGCCGAGCTGGCCGGTGGCGAGGATGGTGCCGATGTTGCTGGACTTGGCCAGCACGCCGTTGAGCGTGAGGTACCAGGTCTTGTGGTCGATGTCGTCCTTGAAGAGCCGGTCGCCGCGGTGCAGCCGGTTGGGCACCGTGACATGGGTCAGCGGGGTGGCCGCGTTCTCCTCCAGCACGGCGGCCATCGACATGACCTTGGCGGTGGAACCGGGCTCGTAGGCGTCCTGGACGGCCGCGTTGCCGAGGGCCGCGGGGTCGGCCTCGGTCAGGTCGTTGGGGTCGAAGCCGGGCGAGTCGGCCATGGCGAGGATCTCGCCGGTCCGGGTGTCCTGGACGATCACATAGCCGCGGTCCGCCTTGGACTTCTTCACCTGCTCGGTGATGGCGTTCTGCGCGGCCCACTGGATGTCGCGGTCGATGGTGAGCTCGATGTCGCTGCCGGACACGGCGGGCGTCTCGGTGGAGCCCGCGGTCGGCACCTGGCGGCCGCCGGACTGGGCGTAGCGGATCTTGCCGTCCTTGCCGGTCAGCGTCTTGTTCAGCTGCTGCTCGACACCGCCGCCGCCCTTGCCGTCGGCGTTGACCCAGCCCAGTATCCCGGCGGCGAGGTCACCGTTGGGGTACACCCGCCTGGTGGTGGGGTCGGCGAAGACCCCGGCCAGCACGTTGACCGTGGTGCGGTCCGTCTGCGCCTTCTTGGCGAGCGCCGCCTTCAGGTCCTTGATCTGTGTCCAGACCTGCGGGGTCTGCCGGGCGGCGAGCCTGACGTACTGGAGCTTCTTGTCCTTGGGCCTGAGCTTCTTGACGAGATCGGCCTGTTCCAGGCCGAGGATCGGGGCGAGCAGCGCCGCCGCCTGCTCCGGCGCGTCGCCGATCTTCAGTTGTTTCCGGGTGAACATCGTGGGGTCGGCGGTGATGTCGTACGCGTCCACGCTGGCGGCAAGGGCCACGCCGTTGCGGTCGGTGATCCCGCCGCGCTCGGCGGCCAGGGTGTGCACGACGTAGCGGTTCTGCTCGGCCTTGGCGGCGTACGCGTCGGCGTCGACGGCCTGCACCTGGAGCAGTCGTACGACGAACGCGATCAGCACCAGGGTCAGCGCGAGGCTGACCATGCGCAGCCGGGGCCGGGGGCTGCCCAGCCGCAGCACCTGCGGCTGGGCGGGCCGGGCCGCGGCGGGCCGGCGGGCCGGCCGGGCCCCGGGGCCGGGCTGCCGCCGGGCCGCGGCCGGCCTCCCTGGCCGGGCCGGGCCGGGCACGCGGCGGCGTGGCGGTTCCCTGTCGGACACTTCCGTCACCTGCCGGGGGGTGTGGTCGGGGCGGGAGTCGAGCTCGGGGCGAGGGCCGCGCCCGGGCCGGCCGACGCGCCGGAGGCCGTGGCCGTCACCGGGGCGGACGAGGCGGCGGACGCGGTGGCCGTCGCCGGGGCGGGCGAGGAGACGGACGCGGAGGCGGCCGCCTCCGGGGGGCGCAGCACGAGGGGGATCTGGGCGGAGGACTGCCGGGGCGCGGCCGAGGGGACGCCCTTCACGGTGCCGTCCCGGTTCAGGAAGGCCGGGTCGCCGCCGGGGACCATGCCGAGTTCGCGGGCGCGGCGCTGGAGGGCGTCGGGGGCGGAGTAGGAGTCCACGTCCCGCTGGAGCGCCTGTTCCTCGTCGGTGAGGTTCTTGGTGTCGGTCTTGAGGTCGTCCAGCCTGAACGAGCCTTCGCTGAGCGCCGAGTTCAGCACGAGGAGACCGATGAGGCCGCCGCCGAGCAGCAGGACGACAAGGAGGACGAACGGGGTCCGGGCCGCCCGGGCCCGGCCCGCGGGAAACAGCCGCGCGAGCCGGGCGGCCCGCCCCTTCAGCACGGGTTTCCCGCTCACGCGCCCTTTGCCGGGCGGGATCGCGGACCCGGGTCCGCGGCCGGGCCGGCCGGGCCGCCTCTGCACCGGCGTCACTCGACGTCCTCCCGGATGCGCTCGGCCCCGCGCAGGCGGGCCGGGGCGGCCCGCCGGTTCTCGGCGACCTCCGCCTCGGTGGGCAGTTCGGCGCCGCGCGTCAGCAGCTTGAGCCGGGGCTGGTAGCGCTCGGGCACGACCGGCAGCCCGGGCGGCGCGGTGGTCGCGGCACCGGCCGCGAACACCTGCTTCACCAGGCGGTCCTCCAACGAGTGGTACGACAGGACGGCGATCCGGCCGCCCACGTCGAGCGACTTCACGGCCGCGGGGATCGCCCGTTCCAGGACGGACAGTTCGCCGTTGACCTCGATCCGCAGGGCCTGGAAGGTGCGCTTGGCCGGGTTGCCGCCGGTGCGCTTGGCGGCCTGCGGCAGTGCGTCCCGGATCAGCTCCACCAGCCGTGCGCTGTTGCTGAACGGCTCCTTCTCGCGCTCGCGCACGACTGCGCTCACGATCCGCTTGGCCTGCTTCTCCTCGCCGTAGGCCCGCAGGATCCGGACGAGTTCACCGGCCGGGTAGGTGTTGAGGACCTCGGCGGCGCTCATGCCGGTCGTCTGGTCCATCCGCATGTCGAGCGGGGCGTCCTGGGCGTAGGCGAAGCCGCGGTCGGCCTCGTCGAGTTGCATGGAGGAGACGCCGAGGTCGAACAGGACGCCCTGGACGCGCGGGATGCCGAGCCGGTCGAGGACGTC
This sequence comes from Streptomyces sp. NPDC107559, assembly GCF_055657365.1. Taxonomy (NCBI): domain Bacteria; kingdom Bacillati; phylum Actinomycetota; class Actinomycetes; order Kitasatosporales; family Streptomycetaceae; genus Streptomyces; species Streptomyces sp. NPDC107559. The sequence goes on along the minus strand of NZ_JBVKBD010000001.1, from coordinate 1,176,392 downwards.
GGGGAGTTCGTCGTAGACCGCGTGCACGAGGGTGGCGCGTTCGCCGAAGGAGGCGAGCCGCTCGCCGGACAGGCGCAGGGCCTCCTTGTCGCGGTCGAGGGCGACGAGCCGGGCCTCGGGGAACTGCGTCAGCAGGGCCTCGCTGTGTCCGCCGAGGCCGAGGGTGCAGTCGACGACCACCGCTCCCGGGCGCCCGAGCGCGGGGGCCAACAGGTCCAGGCACCGCTGGAGCATCACCGGGACGTGTCGACTCTGACTCAAGGGGCCCTCTCAGGTCCGGCGCGGCCCACGCACCGCCGGGTCCCCACCCTCACCCCAGCCGGGAGCGGGAGGAGGCCGAGCCGTACGTACGCACCGCGCACGCGGGGAGATCTCCGGACAGCGCGCCGGGGTCTTCGGGGGTATCCAGTGCAGCAGGGAGGGTCTCGCCTCCCGCTTCGCGTCACTTTAGTCCACCGGGTGTCCCGGTCAATCAACCGGCCTGCGCGTCGCGTGCCGGTGTGAGTACGAAGCGGCAAACCGGGGAAAATCACCCCGGCGGAGGCACAGGCGCCACCTGTGTGGGTTAGCTCACAAGAGGACACAATGGATCTCTTTTCCCCCTCTCACACCGCGACGGGACCGGCTGTGACCAGTACGGTCATAACCATGACGCCTTCTGCATCGGTTCCCACCGGCTCCGGGCCGGCCATATCCGGCGGTACCGTGACCGACCGCCTGGTCGAGGCGAACGGGCAGTACGCCGCCGCGTTCGCCGACCCCGGCATGGACGCCCGCCCCGTCCTGCGTGTCGCCGTCGTGGCCTGCATGGACGCCCGTCTCGACCTGCACGCGGCGCTCGGCCTGAACCTGGGCGACTGCCACACCATCCGCAACGCCGGCGGCGTGGTCACCGACGACGTGATCCGCTCCCTCACCATCAGCCAGCGCGCGCTGGGCACCCGCAGCGTCGTGCTCATCCACCACACCGGCTGTGGTCTGGAGACCCTCACCGAGGAGTTCCGCCACGACCTGGAGATGGAGGTCGGCCAGCGCCCCGCCTGGGCGGTGGAGGCGTTCCGGGACGTCGAGCAGGACGTGCGCCAGTCCATGCAGCGCGTGCGCACCTCGCCGTTCCTGCTGCACACCGACGACGTGCGCGGCTTCGTCTTCGACGTGAAGACCGGCCTGCTGCGTGAGACGGACCCGGCCTAGCCCCGTATCAAACCCCGTAAGCCCCGACATATCGCGGCCAGTTGTCCACAGGCGAGTGACACGAAACGGTAACGGCAGCAAGAATGCAGGGGTGATGTCGCGCGGAACACTTCCGCGCGGTGTCCGTTTTCGGGGTGGGCCGGTCCGCGTCACGATGCGTCGGCCCGGAAAGTACGGGCCGAGGAGGGCCGGGTGACGACCTATGACGATCGAGCGAGCCTCACTGATCTGACCGCCACTGTGGAGCGTGTCCGCAGTTCGGTGGAAGGGGTGATCGAGGGCAAGCCCGAGGTCGTACGGCTTACGCTGACCGTGCTGCTCGCCGAGGGGCATCTTCTGATCGAGGATGTCCCAGGCGTCGGCAAGACGATGCTGGCGAAGGCTCTGGCGCGGTCCGTGGACTGTTCGGTGCGACGTATCCAGTTCACTCCCGACCTGCTGCCGTCGGACATCACCGGCGTGTCCATCTGGGACCAGCAGCAGCGGGACTTCGAGTTCAAGCCGGGGGCGATCTTCGCGCAGATCGTGATCGGCGACGAGATCAACCGCGCCTCGCCCAAGACCCAGTCCGCGCTGCTGGAGTCGATGGAGGAGCGCCAGGTCACCATCGACGGGCAGACGTACGAACTGCCCAGCCCCTTCATGGTGGTGGCCACGCAGAACCCGGTCGAGATGGAGGGCACCTACCCGCTGCCCGAGGCCCAGCGCGACCGCTTCATGGCCCGCGTCTCCATGGGATACCCCAGCGCGGAGGCCGAGTTGCAGATGCTCGACGTGCACGGCGGGGCGAGCCCGCTGGAGGACCTCCAGCCGGTGGCGCACGCGCACGACATCGTGAAGCTGGTGGAGGCCGTCCGGGGCGTCCATGTCGCCGAGGCGGTCCGCCGGTACGCGGTGGAGCTGGTATCGGCCACACGCACCCACCCCGATCTCAGACTCGGGGCCTCCCCGCGCGCGACGCTGCATCTGCTGCGCGCGGCGAAGGCGTCCGCGGCCCTCGCCGGCCGGGACTACGCCCTGCCGGACGACGTGCAGGCGCTCGCCGTCCCGGTCCTGGCCCACCGGCTGCTGCCCACCGCGCAGGCCCAGATCAACCGGCGTACGTCGGAACAGGTCGTCGAAGAGATCCTCCAGCGCACCCCGGTGCCCGCCGCACCCCAGCAGCAGAGCGGCTACGGCCCGGCGCACGGCGCCCCGGCCTACCCGCAGCGGCCGCCGCGGAGGCTGTGATGGCCTCCGGGGGGACGGGCCACGCGGACGCCGACCGGAAACAGCAGGGAGGCGTCCGCGCGGCCCTGGCGGGGCTGACCACCCGCGGCCGATCGTTCCTGGCCGCCGGGGTCGCCGCCGCCGTCTGCGCCTATGTCCTGGGGCAGGCCGACCTGCTGCGGGTCGGCCTGCTCCTCGCGGTGCTGCCGCTGGTCTGCACGGCCGTGCTGCACCGCACCCGCTACCGGGTGGCCGGCAGCCGCCGGCTCGCCCCCGCGCGGGTGCCCGCGAGCAGCGAGGCCCGGGTCCATCTGCGGATGGACAACGTCTCCAGGCTGCCCACCGGCCTGCTCATGCTCCAGGACCGGGTGCCGTACGTGCTCGGCCCGCGTCCCCGCTTCGTGCTGGACCGGGTGGAGGCGGGCGGCCGCCGCGAGGTGTCCTACCGGGTCCGCTCCGACCTGCGCGGCCGTTATCCGCTGGGCCCCCTGCAACTGCGGCTGGCCGACCCGTTCGGGATGTGCGAGCTCACCCGGTCCTTCTCGGCGCACGACACCCTGACCGTCACCCCGCGCGTGACACCGCTGCCGCCGGTCCGGCTGACCGGCGAGGCGAAGGGGTACGGCGACGGACGCCAGCGGTCGCTGGCACTGGCCGGCGACGACGACGTGATCCCGCGCGGCTACCGCCACGGGGACGACCTGCGCCGCGTGCACTGGCGCTCCACCGCGCGCTACGGCGAGCTGATGGTGCGTCGCGAGGAACAGCCGCAGCGCGCCCGCTGCACGGTGCTCCTCGACACCCGGGGTCTCGCCTTCCGCGGCGCCGGTCCCGACTCGGCCTTCGAGTGGGCCGTCGCGGGCGCCGCGTCCGTCCTGGTCCACATGCTGGAGCGGGGTTTCTCCGTGCGGCTGGTCACGGACGACGGCAGGGCGGTGCCGGGCGAGGGCGCGGACGGCTTCGCGGGCGCCGGCCAGGAGTCGGCGGAGGCGGCCGGGCTGATGATGGACACGCTCGCGGTGATCGACCACTCGGACGGCACGGACCTGTCCCGGGCGTACGACCTGCTGCGCGGCGGGAACGAGGGCCTGCTGGTGGCGTTCTTCGGCGACCTCGACGAGGAGCAGGCGGCGGTGGCCGCCAAGATGCGCCGGCGCAGCAACGGCGCGCTCGCCTTCCTGGTGGACGGCGACACCTGGGGACCCGGGACACCGGACGGGACCGGCCCGGCGGACGGGCGGCAGGAGCGGCTGCGGACCCTGCGCGAGGCGGGCTGGACCGCCCTGAGCGTGCCGCGGGGCGCCCTGCTGGAGGACCTGTGGCGTCAGGCGGACCGGGATCGCGCCCAGCTCGCCGCCACGGGCGCGACGGGCGCGACGGCCGGTGGGGAGAGCGGGTCATGAGCGGGCGGGCACGACTGACACTCTGGGCGTGGGCGGCCACACTGCTCGCGGCGAGCGCCCTGCTGCCCCTGGTCGACTCGGTCGGCTGGATGCTGGAGGCCGCCGTCCTGCTGGCGATCCAGTCGGGCGTGGGCGCGGCCACCCGCCGGGTACCGCTGCCCCGGACGCTGACCGTGCTGGCCCAGGTCCTGGTCACACTGGTGCTGCTGACCCTGCTCTTCGCCCGGCAGCAGTCCCTGGGCGGACTGCTGCCCGGCCCGGACACCTTCCGCACCTTCGGCGAGCTGTTCCGGACGGGCATCGAGGACGTGGGACAGTACGCGATCCCGGCCCCGCTGTCCGACGGCATCCGGCTGATGCTCGTCGGCGGTGTGCTGGTGATCGGGCTGCTGGTGGACACCGTCGCGGTGACCTTCCGCAGCGCGGCCCCGGCCGGTCTGCCGCTGCTGGCGCTGTACTCGGTGGCCGCGGGCATCTCCGACGGCAGCGCCGACTGGTTCTTCTTCCTGCTCGCGGCGGCCGGCTATCTGGTGCTGCTGCTGACCGAGAGCCGGGAGCGTCTCTCCCAGTGGGGCCGGGTCTTCGGCGGGACACCGCGCACCCCGGGCGGCGATTCCGGCCCCTCGGCCCCGGTGCGCACCGGCCGGCGGATCGGCGCCGTCTCGCTCGGCATCGCCCTGGCGGTACCGCTGCTGCCGCTGCCCGCGATACAGGGCGGCCTGCTGGACAGCGCCAGGACCGGGGTGGGCACGGGCACCGGGGACGGCGGCACGGTCTCGGCGGTGAACCCGCTGGTGTCGCTGAAGGACAGCCTGAACGTGCAAGAGGACCACACGGTGCTGGTGCTGCGCACCAACAGCCAGACCCTCTCCGACATGTATCTGCGGATCGTGTCCCTGGACGAGTTCGACGGCACCACCTGGAAGCCCTCGAAACGGCACATCGTCACCGTGCCGGACGAGCTGCCCACGCCGGTCGGGCTGGGCGCCGATGTCAGACGGGCGGAGATCACGACCCGGATCTCGGCCGCCGACTGGTACGCCCAGGACTGGCTGCCGATGCCGTACCCGCCGAGCGCCGTGAGCGTCAAGGGCAACTGGCGCTACGAGCCCGAGGGCATGACGCTCGTCGGCGACCACGGCCAGACCACCCGCGGCGCGACCTACGAGGTGAAGAGCCTGGAGGTGCTGCCGACGGCCGAGCAGCTCGCCGCGGCACCACTGGCGCCCGAAGGGCTGCGCGACGAGTACACGAAGGTGCCGGACTCGCTGCCGGCGGTGGTGGCGCGCACCGCCCGCACGGTCACCGACGGCGCGGTGACCGACTACGCGAAGGCGGTCAAGCTCCAGGACTACTTCGCCGTCGAGGGCGGCTTCCAGTACAACACCGAGGTCAAGGTCGGCACCGGCCCCAACGCGATAGCCCGCTTCCTGGAGGAGAAGGAGGGCTTCTGCGTCCACTTCTCCTTCGCGATGGCCGCGATGGCCCGCACGCTGGGGATTCCGGCCCGGGTCGCGGTGGGCTTCGCGCCGGGCTCCCTCCAGTCGGACGGCTCGGTGTCGGTGGGGCTGAAGGACGCGCACGCCTGGCCCGAGCTGTACTTCCAGGGTGTGGGCTGGACCCGCTTCGAGCCGACGCCCACCCGGGGCACGACGCCTCCGTACACCCAGCCGGAGTCGTCCGGGAGCAGTGCTCCCGACGAGCCGCAGGCGAGCCGTTCGGCGGGCTCGGTGGCCTCCGACGCACCCGTGGTGGGCACGAGCTGCTCGGCGCAGGACAAGAAGCTGGAGGGCTGCGCGGGAGCGCTGCCCGCGGACTCGGCGCGGCAGGACGGCGACGGCGGTCACTGGTACGACACCGTGGGCTGGATCCTGCTGGGCCTGGCCGCGGTGGCCCTGCCGCTGTTGCCGATGCTGTGGCGGCTCAGACGCCGGTCGGTGCGGCTGGGCTCGGCCCGTCACGCCCCGTCCGCGGTGGGCGCGGCCCTGCCCGGCGGCCGTCAGCGCGCCGGTGCGCTGTACACGGACGAGCTGGACATGACGGCGGCGGCGCCGGACGGGACGGTGTTCCGGCAGGCCGACGCGATCGTCACCGGGCAGGTCCTGGCCGCCTGGCGCGAGCTCACCGACACGGCCTGGGACTACGGCATCGTGCCGGACGACGCGCTCACCCCGCGCAGGGCGGCCGCCCGGATCGTGCGGCTGGCGCATCTCGAGGAGCCAGCGGCCGGGTCGGTGCACCGGGTGGCGTCGGCCGTGGAGCAGGTTCTCTACGCACCGCAGCCGCGGGCCGAGCCCGGTCTGGCCGGGGACGTGCGCGTTCTGCGGACGGCCCTGCGGTCGCGGGCGAGCCGGACCGCCCGGCTGCGGGCGCTTCTCGCGCCCCGGTCCGCCGTGCGCGTGGTCTGGGACCTCGGCAACCGCTGGGCGGAGCTGCGGGCGGACTGGGCCGTGCGGTGGACGGACGCGGTGCAGCGGCGCCGGCCCTCCGAGGAGCAGAGCGGCTGACCGGACGGGCCGGCCGCACGACGGCCGGCCCGCACCGGGCCTCCCCCGGCTTCTTCGGGCCTCCCCGAGCCTCTCCGGGCCGCGGGTCGGAACGGCGGCCCGGGACCACACGACGGGAACGGCGGCCCGGGACGACCACGCGGGCGGGAACGGCGGCCCGGGGGCTACGCGGGCGGGAGCATGACCGAGGGGGTGACCACCGTACGGTGGTCACCCCCTCGGTGATACTCGGGGAGCTGTCGGAACCTCAGTGGCCCTGCTCGTCACGGCGCCGCTGCCAGCGCTGTTCGATGCGGTCCATCATGGACCGCTTGGCTCGTGTCTGACGGCGCGGCTGCTGCCCGGCCCCGGCAGGCTGTTCGCCTGGCTTGGGTGCCTTGCGCCAGCCGGTCACGGCGAGCACCGCGCACCCCAGCATGACGAGGAAGCCCACCACGCTGAGCCACACCTGCTTGGCGACCATTCCGGCCATGAGGAGCGCAATACCTACGAGGAAGCCCGCGACCGCCTGGTAGACCCGCCGCCGGGTGTACGTACGCAGCCCGCTTCCCTCAAGCGCCGACGCGAACTTGGGATCTTCGGCGTACAGCGCTCGCTCCATCTGCTCGAGCATGCGCTGCTCGTGCTCCGAGAGCGGCACGGAGTCCTCCTCATCGTGCAGTCGCCGGGGCGACCCGGGGGGTCCCTTCAGGATAGGCAGGGAATCGCCCCCGTGAAACCCGCCCCTCTACACCAATTGGCCAACCAGAATCCGGCATGAACGTTCGGGCTCGCTGAGGCTTCCATTCCCCGGCGGCCGCCCCGTCATGCCGGGTGGTCTGCCTCGATCATACGGCGGACAGCGCCCGAACGGGGGGCCTGTGGCGTACTCCATCTGCGGCCAAGCCCCTGATCAGCGGCGCACCGCTCAGGCCTCGGCGGCCTCGTGCGTCTCACCGAGCACATGGAGCTGGGTGGCCACGGAGTGGAAGGCCGGCAGTTCGGCCGCGGCCTCCTCCAGCTTCAGCAGTGCCTCCAGGGCTCCGGGCTCGGTGTCGACGAGCACACCGGGGACGAGGTCGGCGAAGATCCGCACGCCGTGCACGGCGCCGACCCTGAGACCGGCGCCCTCGACCAGCCCGGTGAGCTGCTCGGCGGTGAAGCGGTGCGGCACGGGGTCGCCCGCTCCCCAGCGGCCGTCCGGGTCGCCCAGAGCCTGGCGGGCCTCCGTGAAGTGACCGGCGAGGGCCCGCGCGAGCACGGCGCCGCCGAGCCCGGCCGCGAGGAGGCTGAGGACACCCTCGGTCCGCAGCGCGGCGACCACGTTGCGCACGCCCTCAGCGGGGTCCTCCACGTACTCCAGGACGCCGTGGCAGAGCACGGCGTCGTACCCGCCGCGCTCGACCACGTCGAACAGTCCGTGCACGTCGCCCTGGACGCCCTGCACCCGGTCGGCGACCCCGGCCTCGGCCGCGCGGCGCTCCAGCGCGAACAGCGCGTTGGGGCTGGGGTCGACGACGGTGACCCGGTGGCCGAGCCGGGCGACCGGAACGGCGAAGTTGCCGCTGCCGCCTCCGCTGTCGAGGACGTCCAGCGACTCACGCCCGGTGGCCTTGACCCTGCGGTCGAGGGCGTCCTGGAGAACCTCCCAGACCACGGCGGTACGGAGGGAGGCACGGGGGCGCATCGGGTCCGGCACGGCAGTCGACTCCTCGGCACGGCACCGCCTCTGGTACGGCGGAGCGAACGGGGGTGCCGTCCCGGCCCGGTGCGCGGGCGGCGGGACGGCTTCAGGCGTTGTCCACCCTATTGCCTCGGACCCCTCCCCCGGTCATCGGACCGCATGCCGGCCGGGCCCCGCACGGGCTCCCGACGGCAGCGCGCCGCGCGGGAGGTCCGAGGCCCGGCCCACCAGTCCGGAGCGGCCGGTACGGCGCCGGTCATCCCGCGTCCTGGCGTGCCTGCGGAAGCACCGGCTGGAGCACCAGCAGCCGTTCGACGATGCGGACGAACATCGCCACGTCGCGTATCAGGTCGTCGGCGTCCCGGCGGCCGGCGGCCCCCTGGATGCCCGCCTCGGCCCGGGCGCGCCGCCGGGCCCCGGCGGCGAACAGCGCGCTCCACTCGGTGAGTTCGGGCGCGATCTCGGGGAGCACTTCCCAGGCGCTGCGGATCCTGGCCCGGCGCCGGGGGTTGGACTCCGGGCGGCCGCGCGCGGCGAGCACGGCGGCGGCGGTGCGCAGGGCGGCGAGGTGGGCCGTCGCATAGCGCTCGTTCGGTGTTTCCAGGACGGCGGCCTCGTCGAGTCCGGCACGGGCCTGGGCGAGCAGGTCGAGGGCGGCGGGCGGGGCCGTGGTCCGGCGCAGCACGGGGTGCACGTCGCTCGCCGGTCCGGTCAGTGAGGGGGCAGGGCCGGTGGCGCGGCGCCGGTGGGCGGCTGCTGCGTTCGAGCTGGCCATGACGAACCTCCTGTCGTCTGGTGACGGCACTGTGGCCGTATGTGCCCATCGTGCGGTATGCCACTGACAATCCGTTCCGACCTGGGCTTTTGCTTCGAGCGAAGGTTCGGGTTAGTTTTTGCACTGACCAGTCAGTTCAAAAAAATTGGGGATGGACGGGATGGGCATGGGGGGAGCCGGGGACGGCGCCGCCGTCACGGCCCGGGACTTCGGGCTCGAGGGCCCCCGCGGCTGGGCGTTCCGCGGGGTCTCGGTCGAGGCGGAGCCGGGCGCACTGATCGCGATCGAGGGACCGTCCGGGTCGGGCCGCACCAGCCTGCTGCTCGCGCTCACCGGGCGGATGAAGGCAACGCGGGGCACGGCGACCGTGGGCGGGGCACGGCTGCCGAAGCAGTCGGCGGGGGTGCGCCGGCTCGCGGCGCTGGCGAACGTGCCGGGTGTCACCGACCTGGACCCCGCCCTGACCGTCGGCGAACATCTGCACGAACGGGCGCTGCTCCAGCGGCGGTTCGGGGACTCCTTGCGCGGGCTGCTGCGCCCCCGGGCGGAGCGGTCGGCCGAGGAGCGGCTGCGCGTCGACACCGCGCTGGCCGCCGCGGGCCTGGACCCGGCGACCCTGCCCAAGGGCTCGCGTACCGCCGTACGCGACCTGGAGCGGCTGGAGGCGCTGCGTCTGTCCGTCGCGCTGGCGCTGATCGGACGGCCCCGCCTGCTGGGCGTCGACGACACCGACCTCAAGCTCTCCGTGGCCGAACGGGCAGACGTGTGGGGACTGTTGAGGTCCCTCGCCGACGCCGGGACCACGGTCGTCGCGGTGTGCAGCGAGGCCCCCGAGGGCACGACGGCCGTCTCCGCCCGGCCGGCCTCCACCGCGGCGCCCGGCCCCGACGCGCGGACCGGCCCCGGGACCGACACCGACACGGATCCCGACACCGACACCGACACGGATCCCGACGCGGATCCCGAAACCGACCCCGAAACCGACCCGGAGTCCGAGGCGGAAACCGACCCGGAATCCAGCCCCGGAACCGACCCCCAAGCGAAGAAGGAGGCGGCCGATGCGCTCGCCGAGACTGGCCGCTCTTGAGCTCCGCCGCTTCCGCCGGGGCAAGCTCCCCTGCGCCGCCCTGGTCGCGCTTCTGCTGCTGCCGCTGCTGTACGGCGCGCTCTACCTGTGCTCGTTCTGGGACCCGTACAGCCGGCTCGACCGCGTCCCCGTGGCCCTGGTGAACGAGGACGAGGGAACCCGGGTCGGCGGAAAGCGGATCGACACGGGCCACGACCTCACCGAGGGGCTGCGCGACAGCAGGACGTTCGAGTGGCACGAGGTGAGCGCCGCCGAGGCACGCGCGGGCGTGGAGGACGGCACGTACTACCTGTCGCTGACCATGCCCGCCGACCTCAGCCGTCGTATCGCCTCCAGTTCGGGCGACTCCCCCGAGACGGGCGCGCTCCAGGTGCGCACGAACGACGCGAACAACTACATCGTCGGGCAGATCTCGCGGACGGTGTTCGCCGAGGTGCGCACGGCGGCGTCGACGAAGGCGTCGCGGTCCTTCCTGGACCGGATCTTCGTCTCGTTCTCCGACATCCACGGGCAGACGGTGAAGGCGGCCGACGGCGCCGACCGGCTCAAGCACGGCATCGGCAAGGCCGAGCAGGGCTCGAAGGACCTCGCCGACGGGCTGGCGGACGCCCGCACCGGCAGCACCGAGCTGGCCCGGGGCCTGAAGAAGCTCGACTCGGGCGCGGGCGACCTGGCGGACGGCTCGCGGCAGGTCGCCGAGGGCACCCAGGCGCTGGCCGACCGGGTCGACGGCATCGCGGGCACGGTGGGCCCGTTCGTCGCGGACAACGAGAAGACCATCGGGGACACCGCCCGGCTGGTCGCCGACTCGGCGGGCGCGATCCGCCGCAACCTCGGCGTCCTGGTCAAGACGGCTCCGGCCGCCGCCGACGGCGCCCACGCGGCCTCGGACACCCTGCACGACGTCTACGAGCGGCGCTGCGCGGCCCCGGTGCTGCCCGACGCCGCCTGCGCCGATCTGAAGAAGGCCCAGGAGGCCGCCGCCGACGTGGCGTCGATCGCCGACGACCTCAACACCCTGATCGCCGACCAGAACAGCGACCTGAAGAAGCTCGACGCGCAGCTCGCCCTGCTCCAGAAGCAGGCCCGGGCGCTCGCCGACCGCGCGCCGCATCTCTCCGAGGACCTCGACGACGCCGTCTCCAAGATCGACAAGCTGAACACCGGCGCCGCCCGGGTCGCCGCCGGGGCGAAGCGGCTGTACACCGGACTCGGCACCGCCCGGACCGGCGCGAGCGACCTCGACGCGGGTGTCGGCCGGCTCGGCTCGGGCGCCGACGACCTGAGCGGCGGCATGTACAAGCTCGTCGACGGCTCCGGCACCCTGGCCGGCGGCCTGCACGACGGCGCCGCGCGGATCCCCGACTACGACGAGCAGGACCGCGACCGGCGCACCGGGGTCATGGCCGACCCGGTCAAGCTGGCCTCGCAGAACCTGCACAAGGCGCCCAACTACGGCACCGGGTTCGCCCCGTACTTCATCCCGCTGTCCCTGTGGGTCGGCGCGATGGTGGCGTACATGCTGATCCCGCCGATGAACCGGCGCGCGCTCGCCGCGGGCGCCCCGGCCTGGCGGATCGCGCTGGCCGGCTGGCTGCCCGTGGTCGCGGTCGGCGTGCTCCAGACGACGGCCCTGATGGCCGTGCTGCACTGGGCGATCGGGCTGGAGATGACCCGGGCGGCCGGGACCGTCGGCTTCCTGTTCCTGGTGTCGGCGTGCTTCGCGGCGCTCGTGCAGTGGCTCAACGCGCGCTTCGGCGCGGCGGGCCGGATCCTCGTCCTGGCCCTGCTGATGCTCCAGCTGACGTCCGCGGGCGGCACGTACCCCGTACAGACCAGTCCCCGCTTCTTCGACGCGATCCACCCCTTCCTGCCGATGAGTTACGTCGTCGCGGCCCTGAGGCGGCTCATCACCGGCGGCGGTCTGGGCCCGGTGTGGCAGGCGTGCGCCGTGCTCGCCGCGTTCACCGCGGGTGCCCTCGCGCTGACCGCGCTGTCGGCGCGCCGCCGCCAGGTGTGGACGCTCGACCGGCTGCACCCGGAGCTGACCCTGTGATCCCCCGGGGACCGGTCCGGGCCCCGGTTGCTGTGAGAATCGACGCCATGGAAAGCAGCAGCGCCACGTCGGGCGGCAGCACGCGCCGCGAGGCCACCCGGCAGAAGCTCTACGAGGCCGCCGTCACGCTCATCGCCGAGCAGGGCTTCTCCGCCACCACGGTGGACGAGATCGCCGAGCGTGCCGGGGTCGCCAAGGGCACGGTCTACTACAACTTCGCGAGCAAGTCGGTCCTCTTCGAGGAGTTGCTGCGGCACGGCGTGGGACTGCTGGCCGCGTCCCTGCGGGACGCGGCCGTGCGCACCGAGCGCGAGGGCGGCACGAAGGTCGACGCCCTGGACGCGATGATCCGCGCCGGGCTCGTCTTCATCGACCGCTACCCGGCCTTCACCCAGCTGTACGTGGCCGAGCTGTGGCGGACCAACCGGGCCTGGCAGTCGACGCTCATGGTGGTCCGGCAGCAGGCGGTGGCCGTCGTCGAGGGCGTGCTGCGCGAGGGCATCGAGGGCGGCGAGTTCAGCGACGAGATCGACGTGCAGCTGACCGCGGCCGCGCTGGTCGGCATGGTGCTGGTCGCTGCCCTGGACTGGAAGGCGTTCCAGCCGGAGCGGTCGCTGGACGACGTGCACGCGGCACTGTCCCGGCTGCTCCAGGGCCGGGTCAGCGGCGGCCGCTGACGCCCGTCCGGCACCGCCCCCGCCGCACGCGGCCTGGGTGCCGCCCCCGCCGCACGCCGCACACGAAAGTGCCGGTCCGTCCCGGCCGCGTCCCCCCGCGGCCGTTCCGGACCGGCACTTCGCCGTACCCCCGTGTTTCCCGTGTCCCCGTGCTCGCCCGTCGGTTCCCCGTTCGGTCGTTCCCCCGGGATCCCCCGTGTCTCGCTCCCGCCGACCGGGTCGGCGGAAGGAGCGGTCGAGGGCCGGACCGTTCCGCCGCCCCGTGTCGGCGGTGCCGGACCCTGGCCCCTTCCCGTGCCTCCACTCTCTCGTTCCCGCAGGTCGCGCCCCATCCGCGCGCGTACTCATCTCGCCCGCTAGGTACAGGTACTCAGTCCTGCGCACCTGCGCCCATGACGTGCCGTCCCCGCATGGCTACGATCGCGGACGTGTCCGTACTCCCTCTGGTGTTCACCAGCGGCTGGGCCAGTGGCATCAACGCCTACGCGCTGGTGCTCCTGCTCGGCGTCTTCGGCGCGACCGGGGTGAGCGACGAGATCCCCGCGGCCCTCCAGCGGCCCGAGGTGCTCGCCGTGGCGGGCGCGCTGTTCCTGTGCGAGGCGGTCGCCGACAAGATCCCGTACGTGGACACCGCCTGGGACTCGGTGCACACGCTGGTCCGGCCGGTCGTCGGCGCCTGGGTCGGCGCGCTGCTCGCCGGGCACAGCGGTTCGCTCTCCGACGTGGTCGGGGGGCTGGTCGGCGGTTCGACGGCGCTGGCCGGCCACACCGTCAAGGCCGGGACGCGGATGGCGGTGAACACCTCGCCCGAGCCGTTCAGCAACCTGATCGTGAGCATGGCCGAGGATCTCGGGGTCGCCGGGATCGTCACGTTCGCGATGTTCCACCCGCTGCCCGCGGCGATCGTCGCGGGTGCGCTGCTGCTGGCGGGACTGGTCGTGCTGTTCCTCCTGGTCTCGCGGATCCGGCGGTTCCTGCGCCGCCGGGCCCAGCGGCGCGAGGAACGCCGGCTCGGTCGCGAGGAGCTCGGGCCGGTCGCGCGCCCGGGACGGCCGCCGGACTGACCGGCCGCCGGACCGACCGGCCGCGGACCGGACTGTCGGTGGCGGTCGATAAAGTCGCAGGCATGGCACGGATTGCGGTGATCGGCGCCGGGATGGGCGCGATGGCGGCCGCTGCCCGGCTGGCCGTCGCGGGCCACCGGGTGGCGGTGTACGAGCGGACGCGGACGTACGGCGGTGCGGTGCGCCGCTTCGAGCGGGACGGGTTCGGCTTCGACACCGGTCCCGGCCTGCTGCCGGTGCCCGCGGTCTACCGGGACCTGTTCGTCAAGACCGGCAGAGCGCCGCTGGAGGAGTGCGTCGAGCTGGTCCAGGTCGACCCGTCCGCGCGGCACGTCTTCGCGGACGGCTCGGAGGTCTCGCTGCCCAACGCCTCCCGCGCCGGCGTCGTCTCCGCCCTGGACCTGGCCCTCGGGGCGGGTGCCGGGCAGCGCTGGGGCGACTTCCTGGTGCGGGCCCGCGAGGCCTGGGACCGCACCCGCCGGCCGCTGCTGGAGGAGCCCCTGTGGGCCGACTGGGCGGTGCTGGCCGAGCGTGAGCCCTACCCGGCGGTCCCGCACAAGCGGCTGCTGCGCACCCGGCAGGCCGGCACGCTCGCCGAGATCGGCGCGTGGGAACTGCGCGACCCCCGGCTCATCGCGCTCCTGGAGAGCCACGCCCTCGGCTACGGCCTGGACCCGCGGGACACCCCGGCGAGCGCGGCCGTGCTGCCGTACATGGAGCACGCCTTCGGCACCTGGTACGTCCGCGGTGGCATGCGCGAGCTGGCGCGCGCGGTGTACGAGCGGTGTCTGGAACGCCGGGTCGAGTTCGTGTTCGAGGCCGAGGTCCGCCGGATCCTGGACAAGGACGGGCGGGCCGCGGGGGTGGAGCTGGCCGACGGGTCGGTGGCGGAGGCGGACCACGTGGTGGCGGGGGTGGCGCCCGAGCGGTTGAGCGCCATGACCGGGCACGAGCTGTACGGGCCCGAGGACCTGCGGCCCGCGGCCGGGTCCGGTCCCGGTCGGTTCACGGTGTTCCTGGCGCTGCGCGGGCGCCCCGGGGCCGATGCCGTACACCGGACGGTGGTGCACGCCCCCGACCGCACGGCCGAGCTGGACCGCCTGCACCGCGCCACGGACGAGCCGGCGCGGCCCACCGTGACGGTGCTGCGGCCGGACGACCCCGCCCTGCGCCCCGACGGGGAGCACGAGTCCGTGGTGCTGTCGGCCATGTCGCCGCCCGGTGCGCAGGGTGCCGAGGAGTGGTTCGCGGACCTGCTCGTCGAGGCCGCCGAGCAGGCCGTGCCCGGGCTGCGCGAGCGACTGCTGTGGCGCGAGGTGCGCGCCCCGGGCGCCGGGGACGAGGGGACGGGGTCAGGGTTCGGCGCGCTCGGCGCCCCCGCGCTGGCCGCCGGTGCCGGCCGCTTCCTGCGGGCGTCCAACGTCACCGCGCTGCCGGGGCTGTACCGGGTGGGCGGCCGGTCGCATCCCGGCGGGGGGCTCCCGCACGCCGGGATGTCGGGCGCGCTGGTCGCCGGACTGATCGTGGAGGGGCCGGACTTCCGGGGCTCGCAGTGAGGGCCGTGGCCCCGGGGGCCGGCCGGCCCCCGGGCCGTCAGAAACGGTACTGCTCGTCGTAACCGTTGCCGTTGCCCTGCTGCTGGCCGTTGCCCTGCTGCTGGCCGTCGCCCTGGTACGGGTACTGCTGCTGCTCCTGCGGGAGTTCGCCGCCGTACTGGCCGTCGGTGCTGCGCTGCTGCGGCACCCACACCCCGCCGGCCGGGGTCTCGCCGCCGTAGCCGCCGGCGTACTGGTCCTGGCCGTAGTGCTGCTGGCCGTACTGGACGCCGTAGCCGGAGGTGTCGTACGAGGTGCCGCCGTCGTAGGTCTGGGTGCCGATGTACGGGTCGGAGTAGGCCGCGTACTGCTGCTGGCCGGTGGTGTCGTAGCCGTACTGCTGGTAGCCGGAGTAGCCGTCGTAGGAGTACGACTGGTCGGCGCCCTGGGCGGCCGTGGCGTACTGGTCCTGGGGCTGGCCGCCCGCGGCGTAGGAGTTGTTGTTGTAGACGCCGTAGGAGCCGGTGTCGTCGGGCATCGGCTGCGGCTCGTACACCGCTGTGGTCTCGGCGGCCGCGGGCCCGCCGGAGCGGTCCCCGGTGAACACGTCGTCGCGCTCGTAGCCGTCGTCCTGGAGGTAGGCCGCCTTCTCCGGCTCGTACGCCTCCCGGTCGTCGGCGCGGTCACCGTCGTCGTAGCCGTCCTCGGGGCCCTCCGGGCCGGCGACGTCCAGGTCCGGGTCCTGCTCCCCCCGGCCGCGGCGGCGCGCGAAGCCCGCGACGGCGCCGATGCCGTCGTCGTCCTCGTCCTCGTCCGGACGCTTGACCGCCCAGCCGGCCGCGAAGCCGCGCCGGAACGACAGGGTGACGTAGGTCTGGCCGACCGCGAAGGCGGCGGCGCCCAGTCCGATCACGATCACGGACGGGATGAGCACACCCAGCACGACGCCGAGGAAGCCGCCGAAGGCGAGCAGCCGCCAGCGCAGCCGCGCCTTGTACTGCAACAGCACCTCGCCGAGCAGCCACAGTGCGACGATGCCGAACGCGATGTAGAGGACCGTCCAGCCCATGTACGCCCCTCTCCCAGTGGCCGCTACGCAGTGTGTCGTATCTGGGTACGGCCGGTCTAGGCCTGCGGTGGGTGGTGCAGACCCAGATTCTCGTAGATTTCCAGCGTAGCCGTGGAGTTGTTGAGCGTGATGAAGTGCAGTCCGGGCACTCCCTCGGCCTGAAGCCGCGCGCAGAACTCCGTGGCGTATTCGATGCCAATGGAGCGTACAGCGGCCGGATCCTCTTTCGCTGTGAGGATCCGCTCTTTCAGGGTTTCCGGGATCGCGGCGTTGCTCAATTGTGGCAGTCGTTCCAGCATCTTGACGCTGGTGACCGGCATGACCTCGGGGATCACCGGGGTCGCGCAGCCGGCCGCCTCCACCCGGTCGCGCAGCCGCAGGTACGACTCCGGTTCGAAGAACATCTGCGTGATGGCGTAGTCGGCGCCGGCCCGGCACTTGTCGACGAAGTGCGCGACGTCGGACTCCCAGTCGGCGGAGCGCGGGTGCATCTCCGGGAAGGCGGCCACGCCCACGCAGAAGTCGCCGGACTCCTTGATGAGCTGGACGAGTTCGGCGGCGTAGGTCAGTCCCTGCGGATGCGGCACCCAGTCGGCCATGGGGTCGCCGGGCGGGTCGCCGCGCACCGCGAGCATGTTGCGGATCCCGGCGTCGGCGTACTGGCCGATGATGTTGCGCAGCTCCGCGACGGAGTGGTCGACCGCGGTGAGGTGGGCGACCGGGGTGAGGGTGGTGTCCGAGGCGATCTGCTCGGTCGCCCGCACGGTGCCGGAGCGGGTGGAACCGCCCGCGCCGTACGTCACGGAGACGAAGTCCGGGGCGACCGCCTCGACCCGGCGCAGCGCGTTCCACAGGTTGCGCTCGCCCTTCTCCGTCTTCGGGGCCCAGAACTCGAAGGAGTGGACCGTCTTGCCGGTGGCGAGCATGTCGCGCACGGTACGCGCGCGGTCGGTCCGGGTGGACGCGGTTCCAAGGGCCATACCCGCAGGTTAGCCAGGGGGCGGCGGACACCCAACCGAATGCGGGAAATTTGCCCGAATTGTCGACTTGTTGTCCACCCCTTGGACAGGGCGCCGTCCGGCGGCGCCCGGGACGTCACGCCTTGCGCAGCCGCTCGGCGAACTCCGCCGCCGCCGCGCCCGGGTCGTCCGCCCCGGTGATCGCCCGTACCACGACGACCCGGCGGGCGCCCGCGTCGAGCACCTCGTCGAGGTTGCCGAGGTCGATGCCGCCGATCGCGAACCAGGGACGGCCGGTGCCGAGGGCGGCGGTGTGGCGCACCAGGCCGAGGCCGGGCGCGTGGCGTCCGGGCTTGGTGGGCGTCGGCCAGCAGGGGCCGGTGCAGAAGTAGTCAACGCCGTCCTGGCCGGCGGCGGCCTCCGCCTCGGCCGCGGAGTGCGTGGAGCGGCCCACGAGGACGTCGTCGCCGAGGATCGCGCGGGCGGCGGGGACCGGGAGGTCGCCCTGGCCGAGGTGGAGCACCCGGGCCCCGGCGGCGTGGGCGACGTCCGCGCGGTCGTTGACCGCGAGCAGCTTGCCGTGCCGGGCGCAGGCGTCGGCGAGGACCGCCAGATGGTCCAGCTCCTCGGCCGCCTCCATGCCCTTGTCGCGCAGCTGCACGATGTCGACCCCGCCGGCCAGGACCGCGTCCAGGAACTCCGGGAGGTCGCCCTGCTCCTTCCGGGCGTCCGTGCAGAGGTAGAGGCGGGCGTCGGCGAGCGCGGCGCGTGCGGTGGCGGCGGTGTCGGGCATGCGTGGGTCCCCCCGGAGCCCCTGGCGGGGCGGTGTGCGATGGCGTACGGCCGCGGTGCACCACTGCCGTGGGCCGCGGCCGTACGTCGGACGGTTGTTCGGATCAGCAGGTCAGACGGCGAGCGCCTGGGCGCGGCGCTTCACCTCCGTGCCGCGATTCTCGCTCAGGGCCTGAGCGGGGGTGCCGGGCAGGCTCGGGTCGGGAGTGAACAGCCACTCCAGCATCTCCTCGTCGGAGAAGCCGTCGTCCCGCAGCAGTGTCAGGGTCCCGGTCAGGCCCTTGACGACCTTGTCCTCGTCGATGAAGGCGGCGGGGACGTGCAGCGCCCGGTTCTCGCCCCGGCGTACGGCGATGAGCTGGCCCTCCTTGACCAGCTGCCGCACCCGGGTCACCTCGACGTCGAGCATCTCGGCGATGTCGGGAAGGGTGAGCCAGGCGGGGACGAGAGCATCAATCTTTGCGTCAATCTCGGTCACGCCTTCAAGACTGCCATCCCGGACCGGCCGTGCACAGCCGGGCTGCCCCCGGCGGGCTACGCCGTCGCCGCCTTCAGCGGTCGCGCGGGGTCCTCCAGCAGCACGGGGTCCATCGTCGCCCCGGCCTCGATCAGCCGCCGGCCCTGGGCCAGGTCCCGGGGGCGCCCCACGGCGAGCAGCGCGACGAGGCGGTTCCCGCGCAGCCAGCACACGGTCCACGCGGGACCGGCGGGGTCGCCGCGCCACACGGTCGTGTCGGCGCCGGCGTGGTGGCCCGCGTACTGCACGAAGCGCCCGAACTGCTCGGACCAGAAGTAGGGCACCGGGTCGTAGCGCACGGGGGGTTCGCCGGTGGCGTCGCCGACGATGTTCGCCGCGACCGTGCGCGGCCCCTGGAGGGCGTTGTCCCAGTGGTGGACCAGCAGGCGCTCGCCGTACCTGCCCGAGGGGAAGGAGGCGCAGTCGCCGACCGCGTAGACGTCGGGGACGGAGGTGCGCAGGCAGGCGTCGGCCAGGACCTCGCGGTGCGGGCCGAGGGCGATGCCGGAGCCGGCCAGCAGATCCGTGGTGGGGCGGGCCCCGATCCCGACCACGACCGCGCCCGCGGGCAGCCGGGTACCGTCGTCGAGCACCACCTCGCCGGGCTCGATGTGCGCCACGCGCGCGTGGGTGCGCAGCTCGGCGCCGCTGTCGGCGTACCAGGCGGTCATCGGGGCGGCCACCTCGGCGGGCAGCGCGCCGGACAGCGGACGGTCCGCCGCCTCGACGACCGTCACCGCGCAGCCCGCCTCCCGGGCGGCCGTCGCGAACTCCGCGCCGATCCAGCCCGCGCCGACGACCACGATGTCGTGCTGCCGGGCCAGTACCGGCCGCAGCCGCGCGGTGTCGTCGAGGGTGCGCAGCAGGTGCACGCCGGGCACGCCCTCCGTGCCGGGCAGCCGGAGCGGTTCGGCGCCGGTGGCGAGGACGAGGACGTCGTAGGGCACCGCGGCCCGGCCCGTACCGGAGCCGGCGGTGTCCACCTCCCGGTCGTCCGGGCGGACGCCCAACACCTCGCAGCCCAGGCGCAGTTCGATGCCGAGCGCCTCGAACTCGACGTCGAAGGCGGAGCCCTCGGCCTTGCCGAGCAGCACGGCCTTGGACAGCGGAGGCCGGTCGTAGGGCTGGTGGGGCTCGGCGCCGAGCACGGTCACCGCGCCGGTGAAGCCCAGCTCCCGCAGGGCGACCGCGGTCTGCACCCCGGCCATGCCCGCGCCGACGACGACCACGCGCCGCTGTCCCGAGGTCACTCGTTGCTGCGTCTGCTCGCTCACTCGATCACCATAGACAACCGGTCGTCCGCCGCTCGGAGGGCGGCTCCGTCACCGGCGCTCCGGCTGCTCGACCACGCTGGTCCCGCTGCCCGGCCGCGACTCCCACTCCCAGGTCTCCTCCAGCCGCACCCGGCCGTCGGGGAGTTCGACGACCGTCGACACACAGTGCCCGCTCGACGTGGTGCCGTCCTGCACCAGCTGGACGTACCGGAAGTCGAGCCGGTCACCCGTACGAGTACCCACCAGCCGCCCGCGCACGACGTCCCCGCCCGCGTACTCGGCCCAGATCGCGCCGTCCTCCTCGTGGTACGTGAACCGGGTGCGGGTGCCGACCTGGCCCGCGGCCTGGTCGGCCACCGGGGCGAGGACGAGACCGTCGAGCGAACGGGCCATGGGCGAAGGCTCCCTTACTGAGACTTACGGCGTCGGGCTAGGGTGGTCAACGTAAAGCACTCGCGGGAGCCCGGACGCACCGGGCTGAGAGGGAGGCTGGCGGCCTCCGACCGTACGAACCTGATCCGGGTCATGCCGGCGAAGGGAGGGGCTGGACGCCCATGTCGCCTACGCGTACGTCAGACGTCCTCGTCGTGGGGGGCGGGATCATCGGACTCGTGACGGCGTGGCGGGCCGCGCAGCGCGGGTTCGCCACGGCCGTGGTGGATCCCGAGCCCGGCGGCGGTGCCGCGCAGGTGGCGGCCGGGATGCTGGCCGCCGTCACGGAACTGCACTACGGCGAGCAGACCCTGCTCGGCCTGAACCTCGCCTCCGCCCGCCGCTGGCCGGACTTCGCGGCGGAGCTCACCGACCGCACCGGCCACGACCTCGGTTACCGCCGCTGCGGCACGCTCGCCGTGGCGCTGGACGCCGACGACCGGGCCGAGCTGCGCGAACTGCACGTCTTCCAGCGGCAGTCGGGACTGGAGTCCGAGTGGCTGTCCGGACGGGAGTGCCGGCGGCTGGAGCCGATGCTCGCGCCGAGTGTGCGCGGCGGGCTGCGGGTCGACGGCGACCACCAGGTCGATCCACGACGCCTGGCGGCCGCCCTGGTGGCCGCCTGCGAGCGGTCGGGGGTGGTGTTCCACCGGGAGTGGGCCGAACGGCTGGAGGTCACCCGGGAGCGGGCGGCGGGGATCGTCACCCGCGAGGGCACGGCACTGGCCGCGGGGCAGGTGGTGCTCGCGGCCGGCAGCCTCAGCGGGCGGCTCGCGGGGCTCCCGCCGGACGTACGACCGCCGGTGCGGCCCGTGAAGGGGCAGGTGCTCCGGCTGGCCGTGCCGCCCCGTTACGCGCCCTTCCTGAGCCGGACCGTACGGGCCGTGGTGCGCGGGGGCCATGTCTACCTGGTGCCGCGGGAGAACGGCGAGCTGGTCGTCGGCGCGACGAGCGAGGAGCTGGGCTGGGACACCACGGTGACCGCGGGCGGCGTGTACGAGCTGCTGCGCGACGCGCACGAGCTGGTGCCGGGCCTGACCGAGCTGCCGCTCACCGAGACCCGGGCCGGGCTGCGCCCCGCCTCCCCGGACAACGCACCGCTGCTCGGCCCGGCCGGACTGGACGGTCTGCTGCTGGCCACCGGGCACCACCGCAACGGTGTGCTGCTCACCCCGGTCACCGGTGACGTGCTCGCGCACACGCTGGCCACCGGATCGCTGCCGGACGAGGCACGTCCCTTCACCCCCCGGCGGTTCGCCGCCGCCGCACTCACGGAGCAGCCCGTATGAGCACCCCGGCCACTCCCGCCCCCGCCGTCACCGTCTCCGTCAACGGGGAGCCCCGGCTGATCGCGGCCGGCACGGCCCTCGACGTCCTGGTGCGCACGCTCACCGAGGCGCCGTCCGGCGTGGCCGCCGCGGTCAACGAGACCGTCGTCCCGCGTGGGCAGTGGCCGGTCACGGCCCTGTCCGAGGGCGACCGGGTCGAGGTCCTCACCGCCGTCCAGGGAGGCTGACCCATGGCCGACGATCCCTTCGTCCTCGGCGGTACGTCGTACTCGTCCCGGCTGATCATGGGTACGGGCGGTGCGCCCAGCCTCGACGTGCTGGAACGCGCGCTGGTCGCCTCCGGCACCGAGCTGACCACGGTCGCGATGCGGCGGGTGGACGCCTCGGTGCACGGATCCGTGCTGTCGGTGCTGGAGCGGCTCGGGATCCGGGTGCTGCCGAACACGGCCGGTTGCTTCACCGCGGGCGAGGCCGTGCTGACCGCGCGGCTGGCCCGGGAGGCGCTCGGCACCGACCTGGTCAAGCTGGAGGTCGTCGCCGACGAGCGGACCCTGCTGCCGGACCCGGTCGAGCTGCTGGACGCGGCGGAGACGCTGGTGGACGACGGGTTCACGGTGCTGCCGTACACGAACGACGATCCGGTGCTGGCGCGCAAACTCCAGGACGTGGGGTGCGCCGCGGTCATGCCGCTCGGGTCGCCGATCGGGTCGGGGCTCGGGATCCGCAACCCGCACAACTTCCAGCTGATCGTCGAGCAGGCGCAGGTGCCGGTGATCCTCGACGCGGGCGCCGGTACGGCGTCGGACGTGGCGCTGGCGATGGAGCTGGGGTGCGCCGGGGTGATGCTCGCCTCGGCGGTGACCCGGGCGCAGGAGCCGGTGCGGATGGCCGCCGCCATGCGGTACGGGGTGGAGGCGGGGCGGCTGGCCCGGCTGGCCGGCCGGATCCCCCGACGGCACTTCGCCCAGGCGTCGTCACCGACATCCGGACTGGCCGCACTCGACCCCGAGCGTCCTGCCTTCTGACGCCACAACGAGCGGGACGCCCGCAACCCGCCCGGGACACCGCGCGGGGCGGGGGTTGGCCCCCGCCCGCTGTTCTGCGCCGGTCCCCCGGGCCCGGCGGGCCGGTCCACGGGAGGGGTCGGCGGGCCGGTCCACGGGAGGGGTCGGCGGCTGCGGTCACCGGATGGTGATCGTGACCGTCGATCCCTTGGGCGCCTTGTCGCCGGCCTTCACCGACTGCTTCTTGACCGTGTCGCCGAACAGACCGAGCAGGCCCCGGTCCTCCTCGACCTGGAATCCGGCGGCCTCCAGCCGGCTCCTGGCGTCGTCGACACCGGCGCCGACCACGTCCGGGACCGCGACCATCTCCGGGCCCTTGGACAGCGTCAGCGTCACCGTGTCGCCCTCGGCCGCCTGGCCGTCGGCGGCCGGGCTCTGCGCCGCGACCTGCCCGGCGTCGTACTCCGAGTTGACCCGGGTGGTGGCGATCTCCGCCTTCAGGCCCGCCTCCGTCAGTGCGGCCCTGGCGTCCGCCAGGTCCTGACCGGTCACGTCCGGCACGTCCACCGGGCTGCCCTTGCTGACCGTGAGGGCGACCGCCGCACCGGAGTGCCGGGTCGCACCCGGCTGCGGGTCGGTGGCGATCACGAAGCCCCGGGGCACGTCGTCGCTGAACGCGCGGGTGACCAGGCCCGGCTCCAGCCCGCTGTCCTTCAGCACCGCCCGCGCCTTGTCCAGCCGGTATCCCGCGAGGTCCGGCACCTTCACCGTCTCCGGGCCCTTGGACAGCGTGATCGTGACGGCGTCGTGGTCGCGGATGCGCGCCCCCGGCGCGGGATCCGTGCCGATGACCGTGCCGCGCTCGACGGTGTCGCTGTAGGCCTCCTTGACCGTGCCGACCTTCAGCCCGGCCGCCTCCAGCCGGTTCCTGGCCTGCGCCTCGGTCTTCGCCAGCAGCGGCGGGACCTTGGTGAACTGGCCGGAGTTGATGTACCAGACGCCGGTGCCGACACCGAACACCACCAGCACGGCCGCGACGACCAGGGCGAGCCGCCGGGCCCCGGAGGCCTCCCGGCGCGGCGGGAGCGGCGGCGGGCTCTGGAGCCTGCTGGTGCGCTGGAAGCCCGCCCCGGGCTCGTCGTCCTCGTTGACGGGCAGCGGCCGCGGCACGGTCAGTGACCGCGGGATGACGCTCGTACGGTCCTCGGCGTTGTCGTGCGACGGCGCCACCGCCTGCGGCGGCAGCGCGTCGAGCTGGTCGTCGCTCAGCGCCTCCCGGGTCCGGCGCAGCTCGGCCAGCATGTCCACGGCGTCGTGGGGCCGGACGTCCGGGGTGCGCGCGGTGGCCGTCGCGACCAGCTCGTCCAGCGGGTACGGCAGCCCCGGCACGACGGCCGAGGGCGGCGGCACGTCCTCGTGGAGGTGCTTGTAGAGCACCACGGCGGGGGAGTCCCCCTCGTGCGGCCGGTCGCCGGTCAGCATCTCGTACAGGACGACACCGCACGCGTACACGTCGACACGTGGATCGGCGGTGCCGTTCTCTATCTGCTCGGGCGCGAGGTACGAGACGGTGCCCAGCACCGTCCCCGTGGTGTTGGTGACCGTGTCCACGGACCGCACCAGCCCGAAGTCGGCGACCTTGACCCGCCCGTCGTCCCCTATGAGGACGTTCTCGGGCTTCATGTCCCGGTGCACGAACCCGGCCCGGTGGGCGGCGCCCAGCGCGGCCAGCACCGGCTCCAGGATGTCCAGGGCGGCCCGCGGTTGCAGCGCCCCGCGCTCGCGCAGCACGTCACGCAGGGTGCAGCCGGCCACGTACTCCATGGCGAGGTACACGTACGACCCGTCGGTGCCCTGGTCGAAGACCTGGACGACGTTGGGGTGCGCGAGCCGTGCGACGGACTTCGCCTCCCGGATGAACCGTTCGACGAAGGAGCCGTCCACCGCGAGCGTCGGGTGCATCACCTTGAGCGCGAGGACGCGGTCCAGGCGGGTGTCCACGGCCCGGTAGACCGTGGCCATCCCGCCGACGGCGATCCGCGCGTCGACGCGGTACCGGCCGTCGAGCACCTGGCCGACGAGGGGGTCCTGAAGGGTCGTATCCACGAGCCGAGTCTACGAGCCGTCGCGCGCGGACCTCCTGCGGAAGCCCGGTATCGGGTGGTACTGAAGCTGACCTGTGACGCTTCGCGGAAGGGGTGCGGCCGGTGCCGGGGCACAGCCGGCGCCATGACACCCTGAACAGGTGAGACACGAGCAGTCCGGCCCCTCCCGCAACCCCGTCGGCGGTCACGTCCCCGTGGCCGGCGGCCTGAACTCGGTGGGGCTGGCGTACGCCCGCGACCTGGGGGCGGAGGCCGTGCAGGTCTTCGTCGCCAACCCGCGCGGCTGGGCCACCCCGTCCGGCAGCCCGCGGCAGGACGAGGAGTTCCGCGCGGCCTGCGCGGCCGGGTCGATCCCCGCGTACGTGCACGCCCCGTACCTGATCAACTTCGGCTCGCACACCGAGGCGACCGTGGAGCGGTCCGTGGAGTCCCTGCGGCACTCGCTGCGGCGCGGGCGGGAGATCGGCGCGCTCGGCGTGGTCGTGCACACCGGGAGCGCGACCGGCGGGCGGGAGCGGTCCGTGGCCCTGCGGCAGGTACGGGAACACCTCCTGCCGCTGCTGGAGGAGCTCACCCACGACGACGACCCGTACCTGCTGCTGGAGTCGACCGCGGGCCAGGGCTCCTCGCTCTGCTCCCGGACCTGGGACTTCGGGCCGTACTTCGAGGCGCTGGACGCCCATCCGAAGCTGGGCGTGTGCCTGGACACCTGCCACATCTTCGCGGCCGGTCACGACCTGACCGGCCCGGACGGGATGCACCGCACCCTGGACCTGCTGGTGGACACCGTCGGCGAGGGCCGGCTGAGGCTGATCCACGCCAACGACTCCAAGGACGTGGCCGGTGCCCACAAGGACCGGCACGAGAACATCGGCGCCGGTCACATAGGCGAGGAGCCGTTCCGGGCGCTGATGAACCACCCCGCGACGGCGGGGGTGCCGCTGATCATCGAGACGCCGGGCGGCAAGGAAGGGCACGCGGCCGACGTGGAGCGGCTGAAGAAACTCCGCGACTGCTGACCCGGGGCTCGGAACTCGGGGCTCGGAGCTCTCAGAGCTCGGGGCCGTCCCCGGGCTTCTCCTGGTACGAGTAGCGCTGCTCCTGCCAGGGGTCGCCGATGTTGTGGTAGCCGCGCTCCTCCCAGAAGCCGCGGCGGTCGGCGGTCATGTACTCCACACCGCGGACCCACTTGGGGCCCTTCCAGGCGTACAGGTGCGGGACGACCAGGCGGAGCGGGAAGCCGTGTTCCGCCGTGAGCAGCTCGCCGTCCTTGTGGGTGGCGAAGATGGTGCGCTCGGCGGCGAAGTCCGCCAGCCGCAGGTTGGAGCTGAAGCCGTACTCCGCCCACACCATCACATGGGTGACAGCCGGCGCGGGCGGGGCGAGGTCCAGGATGGCGCGCGCGGGGACTCCGCCCCACTCGGCGCCGAGCATGCTGAACTTCGTCACGCAGTGCAGATCGGCCACGACGGTGGTGTACGGCAGGGCCGTCAGCTCCTCGTGGTTCCAGCAGCTCTTGTCACCGTCGGCGGTGGCCCCGAAGACCCTGAACTCCCAGCGCTCGGGTCGGAACTTGGGTACCGGTCCGTAGTGCGTGACGGGCCAGCCGCGCTGGATCCGCTGTCCCGGCGGAAGCTCGGAACGTGCCGCTTCGCCTGATTCGCACTCCACCGGATGACCCATGCCTCCATCCTGACAGACCCCGGACAGTGCCCATGACCAAGGGAATAAAGCCTCCCAAAACGTACTAAGCATGCACTTACTTACTAAGTACGCACTTACTGGACGATCTTCTACGGCGGTGCAATCATGCGGCCGCAACCACAGCAGTTCCCCCACGTGGAAGGAGCCTGACGCGATGCAGGGCGACCCCGAGGTCATCGAGTTCCTGAACGAGCAGCTCACCGGCGAGCTCACCGCGATCAACCAGTACTTCCTGCACGCGAAGATGCAGGACAACTTCGGCTGGACGAAGCTCGCGAAGTACACGCGGCACGAGTCGTTCGACGAGATGAAGCACGCCGAGGTGCTCACCGACCGGATCCTGTTCCTCGACGGGCTGCCGAACTACCAGCGCCTGTTCCACGTGCGGGTGGGCCAGACCGTCAAGGAGATGTTCGAGGCCGACCGGCAGATCGAGGTGGAGGCGATCGATCGGCTCAAGCGCGGCATCAAGGTGATGCGCGAGAAGGGCGACATCACGTCGGCCAACATCTTCGAGTCGATCCTGGAGGACGAGGAGCACCACATCGACTACCTCGACACCCAGCTGGAGCTGGTGGAGAAGCTCGGTGAGGCGCTCTACCTCGCGCAGCTCATCGAGCAGCCGGAGAGCTAGGGCCGCGGCACCGGGGCCCGTCCGGCTCCAGGCGGCCTCGTCCAGGCCTGCTCTAGGCGGCCTCGTCCAGGGCGGACAGGACCGGCTTGCCCTGCTCGGCCATCTCGCGGCGCGGGCACGCCCCACGGCCGAGGATCGCCTGGATCCGCCGTACGCACGAACCGCAGTCGGTGCCCGCCTTGCAGGCCGAGGCGATCTGGCGCGGGGTGCACGCGCCGTCCGCCGCGTGCTTCTTGACCTGCGCCTCGGTCACCCCGAAGCAGCTGCACACGTACACGCGGATTCACCTCCCGACGGGATCGCTCAGTCTTGCCGTCCCGATGATCGGTGAGGCTTACCTAACCTTACCCGGCGCACAGAACCCGCAAAAGTGCGAGAGGGCGCGGATCGCATGTGATCCGCGCCCCACTGCACATAATCGTTCCGGTTACTGGTCCCGGTACATCTCCGCGACCAGGAACGCCAGGTCCAGAGACTGGCTGCGGTTCAGGCGCGGGTCGCAGGCCGTCTCGTAGCGCTGGTGCAGGTCGTCGACGAAGATCTCGTCGCCGCCGCCCACGCACTCGGTGACGTCGTCGCCGGTGAGCTCCACGTGGATGCCGCCCGGGTGCGTGCCCAGGCCCTTGTGGACCTCGAAGAAGCCCTTGACCTCGTCGAGCACGTCGTCGAAGCGGCGGGTCTTGTGGCCGGAGGCCGCCTCGAAGGTGTTGCCGTGCATCGGGTCGGTCACCCAGGCCACGGTGGCACCGGAGGCGGTGACCTTCTCGACCAGCTCGGGCAGCTTGTCGCGGACCTTGTCCGCGCCCATCCGCACGACGAAGGTGAGACGGCCCGGCTCACGGTCGGGGTCCAGGCGATCGATGTACTGCAGCGCCTCCTCGGCCGTGGTCGTCGGGCCGAGCTTGATGCCGATCGGGTTGCGGATCTTCGAGGCGAACTCGACGTGCGCGTGGTCCAGCTGCCGGGTGCGCTCGCCGATCCACACCATGTGCGCCGAGACGTCGTACAGCTGTCCGGTGCGCGAGTCGACCCGGGTCAGGGCGGACTCGTAGTCGAGCAGCAGCGCCTCGTGCGAGGAGTAGAACTCGACGGTCTTGAACTCCTCCGGGTCGGTGCCGCAGGCCCGCATGAAGTTCAGCGCGTTGTCGATCTCGCGCGCCAGCTGCTCGTAGCGCTGGCCGGACGGGGACGACTTCACGAAGTCCTGGTTCCAGGCGTGCACCTGGCGCAGGTCGGCGTAGCCACCGGTGGAGAAGGCGCGCACCAAGTTGAGCGTGGAGGCGGAGGCGTTGTACATGCGCTTCAGCCGCGCGGGGTCCGGGATCCGGGCCTCTTCGGTGAAGTCGAAGCCGTTGACGGAGTCGCCCCGGTAGGTGGGCAGGGTCACACCGTCACGGGTCTCGGTGCCCTTGGAGCGCGGCTTGGAGTACTGGCCGGCGATCCGGCCCACCTTGACCACGGGCACGGACGCGGCGTACGTGAGGACGGCGCCCATCTGGAGGAGGGTCTTGAGCTTGGCCCTGATGTGCTCGGCGGACACCGCGTCGAAGGACTCGGCGCAGTCACCGCCCTGGAGCAGAAACGCGTCCCCTCGGGCGACGGCGGCCATCCGGGCGCGCAACTGGTCACACTCGCCGGCGAACACCAGGGGCGGATACGACTCGAGCTCGGCGATCACATCGCGCAGAGCCTCGGCATCCGGGTACTCGGGCTGCTGCGCCGCGGGCAGGTCTCGCCAAGTCGCCTGAGCGGCGACACTTCGGGAATCAGCGTTCACGGTCACGCTCTCAACACTACGGGGTCGCAGCGGGTCCTTTTCGCCCGGCTCGACAGGTGAGACGACCTCTCACTCATGTGAGACACCCCGGCCCCCGGCATGGGGTAGGGTGCGTCGCATGTACGCGCTTTCGACCCAGAACTGGTGGTGGACCGCTCATCCGGCGGCCCACTGACTGCGCGTACGCACGACTTCGCGAAGGCCGCCCGAGGGGCGGCCTTCGGTGTTTTCCGAGGCACGGGCCGTTCCTCCCCACGAGAAGGACACGGACCCATGCAGTTGCTCGACCTGCTCGACGACCCCCGCCCGTTCGCCCTGCTGCGCCGCCGCGCCCCCGGCCACGACGACTCGGTCGTGGAGGTGCTCCTCGGCCCGGTCCGCGCCTACGACCGGCTCGCCGACCTGCCCGGCGAGGGTCTCGCGCTCGTCCCGTTCCGCCAGATCCGCGAACGCGGGTTCGACGTGCGCGACGACGGGACACCGCTGGTGTTCCTCACCCCCGAGGAGACGTGCACCGTCCCGCTCGCCGACGCCCTGGACCAGCTGCCGGGACACGAGGTGCGGGTGGAGGGCGGCGGCTTCGACGTCGGCGACGAGGAGTACGCCGGGATCGTCGGCCGGGTGCTGCGCGACGAGATCGGGCGGGGCGAGGGCGCGAACTTCGTGATCCGACGCACCTACACGGGCGAGATCCCCGGCTTCGGGCGCGCCGACGCGCTGGCGCTGTTCCGCCGGCTGCTGGCGGGCGAGCGGGGCGCGTACTGGACCTTCGTCGTGCACACCGGGGAGCGCACCCTGGTGGGCGCCAGTCCCGAGGTGCACGTGCGGATGTCCGGCGGCACGGTCGTCATGAACCCGATCAGCGGGACGTACCGCTATCCCGACGCGGGGCCGACGCCGGAGCACCTGCTCGGCTTCCTGGCCGACGGCAAGGAGATCGAGGAGCTGTCGATGGTCGTCGACGAGGAGCTCAAGATGATGTGCACCGTCGGCGACATGGGCGGGGTCGTCGTCGGCCCGCGGCTGAAGGAGATGGCCCACCTCGCGCACACCGAGTACGAACTGCGCGGCCGGTCCTCGCTGGATGTGCGGGAGGTGCTGAAGCAGACCATGTTCGCGGCCACCGTCACCGGCTCGCCCGTGCAGAACGCCTGCCGGGTCATCGAGCGGTACGAGCCCGTCGGGCCGGACGGTGCCGGGCGCGGCTACTACGCGGGCGCGCTGGCGCTGCTCGGCCGGGACGCGGGCGGGGCCCAGACCCTCGACTCCCCCATCCTCATTCGCACCGCCGACATCGACGCGGCCGGCCGGCTGCGGGTTCCGGTGGGCGCCACGCTGGTGCGCGGGTCGGATCCGGCGGGCGAGGTCGCGGAGACGCACGCCAAGGCGGCGGGGGTGCTGGCGGCGCTCGGGGTGCGCCCGCCGCGGCCCGGTGCGCGGCGGGCGCTGCCCCGGCTGGCGGACGACCCGCGGGTGCGGGCCGCGCTGGACGGGCGGCGGGCGTCCCTGGCGCCGTTCTGGCTGCGGATGCAGGAGCGGACCGCGCAGCTCGCCGGGCACGCCCTGGTGGTCGACGCGGAGGACACCTTCACCGCGATGCTCGCGCACGTGCTGCGCTCCGGCGGGCTGGACGTGACCGTGCGGCGCCATGACGAGCCGGGGCTGCGGGAGGCGGTCCTCGCGCACGAGGGGCCGGTCGTCCTCGGTCCCGGCCCCGGCGATCCCTCGGACCTCGCCGATCCCAGGATGCGGCTGCTGCGCGAGCTGACCGCCCGGGTGCTCGGGGAGCACCGGCACGGCGTCCTCGGGGTCTGTCTCGGGCACGAGCTGATCGCGGCCGAGCTGGGGCTGCCGATCGTCCGCAAGGAGGTGCCGTACCAGGGGGCGCAGACGGAGATCGACCTGTTCGGGCGGACCGAGACCGTCGGCTTCTACAACAGCTTCGTGGCGCGCTGCGACGAGAGCGCGCTCGCGGAGCTGGCCGGGCGCGGCATCGAGGTCGGCCTCGGTGCGGGCGGGGAGGTGCACGCGCTGCGCGGACCGGGCGGCGCGCACGGCAACGCGTTCGCCGGGGTCCAGTTCCATCCGGAGTCGGTGCTGACGCTGAACGGCGCCGCCGTCGTGCGGGAGCTGGTCGGTCAGCTGCGTGGCACCAGTACGTTCGCGGAGCGCAGGCCGGCCGTGTAGTCGAGGACGTTCTGCACGGTGGCCTCGACGATCTGGCCCACGGCGTCCACGGTGTAGTACGCCTGGTGGGAGGTGACCAGGACGTTCGGGAAGGTGACCAGGCGGGCCAGGGTGTCGTCCCCGACGGCCTCCAGGGACTTGTCGAGGAAGAACAGTCCAGCCTCCGCCTCGTAGACGTCGAGGCCGACGCCGGTGAAGCGGCCCTCGCGCAGTTCGGCGACGAGGGCCGCGGTGTCGACCAGACCGCCGCGGCTGGAGTTGACCAGGATCACGTCGTCCTTCATCAGCTTCAGGGCGGCGGCGTCGATGAGGTCCTGGGTCCCCGGCAGCAGCGGTACGTGCAGGCTGACCAGGTCGGACTCGGCGAGGAGCCGGTCCTTGGACACATAGGTCATGCCGAGCTCCAGGCAGGCCGGGTTCTCGGCGACGTCCCAGCCGAGCAGCCGCATGCCGAAGCCGTGGGCGATCCTGGCGAACGCCTCGCCGATCTTGCCGGTGCCGACGATCCCCGCGGTACGGCCGTGCATGTCACGGCCCATGAGACCGTCGAGACGGAAGTCGAAGTCCCGGGTCCGGATGGCCGCGCGGACCACCCGGCGGTTGACCGCCATGGCGAGGGTCCAGGCGAACTCGGCCACCGAATAGGGCGAGTACGACGACACCCGGGCGACCCGCAGACCGAGCCGTTCGGCGACCTGGAGGTCGATGTTGTTGAAACCGGTGGAGCGCTGGGCGACCATCCGGGTCCCGCCGGCCGCGAGGATCTCCAGCACCCCGGGGCCGAGGTCGCAGTTGACGCTGGTGCAGACGATCTCGTGGCCCACCGCGATGGGGGCGGTGTCCTCGTTGAGGAAGACGTCCAGGCAGCGGATGTCGTGGTGAGCGGCGAACGCCTTCTCCAGCAGGGGCTTCTCGTCCGCCTGGACACCGAAGCCGAGAATCTCCACGACCGCTCCCGTCCCGTCCCCGATCCGCTGGGCCATGGGCCGATCCTACGGCCCACGACCCGGTCCGGCCGGTGGCGCCGGTTCAGCCGAAGAAGACCCCGACCTCCTCGTACAGCTTCGGGTCCACCGTCTTGAGCTTGGCGGTGGCCTCCGCGATCGGGACGCGGACGATGTCCGTGCCGCGCAGGGCGACCATCTTGCCGAAGTCGCCCTCGTGGACGGCGTCGATGGCGTGCAGTCCGAAGCGGGTGGCCAGCCAGCGGTCGAAGGCGCTGGGGGTGCCGCCGCGCTGGATGTGCCCCAGCACGGTGGTGCGGGCCTCCTTGCCGGTGCGCTTCTCGATCTCCTTGGCCAGCCACTCGCCGACGCCGGACAGCCGGACGTGCCCGAAGGAGTCCAGCGACTCGTCCTTGAGGACCATCTCGCCGTCCTTGGGCATGGCGCCTTCCGCGACGACGACGATCGGCGCGTACGACGCCTTGAAGCGGGAGGTGATCCAGGCGCACACCTGGTCGACGTCGAAGCGCTGCTCGGGGATGAGGATGACGTTGGCGCCGCCGGCCAGGCCCGAGTGGACGGCGATCCAGCCCGCGTGGCGGCCCATCACCTCGCAGACGAGGACGCGCATGTGCGACTCGGCGGTGGTGTGCAGCCGGTCGATCGCCTCGGTCGCGATGCCCACGGCGGTGTCGAAGCCGAAGGTGTAGTCGGTGGCGGAGAGGTCGTTGTCGATGGTCTTCGGCACGCCGACGCAGGGCACGCCGTACTCGTCGGACAGCCGGGCGGCGACGCCGAGGGTGTCCTCGCCGCCGATCGCGATCAGGGCTCCGACCTCGTGCTTGGCGAGGTTGTCCTTGATCCGGCGGATGCCGTCGTCCACCTTCAGGGGGTTGGTCCGCGACGAGCCGAGGATGGTGCCGCCCCGGGGCAGGATGCCGCGCACCGCGGGGATGTCGAGACGGACCGTGTCCCCTTCGAGCGGCCCTCGCCAGCCGTCCTTGAAGCCGACGAAGGCATAGCCGTACTCCTGCACGCCCTTGCGGACGATGCCCCGGATGACGGCGTTGAGTCCGGGGCAGTCGCCGCCTCCGGTCAGTACTCCGACCCGCATGGAAATGTCCCTTCGCCACGGTTGCCTGGTCAGGGTCACGGTAATAGTGACCCAGGTCACTTAGGCATGGTCGGGAAGGGCAATTCCGGTGAATTGTGAGGCCGACGGTTTACGTACCGGGTCTGCTCATCGGGTTGTCCTGCGACAACGGGCGGCGGCCGGCGGGGCCCGCCGGCTCACTCGTCGTCGAGTCCGCGCTCTATCGCGTACCGGACCAGTTCCACCCGGTTGTGCAGTTGGAGTTTGCCCAGGGTGTTCTGGACGTGGTTCTGCACCGTGCGGTGGGAGATGACCAGGCGCTCGGCGATCTGCTTGTAGCTCAGGCCCTTGGCGACCAGCCGCAGCACCTCGGTCTCGCGGTCGGTGAGCCGGGGCGTGTCCGCCGCGCCCGCCTCGGCCGCGGGCGCGGGCTCGGCGGCCAGGCGGCGGTACTCGCCGAGGACCAGACCGGCGAGGCCCGGGGTGAAGACCGGGTCGCCCACGGCCGTCCGGCGCACGGCGTCCAGCAGTTCCTGTGTCGACGCCGACTTCAGCAGGTAGCCGGTCGCGCCGGACTTCACCGCCTCCAGCACGTCGGCGTGCTCGCCGCTCGCCGACAGCACCAGCACGCGCAGCGCCGGGTCGGCGGCGACGACCTCCTTGCACACCTGGACGCCGGGCTTGACCGGCAGGTTCAGGTCGAGGACCAGCACGTCGGGTCCGGCCGCCTTCGCCCGGCGTACCGCCTGCTCGCCGTCGCCGGCCGTGGCGACCACGTCGAAGCCCGACTCGGCCAGATCCCGGGCGACCGCGTCGCGCCACATGGGGTGGTCGTCGACGACCATCACCCTGATCGGTTCCCGCTGCTCACTCATCGCCGCCGCTCCGCCTTCCCCCATGTCCGTCCCCGTCCCGGTTCCCGGTCTTCCTCGCCGCGCCCTGCCCCACGGGCCGCACGGCTTCCTTCGGCACCGTCAGCTCGACCTCCGTGCCCTGCCCCGGGATCGAGCACAGCTCGGCGCTGCCCCCCAGGTCGCGCAGCCGGCCCCGAATCGACAGGGCCACACCGAGCCGCCCCTCGCCCTCGGCCTGCGCGAGCCGTCCCTCGGGGATGCCGGGCCCGTCGTCGCGCACGGTCACGACGACCGAGTCCGGCTCGTCCTCGACCAGGATCCAGGCCCGGGCGTCCGGCCCGGCGTGCCTGCGTACGTTGTCCAGGGCCGCCCCGACGGCCGCGGCCAGCTCCCGCGCGGCGGCCGGTGCCAGCAGCACCGGGGCGCCGGGCTCGGCCAGGCTGACCCGGGCGGCGGCGTAGGGCAGGAGCAGCGTGCGCAGATCCACCGGACCGTCGTCCTCCGGCTCGTCGACGGCGATGACGAACGCTCCGTCGGCGGCGTCCCGCGACTCCCGGGACACCGGCACCAGTCCGCCGGAGACCAGGGTGCGCAGCGCCACCTCCTGCTCGCCCGCCATCCGGCCGAGCTCGGCCGCCTCGCCGCCGAGGACCGCGCCGCGCCGCTGGACCATCGCCAGCACCTGGAGCACGCCGTCGTGGATGTCCCGGGCGAGCCGCTCCCGCTCCCGGGTCGCCGCCTCGATCTCCAGGGCACGGGCGAGGGTCCGCTCCGAGGCGCGGGCGACCTCGACGACGTAGCCGATGGCGATGGAGGCGACCCAGACCAGGATCACGTTGTGGACGGTGTCGCGGGTCGGGGCGCCGCGCTCCACGAGGTTCGCGGCGGCCACCAGGCTGGAGGCGACCGCCGCCCAGCGCCAGCCGCCCTTGACGGCGAAGGCCAGCACGGACCCCGCGGTCCATATCGACGGCAGGGTCGGACCCCCGTCGAGGATGCGCTGGTGGGAGTCGGCGACCGGGGTGAGGAGGATGCCGGTCAGCGCGACGGTGAGGTCCACGGCGAGGAACCTCTTCGTGCAGCTCGCCGCGTTCGCCACCTTCGGCAGGGTGGCCAGGGTCCACCCTGCCAGGACGACGAAGTAGCAGATCGCCACCCAGGGACGGGCGAAGCCGTCGTAGGCGGTGGCGAACAGGCCGACCGCGTACAGCATGGTCAGCACCCGGTAGCCGGTGAGCGCCCGCCACAGCGGCAGCTCCACGGACATGCTCATGACTCTGACGCGCCTGGCCAATCCCCCACGCCCCCGCCTCGCCCCTGACCGTCGTGTCCCGGGCGCTCTACGTCTGTGACTTGTCCTTCTCGCCCTGTTCCCTGGCCGCCTGCGCGAGCGCGGCCCTCGACGCCTTCTCCGCTTCCTTCTCCGCCTTCGCCGCGTCCGCGATCTGCCGCTTGGCCGCGGTGGCGTAGATGTCCACGTACTCCTGGCCGGACAGCCGCATGATCTCGTACATGACCTCGTCGGTCACCGCGCGGAGCACGAAACGGTCGTGGTCCATGCCGTGATAGCGGCTGAAGTCCAGCGGCCTGCCGATCCGGATGCCGGGCCGCACCATCTTCGGCATGACCTGCCCCGGCGGCTGCACCTTCTCCGTGTCGATCATGGCGACCGGGATCACGGGCGCTCCGGTGGCGAGCGCCACGCGCGCGAGGCCGCCGGGCTTGCCCCGGTAGAGACGGCCGTCGGGCGAACGCGTGCCCTCCGGGTAGATGCCGAACAGCTCACCGCTCTTCAGCACCTCTATACCGCTCTTGATCGCGGCCTCGCCCGCGCCGCGCGCGCCGGAGCGGTCCACCGGGAGCTGGCCGACGCCCTTGAAGAAGGCGGCCGTCAGCCGTCCCTTCACCCCCGGCGTGGTGAAGTACTCGGCCTTCGCGATGAAGGTGACCTTGCGGTCGAGGACTGCGGGCAGGAAGAACGAGTCCGAGAAGGACAGGTGATTGCTCGCAAGGATCGCCGGGCCCTCGGCCGGTACGTTCTCCAGGCCTTCCACCCAGGGCCTGAAGATCATCTTCAGCGGCCCGCCGATGGAAAGCTTCATCGCGCCGTACAACAACCGAGTGCCTCCTGTATGTGTCGCTCAGACCTTAACCCGGAGTGCCGTCAATGAGCCCGACGGCCCTGGTCGGTGTCAGTGCGGTCGCGTACGGTGAACCACACCCGGAAGTGTTCTCACCCCTGATATGAACAGGAGACCGAAGGTGCCGGTCCTTCCTGGAGCCGAGCCGTACCGCCATGAGGGCGGGGAGGTAGGTGTCCTCCTCTGCCATGGTTTCACCGGTTCCCCGCAGTCCCTGCGCCCCTGGGCCCAGTTCCTCGCCCACCGGTCGCTGACCGTGTCGCTGCCGCTGCTGCCGGGGCACGGCACCCGCTGGGAGGACCTCTGGATCACCGGCTGGCAGGACTGGTACGCGGAGGTCGACCGGGAGCTGCGCGCCCTGCGCGAGCGCTGTGCCCGGGTGTTCGTGGCCGGGCTGTCCATGGGCGGCGCGCTGGCCCTGCGGCTCGCCGCCCGGCACGGGGACGCGGTCGACGGCGTCATCGTCGTCAACCCGGCGAACAAGGTCCACGGGCTGTCCGCGTACACCCTCCCGATCGCCCGCCACCTCGTGCGTACGACCCGGGGCATCGCGAGCGACATCGCGAAGGAGGGCGTGGTGGAGGTCGGCTACGACCGGGTGCCGCTGGACGCGGCGCACTCCCTGCGGAACTTCCTCCGGCTCGTCGACGGCGAACTGCCGCAGGTCACCCAGCCGCTGCTGCTTCTGCGCAGCCCGCAGGACCATGTCGTGCCGCCGGCCGACTCCGCCCGCGTCCTGAGTCGTGTGTCGTCGACGGACGTAACGGAGGTCATGCTGGAACAGAGCTACCACGTGGCGACGTTGGACCACGATGCGGACCGTGTCTTCGAGGAGAGCTACGCCTTCATCGGCCGGCTCGCACCCAGTGTCGGCAAGGAAGGGACGGCCGCAGGTGGCTGAGCACGACTCGGAGCGCGAGGACCGCGAGGAGCGGGAGAACCGCGGGGCGCACGACGCCCGCGGACGGCGCGACGACCACGGGGAACGTGACGGTCGCCGGGAGAACGACGGTCACCGGGAGCACGAGTCGCAGGACGCCGGGGTGTCCTTCGACGAGAACGCCGCATGGGCGGCGATCGTCGCGGGCTACGGCGAGGAGCCGCCGGACCCGCCGGGCGCGAAGCCGTTCAAGACGGTCGAGGACCTGGCGCTGCTGGAGGCGGAGCCGAACGACGACAAGCCGGAGGAGAAGCAGCCGGCCAGACCGCTGGGCAGCTCGGTCTCCTTCGCACCCGGCCTCGGGCCGCGCGACTACACCGCGCCCGAGTCGTCCGAGGACGACTTCGACGAGGACGACGAGGGCCACTTCGTGCCGCCCGAGCCGCCGCCGCTGCCCGACGCGGACACCACCGCCCGGTTCGCGTGGCTGGGGGTGGTCGGCGGCCCGATACTGCTCCTGGTCGCGGTCGTGCTCGGCTGGGACATGACCTGGTGGCTGACGACGCTCGGCGTCGGCGGCTTCCTGGGCGGCTTCGCCACGCTCGTGGTGCGGATGAGGACGGACGACGAGGACGACGGCGACCCGGGCCGGGGCGCGGTGGTCTGAACCCGGACCACGGGACTACGACGCGGGAACCCTGAGGGCGGCCAGCACCGGAAGGTGGTCAGTGGCCGCCCTCAGGTCGCTCTCGGTGACTCCGGGCTGCCCGAGCGGCACCCCGCACCCCAGCACCTCCACGCCCTCGGTGGCGAACAGCGCGTCGATGCGCTGGTGGGGGTCGGTGGAGGTGGAGGTGTACTCGCCGCCCCAGGGCGCGGTGGCCCGGCAGTCCTGGAGTCCCTCGGCGAGCCGCCGGAAGGTGCGGCCGGTGGGGTGTTCGTTGAGGTCGCCGCCGACGACGGCGTGGTCCACACCCAGCGCGGCGAGCCGGTCGAGGAGCATTCCGCCCTGCGCCTGACGCTCCTCGCCCTGGAGGCTGAGGTGGCAGCTGAGCACGCCGATCCGGGCCGAGCCGAACCGGACCACGGCGGTCGCGAAGCCGCGCCGGTGCAGTCCGGGGGTCAGCGGGAGCAGCACGTCCTCGGTGCGTTCGACGGTGGCGCGCAGCGAGGTGAGGAGCGCGGGTCCCGCGGCCGTGGCGCCGCCGGAGAGGATCACCTGTCCGGACGCGGCGGCCAGCCGGGCCAGTTTCTTGCGCCAGCGGAAGAAGCGGGGTGCCTCCTGGATCAGGACCAGGTCCGGGGCGCAGGCGCCGATCACCCGGGCGAGCGCCGCGGTGTCGTCGCGCATCGAGCGGATGTTGTAGGAGAGGACACGGATGACGGCCGAACCGTCGGGCTCGGTGCGGGAGGCCGGAAGCAGCGGGAGCGACGTCGCCATGCACGCAAGATACGCCGTGGCCGGGCCCGGCGAACGCCGTTGCCGACGGTTCCCGGTCACCCGCTCCGCACCGGCCGTCACCGCTCCGACACGCACCGGCCGTCACCGGTCCGACACGCACCGGCCGCCGCGGGCACCGCACCGCCCCGGCCGACCGGGACACGCCGACGCCCCGCGTCCCGGTCGGGGGCGTGGGGCGTCAGCGTGTCGCGGGCGGGACCGTCACATGATCGGGTCGGGCTCCCGGGCCAGGTCGGCCGCGCCGACCAGGCCGGCCTTGTTACCGAGCTGGGCCGCGATCACGTCGGCGACCGGACGCCAGTTGCCGCCGACCAGCCAGCGCTTGTACGACTTGCGGATCGGGTCGAGGACCAGCTCGCCCTCGTCCGAGAGGCCGCCGCCGACGATGAACGCCGAGGGGTCGAAGAGCGAGGCCAGGTCGGCGAGGCCGGCACCGGCCCAGCGGGCCAGCTCGCGGTAGGAGTCGACGGCGACCGGGTCGCCCTGCCGGGCGGCCATGGAGATGTGCTTGCCCTCGATGCCGTCGGGGGTGCCGTCGCCCAGGGCGAGCAGCACCTCGGCGTGCTCGGGGGTGGCGTTGGCGCGCTGCTTGGCGTACCTGACCAGGGCGCGGCCGGAGGCGTACTGCTCCCAGCAGCCCTGCGAGCCGCAGCCGCACAGCAGACCGTCCGGCACCATCCGGATGTGGCCGAACTCCGCAGCCACGCCGAAGTGGCCGCGGCGCAGCTTGTTGCCGATGATGATGCCGCCGCCCAGGCCGGTGCCGAGGGTGATGCAGATGACGTTGCGGTGGCCCTTGCCCGCGCCGAACTTGTACTCGCCCCAGGCTGCCGCGTTCGCGTCGTTCTCGACCACCACGGGGAGGCCCACGCGGGCCTCGACCTCGTCCTTCAGCGGTTCCTGACGCCAGTCGATGTTGGGCGCGAAGTACACGGTGGAGCGCTGCCGGTTGACGTAACCGGCCGCTCCGATACCCACGCCCACGATGTCGTGCCCGGCGCGCGCACCCTCCACGGCCGAGGCGATGGCGTCCACGATGGCCTCGGACGTGCTGGGGGTCGGCACCTTGAAGGTCGAGAGGATGTTGCCTTCCTCGTCGACCACGCCGGCCGCAATCTTCGTGCCGCCGATGTCGACGCCGATGGTGAGTCCCATGAATCCCTCAGTTCCGGTCGAGCCCCGCTACGGCCAACCGTACCCGAGGGGACCGTCAGTCCAAGTCGATGCGCTCACCCGGACCGCCGTCGTCACCCCGGTCGCGGCGGCCGCCGTCGTCCTCGGGCCCGCCGCCGAGGTCGTCGGCGCGGGCCGTCCAGCGGCTCTCCTGGCCCTGGACGGCGGAGCGGTAGGCGGCGAGCAGTTCCTCCCCGGCCGCGGCAAGATGATCGAAAACGTCCGGATTGCGCTCCAGGACGGGTTCCACGGCGGCCTTCGCCTGCTGCACGACCTGACGCACCACCTGCTGCGCCGCCGGTCCCGCGACGGCCCCGAGCAGCGGCGACCGCACGGTGGACAGCCGGTCGGCGACGGCGTCGACGAGCTTGCGCAGCTCCTCGGCGGCGGATCCCGGGGGCCGGCCGTAGTCGGTGCGGCGGCGGGACCGCTCGGCTTCGAGGTCCTCGGCACAGGCCTTGGCCCAGGCGTCGTCGTCGGTCGCCCGGGTTCCCGGGTTCTCGGCTTCGCTCATGACGGACTCCTGACTACGGTTCGCCTCTACGACGTTACCCGAACGGCGGTACGTCGCTCACCTGGCCCGCGGCCACAGATCGGGGTCGGGGGCGAACCGGACGCGCAGTTCGCCGTCGCGCAGGGCCGCGCCGTCGACGGTGCAGCGGCGCAGCGCCGAGGGCAGCGCGACGATCCGGCGGAACTGCCCGGCGGTGACGACGAGTTCGTCGCCGCGCCGGACGAGGTCGAGGGCCTCGCGTATCGCGCCGGGCAGCGGGATGTGCCAGACCAGCACCCCGTCCTCGGCGAGCCGGTCGGCCACCGGCCACTCCACCGGGGCAAGTGCCGTATTGACGTCCGGCGCGGTGAGGCCGTCGAGGTCGTCGGCGCCCTGGGGGTCACGGCCCAGATGGGTGACAGGGTGGACGGTGTACGACTCCTGCCAGTCGGCGAGCGCCTTGCCCTGCTGCGCGGCCAGGCCTGCCAGCCAGGGGTCCGCGACGGTGTCGGGCAGGACCCGGTTGGCGACGAGGCACTCGACGCGCAGGCCGCGCAGGGCGAGGCCGAGTCCGGCGGTGCGCACGGCGTCCGCGCCGGCCGGTCCCGGCTCGGCGACCAGGCGTACGGCGGTGTCCCGGTCGGCGAGGACCGCCTCCACCGCGGCGAGTTCCAGGTCCCACCGGGCGGTGGTCTCGTAGAGCGCGTCCGTGGGCATCGGGACACCGGCGAGCCGGCCCAGGACCGGGCGCAGGGCGCGGGCGGCCTGCCGCTCCGGCGGGAGCAGCCGGCGCAGGTAGCGGCGCAGCTCCTCGGGCAGGGCGAGCAGGGCGAGGGCCTGCGGGACGGGGGGCAGGTCGACCACGAGCAGGTCGTGCGCGTCGGAGAGCGCGGCGTCACGCAGCGCGCGCAGCAGGCTGAGCTCCTCGGCGCCGGGCAGCGGGGTGAGTTCCTCGGGTTCCAGCCGGGAGGCGCCGAGGAGGTCCAGGAGGGAGGAGGCGCGGTCCTGGAAGGAGACGAGGTCCTCGTGGAAGCGGGTGACCGCGTCGGGGCGCCAGGCGGTGAGGCCGGGGGCGACCCGCGTCGGGGCCGCGCCGGTCGCCGTGCCCAGGACCGCACCGAGGGTGTCGGTGCGGTCGGCACCCACCAGCAGGGTCCGGGTGCCGGCGCGCGCCGCGCGCAGGGCGGTGGCGGCGGCGACGGTCGTCCGACCGCTGCCGCCCGGACCCGTGATCAGGATGGTGCGCATGGGGGTGAACGCTACCGCCGCGCGCCGCCCGTCCGTCCCCCGCTACTTCTCACCCGACTCCACGCGCTTCTTCAGTCCCGCCAGCGCCCGGTCGATGATGACCTTCTCCGCCTTGCGCTTGATCATGCCGAGCATCGGGATCTTGACGTCGACGGTGAGCAGGTAGGTCACCTCGGTCGCGCCGTCGCCGGCCGGCTTCAGGACGTAGGAGCCGTCGAGGGAGCGCAGCATCTGCGACTTGACCAGGGTCCAGGAGACCTCGTGGGCGCCGGTCCAGGTGTACGCCAGGGTCTGGTCGTCCTTGATCGCTCCGGCGTCCATGACGAGTCGGACCTGCTCGGCGCGGCCCTGGTCGTCGGTCTTGAGGACCTCCGCCTCCTTCACCTCGCCGGTCCAGTCCGGGTAGCGGGCGAAGTCGGCGATCACCCCCATCACGTCGGCCGGTGCCGCCTCGATCGTGATGCTCGAACTGGTGTGTTCCGCCATCGCCGTGGCTCCTCCAGATGCGGGCCGGTAAGGGCGTCGTGCCGCGCCCTGCTGCGCAAGTGTGTGCAGCGTGAAGGCTACCGCGCACGGGTCGGGGCGCCGTCACCCCCACCTGCGACCGCTCACCACTCCAGTGCCCAGGGCCGTCCGGACCCGGCGAAGTGCCCGACGTTCA
The DNA here is from genome assembly GCF_055657365.1 of Streptomyces sp. NPDC107559. Lineage (NCBI taxonomy): Bacteria > Bacillati > Actinomycetota > Actinomycetes > Kitasatosporales > Streptomycetaceae > Streptomyces > Streptomyces sp. NPDC107559. The sequence goes on along the minus strand of NZ_JBVKBD010000001.1, from coordinate 1,134,530 downwards.
CGCACTCCGTCGCCCCGATCCGCATCCGCCGTACCAGCGGCTGGTGGACGTGTCCGAACAGCGCGTACCGGGGGCGCGTGCGCCGGATCGCGGCCAGCAGGGCGCGGCTGCCGCGCTCGAAGCGGCGCGCGACCGTGTCGTAGACCAGCTCGGGCACCTCCGGCGGGATGTGGGTGCACAGCACGTCGACCTCGCCCACGGCCTCGATCTTCGCGGCGTACTCCTCGTCGCTGATCTCGTACGGGGTCCGCATCGGGGTGCGCAGTCCGCCGCCCACGAAGCCGAAGACCCGGCCGCCGATCTCCACCCGCTCGCCGTCGAGGACCGTGGTGCCCGGTCCGGCGTACTCCCCCCACAGGGGCGGCATGTCGACATTGCCGTAGGTCGCGTACGTCGGGGTGGGGAACGCGGCGAACAGTTCGGCGTACTGCTTGCGCACGGCCGCCTCGATCACGGACGCCCGGTCGGCGCCGACGCCCGCCCAGAGCCGGGCCCCCAGCTCGCGCGCCTCCGTGAAGCGCCGGGCGGTGCGCAGCTCGACCAGACGGTCGGCGTTCTCGACGCCGAACAGGTCGGGGAAGATCCCGCGCGAGTGGTCGGCGTAGTCCAGGAACAGCACCAGGTCGCCGAGGCAGATCAGCGCGTCGGCGCCGTCGCCGGCCCTGGCCAGGTCGCGGGCGTTGCCATGTACGTCGCTGACCACATGGACACGGGTCCTGCGGCTGCCGACTGGTGTGGGTGCCATGTCGATCAAGAGTAGGCGTGTGGGGCATACGTGAACAGTGGCGGCCGGACCTGCCCTTACTGGCTCGTCAGTTCATGCGTGGACTACTGTGCGTCAAGGAACACCAATCTGTGTGACGCAGCGAACATCTCGCCGGACCCCCCTGTCGAAGACGGCATACCGGCGGGTAACGTCCGGGCAGTCCAGTCGTACTCAGAAATTCAACCAGCGGGTCGCGAGCTCGCGGGAGAACCTCCTGGGTACTGCCCGAGCCGTGGACCGCACCGTCGCATCGCACAACGTCGTGGCGCCGGCGCCCTATGAGGAGCAGCAGTCTTGCGCGAGTTCAGCCTTCCGGCTTTGTACGAGGTCCCTGCGGACGGCAATCTCACCGACATCGTCCGGCGAAACGCCGCGCAGCACCCTGACGTCGCCGTCATCGCCCGCAAGGTGGACGGTGCCTGGCAGGACGTGACGGCCACCGCCTTCCAGGCCGAGGTGCGCGCCGCGGCCAAGGGCCTGATCGCCTCCGGCGTCCGGCCGGGCGACCGGGTCGCCCTGATGTCCCGCACCCGCTACGAGTGGACGCTGCTGGACTTCGCGATCTGGAGCGCGGGCGCGGTCACCGTGCCGGTGTACGAGACCAGCTCGCCGGAGCAGGTGCAGTGGATCCTCTCCGACTCGGGCGCCACCGCCTGCGTGGTGGAGCTCCCCGGCCACGCCGAGGCGGTCGAGTCGGTGCGGGCGACGCTGCCCGCGCTGCAGCACGTCTGGCAGATCGAGGACGGCGGCATCGCCGAGCTGGCGCGGGCCGGGCAGGACGTCCCGGACGCGGCCGTCGAGGAGCGCAGCTCGATCGCCGGCGCCGACGACCCCGCGACCATCGTCTACACCTCCGGCACCACGGGCCGGCCCAAGGGCTGTGTGCTGACCCACCGCAGCTTCTTCGCCGAGTGCGGGAACATCGTGGAGCGGCTGCGCCCGCTGTTCCGCACGGGCGAGTGCTCGGTGCTGCTCTTCCTGCCGCTGGCGCACGTCTTCGGCCGGCTCGTGCAGATCGCCCCGATGATGGCGCCGATCAAGCTGGGCTGCGTCCCGGACATCAAGAACCTCACCGACGAGCTGGCCGCCTTCCGCCCGACGCTGATCCTCGGCGTCCCGCGGGTCTTCGAGAAGGTCTACAACTCGGCGCGCGCCAAGGCCCAGGCGGACGGCAAGGGCAAGATCTTCGACAAGGCCGCGGACACCGCCATCGCCTACAGCAGGGCGCAGGACACCCCGTCGGGCCCGTCGCTCGGCCTGCGGATCAAGCACAAGACGTTCGACAAGCTCGTCTACAGCAAGCTGCGCGCGGTCCTCGGCGGCCGCGGCGAGTACGCGATCTCCGGTGGCGCCCCGCTGGGCGAGCGCCTCGGCCACTTCTTCCGCGGCATCGGCTTCACGGTCCTGGAGGGCTACGGCCTGACCGAGTCCTGTGCCGCCACCGCGTTCAACCCCTGGGACCGGCAGAAGATCGGCACGGTCGGCCAGCCGCTGCCCGGTTCGGTGGTGCGCATCGCCGACGACGGCGAGGTGCTGCTGCACGGCGAGCACCTGTTCAAGGGCTACTGGAACAACGAGGCCGCGACCGCGGAGGCGCTGGCCGACGGCTGGTTCCACACCGGCGACGTCGGCACCCTCGACGAGGACGGCTACCTCAGGATCACCGGCCGCAAGAAGGAGATCATCGTCACCGCGGGCGGCAAGAACGTCGCCCCGGCCGTCATAGAGGACCGCATCCGCGCGCACGCGCTGGTCGCGGAATGCATGGTGGTGGGCGACGGGCGGCCGTTCGTGGGCGCGCTGGTCACCATCGACGAGGAGTTCCTGGGCCGTTGGGCCGCCGAGCACGGCAAGCCCGCGGGTGCCACCGCGGCGTCGCTGCGCGAGGACCCGGATCTGATCGCGGCGGTCCAGGACGCGGTCGACGACGGCAACGCCGCGGTGTCGAAGGCGGAATCGGTGCGGAAGTTCCGCATTCTGTCCTCCCAGTTCTCGGAGGAGTCGGGCCACCTGACGCCGTCGCTGAAGCTCAAGCGCAACGTGGTGGCGAAGGACTACGCGGACGAGATCGAGGCCATCTACGCGAAGCAGTGAGGCCCTTGGCTCACATGTCCTCGGCGAGGACCCGTTCCATCGTCCGCTCGGCGAGCGCGGTGATGGTCACGAACGGGTTCACGCCGATGTTCCCCGGCACCAGTGAGCCGTCGGTGACGTACAGCTTCGAATACCCCTTCACCCGGCCGTAGTCGTCGGTCGCCCTGCCCAGCACGCAGCCGCCGAGCGGGTGGTAGCAGAAGTCGTCCGCGAACACCTTGCCGCTCGACCCGAACAGGTCGTACCGGTAGATCGTCGCGTTGGCCGCATTGATCCGGTCGAACAGCTTCTTGGCCATGGCGACCGAGACCGCGCTCTGGGCCGCGGTCCAGCCGAGCTTCACCGCGCCGCTCGCCGAGTCGTAGGTGAAGGACGCCCGTTGCGGGTTCTTGGTGATCGCCAGGTACAGGCTCACCCAGGTCTCGAACCCGATGGGCAGCGGGGCGATCTCCGCGAAGACCGGGTTGTCGGTGTTGGCCCAGTCGTCGATGCCCATCACCGGCATGGTCGACTGATTGGCGCCGGTGGTGTCCCAGATGTGGTTGGCGCGCCCGAGCATGGTGTTGCCGTTGGTGCTCCACCCGGCCCCCACACTGGAGTTGAGCGCGGGCAGCGCGCCGGTGTCCCTGGCCCGCACGAGCAGTTCGCTGGTCCCGAGACTGCCGCCGCCCAGGAACAGGTAGGTACAGCTGTACTGCTTGCTCTCGACCACGGCGCCGGTCGTGTCGATCCGGTCCACGCTCAGCACGTACGACCCGTCGCCCGCCCGCGTGATCGCCCTGACCTTCTCCATGGTGTGGATGGTGACGTTGCCGGTGCCGAGGGCGGCGGCCAGATAGGTCTTGTCGAGGCTCTTCTTGCCGTGGTTGTTGCCGTAGATGACCTCCTGCGCGAGCGCGGACTTCACGGCGGTGCCCGCGGCCTCCTGCTGCATGTACCCGAAGTCGTAGACGTTGGGCACGAAGGTGGTCCTGAGCCCGGTGTTGGCGGCGGCCTTCCTGGACGTCCGGGTGAACCGGTACCACTCGGTCGACTCGAACCAGGCGGGGTCGACGGTGTTGACGCCGAGCATGGCGCGGGCGCGCGGGTAGTAGGTGCCGTACATCGCGCTCGCGTCCACGGTCGGGAACTGCTCGGCGAAGTACGACTGGAGGGGCGTGACCGCCATCCCCCCGTTCACCAGGGAACCGCCGCCCACGCCGCGCCCGACGTACACGGACATGTTGTCGTAGTGCACCCGGTCCAGGACGCCGGGATAGGCGGTGATGTCCTTGTTGACGACGTCCAGCCAGAGGAAGGTGGCGAGCGGTGCCTCGGTCCGGGTCTTGAACCACATGGACCGCTTGTCCGGGGCGGCGGTGGAGCAGAAGACCTTGCCGTCGGAGCCGGCCGTGTTCCACAGCCGGCCCATCTCGATCACGACGGTCCGTACCCCGGCCTGCCCGAGCCGGAGCGCGGCCACGGCCCCGCCGTACCCGGAACCGACCACGATGGCGGGCGCGTTGTCGACGGCGGCGGCCTCCTCGGCGGCCTGCGCCGACCGGAGCCCGATCCGGGTGAGACCGGCCGCGGCGGCGGTCTGGAGGGCTATCACGCCCAGGATATGACGTCTCGTCAGCTGACGTTGCATCAGTTTTGCTGTCATGGACGCAGCATCGGCGGATTATCGCCCTCCGCCTAGTGCTCCCACCGCAGGGCGCGACGCCAGCTTCTCCGCAGCGGCGCCCGCAGGTTCTCCGCCGCGCCACCCCCGGCTTCTCCCGGCTACAGCAGCGCGCGCAGTTTCTCCGCCAGCAGGTCCCAGCGCCACTTCTCCTCGACCCACTGCCGGCCCCGCTCCCCCATCCGGCGGCGCAGCTCCGCGTCCCCGAGGAGGGCGACGATCCGTCGGGCGGCCTCCTCGGCGACGCCGCCGCGCACCACCCAGCCGGTCTCGCCGTCGAGCACGGCGTCGGGTGCCCCGCCGGAGTCGCCGGCCACGACGGGCAGCCCGGTCGCGGACGCCTCCAGGTAGACGATCCCCAGTCCCTCGACGTCGAGCCCGCCCCGGCGGGTGCGGCACGGCATCGCGAAGACGTCCCCCGCACCGAAGTGGGCGGGCAGTTCGCCCCAGGGCACGGCCCCCGTGAAACGCACGGAGCCGGCCACCCCGGTCTCCTGGGCGAGCCTGCGCAGGTCCTTCTCGTACGGGCCGCCGCCGACGACCAGCAGCACCGCGTCCGGCTCGGCGGCCAGGATCCGCGGCATGGCCAGGATCAGCGTGTCCTGTCCCTTGCGCGGCACCAGCCGGGACACGCACACCACGACCGGGCGGTCGGTGAGCCCCAGCCGGGCCCGTACCGCGTCGCCGCCCGAGCCGGGGTGGAAGGTCTTCTCGTCGACACCCGGCGGCAGCTGGACCATCCGCCCGGCCGCGCCCGGGGTGAGCGCGGGTGCGATCCGGGAGCGGGTGTACTCACCGAGGTAGGTGACGGTGTCCGTGGACTCCCCGATGCGGCGCAGCAGTTGCCGCGCGGCGGGCAGCTGGGCCCAGCCGGCCTCGTGACCGTGGGTGGTGGCCACCAGCCGCTCGGCCCCGGCCCTGCGCAGCGCCGGGGCCATCAGCCCGAGCGGCGCGGCCGCGCCGAACCACACCGAGGTGCAGCCGTGCTCGCGCAGCAGCCCGACCGCCCGCCGGGTCGCCCCGGGCGTCGGCAGCAGCATCGTCGTACGGTCCCGTACGACCGTGAAGGGCTGCTCGGCGTCGAAGGCGGCCGTCGCCTCGGCGCCCTCCCGGCCGTGCTTCCAGGTGGAGGCGTAGACGACCAGCCGTTCGGGGTCGAGCCGCAGCGCCATGTTGTGCAGGAACGCCTGGATGCCACCGGGGCGGGGCGGGAAGTCGTTCGTCACGATGAGGGTCTTGTCCATCGCCGCCGACCTTACCCAACGGGTCCGGACGGCCGGCCGCGGCCGTGCTTCATGGCTCTCGCACAGCGCGGCGGGTCATCATGTGGCCGTCATCACGACGGGTCGTCATGCGGCCGTCACCACGGCGGGTCATCATGTGGTCGTCACCAGGGCGGACGGACGGAAGCAGGAGCACAGGTGGAGGCTGCGGGCGCGGGTCGGTCCCCGGTGTGGCTGCCGGTCGCCTGGGCGGCGACCAGGTTGCCGCTGCTGCTGTTCGTGCTCAAGGTGTTCGTCCTCCCGGGCCCGGACGTCACCAGCGACGTGTCCGTGATCTACCAGGGCTGGTACGAGGTGCTGCGGCACGGCACGTTCCCGCTCTCCGACGTCACCTGGCAGTACCCGCCCGCCGCCGCGCTGGCGGTCCTCTCCCCCGCGCTGCTGCCGTTCCTGCCCTATCCGACCGCCTTCTTCGTCCTCGCCGTCCTGGCCGACCTGCTGGTCCTGCTGCTGCTCCGGTACGCCGGCCCGCGCGCCGGCCGCTCGCCGCTCGGCGCCTGGGCCTGGGTGGCGGGCGCGGCACTGCTCGGGCCGACGCTCTACGCCCGTTACGACGTGATGGTGACCGCCGTGGCGGTGGCCTCGCTGCTCGCGGGCACCCGGCACCCCCGGCTGATGGGCGCGCTGGCGGGCTTCGGGGCGCTGGTCAAGGTGTGGCCGGCGCTGCTGCTGGTGGGTGCCGTACGGCGGCGGGCGTGGGTGGCGGCGGCGGTGACGGCGGCCGTGGTGTCCCTGGTGGCCGCCCTGGCCATGCCCGGCGCGTTCGCGTTCCTGGCCTTCCAGCGCAACCGCGGGACCGAGGTGGAGTCGCTGGGCTCGCTGGTCTTCCATGTGGCCCGGCACTTCGGCTGGAGCGGCCAGGTGCTGCTGAACTACGGCTCGGTGGAATTCCTGGGCCCGTACGTGGACGTCGTCAGCACCGCGGCGCTGGGCCTGACCGGGGCGGCCTTCGGCTGGCTGCTGCTGTGGCGCCTGATGGCCACCCGCTTCCGGCCGCACACGCTCCCCGACGCGGCGCTGGTGGCGGTGCTGCTGTTCGTCGTCACGAGCCGGGTGATCAGCCCGCAGTACCTGGTGTGGCTGGTCGGGGTCGCGGCGGTCTGCCTGTGCCACCGCGACACCCGGATGCGGCCGGCGGCCGCCCTGGTCCTGGCGGCGACGCCCGTCACGGTGCTGGAGTTCCCCCTCGGGTTCGACCATGTCGTGTCGAGCGATCCGACGGGCCTCACCCTGCTGTTCGTGCGCAACGGGCTGCTGGTGGCCGCGGCGGTCGTCGGGGCCGTGCGGCTGTGGCGCTCGACGGTGCCCCGCGGGCGCGGGACGTCCTTCCCCGCTCAGGCGACCCGCACCGACGGGACCCCGGTCTCCTCCTGACGGCGGGCCGTGCGGGCGGCCGTCAGGGCCACCGCCGCGCACTGCACGGTCATGGACAGCGCCAGCGCCAGGCAGATGCCGGGCAGTCCGAGGCCGGACAGGGCCAGGGCGAGCGGCAGTTGGACCGCCGTGCCGAGCAGGGTCACCCGCAGCAGGGCCGGTGCTCCCCCGCTGCCCTCGAAGACCCCGCCGAGCGCGATGAAGCAGCCCATCAGCAGCAGGTAGGGCCCGATGCAGCGCAGGAACAGCACACCGGCACGGGCGACCTCGGGCCCGGCGCCGAAGGCGGCCATGATCCAGGGGGCGGCCAGACCCAGCAGGACGGCCGCGGCCAGGGCCACCGTCCCGGAGACCAGCACGGCCTGCCGGCCGATGGCCCGCCGGGCGTCCCGGCCCGCGCCGCGGGTGTGCGCGGTGTGGATCGAGGCGGCCTGGCGTACCGCGTAGAAGGCCATGGTCGCGACGTACATGACCTTGTAGGCGATCGCGTACGCGGCCACGGCCGTCACGCCGAGCCGGGCCACGATCGCGACCAGCACCAGCGCCCCGCCCTGGCGCACGGTGAAGTCCGCCGACATCGGCAGTCCGGTGGCCAGGGTCCGGCGCAGCGCGGCGGAGGCCGGCTCGGCGGGAGGCACCCGTGCCGCGCTCCGCAGCAGCGCGTTGCGACGCAGCGCCCGCAGTCCCGCCGCGAGGGCGGCACCCCGGCACAGCACGGTGGAGGCGGCGGCGCCCCGGACGCCGTAGAGGTGGATGAGCAGCGGGTCGCAGAGCAGGATCAGACCGTTGGCCAGCAGGGCGAGCCGCATCGGGGTCCTGGTGTCGCCGGTGCCCTTGAGGATGCCGTCGACGAGGTTCTGGGCGAAGAAGACGGCCATGCCCGGCAGCGAGATGGCGAAGTAGGCGACGGCGAGCGGTGCCGCGGTGCTGTCGGCGCTGCCCAGGACCAGCCGGGCCAGCGGATCGCGGAACAGGAAACAGCAGGTCAGAACGGTGGGCGTGACCAGTGCGCACAGGGCCCAGCCGCCGCGTACCGCGGCCCGCAGCGCGGCCGGGTCGCGCGCTCCCCTGGCGTGCGCGACCAGCACGGTGGTGCCGGAGCCGAAGACCAGGGCCACGCCGAGGAGCACGTTCTCGGTGTTGGTGGCCACGGCGACGGCGGCCACGGCCGGGCCGCCGAGCCGGGAGACCCAGAGGGTGTTGATGATCCCGGCGGCGACGGAGGCCAGCAGCGAGAGGTAGACGGGACGGGCGAGCCGGACGAGCTGTTCACGGTGTTCGCGGTGTTCGTTCACGACGTGGTTCCCCCTGATGTCGAGTGATGTCGAGCCGGCTGTCGGCACCTCTTGCCCGGTACCTCTTGTCGAGTTATCTCGTTTCGAGTTACCTCGTTTCGAGGTAACTCGATAAGAGGTACCATGGCGGTCCGGGGTCCGCAAGACGGGACCCCTCGGGACGGGACGCGCACGACGAGACCGGAGAAGGGACCGCACCTGATGCTGGAGCTGTCGATCCTCGGGTTCCTGGCCGAGGAGCCCCTGCACGGCTATGAACTGAAGGAGCGCATCACCGCCCTCAGCGGCCACGTCCGCCCGGTCAGCGACGGCGCGCTCTACCCCGCGATCACCCGCCTGGTGACCGCGGGCAAGCTCGACCAGCACACGGCCGAGGGCGCGGGCGCGGCCCCGCGCCGGATGCTGTCGCTCACCGAGCACGGCCGCGAGGACCTGCTGGAACGGCTGCGGCACCCCCGGCAGGCGGAGATCACCGACCAGGTGCGCTTCAACACGGTCCTGGCGTTCCTGCGGCATCTGCCCGATCCCGCGGAACAGGCCGCGGTGCTGCGCCGACGGCTGGAGTTCCTGAACACGCCCGCGAGCTTCTTCTACCGCGACGGGCAGCCGGTGCGGGCGGAGCAGGCGGACGACCTTTTCCGGCAGGGCATGCTGCGGGTGGCTCGGGCCACGGGCGAGGCGGAGCGCGGGTGGCTCGCCGAGGCCGTCGCCCACCTCGACGGGCTCAGCCCAGGCGGGTGCGCAGAGCCTCCCGCCACAGCGCGGTGAACTGCTGCGGGGTCGTCCCGAGCACCTTCGCCAGCGCGTCCTCGACCGCTCCCGCCCGCTGCCGGTGCGCGCCCACGGCCCGGTAGAACGCGCCGAGCCGGGCCTCGCCCCAGCGGTCGGCGATCATCCGGCAGGCCAGCCAGCCGCCCTCGTACGCCCGCGCCAGCGCGTCCGCGTCCCCGGTGAAGCCGAAGTCCTTGTCCGTGGGCAGCGCCGCCGGGACCCGCCCGTCGGCCACCGCGCGGGCCAGCTCCGGTGCGATCTGCGCCGCGGTGCGCCCGGTGCCGCGGTAGCCGACCCAGTCGGCGTATCCCTCGGACAGCCACAGCGGGGTGGCGGCGCCGGTGTGGGCGCGGGTGGCGACATGGGTGGTCTCGTGCGTGAGCACGACCTGCCGGCCGAGCGAGCCCAGCATCCCGTACGCCTCGGGATTGACGATGATCCGGTCCGCGGGCGCCCGGCCCGACCCGCCGGTCTCGCCCGTGGTGACCGCCGCGATCCCACGGTAGGACGAGGCGGGCGAGGCGAGCAGCCCGGCCATGCCCTCCAGCGACTTCGGCACGAGCACCACGACGTGCCCGCTCCAGTCGGCGCCCCACGCCCGCGACGCGGCCGGCACCGCACGGTCGGCGAGGGCGGCGAAGGAGCGCAGCGTGCCCTCGGACTGCCCGGCGCCCAGCACCAGGCCGTGGGCACCGCGCACCACGCGCACCACGCCCTGGTCCCACAGCTGTTGTGCGGTGCGCTGCGCGGGCCGGTCCGAGGTCACCCGCCACCGTCCGCGGGCGTCGCGGGCCAGCCCGAGGACGCGGGAGGCGGTGACCGGCGCCGTGTCGTACCCGCTGACGCGATAGCCGAGCCGGGCGTCCACGACGGCCGTGTTCCCGCTGCGGTGCACGGCGGTGACCCGGTAGGACCAGGCCGCCAGCGGCACCGCCCGCACGGCGGCGAATCCGGCCCGGGTCCCGGTGGCGCGGTAGGCGGGCTCGTCGTGGTGCAGGACCGCGGCCGCCCGTGCGTCGAGCAGCCGCTGCGCGTCGGCGCGCACGTCGTCGGCCGCGGGGCGCCCGCCGCACCCCGTCAGGGAGACGAGCAGCAGACACAGCCCCGCGGCCGCGGATCTCATCGCCCGCCTTCGACCAGCCATTCCACCGATCGTACGGGGCCGCGGAGGCGTCAGACCCGGGTGACCGACGAGATCGGCATCATGCCCACGGGGTCGTAGCGCACCGGGGCCCCCGGGTAGGGGGCGTGGATCACCTGGCCGTTGCCCACGTACATCCCGACGTGGCTGGCGTCGGACCGGTAGACGACCAGGTCCCCGGGCCGGGCCTGGGAGAGCGGGATCCGCTGCCCGGCGAACCGCTGGGCCTGCGAGGTGCGCGGCAGCTGCACCCCCGCCCGCGCGTACGCCCACTGCATCAGGCCCGAGCAGTCGAAGCCGCCGGGGCCGTTGGCGCCCCAGACATAGGGGCGGCCCAGCGCCGAGCGGGCGGCGGCGACGGCGAACGCCGCGCGGCCGGTGGCCGCCTCGGCCGGGCCGAACCCGGCCAGGTCCGCCCGGTCGGAGCGGGAGGCCCGGCCGAAGGCCAGACGCTCCTCGAGGGGCAGGGAGTTGAGCAGCCGCCGCGCCTGCGCGAGCTTCCTCTCGACGGTCCGCTTGTGCGTCGCCACCGCCCGGCGGCTCCGCTCCAGCTCACCCAGCTTCGCGGTCGCGTCCGCGCGCTCCTGGGAGAGCTCGCGCAGGGCCGAACGCAGTTCGGTCAGCTCGCCGGCCTGACGGGTGGTGATGCGGTCCAGGGCGGAGGCCCGGTCGAGGTAGTCGTCGGGGTCGTCGGAGAGCAGCAGGGCCAGGGACGGATCGAGACCGCCGGAACGGTACTGCGCCCCGGCCAGCGAACCGATCGTGCGGCGCAGGGAGTTGACCCGGTCCTGCTGCCGGGCGATCCGGTCCTGGGCGTGCCCCACCTGGGTGCGCAGGAGGTCGGCGCGCTCGTCGGCCCGGTCGAAGGCCTCGGTGGCCCGCTCGGCCTCCTCGTAGAGGCGGTCCACCTCGGCCCGGGTGCCGTCGCGCGGTGCGGCCGTCGCCGGTACGGCGCCGATGGCCGCCGTGGCGGCCGTGGCGGCCGACAGGACACTGAGGGCTGCGCAGGCACCCCGGTCGAACCCGGACGGTGCAAGGCGGCGATGGGACCCCACGGGAAACCGCACTCCTTCCGCTGGCGGACGAGGACCGCTCCCCGACCCGGGGGCGGACGTGCCACGGCGGTGTGGGGAAACGCGCCAGACAGTAGCCCCGTCGCGGGGCGGCGGCCAAAGCCGTCGGCGGGCACACAAAGCGACGCCCCGCCGCTGACGCAGGTCACCGGCGGGGCGTGGGTTCACTTGGCGGTGTCGCAATTCGCCCGATCGGGCGGTCCCGATCAGTGCTGCGCCGACCGCTCCCGAAGGGGCTCGGGGCTCCGGGTCAGATACGGACGCCGAACTGGAACGGCATGTTGCCGATCGACTCGTAGCGCACGACCGTGCCGGTGCGGGGGGCGTGCAGCACCTGGCCGTTGCCCGCGTACAGGCCGACGTGGTGCTGGTCGCCGTAGAAGATGACGAGGTCGCCGACCTGGAGGGCGCTCTGCGAGTAGATGCGCGTACCGGCGTTGGCCTGGGCCTGCGAGGTGCGCGGGATGGAGACGCCGGCCTGGGCGTAGGCCCAGGAGGTCAGGCCCGAGCAGTCGAAGGAGGACGGGCCGGTGGCACCGTAGACGTAGGGCGAGCCGATCCTGCTCTGCGCGGCGGAGAACGCGGCGGCGGCCCGGCCGGAGGCGCTGGTCTCGTTGCCCAGGTCCACCCGGCTGCTGGCGGAGCGGCTGGCGCGCGCGTCGGCCTCGGCGAGGGCGGCCTTCTCCTTGGCCGTCAGCGTGTTGAGGAGCTTCTGCGCCTCGGCCAGCTTGGCCTGGACTTCCTTCTTCTTCTTGCCCAGCTCCGTACGGGTGGAGGCCAGGTCCTTGAGCTTGTCGGAGGCCTCGGCGCGCTCCTGGGCGAGCTCGCGCTGCTTCTCCTGGATCTTCTTCAGCGCCTCGACCTGCTGGCCGCTCAACTGGTCGAGCGTGGAGGCCTTGTCGAGGTAGTCGTCCGGGTCGGCCGACAGGAAGAGCTGGAGGGAGGAGTCTATGGACCCGGTGCGGTACTGGGCCGCGGCCGCCAGGCCCATGCTGTCGCGCAGCTCGTTCAGGTCGGCCTGACCGCGCGCGACGTTGTCCTGGATGGTGGAGATCTCCTTCTGGAGCTTCTCCTGCTTCTCCTTGGCCCCGTTGTACTTCTCGGTGGCCTGCTCCGCCTCGTCGTAGAGCTTGTCGACCTTGGACTTGACCTCGTCCTTGGTGGGCTTCTCGCTCGGCGCGGCGTTGGCGCCCTGGGCGCTCAGCACCACGGCGGCGGCGGCTGCGGTGGTCAGCACGGTCACGCGTGCACGACTCGGCTGCTTCGGTCGACGGTGGGACGCCACGGAGACGAGCTCCTTCTTCCGGGTGAGAAGACGTACGGAGATTCGAAACCTGACCTTAGTGATGTTCCTGTGATCAGTTCAAATCCTCCGGCGAAAAATCCCGGTTACGCACCGCATTCTTTGCCCGCAACTCACGTGCAGTGATGCTCGATTGACGCTACGTTGCGTGACGACTCCGTCAATTCGGGCATTGGTTCCGGAACTTGACGTTCAGGACAGCCGCTTGAGGAGGACCGCCGAAGCCACCGGCCGCGCGCCCGCCCGGGCCACCCCGTCGGCCACCTCACGGTCGGTCGAGGCGACGATGACCGGCCGGCCCGGGGGCTCGGCCCGCACCAGCTGACGGATCAGCTCGTCGGCGGTGACACCGGGCTTGGAGAACAGCACCCGCACCCCGCGCGGCGGCGCCAGCAGCACCGGCGCGACCAGCTCGGCGCCGTCGAAGACACAGGTGACCTCGGCGCCGGTCTGCGCGGCGAGCTGCGAGAGCTGCCCGAGCAGCCGCAGCCGCTGCTTCTCCAGCGGCATCTGGGGATAGCCGGTCTTGGTGACGTTGTAGCCGTCGACGACCAGATGCGCCTGGGGCAGCGCGAGCAGCTGGTCGAGGATCGCCGGATCGTGCTCGGACAGCGCCCGGTTGGCGATGTCCTTCGGGGTCATCCGGCCGGGCTCGACCGCGTCCACGGTCTCCGCGGGCCGCACCGACACCGGCGGCAGCGCCAGCTCCCGGCGCAGCCCCTGGGCCGCGTCGAGCACGGTGTCCAGCAGCAGCCGCACCCGCATGTCCTCGACGCTGCGCCCCTCGCGGGCCGCCTTGCGGGTGGCCTCCAGCGCCGCCTCCGCCTCGCCGAGGCGCGCCTTCAGCCGCCGGGACTCGCTCTCGGCGGCCGACACCTGCGCCTGCGCCTCGGCCCGCGCGGCCTCGGTCTCGCCGTGCACCTTGCGCAGCGCCGCCTCGCCGCGCTTGACGTCACTGAGGGCCGAACGCAGCTTGCGGTGCAGCGACTCGGCCTCCCGCCTCGAGGCGTCCAGCTCGGCCCGCAGCCGCTCGGTCTCGGTCCGGCCGTGCTCACGGGCCCGGTCGAGCTCCTCGCGCAGCCGTTCCAGCTCGGCCCGGCTCTCCTCGTCGGCCCGCTCGGCGTCCGCGCGCAGCGCCTCCTCGCCGGCCGCGGCCACCAGCTTCACCCAGCCCGCCGGCCGCAGCACATAGGCCGCGGCCGCCACGTCCAGGGGGTCCGCGGCCGGGGGCGGCGAACCGGAGTCGAGGGCGCCGGAGAGTTCGGGCTGCGCCTCTCTGAACTTCTCGGCGATGCGCTGACGGAAGAGCGAGTCCGACTCCAGTGCCGCCGCCATGGCGTTACCGGCGAACTTGGCCCGGCGATTCGGGGCGAATCGGGCGTACTGCCGCAACTGGGCGGGCAGTTCGGTCAGCACCAGCCCGCCGAAGCCGTCCGAGACGATCTGCACGACCCGGCGCCGCACCCCGTCGGGCAGCGGACGGTCGAGCACCTCGGCGGCGCCGTCGCCCGGCCCCCCGCCTGCGGTCTCCACCATCCGTCACACCCCAATATCCGTGCGGGGCCGCTCCGTCAGGAGCCGGCGCCCGGCCTGTCCACGAGTTCCACCTGGTCGACGGCGTTGCACCAGCGGCAGCGCACCGACTCGATGGTCTCACTGACCACCTCGCGCTCCTCCACGCTCGGCTGTCCCGCGAGGTCGAGGTGGACGTACTCCACCACCTTCGACGAGCGGGTCACGTCGAAACGCGTCAGGTTGCCGCAGAGGGTGCAGCGCCACCGTGTCGAGGCGGTCGGCAGGGGAACCGTCATCAGGGCTGCTCGCCTTCCTTCTGTCCATTGTCCGTGATGCACCGGGCTCTCCCCGGAACATGTGGCTCGTAACCCTACGGCCTGGCGGGTACTCGCCGCCCACCCATCCACGGCGGCGAGGCGGTCTGTGCCGATGCGTCCCCGTACGTCATGCTCTGTGTTCATGATCAGCGACTGGAACGCAACCACGGGCAGCGCGATCCGGAGGCCGTCGGCGCCCGTGACGTACGGGCTGATCGCCCTGTGCTGTCTCGTCTTCCTGATCGGGCCGGCCTCCGGCTTCAATCCCGGGTACGGCACCGGCGCCGCGCTGTCGGCCGCCCAGCGGGCCTACTTCCGCCACTGGGGAGTGGTCCCGGCCGAGTTGTTCCGGGACGCCGCCGGGCAGGCCCTGACACCCGCCAGCGCCCTGTTCGTCCACGGCAGCTGGGTCCACCTCCTCGGCAACATGCTCTTCCTCCACGTCTTCGGGGCGATGACCGAGGAACGGATGGGCCGCGTGGAGTTCACCCTCTTCTACGTCGGCTGCGGCTACCTGGCACTGCTCGGCTACGCGGCCGCCAACGCAGGCTCCGAGCAGTCCCTGGTCGGAGCCTCCGGGGCTATCTCCGCGGTCCTCGGCGCGTTCCTGTACCTGTTCCCCAGGGCCCGGGTGACCAGCCTCCTGCCGTTCCTGTTCTTCCTGCCGCTGCGCTTCCCGGCATGGGTCGTGCTGCCCTTCTGGGCGGCCGTGCAGTGGGTGGCGGCGGGCCGCGCCACCCAGGGCCCGGGCGTGGCCTATCTGGCCCACCTGCTGGGCTTCGGCGCGGGCTTCGGGTACGCGTGGCTGCGGTTCGGCCGCAGCCGCGGCCCGGCCCGGCGGATCAGGCCCGCCACGGGCGACGGCGGCTGACCGGCACGGCGGGCCGTCACGGCCTTGGTGGGTTCGGGATCACGTCATAGAGTGAGGGCCCCGGCCGAGAGAGAGAACCAACCGTGATCACCGCGATCGTCCTTATCAAGACCAGCGTGGACCGGATCCCCGAGATCGCGGAATCGATCGCCGCGCTGGACTCCGTCAGCGAGGTCTTCTCCGTCACCGGCACCTACGACCTGATCGCGATGGTGCGGGTGGCCCGGCACGAGGACCTGGCGGAGGTCATCCCGGGCCGGATCAGCAAGATCCCCGGCGTCGAGGGCACGGACACGCACGTCGCGTTCCGCACCTACTCCCAGCACGACCTGGAGGCGGCGTTCGCGATCGGCCTCGACAACTGACTCCCT
Source organism: Streptomyces sp. NPDC107559 (assembly GCF_055657365.1). Lineage (NCBI taxonomy): Bacteria > Bacillati > Actinomycetota > Actinomycetes > Kitasatosporales > Streptomycetaceae > Streptomyces > Streptomyces sp. NPDC107559. The sequence goes on along the minus strand of NZ_JBVKBD010000001.1, from coordinate 1,118,693 downwards.
CCCCGCGGACCGGCGGCGGCTGAGCGCTCGGTTCCGCGCGCCCTCGAGCGCGCCTGCGGGCAGGCGGCCTCGATGGCGCGGGGAACCGAGCGACCGGCCAGGACGGTGCCGCGCACGGACCCGGTCAGACCGCGGGCACGCAGCGGCCGTCCTCGGTCCGGTAGCGCCACTTCGCGCCGTCCCTGACCAGTTCCCGCACCGCGGTCACGAAGCGCTCCACATGCTCGTCCGGCGTTCCCGCGCCGAAGCTCACCCGGATGGCGTTGAGGGACTTCTCGCCCGGCGCGGCCTCGGGCGCGCCGCACTCGCCCTGGCTGCCCGGGTCGCTGCCGAGCAGGGTGCGCACCAGCGGGTGGGCGCAGAAGAGGCCGTCGCGCACGCCGATGCCGTACTCGGCGGAGAGGGCGGCCGCGAAGTGGGAGCTGTTCCAGCCCTCCACCACGAAGGAGATCACCCCGACCCGCGGGGCGTCGTCGCCGAAGAGGGACAGGACCCGCACCTCGGGCACCTCGGCGAGGCCCGCCCGGACGGTGTCGATCAGGTGCCGCTCGCGGGCGACGAGCGCGTCGAAGCCCGCCTCGGTGAGGGCCCTGCACGCGGAGGCGATGGAGTAGGCGCCGATCACGTTCGGCGAGCCGGCCTCGTGGCGGGCGGCGCTGTCGTGCCACTCCACGTCCACTCCCCCGTCCGCACGCCGGGTCACCCGTCGGCTCGCGCCGCCGCCGGCGAGGTACGGATCGGCCTCACGCAGCCAGTCCGCGCGGCCGGCCAGGACGCCGGAGCCGAACGGTGCGTACAGCTTGTGGCCGGAGAGGGCGACCCAGTCGACGTCCAGGTCGCGGACCGACACCGGGTGGTGCGGGGCCAGCTGGGCGGCGTCCAGGACGATCCGGGCGCCGTGCGCGTGGGCCACCGCCGCCAGCTCGCGCACCGGCCACAGCTCGCCCGTGACGTTCGAGGCGCCGGTGACGCAGACCAGCGCCGGGCCATAGGGGCCTCCCCTGCTCGAGCGCAGCCGAGAGCTTGGGGAAGGGTCGCGGTCGGCCAGGGCGCGCTCCAGGCTCTGCACGGCCTGGTGCGGGGTGCGCGGGGCGTCGAGGTAGGTGACCCGGGCGTCCTTCCAGGGCAGCAGCGAGGCATGGTGCTCGGTCTCGAACACGAAGACCTCGCAGCCGGCCGGGAGCGCGGCCGCCAGCAGGTTGAGGGAGTCGGTGGTGGACCGGGTGAAGACCACCTGGTCGCCGGCGCGGCAGTCGAGGAACTCCGCGACCGTGCGGCGGGCGTTCTCGAAGAGGTCCGTGGACAGCTGCGAGAGGTAGCCCGCGCCGCGGTGGACGCTGCCGTAGTACGGGGCGTACGCCGCCACGTCGTCCCAGACGCGCTGGAGGGCGGGGGCGCTGGCCGCGTAGTCGAGCGCGGCATAGGTGACTTCGCCGCCCGTGACGAGCGGAACGGTGACATCACGCCCCAGAACGGCCAGCGGGGCACAAATGGTCTGGGCGGAGGCAGCGGTGGAGACGGACATGGGGAACTCCCGTGAGCGGCAAGGCGGAATCACCACGCGAGCACACGGGCTCGAGCGCGGAGAGAGGAAAAAGGGGTGTGCGGAGGCGGGGCTCGGCGCCCTAGCGCATTCGCTTGCTCACGGGAGGCTCCCTCGATGACCAGGACCCCTGGTGCTGGGCTCGTTCACGAGCCGTCGAGGGGTCCGCGCTTGCCGTAGACCTCGCTGCCTACGACCTGGTCCTCACCCGGGGCACCCCGCCACGGACGGAGGGTTGCCGGACAGTCGGCCGGGGCCTCATGACTGTCACTCATGACCTGTTCGTCATCCTGCCACACGGTCCGCGAAGCGCAAGGCGCGGTCCGCATCCTGGACCGCGCCCCACCCTGCCTCGCCGACCCCGCCCCGCCCTGCCTCGCCGGCCGGGGCCGCGTCGCCTCGCCCGGCCGCGCCGCACGCGGCCGGGGAGGGCGGATCAGGCGTTGCTGACGGCCACCCAGCGCTCCAGCGTCCGCCGGGCCGCGCCGGAGTCGATCGACTCCGCCGCCCGGTCCATGCCGGCCCGCAGCTGCTCGGCCAGGCTCCCGGAGCCGGGCCGCAGCGCCACCAGCGCCGCCGCGGAGTTCAGCAGCACGGCGTCCCGCACCGGGCCGCTCTCGCCGTTCAGCAGCCGTCGGGCCACATCGGCGTTGTACGAGGCGTCGGCGCCGCGCAGCGCCTCCACCGGCACCGGTTCGATGCCGACGTCCCGCGGGTCGAAGGCCTCCTCGGTCACCCTGCCGTCGCGCACGACCCACACCCGGGAGGTGGCGGTCGTGGTCAGCTCGTCCAGGCCGTCGTCGCCGCGGAACACCAGCGAGGAGTTGCCGCGCTCGGCGAAGACACCCGCGATGATCGGTGCCACCCGGGGATCGGCGACGCCGACCGCCTGGGCGCGCACCTTCGCCGGGTTGGTCAGCGGACCCAGGAAGTTGAACACCGTCCGGATGCCCAACTGGCCACGGGCGGCCGCCACATGGCGCAGTGCCGGGTGGAACTTCACCGCGAAGCAGAAGGTGATCCCGGCCTCCTCGGCGACCTCCGCCACCCGCTGCGGGGTCAGTGCGAGGTTGACCCCGAGCTTCTCCAGGACGTCCGAGGCGCCCGACGCCGACGAGGCGGCGCGGTTGCCGTGCTTGACGACCTTGGCACCGGTGCCCGCGATGACGATCGAGGACATCGTGGAGATGTTCACCGTCTTCGCGCCGTCGCCGCCGGTGCCCACGATGTCGACGGTGTCGCCCGGCACCTGGATCACGTTGGCGTGCGCGTACATCGCCTCGACCAGACCCGTGATCTCCTGGACGGTCTCGCCCTTGGCCCGCAGTGCCACCGCGAACCCGGCGATCTGCGCGTCGGTGGCCTCGCCGCGCATGATCCGGTCCATCGCCCAGGCGGTGCTCTCGGCGCTCTGGTCGCGGCCCTCCAGCAGACCGTTCAGTACCGCGGGCCAGGAACGGCCCGCCGCGGTGTCGCCTCCAGCGGGGGTCACAGCGCTCATCAGCCGCTCCTGGTTCGTAGACACGTACAGACTCCACTACAGCCTATCCAGCGCCGGACACGGCGAAGGACCCCGTCCGAAGACCGGACGGGGTCCTTGTGTGCGCGTGGCGAGCGCAGCGATCAGTGGTGGCCGTGGCCGCTCGTGATCTCCTTGTACTCGTCGGCAGTCGGCTTCTCGATCTGGCCGTCCTCGTCGAAGTAGGCCTTGCTGATCTTGGCGCGCAGCTTCTGCGAGCCCTTCAGCTTGCGCTCGACGCCGTTCTCGTCGACCGTCGGGCCGAGGTCGAGCGGCTGGTACTGCTCGTGCGCGGTGAGGGTGTGCAGCTGCTCCTGGCTGAGCGGCTCGTGGATCTCGACGAACTCACCGTGCGGCAGGCGCTTGATGGTGCCGGTCTCGCGACCGTGCAGCACCTTGTCCCGGTCCCGGCGCTGCAGGCCGAGGCAGATCCGCTTGGTGACGATGTACGCGATGACCGGTCCGACGAAGAAGAAGATCCGGACGAACCAGGTGATCGAGTTGATCGACAGGTGGAAGTGGGTGGCCCACAGGTCGTTGCCACCGCCGACCAGCGTGATCATGTACATCGTGACCCAGGCGCTGCCCAGGGCCGTACGGGTCGGGGCGTTGCGCGGGCGGTCCAGGATGTGGTGCTCGCGCTTGTCGCCGGTGATCCACGCCTCGATGAAGGGGTAGAGCGCCAGCGCGGCGAGCACGACACCGAACAGGACCAGCGGGATGAACACGCCCAGGACCAGCGTGTGGCCCCAGATGTTGATCTCCCAGCCCGGCATGTAGCGGATCAGACCCTCGGCGAAGCCCATGTACCAGTCGGGCTGGGCGCCGGTCGACACCTGGTCCGGACGGTAGGGGCCGATGGCCCAGATCGGGTTGATCTGTGCGATCGCCGCGATGGCCGCGATGACACCGAAGACCAGGAAGAAGAAGCCTCCGGCCTTGGCCATGTAGACCGGCAGCAGCGGCATGCCGACGACGTTCTTGTTGCTCTTGCCGGGGCCCGCGAACTGCGTGTGCTTGTGGTAGAAGACCAGGATCAGGTGGCCCACGACCAGGCCGAGCATGATGCCCGGCAGCAGCAGGATGTGGATCGAGTAGAACCGCGCCACGAAGTCGTGGCCCGGGAACTCCCCGCCGAAGAGGAAGAACGAGATGTACGTGCCGACGATCGGCATGGACAGGATCGCGCCCTCGGTGAAGCGGACACCGGTGCCGGAGAGCAGGTCGTCCGGGAGCGAGTAACCGGTGAAGCCGGTGAACATGCCCAGGACGAACAGCAGGAAGCCGAACAGCCAGTTGATCTCACGCGGCTTGCGGAACGCGCCGGTGAAGAACACGCGCATCATGTGCACGAACATGCCGGCGAGGAAGATCAGCGCCGCCCAGTGGTGGATCTGCCGGATGAGCAGACCACCGCGCACCTCGAAGGAGATGTGCAGGGTCGAGTTGAACGCCTCGGACATCAGCTGTCCCTGGAGCGGGACGTAGCTGCCGTGGTACACCACCTCGTTCATCGAGGGGTGGAAGAACAGCGTCAGATACACACCCGTGAGGATGATGATCAGGAAGCTGTAGAGGCAGACCTCACCCAGCATGAACGACCAGTGGTCGGGGAAGATCTTGCGCATGTTGGCCTTGGCCAGGGAGTAGATCCCCAGCCGGCCGTCGGCCCAGTCGGCGATCCGCTCGCCGGCCGGCGCCTTCCCGCGGGAGCGGGACTCGGTGGTGGTCGTAGTGCTCATCCGCGCTCCCAGAAGGCAGGGCCGACGGGCTCTGCGAAGTCGCCGAGCGCCTCGAGGTAGCCCTCGGGGTTCACGCCGATGCGCAGCTGCGGCAGGGCGTGACCGGCGGGACCGAAGATCACCCGGGCGCCGTCGGACAGGTCGAAGGTGGACTGGTGGCAGGGGCAGAGCACGTGGTGCGTCTGCTGCTCGTACAGGGAGATCGGGCAACCGACGTGGGTGCAGATCTTCGAGTACGCGACGATGCCGTCGTGCGACCACTCGAGCTCTTGCTTGTCCTTGATGTCGTCGGGCTGGAGCCGGACGATCATCACGGCCGCCTTGGCGATCTCGTTCTGGAACTCCTCGTCCGTCTCCTCCAGGCCCTCGGGCTTGACGAAGGTGAGCGAACCGACGGCCACGTCCGAAGCGCGCAGCGGCTGGTTCGTGTTCATGTTGACGAGGAGCTTGCCCTTGGACCACGCCGTGTGGCGCATCTTGTCCTCGGGCAGCGGACCGAGGTCGCGCAGGAGCACCACACCGGAGAGCGGGAACAGCGCCAGCGCACCGAACATCGTGTTGCGGATCAGCTTGCGGCGGCCGAGCGCGGACTCCGTGGCGCCTTCCTTGAAGTCCGCGAAGACCTTCGCGCGGACATCGGGGGACGCCTGGATCGCGTGGCGCTCGTCGGCGACCTCCACGTCGGACATCAGGGTGCGGGCCCAGTGGACCGCGCCCGCGCCGATGCAGAACAGCGCCGTGCCGAGGGTCAGGCCCAGCGCGAAGTTCATCGCGCTGATGTGACCGATCGGGAACACGAAGATCGACTTGTCCTGCGGGATCGTCACGTACGACGCGATGAAGCCGACGGTGGCCAGCATCGACAGCGTGAACAGGAAGGCGACCGTACGCTCGGACCGCTTGGCGGCCCGCTCGTCGATGTCCTGGATCCGGTGCTCGTGGGGCGGCAGCCCCGGGTCGGCGAACGGGTTCTGCTCGTCCGCGACGTCCACGGCGCCGTGCGCGTGGGCCTGCTCAGCGGGCAGGTTCTCTTCTGGAATGTCTTGGCTACTCATGACTTCTTGGCCTTTGCGGTCCGAGCGGCGACCCAGACGGCGACCGCGACCAGGGCGCCGAGACCGAAGATCCACGCGAACAGACCCTCGCTGACCGGCCCGAGGCCGCCCAGTTCGAGACCGCCGGGGTTCACCGTCTCATCGCTGTTGACCGCGTTCAGGTACGCGATGATGTCCTTCTTGTTCTGCTCCGACAGGGTCGTGTCGGGGAACGAAGGCATGTTCTGCGGGCCGGTCTGCATGGCCTCGTAGATGTGCCTCGGGTCCACACCCTCCAGGTCCGGCGCGAACTTGCCCTCCGTGAGGGCACCGCCCTTGCCGGTGAAGTTGTGGCACTGCGCGCAGTTGGTGCGGAAGAGCTCGCCGCCCTTGGCGATGTCCGCGCCCTCGGGGCCGTACTGGGCCGAGGTGGGGACGTTCGGGCCGGCGCCCAGCGACGCGATGTAGGTCGCGAGCTGGTCGATCTGGGCCTGGCTGTAGATGTTCTTCTTCTTCACCACCTGCGGACCCTGGGAGGTCGCCGCAGGCATACGGCCGGTGCCGACCTGGAAGTCGACGGCCGCGGCGCCGACGCCGACCAGGCTCGGACCGTCGGAGGTGCCCTGACCGCCGGTGCCGTGGCAGCTAGCGCAGCCTACGGCGTAGAGCTTCTTGCCCTCGTCGATGGCGAGGGACTGGGAGGTGTCATCGGCCTGCGCCTTGCTCGCGGGCGCGAACGCGGCGTACAGCCCCCCAGTGGCCGCCAGCGCGAGGAGTAGGACGACGACCGCCGCCAGCGGATGGCGTCGTCGTGCGGAGAGCTTTTTCACGGATTACCCCGGTGTCAGGATCTTCTGCGTCGATGCTTCTGGAAGGTGCGCGGGATCGGGCCCGGCTACTTGATCATGTAGATCGTGGCGAAGAGGCCGATCCAGACGACATCGACGAAGTGCCAGTAGTAGGACACGACGATGGCCGCGGTCGCCTGCTCATGAGTGAACCTCTTGGCCGCGTACGTCCTGCCGAGGACGAACAGGAAAGCGATCAGGCCGCCCGTCACGTGCATGCCGTGGAAGCCGGTGGTCAGGTAGAACACCGAGCCGTACGGGTCGGAGGAGAGCGAGAGCCCGTCCTTCTTCACCAGCTCGGTGTACTCGTAGATCTGACCGCCGATGAAGATCGCACCCATGATGAAGGTGACGATGAACCAGCCCCGGAGCTTCTTCACGTCACCACGCTCGGCGGCGAAGACGCCGAGCTGGCAGGTGAGGGAGGAGAGCACCAGGATCGTGGTGTTCGTCGCCGAGAACGGGAAGTTCAGGGCGGACGCCATTTCCTTCCAGTGGTCGGGACCCGTCACCGATCGCAGGGTGAAGTACATCGCGAAGAGGGCCGCGAAGAACATCAGCTCGGAACTCAACCAGATGATGGTTCCTACGCTGACGAGGTTCGGCCGGTTGACCGACGGGTGCGCGTGCCCGGTTTCTACTGTCGTTGCTGTCGCCACGACCGACATTATGTCGGTCCCTTATCCCGCCCTCACTCCGGGGGGTGCCGTTCGGAGTGTTCCCAGCGTGTGTAGTGCCCGTATGGCCCATCGAAGCGGTGTTCCAACAGGTGTTGACAGCCTGTTCAAGGGAGTAGCATCCGCCGCACCGGTTCTGTCCGTACGACGCTGACGTCTCGGAGGAAACATGCAGCCGACCGCCACGGTGCTGGTCTACAGCGACGATTCCAACACCCGCGAACAGGTGCGGCTCGCGGCCGGACGCCGGCCCGCTCCGGACGTGCCCCTGGTCGAGTTCGTGGAGTGCGCCACCCCGGCCGCGGTGCTGACCGAGATGGACCGGGGCGGCATCGACGTCTGCGTGTTCGACGGTGAGGCCGTGCCGATGGGCGGCATGGGCCTGTGCCGGCAGATCAAGGACGAGGTGTTCGAGTGCCCGCCGGTGCTGCTGCTCATCGGGCGGCCGCAGGACGCCTGGCTGGCCACCTGGAGCCGCGCCGACGCCGCTGTGACGCTCCCGGTGGATCCGGTGGAGTTCGCGGGGTCGCTGGCCGCTCTGCTGCGCCGCAAGAGGCTGCTGAGCGCGTAGCCGGACGGGGCGCGGGGTTCCCCACGGGGCGAGATCCGGTCGGCCGGTGACGGCCGGTCCCTGACGGCCCCTCACGCCCCCTCGGCCGGGTGATGGTGCCGGTCCCGGTGCCCCCGGCGGGGTCACACCGGCGTCGGGCGCAGCCTTGCCGTGTCCTCGGGCCGGGGGCCCTCCGGGGCGCCGTCCTGCACCGCGCTGCCGCTGCGCCACTTGTCCCAGGTGACGTTCCAGTCGCCGAAGCCGTTGCCGAACGGCTCCATCTGGTGGCCGTTGGAGTTGACGACCTGGACGACGTCACCCTCGTGGACGGTGTTGAAGAACCACTCCGCGTTGGCGGTGCTCATCCCGACGCAGCCGTGGCTGACGTTCTCGGAGCCCTGGGAGCCCACCGACCAGGGGGCGGCGTGCACGTACTCGCCGCTCCAGGTGATCCGCGAGGCGTAGTAGACGGGCAGGTCGTAGGAGTCCGAGGTGCCCTCCTCGATGCCGATCGTGGTGCCGCGCATGCGGACTTGGCGCTGCTTCTCCAGGATGACCTTGATGCCGTTGCGGGTCTCGAAGCCGGGCCTGCCGGTGGTGATGGGGATCTGGTTGATCGGCCGGTCGTTCTTGTAGACCGTCAGCGAGTGCGCCGCCGCGTCCGTGACGGCGACGATGCGGTCGCCCGTGGTGAGTTTCAGGGGTGCCGCCCTGCCGCCCCACAGCCGGTCGCTGATCCGCATCCCCGCCAGGTTGCTGTGCACCTGGACGGTGGCGTGGGCGGGCCAGTAGTCCTTGGGCCGGTAGTGCAGTTCCTTGTCGTTCACCCAGAACCAGGAACCGTCCACTTGGGGCGTGGAATCCACCTTCAGGGCCCGCTCGACGACGGCCCGTTGACCCTTGTCCTTGACGGGCACGCTGAGCTGCGCGACGACCGGCTGGCCGACGCCGTACAGGCCCGACTTGGGGGTGAAGAGGACGTCCACGTTCTGCCGGGCCTTCCCCGCGGGCCGGCCGGTGTGGAAGGTGAGGACCTTGCGGCCGGGCGCCCCGTCGTCGTCCTCGGTGCTCACCCGCACCGTGTAGCGGGTGTCGGCGGCGAGCGGCGCGGTGCTGTGCCAGCGGCTGCCGTCCGCGGACAGTTCGCCCGCCACGTAGCGGCCCGACGTGTCGACGGCCGTGACGTCCGTCAGGCGCCCGTCGGAGTCCTCGGCGGTGACCTCGAGGGGTTTGTCCGGGTCGGCCTTCTCCCCGGTCTCCGTCGGGGCGTTGAAGGCGACCTCCGGGTCCGCGTCGTAGGGCCGGGCGGAGAGCGGGTCTCCGTCCGCGCCGCAGGCGGTGACGCCCGCGCAGAGGGCGATCACCAGCAGCGCGCAGCCGACGGTGGTGCGAGGGCGGGCTGAAAGGGTCATGGCATCACGCTAGGAAGCTTCGTCGGCACCGGCGCGCTGAGTAACCCTTAAGAGGGACCCGGCTTCCGGCAAACACAGGAGCCCGGATCCTCCTGACGGAGGGATCCGGGCTCCCGGTCGGTGCAGTGGCTGACCTGGGGTCAGCGCGTGTCACTGGGTGCGGTTCTCACCGCGGTAGTACTCGAAGACCCAGCCCCACAGACCCAGCAGGATCAGGGGAGCGGAGAAGTAGAGCAGCCACCAGCCGATGGCGACACCCAGGAAGGCCAGGGCGCCACCGACGGCCAGGGACAGCGGCTGCCAGCTGTGCGGGCTGAAGAAGCCCAGCTCGCCGGCGTCGTCCGCGACGTCCGCCTCCTTGTTGTCCTGCGCGCCCGCGTCGACCCGCCGGGCGGTGAAGCCCAGGTAGAAGCCGATCATGATGCACAGGCCGAAGGCCAGGAAGAGCGCCGTGGTACCGGCCGGCTCCTTCGACCACACGCCATAGACGATCGCGATGGCGAGGACGAAGACGCTCAGCCACATGAACATCTTGCCCTGGATCTTCACTTGCCGGCCTCCTTGCCGTCCGTGATGGCGCCGGCGCCATGGCCTGCGTGCTCCAGCTCCAGAGCGGTGATCTCAGGGTGGTGCAGGTCGAACGCCGGGGATTCGCTGCGGATCCGCGGCAGGGTGAGGAAGTTGTGCCGCGGCGGCGGGCAGGACGTCGCCCATTCGAGCGAACGGCCGTAGCCCCACGGGTCGTCGACGCCGACCGGCTTGCCGTACTTGGCGGTCTTCCACACGTTGTAGAAGAACGGAAGGATCGACAGACCGAGGACGAACGAGCTGATCGTCGAGATCGTGTTCAGGGCGGTGAAGCCGTCGGCCGCCAGGTAGTCGGCGTAACGACGGGGCATGCCCTCGGCACCCAGCCAGTGCTGGACCAGGAAGGTGCCGTGGAAGCCGACGAACAGCGTCCAGAAGGTGATCTTGCCGAGGCGCTCGTCGAGCATCTTGCCGGTGAACTTCGGCCACCAGAAGTGGAAGCCGGCGAACATCGCGAAGACGACCGTGCCGAACACGACGTAGTGGAAGTGCGCCACCACGAAGTACGAGTCCGAGACGTGGAAGTCCATCGGCGGCGAGGCCAGGATGACACCGGTCAGACCACCGAAGGTGAAGGTGATCAGGAAGCCGACCGCCCACAGCATCGGGGTCTCGAAGCTCAGCGACCCCTTCCACATCGTGCCGATCCAGTTGAAGAACTTCACGCCGGTCGGAACGGCGATGAGGAACGTCATGAAGGAGAAGAACGGCAGCAGCACTCCGCCGGTGACGTACATGTGGTGGGCCCACACCGTCACGGACAGGCCGGCGATCGAGATGGTCGCGGCGATCAGGCCCATGTAGCCGAACATCGGCTTGCGGGAGAAGACCGGGATGATCTCACTGATGATGCCGAAGAACGGCAGGGCGATGATGTACACCTCTGGATGGCCGAAGAACCAGAAGAGGTGTTGCCACAGCAAGGCTCCGCCGTTGGACGCGTCGAAGACGTGGGCGCCGAATTTACGGTCTGCCTCCAGCGCGAACAGGGCCGCGGCCAGCACCGGGAAGGCCAGCAGGACCAGGACGGCGGTCAGCAGCACGTTCCACACGAAGATCGGCATGCGGAACATCGTCATACCGGGTGCGCGCATGCAGATGATCGTGGTGATGAAGTTGACCGCGCCGAGGATGGTGCCGAAGCCGGAGAAGGCCAGACCCATGATCCACATGTCGGCGCCGATACCCGGGCTGCGGACCGCGTCCGACAGCGGGGAGTAGGCGAACCAGCCGAAGTCGGCCGCACCCTGCGGGGTGAGGAAGCCGCCCACCGCGATGAGCGAGCCGAACAGGTAGAGCCAGTAGGCGAACATGTTCAGCCGCGGGAACGCGACGTCGGGGGCACCGATCTGGAGCGGCATGATCCAGTTCGTGAAGCCGGCGAACAGCGGCGTCGCGAACATCAGCAGCATGATCGTGCCGTGCATCGTGAACGCCTGGTTGAACTGCTCGTTCGACATGATCTGCAGACCGGGCCGGGCCAGCTCCGCACGCATGAGCAGCGCCATGACGCCACCGATGCAGAAGAACGCGAAGGACGTGGCCAGGTAGAGCGTGCCGATCGTCTTGTGGTCAGTGGTGGTGAGCCACTTGATGACCACGTTTCCGGGCTGCTTGCGCCGTACGGGCAGTTCGTCCTCGTAGTACGAGGCTCCGGCCGCCGCGGCGCCCTGAGGTTCGTTGACGATGCTCACAGGTTGTTCGTCTCCCGGTTCTTCTCGTGGCTCGTCTGCGCGATGCCGGCGGGAACGTAACCGGTCTGCCCCTTCTTGGCGAGGTCCTTGAGGTGCTGCTGGTAACGCTCGGGGGAGACGACCTTCACGTTGAACAGCATCCGGGAGTGGTCGACGCCGCAGAGCTCGGCACACTTGCCCATGAAGGTGCCCTCTTGGTTGGGCGTCACCTGGAAGGAGTTCGTGTGACCGGGGATGACGTCCATCTTCATCAGGAACGGCACCACCCAGAAGGAGTGGATGACGTCACGCGACGTGAGGACGAAGCGGACGGTCTCGCCCTTGGGCAGCCACAGCGTGGGACCGGGGTTGCCCGTCTGCGGGTTGCGCGTACCGGGCGTGCCGACGTCGTAGACGCCGCCGGCGTTCGCCGGGAAGTCCGCCTTGAACCGGTCCGGGATGGCGGCCAGGTTCTTGTCGGTCTTCGCGTCACCGGTGGAACCGTCGACGCTCTCGATGTAGTTGAAGCCCCAGCTCCACTGGAAGCCGACGACGTTCACGGTGACGTCGGGCTTCTTGTCGAGGCTGAGGAGCTTCGACTCGTCACGGGCGGTGAAGTAGAACAGCACCGAGACGATGATGATCGGGACCACTGTGTACAGCGCCTCGATCGGCATGTTGTACCGGGTCTGCGGAGGGACCTCGACCTTGGTCCGGCTGCGCCGGTGGAACACGGTCGCCCACAGGATCAGGCCCCAGACCAGCACGCCGGTGGCGAGCGCGGCCGCCCACGAGCCCTGCCAGAGGGAGAGGATCCGCGGAGCCTCGTCTGTGACCGGGGTGGGCATACCAAGGCGGGGGAAGTCTTCCCAGTTGTACGAGCAACCAGTGGCTGTCGCCAGGACCAGGCCCGCAGTCATTGCCTGCAGCAGCTTCCGCCGCATCGGGCGCCGCGGCGAGCGGTCGGAGCCGTTGGGACTCACGTAGCGCCTTCCCGAGAGTCTCGCCCGCGCTGTTCGGCTGCGGCCTTCTCGCTGGTCGGTCGCCGCCCTGCGTCGGGCAGGGGTTTGGATGTTTATGCGGACCAAACCCTACTGGACGCGTTTTGGGGTCGCGCGGGGAGGGTGGCCAACGCGCCGCCGGTCCCCCCGAAGGGGGTGGGTTGTCCTGCTGCGGCTGTTTTCTGACGGGAGTTCGGGGCATTGCGCAGGTCGGGTGGCCCCGAGCGGGACGGCCACCGGCGTGACCCGCCCGCGGGGGCGGTTCGGCGTGCGCCATCGAGGCGCTTAGCGTTGAGGTGTGTCCTACTTCGACGCCGCATCGGCCGCTCCCCTGCATCCCGTTGCCCGCCAGGCCCTGGCGGCCTCCCTCGACGAGGGGTGGGCCGATCCCGCGCGGCTGTACCGGGAGGGCCGGCGGGCGCGGCTGTTGCTGGACGCGGCGCGGGAGGCGGCGGCCGACGCCGTCGGCTGCCGGCCGGACGAGCTGACGTTCACCTCCTCCGGCACCCGGGCGGTGCACGCGGGGATCGCGGGGGTGCTGACGGGCCGACGCCGCGTGGGAAACCACCTGATCGTGTCGGAGGTCGAACACTCTTCGGTACTCCATTCGGCCGAGGCGCACGAGGCCGCGGGCGGTTCGGTGACCCGGGTGCCGGTGCTGCGGACCGGCGAGGCGACGGCCGGGTCGTACGGCGAGGCCCTGCGGCCGGACACCGCGCTGGCCTGTCTCCAGTCGGCCAATCACGAGGTGGGTACCGAGCAGCCGGTGGCCGCGGTGGCCGAGCTGTGCCGGGAGGCGGGGGTCCCGCTGCTGGTGGACGGCGCGCAGTCGCTCGGCTGGGGCCGGGTGCCGGGCAACTGGTCGGTGCTGACGGGCAGTGCGCACAAATGGGGCGGCCCGTCCGGGGTCGGGCTGCTGGTGGTCCGCAAGGGGGTGCGGTTCGCCTCCCAAGGCCCGGTCGACGAGCGCGAGTCGGGGCGGGCGGCCGGCTTCGGGAACATCCCGGCGATCGTGGCGGCGGCGGCCTCGCTGCGGGCGGTGCGCGCCGAGGCGGAGCAGGAGGCGGTACGGCTGCGGGAGCTGACGGACCGGATCCGCACGCGGGTGCCGTCGCTCGTCCCGGACGTGGAGGTGGTCGGCGATCCGGCGCGGCGGCTGCCCGGGATCGTCACGTTCTCGTGTCTCTATGTCGACGGGGAGACCCTGCTGCACGCGCTGGACCGGGAGGGCTTCTCCGTGTCGTCCGGATCGTCCTGCACGAGCAGCACGCTGACGCCGAGCCATGTGCTCAGGGCGATGGGGGTGCTGAGCGAGGGCAACGTCCGGGTGTCGCTGCCGTACGGCACGCCGGCCGAGGAGGTCGAGCGGTTCCTGTCGGTGCTGCCGGGCACGGTGGCGGCGGTGCGCGAGAAGCTCGGCGCACCCGCCGCACCCGCCGCACCCGCCGCACCGGCGGTCGTGGACGCGGCCGCGCCGGAGGGCGACGCGCTGGTGGTCGACGCGCTGGGGAGGCGGTGCCCGATCCCCGTGATCGAGCTGGCGAAGGTCTTCGGCGAGGTGCCGGTGGGCGGCACGGTCCGGGTGCTCTCCGACGACGAGGCGGCCCGGCTCGACATCCCGGCGTGGTGCGAGATGCGGGGGCAGGAGTACGTCGGCGAGGAGCCGGCGGAGCACGGCTCGGCGTACGTGGTCCGCCGGGTGTCCTGACCGCGGCAGGCCCCGGGATCGGATCCCGGGGCCCGCCGCGGAAGAGGGGCCGGTCAGCGGCCGTGCCGGGTCAGGACAGGTGCTCCCGGACCTCGGCGGCGGCCTCGTCGCCGTAGGCCTTGGTGAAGCGCTCCATGAAGTGGCCGCGGCGCAGCTGGTACTCCTGGGTGCCGACCGTCTCGATGACCAGCGTGGCGAGCATGCAGCCGACCTGGGCGGCGCGCTCCAGGCCGACGCCCCAGGCCAGGCCGGAGAGGAAGCCGGCCCGGAAGGCGTCGCCGACGCCGGTGGGGTCGGCCTTGCGCTCCTCGTCGGGGCAGCCGACCTCGATCGGGTCCTGGCCCACCCGCTCGACGCGCACACCGCGCGAGCCGAGGGTGGTGACGCGGTGGCCGACCCTGGCGAGGATCTCCTCGTCGCTCCAGCCGGTCTTGGACTCGATGAGCCCCTTCTCGTACTCGTTGGAGAAGAGGTACGTGGCGCCCTCCAGCAGGGTCCGGATCTCGTCGCCGTTCATCCGGGCGATCTGCTGGGAGAAGTCGGCGGCGAACGCGATGGACCGGGTGCGGCACTCCTCGGTGTGCCGGAGCATCGCCTCCGGGTCGTCGGCGCCGATCAGGACCAGGTCGAGACCGCCCACGCGGTCGGCGACGGTCTTCAGCTCGATGAGGCGGGCCTCGCTCATCGCGCCGGTGTAGAAGGAGCCGATCTGGTTGTGGTCGGCGTCGGTGGTGCACACGAAGCGGGCGGTGTGCAGCGTCTCGGAGATGCGCACCGAGTCGGTGTCGACGCCGTGCCGGTCGAGCCAGGCCCGGTAGTCGTCGAAGTCCGAGCCGGCGGCGCCGACCAGGATCGGGTCCGTGCCGAGCTGTCCCATGCCGAAGGCGATGTTCGCGCCGACGCCGCCACGGCGTACGTCGAGGTTGTCGACCAGGAAGGAGAGCGAGACCGTGTGCAACTGGTCCGCGACGAGCTGGTCGGCGAAGCGGCCGGGGAAGGTCATGAGGTGGTCGGTGGCGATGGAGCCGGTGACTGCGATGCGCACGGCGTGGACTCTCCTGGGGGGAGGGGCATTGACAGTTCACGCTACCCGGTCGACGGGCTCACCTTGAAGCGTACGAAACTACCCGATAGTAGATCTTTCTTCGCGGCCCGAGTCGTGCATACGGTGCCGCTATGACGAACCTCAAGCGCTGTGCCCCTGCCCCGGCGGACCTGGAGGGCGGCCTCGCGTCGCTGCGCGGTGACTGTGCCCGGATGGTGCCGCACTGGGCGGCCCCCGACCGGTTCACCCCTCTCCCGGTGTCCCCGTCGCTCATCCACGGCGTGACCGTGCCGTCGGCGTCGGCGCGGCTGCTGGACGCGATGTCGGACTACGGGGACTGAGCGGCGCCCGGATTCCGCGTCGGCGCGTTCCAGGGAACCGTGCGCTCCCCCGCTGCGTCCCATCGGCGTCCCCCGTAGAGGGGATGCGGGGTACGACCCCTCCGCCGCCCATCTTGACAGGGCCGGGTCAGGGTCGGCCATGAGGACAGCAGCCGAAGGAGCGATGCGGTGAACACCGAGCGACCCGACAACGACGACGCCGCACGCGAGCCGGGCGCCGCCGAGACCGCCGGTGACGAGAAAGAGGTCCGGGCCTCGGCCGGGGCAGATGCCCAGGCCTCGGCCGAGACCCAGGCTGATCCCGGGGCCGAGACCGGGACGGATGCCGGGGCCGACGCCGAGGGTGATGTCGACCCCGAAGCCCGGGTGGGAGCCGGTGCCGACGCGGACGACGCCGAGCCCGGTGCCGAGGACCGTGCCGACGCCGCGGCCGAGGCGGCCCCTGCCGAGGCCGGCAAGGACGGGGTGGCCCCTGTCGGGGACGGACCTGCGGAGGCCGGCCCGGTCGAAGCCGACTCAGTCGAAGCCGACTCAGTCGAGGCCGACTCAGTCAAGGCCGACCCCGTCGAGGCCGGCTCAGGCGAGGCCGACTCAGTCGAGGTCTCCTCCGCCAAGGACAGCCCCGCCGGCGGCAGCCCCTCCGACACCGCCTCCGGCGAGGACGCTTCCGACGAGGTGGCCGTCGGGAGTGTGGCCGAGCGGGTCTCCGAGGCGGTCCGCGCCCCCGAGGTCCGGTCCGAGAGCGAGGACGGCGACGGGAGCCACGAGGACCGTCCGGTCTCCCGGCGGCGCTCGCCCGCGGTCGTCGCCTCGGTCGCGGCCGCCGTGCTGCTCGTCGGGGGCGGGGGCGCGTATCTCGCCGCGAGCGCGTCCGGCGGCCGTACGGGTTCCGGCACGTCCGCGGGCGACGGCACCCCCGACCCGCTGGCCCTCGACGGCTACTCCGCCCCCGGGACGTCGGGCACCGGGGGGACGGCCAACGGCATCGCGCCGGGTGAGCCCAATCCGTACGGCGTGACGTACCGGGCCGCCGGGACGCTGCCCGACGGCCCCGGTTCGGCGCCGGTGTACTGGGCCACGGGCCAGGTCGCCCGGGACGAGGTGGCCCGCCTGGCAAAGGCGCTCGGGATCGACGGGACACCAGTGGCGCAGGGCACGGTCTGGCAGGTCGGCACGGGCAAGGACGGCGCGGGCCCGGTCCTGCGGGTGGACAGGGCGGCGCCCGGCACCTGGACCTTCAGCCGTTACGCGCCGGGCACCGACAACTGCCGGAAGCGGACCCTGTGCATACAGGACCCCGCGGTCCCGGCCACCGACCCGGTGAGCGAGGCGGCGGCGAGGAAGGCGGCCGCGCCGGTGCTGAAGGCGCTGGGCCAGGACGACGCCAAGGTGGACGCGAGCCAGGTCATGGGCGCCCAGCGGACGGTGAACGCCGATCCGGTGGTCGGCGGGCTGCCCACCTACGGCCTGACCACCGGGCTGACCGTCGGCGCGCAGGGCGAGCTGGTCGGCGGCACCGGGCAGCTGACGAAGCCGCTGAAGGGGGACGTGTACCCCGCGGTGAGCGCGCGGGAGGCGCTGGACCTGCTGAACAAGGCCCCCGGGACGGACCACCGGATGGGCATCGGCGGCTGCGCGAGTCCCGTACCGCTGAAGGACCGGCTGGAGCAGCCGTGCGGGTCGTCGACGGCCTCGGACGCCGGCGGGCGCACCACGGTCACGGTCGAGGACGCGGTGTTCGGGCTGGCGGTGCACCGGGTGGACGAGCGGCTGGCGCTGGTCCCGTCCTGGCTGTTCGCGGCCCGTGGGTCGGGCGCGCAGGACGCCTTCACGGTGACCTATCCGGCGGTGGAGCCGGACTACCTGACCCCGTCCGTGTCGGCCGGCCCGACCACGGCGGCACCGGCCTCGCGCGACGTGCAGGTGCAGGACTACACGGTCGAGGACGGCAGCCTCGCGGTGCGCTACACCGGCGGGGTGTGCGCCGACTACAAGGCGACGGCGGTGGAGAGCGCGGACCGGGTGACCGTGACGGTGACCGAGAAGCCGTGGCCGAACAAGATCTGCATCAAGATCGCCAAGATCTTCCAGCAGACCGTACGGCTGGACGAGCCGCTGGGCGACCGGAAGGTCGTCGGGTCGGACGGCAGGGAGATCCCGTACGAGAAGGCGGGGGCGCGGCTGCCGGGGGCCTCGGCGCAGCCGCAGTAGGACACGGCGACGGCGAAAGGCGGCGGCCCCGTCGGAGGGGGCCGCCGCCTTCTCGTGTCGTCCGGGTCCGCCCGAGGGCGTCCCGGGCGGCTCAGCTGAAGGAGTCGCCGCAGGCGCAGGAGCCGGTCGCGTTCGGGTTGTCGATCGTGAAGCCCTGCTTCTCGATCGTGTCCACGAAGTCGATCGAGGCGCCGCCGAGGTACGGGGCGCTCATGCGGTCGGTGACGACCTTGACGCCGTCGAAGTCCTTGACGACGTCGCCGTCGAGCGAACGCTCGTCGAAGAAGAGCTGGTAGCGCAGGCCGGAGCAGCCTCCGGGCTGAACGGCGACACGCAGGGCCAGGTCGTCGCGGCCTTCCTGGTCGAGCAGGGCCTTGACCTTGGACGCGGCGGCGTCGCTAAGGATGATGCCGTCGGTGACGGTGCTGGTCTCGTCCGATACGGACATCTACATCTCTCCCGGGTTGTACGGAGACTGCTTGCCGACGGTTGCAACCGGCGGGGCCGCGGATTCATTCCGGGCCGGGCGCGTGTCTTTTCGGTTCCGCTGGTTCCTTCGACCCTCGGATCCCTCTTCATGCTCGCACATGACACAGGGAGCGGAAAACGGCGCATCGGGATTCATGTCACACCGACACTATGGCCGTCGTCAAAGTGACGTGAAGCAGTTATGATAGATAGCGTCATTTAGACGAAAACTAGCGTCGGCCCGATGCACGGACCGACGAGCCGCAGAACAGAAAGGGTGCGTGTCGTGACCACCGCCCAGACCCCGGAGCTCGACGTACAGCCGACGCCCCTCGCCCTCCTGCTCCTCGGCCGCGAGGCCGACCCGAAGAGCGAGCGCGGCGTCGAGTGCCCGGGCGACCTCCCCTCGCCGTCCGACCCGGACCTGGTCGAGCGCGCCCGCGCGGCCAAGGAGAAGCTCGGCGACAAGGTCTTCGTGCTCGGGCACCACTACCAGCGCGACGAGGTCATCCAGTTCGCGGACGTCACGGGCGACTCCTTCAAGCTGGCCCGGGACGCGGCCGCGCGCCCGGAGGCCGAGTACATCGTGTTCTGCGGTGTGCACTTCATGGCGGAGTCCGCGGACATCCTGACCGGCGATGACCAGAAGGTCGTCCTCCCGGACCTCGCCGCCGGCTGCTCGATGGCCGACATGGCCACGGCCGAGCAGGTCGCGGAGTGCTGGGACGTGCTGACCGAGGCCGGCATAGCCGAGCAGGTCGTGCCCGTCTCGTACATGAACTCGTCCGCCGACATCAAGGCGTTCACGGGCAAGCACGGGGGCACCATCTGCACCTCGTCCAACGCGAAGAAGGCGCTGGACTGGGCGTTCGAGCAGGGCGAGAAGGTCCTCTTCCTGCCCGACCAGCACCTCGGCCGCAACACCGCGGTGCGGGACATGGGCATGTCCCTCGACGACTGCGTGGTCTACAACCCGCACAAGCCGAACGGCGGCCTGACCGCCGAGCAGCTGCGCGACGCGAAGATGATCCTGTGGCGCGGCCACTGCTCGGTCCACGGCCGTTTCTCGCTGGACTCGGTCAACGACGTGCGCGAGCGCATCCCGGGCGTGAACGTCCTGGTGCACCCCGAGTGCAAGCACGAGGTCGTGGCCGCGGCGGACTACGTCGGCTCGACGGAGTACATCATCAAGGCCCTGGAGGCCGCCCCGGCCGGCTCCAAGTGGGCCATCGGCACGGAGCTGAACCTGGTCCGCCGGCTGGCGAATCGTTTCGCGCCCGAGGGCAAGGAGATCGTCTTCCTCGACAAGACGGTCTGCTTCTGCTCGACCATGAACCGCATCGACCTGCCCCACCTGGTGTGGACGCTGGAGTCGCTGGCCGAGGGCAACCTCGTCAACCGCATCGAGGTCGACAAGGAGACCGAGGCGTTCGCGAAGCTGGCGCTGGAGCGGATGCTGGCGCTGCCGTAACCGGCCCGCCCATGGACCCGGCTCACCCCGACTGCGGCTCCCGGTCGGGGTGGGCCGGGTCCAGCGCGAAGACGGTCCCGTCGGGGCTGAGCACCACCAGGGAACCGCCGTCGGGATACACCTGCGCCGGGTGGAAACTCGTCCGGACGACCTGCTCGGCCCGGGCCGGGGACTCCCACAGCAGGCGGCCCGTCGCCGTGTCGAGCGCGGCCGCCCGCCCGGAGGCGCTGGCCGCGAAGACGGTGCGGCCGCGCTCGTCGGAGACGGGCGTGCCGGGCTGCTGGAGCGTGGTCGTGGTCTCCCACAGCTTCTCGCCCGTCCCGGGTTCGTGCGCGGTGACCCGGCCGTTGGAGGAGGCGAAGCAGAGCACGCCGCCCACCAGCGCGGCCTCGCCGCGCGGGCTGCCCGGCAGGCTCCTGCGCCGCACGGTCCCGGTCTTCGGGTCGATCAGCAGGACCCCGGTGTACGTCGAGTCCTCGGCCCCCGACTCGTCCTGTCCGCCGCCGGACTCCAGGAAGACCAGATCGCCGCCGATGCCGCCGGCGTACGCGAGCTCGCCGTCCGGCACGCTCACCTTCCGGGTCGTACCGTCGGCCGGGTCCATGGCGTAGAACACGGCGCGCGGCGACGAGCCCGGGTCGGAACAGTCGGCGTACGGGCGGCCGCCGATCTCGTGGAAACCGCAGTAATAGGACGGCCCGGCGGGCAGGTCCGTGCTCCAGCGCGCGGTGCCCTGCCGCGGATCGCGGGCCGTCACGCGCCTGCCGTCCGGTACCAGCAGCAGATCGCCGACGAGGGCGGGCTGGACGGTGTCGTCGTCCATCGGCCGCGACCAGAGCAGTGCGCCGGTGCCGGAGTCGAGGGCCATGACCTCGGCCGCCCGGTCGGCGCCCGTGCTGCTCACGACCGACTGCCGGACCAGCAGCACACCGTCGTACTCCCCGAGGACCGTGCTGTCGTAGTTCTCCCGTGCCACCCCCGGGGGCACGGAGTCCGCACGCCAGGCGAGCCGACCCGTCGCCCCGTCGATCCGGACGGGGAAGACACCGGAGCCCCCGCAGTACAGGGCGTCCTCGCCCATCGCGCAGGACAGGGTCTTACCGGCGAAGCCCTCCTCCTCGTTCATCGGCCGGGTCACGCCGGAGAGCGCGGCCCCGTAGACCGAGGTCCGCCACGGCTTCCAGCCGGCGGGCAGCGCCGCCCAACGCGATGCTGCGGGCGAGGTGCTGGCGGCGTCGTCCGACGGGGTGCTCCCCTGCGACGCCGTGCTCCCGTCCCGCCCCTGGAACGGGTCGAGCAGGACGTAGCCGGTGACCGCCAGGGCCAGGACACCCGCCGTTCCCGCCAGGACCGGCCACCGGCGCAGCCGGGAGCGACGGCCCGGACGGGGTGCGGCGGCCGGGGCGGTCTCGTCGCGCGGCGGGCCGGCGGGCGGCAGACGCAGGGTCACCGTCTCCCGGTCGTCGGCTGCCGGCTCGGGCAGCGCCTCGGCGAACTCCCGTCCCAGTTCCTCCAGTCCGGGCCGGTCGCCGGCCTTCTTGGCCAGGCAGCGGATCAGCAGCGAGCGCAGCGGCTCCGCGACCGCGTCCACCGAGGGCTCCTCGTGCATGACGCGGTACGCCGTCATGTAGGGGCTGTCGGCGTCGAAGGGGCCGCTGCCGGTCGCGGCGAACACCAGCAGCGCGCCGAGGGAGAAGACGTCCGAGGCGGGCCCGACCGAGCGGGCGTCCTCGAACTGCTCCGGCGACATGAACGGCGGGGTGCCGATCACATGACCGGTCTCGGTGAGGGTCTGGTTCCCGGCCGCGCGGGAGATGCCGAAGTCGATGACCCGCGGGCCGTCCTCGGCCATCAGGACGTTGCCGGGCTTGAGGTCGCGGTGGACGACCCCGGCCCGGTGGATGTCCCGCAGGGCCTCCACCAGCCCCAGCGCCAGCAGGCGCAGCCGCGCCCCCTTCAGCGGGCCGGTGTCGTGGATCAGGGTGGAGAGCGCACGGCCGGGCACGTACTGCGTGGCCATCCAGGGCCGGGACGCCTGCGCGTCGGCGCCCACGACCGGGGCGGTGAAGGCGCCGCTCACCCTGCGGACGGCCTCGATCTCCTGACGGAAGCGGGCCCGGAAGACGTCGTCCTGGGCGTACTGGGCGTGCACCACCTTGAGCGCGACCTCGCGGCCCGACCGGGAGCGGCCCAGATAGACGACGCCCATGCCCCCGGACCCGAGGCGGTCGACGATCCGGTATCCGCCGAGCGTCCTCGGATCGTCCTTGTGCAGCGGCAACGCCCCGATTCCCTTCCCCCGCAGAGCAGTTCGAGTTCACAGGATATGAAACCCGTACGGGGGAAGGGACATCGGAGCGGTGTGCGGTCAGACTCCGGCGGGTTCCAGGGTCTTCTCGGGCTCAGCAGCCTGCCGCTTCGCCGCACGCTTCTTCGCCCGGCGCTCCTTGCGCAGCTCCAGCATCGCGTAGAGCGTCGGGACCAGCAGCAGCGTCAGCAGCGTGGACGTGATCAGGCCGCCGATCACCACGACCGCCAGCGGCTGGGCGATGAAACCGCCCTCGCCGGTGACACCCAGCGCCATCGGCAGCAGCGCGAAGATCGTCGCCAGGGCGGTCATCAGGATCGGCCGCAGTCGGTGCCGGCCGCCCTCGACGACCGCCTCGACCACGCCGAGGCCCTGACCGCGGTACTGGTTGATCAGGTCGATCAGCACGATCGCGTTCGTCACCACGATGCCGATCAGCATCAGCATGCCGATCATCGCGGGAACACCCATCGGGGTGCCGGTGACCAGCAGCAGACCGATCGCGCCGGTCGCCGCGAAGGGGATGGAGACCAGCAGGATCAGCGGCTGGACCAGCGAGCGGAACGTCGCCACCAGCAGCATGAAGACGATCGCGATGGCCGCCAGCATCGCCAGGGCGAGGTTCTTGAACGCGTCGTCCTGGTCCTGCGAGACACCGCCGATCTCCGCCGTCGCGCCCGCCGGGAGCTTCAGGGAGTTCAGCTTCGCGGTGAGGTCGGCGCTCACCGCGCCGGTGTTGTCGCCGGTCGGCCGCGCGGTGACGGTCGCCGCCCGGCGGCCGTCGATGCGGGTCATCGACACCGGGCCGTCGGCCAGCTCCACCGTGGCGATGTCGCCCAGCTTCACCGCGCCCAGCCGCAGGTCGCGCAGCTGCGCCAGCGTCCGGGCCGGCTCGGCGGACTTGATGACGACGTCGCGCTCGGTGTCGTCGACGATCGCCTTCGCGGCCGTCGTTCCGCGCACCGCCTGGGCGACCGCCAGACCCAGCGTCTGGTCGTCGAAGCCCGCGGCGGCGGCCTTGTCGTTCGCCTTGACCGAGATGCGCGGCACGCTCTGGGACAGGTCGCTGGTGACGTCCGTGACGTTGTCGAGGCCGGCCACCGCGTCGCGGACCTCGCCCGCCGCCTTGCGCAGCACGTCCGCGTCGGCCGCCTTGACGACCACGCTGAGGTCCTGGCTGCCGAAGCCGTCACCGGCGGCGACCGTGGTCGTACCGGCGCCCTTCAGCCCGGCCAGGCCCTTCTCGATGCGGCTGCGCACATCGTCGGCCGACGCCGAGTCCTCCAGCATGACCTGGTACGACGCCTGGTTGGTGTCGGTGCCGCCGCCGAAGGCCGCCATGAAGCCGGACGAGCCGATGGTGACCTGGTAGTCCTTGACGCCCTTCACCCCGGCGAGCAGCTTCTCGACCTGCTGCGCCTGCACGTCGGTGGCCGCCAGGCTCGTGCCCGGCGCCAGCTTCTGCTTGACGGTGAGGACTTCCTGCTCGCCCTGGTCGAAGAAGTTGGTCTTCAGCAGCGGCGCCATCGCGAAGGTCCCGATCAGGACCACCACGGCGATGGCGACGCTGGTCAGCCGGCGACGGGTCGCGAAGCGCAGGACCGGCACGTAGAAGCGCTGGAGGCGGCTGGCCGCCTCCTTCTCCTCGGCCTGGCGGCGGGCCTCCGCGGCGTCGGCCGGGGTGCCCTTGGGGGCGCGCAGGAACCAGTACGACAGCACCGGGACGACCGTCAGGGAGACCAGCAGGGAGGCCAGCAGGGCCGCGGTCACCGTGATGCTGAACGAGCCGAACAGCGCGCCCACCATGCCGCCGACCAGGCCGATCGGCAGGAACACCGCGACCGTGGTCAGGGTGGAGGAGGTGACCGCGCCGGCCACCTCGCGGACCGCGCCGAGGATCGCGGCCTGGCGCTCCTCGCCGTAGCCGAGGTGGCGCTTGATGTTCTCCAGGACGACGATCGAGTCGTCCACGACCCGGCCGATCGCGATGGTCAGCGCGCCCAGCGTCAGCATGTTCAGGGAGAGGTCGCGCGTCCACAGCACGATCAGCGCCAGGACCACGGACAGCGGGATGGAGACCGCCGTCACCAGCGTCGAGCGGACCGACGCGAGGAAGACCAGGATCACCAGGACCGCGAAGAGCAGGCCGAGGCCGCCCTCGGTGGTCAGGCCCTCGATGGCCTTGGACACGGCGGGGCCCTGGTCGCTGACGACCGTGATCGTCGTGCCGGAGCCGAGGTCCTTGCGCAGGTCCGGCAGCTTGTCCTCGACGGCCTTGGAGATCGCGACCGCGCTGCCGTCGTGGTCCATGGTGACCATCACGGCGAGGCTCGGCTTGCCGTTCGTGCGGGTGATGGAGTCGGCCGGGGCCTCCTGCTGGCGCACCTCGGCCACGTCACCGAGGCGCACCGGCTTGCCGCCGGGCCGCCCGGTCACCCTCAGGTCCTGGATCTGGGCCACCGAGGTGTAGCCGCCGCCGACCCGGACGGTACGGCTCTTGCCGTCCTCGTCGAAGGAGCCGGCCGGCATGGTCGCGCCGCCCGCCTGGAGGGCCTGCGAGAGGCCGGCCGTGGTCAGGCCCGCCTTCCTCAGCTTCGCGTCGTCGGGGGTGACGGTGATCTGGAGGTCGCGTACGCCGTTGACCATGACCCGGCCGACGCCGTCCACGTTCTTCAGGACCGGCACCACCGAGCGGTCGATCCGGTCGGCCAGCGCCTGCTGGTCCATCCCCGAGGTGACGGCGAGGACGACGGTCGGCATGTCGTCCGTCGAACCGGCGATGACCTGCGGGTCCACGGCGTCGGGCAGCTGGGCGCGGGCCCGGTTGACGGCGAGCTGGACGTCGGCGACGAGCTGCTTGGTGTCGCTGCCGTAGTCGAAGGACGCCATGATCACGGCGTTGCCCTCGCTGGCCTTCGAGGTGACGCCGGTGATGCCGTCGACCCCGTCGAGGGAGTTCTCGATCGGCTCGACGACCTGCTTCTCGACGACGTCCGGGGACGCGCCCTGGTACGGCGCGAGCACCGACACCATGGGCAGTTCGATGGTGGGCAGGAGCTGCTGCTTGAGCTGCGGGATCGCGATCGCGCCGAACGCGATCGCGATGATGGACATCAGGCCTATCAGGGCCCTTTGCGCGAGGCTGAACCTGGACAGCCAGGACATGGATCGGGGTCTCTCTTCTGGGAGCGGCAGAAGTCACGGAGCGTACACACGGACAGGTGAGCGCCCACAACTACACCCTGGTCCACCGCCGGACCCCGATCCGTAGGCTCCAGGCCGATTTCCTCGCCGGACGTATACTCCCGGCGCAGTACGGCCGGGGTGGGGTCACTCCACCCTCGGGCGTACCAGGCCCGACTCGTAGGCGATCACCACGAGCTGGGCCCGGTCGCGGGCGCCCAGCTTGGACATGGACCGGTTGACGTGCGTCTTCACCGTCAGCGGGCTGACCTCCAGACGCTCGGCGATCTCGTCGTTGGAGTGGCCGCCCGCGACCTGGACGAGCACCTCGCGCTCACGCACGGTCAGGGTGGCCAGCCGCTCGGTGCGGGCCGGGTCCGCGGCGCCCTCGGAGGCGTCGCCCTGGGCGAGGAAGCGGGCGATCAGCCCCTTGGTGGCGGCCGGGGACAGCAGCGCCTCCCCCGCGGCGGCGATCCGGATGGCGGCGAGCAGCTCCTCCGGTTCGCTGCCCTTGCCGAGGAAGCCCGAGGCGCCCGCGCGCAGCGACTGGACGACGTAGTCGTCGACCTCGAAGGTGGTGAGAATCACCACGCGGACCCGGGCCAGGGCCGGGTCCGCGCTGATCAGCCGGGTGGCGGTGAGGCCGTCGGTGCCGGGCATGCGGATGTCCATGAGGACGACGTCGGCGCGTTCCTGTCCGGCCAGCCGGACCGCCTCGGCGCCGTCGGCCGCCTCCCCCACCACCTCCATGTCGGGCTCGGAGTCGACGAGGACGCGGAAGGCACTGCGCAGCAGCGCCTGGTCGTCGGCGAGCAGGACGCGGATGGTCATACGGGCTCCCCCCGCTCCCCCGCGGCGACGGTGCGGGTCTTGACCGGCAGGATCGCATGGACGCGGAAGCCGCCCCCGTAGCGGGGACCGGTGGTGAGGGTGCCGCGCAGCGCGGTGACGCGTTCGCGCATGCCGAGCAGTCCGTGGCCGCCGCCGGCCTGCGGGACGGCGTCCTGGGCCGGGCGGCCGTCGTCGAGGACGGTGACCTCGATATGGGGTCCCACGCGTACGACGCTGACCTCGGCCTTCGCGGCGGAGCCCGCGTGCTTCTGCACGTTGGTGAGGGCCTCCTGGATGACGCGGTAGGCGGCGAGGTCGACGGCGGCGGGCAGGGCGGTGTCCTGGTCGGCGCGGGCCACCTCGACCTGGAGACCGGCGCTGCGGAAGGTCCCGGCGAGCTCGTCCAGGCGGTCGAGACCGGGGGCCGGCTCGGTGGGGGCCTCGGGGTCGCCGGACTGGCGCAGCAGCCCGACGGTGGCCCGCAGTTCGTTGAGCGCCGAGCGGCTGGCCTCGCGGACGTGGGCGAGGGCTTCCTTGGCCTGGTCGGGGCGCTTGTCCATGACGTGGGCGGCGACTCCGGCCTGCACGTTGACCAGGGCGATGTGGTGGGCGACGACGTCGTGCAGGTCGCGGGCGATGCGCAGGCGCTCCTCGGCGACCCGGCGGCGGGCCTCCTCCTCGCGGGTGCGTTCGGCGCGGTCGGCGCGGTCGCGAATGGCCTGCACGACGGCGCGGCGGCTGCGCACGGCGTCCCCGGCGGTGGCGCCGATACCGGTCCAGGCGAGGATCGCCAGGTTCTCCTGGGCGTACCAGGGCAGCGGGCCGGCCAACATGGACGCGCCGGTCAGCACGGTCATGGTGAGCAGTCCCACCCGCCAGGTGGTGGAGCGGTCGGTGGTGGCGGCGACGGTGAAGAGCGCGATCACGGCACACATCGCGACCGGGGCGCGCGGGTCGCCGGTGACGCTCTCGACGAGGGCGAGGCCGCCGGTGACCGCGAGGACGGCCATCGGGGCGCTGCGGCGGAAGACCAGCGCCATCGCGCCCAGGGCGATCAGCAGCAGGCTGAAGGGGTCCGGCGCGCGCAGGACCCAGCTGACGTCGCGCTCCTGGTGCGCCTGCACGAAGGAACCGGCCACCATGCACACCAGCGCCCCCGCCGCGAGCGTCGCGTCCAGCGCCAGGGGATGGGCCTGGAGGCGGCATCGGGCGCGTTCGAGGGTGCTCACGGTCGGAACGGTTCCAGGGGGTTCACGGTGGAAACAGTACGGGCAGTCGCCGGTGCCGGAACAGGTCCGGTTCTGGGCGCGTGGAGGGCGCGGCACGGCGCACGGCGCCGCGTCGGGGCGCACACCATGAGCCCTCCCGTGGACGTCGCGGGTGAGGGCGTACGGACACGCGTCGCGGCGCGGGCGGCACGGCGCCCCGGGCGGCGGCCGGCGGCCGGGCCCGGGGTCGGCGGGCGGGTCAGCCCGGGATCAGGCCCTCGTCGCTGAGCAGATCCCGGACCTCCTCCAGGGTCGCGTCCGCGGCGGGGAGGATGAGCTGCGAAGGCTCCAGGGCGTCGTCCGGGAGCGGTTCGCCCAGGTCGCGGACCTTGTCGAGGAGCGCCTGGAGCGTGCGGCGGAAGCCGGGGCCGTCGCCCTTCTCCACCTCGGCCAGAAGCTCGTCGTCGAGCTTGTCGAGCTCGGCGAGGTGGCCGTCGGCCAGCCTCACCTGCCCCTCCCCCATGATCCGTACGATCATGTCGCCCTCCTCGGCGTGGGCCTCGGTCACGGTCCGGTGATCACTGCTTGTCGAAGCGCGGGGTGTCCTGCGGCTGCTCGGACTGCGACCGGCCGGTGCCGCCCTCGATGGCCTGCTGGCCCGAGGAGCTGCCCCCGGCCAGTTCCGCCTTCATGCGCTGGAGCTCCAGCTCCACGTCCGTACCGCCGGAGATCCGGTCCAGCTCGGCCTGGAGGTCGTCCTTGGCCGTGCCGGTGGGGTCGTCGAGCACACCCGAGGCGAGGAGTTCGTCGAGGGCGCCGGCGCGGGCCTGGAGCTGGGCCGTCTTGTCCTCGGCGCGCTGGATGGCCAGGCCGACGTCGCCCATCTCCTCCGAGATGCCGGTGAAGGCCTCGCCGATCCGGGTCTGGGCCTGGGCCGCCGTGTAGGTCGCCTTGATCGTCTCCTTCTTGGTGCGGAAGGCGTCGACCTTGGCCTGGAGCCGCTGCGCGGCCAGCGTGAGCTTCTCCTCCTCGCCCTGGAGCGTCGCGTGCTGCGTCTCCAGGTCCGTCACCTGCTGCTGGAGCGCGGCGCGACGGGAGAGCGCCTCGCGGGCCAGGTCCTCACGGCCCAGCGCGAGCGCCTTGCGGCCCTGGTCCTCCAGCTTGGAGGACTGCTGCTGGAGCTGGTTGAGCTGGAGTTCCAGGCGCTTGCGCGAGGTCGCCACGTCGGCGACGCCCCGGCGCACCTTCTGGAGCAGCTCCAGCTGCTTCTGGTACGAGTAGTCGAGGGTCTCGCGCGGGTCCTCGGCCCGGTCAAGGGCCTTGTTCGCCTTCGCGCGGAAGATCATCCCCATACGCTTCATGACACCGCTCATGGGCTTCGCGCGCCCCCTTCTGACGGACTCCGGCTCCAGCCACTGCAACAGAACCCACAGTACGGGCCCTGCATCCATTACCGCACTGTTCGGGGACGGATGCGCTCATCCCCAAGGACGACTGCCGGCCCACCCGCTCCGGCGTGAGGAGTAGGTGTTCCCCGGGGATCGCCCCCGGTGGCACCCCGGGTGTTCGCCCGGTGAACCGTCCGCGACCTGCTCCCTGCCTCCGTACAGACGCCCGGTGTTGCCGGATCGTTCCCGGCCGGGCTGGGGTCCATGCCGCCGCACCCCGTACCCTTGGGTTTTGTGTTCCGTAGCCGTGCCAAGGAAGAGAAGGCCCCCGCCGACAAGGCGCCGGTGACCGACTCCAAGCAGACCCGCCACCCGCAGGCCCCCAAGGGCCGGCCCACGCCCAAGCGCAGTGAGGCCCAGTCCCAGCGCCGCAGCGTCGCCAACACGTCGCTGTCGCGCAAGGACGCAGCCAAGCGTCAGCGCGAGGAGCGGCGTCAGGCCATGGACCGCCAGCGCCAGGCGCTGGCCAGTGGGGACGAGCGGTACCTACCGGTCCGTGACAAGGGCCCGGTCCGTAAGTACGCCCGCGACTTCGTCGACTCGCGCTTCAACATCGCCGAGTTCTTCCTGCCGATGGCCGTGGTCATCCTCGTGCTGAGCGTGGTGCGGGTGCCGTCGGTGCAGAGCATCGCGCTGCTGCTGTGGATGGTCGTGATCGTGCTGATCGTGCTGGACTCGGCCGTGTCCGGCTTCCGGCTCCGCAAGCAGCTCACCGAGCGCTTCCCCGACCAGCGGCGCAAGGGCGCGGTCGCCTACGGGCTGATGCGCTCGCTCCAGATGCGCCGGCTCCGGCTGCCCAAGCCGCAGGTCAAGCGCGGAGAGCGGCCCTGAGTACGACGTCGTTCACCGGGGGCGCGGCCGATGCCTGGCTGAGCAGGCTGGGCGGGTTGCGGAATGTCGTACGACAGGAGCTGGTGGCTCGCCAGCTCGACGAGCAGATAGCCGGGCGGTTCGCCGTCGGGCAGCGGCTTCGGGTGCTCGACGTCGGGATGGGCCAGGGCACGCAGGCGCTGCGGCTGGCCCGGGCCGGTCACCAGGTGACCGGGCTCGAACGGGACGCGACGATGGCCGCGACGGCGCGGGAGGCGCTGGCGTCGGAGCCGGAGGGGATCCGCGACCGGATGCGGATCGTCGAGGGCGACGGCCGGGACACCGGGGTGCACTTCCTGCCGGGCAGTTTCGATCTCGTGCTGTGCCACGGCGTCCTCATGTACGTCGAGGAGCCCGACCCGCTGGTGGCCGGGCTCGCGCGGATGCTCGCGCCCGGCGGCCTGCTGTCGCTGCTGGTGCGCAACGCGGACGCGCTGGCGATGCGGCCGGGGCTGTCCGGGGACTGGGCCCGGACGCTGGAGGCCTTCGACACTACGGTCTACCGCAACCGGCTCGGTCTCGACGTGCGCGCGGACCGGCTCGCCACCCTGACCGCCACACTGGCCGGCATCGGAGCCCCGCTGCACACCTGGTACGGGGTGCGGGTCTTCACGGACACCGCGGTGGACGGCGCGCAGCCGCCCGACGACATCGACACCCTGCTGGCGGCCGAGGAGCGGGCCGGACGCACGGACCCCTACCGGGCGACGGCGGCACTGCTGCATCTGTGCGGCGTGCGCGGCTGACTCCCCGCTCCCGTGAACCGGCCGGGCGAGCGGACGACGGTGACGTTCGCTCGCGCCTGTACCGGCCTGCCGGTACAGGGGACGAACGCCGGACGCGCGGTGCGGGGCGAGGGCCGGGGCGACGGCCCTCGCCCGGGGTTCAGGACTCCTCGGCGTGCAGGCTCATCGGCCCGTAGATCTCGGTGGAGTCCTCGAACAGCCGCACCTGGTCGGCGCCGCCTGCGAGCAGGTCCTTCCAGACCTCTCCGATCCAGGACTCGGCGTCCCCCTGCGTCGTGAACTCCTCGGGCTGCACCGCGGGCTGGACCTCCGTCCCGTCGGCCTTCTCGAATCGCCACAGCCATGTCGCCATGTACGCCTCCCAGATGTGAGCACATGCGGAGCAGAAGCCGGATCACCGTCCGGCCCCTGCTCGCAGCCTATGTGCTCGGCCGGGTCGGCCGTGAGCAGGCTGCGGAGGAAGATCGGCCGGCGCGGCCGTGCGAACCGGACCGGTTCCGCGGGCCGGCCGGGCGGTTGCGGCCGCGGTACGGCCGGGCGGGCCGGCGTCCGGGCCCGCCCACGGGGCGGGACACGGGCTCCGGGAAGGTCTTGATCACGCGGGACCGGCCGGGACAGGCGAAAATCGTCGGTGTGGATCTGACTCTGCTCGGCACCGGTGCCCCCGCGGGCCTCCCCCGCCCCGACTGTCCCTGCGCGGCCTGCGCGTGTGCGCTGGCCGCGGACGCGCGGGCGGCCACCTCACTGCTCGTGGACGGCACACTGCTGCTGGACCTGACGCCCGGCGCCGCCTTCGCGGCGGCGCGGGCCGGGCGCTCGCTGGCCGGCGTACGTCAGGTGCTGCTGTCGCATCCGCACGACGGTCCTGCGCTGGAGGTGCCGGCCGGGCTGCCGCAGCCCGGCCGGGTGCCGGACGGACGGGAGTTGGCGCTGCTGACGGGACATCGGGTGCGGGCGGTGGCGATGGACGCGCCGGGCACGGGGTACGCGGTGACCGGACCGGACGGCCAGCGGCTGCTGTATCTGCCGCCGGGGTGCGCGCCGGCCGGGCTGGCGGAGGGCAACGACGCGGCGGCGCCGTACGACATGGTGCTCGCCGATGTCGTGGGGCGGCCGGACGCGCTCGCGAAGCTGCGGGCGGTGGGGGCGGCGGGGCCGACGACGGACGTCGTCGCCGTCCACCTCGATCACGACGTGCCGCCGGGACCCGAGCTGCGGCGGCGGCTAGCAGCGGCCGGGGCGCGGACGGTGCCGGACGGCACGACGCTGACGGTGGGGGTGTACGAGGACGTGCCCGACGTACCCCGGCGGACGCTGGTGCTCGGCGGTGCCCGCTCGGGAAAGTCGGTGGAGGCCGAACGCCGGCTGGAGTCGTTCCCCGACGTGCTCTACGTCGCCACGGGGGGTACGCGCCGCGGCGACCAGGAGTGGGCCGGGCGGGTCGCGGCGCACCGGGAGCGGCGCCCGGGGTCGTGGCGGACGGCGGAGACGTGCGACCTGGTGCCGCTGCTGGCGGAGGACGGGCCGCCGCTGCTGATCGACTGCCTGTCGCTGTGGCTCACCGACGCGATGGACTCCGTCGGCGCGTGGGACGACGCGGTGTGGGCGGACGGGGGCGAGAAGGCGCTGCGCAAGCGGGTGCGGGAACTGACCGCGGCGGTGCGCGCCACCCGGCGGACCGTCGTCGCCGTGTCGAACGAGGTGGGGTCGGGGATCGTGCCGGCCACCGCCTCGGGGCGGCGCTACCGGGACGAACTCGGCCGGCTCAACGCCGCGTTCGCCGGGGAGTGCGAGCAGGTGCTGCTGGTGGTGGCGGGGCAGGTGCTGACGCTGCGCGGCTGACGTCCGCACCGGCCGTGGGGAGCGGGTCCGGCCGACCGCGGAGGTCAGTCGCGGCGGGCGATGACCCGGTAGGTGTTGGAGAAGCGGGTGCGGCGCAGCAGCGGGGCCAGGAGGTGGTCCAGCGTCGCGGCCGCCGCGACGAACGGTGTGCTCGCCCCGAGCAGTGCGGTGCGCAGCCGCCGCCGCAGCACGCCGGGCGGGACCGGCCGCCAGGGGGCGTCCGGCGCGGGCAGGACGTGGGTGACGGCCAGGGACAGGGCGCCGGCCAGGTCGTACGGGACATGGCCGGCCCGGCGGTCGACGGTGACGATCGTGCAGCCCAGGGACTCCAGTTCCGCGCAAAGGTTGGGCAGCGGGATCAGCTGGAGGTGGCGGGGCTGGCCGTACGGTAGCCACCACTTGCCGAGCAGCGTCGCGAACGCGCTGCGCGGGTCGCGCAGTTCGAGCAGCAGATGGCCGCCGGGCCGGAGCACCGCGAGGGCGGCGTGGAGTTCCGCGCGGGGGTCGGTCGTGTGTTCCAGGTGGCGGAGCATGCTCACCACGTCGTAGCGGGCGCGCAGCCGGGCCGCGATCTCCGACGAGGTCAGCCGGCCCACGTGGGCCTCCTCGACCCGCCCGGCCGCACGGGCGCGGGCCACCCGGGGGGTGGGGTCGAGACCGTCGAAGGAGGTGTAGGCGAACACCTGCTTGGCGGTCTCCGGGAAATGGGCGTGTCCCGTGCCCACGTCCAGCCAGCTCTCCGGCTCGGGGAACGGCAGCATCGCGCGGGCGGTGGCGTGCAGCCGTCCGCGGCGGGCCCGCGCGCCGAGGGCGCCCGTCGTGCGGACGGCGACCTCGTCGGGATGCGTCTCGTGCAGGTCCCGCTGGTAGAAGCCGATGCCCTCGGCGGTCAGGCGGGGGTTCTGGAAGGCGTGCGCGCAGTCCCGGCACTCGTCGACGACGAAGCTGCCCGGCTTGCCCTGGACCAGGTCGGGGGCGCGCAGCCGGGTGCGCAGCCGGGCCGAGCCGCACCAGGGGCAGTCCGCGCGGCGCGGTTCGTGGAAGCGGTCGGTGCCCTGGGCGAGTTCGGCGGCGTAGCGGGCGCGGCGCCGTTCGGCGTGGGGAGCGGTGGGGACGGCGGGGGGCGGGACGGGCTGCGAGGACATGAGCGGCTCCCGGTGGGGCGAGAGGGCGACGGCCGGGCAGGGTCGAGGTCCGACCATTTCGACGCAAAGTGGAACGTATGGGATCCAGATCTTGGGCGCAACGACGTCGTGTGCGCGGGGTGGCGATGTGGCGCCGTCACGTTCGACCGGTGCCGGTACTGTTCGGCGAATGAGCTCGCTTAATCTCGACGACTTCACCGATCTGATCGAGCGCCCCGACGGCGGGGTGCGCCGCGACGCCGAGGCGCGCCGGGAGCGTCAGATCGTGCCGCCCGGATCGCTGGGGCGCCTCGACGACCTGGGTGAGTGGTTGGCCGCGGCACAGTCGGCGGTGCCGGTGCGGCCGGTCGAACGGCCCCGCGTGATCCTCTTCGCCGGGGACCACGGCATCGCCGGGCGCGGTGTCTCGGCCCGGCCCGCGGGCAGCGCCGTGGAGCTGGTGCGGGCGGTGCTGGAGGGCGGCCGGCCCGTCTCCGTGCTGGCCCGGCGGCTGGGCGTACCGGTGCGGGTCGTGGACATGGCGCTGGACTGCGAGCCGGACGAGCTGCCCGCGGACGTCGTACGGCATCGGGTGCGGCGCGGCAGCGGTTCCATCGACGTCGAGGACGCGCTGACGCTCCAGGAGGCGGAGGCCGCGTTCCTCGCCGGGGTCGCGGTGGCCGACGAGGAGGCCGACTCCGGTACGGATCTGGTGGTGCTCGGCGATGTGAGCGTGGGCGGGACCACGGCGGCGGGGGTGCTGGTCGCCGCGCTGTGCGGGACCGACGCGTCCGTGGTGACCGGGCGGGGCGGGCTCGCGATCGACGACCTGGCGTGGATGCGCAAGTGCGCGGCGATCCGGGACGCGCTGCGCCGGGCCCGGCCGGTGCTCGGGGACCAGTTGCGGCTGCTGGCGACGGTGGGCGGCGCCGACCTCGCGGCGATGACCGGTTTCCTGCTCCAGAGCGCGGTGCGCAAGATGCCGGTGGTCCTGGACGGGGTCGTGGCGGCGGCGTGCGCGCTGGTCGGCCAGCGGATCGCGTTCCGGGCGCCGGACTGGTGGCTGGCCGGGCACGGCAGCGGCGAGCCGGGGCAGGCCAAGGCGCTGGACCGGATGGCCCTGGAGCCGCTGCTGGAGCAGGGGCTGACCGTCGGCGAGGGAGCGGGCGCGCTGCTGGCCCTGCCCCTGGTGCAGGCCGCGGCGGCCCTGGCGGCGGAGCTCCCGGAGCGGCCGGAGGCCGAGAAGGCCGAGGAGCCTGCCACCGGGCAGGACGAGCAGGGCGAGCAGGCGCACGGGCTGGAGAAGTCGGAAGAGCCCGGGACGGCGGAGGCGCCCGAGGGCGTCTGACCGCACCCGGCCGGGGCCGGCTCGCGAGCGGCGGGGCGGCCGGCCGGGCGTCGGACAGGGCGGTGACGAAAGAGCGGTTCGCGGGATACTCCCCCATATGATCAACCTTCATGGGAGATGTCCGTATCGCGCCTGTCCGGGACCGCCGTAGCACCGGAGCCTCGCGGCGGGCCGCGAGCCTCGCCGTCTGGTATCTGCGGGCGATCGCCTTCGTCAACTTCCTCAGCGCGGTGTGGGTCTCCCTGGGGCAGGACGTGCGCCGGCACAACCAGGAGAACCTCTTCACGCCGTACCTGCTGACGGCCGGGTTCGCGTCGGGTGTGTTCACCGCGTTCCTGGCCGTCACCATGCGCCGCCGCAAGCGGGCCGCGTGGATCCTGAACCTCGGGCTGAGCGGTCCGTTCCTGGTGCTGTTCGCCCTCGCGATGGCGTTCCCGGACATCCGGCAGTACGCGCAGAACTGGATCTCGCTCGGCCTCACCGCGGTCTTCGTGGGCGCCCTGCTCGTCGGGCGGCGCGAGTTCTACGCCAAGGGCGACCGTGCCAACCCCCGGCTCGCGGCGGTGGTCGCGACCGGCGGACTGCTGCTGTCCTCGCTGCTGGCCGCGCTGCTGGTGACGGTCACCAACCAGGCCGCCGACCCGGGCCTCTCGACGTTCGCCGAGCGCTGGCGGTACGGGACGCTGCGGCTGGTCTCGGTGGCGGCCGACGAGTCCCGCTACCCGGGCATCTCGACGCCCAACTGGGCCGACGTAGCCGTCAACGTCCTGAGCACGGCGCTGGTGCTGGCCGTGTTCTACGCCGCCTTCCGCTCCCGGCGCGCCGTCGACCCGCTCACCGAGGACGACGAGAAGCGACTGCGCGCCCTGCTCGGCCAGCAGGGCGAGCGGGACTCCCTGGGGTACTTCGCGCTGCGCCGGGAGAAGAGCGTCGTCTGGTCGCCGACCGGCAAGGCGGCGGTCGCCTACCGGGTCGTCGGCGGGGTGTCCTTGGCCTCCGGGGATCCGATCGGCGACCCGGAGGCATGGCCGGGGGCGATCGAGCCGTGGCTCGCCGAGGCCCGTGCGCACGGGTGGATCCCGGCCGTGATGGGGGCGGGCGAGGAGGCCGGCACGGTGTACGCGCGGCACGGTCTGGACGCGCTCGAACTCGGCGACGAGGCGATCGTGGAGGTCGCCGAGTTCACCCTGGAGGGGCGGGCCATGCGGACCGTGCGGCAGGCCTGCAACCGGGTGCGCCGGGCGGGCTGCACGGTCCGGATCCGGCGGCACGAGGACATCTCCGCGCAGGAGATGGCGGAACTCGTCGCACGGGCCGACGACTGGCGCGACGGGGCGACCGAGCGCGGGTTCAGCATGGCGCTGGGACGGCTCGCCGACCCGGAGGACGGGCGCTGCGTGATGCTCGAATGCCTGGACGAGGAGGGGCGGTTGCGGGCGTTGCTGTCCTTCGTGCCGTGGGGACCGCACGGGCTGTCGCTCGATCTGATGCGGCGTGACCGCGGCTCCGACAACGGGCTGATGGAGTTCATGGTCATCGAACTGCTGCGGCGGGCGCACGAGATCGAGATCACTCAGGTGTCGCTCAACTTCGCGATGTTCCGTTCGGTCTTCGAACGTGGTGCGCGTCTCGGTGCCGGACCGGTGCTGCGGCTGTGGCGTTCGCTGCTCAGCTTCTTCTCGCGCTGGTGGCAGATCGAGTCGCTGTACCGGGCCAACGCCAAGTACCGGCCCATCTGGGAACCACGGTTCCTGCTCTTCGAGAAGAGCGCGGACCTGCTGCGCATCGGTGTCGCGGCGGCACGGGCGGAGGGGTTCCTGGAGGCGCCGGGGCTGCCCAAGTGGCTGCACCGCAGGCACCTGGACACGCACAGATGAGACCACGGGGATGAGGAACGCCGGATGAACAGGATCGCCCGCTGGGCCCGCGCCGAATGGGGTCTGCTGTACGTCACGGTGCGCGAGCCGCTGCTGAAGCGGCGCTGGCGGGCGGTCCCGATGACGCTGGGGGCGGTGTGCCTGACGGCGGTGATACAGGTCGTGCAGAACCAGTCGTGGGGCTACGGGTTCGTGCAGGACATCGGTGCCGTGCGCGCCGAGGACCCACTGGGGCCGGCCCTGCTGCGTACGCCCCTGTCGCTGTTCGTGCCGGCGCTGGACCTGCCGGTGTGGGGCGCGCTCGCCCAGATCCTGATCGTGTTCGGGATCGCCGAGATCTGTCTGGGCCGGTGGCGGACCCTGCTCGTGGCGTACACCGCCACGCTGGCCGGGACGCTGTACGCCCGGCTGGGCATCGCGCTCGGCCCCGGCCGTCCGCTGGGGCTGCCCGTCTCGGACGCCCAGGTCGTGGACACCGGGCCGTCGGCGGCCGTGGTGGGGCTGGCGATCTGCCTCGGCTGGCGCTACGGCGCGTACGCGACCGCGGGCGCGGTGGCCCTGGCGATGGCCGCCGAGGTGCTGCTGAAGGAGAACCTGGCCGGCAAGGAGCATCTGGCGGCGCTCGCGGCGACGGCGGCCCTGTGCGGTGCCACGGCGCTGCGGCACCGGCTGCCGGGCCGGGCAGCGGCGAAGCGGTTCGGCACCCGGGTGGACCTGTCGTCCGACCCGCCCTGACGCCGTCCGGGCGCAACGGTCCGGCAGGCCCTACCGGTGGTCTGGGCCCGGCAGCCGGGCCGGTGCCGGGTCGGGCTTGCCGCCGATCCAGTCCTCCAGGGCGCGGCGGGGTCCGGCCCACCGGCGGTCGTGGCGGTAGGCCCGCAGCCGGGACCGGGCGCGGGCACGCGGGCGGTGGCGGTAGCAGCGCCTGGCCCACAGGGATCCGGGGCGGGCCAGCCGGATCGCGCCGACCAGGGCGACGACGGGCACGATCACCCCGAAGACCGCGGTCCGCGCCTTGCCCTTGCTCAGCGCGACCAGGGAGAAGAGGAAGTTGACGGCGACGGTCGCGATGACGGTGCCGCGGTCCGCGATCTCGTCCTGGGAGAGGTCGTTGACGCCGAACGGGGCGAAGCCGGACAGCAGCAGCCCGACGAGGGCGGCGGTGAGCACCACGGCCTCCACGCTCTTGCGGCCCTCCTCGCTCCAGTAGACGTCGTCGAGGTGCAGGATCAGCGCGAACTCGTCCAGGACCAGGCCCGCGCCGATCCCGAAGACGACCGCGGACAGACCCGCGGGGAAGCCCTCACGGCCGCTGGCGACCGCCCCGAAGCCGCCGGCGACGGTGAGTACGACACCCGGGACCACGTGGTGGATGTGCAGGCCGCCGGCCCTGACGTTGCCGAAGGGGCCCCGGCCCGCCCGGATCATGCGGGTGACGACCCGGGTGACCGCGAAGGCGACGACGAAGGACATCAGGGCGAGCAGCAGGGGGAGTTTGCCCGGCTCGACGATGTTCCGGTACAACCAATGTCCCATATGCGCACTTTATCCAGGCCGGCCGCGGGTGCCGTCCCGCCCGCCGGGTAATCTGCGCCGATGCCCCAGACCCCCGCCTGGCCGGACGGCCTCCGCTTCGCCTTCGGCACCCTGACCGTGTTCCCGGTGCGGGTGACCCGGTGGGACCGACAGGCCGCGCGCGCCGGAATGCTGTGCGCTCCGCTGGCCGGACTGACGGTCGGCGCCGGTGCCGCCGCGCTCGGCGCGCTCCTGCTGTTCCTGGGGGCCGGCCCGTCGCTCGCCGCCGTCGCCACCGTCGCCGTACCGGCCGCGCTCACCCGTGGGCTGCACCTCGACGGACTGGCCGACACCGCCGACGGGCTGGGCAGCAACAAGCCCGCCGAGGACGCGTTGCGGATCATGAAGCAGTCCGACATCGGCCCGTTCGGGGTGATCACGCTCGTGCTCGGACTGCTCGCCCAGACGGCCGCGCTCGCCCAGCTCTACGGCGCCTCCTGGATCCGCGGGGCACTCGCCGCCGTCGTCTCGGCGACCGTCGCCCGGCTGGCCCTGACCCTGGCCGCCCGCGGCGGGGTGCCGGCCGCCCGGCCCGAGGGCCTCGGAGCCGCGGTCGCCGGGGTGGTCCCGGCGCGGGCGGCGGCGGGGGCGGCGGGCGTCACGGTGCTCGCCGCCGCTGCCGCCGGCGCGCTCCTGGGGACGTACGACGCCGTCCGCACGGCCCTGTCGGTGCTCGCCGCCCTCGCCGTCGCCGAACTCCTGCTGCGCCACTGCACCCGCCGCTTCGGCGGGATCACCGGCGACGTGTTCGGCGCCCTGGCCGAGACGGCCGCGACGGCCGCGCTCGTACTGCTGTCCCTCGGCCGCTAGTTCGCGGTCCGGCCTCCCGGCCGGACCGCGGCCAGTCTGTTGCGCCTCACACGGACGGATGATCATGATCGGGGGACGTTCGTGCCGAAACTGCGCCGCGCCATGGCCTGGTTCATCGATTTCGCGCTGGTGCTCGCGGGGGCCTCGGCGCTCGCGGTGCTCACCTTCCACCGGGTCTCCGCACTCGTCACCGACGTGCCCGAACTCGCCACCCGCGGCGGCCTCGACCTGCTGGCCTCGCGCGGCGACGCCCTCGGCGCCGGGGAGCACTTCGGGCTGTCCCTGTGGAACAAGGCGGTGCTGTACGTCGAGGAGGCCTTCGGCCTGCTGGTCGTCGCCACCTTCCTCTACCAGTGGACCTGCCTCGCCCTGGCCGGACGCACCCTCGGCAAGGGCCTGCTCGGCCTGAAGGTCGACCGCACCGCCCCGCGCCGGGCCGCGCTGCGGGCCGCGGTGACCACCGCCGCGGACGTCGCGGTGTACGCCGTCGCCTGCGTGCTGCTCGTCGAGGGCCGCTTCCTGCTGTCGCTGACGGTGTGGGCGGTGGCGGTCGCCGTCTTCTTCCTCAACGCCCTGCCGGTCCTGCTGCCCGGCCGCCGCTCCCTCGCCGACCGGGTGGCCGGCACGGCCGTGACCGGCTTCGGGCTTCGCCGCGGCGGCGCCGTGCCCGCGCCCGCTCCCGGGGCGACACCGGCTTCTCAGTGCCTGTCCGGCGGATCCTGCCGCAGACGCGGGGTCCGGCACCCACACCTCGGCTGATACGGCATCGCTGCATTCCTGCGACTCGATCCGCCGGACAGGCCCTGGCGAACTCGGCGCCGCTGCAAGGGAGTCGGCGCGAAGGCGGCTCGCGGGCCGCGTCCCGGACGGCGCCGTGGGCCGGGCCGCCGACGGCGACGCCTGCGGCAGCCCGTCCGTGGTGAGGTCCGTGCGACGCGACTCCGTTCGCGACCCGCCGGGTGTAGCCCGGGGCGGGGAGTGCGAGGATCGGGAAGTGACGACGACGCCACCGACGGGTGAACGCCCGCAGGAATGAGCGAAAGCCCTTACGCGCGTAGGCTCCTCCCAGACGTCCGCACCGGTCCGCCGCACCGGTGAGGGCCCTGGTGGAGACCGCTCCCGCCGGCCGCGCCAGGTCGGCACACGGGCCAGGTCGACCCACACCGTTCGGCCACAGACACTTCTCACCGGAAGCGAGATTCC
This sequence comes from Streptomyces sp. NPDC107559, assembly GCF_055657365.1. Lineage (NCBI taxonomy): Bacteria > Bacillati > Actinomycetota > Actinomycetes > Kitasatosporales > Streptomycetaceae > Streptomyces > Streptomyces sp. NPDC107559. Next base: position 1,078,489 of record NZ_JBVKBD010000001.1, on the reverse strand, counting down.
ACCACCGTGACTGCTCTCACTCTCAGCACCGCCGCGGCGCCCGGTCTCCGGGCCGACGCCATCGTGATCGGTGTCGCCAAAGGCTCGAAGGGTCCGGTCGTCGCACCGGGCGCCGAGGCCGTGGACCAGGCTTACGACGGCAGGCTCGCCGGCGTCCTCGAGACCCTCGGCGCCTCCGGTGCCGAGGGCGAGGTGACGAAGCTGCCCGCACCGACGGGCTTCAAGGCCCCCCTGGTGGTGGCGGTCGGCCTGGGCGCCGAGCCCGAGAAGGACGCCGCCTACGACGCCGAGGCGCTGCGCAGGGCCGCCGGCGTGGCCGCCCGCACCCTGACCGGGGTCAAGAAGGCCGCCTTCGCGCTGCCCCTCACCGACGCCGCCACCCTGGGCGCGATCGCCGAGGGCGTGCTGCTCGGCGCGTACGCCTTCACCGCCTACAAGGACAACGGCAAGGACGCCAAGGCCCAGGCCGGCAAGGCCCCGCTGGCCGAGGCCGCGCTGCTCGGCGGCAAGCCCCGCGACAAGGAGCACAAGGCCGCCGTCGAGCGCGCCACGGCCGTCACCGAGGAGCTCAACCGCGCCCGCGACCTGATCAACATGCCGCCGAACGACCTGGACCCGGCGGCCTTCGCCGCCATCGCCCAGGCCGCGGCCAAGGAGCACGGCCTCAAGGTGCAGGTGCTCGACGAGAAGGCCCTGGAGAAGGGCGGCTACGGCGGCATCCTCGGCGTCGGCAGGGGCTCCGCCTCCGGCCCGCGCCTGGTCAAGCTCTCGTACACCTCCTCGAAGGCGGACAAGCACCTCGCCTTCGTCGGCAAGGGCATCACCTACGACTCGGGCGGCATCTCGCTCAAGCCCGCCGGTCACAACGAGACGATGAAGTGCGACATGAGCGGTGCCGCCGCCGTGTTCGCCGCGGTCGTCGCGGCCGCCCGACTGGGCCTGGAGGTCAACGTCACCGGCTGGCTGGCGCTGGCCGAGAACATGCCGTCGGGCTCCGCCACCCGTCCGGGTGATGTGCTGCGCATGTACAGCGGCAAGACCGTCGAGGTCCTCAACACCGACGCCGAGGGCCGCCTGGTCCTCGCCGACGCGCTGTGGGCGGCCTCCCAGGAGAAGCCCGACGCCGTCGTGGACGTGGCGACCCTGACCGGCGCGATGGTGCTGGCGCTGGGCAGCCGCACCTTCGGCATCATGGCGAACGACGACTCGTTCCGCAGCGCGCTGCACGAGGCCGCCGAGGAGGTCGGCGAGCCGGCCTGGCCGATGCCGCTGCCGGAGCACCTGCGCAAGGGCATGGACTCCCCCACCGCCGACATCGCCAACATGGGCGAGCGGATGGGCGGCGGCCTGGTCGCGGGCCTGTTCCTGCGCGAGTTCGTCGGCGAGGGCATCACCTGGGCGCACCTCGACATCGCGGGACCGGCCTTCAACGAGGGCGGGCCGTTCGGTTACACCCCCAAGGGCGGCACCGGCAGCGCGGTGCGCACCCTGGTGCGTCTCGCCGAGCTCACGGCGGCCGGCGACCTCGGCTGAGGACCGCGGTCCGCTCCGGCAGGGGGACTGTGCGTCTGATCACTCGGTCCGCACCGCCGTACCCCCGGTACGGCGGTGCGGACCGGGTCCGGCCGGTCACTGACCCGCGGTCCGGCCGCTGATCGGAGCGCTCCCCTGCCGCCGCGCGGGAGCGCTCCCCCCGCCGCCACGGCCGGACGTGGGACGCCTCACACTCAGGCCCCGCGTCTCGTCCACCCCCGACAAGTGCGAAGATGGGGCTCGGCAGGACAGGGCCCCACCGAAGGGCCGAAAACAAAGAGCGGCCGGACACCAGCCGCCGACCGGTCACTGCAGACCGGCGTGGCGCACATGCATGGAGGACGTGACGTGGCGAACGACGCCAGCACCGTTTTCGACCTAGTGATCCTCGGCGGTGGCAGCGGTGGTTACGCCGCGGCCCTGCGCGGGGCGCAGCTGGGTCTGGACGTCGCCCTGATCGAGAAGGACAAGGTCGGCGGTACCTGCCTGCACCGGGGTTGCATCCCCACCAAGGCCCTGCTGCACGCGGGCGAGATCGCCGACCAGGCCCGCGAGAGCGCGCAGTTCGGCGTCAAGGCCACCTTCGAGGGCATCGACGTACCGGCCGTCCACAAGTACAAGGACGGCGTGATCTCGGGCCTGTACAAGGGCCTCCAGGGTCTCATCGCGTCCCGCAAGGTGACGTACATCGAGGGTGAGGGCCGGCTGTCCTCCCCCACCTCCGTCGACGTGAACGGCCGGCGCATCCAGGGCCGCCACGTCCTGCTGGCGACCGGCTCCGTGCCGAAGTCGCTGCCGGGCCTGGAGATCGACGGCAACCGCGTCATCTCCTCGGACCACGCCCTCGTCCTGGACCGCGTGCCGCAGTCCGCGATCATCCTGGGCGGCGGCGTCATCGGCGTCGAGTTCGCCTCGGCGTGGAAGTCCTTCGGTGCCGACGTGACCGTCATCGAGGGTCTCAAGCACCTCGTCCCGGTCGAGGACGAGAACTCCTCCAAGCTTCTCGAGCGCGCGTTCCGCAAGCGCGGCATCAAGTTCAACCTGGGCACCTTCTTCTCGAAGGCCGAGTACACCCAGAACGGTGTCAAGGTCACCCTCGCCGACGGCAAGGAGTTCGAGGCCGAGGTCCTCCTCGTCGCCGTCGGCCGCGGCCCGGTCTCGGCCGGCCTCGGCTACGAGGAGCAGGGCATCGCGATGGACCGCGGCTACGTCCTGGTCGACGAGTACATGCGTACGAACGTCCCCACCGTCTCCGCCGTCGGCGACCTGGTCCCGACGCTCCAGCTCGCGCACGTCGGCTTCGCCGAGGGCATGCTGGTCGCCGAGCGCCTGGCCGGCCAGAAGGTCGTCCCGATCGACTACGACGGTGTCCCCCGGGTGACCTACTGCCACCCCGAGGTCGCCTCCGTCGGCATCACCGAGGCCAAGGCCAAGGAGCTCTACGGCGCGGACAAGGTCGTCGCGCTCAAGTACAGCCTGGCCGGCAACGGCAAGAGCAAGATCCTGAACACCTCCGGCGAGATCAAGCTCGTCCAGGTCAAGGACGGTGCCGTGGTCGGCGTCCACATGGTCGGCGACCGCATGGGCGAGCAGGTCGGCGAGGCCCAGCTGATCTACAACTGGGAGGCGCTGCCCGCCGAGGTGGCCCAGCTGATCCACGCCCACCCCACGCAGAACGAGGCGCTCGGCGAGGCCCACCTGGCGCTGGCCGGCAAGCCCCTGCACGCGCACGACTGACCCTCGGCAGACGACGCCGCACACAGACTTCCGCAATTCGTTAGGAGCAACCGAAACCATGGCGGTTTCCGTAACCCTTCCGGCGCTCGGCGAGAGCGTCACCGAGGGCACCGTCACCCGCTGGCTGAAGGCCGAGGGTGAGCGCGTCGAGGCCGACGAGCCGTTGCTCGAGGTCTCGACCGACAAGGTCGACACCGAGATCCCCTCCCCCGTCTCCGGTGTGCTGTCCTCCATCAAGGTCGCCGAGGACGAGACCGTCGAGGTCGGCGCCGAGCTCGCCGTCATCGACGACGGCAGTGGCGCACCCGCCGCCGCCCCGGCTCCGGCCGCCGAGCCGGCTCCGGCTCCGGTCGCCGCCCCGGCCCCCGTGGCCGAGGCCCCCGCTCCGGCCGCCGCTCCGGCTCCGGCCGCCGCCCCGGCCGGTGGCGCCTCGGGCACGGACGTGGTCCTGCCCGCGCTCGGCGAGTCCGTCACCGAGGGCACCGTCACCCGCTGGCTGAAGCAGGTCGGCGAGGAGGTCTCGGAGGACGAGCCCCTGCTCGAGGTCTCCACCGACAAGGTCGACACCGAGATCCCGGCGCCCGTCTCCGGCGTGCTGCTCGAGATCGTGGTCGGCGAGGACGAGACCGCCGAGGTCGGCGCCAAGCTCGCCGTCATCGGTGCCCGGGGTGCCGCTCCGGCCGCCGCCCCGGCTCCGGCCGCCCCGGCTCCGGCCCCGGTCGCCGCTGCTCCGGCCCCGGTCGCCGCTGCTCCGGCCCCGGTGGCCGCTCCGGCCCCCGCCGCCCCGGTGGCTCCGGCCGCTCCGGCGCCCGCGCCGGCTCCGGTCGCCGCTCCGGCTCCGGTCGCCGCCCCCGCTCCGGTCGCCGCCCCGGCCCCGGTCGCCGCTCCGGTCGCGCCCGCGCCGGCCGCCACCGCCGGTGACGACGGCGCCTACGTGACCCCGCTGGTGCGCAAGCTCGCCGCCGAGAACGGTGTCGAGCTGTCCGCCGTCAAGGGCACCGGCGTCGGCGGCCGTATCCGCAAGCAGGACGTCCTCGCCGCCGCCGAGGCCGCGAAGGCCGCCGCCGCGGCTCCGGCTCCGGCCGCCGCCGCCCCGGCCGCCAAGAAGGCCCCGGCGCTCGAGGTCTCCCCGCTGCGCGGCCAGACGGTCAAGATGACCCGCATCCGCAAGGTCATCGGCGACAACATGGTCAAGGCGCTGCACGAGCAGGCGCAGCTGTCCTCGGTCGTCGAGGTCGACATCACCCGTCTGATGAAGCTGCGCGCGCAGGCGAAGGACTCCTTCGCCGCCCGTGAGGGCGTCAAGCTCTCCCCGATGCCGTTCTTCGTCAAGGCCGCCGCCCAGGCGCTGAAGGCCCACCCGGTCATCAACGCCCGGATCAACGAGGCCGAGGGCACGATCACCTACTTCGACTCCGAGAACATCGGTATCGCGGTGGACTCGGAGAAGGGCCTGATGACCCCGGTCATCAAGGGTGCGGGCGACCTGAACATCGCCGGCATCTCGAAGGCCACCGCCGACCTGGCGGGCAAGGTCCGCGCCAACAAGATCACCCCGGACGAGCTGTCCGGCGCGACCTTCACCATCTCCAACACCGGCTCGCGCGGCGCGCTGTTCGACACGATCATCGTGCCGCCGAACCAGGTCGCGATCCTGGGCATCGGTGCCACGGTCAAGCGCCCGGCCGTCATCGAGACGGAGGAGGGCACGGTCATCGGCGTCCGCGACATGACGTACCTGACCCTGTCCTACGACCACCGCCTGGTGGACGGTGCCGACGCCGCGCGTTACCTGACCGCGGTCAAGGCGATCCTGGAGGCCGGCGAGTTCGAGATCGAGCTCGGCCTGTAGTCCTTCCGGAGCAGTCCTCGCACAGCGCTCCCACGGTGCCCCCGGCCGGAAACCTCCGGCCGGGGGCACCGGCGTGTTTCCGGCGGGTCAACGCCCGTGGACAGCGTGTAAGCCTCGTCTCACCTGCGCGAAAGCGCCCCCATGCGCCCCTGCGGGACGCGCCCGCGGCCTTATTGTCTAATGGTCAAACGCCCCCGGGGGCCTGTGGGCCTCTCCCTAAGGAGCTCTCATGACCGCGCCCGTCGTCCACTCGCTGCGCGAACAGATCCGCGAGCACATCGTGGAGGGGATCGTCAGCGGGCGCTGGCAGCCGGGCGAGCGGATCGTGGAGCGACGGATCGCCACCGAGCTGGAGGTCAGCCAGACACCGGTGCGCGAGGCGCTGCGCGAACTGGAGTCGCTGCGGCTGATCGAGTCGGCCCCCAACAAGGGCGTACGGGTACGCAATCTGACCGCGGCCGACCTGGAGGAGAGCTATCCCGTCCGGGCCGGTCTGGAGGCCATCGCGGCGGAGCTGGCGGCGGACCGGCTGGCGGCGGACTGCTCGGCCCTGGAACCGCATGTCGCGGCGCTGTACGAGGCCGACCGCAAGGCGGACGGCACGGCCCAGGTGCGGCACACGGTGGGCTTCCACCGGGAACTGGTGCGGGCGGCCGGGAACTCGGTGCTGCTGCACACCTGGGAGGGACTCGGCATCGAGGTGTTCACGGCGCTGTCGATCCGCTGGCTGGGTACGGTGCAGCAGTCGTACGCCGAGGAGCACGAGGAGCTGGTGCAGGCGTTCCTGCGCCGCGACCCGCGCATCGCGGAGCTGGTGAAGGCCCATGTCCTGGGATGCGCTCCGCGCGCCTGACACAGCCGAGCACGAACGCGCTCACCTGCGGGAATCCCCGCGGAATCAGCGAAAAAAGTCGGCACCGCGTGCCTGCCCCGAGGGCACGCCGTGCCGACTTTCTCGTCATCAAGAGATTTTGCCCTCGACTCTTTGATCGATCATCGATCAGGGGGTTAGAGTCACCGACGGGCTTCCACCAGAGAGCCCCATGCCCTGTCCTGCCAAAGACCAAGGGCACCCCCCGAAAGACCTCACAGGGAACCCCCTTCGACTGAGGAAGGCGGCGAAATGACCGACCCCAACGCCATCCAGCCGAGCGCGCTCGACCAGCTCCCGGACCGTGATCCGGAGGAGACCGCCGAATGGCAGGCCTCCCTGGACGCGGTCGCCGAGGCGGCCGGGCCGCACCGTGCGGCGTACCTGATGCGCCGCACGCTGGAGCGTGCCGAGGGCAACGGCATCGCGCTGCCCAAGCTCCTGGAGACGGACTACGTCAACACCATCCCGACCGCCGCCGAGCCGTCCGTGCCCGGTGACCCGGAGATGGAGGCCCGCGTCACCGCGTGGAACCGCTGGAACGCGGCCGCCATGGTGACCCGCGGCAGCAAGTACGGCGTCGGCGGCCACATCGCCACCTTCGCCTCCGCGGCCTGGCTGTACGAGACCGGCTTCAACCACTTCTTCCAGGGCAAGGAGGCCGACGGTTCGGGCGACCAGCTCTACATCCAGGGCCACGCCGCCCCCGGCATCTACGCCCGCGCCTTCCTCGACGGCCGGCTGAACGAGCACCACCTCGACAACTTCCGCCAGGAGGCGGGCGGCAACGGTCTGCCCTCCTACCCGCACCCGCGGCGGCTGCCCTGGCTGTGGGAGTTCCCGACGGTGTCGATGGGCCTCGGCCCGCTCTCCGCGATCTACCAGGCGCGCTTCAACCGCTACCTGACCAACCGCGGCATCAAGGACGTCTCCGCGTCCCACGTCTGGGCCTTCCTCGGCGACGGCGAGATGGACGAGCCCGAGTCGACGGCGGCGCTCGCACTCGCCTCCCGCGAGGGTCTGGACAACCTGACCTTCGTCATCAACTGCAACCTCCAGCGCCTCGACGGGCCGGTCCGCGCCAACTTCAAGATCGTGCAGGAGCTGGAGGCCCAGTTCCGCGGCGCGGGCTGGAACGTCATCAAGTCGCTCTGGGGCACCGCCTGGGACGAGCTGTTCCAGCTCGACACCACCGGCGCCCTCGTACGCCGGCTGCGCGAGGTGCCCGATGCCCAGGTGCAGACGTACCAGACGCGGGGCGCCGCCTACATCCGCGAGGACTTCTTCGGCAAGGACCCGGCGCTCGTCGAGATGGCGAAGCTGCTGAGCGACGACAAGATCCTCGACTGCTTCCACCTCTCCCGCGGCGGCCACGAGTCCCGCAAGGTCTTCGCGGCCTACAAGGCGGCGCTGGAGTTCAAGGGCGCGCCGACCGTCATCCTGGCCCAGACCGTCAAGGGCCACACCCTCGGCGAGGGCTTCGCGTCGAAGAACGCCAACCACCAGATGAAGAAGCTGACGGTGGACGAGTTCAAGACGATGCGCGATCTGCTCGAACTCCCCATCCCCGACAGCAAGTTCGCCGACGGCGTGGTCCCCTACGGCCACCCGGGCGCGGACGCCCCCGAGGTGCGCTACCTCCAGGAGCGCCGCGCGGCGCTCGGCGGCCCGGCCCCGGCCCGCCGCACGCACGCGCTCGCCCCGCTGCCGGCCCCCGCCGAGAAGGCGTTCGCCTCCTTCGACAAGGGCTCCGGCTCCCAGAACATCGCCACCACCATGGCCTTCGTCCGCCTGATCAAGGACCTGGTCCGCGACAAGGAGACCGGGAAGCGCTGGGTGCCGATCGTCCCCGACGAGGCGCGCACCTTCGGTATGGAGTCGCTCTTCCCGTCGCTGGGCATCTACTCGCCCAAGGGCCAGACGTACGAGCCGGTCGACCGCGACCAGCTGATGTACTACAAGGAGGCCAAGAACGGTCAGATCCTCAACGAGGGGATCACCGAGGCCGGTTCGATGGCCGACTTCATCGCCGCGTCCACCGCGTACTCCACGCACGGCGAAGCGATGATCCCGTTCTACATCTTCTACTCGATGTTCGGCTGGCAGCGCACCGCCGACCAGATGTGGCAGCTCGCCGACCAGCTCGGCCGCGGCTTCCTGGTCGGCGCCACGGCCGGCCGCACCACGCTGACCGGTGAGGGCCTCCAGCACGCGGACGGCCACTCCCCCGTCATCGCCGCGACCAACCCGGCGGCCCTGACGTACGACCCGGCCTTCGCCTACGAGGTCGCGACGATCGTCAAGGACGGTCTGCGCCGCATGTACGGCGAGGCCGCCCCGGGCGAGGACCCGAACGTCTTCTACTACCTCACCGTCTACAACGAGCCGATGCCGCAGCCGGCCAAGCCGTCCGGCCTCGGCATCGACGAGGGCATCGTCAAGGGCCTGTACCGCTTCAACACGGCGGAGTCGGCGGGCCTGAACGTGGCCGGGGCCAACCCCCCGCGCATCCAGCTGCTGGGCTCCGGCACGGCGATCCACTGGGCCCTGACGGCGCAGCGGCTGCTCGCCGAGGAGTGGGGCGTGGCCGCGGACGTCTGGTCCGCCACGTCCTGGACCGAGCTGCGCCGCGACGCGCTGGAGGCCGACGCGGCCCTGCTGCGCGGCGAGGAGCGCGTCCCGTACGTCCGTCAGGCGCTGCACGGCGCCGAGGGCCCGGTGCTCGCGGTCTCCGACTACATGCGCCAGGTCCCCGACCAGATCGCGCAGTGGGTCGAGCAGGACTGGTCGTCGCTGGGCGCCGACGGCTTCGGCCTGTCGGACACCCGCGAGGCGGCCCGCCGTCACTTCGGCGTCGACGCCCAGTCGGTCGTCGTCGCGGCGCTGGCGCAGCTCGCCCGGCGCGGTGAGGTCAAGGCGACCGCGGTGAAGGAAGCACGGGACCGGTACGGCCTGTAACACTGGAACCGGTGGAGGGGCACGGCGACCGACCGCCGTGCCCCTCCACTGTCATGTGCCCCCGGACGCGCCCCCTCGCTGTCGGTGGGGCCCGGCATGATGACGGCATGCGCGCTGCCCGGCTGATCAAGATGGTCCTGCTGCTCCAGTCCCGGAGCTCCATGACCGCCGCCGAGCTGGCCGGGGAGCTGGAGGTCTCGGAGCGGACCGTCACCCGGGACGCGCAGGCCCTCTCCGAGGCGGGCGTCCCGGTGTACGCGGAGCGTGGGCGGGCCGGCGGATACCGGCTGGTCGGCGGATACCGTACGCGGCTGACCGGGCTGGCCCGCGGCGAGGCCGAGGCGCTGTTCCTGAGCGGGGTGCCGGGGGCGCTGCGGGAGATGGGGCTGGAGGACGAGGCCTCGGCCGCCCGGCTGAAGGTGTCGGCGGCGCTGCTGCCCTCGCTGCGGGACGCCTCGCGTTCGGCGGCGCAGCGCTTCCACCTCGATGCCCCCAACTGGTTCGCCGAGCCCGCCACGCCCGAGCTTCTCCCGGCCGTGGCGGACGCCGTGTGGGACGACCGGCGGATCACGGCCCGCTACCGGCGCACGGAGCCCGACGGGCGGGCAGAGCGCGACGGGCGGGCAGAGCCCGACGCCGGACCGGGGGCCGAGCCGGAGACCGGACGAGAGACCGAGCCGGAGACCGGACGAGAGGCCGGGCGGGAGGTCGAGCGGGAGCTGGAGCCGTACGGTCTCGTGCTCAAGGCGGGCGTCTGGTACCCGTGCGCGCGGGTGGCGGACGGCGGCGCCCTGCGGGTCTACCGGATCGACCGGTTCACGGCGGTGGACGCCGGCGAGGAGCGCTTCACCCGCGACGAGGCGTTCGACCTGCCCGCCTTCTGGCAGGAGCGGGCCGAGCAGTTCGCACGCTCCCTGCTGCGGACCGAGGTCGTGGTGCGGCTGTCCGGCGAAGGCATACGCAGGCTGCCGTACGCCGTCGGTCCGCGCTCCGCCCGGCAGGCGCTGGCGGCCGCGGGCACCCCGGATCAGAACGGCTGGGTGACGACGACCCTGCCGGTGGAGTCCGAGGAGGTCGCCCACGGGCAGCTGACCGGGCTGGGGCCCGAGGTCGAGGTGCTGGCGCCCGCGGGACTGCGGGAGCGGTTCGCACGGGACGCGGCACGGTTCGCCGGGCTGTACCGCTCATAACGATCCGCCGCACTCCACGTGCGTCGCCCTCCGCCAGGCAGGATGCTGGAGCGGTGATGGACGAGACGGAGTTCTGGGAACTCGTGGACGCCGCCCGCGAGGCCGCCGACGGCGACCCCGAGGAGCAGGCCGACGTGCTGACGGACCGACTGCTGCGGCTGGACCCGGACTCGGTGCTCGACTTCGCACGCCACTTCGAGTCCCGCTACAACCGCGCCTACACCTGGGACCTGTGGGGGGCCGCCTGGGTGCTGCTCGACGGGGCCAGTGACGACGCGTTCGACTTCTTCCGGTGCTGGCTGATCGGCCAGGGCCGGGACGTCTTCGAGGGCGCGCTGCACGGCCCGGACTCCCTGGCCGACCTGCTGGGCGAGTTCGACGAGGAGATCGACGGCGACGGCGAGGAGCTCGGCTTCGCGGCCGACGAGGCCTACGAGCAGCTCACCGGCACCGTCGCCCCGGACCTGGGCATCCCGGCCCCGCCCGCGGAGCCCGAGGGCGCGCCGATCGACTTCGAGAGCGAGCGGGCACTGGCGGAGCGCTACCCCAGACTGTGGGACCGCTTCCGGGGCTAGTTCGTTCCGGGGCTGGTTCGTTCCGCGGCACTGATGCCGCAAAATCGTCCGGCGCGCCCGCGCCGGGTTCACGCGGACGCGCGCCGGCGGCCCGGGTCCGACGGGAGATACGCCTGCGGCTGCTCGGCCTTCACCGCGTGGTGCAGCGGCGCCCTGTTGGCCTGGTCGAGGGCGGACGCGGTCACCGCGGCCGGACCCAGGACGACGGTCGCGACCGCGCAGAGCACCGCCCACGGGCTGCGGACGGTGCCCGGGCGGCCGGCGTCCCGCTCCGTGCTGTGCGTGCGGCGGTCGGTCGTACGCCTGCTGCTCATGAGTTCCCCGCCTCCGGTCGGCTGCTGTCGCCACCGACCGTAGGCCGCCGTCATCTGAGGAGCCTGCGCCCCGTCTGTGGCGTCGCTGTGGGTGTCCGGCCCTGGAGCCGCGCCGCCGCCTCCCGGATGGCCGGGAGCTTGGCGATGAGGGCCGCGCCGGGGCAGCTGGTCATGAAGCCGTCCTGGTGGGCAGCCAGGGAGGGCAGCATGGCGGCTTGGCCGGCCGGGTAGCGGCTGAGGCTGTTGCTGGACACGAGGCGCACCCGGATGCGCGGGTCGATGTCGGCCAGGCCGAGTTTCCAGGCGGCCAGCGCGGCGATCGAGTCGGTCATCGCCTTGGGCACGGCCACTCCCTCCGTGAAGGTGCCCAGGGCGGCGATGCCGGCGGTGCGGTGGTTGAAGCCCTGGGTGTGGGCGCCGGTGACGGCGCGGTCGACACCGCCCGCGCGGCCCTCGTAGATGGTGCCGCAGCGGTCGACGACGAAGTTGTAGCCGATGTCGTCCCAGCTGCGGGCGCCGGTCTGGCCCGAGTACAGGTAGCGGATGATGCGGGGCGCGTCGGCGCACTTGTAGCCGTTGGGCGAGTCGGTGTGGTGGATGAAGACGGCGACGACCTTGTCGTCGTAGCGCGGCGGCGGCTGCGGGTGCGAGGCGGTGGAGTCCAGCCAGCCCGAGCGCGGCACGATGCGCGGTTTCGGCGCGGTGTGCAGGGCGCGCGGGCTCTGGCTGAGGGTCGGGTGCTCGGGCCGGGCGGCGAGGGAGGCCGTCGCGGCGCCGTCGCCGCCGCCCGCGTACAGCGCCAGCGCGACGAGGGCGGTGAACCCGGGCAGACAGGCCAGCAGCACGAGCACGGGGTTCGGCACTCGCGAAAGACGCCGTTCTCGGTTCCTGCGCACTCTTCGAAAGCCGGGTCTGAAGACACACATGGTCCCACTGTCGCGGTGGACGACATCGTCCGCGAAGTGTGTTGTGCCAGCCGGTGGAACCATCGTCCCGGTCCGCGACGTTTCTGTGGGTACACGCGTGCATGGCGGCTCCGGCCGGCCGGCCGTGCGCGGCTGATCACCGGGACCGTCCCGCGCGTACTAGGAGACGCCCCTTGAGGGGTCCGAGAGAAAGGCGGCTCCGTGGACCTGCTCGACTTCGTGCTGTTCCTGGTGATCCTGGCCTACGCCGGATCCGGCTACCGGCGCGGGCTGGTGGCCGGCTGCGTCTCCCTCGCCGGGTTCGTGGGCGGTGCGGTGACCGGCGTGTGGATCCTGCCGTGGGTGATGCGCCTGGTGACACCGGGGACGACGGCGGCGACGGTCACCGCGGTGCTGACGGTGCTGGTGCCCGCGGCGGTGGGGCACGAGCTGGCCGGGCGGCTGGCGCTGAAGCTGAGACGGGAGCTGGACCGGGGGCCGCTGCGGGTGCTGGACGGGATCGGCGGGACCGCGGCGAACACGGTCGCCGTGCTGATCGTGGCGTGGGTGGCCGCGAGCGTCCTGGGCGCGTCCTCGTCCCCGCTGGTGACGACGGCGATCCGTGACTCGGCGCTGCTCGGCGGCGTGCAGCGGGTGATGCCGGACACCACTCCGGCCTGGTTCTCGAACGCCACGTCCGCGCTGACCCAGGCGGGCTTCCCGCAGGTCTTCAACCCGTTCGAGAACGAGTCGACCGCCCAGGTGGCCGAACCCTCCGGCGACAACGTCACCCCGCGCGCGACCCGCGCGGCCGAGCTGAGCACGGTGAAGATCGAGGGCTCCTCCGGCGACCAGGGCCGCGAGGGCAGCGGCTTCGTGTTCGCGGCGGAGCGTGTGATGACCAACGCGCACGTGGTGGCCGGCATCGACCACCCGGGCGTGCGCGTCGGCGGCGTCGGGCAGTCGTACCGGGCCCGGGTGGTGCTGTTCGACCCGGACAAGGACGTGGCGGTGCTGTACGTGCCGGGTCTGCGCGCCCCCGTGCTGAGCCTCGACGACGAGGCCGGGCGCGGCGAGGCTGCGGTGGTCGCGGGCTATCCGCAGGACGGCGACCTGAACCTCCAGGCGGCGACGGTCGCGAACCGGGTGGAGGCGACCGGCCGGAACATCTACAACGACTCCACCGTCACCCGGGAGATCTACTCGATCCGCTCGACCGTACGGCCGGGCAACTCCGGCGGCCCGCTGCTGACCACCGACGGGCGGGTGTTCGGCGTCGTCTTCGCGCGCTCCACCTCGGACCACGAGACCGGCTATGTGCTGACGGCGGCCGAGGTCTCCTCCGACGCGAAGCGCGCGGCGCGCTCGACGGCAGCCGTGGACACCGGCGAGCTGATCACGTCCTGACCGCCACGGCGCGCCCGCCCGTCACGGCCCGGGCGTCATGACGGGCGCGCCGATCACGTCCCGGGCGTCACAGCGGGCGCGCCGGTCACGGCCCGGGCGTCATGACGGGCGCGCCCGTCACGGCCCGGGTGTCACAGCGGGCGGCCCATCAGTACGTCGTCGACGTACTCCCCGTCCAGGAAGAACTCCCCGGGCTGCACGCCCTCCACGGCGAAGCCCTCGGAGGCGTACAGCGCACGGGCCGCCGTGTTGTGCCCGAGGACGCGCAGGCTGATCCGCCGGGCGCCCTGGCGGCGGGCCTCCGCCACGGCGGCGCGCAGCAGCGCGCGTCCGACGCCCCGGCCGCGGGCCTCCTCGGCGACGGCGAGGCCGCGGATCTGGCGGACGTGCGCGTTCGAGGCGAGCGAGGTGGCCAGGCCCAGGCGGATGTAGCCGACGACCCGGCCGTCCAGTTCGGCGACCAGGTGGTGCCGGGGCCCGGTGCGCTCGGTGAAGAACGGCTCGTAGGGCTGCCGCGGCGGCGGGCCGACCGCGTGCAGGTAAGACCAGACCGCGCGGTCGAGACGGCCGAGTGCCTCCTCGTCGTCGAACGTGGCCAGGCGTACGTCGAACAGGGCGGGGCGTATCTCGGGCACCGGCATGGGAGGCAGCCTACGACGGTGGGCGGGAGCGCCCGCACGATGTCCGCGGCGGACACCCGGCCGGGAACGGCGGGCCGCCTCCCGGGCTTTCGGCGGCTGGACCGGTGAGGATGGTCTGCATGGAACGCAAGCGAATCGCAGTGGCCGGTGCCTCCGGCCTGATCGGCGGCGCCCTGGTGCGGTCCCTGACCGCGGACGGGCACGAGGTGGTGCGGCTGGTGCGCCGTGCGGCCCGGGGCGGACACGAGGTCTGCTGGGACCCCGGAGGGCGGTACGTGGACGCGGCCGGGCTCGACGGCTGCGACGCCGTGGTCAATCTGGCGGGCGCCGGGGTCGGCGACCGGCGCTGGACGGCGGCGCGCCGCAAGGAGATCCACGACAGCCGGGTGCTGGGCACGGCGGCGCTGGCGGAGGCGGTGGCCGCGCTGGACCGGCCGCCGCGGGTGTTCGTCAACGGCAGCGCGATCGGCTTCTACGGGGAGACCGGGGACCGGATCGTCGACGAGGACGCGCCGGCCGGGCACGGCTTCCTGGCCGAGCTGTGCGTGGCGTGGGAGGCCGCCGCGGCGCCCGCGCGGGAGGCGGGCGTACGGACGGTGTTCCCGCGGACCGGGCTGGTGGTGGCGCGCGGGGGCGGGGCCTGGCAGCGGATGTTCCCGCTGTTCGGGGCGGGGCTCGGGGGACGGATGGGCGACGGGCGGCAGTACTGGTCGTACATCTCGCTGCACGACGAGGTGGCCGCGATCCGGCATCTCCTCGCGCGCGAGGACCTGTCGGGGCCGTTCAACCTGACCGCCCCGCAGCCGCTGACGAACCGTGAGATCACCGAGGCGATGGGGCGCGTGCTGAACCGGCCGACGTTCTTCACGGTGCCGCAGGCGGTGCTGCGGACAGCCCTCGGGGAGCTGGCCGGAGAGGTGCTGAGCAGCCAACGGGTGGTGCCCGAGCGGCTGTTGCAGTCGGGGTTCGCCTTTGCGTTTCCGGGCATCGAGGACACGATCAGGGCGGCCTGACACCGGCGACGACCGTATGCGACCGCTGTGCGACCGTGCCCTGTTCATGCGCGACTGTCGCTGACCGATCAACGCCCTAATCTCGACCCGAACTCGGGCATCCCGGACGCCCGTTGGGGGCATGACGTCTCCACCGGCCGCGCAACCTCGAGGAGGGGCACGTGCTTGAGCCCGCGTACCAGGCAGACGTCGTCGTCGTGGGAGCCGGCATCGCCGGCCTCACGGCGGCACATCGGCTGACCAGCGCAGGAATCACGACCGCAGTCCTGGAGGCCGCCCCCTGTCCGGGCGGCCGCATGTCGACCGAGAAGGTCGACGGCTTCCGGCTGGACCGGATCGGACAGCTGCTGAACACGGCGTATCCCGAACTGAGCCGCACTCCGGGGCTCGACGGACTCGTCCTGCGCTCCTTCGCCCCTGGCGTCCTGCTGCACAGCGACGGCCGTCGGCGCCGGGCGGGCGCACCGGCGGGCGGAGGGAGCGCAAGGGGCGCACTCCATGCAGTGCGCGCCCTCGCAAGCGCCCCCAGGCCGCCCGCCACCCTGCCCAGGCCCCTGCCCCGGCCCCGCGGCGGCTCCCCGCGGGCCGCCTCCGTGCCCCGGGCCCGCGCGGGCGCCCCGCTGGGGACCGCCGTCGACCAGGCCCGGCTCGGCGCCGCGCTCACCCGGATCGCGCACACGCCCCTCGAACGGCTGCTGTCGCGCCCCGAGGCCCCGGCGGGCCTCGCCCTCGCCGCCCGCGGTGTGCCCGCCCGGACGGTCGACGGCTTCCTGCGCCCGCTGCTCGCCGCCCTGCTGTGCGACCCGGACCTGACGTCCTCCAGCAGGTGCGCGGACCTGGCGCTGCGCGCCTTCGCCTCGGGCCGGCTGTGCCTGCCCGAGGGGGGCGCGGAGGCCCTGCCCGAACTGCTCGCGCGGACCCTGCCGCCGGGCACCCTGCACACCGGGGTGCGGGTCACCTCGGTCGCCACCAACGCGGTGACCACCGCGGAGCACGGCGTGTTCCGCTGCCGTGCCGTCCTGGTGGCCACCGACGCGCGCAGCGCCGCCGAACTGCTGCCCGGGCTGCGGGTACCGGAGTTCCACCCGGTGACGGTCGTCCACCACGCCACCGACGAGCCGCCGGAGACCGGTGCGTCGCTGCTGCTGGACGCCGACCGCGGCGGTCCCGTCGCGCACACCGCGGTGGTCAGCCAGGTCGACCCCAGCCGTGCCCCCGCGGGCCGGGCGCTGGTGTCGTCCACGGTGCTGGGCCCCCCGCCGGCCGACCTCGACACCGCCGTACGCATCCATCTGGCACGGCTGTACGGCACCTCCACCGCGCGCTGGGAGACCCTCGCCGTGCACCACGCCCCGGACGCGGTGCCCGCCATGCGCCCCCCGCACGACCTGCGCCGGGCGGTACGGCTGCTGGCGGGTCTGTACGTGTGCGGCGACCACCGCGACACCAGCACCGTGCAGGGAGCGCTGCACTCGGGCCGACGGGCCTCGGCGGCGATCCTGGCGGACCTGGGCGCGGCGGGGCCGATGCACACGGCGGAGCCGATGCGCACGGCGGCCTGAACCGGCCGACCGCCGCCCGCTCGCCAGACCACCGCCCGTTCACCCGACCGGCCGCCCGCTCACCCGACCGCCGCCCGCTCACCCGACCGCCGCCCGTTCACCCGACCGGCCGCCGCCCGCGCAGCCCGGGGGGCGGCGGCCGGCCCGTCCCGGTACCCGCCCCGCTCACCCGAGGGCGGCGGCCACCTTGTCGCGGTACCCGCGCACCGGCGCCGCGTCCTTGTAGGGCTCCAGCCGGCGCTCGAAGTCCCGTACGTACTCCGTGGCCCGCACCGAACGCATCTCCGCCGCCTGCCCGGCCGCCTCGGCGCCCAGCTGGCAGGCCTGGTCGAGTTCGCCGAGGCCGAGCCGGGCGGTGGCGAGCACGATCCGGCAGAACACCCGGCTGCGGGCGAAGGAGGGGGCGCGCAGTTGCAGGGAGCGTTCGGCGTGCTGGGCGGCGGCCCGGAACTGCTGGAGGTCCCGGTGGCAGTGCCCGAACTCGTCGGCGAGCTGCGCCTCGTCGAAGAACCGCGCCCAGTAGGGCACCTCGTCCCCGAGCCGGGCCGCCTCCAGGGCCCGCTCGGCCCGCACCAGGGAGGCGGTGCAGGCGCGCACCTCGCCCAGCACGCCGTGCGCGCGGGCCTCGACCGCGTGCAGCAGCGCCTGGAGGACCGGCGGGGCGCTGGTGCCCACGCCCTGCTGGGCGACCCGCGCGAGCTGCACCGCCTCGCGTCCGTGCGCCAGGTAGACGGCCTGGCGACTCATGGTGACCAGGACGTACGAGCCGTACGCCCGGTCCCCGGCCGCCTGGGCCAGCCGCAGCGCCTGCACGAAGTAGCGCTGGGCGAGTCCGTGCGCGGCGATGTCGTACGAGGTCCAGCCGGCCAGCCGGGTCAGGTCGGCGGCCGCGGCGAACAGGCGGCGGCCGGTCTGCTCGCCGTAGACGCCCCGCAGCATCGGCTCGCACTCGTGTTCCAGATAGCGCACCAGGGCCTGGCGGGCGTGGCCGCCGCCGTAGGCGTCGTCGAGGGTGCGGAACAGCTCGCCCACCGAGCGCAGCGCGGCGATGTCGCCGCCGCTGACCCGCTGACCTGGGCCGCGCTCGCTCTGGCCGCGCCGCCGGGCGGGGGTTGCCTGCTGCTCGGGCGACGGCGACGGCCTCGGCACGGCGGCCCGCAGCTGGGCCGGCGCCTGCCCCGGCAGCTGGGCCAGGGTCTGGGCCGGCAGCCGGACGGGCGGTTCGCCGCGCGCGACCCGTTCGTCGGCCCGGCCGATCAGCCAGTCCCGGCTGGGCACGACGAGCCCCGCCGGGGTGAACGCGATCTTGCGCAGCTCGGCGTGGCTGCCGGAGTCCTTGCGCCACAGCCCGCTGACGATGTCGACGGCCTCCTCGGGCGTGCCCGCGAACTCCAGGCCCGCGTACACCGGGGCGCAGGCGTCCAGGCCGAGTTCCTGGGCGGAGAGCCGGCGCCCCAGCCGGCGGGTGAACACCTCCGCGATCAGGGCGGGGGTGGTGCCCCGGGGCTGCTGTCCGCGCAGCCAGCGGGTCACGGATGTCTTGTCGTATCTCAGGTCGAGCCCGTGCTCGAGACCGAGCTGGTCCACGCGACGGGCGAGACCTGCGTTGGAGAACCCCGCTTCTGCGATGAGCGCGGCGAGCTGGCGGTTGGGAGTGCGCTGCGCGGGTCGGTCCGTCATCTGCGGTGCGGTCTCCTGCCTTCGGGCCTCGCTGGGCCCAGCGTTGCCCGGATTGCCTGTGAGCAGCCCAAATGGGCTCGTGAACGGCGCGAATGTAGCTGAGCGTAAGCAGTCGATCGCACATCTCGACGTTCATTCATCCGATCGTGTGAGGATTGGCCGTGCGGCTGACGGGTTTCGGCCGGACGTACAGTGGCGTAGGCACGTTTCGTGCCTTACGACCTTCTAGGGAGGCGCTTGCCGTGAGTGAGTTGCGGTTCGTCCGTATGGGGTTCGGCGCGGACGCCGTCGAGTACCAGGGGGCGTGGGACGAGCAGCGCCGGGTGCACGCGGCACGCTTCGCCGACGAGATCCCCGACACCGTGCTGCTCCTGGAGCACCCGCCGGTCTACACGGCCGGACGGCGCACGGCGGACAACGAGCGCCCCCTCGACGGCACCCCGGTGGTCGACGTGGACCGCGGCGGCAAGATCACCTGGCACGGTCCGGGCCAGCTGGTCGGCTACCCCATCCAGAAGCTGCCGCGCCCGGTCGACGTCGTCGCCCATCTGCGCCGCCTCGAGGACGCGATGATCCGCGTCTGCGCCGAGTTCGGCGTCGAGACCAGCCGGGTCGAGGGCCGGGCGGGCGTGTGGGTGCTGGGCGACCCGGTCGAGCAGCGGCCGACGCTCGGCGGCCTCTCCCTGGACTTCGACCCGCGCCTGACCGACGACGAGTTCGACCCCCGCCTCAACGGCCCCGAGTACGCGCCCTCGAACGCCGGCCAGCGCCGCGAGGACCGCAAGATCTGCGCCATGGGCATCCGGGTCGCCAAGGGCGTCACCATGCACGGCTTCGCCCTCAACGTGAATCCGGACACATCCAGCTTCGACAAAATCATCCCGTGCGGCATCCGCGACGCCGGGGTGACCTCGCTCGCCCACGAACTGGGCCGTGCCCTCACAATCGAGGAGGTACTGCCGGTGGCCGAACGCCATCTGGCCGACGTCCTGGGCAACGCGGACCTCAGGCCGCGCGAGATCGAGAAGGCGACCGCCTGACCGGGAATGCGGCCGGAGGCCGCAGGGTTGGCCTCACGGGCGAACAGAGCCCGGCAAACACGAGGCGTACGCTGGTGTACGCCGAAGATTCGAAGACTACTCAAAGCAATCAGCAGGGAGCCGATGTGTCCGCAGTCGCACCCGACGGACGCAAGATGCTGCGCCTGGAGGTCCGGAACGCCCAGACCCCCATCGAGCGCAAGCCCGAGTGGATCAAGACCCGGGCGAAAATGGGTCCCGAGTACACGAAGATGCAGAACCTCGTGAAGAGCGAGGGTCTCCACACGGTCTGCCAGGAAGCCGGCTGCCCGAACATCTACGAGTGCTGGGAGGACCGCGAGGCGACCTTCCTCATCGGCGGCGACCAGTGCACCCGGCGCTGCGACTTCTGCCAGATCGACACCGGCAAGCCCGAGGCGCTCGACCGTGACGAGCCGCGCCGCGTGGGCGAGTCCGTGGTCACCATGGACCTGAACTACGCCACCATCACCGGCGTCGCCCGCGACGACCTGGAGGACGGCGGCGCCTGGCTGTACGCCGAGACGGTCCGCCAGATCCACGCGCAGACCGCCGGACGCGAGGCCGGCCGCACCAAGGTCGAACTGCTCGCCCCCGACTTCAACGCGGTCCCCGAGCAGCTGGCGGAGGTCTTCTCCGCCCGCCCCGAGGTCTTCGCGCACAACGTCGAGACGGTCCCGCGCATCTTCAAGCGGATCCGCCCCGGCTTCCGCTACGAGCGCTCCCTGAAGGTGATCACCGCCGCGCGCGACTACGGCCTGGTCACCAAGTCCAACCTGATCCTCGGCATGGGCGAGACCCGCGAGGAGGTCAGCGAGGCGCTGCGGCAGCTGCACGAGGCCGGCTGCGAGCTGATCACCATCACGCAGTACCTGCGCCCCTCCGTGCGCCACCACCCGGTGGAGCGCTGGGTGAAGCCGCACGAGTTCGTCGAGCTGAAGGACGAGGCCGAGCAGATCGGCTTCTCCGGTGTGATGTCGGGCCCGCTGGTCCGGTCCTCGTACCGGGCGGGCCGGCTGTACCAGATGGCCGTCGAGAAGCGCGGCGCGTACATCGCCACACAAGCCGTCTGACGGAGCGTCAGCGATCGTGCCCCGAATGGGCGCGAGACATGCGTGTGAACTCACGCACAAGTTACTACTGGCCAGTAACGGCCGATTCGACGCGGTCCCGACCGTCCTCGCAGATGAGGGCGCCGTCGGGGCCGCGTCGGCCGTCCGGAGCCCCGCATCAAGGTTTCACGACCGTTTGACCGGTCGGTCATGCCCTGGTAACACCAATCAGTGACGCTGGTGTCACACCACGTAGACCCATGACGAACCCGCAGTAGCCCGAACCCGGATCCCGGTGACCTACCGAGGGGACTTTCCACGATGCAGGCCGCGCCCGTACACGCCACAGCGATTCCGTCCTTCACCGACGCCCTGCGCGCGGTGGAGTCGTTGCTCATGAGCGGTGGTCAGCGCACCGCCCGCCGCAACGCCTGGACCTCCGTGCTGGAGGACCGCCGCCGCGCCAAGGACCGGTCCGAGACCGAGCGCGTCCTCGAGGAGACCCTGTCCGCGCGTTCCTGACGTCCCCGAACGCCCCCTTCCGCCCGCTCTGCGGGCACTGCCGTCGTCGTCGCCCCGAGCGGCACGTAGACTTCGTGGCATGGCGAGGAAGGACAACGCGGCGGACGCCGCGAACCCCGGGCGACTGAAGCAGATCGCTCTGACGTACAAGATGACCCGCAAGGCCGACAAGAAGATCGGTCTTGTACTCGCGGCTGTCGGCATCATCACCTTCGGTGTCTTTCTCGCGATCGGTTTTCTGATCGGTCACCCCATCTATCTCGGCATCCTGGGCCTTCTGCTCGCCATCCTCGCGACGGCGATCGTGTTCGGGCGCCGGGCCGAGCGGGCCGCTTTCGGCCAGATGGAGGGCCAGCCGGGCGCGGCGGCGGCCGTGCTGGACAACATCGGCCGGGGCTGGACCACCACCCCCGCGGTGGCGATGAACCGCAGCCAGGACGTGGTGCACCGGGCGGTCGGCAAGGCCGGCATCGTGCTGGTCGCCGAGGGCAACCCGAACCGGGTGAAGTCCCTGCTGGCCGCCGAGAAGAAGAAGATGAACCGCGTGGTCGCCGACGTACCGGTGCACGACGTGATCATCGGCACCGGCGAGGGCCAGATCCCGCTGAAGAAGCTGCGCACGACCATGCTCAAGCTGCCGCGCGTGCTGACCGGCCCGCAGGTCACCGCGACCACCGACCGGCTGCGCGCGCTGGGCGACCTGATGAGCAACATGCCGCTGCCCAAGGGCCCGATGCCGAAGGGCATGCGCCTGCCGAGGGGCGGCGCGAACGGCCGCTGAGCCACCGCGTACGGATCCCCGTACGACGACCTCCGACGAAGAAGACGAAGAAGGGGCGCCCGGATCACTCCGGGCGCCCCTTCTTGTTCTTGCCGTTCCGGGAAGTCCTAGATGCGCACCTCGACCGTGCGGGCCAGCCGGTCGTGCAGCCCCCGGCCGTCGCGGTCCCAGATCAGGGCCGGTACGGCGACGCACAGCAGGGCGGTGCGCAGCAGGGCGCGCAGCGGGTTGACCGTGCGGGTCTCCAGCGTGATCACCCGCAGCCCGAAGAGGCGCTTGCCGGGGGTGGAGCCGACCGTGCCGACCGTCAGTACGCCCAGGACGAAGAAGACGAGCAGCGTCCAGTTGCCGGTGGTACGGGGGTCATAGCCGTCCGTGACCAGGCTGTATGCGATCAAGAAGCACAGGCCCCAGTCCACCGCGATGGCCCCGAGCCGCCGTCCGGGGCGGGCGATCGAGCCGGGCCCCTCCTCCGGCAGGCCGAGTTGCTCGCCCCGGTATCCGAAGTCGCCGCCCGCTTCTTCCATGGCCGCCCGCGGCCCGGAGAGCCACGATCCGATTGCTTGCCTGTTGTCCACCCGCCCACGGTACTGCGCCCACATATGACCGGGGGACGCCGGGGTGTCCAGGGGCTACGGTGGAACCGGACCCGGTTAACTTCTGCGAAACAAACGGGTCACGCCGGAGAAATCACGCATCCCTAGTGTCGAGGCCACCGTGTGCCACCGCACTGGCCGCACGAACGAACTACCACCCCGGCAGGACGGTCGGGAGTAGGAGGAGCTGGATGTTCCAGAACGCCGACGAGGCCAAGAAGTTCATCGCGGACGAGGACGTCAAGTTCGTCGACGTCCGTTTCTGCGACCTGCCGGGTGTCATGCAGCACTTCTCGCTGCCCGTCGAGGCGTTCGACCCGGACGAGGAGCTCGCCTTCGACGGCTCGTCGATCCGTGGCTTCCAGGCCATCCACGAGTCCGACATGGCGCTGCGCGCGGACCTGTCGACGGCTCGTGTCGACCCCTTCCGCCGGGACAAGACCCTCAACATCAACTTCTTCATCCACGACCCGATCACGGGCGAGCAGTACTCCCGCGACCCGCGCAACGTGGCGAAGAAGGCCGAGGCCTACCTCGCGTCGACCGGTATCGCGGACACCGCGTACTTCGGTCCCGAGGCCGAGTTCTACGTTTTCGACAGCGTGCGGTTCAAGACCTCGGAGAACGAGTCCTTCTACCACATCGACTCCGAGGCCGGCGCCTGGAACACCGGCGCGCTGGAGGACAACCGCGGCTACAAGGTCCGCTACAAGGGCGGCTACTTCCCGACCCCGCCGGTCGACCACTTCGCCGACCTGCGCGCCGAGATCTCCCTGGAGCTGGCGGCCTCCGGCCTCCAGGTCGAGCGCCAGCACCACGAGGTGGGCACCGCCGGCCAGGCCGAGATCAACTACAAGTTCAACACGCTGCTCGCCGCGGCCGACGACCTCCAGCTCTTCAAGTACATCGTGAAGAACGTCGCCTGGCGCAACGGCAAGACCGCGACCTTCATGCCGAAGCCGATCTTCGGTGACAACGGCTCCGGCATGCACGTCCACCAGTCGCTGTGGAGCGGCGGCTCCCCGCTGTTCTACGACGAGGCCGGTTACGCGGGCCTGTCGGACATGGCCCGCTACTACATCGGCGGCATCCTCAAGCACGCGCCGTCGCTGCTGGCCTTCACCAACCCGACGGTGAACTCGTACCACCGTCTGGTCCCGGGCTTCGAGGCGCCGATCAACCTGGTGTACTCGCAGCGCAACCGCTCCGCGGCCATGCGCATCCCGATCACGGGCTCCAACCCGAAGGCCAAGCGCGTCGAGTTCCGCGCGCCCGACTCCTCCGGCAACCCGTACCTGGCGTTCTCCGCGCTGCTGCTCGCGGGCCTCGACGGCATCAAGAACAAGATCGAGCCGGCCGAGCCGATCGACAAGGACCTGTACGAGCTGGCCCCCGAGGAGCACGCGGGCGTGGCGCAGGTCCCGACCTCGCTCCCGGCCGTCCTCGACTCGCTGGAGCGCGACCACGAGTTCCTGCTCGCGGGCGACGTCTTCACGTCCGACCTGATCGAGACGTGGATCGACTTCAAGCGCACGAACGAGATCGCCCCGCTCCAGCTGCGCCCGCACCCGCACGAGTTCGAGCTGTACTTCGACGTGTGATATCGCCCCAGGTCAGAGCGGGTTTCCGCTCTCCTGGGCCGTGTGTGGGCCGTCGGCCGTGCTCTTCCTCCTTTGGAGGGGACACGGCCGACGGCCTTTTTCGGGCCCTGCACCGCGAACGGCTGTCGAGGGCTCACGCCGGGCCGCCGCCCAGGCCGGCGCATCGGCTTCGCCGGAACCGGGGTCGCACCCTGTACGCCGAACGCGGCGTCGATGGCCCGGCGGGCACGGGTCTTGGCTGTTCGGCACCGGGTCACCCCGGACGGCCCCCTCCGGGCGGCGGGACATCGTGCTCCGGCGGAGCGTGACAGGGGGCGGGCCGCGGCGGGCGGGCCGCGGCGACGGCCGGGAGCGGCATGGAACAGCGGGCGGGACAGCGGCTCGGGCCCCGGCGAACGGATGGCGTCCCGGCGACCAGGCCGACCAGGGCCGACCGGTTACGGGCGGCGGGCCGGTACGCGCCGGCCGCGGTGGCCGGCGTGTTCGTCCTCGTCCAACTTATGCTGGTGATCCCGGGGACCGGTCTCGACTGGGACGAGATCGTGTACGTCAGCCAGGTCGAACCGGGCACCCCCACCGCGTACTTCTCCGCGCCCCGGGCCCGCGGCATCAGCTGGCTCGCCGCCCCGGCCACCGTCCTCGCCGACTCCGCGGTCCACCCCGCCGTCCTCCGGATCTACCTCGCCCTTCTCTCCGGGCTCGGCCTGCTGGTCGCCCTGCGCGCATGGCGGCGCCTCCTCCCGGCGACCGTCCTCGGCTGCGCCGGTCTCCTCTTCACCAGTCTCTGGATCACCCTCTACTACGGCCCCCGCGCGATGCCCAACCTGTGGTGCGCGCTGGGTGCCCTCGCCGCGACGGGCTGGTTCCTGCGTGCGACGGGACCGGACCGCGCCACCTGCGCCGGCCGCCGGGCCCTGCTCCTCACCGGTGCCGCCGTGGCGTTCGTCACCGCGATGCGCCCCGGCGACGGCGCCTGGCTGACGCTGCCCCTCACCGCCGCCGCGATCTTGGTACGGCCGTGGCGCCGGGCCCTGCCGGTCCTGGTGCCGCCGGTCGCCTTCGTCGCGGGGGCGGCCCCCTGGCTGACAGAGGCGTACATCTCGTACGGCGGACCGCTCGCCCGCCTGGAGCGCGCCGGGGAGATCCAGGGCGACATGGGTCTGCGCCTCGCCGTCGACGACCAACTGCGCAGCCTCACCGGGCGCACCCTCTGCCGCCCCTGCGAAGTGCCGTGGAGCCACCCCTGGACGGCCACGTGGTGGCTCGCACTGCCGGTGCTCACCGCCATCGGGGTACGGTGCGCCCGCCGCGCCGGGCGAGGACCCGCCGCCCTTCTCGCGGTCGCCGTCGCCGGCTGCCTCTCCGTGACGTACCTGTTCACCATCGACTACGCCGCCCCCAGATTTCTACTGCCCGCGTACGCGCTGCTCGCCCTCCCGGTCGCCGAGGGCGTCGTCGCGGGAGCCAGGGCGGTCACCGGAGCCGGGACGGCCGGTCCGGCACAGCACGGCCGACGGTGGTGGCGGGCCGCGGCGGGCGTGGCGCTCGCGGCGGCCGCCCTCGGGCATCTCGCCGTCCAGTACGCCGTCCTCGCCCAGACCGGGGAGCGCAGCCGCCGCCAGCACCGGGAACTGACCGCGGCCGCCGCCGATCTGCGCCGCCACGGAGTGCGCCCGCCCTGTGTGATCACCGGCGGTGACTACGTCCCCGTCGCCCACTACACCGGCTGCTCCTCGCGCCAGCCCGGCGGCCACGACGCGAGCATCACCAACGGCCAACTGCTCGCCCTGGGGCGGACGATGCCGCTGGTCGTCCTCAGCACACCCGGCCGACCCCGGCCCGCTGCCGCCCGAGGCCTCACCTCGGTCACGCTCCCCGGCGGCCGGGTGGCCTGGCTTCCCGCGCCGGAGCGTGAACCGGCGGCCGAGGAACACGGCCGCCCACCCTCACCCGCCGAGCGGTGACGAGCACGCCGGCGCCCGCCAGGACCACGTCCGGTCCGCCCAGCCCATGCGACGCCCCCGCCACTCGGTCGTCCGTCCCAGGACGCCCTAGCCGGCAGCAGCGCCCCCGGAACCGCACAGATTGCGAATAGGGGACGGTCGGGCATCGGGCCGCGCCTCTCGGCTTCGACGTGTGACCGGTCCCGGCCGGGGTCCGGTCGGTGGGTGATCTGTCCGGTGGCGCCCCGTCTCCCGTTCGTGCGGGAGGTGGGGCGCCGTCGTCCGTTCGGCCTTGCGTACAACCTTTCGGGTCCCGCAGGCTTCCTAAAGGGAGGGGAGATCCTCCCCGGCGTTTTTCGGAGGCAGGAAGAGGCAACGGGGATGTCCGAGCACAACGACTTCGAGCACGAGTTCGATCACCGGTGGGTGAACGCGGCCGAGCACAAGGAGCCCTCGGCGCGGGCCCGGATGCTCGCCGCGCGCTGGAAGGACAACCCTCCGGAGCCGGTCCCGTTCCGCGCGGACCCCGGACCGGCCGGACCCCGGCGCTCGTCGTGGAGGTCCACCGTCATGGTGTTCGGCTGCGTGCTGGCCGTGATCCTGCTGCTGGGTTACGCGAGCCTGCGCTCCCCCTGATCCCGGTCCGGTCTTTGCGGCTTCTGGAGCAGTCCGCAACCGCCTCTTGGGCGGGGCCAGGTGCACACTGAAGTCAGGTACGAGTGCCTGACTGCGGGGTGAGGCAGATGCAGAGCCGATTCCGGAGCGACCGGCGCCTGACCGTACGGATGACGGTCACGCTGTTCCTGCTCGGACTGCTGTACGTGGCGTTCGCCGCCGCGCTGATCGTGTTGCTGAAGTCGTGGGTCCTGGTCGTCGTCATCGCCGCAGGCGCGCTCGCCGCCCAGTACTGGTTCTCCGACCGGATCGCGATGTACGCGATGCACGGCCGGGTCGTGGAGCGGGAGGAGTATCCCGAGCTGCACGCCGTGGTCGACCGGCTGTGCGCGATGGCGGACATGCCCAAGCCGGTGGTCGCGGTCTCCCGGCTGGAGATGCCGAACGCGTTCGCGACCGGCCGCAACGCCGACCACGCGGTGATCTGCGTGACCACCGGTCTGCTGCGGCGGCTGGAGCCCGCGGAGCTGGAGGGCGTCCTGGCGCACGAGCTGTCGCACGTGGCGCACAAGGACGTCGCCGTGATCACCGTGGCGTCCTTCCTCGGCGTGATCGCGGGCCTGATCGTGCGGTTCGCCTTCTACTCGGAGCTGTTCGGCGGGCGGGGCCGCAAGGACCAGAACACCCTGGTCGTGTTCGGTGTCGTGATGGGGGTGTCGGCGGCGGTGTACGCGCTGAGCTTCCTGCTGATCAGGGCCCTGTCCCGGTACCGGGAGCTGGCCGCCGACCGGTCCGCCGCGCTGCTGACCGGGCGGCCCTCGGCGCTGGCCTCAGCGCTGACGAAGGTCACCGGCGACATCGCCCGGATCCCGACCGAGGACCTGCGTACGGCCCAGGCGTTCAACGCGTTCTACTTCACCCCCGCGCTGGGCGCCGGGCCCGCTCTGACCAAGCTGTTCTCCACCCACCCGAGCCTGGAGCAGCGGCTCGAACAGCTGGGGCGGATCTCCGCCGAGCTGGGCGAGGCCGCGGTGCCCGGGAAGACGGGCTGAACATGGGGCTGCTGGACATCCTGCTCGGCCGCACGAAGGCGGTCGCCCCCGATCTCGACCGGCTGTTCGCGCTGCCGTCGGCGGCGGTGACCCTGGAGGCGGCGGCCGGGTACACGCCGACCGGGCAGGGGGCGGTGTGCTTCGCCACGGTCGAGGGCGCGGCCTTCGAGCAGACGCACCGCGAGGTGCAGGCCCTGCTGGACGCGGACACCGACCGCACCGGCCCCCCGGTCCGGCTGACGCAGGACGGCTACGGCTACTCCTGGCTGGTCTCCGCCCGCGCCCCCGGTGAACTGCCCCTCCTGGTCAACGACCTGCACGCGGTGAACACGTCGATGGAGGCCAACGGCTTCGGGCCGCAGCTGCTGTGCTCGCTGGTGAGCTTCGAGAAGCGCGGCCAGGACCCGGAACGCGCACTGGCCCTGGTGTACCTGTACAAGCGCGGCACGTTCTATCCGCTGTGCACGCTGCCCGGCTCGCACCGGCGCGACAACGCGCTGGAGCTCCAGGTGGCCGCCCTGCTGGAGAACGACCTGCGGGTGGAGAAGGACAAGTCCCGGTGGTTCCCGCTCTGGGACGCACCGGGCCTGTGAAGGGGCGCCCCCCGGCCGGTGACGGCCGGGGGGCGCTGGACGTGTGTCCGTCTCAGGGCCGGTCTCAGGTGCCCCGGTCCTGGCGGCGAGCCTCGAAGGGACGCTCACGACGGTAGCGGCGCTCCCACTTGGCCTGCTGGTCACGGCGGGCCCGGTACGCCTTGTAGGTGGCGGGCGGCGCCGGTGCCGCGGGAGTGCCGGTGCCCGGGGCGGACGCCGAGGTCGAGCTCCGTCCGTACCGCAGGTACAGCAGGAGCAGCGCGGCGGCGGCCAGCCACCAGACGTGGTCTGTGAACCCGAGGACCACCAGGGCGACGGCTCCGGCCATGACGATGCTGTTCATGTTGGGCCCCCTCTCCGGGTCCGTGCCCGTACCCCGTGCGGGGAACGAGCGGTGGGTGTCGGCCGATCGACGATGACGCACTCAGCGTATCGATCCGCTCACACGGAGTGCATCTCCTTTTCCCCGCCCTGGAGTTCGCGGCCGACGGGGGCGGCCGCGCCGCAGCCGAAGGCGGCGGAACCCGCACCCCGGACGGGTGCGCCGTGCGTGAATGAGCGCATGAGCGAGATCGTCTCCACCACACACGACACCGTCTCCACCACACACGACATCGACTCCTTCACCCACGACACGGACGGCGAACGGCTGAGCGGGGTGTACGGCGGGGCCAAAGAAGGTGGCCCGGACCGAGCCACCGTCGTCCTGCTGCACGGGGCCGGTTCCGGCAGCAAGGAGCGGCTCGTGCCGCTCCTCGCGGAGTTCGCCTCCCGCGGGTGCCGCGCCCTCGCCTTCGACTTCTCCGGACACGGCGACAGCACGGGCACTATGGCGGAGCTGAGCCTGCGCCGGCGCTTCGAGCAGGCCGTGGCCGTGATCGACGCCTACGCCCCGGGGGACGCCCCGCTGGTGCCGGTCGGGTTCAGCATGAGCGGGCAGACGGTGGCCGACCTCGCCGCGCACTACGGGGACCGGGTGGCGGCGCTGGGGCTGTGCGCCCCGGCGGTGTACGCGGCAAAGGCGTGGGAGGTGCCGTTCGGGGACGGCACCGGCCGCTTCAGCGAGATCATCCGTACGCCCGGCAGCTGGCGCGACTCCCCCGCGCTCGACGTGCTGCGCGCGTTCCCGGGCCGGGCGGTGCTCGCGGTCCCGGGCGAGGACGCGGTCATCCCGCCGGCGGTGACGCGGGCCGTGCAGGACGCGCTGGCGGCCCGCGCCCGCTTCACCCGCCTCGACCTGCCCGGCGCGGACCACCGGCTGGGCCTTCGGCTGCGGGACCACGCGCCGGACCGCCGTGCCCTGGTGGACGCCGTGCTGTCCGGGGCCGCCTGACCGGGCCCCGGTCAGCGCTCCGGTGCGGCCCGCACCACGCCGGCCGCCACGGCGGCGACCAGGCCGGCGTGATCGGCGGCGGTCCGGTCGGCGTAACCCGTCGCGAAGTCGGCGACCGACCGGTCGAAGGTGTCGGCGGAGCCGAGGTAGGAAGCGATGGCGATGCGGTCGCCGGAGCGGGCGTGGGCGCGGGCCAGGGCGGTGCCGCACAGCCGGGCGTACCGGCGCAGGGCGGCCGGGCTCGCGCCGACGACGTTCGCCGTGCTCTTCGTGTCGCGCAGCTGACGCCAGTAGAAGGCGCGGCCCTGCGGCCCGGTCGTCCAGCCCAGGAAGATGTCCCCCGCGGCCTGGAGCAGCCGCTGTCCCGCGACGACCCGGTGGCCGTGGTGAACGTAGGGCCCGCTGGGCAGATGCCGTTCCAGTACGGATTCCCTGGCCTCCTTGATCTGGAGGAACAGCGGGTCGTCGTCGTCCGTTCCGGCGAGCAGTACGAGGAAGCAGCGGGTGCCGACGCTGCCGACGCCGACGGCCTTGCGTGCCGCGTCGACGAAGCGGTAGCGGTCCAGGAGCAGCCGGCGTCCCTCCGAGAGGGTGGAGCGGTAGTCGCTGAAGATCTTGCGGAGCGCGGCCGCGTCGGAGGGGCCGACGGACTCCAGGAAGGGCGGGTCCTGGATGATGCGCCGTCGGCCGTCGACGACCTCGGTCAGTCTGCCGAGGGCGTGGAGGCTGGTGCGGCGGCGGGCGCGGGTGAGGCTGGACTCCAGACGGCGGCGCCTGCCGTCCCGGACCAGGGGCAGCAGCAGGTCGGCCGGAATCCGCTCGTACCAGGCGGCGAGTTCACCGAGCCGGGCCAGTCGTCGCATGGCGGTGTGGTAGCCGGCCGCGGCCGCGATGGCGGCCTGGCGGACCTTCGGTTCGGGGTGCCCGTTCTCCCGGGCGGCGACGGCCACGGAGGCGGCGAGCCGTTTGACGTCCCATTCGAAGGGGCCGGGGAACGTCTCGTCGAAGTCGCCGAGATCGAACAGCAGGGTGCGTTCCGGGGAGGCGTACAGGCCGAAGTTGAGCAGGTGGGCGTCGCCGCACAGCTGGACGGTCAGACCGGTGTGCGGCTGGGCGGCGAGGTCGCCGGCCATGACCGCGGCCGCCCCGCGCAGGAAGTCGAGCGGGGAGGTGGTCATCCGCCCGTACCGGACCGGCAGCAGCTCCGGCAGCCGGTCGCGGCCCTGCCGTTCCAGTACGGCGACGGGGTCGGGCCGTTCGACCGAGGGCAGCCACAGGCCGTGCGCGGAGCGCGCCACGTACTTGCGGGCGTCCTTGCCGCGCTGGGCGCGGTCGGCCGGGCTGGTCACGGCCCGGCCTCCTGCCGTGCCGCCCGCGGAGCGGGTGTGGTGCCCGGGATCGCCGCCCGCGTCCGCCGTGGTCTGCCGTACTGCCTCATCGCACCTCCCAGCCGGACCGCACCCCCGTGAGGGCAGTCAAGGCGCCGGGCGCGCGGGCCGCACGCCCGGCGACGCGATCGTGTGAGGGGCCGGTCCGGGCCCGGTTGTCAGTGGCGTCGGCGAGGATGTCCGCAGGGACGGCGGTGCACGCACGGGCGGAGGTCGGCATGGGCGGCGGACGGCGGTACATCGACGGTGCGGAGCGACGGGCGCGGCTGGCGCTGCGCCACCGGCTGGCGGGCGCGGCGCGCGCGACGGCCCCCGAGGACGTGGCCCGCTCCCTGGTCGCCCTGCACGGCAGCGACCCGGCGACGGTGTATCTGGCGGTGGGGGCGCGGCTGACGGATCCGGCGGCCACGGTCGACGCGACCGACCGGGCCCTGTACGAGGACCGTGCCCTGGTGCGGATGCACGGGATGCGGCACACGGTGTTCGTCTTCCCCGCCGCGCTGACCGCGGTCGTGCACGCCTCGACCGGTCTCGACGTGGCCGCCCGGGAGCGGGCGTCGCTGCTGAAGGACATGGCGAAGGCGGGCGCGCCGGACGCGGCCTGGCTGCGGGAGGTCGAGGAGTCGGCGCTGGCCGCACTGGCCCGGCGCGGGCAGGCGACGGCCGCCGAACTCGCCCGGGAGGAACCCCGGTTGCGGGAGAAGTTCGTGTACGCGGCCGGGAAGAGCTACGAGGGTGTCCACACCGTCTCGACCCGGCTGCTGAGGGTGCTGGGGGTGGAGGGGAAGGTGGTCCGGGGGCGTCCGCTGGGTTCGTGGACGTCCAGCCAGTTCCGCTGGGCCCCGGCCCCCGAGCATCCCGAGCTGGACGCCGCCGAGGCCCGGGCGGACCTGTTGCTGCGCTGGCTGACGGTCTGCGGGCCGGCCACCGAGGCGGACCTGAAGTGGTGGACGGGGTGGCGGGTCACGGACGTCCGGCGGGCGCTGGCCTCGATCGGGGCGCGGGAGGTGGAGCTGGACGAGGGCACGGGGTACGTCACCGAAGGCGACGACGGTCCCGTGGCCGGGCCCGGTGAGCCGTGGGCGGCGCTGCTGCCCGCGCTCGACCCGACGGCCATGGGCTGGCAGCAGCGGGACTGGTACCTGCCGCCCGAGCTGCGTCCGCCGCTGTTCGACTACAGCGGGAACATCGGGCCGACGGTGTGGTGGAACGGGCAGGTGGTGGGGGGCTGGGCACAGCGCCCGGACGGGGAGATCGTCTGGCGGGTCCCGCCTGCCGGGGGCGGGGTGGGCCGGGAGGCCGAGGCGATGATCGCGGCGGAGGCGGAGCGGCTGCAGGGGTGGGTGGGGGCGACCCGGGTGACCCCCCGCTTCCGGACACCGATGGAACGCGAGCTGGCGGGGTAGGCCCGGGGGCCGGGGCCCGAGGTCAGGGTGTGGCCCGGCGGGCCCGGGTGGGCGAGAGCCGGGGGCCGGGCGGCGGCCGGGCGGCGGCCGGGCGGCGGCCGGGAACGGCAGCCCCCGACGCCGGGCGGGAACCGCGGGCCGCTCGCGGACGGCGCCGGACAGGAAAGGGGCTGCTCGCGGACGACGCCGGGCGGGAACCGCGGACCGTTCACGGACGGCGCCGGACAGGAAAGGGGCCGTTCACGGACGGCGCCGGGCGCGGTCGTGGGGACCGGCCCGGCGCCCTCGTTCACCTCGAGTAACGCATCAGCGCCCGCACCATGTGGCACGTGGTGTCCGACGGAGGGTGGACGCCGATCTGTTCGGCCGCGCTCCGTATCGTCTCGTCGGAGGCCTGGTTCGGGACGTAGACGCCGGAGTCGAGCAGGGCGATGGCGAGGCGCATCGCCTTGAGCCGGCGGTTGTGCGTGACGTACCACGCGCGCGGACGTCCGGCCGGCAACGGCCGCTTCAGGA
Organism: Streptomyces sp. NPDC107559; assembly: GCF_055657365.1. Classification (NCBI taxonomy): domain Bacteria; kingdom Bacillati; phylum Actinomycetota; class Actinomycetes; order Kitasatosporales; family Streptomycetaceae; genus Streptomyces; species Streptomyces sp. NPDC107559. The sequence goes on along the minus strand of NZ_JBVKBD010000001.1, from coordinate 1,045,795 downwards.
CCGGTTCGTAGGGCAGGTCGAGCAGGACGGGACGCTTCGCGGTGGACTGGGTGGGCAACGGCTTCAGTGCGGCAGCGGGCACAGGCATCCTCCTGTCGCGATCAGGGTGTCCCCTCCGGAGTTCGGCCACCCCGGCGACACCCTCGAACACTGCTTCTATTCTACCGCCCGGCACTGACAAACGCCCCTGGCCACAAGGGTTTTCGGGGCCTCCGGGGCCCTTGTGGGAGACGAGTTCTCCCGTACCGTGGGGGCCATGGAAATCTGGATCAATCCGGCCTGCTCCAAGTGCCGCAGCGCCCTCACCCTGCTCGACGCCGAGGGCGCCGAGTACACCGTCCGCCGCTACCTCGACGACGTGCCGACCGAGGACGAGATCAGGGCCGTACTGGACCGCCTCGGCCTCGAACCGTGGGACATCACGCGCACCGAGGAGGCCGCCGCCAAGGAGCTCGGCCTCAAGGAGTGGGCACGCGACTCCGATACGCGCGAGCAGTGGATCGCGGCGCTCGCCGGGCATCCGAAGCTCATCCAGCGCCCGATCATCACCGCGGACGACGGCACGGCGGTCGTGGCCCGTACCGAGGACGCCGTACGGGAGGCGCTGTCCCGGACCAAGGAGTGAGGCGGCCCCCGGCCCGCGATGCGCCTCGATGCGCCTCGGTGCCCGAACTGGCGTGTGACGCAGGCCACTTGAATCACCCCGGTAACCGTTGAGTAACGCCGTTCGGTATCTCGTACATAGCGACGTAGCACCCCCTACCCCTCAGGAGGCGCGGATGTCGCGCAGGAGAACACTCGGCCCGAAGAAGTCGATCGCGCTGCTCGTCGGTGCCGCGGCCGTGGCGGGAGGCGGCGCCTTCGTCATGGCGAACACCTCGAACGCCGCGCAGTCGCCCAAGGCCCTGTCCGCCGGGGACTCGACGGTCTGCCTGGGGCTCGCCACCGCCATCGGCAACAACCAGGCGTTCATCGCCGGCCAGCGGGCCAACCCGGACGCGCAGTCCGCGGCCCGGATCGCCAACCGCGAGGCGGTCATCGCTCAGATCCAGGTGCAGCAGAAGGCGTCCGGATGCACGGTTGGGGAGTCGGCTCAGGGCTCCCAGCCTGCTCAGACCGCCCCTGCGCAGACCGCCCCCGCGGGCAACGCGGGCGCCGCCGGGAACACGGGTAACGCCGGGAACACGGGTAACGCCGGTAACGCCGGTAACGCCGGTAACGCCGGCGGTGGTGCCGCCGCCGGCCAGCAGGTCTGCAACGGCTCCACGGTCACCCTCTCGGGCGAGGGCGGCGCTCCGGCGGCGTCCAGCAACCAGTTCCCCTCGGGCACGAAGCTGAAGGTCACCAACCTGGACAACAACAAGTCCACGACGGTGACGGTCACCTCGGTCTCCGGCAGCTGTGTCCTGCTCAACAACGCCGCTTTCGAGCAGGTCCGTGAGCCCGGCAAGTTCCTGATCCGCCGGGCCGTGATCCAGAAGGTGGGGTGAAGCCGGACGCGGGAGGGAACCCCTGAGGCGGCGCCCCATGTGAGGGGGCACGGCGTGCCGCAGCGGGTGGCGGGAGAAACCTGACAGGATCCCCGTCCCGACGCTGCGGCAGCGCGCCGGCCCGGTTCGCCGCCTCGTACGTGTCACCGGTCCTGCTGCTCCCCGCCAGGAGCAGCAGGACCGGGCGCGTCCGGGCCCCGCCGCGCGTCCGGCGCGGGGCGCAGGCCGGTCACCGGCCTCGTGGACGGGAAGGCCGGCGACCGTGTGGGAGTGACGGTCGGCGGCCGTACGGAAGTGACCGCAGACGGCCGTGCGGGAATGAGCGCAGGCGGCCGATCCGGAACGACGGCAGGGGCCGCACGGGAGTGACGGCAGGCGGCCGGGACGCCGCGGTCCGGGTCACACCCATCGCATACGAGACCGGGCCCCGGCCCGGCTCCAGCGCGTTCCGGGGGCGCGAACCGCGAACCGCACACCCGGGGCCTCCCACCGAGTGAATCGCGCCACATCATGGCCAGGTAACACGGGGTTCACAATCGAGCAATGATCGGGAAATCGGCCGTTGGCAGTCTGCCGGGCATCAGGTGCGGCGCCCCAGTGCCGCAGCACCCGCAGCACCCGCAGCACCCGCAAGTGCGCCTAAGACCCACCCCGAAGGATGTGGCCCGTGAGCTTCAAGGCTGAGTACATCTGGATCGACGGCACCCAGCCGACGGCCAAGCTCCGTTCCAAGACGAAGATCCTGGCCGACGACGCCAAGGGCGCCGAGCTGCCGATCTGGGGCTTCGACGGGTCCTCCACCAGCCAGGCCAAGGGCCACGCCTCCGACCGCGTACTCAAGCCGGTCTTCACCTGCCCCGACCCGATCCGCGGCGGCGACGACGTCCTCGTGCTGTGCGAGGTCCTCGACATCGACATGACGCCGCACGAGTCGAACACGCGTGCCGCGCTGGCCGAGGTGGCCGAGAAGTTCGCCGCCCAGCAGCCGATCTTCGGTATCGAGCAGGAGTACACCTTCTTCGACGGCCCGCGTCCGCTGGGCTTCCCCGAGGGCGGCTTCCCGGCCCCCCAGGGCGGCTACTACTGCGGTGTCGGCGCGGACGAAATCTTCGGCCGTGACATCGTCGAGGCGCACCTGGAGAACTGCCTCAAGGCGGGCCTGGGCATCTCCGGCATCAACGCCGAGGTCATGCCCGGCCAGTGGGAGTTCCAGGTCGGCCCGCTGTCCCCGCTGGAGGTCTCCGACCAGCTGTGGGTGGCCCGCTGGCTGCTCTACCGCACCGCCGAGGACTTCGGCATCTCCGCGACCCTCGACCCCAAGCCGGTCAAGGGCGACTGGAACGGCGCCGGTGCGCACACCAACTTCTCCACGAAGGCGATGCGCGAGGGCTACGACGCGATCATCACCGCGTGCGAGTCGCTCGGCGAGGGCTCCAAGCCGCTCGACCACGTCAAGAACTACGGCGCCGGCATCGACGACCGCCTGACCGGTCTGCACGAGACCGCCCCGTGGAACGAGTACTCGTACGGTGTCTCCGACCGTGGCGCCTCGGTCCGCATCCCGTGGCAGGTCGAGAAGGACGGCAAGGGCTACATCGAGGACCGCCGCCCGAACGCCAACGTCGACCCGTACACGGTGACGCGTCTGATCGTCGACACCTGCTGCTCCGCGCTGGAGAAGGCCGGCCAGGTCTGATCCCCCCGCCTTCACCGAAGGGGCGCCCGACATCATGTCGGGCGCCCCTTCGGCATGTTGGGCGTCCGGGCGGTGAGAGAGACCTCCTGCCGCGCCGGTGCGTCTGCTTCAATGGTCCTATGGCCAGCCCCCAGAAGCACTCCGCGACAGGTCGCCATGACCTCGAGCCCTTCTGGCCTTCCCGTCAGCACCACGACTTCGACCGGGTGTGTTGTCGCGCGACGAACGCGCGGGCCCTCTAAAGCCGTACACCTGCGGTCTTCGGCCGGCGCGCACGACGTACGTCCTCGACGAACTCCTCGCGCGAAAGAGCTGACCTTTCATGGCGACCACGCATTCTCTGCCCACCTCCCCCCTCACCTCCTCCCCCGGTCCCGCACGGCACCGGCTGCGGGCCGTCGACCGGGACGAGGTCGTCGACATGACGGACCTCCTGCCGCCGGGCGCCACCTGGCTGCCCGCCCCGCAGCACACCCTGCCCGCCCTGCCGGGCCGGCCCGCGATGGTCGGCTACCTGGTCCTGGTCCCGGCCGACCGGGAGCCGCCGTTCCTGCCCGTGGCACTGCCCGACGGACCCCAGGCCGCCGAGCCGGCCGCCCCGGCCCCGGGCGAGCCACTGGTGCGCATCGACACCGCACAGCGCATCGCGCAGGTGAGCGGGCGTGAACTCGACCTCACCTACCTGGAGTTCGAACTCCTCGCCCATCTGGTCGCGCACCCCAACCGGGTGCACACCCGGGACCATCTGGTCAGCACGGTGTGGGGCTACGGCCATGTGGGCGACGGCCGTACCGTCGACGTCCACATCGCCCGGCTGCGCCGCAAGCTGGGCGCCGAGCACCGCAGGTCGATCCAGACCGTCCGCCGCGTCGGCTACAAGTACTCCCCGCCGATCGCGCGCTGAGCTTCGCCCGGAGCGGACCGGGGACCGGGAGGCGACGGTGTTCGACCGGGAGGCGACGATGTTGGACCGGGGGCGGCAGCCGGCCGTCCCCGGCCTCTCTGATCCGGGTAACTACCTGCGTTGATGGGAGAGTTGGGGCGGGATTGCGTCACGGTTCTCTCATGAATTTCTGAGATGTTTGAACACCCCTGGGACCGTCTCCGTATGGATGGGAGCCGCTTCACTCCTGTCGGGCGCCTCGATGCTGCCCCGCAAGGAAGTCAGAGGAGTTCCATGGGACGCAATACACGTAAACGCCGTTCGTCGATGGCCACGAAGGCCATAGCCGCATCGGCGGCCCTAGCGCTCGGTGGGGGCGGGCTGATCTGGGCGAACTTCTACGCTTCGGCGCATGAGTCGAACAACAAGGGGTGGAACCAGACCAAGGCCGCCGCGGCCTCGCAGGCCGCGACCATCTCCTGCCCGGACGTCGGCCAGAAGCTGACCAACGTGCCGGCGCAGGCCCGCAACGATGTGAGCGGCGAACTCAGCAATCTCGACCGCCAGATCACCGAGGCCTACCAGCGTCTGGCCACCACCCGGGACGCCCAGGCGCGGGATGCCAGCTTCGTCCAGAACAGCATCCTCCAGCCCCTCCAGGACCGGCGGAAGAACATCTTCGACCGCATCCGGCTGGAGATCACCCGGGTCGGCGGGACCGCGCCGGCCGACCTGGACACCCTGATCAACTGCACCGCCACCCCGGCCAGCCAGACCAACGCGGGCGGTGGCCAGGCCAACAACGGCGGGCAGGCGAACAACGGCGGCCAGGCCAACAACGGCCAGACCGCCAACCCCAGCCAGAGCGCCCCCGCTAACAACGGCGGCCAGGCCAACAACGGCGGTCAGGCCGGCAACGGCGGTCAGACGGGCAACGGCGGTCAGGCCGGCAACGGTCCGAACGCGGCCGACTTCGTGGACATCACGAAGGTCCAGGCGAACGTCCCCGCGAAGCCCCGCCGGACGGGCCAGGCCTCGACCGGTACGTTCACCACGCGGTGCGGTGTCAACGCCAACGGCAGCCACAACACCGACAACGTGATCGTGGCGCCCGGCGTGACCAACGGCGCGCACCACCTGCACGACTACGTCGGCAACCAGACGAACGACGCCTTCGCCAACAACGACACGTTCGCGAAGGGCGAGTCCACCTGCCAGAACCAGCAGGACAAGTCGTTGTACTACTGGCCCGTGCTGCGTCTGCAGAACGGCACGCAGGACTTCGACCAGAACAACGACGGCGGCGGCAAGGAAGGCAACGTCGGCAAGGTCCTGGTCGCCAGGCAGGCCCAGATCAAGTTCGTCGGCAGCCCGACCAGCAAGGTCGTCGCGATGCCGCAGTTCCTGCGGATCATCACCGGTGACGCCAAGACCACCACCAACGGTCTGGCGAACGCCAACGCGCACTGGAGCTGCACCGGCTTCGAGAACAAGGTGCAGCTGACGACGCAGTACCCGATCTGCCCCAGGGGCAGCAGCGTGGTCCGCACCTTCGCGTTCCAGAGCTGCTGGGACGGCCAGAACATCGACAGCGCCAACCACCGTACGCACGTCGCCTTCGCCGACGCCAACGGCAACTGCGCCAACGGCTTCAAGGCGATCCCCCAGCTGACGATGCGCCTGGTGTACGACGTTCCGGCCCCGGTCCTCCAGAACGGCCAGGTCAAGAACCCCTACGCCGTGGACGGCTTCCCGGAGCAGCTCCACAAGCCCTCCACCGACCACGACGACTTCATCAACGTGATGTCGGCGGCCCAGAACACCAAGCTCGCCAACTGCATCAACCGCGGTCAGCGCTGCCAGTAACGCTACGGCGCTAGCGCGGCATAAAGAACCGGCGGTGGGATCTCCCACCGCCGGTTCTTCGTGCGTCCCGCCGGTTCTTCGTGCGTCCGGGGGACCCGGGGCGTGGTCAGTGACCGGTGTGCGCCCCGTGGTCGACGCCCTGCTCGATGTCCCCGCCGAGGGTGTCGCGCAGTGCCGCGACCGTGCTGTTCTCGCCCACGGCCACCCACTTGCGGCCGACCAGGTAGTGACCGCCGTAGTCCTTGGCGGAGTTGATCCACTCGCGCTGCCCGCGGTCGGTGGCGAAGGTGGCCAGGATGAACTTGCCGGCGGCGACCTTGCACACCGCCTGGCGGATCTCGTCGGCGTCGGTCTGCATGTCGGGCGTGCACTTCACCTCGGCGGCCAGGTGCTCCAGGCTGCCGGTCGCCGTCGCCGGCACCGCCGCCTTCGTGTCCGTGTCCGTGGCGGTGCTGCAGCCCGCGAGCACCAGCGCCGCCACGGCGGCGGCCGCCGCGAGCATGGGTCGGGTCACCTTCATCTGTCCTCCCTGCAAGAGCCTCGTCCTGGATACGGCTGCGGCGCGCGGCGCGCTCAAACGAGGTCCAGGATGCCCGAAACCGGCCACCACTCCTCGCGCGTACGTGCGAAGGTGGGCGGATGAACCACGACTGGAACGACCGGGTGAGCGCGGCATGGGCCCGCTTCGACGACTACGCCGAGCAGGACGCGGCCGACTTCCGGGCCCTGATCGACGCGCTCGTCGCCGAACTGCCCGAGGGCAGCCCGCTGGGCCCGTTCGAACGGGCCTGCGCCTGGGACTCCACGGGACACTCGGACCGGGCCGTCCCCCTGTACCGGGAGGCGCTGGCGCTCGGCCTCGACGGCTACCGGGGCCGCCGGGCCCGCATCCAGCTGGCGAGCTCCCTGCGCAACATCGGCCGGGCCGAGGAGGGCGTCGCACTGCTCACCCCCGAACTGGAAGGCCCGTCGGACGAGTTGGATGACGCCGTACGCGCGTGTCTGGCGCTGTGCCTGTCCAGCCTCGGCCGGGACCGCGAGGGCCTCTCCCTCGTCCTGGGCGCCCTGGCCCCGCATCTGCCGCGCTACCAGCGGTCGATGGGCAACTACGCACGGGCACTGGTCGAACCGCGGGCCTGACGCACGGGCCGCGCGACGCACGGCAGGCACCGCGCGCACGGCAGACACGGCGAGCACGGCGGGCACTGCGGGCACGGCAGGCACGGCGCGCACGGCGCGCACGGCCGGCACGACGGGCGCGGCGGCCACGGCGGGCCGCCGAAGCGGTGACCAACCATCGATTCGCTCGTTCTGCTGAACGTGCAGTCACAGCATGTCGCCCCGCGCCCCCCATCGTCCGCCACCGACGTCGACGTCGAGCAGGCCGAGGCCGCGCTCGTCGAGCACTATCCGCGACTCGTCCGGCTCGCCTATCTGGTGCTGCCGCCCGGCCTGGGCCGCGGCCGGCGGGTCCTGACCGCGCACGCCCTCGTCCAGCGTGCGCTGCCCGGCAGGCGCGCGTCCGGGCCCGCCGTCCCGGCCCAGTCGAAGGGCCGGGACGGCGACCCGGGTTACGCCTTCGTCCGCCGCCAGGTCGTGCGTACGGCGCTGAAGGCGGGACTACCGCTGCGCCGCGCGGCCTGGCCCAGGCGCTCCCAGCTGCCGCCGCTGCTGCCCCAGGTGTGGGGACTGCGCCTGTTCCCGCGGTCGGGCGGCGCCGAGGAGCTCGCCCTGGACCAGCGGCTGGCGGCGCTGTCCGGACCGGCCCGCGCCGCCCATGTGCTGCGCGGTCTGGAGCGGCTCCAGGACGGCGCCGTGCTCAGGGTGCTGAGGTCGGCGGGGGTGGCCGACCCGGACGCCGCGCTGCGCGAGGCCGACACCGTCCCCGCGCAGTACGCGCTGTTCGAGTCGCCCGCGTTCGACCCCTGCGCGCTCCAGGCCCGGCCGACCGATCTGATGCGCCGCCGCCGGCACTCCCGGGCCGTGCTGGCCGCGGCCGCCGCGCTCGCGGTGTGCGGCGCGCTGGTGGCCCTGCCGGGCGGCGGCTGGGGCCCCGACGGTGCCGCCGCCCCGCCGTACGCGCGCAATCCCGCGGCCGAGGCGGCCCTGGACCCCGGCAGGCTGCTCCGGGTCGCGCCGGCCGCGTGGAAGTCGTCCAGCCGCACCGACTTCTCCGTGTGGCCCGCCCGTGGCGCCCTGGCCGGCGACAGCGCTCTGCTGCGCCGCGCCCTCGCCGTCTGGGCGCGGCCCGGCGAGAACGTCCGGGTCTCCGGTACCCCCGGCACCCTCACGGGCGGCCCGGCCGGACCGCCCCAGCTGCTGTACGCGGGCCCGGTCGACAACGCGCGCGTGGTGATCCTGTACGACGGTCTGCGCATCGCCCGTTACGCCGAACCGAAGGACGGCACGCAGGGCGCCGCCCTCGACTTCGCGCGGGTCGACGGCGCGACGGCCGTCGAGGCGGGCGCGGTGGTCCTCGGCCGGTCCGACGGCAACGTGCGTTATCTGACCGCGCCGTGGGTGACGAAGGCGGCCGAGCGGGACCTGACGAAGCCCTCGGCCGGCGCGATGGACCTCGGCCTGACCGGCGGGATCACCGCGCCGCTGGCCAGCCCGGCCGCCCAGACCGACAGCTGCACCTCGTGGAACGTGCTCCAGCTGACCGGCGTCGAGGGCACCAGCCTGCTGACGGACCTCGGCGAACTGGTGCCGGCCCGGCTGACCACCGGGAAGCCGACCGCGCCGCACGAGGCGACCGGGGCGAAGTCGCTGAGCGCCTGGGCGCCGTTCGCGTGCTCGCTGGCCGACGCCCGGGCGTCGGGCGTGCGGTCGGTGAACGCCTGGCAGTACGCCGAGCAGTCGCTGCCGGACGCGAGCGGCACGGCCGCCTGGGTGTGCACCAGGGCCGAGACCTGGCGGGGCGACGGGCCCCGGGTGCTGGCCCAGTTCCACACCCCGGGCGGGACGTACGGCGCGATCGCGGCGCGGGCACAGGACGTGCCGGCGTGCGGCGCCCGCGATCCGCACGTGCTGGCGGGCGTGCTGTGGAAGTCGCAGACCGGCTCCTGGTACCTGCTGGCCGCGGGCAGCCGGGACACCGCGTCGATCCGTACGACGGGCGGGGTCCACGCGAGCACCCGGGGCAGCCTGCTGGCGGCGCGCACGACGGACGGCGCGCAGGCCGGACTGGAGGGAACCCTGAAGGACGGAAGGCCGGTCAGCGGGCTGAGGTGAGGAGGAGGCCCTCGCCCACGCCGACACGGGCGGGAAGTGGGCGACCGGTGTGGGAATGGTGAACATCCGCGGCAGGACCGGTCCGTTCGGGTCCGGTCGCTGTCGGTAAAGTGTCCGTATGACTACCGGGGTTCGCCGCAGAATGGGAGTCGACGAGCGACGGCAGCAGCTGATCGGTGTCGCCCTCGACCTGTTCAGCCGCCGCTCGCCCGACGAGGTCTCGATCGACGAGATAGCGGCGGCCGCAGGCATCTCGCGGCCGCTGGTCTACCACTACTTTCCCGGCAAACTCAGCCTCTACGAAGCGGCGTTGAAGCGTGCCGCGGAGGACCTGTCGGCCCGGTTCGCCGAACCGCACGAGGGTCCGCTCGGGGCGCGGCTGCTGCGGGTGATGCGCCGGTACTTCGACTTCGTGGACGAGCACGGGCCGGGCTTCTCGGCCCTGATGCGCGGCGGCCCGGCGGTCCCCGCGGGCGAGTCCCGTCCGATGAGCCATGTCTCGGCCACCAACGCCCTCATCGACTCCGTACGGCAGGCCGCGTACGAGCAGATCCTGGCGCATCTGGGGGTCACGGACCCGCCCGCGCGGCTGGAGCTGGTGATCCGCTCCTGGATCTCGCTCGCCGAGTCGACCGCGCTGATCTGGCTGGACGGCCGGCGCATCCCGCGGGCGGAGCTGGAGATCCAGCTGGTGCACGACTTCGCGGCGCTCACCGCCGTGAGCGCCGCGTTCGACGACGGGATGCGCAGGCTGCTGCGGCCGATGCTGGAGAACGAGCCGGCCGACGGCCCGTTCAGCGACCTGGCGACCCGGCTGATCGCCCTGGCCGCCGAACCCGAGCGCGAGCCCGAACCCGGCCCGGGGGCCTGAGCCCCCGGTGCCGGATCAGCTGTCCTCGAACTTGCGGTAGGACGGGTCGAGGTCGCGCACCTCGGCGGAGGCGTGCAGGGCCAGGCCCGCGGCGGGCTTCACGTACTGACGCAGCAGTTCGAGCGCGGTCTCGGTGAGCCGGGCCTTGGTCTCCTCGGTGCGGCCGGCCAGCAGGGCGATGTGGACGTGCACGACGGCATGCCCCTCGGCCTCCGGGCCGACCACGTCGTCCGCGGTCCGGCGGAAGCGCGTCTTGCAGGCCGGCGGCTTCGCGGCGGCGATCTCGACGGTGGCGGTGTGCAGGGCCCGTGCGAATCCGGGCCGGTCGAAGTCGTCCGCGAGCCGGTCCGAGTAGTCGACGGTGATCTGCGGCATGGAGCACTCCTGTTCTGGGGCGACTGTTCCGGGCGGCTGTTCCGGGGCGCCGGAACGACCCTAACCGCACGCCCCGCCCGCCTCCAGCCGCTGCCCCTGACAGCGCGAGGGGCGGGCCCGTGACGGACCCGCCCCTCTCTTGGAGCCGTTGGAGCTCCGGACAGCCGTCAGGCGGTCCGGGAGAACACCGCGACCGTGCGCCCGGGCACGGCGAAGGTGCCGGAATCCCGGTCGTAGGCCGCGGCCTTGACCGTGACGTCCGCGCCCGACGCCTGCGCCGGGTGCAGGCGGTAGCCCGTCCCGGCGAGCGCGTCGACGGTCTGCCGCTGGGCGGTCGGGGTCGCGTTGAACACGACGACCAGGTCACCCAGCTTCATGGTGATCACACCGGGCGTCTCGCTCTTCCCGGACAGCGGGAAGGACAGGTCCGCCTGCACCCGCGCGGTGCTGCCGAGGGAGAACGCCGGCTCGGTGGTACGGATCCGCAGCAGGTCCCGGTACGCGGCCGAGGCTCCGGTGATCTGCGGGCAGCCCACGCTGACGGAGCTCAACAGCGGCTTGGCGTAGGGCCACTTGGAGGCGTTGTCGGCCGCCGGCGGCAGCCCGCGCCCGAAGCCGTTGCCGTCGGCGCAGTTCCAGTGGATGGCGTTGAACCAGTCGCCGCTGTCGAAGGAGTTGCGGTCCAGCGACTTGGAGCGCAGCAGGTCCGAGCCCGCCTGGGACAGGGACGGCCCCTGGGAGAGGGCGGCCGTGGCCATGGCGAGGACCTGCATCCGGGCCCGGTCGGACGCCGAGGTGCCCTGGGGCAGCTTGTAGGTCAGGGCGTCGAACAGCGACTCGTTGTCGTGGGCGTCCGTGTAGGCGAGGGCGTCGCCGGGGGCGTCCGCGTAGCCGGCGGGCGCGCCGTTGTAGTCGACCTCGGCGCCGGTGACGTCGTGGCCGTCGGTGTCGGTGAAGCGGTACTTGGCGAGGTTGCCGGTCAGGCCGACCTTGATCAGGTCCTGGTAGTGCAGGAGGCGGGCCTTCTGCTCGGCCTCGGTCCCGTTGGCGGTGGAGGAGTTCGGGTCGGTGTAGAGACCGGACGCGAAGCCCTGGATGCCGGGGTCGGAGTCGAACGGACCGCCGCCGCGCACCGCGTCGCGGGCCCGGTCGGAGAAGGTCGCGATGCCGGTGCCGGCCATGTTCTGCTGGGTGGCCTGCACGAACCGGGCGTCGTTGGCGACCTCGCCGAAGTTCCAGCCCTCGCCGTAGAGGATGATCTTCTTGCCGTCGACGCCGTCCTTCGCGAGGGTCAGCGCGTCCAGCGCCTTGCGCACGGCGAGGATGTTGGCCTTGGGGTGGTGGCCCATCAGGTCGAAGCGGAAGCCGTCGACCTTGTACTCCTTGGCCCAGGTGACGATGGAGTCGACGACCAGCTTGCCCATCATGGCGTTCTCGGGCGCGGTGTTGGAGCAGCAGGTGCTGTTGGCCACCGAGCCGTCGGCCAGGAGCCGCTGGTAGTAGCCGGGCACGACCTGGTCGAGCACGGAGGTGTCGGCCTGGCCGCTGGCCGCGGTGTGGTTGTAGACGACGTCCATCACGACCCGCAGGCCGTCGTCGTTGATCGCCTTGACCATGCTGCGGAACTGGACCGTGCGGGCGGTGCCGTCCGGGTCGGTGGCGTACGAGCCCTCGGGGACCGTGTAGTGGTACGGGTCGTAGCCCCAGTTGTAGGCGTCCTTCGCGGCGGTCTTCGCCACGCACTCCTGCTGCTGCTCGGAGTCGGCCGGGTAGGCGGCGAGGTCGCAGTCGGGGGTGGCCTGGTCGGCCTTCTTCTCGGGGATGGTGGCGATGTCGAAGGCGGGCAGCAGATGCACGTACGAGGTGCCGGCCTGCGCCAGCTCGCGCAGGTGCTTCGAGCCGTCGCTGTTCTTGTCGGTGAAGGCCAGGTAGGTGCCCTGGTCCTTGGCCGGGACGGTCGCATCGGCGACGGAGAAGTCCCGGATGTGCAGCTCCTGGATCTGCGCGTCCTTCAGCGGTACGGCCTTGGGCTTGGCCAGGGTCGACCAGCCGCCGGGGGCGAGGGCCTTGTCGTTCAGGTCGACGACCAGGCTGCGCTCGGAGTTCGCGCTCAGCGCGACCGAGTACGGGTCGGTGACCTTGTTCGTCACGATCTTGCGGACGCTGGGGGCCCAGACCTTCACCACGTACCGGTAGGGCTTGCCCTTCCAGGATGCGGGGCCGGTGACGGACCAGACGCCGGTCGCCGCGTCGCGGCGCATGGGCACCGTCGCGCCGGCCAGCTCCAGGGAGACGTTCTGTGCCGTGGGCGCCCAGACGGACAGGGTCGGCTTCCCGTCACGGAAGACCGGGCCCAGGTTCGCCCTGGTCGCGTCGTACAGGTCGTCGAGCACGCCCGCGATCTGCACGCCGGTCGCGGACAGCACCGCGCCGTTGGCGGCCAGCTGGGAGGCCACGAGCTGGCCGCTCAGCGCCTCGCGCACCCGGGCGCGGTCGCGCGGGTCGACGGTCCAGGCGGTGTAGTCCTTCAGGTGCGGGAACTTCGCCTTCTGGGCGTCGGTGAGGGTGGTCTTCGTCAGTCGCAGCCAGCGCTCGTCGTCGCTGGTGAGGGCGCCGTCCTTGACGGTGATCGAGCCGTCGTGGGAGTAGCGCAGCTGGGTGGAGGCGGCCGCGTCGGAGCCGTTCCAGGCGAGGGTGTCCCGGTCGATCCAGACCGCCTTGGAGGTGGTCGGGTCGAGGGCGGCCGCGGAGCCTGCGGGCTGCGGCAGCAGGTACTTCTCCTGGCCGTTCAACAGCCACACCTCGTAGCCGTCGGCCTTGAGGTCCAGGGACTGGTCGGCGGGCAGGTCCTTGTTGTCGCCGTTGTGGATGATGTAGCTGAGGCTGGTGGCACCGTCGGTGAGCGGTACCTCGAAGACCGCGCCATAGGCGTCAGTCTTCACCGGCTTCAGGGGGCTCGGCCAGTCGGTGGGGTTCGCGGCGCCCGTCCAGACGTGCAGGCCCCAGCCGTCGTAGTCGCCGTCGGCGCGGTGGTAGTGGATGACCGCCTTGGTCCTGTCCTGCGCCGGGGCGGCGGGGTTCGCGGTCAGTACGTCCGGCTTCCCCTGCTCGATCCAGACCTCGCCCGTCCTGGTGACGTCGATGCTCCGGTCGGACGCGACGTCCTTGTTGCCGTCCTTGTCGATGACCAGGAAGCCGACGTTCGAGGCGCCGGGCTTGAGCTTGACGTAGGCGAAGGCGCCGTAGGCGTCGCGGCCGGTGAAGGGGTGGCTGGCCGGCCAGTCGGTGGCCTCGCCGTCGGCGAGGTCGCCCCAGGCGTACAGGCCCCAGTCCGTGTAGTCGCCGTCCGTGCGCTTGTAGTGGACCACCGCGTAGTCGCGGGAGGACGCGGTGGGGATCTCCGGGGCGGGCGCGGTGCCCGTGCTGGAGCTCGCGGTGGCGCTCGCGGTCCGCCCGGCGGAGTCGATCACGACCGCCTTGTAGCGCAGCGCGGTGCCGGCCGGTACGTCCTTGCCGATGGTCTGGGTGACCTTGTACGGGGCGTGGTCGGCGGAGCCGAGCGTGACCCACTTGCCGTTGCCGGTCTGGGCGGCGAAGACGACCCGGTTCAGCTGACCGCCGTCGACGTCGGCGGCGAGCTCGACGGTCCCGGTGGCGCCGGCGTCCGGGGCCTTGAGGGTGATCGTCGGCTTGGTGGCCGGCTTGGCGAGGTGTCCGGCCGCCTTGAGGACGACGGCGGATCCGGCGGGGACGGTGACGGTGACCTTGCGGTCGGCGTCCGAGGCGACGACGGCGCCGGTGCCGTACACGCCCCGGTAGGCCATGCGGGCCGAGCCGGTGGCGAACGTGGCGCTCTGCGCCGTGCCGGCGTTGTTGAAGGCGACGACGTACTCGGCGCCGGTCTTCGCGTCGGTGCGGGTGAAGGCGTAGACGCCGGGGCCGTCGGCCGCGTACCGCTGGGTCTGGACGCCGTCGGTGAGCGCCGGGTTGTCCTTGCGCAGCTTCGAGAGAGCGCTGATCTCCTTGTAGAGCGGCGCGCTCGTGTCGTAGGCGTCGCTCGCGTGGGTGCGGGCGGTGCCGATCTCGTCGTCGTCGAGGTAGTCGGCGACCTTGGAGGCGAACATCGTCTGGCGGGCGTCCTTGTCGCCGCCGGAGCCGGTGAAGCCCTGCTCGTCGCCGTAGTAGACGACGGGGTTGCCGCGGCTGAGGAACATCAGCTCGTTGGCGAGCTCGTCCTTCTTGAGCAGTTCGGCGTCGGTGGCCTTCGGGTTGTCCTGGTTCAGGAAGTACCCGATGCGGCCCATGTCGTGGTTGCCGAGGAAGGTGACCTGCTCGTAGGCGTTGGCCTTGTCGGTCGTGTACTTGTAGTCGTCGCCGAAGACGGCGGCCAGCTTCTGCGCACTGCCGCCCTGGGAGGCGTACTGGCGGGCCGCGTCCTGGAAGGGGAAGTCGAGGGTGGCGTCGAGCCGGCCCTGGGTGACGTAGGGCGAGGTGATCGAGGTGTCAGCGGAGTAGACCTCGCCGAACATGAAGAAGTTCTTACGGCCGTGCGCGGCGGCGTACGCGTCCATCGCGGTCGCCCACTGCGTCCAGAACTCCATGTCCACGTGCTTGACGGTGTCGATGCGGAAGCCGTCGACGCCGAAGTCGCGCACCCAGCGCTGGTAGATCTTCTCCATCCCGCTGACGACCTCGGGACGCTCGGTCCACAGGTCGTCCAGGCCGGAGAAGTCGCCGTAGGTGGTGTTCTCGCCGGCGTAGGTCGAGTCGCCCCGGTTGTGGTACATCGTCGGGTCGTTGAGCCAGGACGGGACCTTGGCGTTCTTGTTCGCGGCGGCGACGGTCGGCGTGCGTGGGAAGGAACCGGTGCCGACGGCCGGGAACTTGCGTCCGCCGGCCGCGTAGTCGGCGTCGTCGAAGGGCTGTCCGTCCTTCGTCAGGTAGGGGAAGGCGCCCTTGGACAGGTAGTCGTAGGACTTCTCCTGGTAGTCGACGACGTCGGCGGTGTGGTTGGTGATGACGTCGAAGAAGACCTTCATGCCCTTGGCGTGCGCCTTGGCGATGAGGGCGGCGAGGTCCTTGTTGGTCCCGAAGTGCGGGTCGACCTGGGTGAAGTCGGTGATCCAGTAGCCGTGGTAGCCGGCCGAGGCGTCGGCGCCGGTCCCCTGCACGGGCCGGTTCTTGAAAATGGGGGCCATCCAGATGGCCGTGGTGCCCAGGTTCTTGATGTAGTCGAGCCGGTCGGTCAGGCCCTTGAGGTCACCGCCCTGGTAGAAGCCCTTGTCGGTGGGGTCGTATCCGGTGCTCAGGCGTGAACCGGTCAGTCCGCCCTTGTCGTTGGAGCGGTCCCCGTTGGCGAACCGGTCCGGCATGACGAAGTAGAACTGCTCCCGGGTGTCGTCGTGCCGGGCGGGCTCGGCGGCGAGCCTGGCGTCCGAGGGGGGTGCGGGCGGGGCGGCCGCGTGCGCGGCCAGGGGCTGCACCAGCGCTGCGGCGAGGGTCACGGCGGCGACAGCCGCGACCCGTCTGGCTCTGCGGATTCGGCGCGTCCCGGGCGCCGGCCAACTCGGTATCACAGGCGTGAACTCCTTGCGATTACGGCTCTTTTGGGTCCGACCCCAACACCGCGGCTCGGCTTCGATGCCGGGCGCCCGCGCGACCGTATCGCTAACGAAAGGTTTACAGCAAGAGGCTTGAAACCGATGGCAAGAACTTTCAACCACTCCGCCCGGTTCCCGTTGCGTGACGCGTCGAACGGGTGAAGAGTGGTTGGTGTGGCGGCTCTTGCGCCCGACATCGGCGCGGAACCGACCCCTGGGGCCGCCCTCGCGGAGTTCCGTCCGCACCGGACAAAGCAGTGTGACGCACAGCCCGTCTGGATCCACGATGGCCAGAACCACACGGCGACACGTCTTCCGCATGGCCAGCGCATCTTCCTTGGCCGCAGCGCTCGCGCTGCCCGCGGCTCCCGTGACCGCCCTTCCGACACCCCCGGTCCGCAGCGAGGCCGGGGCGGACGTGCACCGTCAGCCGACCCCTCCTCCCCCGCCGACGCCGAGCGCTCCGCCGACCCCGCCTCCTTCGTCGGCACCGAGTACTCCGCCCTCGGCGACAACACCTTCTCCTTCCACGACGGGCGGGACCACGAGTCCGAGCGGTACGCCGCGACCGAGCGAGACGTCGGGCAGCGCTGAACCGCCCGGTCCCAGCGAAAGCGGTACATCGGCGTCCGGGGCCGTGACGCAACAGAAGGAAGCCGTCGACGAAGTGACGGGAGACCTGGATCGGCAGAAGGAGAAGGCTCCGGAGGATCTGGTCCCGAGCGTGGAGCAACTGACCGCCACCCTGCAGACGGTGAAGGACCCGGGCACCTCCCCACAGGAGCGTGACAGCGTCATCAGGACCGCACGGGAGCTGAGTTCCACACTGGACGTGATCGGCGATCCCAAGACACCTCCCGCGCTACGGAGACAGCTGACCGGCCTCGTGAAGCGGGTGACCACCACCCTGGACGCGTCGACCCACGCGGGAACATCGCCCGAGCAGCGGCACGCGTACACCTTCGTCGCGGAGAAGTCGGCACCCGTCCTGCACATGATCGGCGACCGCGGGACGCCACACGGGCTGCAACAACTGCTGATCGTGGCGACGGACAAGACGAACTCCACCGTGCAGGCCGGCAGCCAGGGCGCGACGCCGCTCGCGATGGCGATGGCCGTTTCCTTGGGCATCATCAGCGACCCGAACACGCATGACAAGGACCGGAAGGAGCTCGCGGCGACCACGAGCGAGGCCGGTTCCTCCGAGGGGAACGGGGATGACTCGAACAAGCGGATCGACGAGATGAAGAAGAAGCAGGAGGAGGCGGTCTTCGCTCAGGACCTGCCGGACGTGCCCCTCCCGAAGGCGGCCGACGTCTGCACCGATGCCGTCTTCGATTACGTCCCGGACGACACCCTGAACAGCGATCTGGCGAGCGTGCTACCCGAGGACTGGGAAACCGAAGGCGTCAACGACTTCTGGAAGTCGGACGAGGCGGGGAACGAGTCTCTGGATGTAAACGTCCAGCTGGAAAATGAGGTGGTCACCAAGGCTCTGCTGAAAATCAGACGCCTCATCCCCAAGCTCGCCGATTCCCTACCGGCAAGCCAGCTCTTCAACCTCGGCACTCCAGGGCTCCATTGCCTGCGGGCCGCCCTGCAGCTCGACCAGAAATTCGAGGTCGAATCAGGTTCGTGGGCCAAGATGGCCAAAGACAAGGCTAAGGAGAAGGAATAGACCTCAGCAGCTCCGCCATGGAAACCTCCGAAGAGGCGTAAACCGTGGAAACGCCGAATCTGTCAATTTCCCTGTCCTGTTCGGCCGGATCACGCGCACCCGTTCCACCTGTGAAATCATAGGACGAAGAAATGGAGTATCGGGGGCGACCGATCGGCGACCACTCCGCTGTCACATAGGCCGGCCTGCGCGTCACATCGACCAGGTTGTTGTTGTGGCGGACCCGGCCGTGATATCTGAGCACTTCCTTGCACACCGACGGATGACAGTAGTAAGGGCTCCCCTTGGCCCATGACGGGTGCGGCACTTGGAAATGCTCCAGGTCGATCCGCCCTCGGTCCTGCCTCATGTATGTGATCTGCAGGTCGACGTGAAGCAGGTCGTACCGGGCGTCCCTGGGAATCTCGAACACGTGCTTGCGAGTGTCCTCCCGCCCACTCCCGAGGAGGATGCCGGGCTCATAGAAGCGCCCGCTGCTGATTTTCGTGTATTCGAGTCGATCGACGTGCTGTTCCGAATCCTCCTCGCGACCCTTGTCGACGCTCTCCTTCCATTGCTTCTTGACCGACTCGCCCTGCTCGGAATACTTGGCGGTTCTGCCGTACACCGTGAAGTCATTGATGATGATGTACACGGAGACCTCCCCGGTGTTCTTGACGGAGAGTTCCAGCGGGACCTGGATGAAGGGGCGCTCGCGGTCCGCACGCGCTGTTCCGAAATCCGCCCTCAGCGCGAAACGCATGGGGGCCACTGCTGGTTTGTACATGGTCGAGTACGCCAGGCTGAGAGTCGTCAGGAGGGCCGATACGAATACGCCGGCCGCGAATCTCCTGGGTTGCGGGACTCCCCGCCACGATTTCTCCCGGAGCAGCAGGAAGAGCGCCCACAGCGACCAGCACCAGAGCGGCATGAACGCCAGCATGTAGGGCGTGTACTCCCGCTCTTCGAGCCACATCAGGAGGAGAAGGCTGTCGGTGGCGAACGATATGAGCACACCCAGCAGGACGATCGCACCGGAGAATCTGGACTGCCGTCTTCCCCAGTAGTCGAGTACCGAGATCGCTGCCGCGACCTGCGCCAGACCGGACAGGACGAACAGGGCCCCGGTTATTCGTTGCGCGAAAGTCAGGGCGCCGGCGGCGTCCGGCAGTCCGACCAGTCCGCTGAGGACCGCGGATGCGAGCAGTCCGAGCATCATCAGGACGCTCGTCGTGCGCCTTCGCCAGGCCCGGGCGGGCCAGGTACGGCTGTCCCCGCCGCGCCAGCACACGGACGCCGGATCCTCCACGTCCACGTCCGGGTGACCGAGGCGATCCAGCATCTTTCGCAGCTCACGCAGCGACCAGCTGGTGCCTGCGGTCTCCCCGTCGACGGTGACCCGGCGCAGACCACGACCGTCCGGTGCCTCGACGACGACCCACGGACGGATGCTCATGAAGCCAGCCTCGAACCGGTGCCGCAACCGCGCACACGGAATTGCTCCGGTTGGCCCCTGCCCACGGCATCCCGCACTGCCTCTCTCCCCGAGGTCGCCGGGGAGAGAGGCAGCCGCCTCGGGCTCGGCCGAGCGCGGGCGGGACGAGGCGGGCCCGGGCGTCGGTATGGTCAGCAGCCCGACTTGCCCGCGTAGATCGCCAGAGCCGTGTTGGACCCCAGCGTCGCCGTGAACTGCCCGCTGGAGTTCACCGCCACCGTCGTGTTGTTCTGCACGTTGCAGTACGTGCCCGCCGCCAGCGACGTCTGGTAGGTCCGGGTGAGGGACGAGGTCTCGTGGTTGATGGCCACGAAGCCCTTGGTGCCGCGGCCGAAGGCGATCGCGTCGTTTCCGTCGTCCCACCAGTTGGAGACGGCCTGCCCCCGGGTCGCGTTGCGGAAGGCGACCATCGACTTGATCTCGGGCCAGGCGTGCTGGCACTTCCAGCCGTCCTGCCAGCAGGCGTTGACCGTGCCGCCGTTGGGCGGGCCGGCGTCCACGTCCGACCACTCGTAACCGGAGTTGATGTCCGGGGCGCCGTAGGGGTAGGCGAGCATGAAGACGTTGGCGAGGGTGTAGTTCGCGCCGTCCTTGTAGTTGAGCGTCGAGCCGTTGCGCTCGGTGTCGTGGTTGTCGACGAAGACCCCGGCCACCGAGCTGCTCATGTAGCCCCAACCCTCGCCGTAGTTCTTCAGGTAGGCCAGGTTCTCGTTGTTGAAGACCCGCTTGAGGTCGTAGGCGTAGCGGAACTCCTGGACGTCGCCGTTGCCGGTGTACTCGGTGGGCTGGACCGCCTCGCCCGAGCCGTAGATGACCTCCTGCTTCCAGTACACCGAGGGGTTGGTCAGCCGGGACTTGATGTTGGCGAGGTCGGCGGTGTCGATGTGCTTGGCCGCGTCGATGCGGAAGCCGTCCACGCCCAGGGTGAGCAGGTCGTTCAGATAGCCCGCGATGGTCTTGCGGACGTACTCCTCACCGGTGTCGAGGTCGGCCAGACCCACCAGTTCGCAGTGCTGCACGTTCCAGCGGTCGCTGTAGTTGCTGACCTGGGAGGTGCAGTCGTCGAAGTCGTAGGAGGAGTACAGGCCGGGGTAGTTGTACTTCGTGTACGACGAGCCGCCGGTGCCGGTGCTGCCGGTGCCCGCCGACATGTGGTTCACGACGCTGTCGACGACCACCTTCACCCCTGCCGCGTGGCAGGTGTTGACCATGTTCTGGAACGCGGTGCGGTCGCCGAGCCGGCCGGCGATCCTGTACGACACCGGCTGGTACGAGGTCCACCACTGCGAGCCCTGTATGTGCTCGGCGGGCGGCGAGACCTGGACGTACCCGTAGCCCGCGGGGCCGAGGGTGTTGGTGCACTCCTTGGCGACCGAGGCGAACTTCCACTCGAAGAGGACGGCGGTGACGTCCTTGGTGCCGGGCGGGGAGGCGTGCGCCATGGTCGGGGTCATGACAAGGGTGGTGGCTGCGAGGGCCAGCGCCCCCGAGAGGATTCTGCGTGCCATGTGGGGTTCCTTCGTCACTGAAGGTTCTTGCTGAAAAGTTTCCGCAAACTTGCGGTGACGAAGATGTTAAAGGCCCGCTGCCTGAAAAGGCAGCGGGCCGTGTGAAGTTGATGCAAGAAGTTTCGGTGCGGCCGTCAGGCCGTGGCGAACCAGACGGTCGTGTCGGTCGGCACCTTCGTCTCGCCGCCGGCTTCGGTCACCTCGTCGCTGGCCAGCAGGACACGTCCGTACGCCGGGACGTTCACCGACTCGCCCGTGGTGTTGGTGACGCACACGAACTTCCCGCGCCGGAAGGCGAGAGCGCCCTCGGGGGCACGCAGCCATTCCACCGTGTCGCCCTCACCCAGGTCGGCCCGGCCGCGCCGGACGGCGAGCGCGCTGCGGTACAGCTCCAGGGTGGAGCCGGGCACGCCCTGCTGCGCCTCGACGCTCAGCTCGCCCCAGGAGTCGGGCTGCGGCAGCCAGCTGCCGCCGCTGCCGAAGCCGTACGAGGAGCCCTCGCGGGTCCACGGGATCGGCACCCGGCAGCCGTCGCGGAAGCCGTCCTGGCCCGCGCCGCGGAAGTACGCCGGGTCCTGGCGCACCTCGTCCGGCAGGTCCACGACGTCCGGCAGGCCGAGCTCCTCGCCCTGGTAGAGGTAGGCGGAGCCGGGCAGTGCCAGCATCAGCATCGTGGCCGCGCGGGCCCGGCGCAGACCGAGCTCGCGGTCGCCGGCCGTGCGGATCTGGGTGCCGAGGCCGGGCGGGTTGGCGAACCGGGTGGCGTGCCGGGTGACGTCGTGGTTGGACAGCACCCAGGTGGCGGGGGCGCCGACCGGGCGCATGGCCTCCAGGGTGCGGTCGACGACCTTGCGCAGCTCGGTCGCGTCCCACTCGGTGCCCAGGTACTGGAAGTTGAAGGCCTGGTGCAGCTCGTCGGGGCGGACGTAGTTCGCGGTGCGCTCGACGGTCGGGGTCCACGCCTCGGCGACGAGGATGCGCTCGCCCGCGTACTCGTCGACGACCGTGCGCCACTGCCGGTAGATGGCGTGCACGCCGTCCTGGTCGAAGAACGGCATGACATCGTTGCCCAGCAGCTTGAGCTGATCGTGGGAGCCGAGGTCGGGCAGACCCGGCGCCTTGACCAGGCCGTGGGCGACGTCGATGCGGAACCCGTCGACGCCCATGTCCAGCCAGAAGCGCAGGATCGAGCGGAACTCGTCGCCCACCGCCGGGTGGTCCCAGTTGAAGTCGGGCTGCTCGGAGGCGAACAGGTGCAGGTACCACTCGCCGTCCGCGACCCGGGTCCAGGCCGGTCCGCCGAAGATGGACTCCCAGTCGTTGGGCGGCAGTTCGCCGTTCTCACCCTTGCCGGGGCGGAAGTGGTAGCGCTCGCGCAGCGGGGAGCCGGGGCCCTCCTCCAGCGCGCGCTTGAACCACTCGTGCTGGTCGGAGGAGTGGTTGGGGACCAGGTCGACGATGATCCTTAGCCCGAGCGCACGGGCGTCGCGGATCAGCGCGTCGGCGTCCAGGAGGTTGCCGAACATGGGGTCCACCGCGCGGTAGTCGGCGACGTCGTAGCCGGCGTCGGCCTGCGGCGAGGCGTAGAAGGGGCTGAGCCAGACGGCGTCGACACCGAGGTCGCGCAGGTACGGAAGTCTGGCGCGTACGCCCTCCAGGTCCCCCATGCCGTCGCCGTTGCTGTCGGCGAAGCTGCGCGGATAGACCTGGTAGATGACCGCGTCCCGCCACCAGTCGCGGCTCTGGGCGACGGTGGCGACGGCGGTGCTTTCGGCCGGGTCGGCGGAGTGCTGGCTCATGGCGTCCTTGATGCGATCGGAGTCCCCCGCTCAAGCGGAGCCGAGTGCGGGGGAGGTTCGGGTCGACGGGTCGGTGCTGGTGGGGGGTGACGAGGCGGCCGCGGTGCCTGCGGGGTCGGATGGGGCACCGCGGCCGCCACCCGCGCGGTCAGGCGCGCGGGAGCCGAGGGGGCGTCGAGGGCGTCAGCCCTTCGTGCCGCCCGCGGTGAGGCCGGTCACCAGGTTCTTCTGCACGAGGTAGAAGAACGCGGCGGCCGGTATCGCGATCAGCACGGCGGTCGCGGCCATCAGGTTGCGCTGGGCGTCGTGCTCGCTGACGAAGGACTGGAGGCCGACGGCGAGGGTGTACTTGTCGTCGCTCAGCATGAACGTCGAGGCGAAGGCGACCTCGCTGAAGGCGGTGAGGAAGTTGTAGAAGGCGGCCACCGCGAGTCCCGGCTTGGCCAGCGGCAGGATGAGCCGGAAGAAGGTGCCGAAGGGGGTGAGCCCGTCGACGCGTCCGGCCTCGTCGATCTCGAAGGGGATGGTGTCGAAGTACCCCTTGAGCAGCCAGGCGCTGTACGGGATGACGGTCGTGCAGTAGACGAGGACGAGTCCGAAGTAGTTGTCGATGAGTTGCAGGTCCGAGAGGATCTGGTACATCGGCACCATCAGGACGGCGACCGGGAACATCTGGGTCACCAGCAGCACCCACATGAACTTCTTGTAGCCGGGGAAGCGCATCCGGGAGACCGCGTAGCCGGTGGTGGCGGCGATCAGCACACCGATGAGCGTGGTGCCGAGCGTGACGATCAGCGAGCTCTTCAGCCAGTCGAAGAACTGGGTGTGCTCGACGACGAACGTGTAGTTGTCGAACGTCATCTTGCCCCAGATGCCACCGGGGTGGAGGTAGTCGTCCTTGTCCGGGCCGAGGGACAGATAGACCAGCCAGCCGATCGGGAAGAGCGCGATCAGGCTCGCGACGGTCAGCACGCCGTGGGAGGCGAGGGAGCCGGCGAGGCTGGTCTCGCCCCGGCGCCGGGTCTTCTTGCGGGGGGCCGCGCCGGGCGTGTTCTCGGTCACCGGGGCGGAGGTCTCGACTGTGGTCGTACTCATGGGATCTCCTGCCTCAGATCGCGAGCTGCTGCTCGTTGCGGTTCAGCCAGCGACGGTAGAACGAGGTGAAAACGATCAGGATGGCCAGCAGCAGGATGCCGTAGGCCGCCGACTGCGCGAAGTCGCGCGGCTGCTGTCCGAAGCCCAGGAAGTAGGCCCAGGTCACGAGGATCTGGGCGTCGGGGGCGGTGTTGCCGAACAGCAGGAAGATCACGGCGAACTGGTTGAAGGTCCAGATGATGCCGAGCAGCACGACGGTGGAGCTGACCGAGCGCAGACCCGGCAGGGTGACGTACCGGAAGCGCTGCCAGGTGCTCGCGCCGTCCATCTCCGCGGCCTCGTACAGGGAGGCGTCGATGGACTGGAGGCCGCCGAGCAGGGAGACCATCATGAACGGCACACCGCACCAGGTGTTGACCATGATCGCGGCGAACCGCTGCCAGAAGGTGTCCTCCAGCCACAGGGGCGAGGGCAGGTGCAGGGCGTCCAGGGCGGAGTTGATGATGCCGCCGTCGGCGAGCATGAAGCGCCAGCCGAAGACGGTGACGAAGGTGGGCACGGCCCACGGCAGGACCAGCACCAGCCGGTAGAGGGTGCGCCCGCGCAGCTTCTGGTTCAGCAGCAGCGCGAGGCCGAGACCGACGCCGTAGTGCAGCGCCACACACAGCGCGGTCCACACGATCGTCCAGACGAAGTGCGACCAGAAGCGGTCGTACGCCGTCGGGCCGAACAGGATGTCCTTGTAGTTGTCCAGCCCGATGAACTTGTAGGTGGCGTCGATGTGGTTGACGCCGATCGTGCGGGCCGTGTTGAGGCTGTTGGCGTCGGTGAGGGTGAGGTAGAGGCCGTACACCAGCGGGTAGAGCACGAGGACGCCGAGCACGACGGCCACGGGGGCGATCATCGCGTACGCGTACCAGTGCTTGCGGTATCCGTGCCTGAGGCGTTGGCCCAGCCCGGGCCGTGGCGCGCGGTCACCGTGGCGCTTGCCGGTGGCGCGGTCGATGGCGACTGTCATGTTCGACACCTTCTGGAAGTTCTACGGCTCTGGGAAGCGGCTGGGCGGGGCGGACCGGCCTCGGCCGGTGCAGGCCGGTGGCCGCCGGATCGTTCCCCTGCGTTCACAGGGGGATCCGGCGGCCACTGGGCATCACTTGCTGAAGTCCGGCACCAGCTTGGCGATGGCGGTCTCGGCGGCGCTCAGGCCCTGGTCGAGAGACTCCTTGCCACCCGCGATCTTGGGCAGCTCGGTGTCCAGCGGACCCCACAGGGAGCTGTACTCGGGCAGCGCGGGGCGCGGCTGGGCGGCGGCGAGGACCGTGCCGTAGCCGGCGATGCCCGGGTCGGCCTTGACCTGGTCGGTGTAGGCGTCGTCACGCGTGGGCAGCGTGGAGTTCTTCAGCGCGATGGTCGACTGGCTCTTGGCCGAGGTCATGAAGTTCACGAACTTCAGCGCGGCGTCCTGGTGGGCCTTGTCCGAACCGGCGTAGACCGAGAGGTTGTGGCCACCGGTCGGGGCGCCCGCCTTGCCGGCGGAGCCGGCCGGGACGGTGGCGATGCCGAGGTTGGACTTGTCGGAGAACGCCGAACCCTTGTAGAAGTTCGTGATCTCCCACGGGCCCTGGACGATCGCGGCGACCTTGCCGTTGACGAACGCGTCCTGGATGTGGGCGTAGGCGTCGGCGGTGGTGTCCGCCTTGTGCAGGCCCTTGCCGGAGAACAGGCCGAGCCAGGTGCCGTACGCCTTCTTCGCGGCGTCCGAGTTCACCGTGATCTTCTTGGCGGCGGCGTCGACGGTGTCGGTGCCCTCGCCGTAGAGGAAGCTCTGGGCGTAGTAGGCCTGGGTGGAGCCCCAGTAGCCGTCGACACCGGTCTTGGCCTTGATGGTGGCCGCGTCCTTCTTCAGGTCGTCCCAGGTCTTGGGCGCCTCGGTGATGCCGGCCTTGGTGAAGAGCTGCTTGTTGTAGACCAGCGCGAGGGTGTCGGTGACCAGCGGCACGCCGTAGGTCTTGCCCTCGTACTGGGCCTGCGTGACCAGGTTGGACTTGAACTTGGCCTGGTCCTTGAGGGCCTCGGTGCCGTCCAGCGGCAGGAAGTAGCCCTTCTTGGCGAAGGCGGGGGTCCAGCCGACCTCGGAGCGCAGGATGTCCGGGGCGCCGGAGGCACCGGCGGCCGTGTCGAACTTGTTCTGCGCCTGGTCGAAGGGCACGTTGACGTACTTGACCTTGATGTTCTTGTTGGCGGCCTCGAACTCCTTGACCAAGGCCTGGTACGTCGGCGCCTCGTTGGTGGCGTTGGACGTGTCCCACCACGTGATGGTGACCGGACCGCTGGCCTTGTCACCACTGCTGTCGCCACCGCCGCAGGCCGTCGCCGCGAGGGCGAAGGACGCCACCAGCGCGCTGGCCGCTATGCCACGCCGCATGAGTTCTCCTTGAGGGTTAAGCCCGTGTACTGACAGGTGGCGGTCCCGTCCGCCGCCCCTGCCGACTTGCCGACTGCGCCGTTGCGGCCGCCGGGCGACGAGAACGTAACAGCCATGTAAGCGTTGCGAAAGACCTTGCAGAAAAAAAGCGCAAGACGTCACGGAAGTTACGCCGCCGTGACCTCACCTCGACCGGCGCGAGACCGCTGTATTGCCGGGCTGAGCGGGAACTGGCCCGGTTGTGCAAGACTCTGCAAGCTCTTGCCATCCGTTTCCGGCACGGGGATTATCCGTTGCGGGAACAGGACGCCGACCAGAACTCGAGGACCCGATGACGCAGCAGCCCGGAGGGCGCCGTCCGACCACCCGCTCACGGCGTCCGATTGGTGTGCAAGGTGAGATCCGACCGGTACAGTCCAGTGCCGTGACCACCAGGCTTGCCGACATCGCCGCACAGGCGGGAGTGAGCGAAGCGACCGTCAGCCGCGTCCTCAACGGGAAGCCGGGCGTCGCCGCCACCACCCGCCAGTCCGTGCTGGCCGCACTCGACGTACTGGGCTACGAACGCCCGGTGCGGCTGCGCCAGCGCAGCGCGGGCCTGGTGGGGCTGATCACCCCGGAGCTGGAGAACCCCATATTCCCGGCCCTCGCCCAGGTCATCGGGCAGGCGCTGACCAGGCAGGGCTACACCCCGGTGCTCGCCACCCAGACCCCCGGCGGGTCGACGGAGGACGAGCTGACCGAGATGCTCGTCGACCGCGGGGTCGCCGGCATCATCTACGTCTCCGGACTCCACGCCGACACCACCGCCGACATGCAGCGCTACGAGCAGCTGCGCGCGCAGGGCGTGCCGTTCGTGCTCGTCGACGGCTTCTCGCCCAAGGTGCAGGCGCCGTTCATCTCCCCCGACGACCGGGCCGCCATGACGCTGGCGGTCACGCATCTGGTGTCGCTGGGCCACACCAGGATCGGGCTGGCGCTCGGCCCCAAGCGGTTCGTACCGGTCCAGCGGAAGATCGACGGATTCGTCCGGGCGGTGCAGGACCAGCTGGGCCTGCACGCCGAGACGATCGAGTCCGAGCTCGTCCAGCACTCGCTGTACACCCTGGAGGGCGGCCAGGCCGCCACCAACGCGCTCATCGACCGTGACTGCACGGCGATCGTCTGCGCCAGCGACATGATGGCGCTCGGTGCGATACGGGCGGCGCGGCAGCGGGGGCTGAGCGTCCCGCAGGACGTGTCGGTGGTCGGTTTCGACGACTCCCCGCTGATCGCGTTCACCGACCCGCCGCTGACCACGGTCCGCAAGCCGGTCCCGGCGATGGGGCAGGCCGCGGTGCGCACGCTGCTGGAGGAGATCGGCGGGACGCCCGCGCCGCACAGCGAGTTCGTGTTCATGCCGGAACTGGTGGTGCGGGGATCGACCGCGTCGGCCCCCGGCGAGCGCAACCGCCCGTAGCCGAGCGCAACCGTCCATAGCCGAGCGCAACCGCCGGTAGCCGAGCGCGCCGGATCGGGGCGCACGCCGTCGGGCGCCCCGGCAGGCCCCGCGCACAGAACATGCGCCCCCGCCCCGACCAGCGGATGAGCGGGGGCGGAACCCTTTTCTGGCAGACTTTGCGGTTATGGGTGAACCGACCGTGACGACACAGGAAGGCCGCGAACGGGCGGTTGTTCCGAAGTCGGTCACGGACGGGGCCGTGGCGTATCTGCTGCGCCGGCTGCGCACCCCGCGCCGGCCCCGGCTGTGGTTCGAGATCCTGCTGATCGGCGTGAGCTACTGGACGTACTCACTGATCCGCAATGCCGTGCCCGAGCAGCGGGCACAGGCGCTGCGCAACGCCGACTGGATCTGGCGGACCGAGCACCGGCTGGGCGTCGCCGTCGAGGAGTCGGTCAACCATGCCGTGAACTCGGTGAATTGGCTGATCGTCGGCATGAACTACTACTACGCGACACTGCACTTCGCGGTGACGCTGGGTGTGCTGGTGTGGCTGTACCGGTGGCATCCCGGCCGCTACGCGGCAACCCGTCTCGCCCTGTTCGCGACGACGGGCGTGGCGCTGGTCGGTTACTACCTGTATCCGCTGGCGCCGCCCCGGCTGATGAACGGCGCGGGCTTCGTCGACACCGTCATGGTGCACCACACCTGGGGCTCGATGGCTTCCGGCGACCTCAAGCACATGTCGAACCAGTACGCCGCGATGCCGTCGATGCACATCGGCTGGTCGCTGTGGTGCGGGCTGACGGTCTTCGCACTGGCCCGGGTCCCGTGGGCGCGGCTGCTGGGGCTGCTCTACCCGGCGACGACCCTGGGCGTCATCGTCGCCACCGCCAACCACTTCTGGCTGGACGCGGTGGGCGGTCTGCTCTGTCTGGTGTTCGGCTTCGCGCTGACACGTGTGTGGTACGGAGGGCTGCCGTACGGTCTCCCGCGCGAGCGGGAGCGGGAACGGGAGCGGGAACGGGAGCACGCAGGGGAACGCGAGCGGGAGCGGCGCCGGGCCGCCCGGCCGGCCGGGACAGCCGGGGCAGCGGGGACAGCGGGGACAGCGGGGACAGCCGGTACGGCCGCGACCGAGACGGCCGGGACGGCCGACGGACCGGCGGACGGCAGCGGCTGACCGGGCCGTCCGGACGGCAGCCGCCGACCGGGCCGGGCCGGGCCGCAAGGCAGCGGCAGCGCGGGCGCGGTCACCGCTCGCCCGCGGCCCCGTAGAACAGCTCCTCGACCACCGCCCGCGCCCTGCGTGCCGTACGCCGGTAGTCGTCGAGCATGTCGCCCGCGTGGCCGGGGCTGTAGCCCAGGTAGCGGCCGACCGCGGCCAGCTCGCGGGGGTCGGAGGGGAAGGTGTCCCCGGCGCGGCCGCGTACCAGCATGACCGCGTTGCGCACCCGGGTCGCCAGGATCCACGCCTCGTCGAGGATGGCGGCGTCCTCGCCGCCGAGCAGCTCGGCGGCGCGGGCGGCGGCCAGCGCCTCCCGGGTGCGGGTGGTGCGCAGGCCCGGCTCCACCCAGCCGTGCCGCAGCTGGAGCAGTTGCACGGTCCACTCGACGTCGGACAGCCCGCCGGGACCGAGCTTGGTGTGCAGCTTGGGGTCGGCGCCGCGCGGCAGCCGCTCTGACTCCATCCGGGCCTTCAGCCGTCGGATCTCGCGCACCGCCTCGTCCCCGAGCCCCTCCGCCGGGTAGCGCAGCGGGTCGACGAGGTCGAGGAAGCGGCGGCCCAGCTCCGGGTCCCCGGCGACCTGCTCGGCCCGCAGCAGGGCCTGCGACTCCCAGACCAGGGACCAGCGGCGGTAGTAGGCCTCGTAGGACTTCAGCGTCCGCACCAGCGGGCCGGACTTGCCCTCCGGGCGCAGGTCGGCGTCGATGAGCAGGGGCGGGTCGGCGCTGGGGATCTGGAGCAGCCTGCGCATCTCGGAGACGACCTTGTTGGCCGCGTCGGCGGCCTCCCGCTCTTCGACGCCCTCGCGCGGCTCGTGCACGAACAGCACGTCGGCGTCGGAGCCGTAGCCCAGTTCGTGGCCGCCGAAGCGGCCCATGCCGATGATCGCGAAGCGGGTGGGCAGCTGATCGCCCCAGCCCTCGCGCACCACCGCGCGCAGGGTGCCGGCCAGCGTCGCCGCCGTCAGGTCCGACACCGCGCCGCCCACCCGGTCCACCAGGGCGCCCTGGTCGGCCTCGGCCGGCTGGGTCTCGGTGCCGTAGGAGCCGACGATGTCGGCCGCGCACGTACGGAACAGTTCGCGGCGGCGGACACCGCGGGCGGCCCGGACGCCGTCCTCGGCGTTCTCGGCGCGGCCGACCGCGGCCAGGGTCTCCTGTTCCAGGTGGGCGCGGGAGCGGGGTTCGAGTCCGCCGCCGTCGCCGTCGCCGAGCAGGGCCACCGCCTCGGGCGCGCGCATCAGCAGGTCCGGGGCGAGACGGCCGGCGGACAGCACCCGCGCGAGGTTCTCGGCGGCGGCGCCCTCGTCGCGCAACAGCCGCAGGTACCAAGGGGTCTTGCCGAGTGCGTCGGAGACGTTGCGGAAGTTGAGCAGACCCGCGTCCGGTTCGGCGGAGTCCGCGAACCAGCCCAACAGGACCGGCAGCAGGGTGCGTTGGATGGCGGCCTTGCGGGTGACGCCGGAGGCGAGGGCCTCCAGGTGGCGCAGGGCCGCGGCCGGGTCGGCGTAACCGAGCGCGACCAGCCGTTCGCGTGCCGCCTCGGGACTCAACCGAGTCTCCCCCGGCGCGAGTTGGGCGACCGCGTCGAGCAGCGGCCGGTAGAAGAGCTTCTCGTGCAGACGGCGTACGACGCTGGTGTGCCGCTTCCACTCACGGATCAGCTCGGCGGCCGGGTCGGTGCGCAGGCCCAGGGAGCGGCCGAGGCGGCGCAGGTCGGCCTCGGCCTCCGGGACGAGGTGGGTGCGGCGCAGCCGGTGGAGCTGGATGCGGTGTTCCATGGAGCGCAGGAAGCGGTAGGCCTCGTCGAGCTGGACGGCGTCCGCGCGGCCGACATAGCCGCCCGCGGCCAGGGCGTGCAGGGCGTGCAGGGTGGTGCCACTGCGCAGCGTGACGTCCGCCCGCCCGTGCACCAGCTGGAGCAGCTGGACGGCGAACTCGACGTCCCGGAGGCCGCCGGGGCCGAGCTTCAGCTCGCGGTCGACCTCGGCGGCGGGGATGTTCTCGACCACCCGGCGGCGCATCTTCTGCACGTCGGCGACGAAGTTCTCGCGCTCGGCGACCTGCCAGACCAGGGGTTCGAGGGCTTCGACGTACGCCTCGCCGAGCGCGAGGTCCCCGGCGACCGGGCGGGCCTTGAGCAGCGCCTGGAACTCCCAGGTCTTGGCCCAGCGCTGGTAGTAGGCCAGATGGCTGGCGAGGGTGCGCACCAGCGGACCGTTTCTGCCCTCGGGGCGCAGATTGGCGTCGACGGGCCAGATGGAGCCCTCGACGGTGGTCTCGGAGCAGATCCGCATCATGTGCGAGGCCAGTCTGGTCGCCGACCTGAGGGCCTTGGCCTCGTCGGCGACTCCGTCGACCGCCTCGCCGACGAAGATGACGTCGACGTCGGAGACGTAGTTGAGTTCGTGACCGCCGCACTTGCCCATCGCGATCACCGCGAGCCGGCACGCGGCGGCGTCGTCGGGCGCGGCGGCACCGGCGATGCGCAGGGCGGCGCGCAGGGTCGCGGTGGCCAGGTCGGCGAGCTCGGCGGCGGTCTCGGCCAGCTCGGTGGTGCCGCACACGTCACGGGCGGCGATGGACAGCAGGCAGCGGCGGTAGGCGACGCGCAGCGAGACGGGGTCCACGGCCTGCGCCAGGCCGCGTTCGAACTCCTCGACCCCGGGGTGGAGATCGCGCGGCTCGTAGGTGACGAGCTCCTCCCAGTCGCGCGGGTGCCGGGCGAGGTGGTCGGCGAGCGCGGCGGAGGCGCCGAGCACGCCGAGCAGCCGGTCGCGCAGCGGCTTGGCCGCTATCAGCGTGTCGAGCAGCTCGCGGCGGGCCGCGGGGCCGGGCTGCGCCTCCAGCATCCGGACGAGGCCGTGCAGCGCGAGGTCGGGATCGGCGGTCGCGCCCAGCGCCTCCAGGAGCACCGGGTCGTCGCGGACGCCCGCGAGCTCGGGGCTGTCCAGGAGCCGTTCCGCGGCCGAGGGATCGGTGAAGCCGTGCCGCAGCAGCCTGGTGAAGGTGCTGCTCCTGCGCCCCGGCGCCGTCATCCCCGGCCTCCCGTCGGATCGAGCCATCGGATCAAGGTCGTACTGGCCCGAGCCTAACCGGAGTCCCTGGCCGAAGCTCCGGGGCCGACGCCTACGAGTCACGCCGACGGGCGGGGTGCGCCCGCTCGGGGGAGGATCGTGACCGGATTCCGGCGCCCCGGCCGGTGGGCCGGAGGGCTCGATTCCGTAATGGACGCAGTAGTTCATCCGGTCTTCATCCACCGGGTTTTACGCCGTGGGACGGGGGAATTTTGGCGTGCGCATGCTCTGTCCGCACCGCCACCCCGTTCTTTCCCACCGGAGGTAGATGTGTCCGGCAGTTCCGTGTACCGCCGCAGTCGCGCCGCCGTGGCGTCCGGGCTGGCCCTCGCGGCCGCCGCGGTCGGCCTGTGGACCGGCCTCGGCGGCTCCTCGACCGCGCAGGCCGCGGCCTCGGTGCCGACCCCGGACCACGTGGTCGTGGTGGTCTTCGAGAACCACGCCTACAGCCAGGTCATCGGCTCCTCGAGCGCCCCCTACATCAACTCGCTCAGGACCGGCGGCGCCAACCTCAGCCAGTCCTACGCCGAGACCCACCCGAGCCAGCCGAACTACTTCGCCCTGTTCTCCGGCTCCACCCAGGGCATCACGGACGACAGCTGCTACACGCCCGGCTTCTCCTCGGCCGCCAACCTGGCCTCGGAGGTGATCGCGGCCGGCCGCACCTGGGCCAGCTACAACGAGACGCTGCCCAGCCAGGGCTCGACCACGTGCAGCAGCGGCAAGTACGCCCGCAAGCACAACCCGTGGTTCGGCTTCAGCAACGTCCCGACCTCGACGGCGAAGACCTTCGCCCAGTTCCCCACCGACTACACCACCCTGCCGAACGTCTCCTTCGTCGTCCCCAACCTGTGCAGCGACATGCACGACTGCTCGGTGGCGACCGGTGACACCTGGCTGAAGAACAACCTGAGCGCGTACGCCACCTGGGCCAAGACCCACAACAGCCTGCTCGTCGTCACCTTCGACGAGGACAACCGGCTGGCGGGCAACCGCATCCCGACGGTGCTGTACGGGCAGCCGGTGACGGCCGGGTCCAGCTCGTCGACCACGTACAACCACTACAACCTGCTGCGCACCCTGGAGGACTCGCAGGGCCTGAGCGCCCACGCGGGCAACGCGGCCTCCGCAGCGGACATCACGGGCATCTGGGCGTCCTGACATGTACGTCGCGGACAGCCGCGCCGGGGCTCCCGGCGCGCCGGTGTCCGCGGACGGCGCCGTCCGGCCTTCCGCCGGGCGGCGCCGCGCCGCGGTCGCCCCCACGGTGCTGGCCCTCGGCACGGTCAGCCTGATCACCGACGTGTCCTCGGAGATGGTGACGGCGGTCCTCCCGCTGTACCTGGTGGCGGGCCTGGGCCTGTCCCCGCTCGGCTTCGGGCTCCTGGACGGCGTCTACAACGGCTTCTCGGCCCTGGTGCGGCTGGCCGGCGGTCATCTGGCCGACCGGGGCGGGGGCCGCCACAAGTGGGTGGCGGGCATCGGCTACGGCCTCTCGGCCCTGTGCAAGCCGCTGCTGCTGCTGGCGCACACGCTCACCCCCATCGGCCTGGTGCTGGCCGCCGACCGCACCGGCAAGGGGCTGCGCACCGCCCCGCGCGACGCGCTGATCTCGCTGTCCAGCACGCCCGAGACCCGCGGCCGCGCCTTCGGCGTGCACCGGGCGATGGACACGGCGGGCGCGCTGCTCGGTCCGCTGGCGGCGTTCCTGATCCTGCGGGCGACGGTGGACGGCTACGACGCCGTGTTCACCGTGAGCTTCTGTGTGGCGGTGACCGGGGTGCTGGTCCTGGTCCTGTTCGTACCGAACGGCGATCCGGCGCCCCCGACGGCTCCCCCGGCACCGCAGCCCGCCCCGGCCACCCCGGTCGCCCCCGCCGCTCCCGCCGCTCCCGCCGCTCCCGCCGCTCCCGCCGAGCGTCCCACCCTGCGAGCCGCCCTGGGCCTGCTGCGCCGGCGCGACCTGCGCCGGATCACGCTCTGCGCCCTGCTGCTGGGCCTGGCCACGGTCAGCGACTCCTTCGTCTACCTGCTGCTGCAACGCCGTCTGGGCGTCCCCGACCGCTGGTTCGCGCTGCTGCCGCTGGGCACTGCGGCGGCCTTCCTGCTGCTGGCGGTGCCGCTGGGCCGGCTGGCGGACCGGGTGGGCGGCCGCCGGGTGTTCCTGGCCGGACACGGCGCGCTGCTCCTGGCGTACGGCGTCCTGCTCTCCTCCTGGCACGGCACCGCGCTGCCGTACGCCGTCCTGCTGCTGCACGGCGGTTTCTACGCGGCCACCGACGGGGTGCTGATGGCGGCGGCCTCGGAGAGCGTGCCGCCGGCCCTGCGCTCCTCCGGTCTTGCCCTGGTCCAGACGGGCCAGGCACTCGCCCGTTTCACCTGTTCCCTGGGGTTCGGGGCGGCCTGGACACTGTGGGGCGACCGTACGGCGCTGCTGGCGTCGACGGTGGCGCTGGCGGTGTGCGCGGGCTGCTGCGCCCTGGCCCTGCGTCCCGCCCGGGAGGGCACCTCATGACCGTACGCAACCGCATCCTGGTGCTGCTCTCGGCCGTCGCCGTGCTGGCGGCGGTGGCGGCGGGCGCGGTCCTGCACGCCTCGGCCCGGGCGGAGCGCCGGGACCGGACCCAGGCGGGCGGCCCCGCGGTGACGCCCGGCCCGGTCACCCTGACCGCCCGCGGCCGCATGGTCTTCCGCAACATGGCCTGGGGCCCGCACCGCGACGAGCTCACCGCCGTCCCGGCGTCGGCCCCGGCCGGGGCGCGGACCGCCTCGGGCGTCAAGTGCCTGCGCTTCTACGCCGCCGCCGGCACCGGTGTGTGCCTCCAGGCGGTGCACGGCGCAGTCTCGGACACCTACCGCGCGCTGATCCTGGACGCCCGGCTGAAGGAGACCGCCCGCTACGACGTCCCCGGCATCCCCTCCCGCGCCCGGGTCTCCCCCAGCGGCCGCTTCGCCGCCTGGACGGCGTTCGTCGGCGGTGACTCGTACGCCGGTACGAACTTCTCCACCCGGGCGGCGATCGTGGACACCAGGACGGGGAGGCTGATCCCGTCGCTGGAGGAGTTCGGGATCGTGAAGGACGGCCGGCGCTACCGGGCGGCCG
The DNA here is from genome assembly GCF_055657365.1 of Streptomyces sp. NPDC107559. Taxonomy (NCBI): domain Bacteria; kingdom Bacillati; phylum Actinomycetota; class Actinomycetes; order Kitasatosporales; family Streptomycetaceae; genus Streptomyces; species Streptomyces sp. NPDC107559. The sequence goes on along the minus strand of NZ_JBVKBD010000001.1, from coordinate 1,010,953 downwards.
ACGTGAACTTCTGGGGCGTGACCTTCGCGGCGGACGACCGCACGTTCTACGCGACGATGGCGACCAGGGGGAAGACCTACCTGGTCCGCGGCGACCTGGGGGCCCGCACCGTGACGACCGTGCGGACGAACGTGGAGTGCCCGTCGCTCTCCCCCGACGGCAGCCGGATCGCCTTCAAGAAGCGCGTCGCCGGCCTGCCCGCCGACGCCCCGTGGCGGCTGTACGTCCTCGACCTGCGCACCCTGCGCGAGACCCCGCTCGCCGAGTCCCGCAGCGTCGACGACCAGGCGGTCTGGCAGGACGCCCGCACGCTCGTCTACGCCCTGCCGGGCGACTACGGGGCGGACCTGTACACCGTCCCGGCCGACGGCACGGGCCGCCCTCACCGGATCAGCACGGCGGCGGTGTCCCCCGCCTACCTCGGCTGACCGGCCGGAGCCGTATCGGCTGGCCGGGCCACGTGACCCCTGCTACACCAGAGGGGAAGGAGGTACGCATGCCTCGTGGCCCAGTCAAGGGGTTGACCTCGCTCCTTGTGGCAATCGCAGTCCCACTCGCCGTGTGCGCGCTCCTGGCAACCGACCGGGCCACCCTGTCCCAGACGAACGTGGCCCTGATCATGATGTTCGTCGTCGCGGCCGTGGCCGCCCTCGGCCACCGGTGCGTCGCGGTCCTGACGGCCCTCTCCGCCTCCGCATGGTTCGTCTACTTCTTCACGACTCCGTACAAGAGCTTCATCCACTTCAACAACGCGGACGACGTCGTCACCGCCGGGCTGCTGCTCGTCGTCGGCCTCGCGGTCTCGCAACTGGCCCGCCGCTTCACCCGCGAGCACTCCATCGCCACCACGTTGCAGCGCAGCCTGCTGCCCCGTGAGCTGCCCAACACCAGCACCGTCCGGTCGGCGTTCCGGTACGTCCCCGCCGAGGCGGAGGTCGGCGGGGACTGGTTCGACGTGATCCCCCTCCCGGGATTCCGCACCGCCCTGGTGGTCGGAGACGTGGTCGGCCACGGCTTGAGCTCCGCGGTCACGATGGGGCGGCTGCGCACCGCGGTCCGCAATTTCTCCACCCTCGACCTGCCCCCCGACGAGCTGCTGGCCCGCCTCGACGACGTGGTCCTCCAGCTGGACGCGGAGGCGGGCGACGGCGAGGAGGGAATCGTCGCGGCCACGTGTCTGTATGCGATCTACGACCCGGTCTCCCGTCAGTGCACGATGGCCAGAGCCGGTCATTTCCCGCCCGCCATCGCCTATCCCGACGGCCGCGTGGAGCTGGTCGATCTGCCCGCAGGCCCCCTGCTCGGCGTAGGCGGCCTGCGTTTTGAGTGCGCCGACCGGAAGCTGCCGGAGGACACGCAGCTCGTGCTCTACACCGACGGGCTCATCCACGACCGTCACCGCGACATCGGGACCGGCCTGAAGCTGCTGAGCGACACGCTCTCCGGGGTGGGGCCGGAGCCGGAGAGGACGTGCGAGACGATCCTGGAGGCGGTACTGCCCGCCCGTGCGGTCGACGACGCCGCTCTCCTGGTCGCCAGGACCCGCGCGTTGCCCCGGGACCGTATCGCCGAATGGGAGATCCCGGCCGATCCGGCCGCGGTGTCCGCCCTGCGCGCCGAGGTGCTGGCGAAGCTGGCCGACTGGAACCTGGAGGAGACCGCGTTCGCCACCGAGCTGATCCTCAGCGAGCTGGTCACCAACGCCGTCCGCTACGGGGCACCCCCCATGCGCCTTCGCCTGCTGCGCGACACGAGCCTGGTCGTGGAGGTCAGCGACGGCAGCAGCACCACCCCGCATCTGCGCTACGCGACGGACACGGACGAGGGAGGCCGCGGGATCTTCATCGTCGCCCAGCTCGCCGACCGGTGGGGAACCCGCTTCACCCCCACCGGGAAGATCGTCTGGGCCGAGCAGTCGGTCCCGTCGGTTCCCGTCGGCCCCGTCCTGGCCCCGGTCGCGTGACCGGGGCCCCCGTTCCGGGGGCGGTGGGACGCGGCGGGGCCGGCGGTCCATGACCGCCGGCCCCGTTCGTCACGTCGGCGGAGAACCCGCTGCGACCGGCGCCCACAGCACCGGCAGGCTCTCCCGTCCTACAGCACCGGCAGGTTCTTCCGCAGCTCGAACGCGGTGACCTCGCTGCGGCACTCCTCCCACTCCGCCTTCTTGTTGCGCAGGAAGTGACGTCGGCCCGGACCGACCTCGCGCGATCGCCGTCGGCGCAGCGCTGACCTGCGATCGAACGGCCGTCATTGGTCGTTGTTGGTCACCGTGGGCCACCCTTCGACGGCCCGCAGACGGCCCCGCCTGAGCATCGACACCGCGCTCTCGCCCCCCGACCTCAAGACCGGCATCTGCGGCGAGCACGGCGGCGACCGGGAGTCGGTCCACTTCTTCCACGAGGTCGGCCTGGACTACGTCTCCTGCTCCCCGTTGCGCATCTCGGTCGCCCGCCTCGCAGGCCGGCCGCGGGGCCACCCAGTCGGAGGGCAGCGACTTCCGCTGACCTGTCCCGGGCGGCACCCTGTGCGGGGGTGCCGCCCCTTCGGGCATTTTCTGCGGAGACTGTCAAGCTAAGTCGCTGAGCAGGTGAAATGGCGTTTGTCCAGGTGAGGCTAGACCGCGTGATGCGCCGTGGCGAGCGCCGAGGGCGCGTACGGGGCGTGAACCTGCGGAACCGAACCCGCGTAACTCGCTTTGCAGGACGCCTACGCCGAAGCGGTGGCCGCGGTCGACGTGGTCAATCACCCCACCATCCGCGGAGGCGGACGTGCGCAACAACCCGGAGGCCGGTCCGTGGGGACCGGCCTCCGGGGGCCTGCACCGAATGAGGCTCAGGAGACGGTGACGTTCTGCGCGATCGCGGTCCCGGCTGGGCGCTTGATGGTGAAGGGCTTGCTTGTGAAGGCCTGGCTGTTCCCGTCGGGGTCTTCGCAGGTGACCGTGGCCGTCGCTTTAGTACCGGTCGACGGAATCTGCCTGAACCTCAGGGAGCCGAAGGTCACCGACTCGTTGTCGGTGTCTGTGGCCTTCGTCTTCGTCTCCGGATTGATGGTGGTGGTGACCGTCAGGTTAGTGGGGACCGAATCGTCGGCGAACCGACTGCAGCTCGCCGTCACCGCGAGGTTGACCCTGCTACTATTCTCGTCAGCCTGTGCCGAACCGGCTGTCGCGGGATTGACAGCCGCCAGTGCGGCCAGCGCCAGCACGGCGCCCCCGATGACCTTCGCTTTCCTGCTACAAGCCTGAACAGACATTGTGGCCTCCATAGGTTTGCGTTGGTCGGCCCTGTCGAGTGCGCCGACGGCGCTGCCACACCTCCGCTGACTCGCCGCGTGCATTTCGGGTTGGTTGGCGCATCCACCGATCACGCGGACGCGGACTTCGCTTCCGCGGCTTGGAACCCTTTTCGGCCTACACTTCGCCGGCCTGAGCGACTTCCCGGGCGGCCTGGCCGATTTGACGCACCGAAGGCACCGAAGTCCAACGTCGCACAGCGCTCTTCGGCACGCAAGCGCGATACTGCATTACGGAATGCAGCAATTACGGGTGGAATTCTCCGAAAATGCGAGCTCCTGGGAGTTCAAATCGGCGAAGAGAGCCTAGCTTTGGGTGACTTTCCATCCCCTTATGGTGTCGCCTATCGGTCGCGGAGGTCCTTCAGAACGGCAACGGCGAGCGCCTGGTCGACGGTGAGACGGTGCACCAGCGCACGGAAGACCTTGGCGAGCGACACGTCGACCACGTCCAGCTCGACAGCGGCATTGCCTGCCCACTGCTTCAACCGACGATGCAGCACCGGATCGAGGTCCACCGTCAGGCGCACGGGGCGTGTGCGCCTCTCACTCGAGCGCGGCTTTGCGCTCTCAGGCTCGGCTGAAGCCGCGCTCTCGCGGTCATCGGTCACACCGTCACCTCCACGCCGAGTACCGCACTCTTGGCACACGCCACCATGGCTACAGTGAGTGATTGTATGGATCCATAGGGCAGCAGCGTGCAGCCGGGCGCGTGGCCAACGAGTGAATGGACGAGACCGCGTCCGTCCACGTGCGAGGCCAGTGGGCACCGCGCGCTTCGGAGGTCAAGTGCCGTCGCGGGCGCACGGCGTCCCGTTCAGGCCCAGAACGGCTGGCTCGTGCCCCAACGGGCAGGAACGCTTGCCCATTTCGCGGGCGTGCCAGGGTACGCGATTGGGGGCAGACCTGGCGGAGGAGGCCGTAGGCGTTCCCGGGACATAAGTCCTCGGTGCGCAACCGCTGCGGCACCGGGTGTGAGAGGTTCGGAGACTGCGGTCTCGCATTGCCGACGGCTGCTCCTAGGGCATCTGAGGGCTCGGATCGTGCTGGAGCATGTGTCCGCATAGCATGGAGATGTAGGGCAGAAAAAGCCTGGGTTGGAAGGCGCTGACAGTGTCGCTACCTAACTCGGATCTGAGCGTTCGAGCCGTCTACTACCCATTTTCTCGTAGCTTGAGCGAGCAGACGCTCAAGCGCGCAATGCTCCTTTACGACGAAGTACTTTTCATCGACCCCAAGACTCCCAAAGCACGTGCCGGACTGTACTCGGTGGAGAACCATCAGCCATTCCTTACCGACGATGCAGCCTATCGCTTGAGCCAGGAGTGAACAGAGGTCGCCAACCGGTATGCGCTACTAGAGCGAGAAGGAGTGGTGCGATTCGTCGACCCAACTCCTCTTTTGGAAAATGCGTCGGCCGACGCTATTTTGTGACTGGTGACCTTCAAGCAGACATGGCCGATCAAAGTGTCATCGATCTGTTCGCCCTTGAAAATCAAGCCGTACCTTTGATCGACAGCGACCCCCATTTTCGCCTGCTATCGGCTCGGTTTACCCGAGCCGCCGAGGGGGCCAAGCTTGCAACAGCACCGCCAGGTCTAAAGCCTCCAACATTCACCGGATCTTCCGCACAAAAGCGACAGCTAGTCGAGCAGAGACTCGTAGACTCGATATTGCGCCTTGCAGACACTGTGCGAGTCGCGAGAGCAGCATGCGATGTCCGAACTGCGACTCGCCAGAGTCACCGAAGATAAAAATTCGCCACTTGAGCAACAATGCCAACTCCAACGGGAAGTCGAGGAACTGAGCGCGGAATTGAAGCGCGTGAAGTTGCGCGCCGAAGAACTGAAAATAGAGTGCTCCACCCTGGAGGCGAGACTGGCAAGCCTCGAAGGCCCGGGACGAGGCCACGAGTTCACTCCCGGACGAATAGCCATCGGCATCTTTGAAACAAGAAGTGGCTGGCCACGCAGACAACCGCTCTGACCACGCGAGAGTCGGTCGAGTCTGCGATTCGCGGTCACGCCATCCCCTCCTATCTGGGGTCGCGCCCTCTTGGTTCGTTCAAGCCCGAGCACATCCGCGACTGGCTCAGCAAGCTGGAGCAGGCCGTGCCGGCGTCCTCGTATCAGCGCGTGATCTACAACAACGTGTCGACGATCCTCAATGCGGCAGTCGATGACGGACACCTCGCCAAGAATCCCTGCCACGCGCAGTCCGTCCGCCTTCCGGCCGCCGGAACGACGCGCGTGGTGCCGTGGAGCGCTGAGCGCGGCTTTGCGGTACGCGCGGCACTCCCCCTGCGTTTCCGTGCGGCCGTCGACCTCGGGGGCGGGTGCGGACTCCGGCAGGGGGAAATCTTCGGGCTTGCTGCCGACGCGATCGGGTTCGACTCGGGATGGCTGCGCATCGCCTGTCAGGTGAAGGTGGCCAGGGGGCATCTCGTCTTCGCCCCACCGAAGCGGAACAAAGAGCGGGACGTTCCCTTGCCGGACCGCGTCGCTCAAGCCCTGAAGCAGCACATAGATGCGTTCCCGCCGGTCGACGTCACCTTGCCGTGGCTGCGGCCGGACGGTCCTCTCGTCACGAAGCGGCTTCTGTTCAGCCGTCTCAACGGCGGCGCGGTCCGGCGGACCGACTTCAACACGCACTCCTGGAAACCCGCTCTTGTCGCTGCTGGAGTCATTCCCCAGCCCAGGCCCGGCGAGCGTCACCAGGCAGCCCGCGAGCACGGCATGCACGCCCTCAGGCACTTCTACGCCTCGGTACTGCTCGACGCCGGCGAGAACGTCAAGGCTCTGAGCAGCTACCTCGGGCACAACGATCCGGGCTTCACGCTCCGCGTCTACACACACCTCATGCCGAGCAGTGACGCGCGGGCCCGGAAAGCCGTCGACGACCTCTACGACGGCACCGTTCCGAGGCCGGACGGCCCAGAGACGGCCCAGGGTCGGTGAGACGCGGCGGGGCCGACGGTCCATGACCGTCGGCCCCACACGTCGTGTCGGCGGGGAACCCGCTGTGACCTGCGTTTACAGCACCGGCAGGTTCTTCCGCAGCTCGAACGCGGTGACCTCGCTGCGGTACTCCTCCCACTCCTGGCGCTTGTTGCGCAGGAAGAAGTCGAAGACGTGCTCGCCGAGGGTCTCCGCGAGGAGGTCGCTGCGTTCCATCAGGCTCAGGGCCTCGCCGAGGTTCTGCGGGAGGGGCTCGATGCCCATCGCACGCCGCTCGGCGTCGGACAGCGCCCAGACGTCGTCCTCGGCGCCGGGCGGCAGCTCGTAGCCCTCCTCGATGCCCTTGAGGCCGGCCGCCAGGAGCACGGCGTAGGCCAGGTAGGGGTTGGTGCCGGAGTCGAGGGAGCGGACCTCGACGCGGGCGGAACCGGTCTTGCCGGGCTTGTACATCGGGACGCGGACCAGGGCCGAGCGGTTGTTGTGGCCCCAGCAGATGTACGAGGGGGCCTCGCCGCCGGCGCCCGCGGTGCGCTCCGAGCCGCCCCAGATGCGCTTGTAGGAGTTGACCCACTGGTTGGTGACGGCGGAGATCTCCGCGGCGTGCCGCAGCAGGCCCGCGATGAAGGAGCGGCCGACCTTGGAGAGCTGGTACTCGGCGCCGGACTCGTAGAACGCGTTGCGGTCGCCCTCGAAGAGGGAGAGGTGGGTGTGCATGCCGCTGCCCGGGTACTCCGAGAACGGCTTCGGCATGAAGGTGGCCTGCACGCCCTGCTCCAGCGCGACCTGCTTCATGATCAGCCGGAAGGTCATGATGTTGTCGGCCGTGGAGAGCGCGTCGGCGTAGCGCAGGTCGATCTCCTGCTGGCCGGGGGCGCCCTCGTGGTGGCTGAACTCGACCGAGATGCCCATCGACTCCAGCATGGTGATGGCCTGGCGGCGGAAGTCCTGGCCGACGTTCTGCGGGGTGTGGTCGAAGTAGCCGGAGTTGTCGGCCGGGGTCGGGCGGGAGCCGTCGAGGGGCTTGTTCTTCAGCAGGAAGAACTCGATCTCGGGGTGGGTGTAGAAGGTGAAGCCCAGGTCGGAGGCGCGGGCCAGGGCGCGCTTGAGGACGTAGCGCGGGTCGGCGAAGGACGGGGAGCCGTCCGGCATCAGGATGTCGCAGAACATCCTGGCGGTGCCCGGGGCCTCGGCGCGCCACGGCAGGACCTGGAAGGTGGACGGGTCCGGCTTGGCGATCATGTCGGACTCGTAGACCCGGGCGAAACCCTCGATCGCCGAGCCGTCGAAGCCGATGCCCTCGTCGAAGGCCTGCTCGAGCTCGGCAGGGGCCACGGCCACGGACTTGAGGAAACCCAGTACGTCCGTGAACCACAGCCGTACGAACCGGATGTCGCGCTCCTCCAAGGTCCGGAGCACGAACTCCTGCTGCTTGTCCATCTTCCGCTTCCCCATCCTTGCTGGTCAGGCCGCCTGTCCCCCGCATCGCGGGAAGCGGTCGGGCACCTGAGCATCCCACCACAACACCATTTCATGCGCGTTGCAGACCTTGATCGTCCCGTCGTCATCGGGCTGAACGCCTCACGTACAGCAGATGTACTGCTCTGAAGCCCATCTTGCCTGCTCGGGGCGACATCCGTAATGGCCGCCCCCGGTCGTCTCGAATCCGGCCCTTAAATTTGCATCTCAAATGCAAGTTTTACTACGGTGTGCCACAGAGCCGAGCGATCGATCATCGATTCCGAGGAGTACCCGATGCTGTCCGAACAGTCCGCCGCCACCGTCCGCGCCACGCTGCCCGCCGTGGGCGCGTCCCTCGGCGAGATCACCGACCGCTTCTACACCGGGCTGTTCGCCGCCCACCCCGAGCTGCTGCGCGACCTGTTCAACCGCGGCAACCAGGCCGCGGGCACCCAGCGCCAGGCGCTGGCCGGGTCCATCGCCGCCTTCGCGACGCACCTCCTGGAGCACCCCGACCGGCGGCCGGACGCCATGTTGGGCCGCATCGCCCACAAGCACGCCTCGCTGGGCGTCAAACCCGAGCAGTACGCGGTCGTCCACGAGCACCTCTTCGCCGCCATCGCCGACGTGCTCGGCGAGGCGGTCACTCCCGAGGTCGCGGCCGCCTGGACCGAGGTCTACTGGCTGATGGCGAACGCGCTGATCGCGATCGAGCGACGGCTGTACGAGGAGAGCGGAACCGCCGAGTGGCGGAAGTGGCAGGTCGTGGAGCGCGTCGCGGAGACGGAGGACGTCGTCACCTTCCGGCTGCGCCCGCTCGACGGGGGCCCGGTGCGCGACTTCCGGGCCGGCCAGTACGTCTCCGTCCGTGTCGGACTCCCCGACGGCGCCCGTCAGATACGCCAGTACAGCCTCTCGGGCGCGCCCGGCTCCGACGCTCTGCGCCAGATCAGCGTCAAGCGGGTCCCGGGCGACGCCACGACGCCGCAGGGCGAGGTCTCGAACCAGCTGCACGCGCACGTGCGGGAGGGCGACACCCTGGAGCTCTCCGAGCCGTACGGCGACCTGGTGCTCGACGGCGCCGCGGACACGCCCCTGCTGCTCGCCTCGGCCGGCATCGGCGTGACCCCGATCGTCGCGATGCTGGGACGGCTGGCGGAGACGGGCCACAGCGCCCCGGTCACGGTCGTCCACGGGGACCGCTCCCCGGCACACCACGCGCTGCGCGCCGAGCACGAGGCGTACGCGGCGAAGCTCCCGCAGGCGCCCGTCCACTTCTGGTACGAGAGCCAGGCGCCGGAGGGGACCGCCCGTACCGGCCTGGTCGACCTCACGGACGTGACCGTCCCGGCGGGCACGCACGCGTACCTGTGCGGGCCGCTGCCGTTCATGCGGGCGGTGCGCAGCCAGCTGATCGAGAAGGGCGTGGCCGCGGCGGACATCCACTACGAGGTGTTCGGGCCGGACCTGTGGCTCGCGGGGGCCTGAGCGGCGGGACCGGGGCGGGCCTGCCTCCGGAGCGGGACCGGGGCGGGCCTGCCTCCGGAGGCAGGCCCGCCCTGCCGGCCCATCCCGTCGGTCCGCCCTGCCGGTCCATCCCGTCGGTCCGCCCTGCCGGTCCATCCCGTCGGTCCATCCCGTCGCGCAGTGCCGCGTCCGGCCCTGCGGGCCTGTCGAACAGAGATAGTGACTCGCCATCAGGTTTTGTCGTTGACCGGCGGGCCCGGGCTGCGCAAGGTGGGTGGATCAACGGCTGGCCCGCTCATCGGCTCACGGCTCCAGGGGGACCGCACACATGAGGAAGATCCTCTACACCGCGCACATCTACATGATCGTCGGAGTGCTCAGCGGCCTGTACTACCGCGAGCTCACCAAGGCCGAGGACTTCACCGGCAACACCCAGCTCGGCGTCGTGCACACGCATGTGCTGGCCCTCGGCATGCTGTTCTTCCTCATCGTGCTGGCCCTGGAGAAGCAGTTCGAGCTGACCTCGCACCGGCTGTTCGGGTGGTTCTTCTGGATCTACAACGCCGGTCTCGTGGTGACGGTCGCCATGATGACCCTGCACGGCACCCTGACGGTGCTGGGGCATGCGAGCAACGAGGGGATCGCCGTCGTAGCCGGGATCGGCCACATCCTGCTCACCGCCGGTCTGGTGCTCCTGTTCATCACCCTGGGCAAGCGCCTGCCCGCCTCGTCCGCGGCCGCCAGGGCCGGCGGCGACGCCGACGGCACCCCGCTCCCGGTCGCGGTGGGCCCCGAGGGCTCCTGACCGCCCCGGTCAGCCCGGCCTGGAGATCTCCAGCAGCAGCGGCCCGGTCGGCCCGGCGATGATGTCCTGCATGGTGAGCGGGTCCAGGGTGGCGTAAAAGGCCTCCTGGGCCCGGCGCAGGGCCCCGCGCAGCCGGCAGGCGGTGTTGAGGGGGCAGGGCGTGGCGCCCTCGCACTCGACGACGTCGCCCTCGCCCTCGAAGCTGCGCACGACGGCGCCCACCGACACCGTGCGGCCCTTCTCGGTGAGCGAGAGTCCGCCGCCGCGGCCGCGGCGGGCGTCGAGCAGCCCCATGTGCTGGAGCTCGGCCACGATCTTCGCGGTGTGGGTGTAGGGGACGCCCATGTCCTCGGCGACCTCGCGGGTCGTGGGCGTGGGCCCGCCGGCGACGGCCAGGCGCATCAGAACGCGCAGAGCCAGGTCGGTGGAGCGCAGCAGCCGCATGCACCCAGGGTAGATAATGCGCATCCAGGCTTCAAATTATCTGGCCGGATCGTATCGTTCCGGCCTTTCCCCCGCCCTCACTACGAGAGCGGGCATCTCTCCCCTTACGATCGGCGCACCCGAACGGTCTCACCGTCCCGCCCCCCTTTCCCCAGAAGGACAGATCTCATGGCTTCCGCCAAGAAGAGCAGCGGCGCGGCGCGCCAGGCCCGTATAGCGGAGATGCGGCGCGCCGAACAGGCCCGCGAGCGGCGCAACCGGATCCTCGTGATCGCGGCTTCCGTGGTGGTCGTCGCGGGGCTGGTGGCCGGCGGTGTCTTCGTCGTGCGGTCGCAGTCCGACGACACCGCGGCGGCCGGCGCGAAGACCTCGGGGCACTTCACCACCGGCAAGGACGGCGTGAAGACATGGCAGGGCAAGCTGGGCCGCACCCATGTCGCCAAGACCGTCACGTACCCGGTGGAGCCGCCGGTCGGCGGGGACCACAACCAGGTGTGGATGAACTGCAACGGCGACGTCTACGACAAGGCGCTGAACAACATGAACGCCGTGCACTCGCTGGAGCACGGCGCGGTGTGGGTGACGTACAACAGCAAGGCCGCCAAGGCCGATGTGGACGCGCTCGCGGCGAAGGTGAAGAAGACGCCGTACACGCTGATGAGCCCGGACGACAAGCAGAAGGACCCGATCATGCTGACGGCATGGGCGCACCAGCGCACGGTCAAGAGCGCGAGCGACCCGGACGTCGACGCCTTCTTCGCGAAGTTCGTCCAGGGCGAGCAGACCCCCGAGCCCGGCGCCGCCTGCACGGGCGGGCTGTCGCAGTGAGGCACGTCGGACTGATCACGGGGGCCGCCGCGGCGGCCCTCGTCGCGGCCGGCGCGATCACCTACGCGGTCGCCGAGGACCACGGCCCCACCGCCGCCACGCCCTTGGCCGCCTCCGCGGACGCCGGGTTCGCGCGGGACATGGCGGTCCACCACCAGCAGGCCGTCGAGATGTCGTACATCGTGCGCGACCGCACCGAGGACCCGGAAGTCCGGCGCCTCGCCTACGACATCGCGCAGACGCAGGCCAACCAGCGCGGCATGCTGCTGGGCTGGCTCGACCTGTGGGGGCTGCCGAAGGTCTCCGCCGACGCCCCGATGACCTGGATGGGCATGGGCGACATGGCCTCCGGCAAGGACGGCTCGCTGATGCCGGGCATGGCGACGAACACCGAGATGAAGAAGCTCGGCACGCTCGACGGCAAGCAGGCGGAGATCTTCTACCTCCAGCTGATGACGGACCATCACAAGGGCGGCATCCACATGGCCGAGGGCTGTGTCTCGGCGTGCACGGTCGGGGTGGAGAAGCGGCTCGCGCAGGGCATGGTCGACGCGCAGCAGTCCGAGATCGCCCTGATGGCGGACATGCTCAAGGCGCGGGGCGCACAGGCGCGTTCATAACCGCGTCCACAACACGCACGGGGCGTGGTCCGTGGTCGGGCCGACGGATCTACGCCCCAAATCCTCTCGGACAGAGCGTCCTTGGGATCTTCTTGGCCTTTTCATTCCCCTGGCATGAACGGTTCATCGAAAGAGTGGGCCCATCGTGTGATCCATTCGCGGGCCGAACGCCGCGGGCTCCGCGCGGATCGCATGACGGCCAACCACTACATGCATGCGAACCGCAATGCAGGGGGTTCTATGAGATCCAACCGCGCCAAGATGCGCGCCGGAGCGAGCCTGGCGGCGACACTGCCGATGCTCGCGGGCGCGCTGGCGTTCGGCATACCCGCGGCACACGCCGTGGACAACCCGGGCCGCGACACGCTCGCGGGCACCAAGCCCGTCTGGGCCACGGCCAAGGCCGACAAGGGCGCGACCGCGGACACCGCGCAGGTCTCCGCCCGGGTCTACCTGGCCGGCCGGAACGCGGCCGGCCTCGCGGCCTACGCGAAGGCGGTGTCCGACCCGGCCTCCGCCGCCTACGGCAGGTACCTGAGCGCCGGTGAGGCCCAGGCCCGCTTCGGCGCGACCGAGGCCCAGGTGAAGGCGGTCAAGGCCTGGCTGGCCTCGGCCGGACTGAAGGTCACGGGCACCACGGCGCACTACGTCTCCGTCAGCGGTGACGTGGCCGCCGCCGAGAAGGCGTTCGGCACCCAGCTGCACAACTACACCAAGGGCTCGAAGACTTATCGCGCGCCGTCGAAGACGGCCTCCGCGCCGGAGAGCCTCGAGGGCGCCGTCCTGACCGTCACCGGCCTGGACAACGCCCCGCACCGGGCCAGTGCCAAGGAACAACTGCCGCCGCCGGACAGCGTCTTCAAGAACTCCGGGCCGTTCTCCTCGTACTACGGCTCGAACACCGCGAGCACGCTGCCGAGCGCGTACGGCAAGAAGATCCCGTACGCCGTGGAGGGTTACACCGGCAAGCAGCTGCGCGCCGCGTACGGCGCGGGCGACTACACCGGCAAGGGCGTGCGCGTCGCCATCACCGACGCCTACGCCTCGCCGACCATCGCCTTCGACGCGGCCACCTACGCCAAGCAGCACGGCGACGCCGCGTGGAAGACCGGGCAGCTGCGCCAGGTGCTGCCCAAGAACTACACGAAGACCGAGGAGTGCGGGGCGGCCGGCTGGTACGGCGAGGAGACCCTCGACGTCGAGGCCGTGCACGCGGTCGCGCCGGACGCCCAGATCACCTACGTGGGCGGGGCGTCCTGCTACGACGACGACCTGCTCGACTCGCTCAGCAAGGTCGTGGACAACCACCTGGCCGACATCGTCTCCAACTCCTGGGGCGACATCGAGGCCAACCAGACGCCCGACCTCGCGGCCGCCTACGACCAGGTCTTCCAGTTCGGCGCGGTCGAGGGCATCGGCTTCTACTTCTCCTCCGGCGACAACGGCGACGAGGTCGCCAACACCGGTACGAAGCAGGTCGACACCCCGGCCAACTCGGCGTGGGTGACCGCGGTCGGCGGTACCTCGCTGGCGGTCGGCAAGGGCGACAAGTACCTGTGGGAGACCGGCTGGGGCACCCAGAAGGCCGTGCTGTCCCCGGACGGCAAGAGCTGGACGGACTTCCCCGGCGCGTTCACCTCGGGCGCGGGCGGTGGCACCAGCGCGACGGTGGCGCAGCCCTTCTACCAGAAGGGTGTCGTCCCGGACTCGCTCGCCAAGGCGAACAACGCCGCCGGCAACCGCGTCGTCCCGGACATCTCCGCGATCGCCGACCCGAACACCGGCTTCAAGGTGGGCCAGACGCAGACCCAGGCGGACGGCACCGAGGCGTACAGCGAGTACCGCATCGGCGGCACCTCGCTCGCCGCGCCGGTCATCGCGGCCGTGCAGGCGCTGGCGCAGCAGGCCGGCGGCGGCAAGGCGCTCGGCTTCGCCAACCCGTCGATCTACGCCAAGTACGGCACGAAGGCCTACCACGACGTCACGGACAACCCGACCGGCTCCGGCCTGGCCGTGGCCCGCGTCGACTTCGTGAACGGCTACGACGCCACCGGCGGCCAGGTCGTCTCGGTCCGCAGCCTCGGCAAGGACAGCTCGCTGTCGGCCGTGAAGGGCTACGACGACGTGACCGGCGTGGGCACGCCGGCGAACGGCTACGTCCGCTCGTTCGGCCGCCGCTGAGGCACCGGCAGCATGCGTGAAGGGACACGGGAACTGAGCTGTTCCGTGTCCCTTCCGCACGGCGGGGGCGGGCCACGCCCCGCCCCCGCCCCCCATCGTGTCGCTCTGACGATTACACTGGGCGCGTGCCTCCTCTGAACTTCAGGTCGCTCTACCAGCACGGCTTCGCACGCGTCGCCGCCTGCACGGGCCACACCGCCATCGCGGACCCGCACGCCAACGCCGAGGCGGTCCTGCGCCAGGCGCGCAGTTGCGCCGAGGACGGTGTCGCCGTCGCCGTCTTCCCGGAGATGGTGCTGTGCGGCTACTCGATCGAGGACCTGCTGCTCCAGGACGCGCTGCTCGACCGGGTCGAGGAGGCGCTGCGGACGGTGGTGGCGGGGTCGGCCGACCTGCTGCCGGTCCTGGTCGTGGGCGCCCCGCTGCGCCACCGCAACCGGGTCTACAACTGCGCGGTGACCGTGCACCGCGGCCGGGTCCTGGGTGTCGTGCCCAAGTCGTACCCGCCGAACTACCGGGAGTTCTACGAGCAGCGCCAGATCGCCGCGGGCGACGACGAGCGCGGCGGCACCATCCGGGTCGGCGGCGAGCCGGTGCCGTTCGGCGTGGACCTGCTGTTCGCCGCCGACGACGTCCCGGGGCTGGTGCTGCACACGGAGATCTGCGAGGACATGTGGGTGCCGGTGCCGCCGAGCGCCGAGGCGGCCCTGGCGGGCGCCACCGTCCTCGCCAACCTCTCCGGCAGCCCGATCACCGTCGGCCGGGCCGAGGACCGCAAGCTGATGTGCCGCTCGGCGTCCTCGCGCTGCATCGCCGCGTACGTGTACGCGGCGGCCGGTCTCGGCGAGTCGACCACCGACCTGTCCTGGGACGGCCAGACCATGATCTACGAGAACGGGGCGCTGCTGGCCGAGTCCGGCCGCTTCCCGCTCGGGGACCAGGCCGCGGTGGCCGACGTCGACCTCGACCTGCTGCGCCAGGAGCGCAGCCGCACGGGCACCTTCGACGACAACCGGCGCACCCACGGCGCCCGCACCGCCGGTTTCCGCACGGTGCCGTTCCGGCTGGACCCGCCGGCCGCCGACCTGGGCCTGCGGCGGCGCGTCGAGCGCTTCCCGTTCGTGCCCGCCGACCCCGACCGGCTGGCCCTGGACTGCTACGAGGCGTACAACATCCAGGTCGCGGGGCTCCAGCAGCGGCTCGCGGCGATCGGTGACCCGAAGGTGGTCATCGGGGTGTCCGGCGGTCTCGACTCCACGCACGCGCTGATCGTCGCCGCCCGCGCGATGGACCGGGCGGGCCGTCCGCGCAGCGACATCCTGGCCTGGACCCTGCCCGGCTTCGCCACCAGCGACCACACGAAGGGCAACGCGCACGACCTGATGCGCTCCCTCGGCGTCACCGCGGCCGAACTGGACATCACGCCGACCGCCCGGCTGATGCTGGAGGAGATGGACCACCCCTTCGCCGCCGGCGAGCCGGTGTACGACGTCACCTTCGAGAACGTGCAGGCCGGACTGCGCACCGACTACCTGTTCCGGCTCGCCAACCAGCGCGGCGGCATCGTGCTGGGCACCGGCGACCTGTCGGAACTGGCGCTCGGCTGGTCCACGTACGGCGTGGGCGACCAGATGAGCCACTACAACGTCAACTCGGGTGTGCCGAAGACGCTGATCCAGCATCTGATCCGCTGGGTCATCGGCAGCCGGCAGTTCGACGAGGACACCGACCGCACCCTCGTCGCGATCCTCGACACCGAGATCAGCCCGGAGCTCGTGCCGGGCGAGGAGATGCAGTCCACCGAGTCGAAGATCGGCCCGTACGCGCTGCACGACTTCACCCTCTTCCACGTGCTGCGCTACGGCTTCCGGCCGTCGAAGATCGCCTTCCTGGCCTGGCACGCCTGGCACGACCCGGACACCGGCGCCTGGCCGCCGGGCTTCCCCGAGGCCGAGCGGGTGGCGTACGACCTGCCGGAGATCCGGCGCTGGCTGGAGGTGTTCTGCCGCCGCTTCTTCGGGTTCGCGCAGTTCAAGCGCTCGGCCATGCCGAACGGGCCGAAGGTCTCGGCCGGCGGATCGCTCTCGCCGCGCGGCGACTGGCGCGCGCCCTCCGACAGCACGGCCCGGTCCTGGCTGCTCGACCTGGCCCGCTTCGACCCCGCCGAGCCCGGTCACTGACCGGTCACCGACCGGTCGCCGACCGCCACGGAAACCGGCCCGGCCCCGCGAACGGGGGCGGGGCCGGGGCCGGTTCCGGTGGTGCGGGGCGCCGGGCGCCGCCCGCTCAGTGGTGCAGGGCGCCGGGGCGGTCGAGCAGGTGGGTGGCGACGACGCGCTCCCGCCCGGCCGCCGGGGCCGCGCGCCGGACGTCCACCAGGTGGGCGACGGCCGCCACCGCGAGGCCGAGCAGCGCAAGACCCGCGCCCGCGAGGGCCGGTGACGTCACGCCGAAGCCGGCGGCCAGGGCCAGGCCGCCGATCCACGCGCCGCCCGCGTTGGCCAGGTTGAACGCGGCCTGGTTGGCGGAGGAGGCCAGGGACGGCGCCGCCGACGCCTTCTCCATGACCATCAGCTGGAGCGGCGAACCGGTGACGAACGCGGCGACGCCGAGCAGGACGACCGCGAGTCCCGCGCTCCACTCGGTGCGCATCAGCAGCGGGAAGACCGCCAGGACGACGGCCAGCGAGGCCAGACCGCCGAAGAGGGTGCGGCGCATGGCGTGGTCCGCGAGACGTCCGCCGAGCAGGTTGCCCACGGTGGCGCCCACGCCGAACAGGGCCAGCAGCAGCGTCACGCTGGAATCGGCGTACCCGGCGGCGCCGGTGAGCATCGGGGTGATGTAGCTGTACGCGGCGAACAGCGCGCCGAAGCCCGCGACCGTGGTGCCGAGCGCCAGCCACACCGGCAGCGACCGCAGCTCGGCCAGTTCGCCGCGCAGCCCGCTCGCGGGGGTGTGGGTGCGGTCGTGCGGGATCAGCAGCGCCAGCGCGACGATCGCCGCGAGGCCGATCGCGCTGACGCCGAGGAAGGTGGCCCGCCAGCCCAGGTGCTGGCCCATGAGGGTGGCGACCGGGACGCCCGCGACGTTGGCGACGGTCAGCCCGAGGAACATCAGGGAGACCGAGCGGGCCTTGCGCTCCGGGGCGACCAGGCCCGTCGCGACGACCGCGCCGACGCCGAAGAAGGCGCCGTGCGGAAGGCCGCTGAGGAAGCGGGCGGCCAGCAGCCAGTCGTAGTCGGGGGCGAGGGCGGAGAGGGCGTTGCCGGCCACGAACAGGGCCATCAGGGCGATGAGGACCCGGCGGCGGGACAGCCGCGCGGTGGCCGCGGCCAGCAGGGGGGCGCCGACGACGACACCGAGGGCGTAGGCGGAGACGAGATGTCCGGCGCCTGGTATGGAGATGCGCAGGTCGTCCGCGACGTCGGGGAGCAGCCCCATCATCACGAACTCGGTCGTACCGATGCCGAAGGCGCCGACGGCGAGGGCGAGCAGGGCCAGGGGCATGAGGGGCCTTTCCGAGCGAAGTTGCGTCCATCTTATGTTCAATGACGGAACAAAGTCTCGCGCGTCCGGTATTCCTCAGGGTGAAGACGAGGTTACGAAGGATCGCGGCGGCCCCCGGGAACCGCTCGCGGCGGCCCAGAGGACCGCTCACGGCGGCCGTGACAGCTCTTCAGGGGCCGCTCGGAGGGGCCCTTTCAGGAGCCGCTCGTGGCGAGGTCCACCCGCGCGGCCACCGGCAGATGGTCGCTGCCGGTGGCCGGCAGCGTCCACGAGCTCACCGGGTCGACGCCCTGCACCATGATCTGGTCGATCCGCGCCATCGGGAACGACGCCGGCCAGCTGAACCCGAAGCCGCTGCCCGCCGCGCCCTGGGTGGAGCGCATCTGGGAGGTGACGGCGTTCAGGGCGCGGTCGTTCATGGTGCCGTTCAGGTCACCGAGCAGGATCTTCCGGTCGAGCCCCTCGTCGGCGATGGCCTCGCCGAGCGCGTCGGCGCTCGTGTCGCGCTGGCGGGCGGTGAACCCGGCGTTCATCTTCACCCGCACCGACGGCAGATGGGCGACGTAGACGGCGACGTCACCGGCCGGGGTCGCCACGGTCGCCCGCATCGCCCGGACCCAGCCCAGCTTGATGTCGACGGCCGCGACGGACGAGAGCGGGTACTTGCTCCACAGCCCGACCGTGCCCTGCACCGAGTGGTACGTGTACGTCGGGGCCAGCGCCTTCTCGTAGGTCCCGACCTCGGACGCCTTCAGCTCCTCCAGGGCCAGGACGTCCGCGCCGGACGCGGCGACGGCGCGAGCGGTGCCCGAGGGGTCGGCGTTGTCGGCGTTGACGTTGTGGGTGGCCACCACGAGGTCCCCGCCGGCGCCCGCCTTGTCCGTGAGCAGTCCCCCGAACAGGTTCAGCCACACGATCGCCGGCAGCAGCACCGCGATCAGCGCGGTCGCCGACCTGCGCACCAGCGCCAGGACCAGCAGCACCGGCACGAGCAGGCCGCACCAGGGCAGGAAGGTCTCCGTGAGGGAGCCGAGGTTGCCGACGGTGTTCGGGATGCGCGAGTGCAGCAGCATCACCAGGGCCAGCAGCAGCGCGATCACCGCGAGGACGATGCCCCGCCGCCAGATCCGCGGGTCCCCGCGCCAGCCGCCGAGCAGACGCCCCGTCAGGCGGCGGAACCGGGAGTCCGGACGCTCATCGTCCGAGACACCGTCGTCCGTCTCCGTCACATACGCCTGCTGCGCCATACCGTCGCCTCACTACCCGCCAGCACACCGTCGTCCCCTACGTCCCTATGACCCTAGGGGATGATCGGCTCCGATCCCCGCCGCCCCATGACGGCCGTACGGGCACGAGGACGTCCGTGGCGGCGCCGGGAGTTCCGCTTGCGGACCGGGGCGAGCGGTCTGTGACGAAACGCGCACATTCGGGCGGTGGGCGGGCAGGGCTCGGAGCTCCGGACGGAAGTGGCGCCGGCCGGGCCCGCCTCCGTCCGGAACTCTCAGGAGACGGACGCCCTCAGGAGACGGACGCCCTCAGGAGACGGACGCCCTCAGGAGACGGACGCTCTCAGGAGACGGACGAGCCGGCCGGGCGCAGTCCCTCGAGCAGGGTGTCGACCACCCGCTCCGCGAGGTCCTCGGGAAGGTCGCTGTCCGGCCGCATGACGGTCCGGACGAGGAGCGGGCCCACGAAGATGTCGTTGACCAGATCGAGGTCGACGTCGGCGCGCAGTTCGCCGTTGCGCTGGCCGCGGCGCAGGATCTCCACGCCGAGCCGGCGCCGGGGCGCTATCACCGTGCTGTCGTAGACGGCCCAGATCTTCGGGCTGCTCTTCATCTGCACGTGGACGTTGTGCAGGATCGCCGAGGAGCGGTTGGCCAGACCGCGCCGGCGCAGCGACTCCAGCAGGACGATCAGGTCGTCGCGCATGGAGGTGCCGGGGAGTTCGGGGTCGGGGGGCTCGGCGGCGCGCAGCACGTCGACGAACAGCTCCTCCTTGCCGCTCCAGCGACGGTAGATGGTGGCCTTGCCGACCCCGGCCGTACGGGCGATGCGCTCGATGGAGAGCTCCGCCAGGGGCACGCCGTCCTCCAGGAGTTTCATCGCTCCTTCGAGAATGGCGCGCTCCACGGCCTCGCTGCGGGGGCGTCCCCTCACGGGTGCTCCCGAAGCGTTGGTGTCGGCGAGGCTCACTGTCGTCCGTCCCTTCGTTGCGCTGGGGTGAATTCTCGGTGATTCCCCCGGCCCCCGGGTCTGCTCCCCGTCCCGACGCCTTTCTACTCCGCGGCCACCACCAGCTCCGGCTCCGGCTCGCCCTGCTGACCGGCCTTGGGCCGGCCCGGCAGGAACACCGCGACCACGACGGCGCCGACGAGGGCGATGACGGAGCCGCACAGCGCGGTGACGTGCATCGCGTGCAGGAACGCGTCGTCGGCGGGCTCGACCAGGGCCTGGCCCCGGGCGCCCAGCTTGGCGGCGATGCCCAGCGTGGCCTCGATGGACTCGCCCGCGGTGTCGCGCAGCCCGGCCGGCAGCGCGCCGAGGCTGTCCTCGACGCCGCTGCGGTAGGACGCCGACAGGACCGAACCGAGGACGGCGATGCCGAGCGCGCCGCCGACCTGCCGGAAGGTGTTGCTCAGCGCGGAGGCGGAGCCGGCCTTCTCACGGGGCAGCGCCTGCATGATCACGACGCTGGTCGGCGTCATGATGTGCGCCATGCCGGTGCCCATGAGGAAGAAGACGACCTCCAGCAGCCAGATCGGGGTGTCCTTCTCGAACGAGGCGAACGCGGCGAGCGTCGCGGCGATCAGGAGCATGCCGCCGGTGGTCGTGGCCTTGACGCCGAAGCGGTCGACGACCAGCCGGGCCCGCGGCGCGAAGATCATCTGGGCGGCGGCGAGCGGCAGCATCAGCAGGCCGGTCTGGAGCGGCGAGTAGCCGCGCACGCTCTGGGTGTAGAAGACGGAGAAGAAGGTCACGCCCATCAGGGCGAAGAAGACCAGCGCGATGACCGCGATCGCGGCCGAGAAGACCTTGTTCTGGAAGTACGTGATGTCGATGGACGGGTGGTCGCTGCGCTTCTCGACCACCACGAAGAGGGCGAGGACGGCGAGACCGGCGGCGATGGTCGCCAGCACGGTGGCATCGGTGAAGTCGGCGAGCTGGCCGCCCTTGATGATGCCGTAGACGAGCAGGACCAGGCCGACGACGGACAGGACCACGCCGGCGGGGTCGATGCGGCCGGGGCTGGGGTCGCGGGAGTCCGGCACCAGCCACAGCATCAGGGCGATCGCGAGCACCACGATGGGCACGTTGACGAGGAAGACGGAGCCCCACCAGAAGTGGTCGAGCAGCAGACCGCCGGTGATCGGGCCGATGGCGATGGCGAGGCCGACGCCGCCGGCCCAGATGCCGATGGCCTTCGGCTGCTCGTCGCGCTCGAAGACGTTCATGAGGACGGCGAGGGTCGCGGGCATCACGAAGGCGGCGCCCAGACCCATCACCGCACGGAAGACGATCAGCTCGGTCGGCGAGCCGGACTCGGCGGCGAGCGCCGAGCCGATGCCGAAGACGGCGAGCCCGCCGAGCAGGACCAGCTTGCGGCCTAGCCGGTCGCCGAGCAGACCCGCGGTGAAGAGCAGACCCGCGAAGACGAGCGTGTAGGCGTTGATCGCCCACTCCAGCTCGCTCTGCGTCGCGCCCAGACCGGTCGGGGCGGGGGTCGAGATCGTCTTGATGGCGACGTTCAGGATGGAGTTGTCGAGGACGACGATCAGCAGGCTGAGCATCAGCACGCCGAGGATCGCCCAGCGGCGCCGGTGCACCTCTTCCGGTATCCGGGAGGCAGGGACGGCAGGAGTAGTCATGGGGACGAGCCTAGGTTCTTTCCGATACGAGACCGTCTCGTATCGGAAATCCTTTACCGAGATCTTACGCGCGGGGAACGTCACGCGGGGTGCCCTGGCCCTCACCGGCACGAGGTGCCACCATGGAGGCGGTCCGGGGACACCGTGAGGGTGCCTCGAGATGACATAAGGAGTCGTTCCCATGACGCAGCTCTCGGCTGCCCAGACAACGCCCTCCGGCGGCAGCAACGCGCTGTACGGGGGCAAGGGCACCCGCCGTGTCACCGTCCGCGACATCGCCCTCGCCAAGGAACGCGGCGAGAAGTGGCCCATGCTCACCGCGTACGACGCGATGACCGCGTCCGTCTTCGACGAGGCCGGGATCCCGGTCATGCTCGTCGGCGACTCCGCGGGCAACTGCCACCTCGGTTACGAGACCACCGTGCCCGTCACCCTCGACGAGATGACCGTGCTGTCGGCCGCGGTCGTGCGCGGCACCCGGCGCGCCCTCATCGTCGGCGACCTCCCCTTCGGCTCCTACCAGGAGGGCCCGGTCCAGGCGCTGCGCTCGGCCACCCGGCTGGTCAAGGAGGCGGGGGTCGGCGCCGTCAAACTGGAGGGCGGCGAAAGGTCCCACGAGCAGATCCGGCTCCTCGTGGAGTCCGGCATCCCGGTCATGGCCCACATCGGCCTCACCCCCCAGTCCGTCAACGCCATGGGCTACCGGGTCCAGGGCCGCGGCGAGGAGGCCGCCCAGCAGCTGCTGCGCGACGCCAAGGCCGTCCAGGACGCGGGCGCGTTCGCGGTCGTGCTGGAGCTGGTCCCGGCGGAGCTGGCGGCCGAGGTGACCCGGGTCCTGCACATCCCGACGGTCGGTATCGGCGCGGGTCCCGAGACGGACGCCCAGGTGCTGGTGTGGACGGACATGATGGGGCTGACCGGCGGCCGGGTGCCGAAGTTCGTCAAGAAGTACGCCGACCTGCGCGAGGTCATGGGCAACGCGGCGAAGGCGTTCGCCGAGGACGTCGTCGGCGGGACCTTCCCGCTGGAGGAGCACTCCGTCCACTGAGCGGCCCGCCCCACCGGGCACCACGCCCACCGAGCCACTGCCGCACCACGCAGCCCCGCCGATCTTCCCCCGTCGGCGGGGCTGCGCCCTTTGCACCGCCCGGCGCCCCCGGCCGTACCGATGACGACTGCCGGCGAATCCCGGCCGTACCGAACGACTGCCGGTGAATCCCGGCCGTACCGATAACGACTGTCGGCGACTGTCGTTCGAGTGTCGGCGACTGTCGGTGGAATGTCGGCGGCTGTAGGCCGGGTGTCGGTGGTTTGTCGGTCGGGGCTGGCACCGTCGTCGGCATGACGCGAATCGACAAGAACCCCCACGGCGGAGGCGCCGCCGTCACCGTCCGGGGGCTGGTGAAGCACTTCGGGGAGACCAAGGCGCTGGACGGCGTCGACCTGGACGTGCGGGAGGGCACCGTGATGGGGGTGCTCGGGCCGAACGGCGCCGGGAAGACCACCCTCGTCCGCATCCTGTCCACGCTCACCGCCCCCGACGCCGGACACGCCGTCGTCGCCGGCTACGACGTCGTACGGCAGCCGCGGCAGCTGCGCCGGGTGATCGGACTGACCGGCCAGTACGCCTCCGTGGACGAGAAGCTCCCCGGCTGGGAGAACCTCTACCTGATCGGCCGCCTGCTCGACCTGTCCCGCAAGGACGCCCGCGCCCGCGCCGACGAGCTCCTCGAGCGGTTCTCGCTCACCGAGGCGGCCAAGCGGCCGGCGGGCACGTACTCCGGCGGTATGCGCCGCCGGCTGGACCTGGCGGCCTCCATGATCGGCCGGCCGGCCGTCCTCTACCTGGACGAGCCGACCACCGGGCTCGACCCGCGCACCCGCAACGAGGTGTGGACCGAGGTCAAGACCATGGTCGGCGACGGTGTCACCGTCCTGCTGACCACCCAGTACATGGAGGAGGCGGAGCAGCTCGCCACCGAGCTGACCGTCGTCGACCGCGGCAAGGTCATCGCGGGCGGCGCCATCGACGAGCTCAAGGCCCGGGTGGGCGGACGCACCCTGCGCGTACGGCCGCTCGATCCGCTGGAGCTGCGCCCGCTCGCCGGGATGCTCGACGAGCTGGGCATCACCGGGCTCGCCGCGACGACCGTCGACACCCAGAGCGGCGATCTGCTCGTGCCCATCCTGAGCGACGAGCAGCTGACCGCCGTGGTCGGCGCGGTCACCGCACGCGGGATCACGATCTCCTCCATCAGCACCGAACTGCCCAGCCTGGACGAGGTGTTCCTGTCCCTCACCGGGCACCGCGCCAGTGCCCCGCAGGACGCCACGCCCGCCGAAGACCGCGAGGAGGTCGCCGTATGAGCGCCACCACCGTGCCCCCGACCGCCCTCCAGGCCGACGCGCCGATCACGCTGCGCGCCCATCTGCGCCACACCGGCGCGCTGATCCGCCGCAACCTGTTGTGGATCCGCCAGGACCCGGAGTCGATGTTCGACGCGATCCTGTTCCCGGTCATCTTCACGCTGCTGTTCGTCTACGTCTTCGGCGGCTCCATCGGGCAGTCGCTCGGCGGTGGACAGCAGGCGTACGTGCAGTACGTCGTGCCCGGCCTGATGGCCATGATGGGCATGAACATGGCCCAGGGAGTGGGCACCGGCTTCAACACCGACTTCAACTCCGGTGTCATGGACCGCTTCCGGTCCCTGCCGATCGGACGCGGCTCGGTGCTGTTCGCCAAGATCGCCGTCGAGGTGATGCGGATGCTGATCGCGACCGCGGTCCTCATGGTCGTCGGTGTCCTGGTCGGCTTCGACATCACCAACTGGCCCGGTCTGTTCGCCTCCGTGGGCCTGTCCGCGATATTCGGCTCCGCCCTGATGTGGGTGTTCCTCACCCTCGGCGTGATCATGAAGAGCGCGCAGTCCGTGCAGGCGATGGGCTTCCTGGTGCTGATGCCGCTCCAGTTCGGCTCGTCGATCTTCGCGCCGACCAGGTCGATGCCGGGCTGGCTGCAGAACTTCACCGAGTACAACCCGCTGTCCTCCCTCGCGGACGCGGCACGCGGGCTGATGGTGGGCGGCCCGGTCGCGCACGGCCTGTGGGTGACGCTCGGCTGGTCGCTGGCGCTCACCGTGGTGATGGCGCCGATCGCGATCCACAAGTTCCGCACCAAGAGCTGACGCCCGTCCGGCACCAGGACGCGCGTCCGCGCCACCGCAGGGCGGCGGCCCCTCCCCCGGGAGCGGCCGCCGCCCTGCCGTGCGCCTCGGGGTTCGGGGCTCCCGGAGCTGTTCGGGGGCTCTCAGATCAGGGCTGCGGCCTGCTCGTAGGAGAGGTCGCCGCCCGCCGCGTACGCGGCCTCGTACTCCTGCTCGCCGAGCGCGGCCCGCGCGGAGCGCTGCGCCAGGCCGAGCACCTCGCGCTCCAGGATTCCGGCGACGTGGCCGGGGGGCAGCAGCCCGGCGGCGGTGCCCAGGCAGCGGGCCGCGTCGCGGGCCCGGGCGCCGCCGTCGACCTGGGCCAGGGAGACCGCCGCGACGGACAGGTAGATGGAACGCATATGGGGGGCGATGTTCTGCGCGAGGCGGTCGGCGGCCTGCTCCAGTGCCTGCCGGACGGTGACGAGGGACTCCTCGTAGCGGCCGTCGGCCGCGTCCAGCCAGGCCTCCGAGCCCAGGATGAACGCGTCGAAGACCGCGAAGTGGGCCAGCGCGAACTCCTCGCGCAGCAGCCGGGTGTGCTCGCGCGCCTCGGCCGTACGGCCGCTCACGCTGAGCCAGCCGGACAGGAAGAGCCGGGCGAAGGGCCTCGCCTCGTTGGACGGGTTCTCCCCCAGGCCGATCACCTCGCGCAGCAGGCGCTCGCCCTCCTCCTCCTGCCCCGCCTCCAGCAGCGCGGCGCCGAGCCGGGCGGTGAGGATCGCCACCTGGGCGCGGGCGCCGAGCCGGTCGGAGTGTTCGATGGCCGCCTCGTAGTCGGCGGCGGCCGCCAGATAGGCGCCCTTGCGCTCGTGCGCCTCGGCGCGGGCCGAGAGCGCCTCGGCGGTGCCCCAGGCGTCCCCGAGCCGCCGGTAGATCTCCAGCGCCTCGTCGGCGTCTTGGGCCGCGTCGCCCGCCCAGTCGGTGCGGTTGGCCAGCAGGTTGGCACGCATCTGGAGGCTGCCCGCGAGCTCCCATTCGAAGTCCGGCGTCTCGCGGCAGGTCCGCACGGCGGCGTCGATGATGACCCGGATGCGCTGCATGTCGCCGGTGAGCATCACGGCGAAGAACCAGAGCATCCCGGGCGCGCGGCAGATCTGCGGCATCCCCGGCTCGTACGTCTGGGCCACCACGCGCAGCTTGGCCTGGGCCTTCGGCTGCTGCCAGGCCTCCATCTCGGTGTCCATGCAGGCCAGATGGGAGAGATGCAGGCCGCGGCGGGCCTCGGCGAGGACCTCGCCGGTCATCGGCGGCGGCGCGTCCGTGCAGCGCTGCCAGACCGCGGCGGCCGGCCGGACGGGCTCGGTGAACGGGTCGGGGCCGAGTGTCATGACCTCGGAGCACCAGCTGCGGGCCTCGATGCGCAGATCACGCATCTGCCAGTACCAGACGAGCGACAGGACCAGGCACAGGGCCTCCTGCTCGTCGCGGGCGGCCACGGCGTGGCGCAGCGCGGTGCGCAGGTTCTCGTACTCCGTCTGGAAGCGTTCGATGGCGGCACGCTGGTCCGGGCCGCGCAGCAACGGGTCGGTGGTGCGGGCGAGTTCGCGGTAGTACGTCAGATGCGCGCGCTCCGCCTCGCCGCGCCGGCCCGCCTCGTCGAGGCGCTCGCCCGCGTACTCGGCGACGGTCTCCAGGAGGCGGTAGCGCATCCCGGCGGCCGGGCCCTGCGCCGGGCGCGGTTCGACACCCTGCGCCGTGTCCTGGCCCGTGCCGTGGTCCGTGTTCCGGTCCGTGCCGTGGTCCGTGTTCCGGTCCGTTTTCTGGTCCGTTGGGGCGGCCGAAGGCGCGGCCACCACCAGGGACTTGTCGACGAGCGAGCCGAGCGCCTCCAGCGCGGCCGGACCGCACACGGCCTCGGCGGCGGCGAGGTCGCAGCCGCCCGCGAAGACCGAAAGGCGCCGCAGGACGTCGCGTTCGTCCTCGTCGAGCAGGTCCCAGGACCAGTCGACGACCGCGCGCAGGGTCTGCTGGCGGGGGCGGACGGTACGGCTGCCGGAGGTGAGCAGCCGGAAGCGGTCGTCGAGCCGGTCCGCGATCTGGCGGGGCGTCAGCATCCGCAGCCGGGCGGCCGCGAGTTCGATGGCCAGAGGCAGTCCGTCGAGCCGTCGGCAGATCTCGGCGCAGGCCTCGGCGTCGTCCGCGATCCGGAAGCCGGGCCGGGCGGCCGCGCCGCGCTCGGCGAGCAGCCGCAGCGCGGCCGGCTCGGGCAGCGGCTCCACCGGGCGCAGCAGTTCCCCGGGCACGCCGAGGGGTTCGCGGCTGGTGGCGAGCACCGTCAGTTCCGGGCAGCGTTCCAGCAGTTCCTCGACGAGCCGGGCGGCCGCCTCGACGACGTGCTCGCAGTTGTCGAGGACGATCAGCATGCGCCGGCGGGCGCAGTGCTCGACCAGCCGCTCCACGGGGTCGTCGTACCGGTCGGCGGCCGCCGCCCGTATGCCTTCGGCGCCGGCGCCGTGCAGGACGGTCTCGCGGGCTCCGATGGCGGTGAGCACGGCCTCCGGGACGTCGGACGGGTCGTCGACGGGGGCGAGTTCGGCCAGCCACACCCCGTCCCTGGCCACGTCCCGCGCGCCTTCCGCGGACTCCTGGGACAGTCGTGTCTTCCCGGCGCCGCCCGGACCGAGCAGCGTGACCAGCCGGGCCCCGGCGAGGTCGCCCCGGATGGCATCGATGTCGGCCTCCCGGCCGACGAAGGAGGTGAGGCGGGCCCGGAGGTTGCCCGGTCGCCGGGTGTCGCGGGACTCGTCGGCCGCGGCCGTGCGGTGCCCGCCGGGAGCCTGCCGCGCGGGCCCGGCCCTGTCCTCGGGCGGGTTCAGCAACTCCGTGTGCAGCGCCCGCAGTTCCGGACCGGGATCGGAGCCGAGGCGGCCCGCGAGCAGCTGTCGTACGTCCTCGTAGGCGGCCAGCGCCTCGGCGGTGCGGCCCGCGTCGCGCAGGGCGCGCAGCCGCAGCGTCTGGAGGGGTTCGTCGAGGGGATGGGCCTCGCACAGGGCGGTCAGTTCGGGCAGGGACTGCTCGGCCTGGCCGAGGGCGAGCGCGGCGGTGTGGCGGGCGCGCAGCGCGTCCAGGCGCCGGGTCTCGCAGCGGGCGGCCCGCGCGGTGCGGTCGGGCAGGTCGGCGAGGGCGGGTCCGTGCCACAGGGCGAGGGCGTCGTCGAGGACGCCGGCCGCCTTCGCGGGGTCGCCGTCGGCCAGGGCGCGCAGGCCGTCGGCGGTCAGCCGCTCGAAACGGTGCAGGTCGACGTCGTCGGACGCGGCGGTGAGCCGGTAGCCGCCCTCGACGGAGGCCACCGCGTCCGCGCCGAGCGCCCGGCGCAGCCGGCCGACCAGCGCCTGGAGCGCGCCCGGCGCGTCGGCGGGCGGGTCGCCGTCCCAGACCTCGTCCACCAGCACGCTCACGGGGACGGTACGGCCGGACCGCAGGGCCAGCACGGTGACCAGGGCGCGCAGCCGCGCCCCGCCGACCGCGACGGACGTGCCGTCGGGGCGGAGTGCCTGGGTGGTGCCGAGGATGCGATAGCGCACGAGGTCCATTGTCTCCGGTGGCGTCGGGGCAGGTCACGGGGTTCGGTCGGCGGGGCGTGCCCCGGGGGGCCGCGGGACGGCCGCCCGTGCCCCGGTGGCCGTCTCCCCGCTCACCGCCGGCCGGCCGTCCCTCCGTCACCTCACGACGCCCCGCTCCCGGAAACCGTACTCAGCCCCTCCGACAACGTACGCGGCGCCTCCGGCGTCACCAGGCTCCCCTTGGGCAGAACATGTGCCAAAGTCCCATGGCCCCACCCTTCCGGGAACGGCGACCGGACGCGAGACGTTTTCCCCGTGTTCCCCTCGCGCCCGGTACGGTCGGGCTTCCCACCACTCGCGCAGCACCCGGACGCAGCACAGGAGCCCGACTGATGACCGCCACCACCACCCGCCACAGCGACCGGCGGATCAGCCCCGTCTTCGTCGGGATCCTGGCCGTCACCGCGGTCACCGGCTGGGCGACCTGGACCGGCTTCGCCGAGCAGCCGGGAGTGGCCGTCTTCCTGTTCGTGACGGCCGCGTGGATCGTGTCGCTGTGTCTGCACGAGTACGCGCACGCCCGCACCGCCCTGCACAGCGGCGACTTCACGGTGGGGTCCAAGGGGTATCTGACCCTCAACCCGCTGAAGTACACCCACGCGCTGCTCAGCGTCGTGCTGCCCGTACTGTTCGTGATCATGGGCGGGATCGGGCTCCCGGGCGGTGCCGTCTTCATCGAGCGCGGGCGCATCCGGGGCCGCTGGCGGCACAGCCTGATCTCCGCCGCGGGACCGCTGACGAACGTGCTGTTCGCGGCCGTGTGCACGGCCCCGTTCTGGCTCGGCGCACTGGACGGCGTGCCGACCGGCTTCCGCTACGCGCTGGCCTTCCTCGCCCTGCTCCAGGTCTCGGCCGCGCTGCTGAACTTCCTGCCGGTGCCCGGCCTGGACGGCTACGGCGTCATCGAGCCCTGGCTGTCGTACGGCGTCCGGCGCCAGGTGGAGCCGTTCGCGCCGTTCGGGCTGCTGTTCGTGTTCGCGCTGCTGTGGATCCCGTCCGTCAACGGCGCCTTCTTCGACGTGATCGACACGATCCTGCACGGCCTCGGGATCAGCGGCAACGACACGTACTGCGGCCAGGCGCTCTACCGGTTCTGGGAAGGCACGAACGAATTCTGCGCGGTCAGCCCGTGACGGACCCGTCCCGCACCGTCCGGGAGCGCTTGAAGTAGTACCAGGTCATGTTGGACGACAGTCCCGCCAGCAGCACCCAGACGACGCCCAGCCAGCTGCCCTGCACGAACGAGACGACCGCCGCGGCGACGGCGAGGAGGCAGACGGCGAGGCTGTAGAGGGCGAGGCGGGGCATGGGGACGGCTCCTGTCGGGGGACACTGCTGGCGCCGTCCAGTGTCCCCCATCGCGCCGGCCCCCCGGCACCGGCTCACCCGTCGAGGTGCCACCCGCGCCGCCGGGCGGCCGGCGGCACGCCTCACACGTCGGTGACCCGCAGCCCCGCGTGCGCCTTGTAGCGCCGGTTGACGGAGATCAGGTTGGCGACCAGCGACTCCACCTGGTGGGCGTTGCGCAGCCGGCCCGCGAAGACACCGCGCATCCCGGGGATGCGGCCGGCCAGCGCCTGGACGATCTCCACGTCGGCGCGCTCCTCGCCGAGGACCATGACGTCCGTGTCGATCTCGTCGATCTGCGCGTCCTGGAGCAGCACCGCGGACAGGTGGTGGAAGGCGGCCGTCACCCGCGAGTCCGGCAGCAGGGCCGCGGCCTGCTGGGCGGCGCTGCCCTCCTCGGGCTTCAGCGCGTAGGCGCCCTGCTTGTCGAAGCCGAGCGGATTGACGCAGTCGACCACGAGCTTGCCCGCGAGCTCCTCGCGCAGCGACTCCAGGGTCTTGCCGTGGCCGTCCCAGGGCACGGCGACGATCACGATGTCGCTGCGCCGCGCGGTCTCGGCGTTGTCGGCGCCCTCGATCCCCAGACCGAGTTCGTCGGCGGCGGCCTGCGCGCGTTCGGCGGCCCGCGAACCGATGATCACCTTCTGGCCGGCCCTGGCGAGCCGGTAGGCCAGGCCCTTGCCCTGCGGCCCGGTCCCGCCGAGCACACCGACGACGAGCCCGGAGACGTCGGGGAGCTCCCAGGGGTCCTTGGCGGGGGCCTTCTGTGCACTGTCGCTAGAGGTCATGCGCCGACTCTACGTGCGGACCGGGCCGGGCCGGGCCGCCCATCGGGTCAGGTGAGCTCCGTCACGGGCACCCGGTGGAACGTGATCGTCTCGTAGGCGCCGAAGTCGCCTGTCTCGTAAAGCAGTCCGACCGTGTCCGCGTCGATGCGCACCAGGTCGGAGTAGGCGGCGGGCAGCCCGCTCACCGTGTGCACCGGCCGCCAGGTGAGACCGCCGTCGGCCGAGGCGCGCAGCGTCATCAGGGCGCGGGCGGCGGGGTCGGCCGGGCCGGAGAAGAGCAGGACGTCGGGGTCGCGCAGGTGCAGGACGCTGCCCTCGCAGACGGGGGCGGTCAGGCCGGCCTGCGGACGGAAGGGTTTCTGCAGGGTGCGGCCGCCGTCCGCGGAGTGGGCGTCGGCCCGGTTGCCCGGCGACGGGGAGTCGTTGCGGGTGTTGAAGTAGACGCGTCCGTCGGGGAGTTCGGCGGCGGTGGTCTCGTTGACGTTGACATGGCCGTCGGTGTTCTCGTCGACGTAGCCGAGGTACCAGGTCGTGCCCCGGTCGTCGCTGAGCAGACAGTGGCCGCTGTTGTACCGCGGCTCGTTGCCGACGTCGGTGCCGGTGGGCGGCACGGTGTGGTTGGCGGCGACGACGACCCGGCCCGAGCTCAACTGGAGGGCGTGGCCGGGGGTGGTGGCGTACCAGCGCCAGCCCGCCCGCTTCACCTGCCTGGTGATCTCCGTCGGGCCCGACCAGGTCACGCCGTGGTCGTCGCTGTGCTGCACCCACACCCGCCGCCCGTCGGCGTCCTTGACCTTGCCGCGCAGGATGGCGTCCTCGGTGACGGTGCCGGCGGCCCGGACGTGGACGAGCAGGATCCGGCCGGTGTCGAGGACGACCGGGGCGGGATTCCCGGCCAGGTTCGTGCCGTTGCCCGCCACCACGGTCCGGGAGCCCCAGGTGCGGCCGCCGTCCGTGGAGCGCTTCAGGACGATGTCGATGTTGCCGTGGTCGCGCGCGGAGTCGACGCGGCCCTCGCAGAAGGCGAGCAGGGCGCCGGAGGCGGCGCGTACCACCGCCGGGATCCGGTAGCTCGCGTACCCCTCGCGGCCCGCGCGGAAGGGGACGGTGGTCTCGGTCATGGGAACTCCTCAGGCCCTGTCTCCCGTGTGTCCCGGACGTCCCCTCTTTTCCCCGGGGCGGGCGAATTCGGAGTGAACTGCGGGTCACGAGTGATGGCTTGAGGCAGTATGCGGCCGTATGGACGCCGTACGGGTCGCGCTGTTGCGTGAAGTGCTCGCCGGGACCGAGTGGCTGGACGCCACCCGGCGGTTCGCGGGGGTGCTGCGCGGATCCGTGGTGTCGCACGGGGGCGGGCTGCTGCTGGTGGGGACGCCCGGGTACGAGCCCTGGCATCTGGCCGCGCACCTGGTGGACGAGGCAGCGTGGTCGGGGACGCCGGAGCTGGCCCCCACGCTCGTACGGCATGACGCGCGCGCCTCGGACCCGGCGCACCTGGCGGCCGGTCTCGGCCGGATCGAGGCGGTGCGGCGGGGCGAGACGCTGCTGGTGGTGGCGCCCGAGGACCCCGGCAGCCCGCTCCTGGAGCGGGTGCACGACGCCCGCCGGGCCGGGGCGACGGTCCTGACGCTCGGCCGCGGGGACCGCGACCTGGTGTCCATGGCCCATGAGTCGCTCGCCGTACCGGAGAGCACCGATCTGGACCTGGACACCGTGCAGCACCTGATCAGCGCCGGGGCCGGGGAGAACGCCCTGCCGGCCCCCCGGGGCCGCCGACGGCTGCGGGACCGGCTGTCCGGCCTGGCCGACCGGCTGACGGCGCCGCCCCCGGCCCCCTGGTGAGGGCCGGGGCGGCGGGACCCGACGGCCGGGGCCGCCCCGCGGGCGCGGTCAGTCCTCGTCCGGGGTGCCGCCCTGCGGGGCGTCGTGCCAGCGGGGGTCGGTCTCCCACTGGAGGTTGCGCTCGCGGGCGGTGTCCATCGCGTGCTGGGCCTCTTCGCGGCTGGTGTACGGGCCGAAGCGGTTCTTTCCCGGACAGTCCGGCCCCTCCTCGACCTTCTTGTGCTCCAGGCAGTAGTACCACTCGCCCGGCTTGCCGACCGTGCGCTTCTTGAACAGGGCCATGACCAGCTCCTCTCGCCATCGACATGTTCCCCCATCCCCGCTGGTTAGACTCGCTGGCATGTCTGGCCAGTCGCTGCTCGTACCAGGTGAGCTCTCTCCCGCCCGTTCCGTGCCCGGAAACATCCGCCGACCCGAGTACGTCGGACGGCCCGCGCCGAAGCCGTACACCGGTCCGGAGGTGCAGACGCCCGAGACGATCGAGGCGATGCGCCGCGCCGGCCGGATCGCCGCGCAGGCGATGGCCGAGGCCGCGAAGATCATCGCGCCCGGTGTGACGACGGACGAACTCGACAAGGTGGCGCACGACTACATGTGCGACCACGGCGCCTACCCGTCCACGCTCGGGTACCGCGGCTTCCCCAAGTCCCTGTGCACCAGTGTCAACGAGGTCATCTGCCACGGCATCCCCGACTCGACGGTGCTGCGCGACGGCGACATCGTGAACCTCGACGTGACGGCGTACATCGGCGGGGTGCACGGCGACAACAACGCCACGTACCTGGTCGGCGAGGTGGACGAGGAGTCGCGGTTGCTGGTGGAGCGGACCCGGGAGTCCCTCGACCGCGCGATCAAGGCGGTCCGGCCCGGCCGGCAGATCAACATCATCGGCCGGGTGATCGAGTCGTACGCCAAGCGATTCGGGTACGGCGTGGTCCGGGACTTCACCGGGCACGGCATCAACTCGTCGTTCCACTCCGGGCTGATCATCCCGCACTACGACAGCCCGCACGCGACGACGGTGATCCAGCCGGGGATGACCTTCACGATCGAGCCGATGCTGACCCTCGGCACCCACGAGTACGACATGTGGGACGACGGCTGGACGGTCGTCACCAAGGACCGCCGGCGCACGGCCCAGTTCGAGCACACGCTCGTGGTCACGGACACCGGCGCGGAGATCCTCACCCTGCCGTGACACCGCCCGCCCCGCTTCAGGCCCGCTCTCCCCGGAGAGCGGGCCTTTGCCGTGATCGGGCCCCTGATCCGGGGTAGGTATTTACCGACAGGCCGTCGGCAAAAGTGTTGACTTAGGTAAGCCTTACCTTAGAGGATGCGCTCCATGGACTCCTTTTCGACAGTCATCCGCACCGCGTCGCACGAGCAGCACACGGAGGCCGAGACCTCGACGTTCATGAGCGATCTGCTCGGCGGCCGGCTGGGGGTGGACGCGTACACGCGCTACACCGAGCAGCTGTGGTTCGTCTACGAGGCGCTGGAAACCGGGTCCGGGCGGCTGGCCGGGGACCCGGTGGCCGGGCCGTTCGTCCGGCCGGAGCTGTTCCGGCTGGCCGCGCTGGAGCGGGATCTGGCGCATCTGCGCGGCGCCGACTGGCGGACGGGCCTGTCCGCGCTGCCCGCGACCCGGGCGTACGCGGACCGGGTGCGCGAGTGCGCCGAGCGGTGGCCCGCCGGGTACGTCGCCCACCACTACACCCGCTATCTCGGCGACCTCTCCGGCGGCCAGATCATCCGCGACCGGGCGGAGCGGACCTGGGGCTTCGAGCGCAAGGGCGACGGGGTCCGCTTCTACGTCTTCGAGGAGATCGCCAACCCGGCCGCGTTCAAGCGCGGCTACCGCGAGCTGCTGGACACGGTCCGGGCCGACGATCTGGAGCGGCAGCGGATCGTGGCGGAGTGCAGGCGGGCGTTCGCGCTGAACACGGCGGTGTTCGGCGCGCTGGCCGAGGAGTTCCCGCTCAGCGCGTGAGCGCACGGCCTGACCTGCCGGACAGGCCCTAGCGTTCCAGGAAGACCCGGCCGCCGATCTCCACCCATCCGTACGGCTGGGGCGCGGTCAGGATCTGGGAGCCCGCGCCCTGCGTGATGTTGAGTGCCCGGCCGAGCTGCTCGGTCAGCAGGATCGCCGCCGCGCCCGTCGCCTCGTCCTCGTCGATGCCGTCGTCGCGGCCGGGGAAGGCACGGGCGCGCACGCGTCCGGCGGCCTCGTCCTCCCAGGCCCAGGCGTAGATCCACTCACCGGGCGGCGGGACGGTGAGGGCGTCGACCTCGGCGGCCGTGGCGTACTGGCGCAGGGTGCGCGGCGGGACCCATTCGGCCCGCGCCTCGATCCAGCTGAACTCGCCGTCCTGCCGCGCCCCGACCACTCCGGCCGGTGTGACCAGTTCGGGCACGTCCACGAGCCAGGCCGTGCCGACGCAGGGGTGTCCGGCGAACGGCAGCCGCAGGGTGGGCGTGTAGATGTCGATGACACCGCGCTCGGGGTCGTCCACGAACACCGTCTCGCTGAAGCCCAGTTTCAGCGCCAGGGCCTGCCGGTCTTCCCGGTCCGGCAGCCGGGAGCCGTCGCGGACGACACCCAGCTCGTTGCCGTACCCGCCGTTCGCCGCGCAGAACACGCGCAGCACGTCGTAATCAGTCACCGGGGAATTGAAGCACCGACCGGGACGCGACGTCGTCCCAGGTCGCCGGGGTGCGGCCCGGGGGCGGACCGGGCGGCCGGGCCGGCCCCGGTCCGCCCCCGGACGGACGGTCTACGCCTCCGTACGACGCCTGCGTACGAGGTACACCGTGCCCGCGCCCGCCGCCACGGCCGCGGCGCCCGCCGCGCCCAGGGCGCCGACGGGGACGCCCGCGCCGGTCGCGGCCATGCTGCCGCCGGCCGCCCCACCCGTCGTACCGCCGGTGACGGAGCCGGTGGTGCCACCGGTCGTGGAGCCACCCGCCGTGCCACCGGTACCACCCGTGCCGCCGGAGTCGCCCGTGCCGCCGGAGTCGCCCGTGCCGCCGGAGTCGCCCGTGCCGCCGGAGTCCCCGGACGGGAGTTCGGCGTCGTCGGTCAGGGCCACGGACAGGTCGACCGGGTCGAGCGCGGTGCCCTGGGGGTAGAAGCCGCCGAAGGCCTTCGCGCCGGCCGCGGTCAGCGTCGCGGTGACGTCGTCGAGGGTGAGGACGTCGTTCTCCGGGGTCAGGTCGGCGGAGGCCGCCGTCAGGTCGGCCAGGACCACGTCCCGCGAGGTCTCGCCCAGGCTCGTCACATCGGCGGTCAGTTCGCCCTTGCCGTCGTCCATGGTGGCCTGCAGTCCGGCGAGGGTGAGGTCGAGGCCGTAGGTGCCGTGGTCCTCGTGGCCCTTGAAGTTCACCGCACCCTCGAAGGCGGCGGAGAGGGTGCCGGCCTCGGTGTCGTAGGTGCCGGTGGCGTCGGGGAAGGTGAGGACGCCGTTGCCGGCGGCCTGCGTGGCGCCGCCGGTCGCGGTGACCGTGCCCTTGGCGACGCTGCCCACGACGTACGTACGGAACGACTCCTTAACGCCCCACACGAGCGTGCCGTCGGCTATGTCGCCCCGCGGCGCGGGCTCCGTGGCGGAGTCCGAGGGCGAGGGCCCGGTGCCGGTGGACGCGGACGCCGACGTGCTCGCGGACGCGGAGGCCGACCCGGTCGCCGAGGCCGGCGGGGACACCGGGGCCGACTCGGTCGCGGACGTCGACGGGGACGGCGAGGCCGACCCGGTGGCCGACGGGCTCGGCGACTGCGTCGTCCCCGGCTGCGCCACCGTCAGCGGGTCGCCGGCCGCGTTCGCGTAGGAGGCGCTGCCGAGGAACGCACCGGCCTCGGTGGTGAGCGTGGTGCCCAGGTCGGTCATCGCCGGGCCGGTCGGCGCGGCGACCCGGGCGAGCGGCACGTCCTGCTGCTTGGCTCCGCCGTCCGCGACCAGGTCGGCGGTCAGGGCGCCCGCGCCGCTGTCGTAACGGAGGTCGGACAGCACCCGCGTGAAGCCGTGGGCCGTGGACCGTACGGTCAGGGTGCCCTGGAAGGCCAGGCGCACGGCGTGGGTGGTGGTGTCGTAGGTGCCCTGGCCGTCGGTGAAGGTGAAGACCCCGTTGTCCGCGGCCTGCGTGGCGCCGTCGGTCGCGGTGAACGTCCCCTGTGCCCAGGGTCCGGTCACGTAGGAGCGGTACGACTCCTTGATGCCCCAGGTCAACCGGTAGCCGGTGAGCGGCACTTCGGCCGCGGAGGCGGTGGGTGCGAGGGCGAGCGCGGCGGCACCCAGGGTGGTGGCCGTGGCCACCGCGGCGGCGAGGGCGAGCGGTCGTCTGCGGGAACGGATGCTGGCGGGCATGGCGGGATCTCTCCTCGGTGCAGGGATAGGGATACGGGGAAACAGGGCCGGTCGCGGCCGGTCAGGGCCGGTCAGGGCCGGTCTTCGGCGGGGGTTGCGGCAGGGACGTCGGCAGAGGTTTCGGCAGAGGTACCGGCGGTGGCTTCGGCAGAGGTGCCGGTGACGGCTTCGGCAGAGGTACCGGCGGTGGCTTCGGCAGAGGTGCCGGTGACGGCTTCGGCAGAGGTATCGGTGACGGCTTCGGCCGGGGTGCCGACGGTGGCCGTGCGGGGGCGCCGGGTGCGGCGGCGGGCCGCCGTGAACAGCGCTGCCGCGAGCAGCAGGGCGCCCGCCGCGAGGGCGACGGTCAGGGCCGTGCCGCCGTGGCCTTCGGCAGTGGCGCTCGCGACGGGCTCCGCCGAGGTCTTCGGCGCGCCCGTCGGCACCGGCGCGGGCACGGCGGACGCGGTGACGCCGGCCGTGTCGCCGAGGTCGGGCAGCGCGGGCAGTTCGGCGTCGTCGGTGAGGGTGACGGCCAGCGACACCGGGTCCATCGCGGTGCCCGCCGGGTACATCCCGCCGAAGGCCCGCGCGCCCTCGGCGGTGAGCTTCGCGGGCGCCTCGGTGAGCGCGACCAGGCCGTGGTCGTCCTTCAGCCCCTTCGCGGTGAAGGTGACGAGCGGGACCTTCTTCCGGGTGAGGTCCGGGCCCGCGACATCCGCGTACAGGGTGCCGACGCCATGGCCGACGACGGCCCGCAGTCCGCTCAGTTCCAGGTCGAGGCCACGGTCGCCGGTGAAGCGCACCGCCCCGGCGAACCGGGCCGTCAGGGCGCCCTGGCGGTACGTGCCCTCGCCCGCGGGGAAGCGGAAGAGCGCGCCGCCGTCCCGGGCACCGGCGGACAGGGTCCACCGTCCGTTCGCGATGTCCCCGGTGACGTACTCCCGGTAGGTGCGCCGTACGCCCCAGTCGACGGCGCCGTCCTCGATCGCGTCGCCCGCGCGCTCCTTCTTCGCGGCCTGCTTCGTGCGCGAGGGCGCGGGCGTGGGTGTACGCGGGTCCGGGGTCCGCTCCGCGGGACGCACGTCCACGGCCAGGCTCACCGGGTCGAGGGCCGTCCCGGCGGTGTAGTACCCGGCGAAGGACCTGGCGCCCTGCGAGGTCAGCGTGGCGGGCACGCCGGCGAGGGCGACCGAGGTGCCCGCGCCCCGCATGTCGATGCCGCCCAGGGCGAGGGAGGCGAAGGGCACCTGCGAGGACGTCGTGACCGTCCCGGTGCCCTTCGCCTTGCTGGTGACGTCCAGGTAGAGCGTGCCGGTGGAGCCGGTGATGCGGACGCTGGGCCGGCTGAGGGTGAGGTCCAACCGGTACGTGCCGTCCGCCGCCTTGTGGCCGACGAAGCGGACCCCGCCGGCGAAGGAGGCGCGGAAGGCGCCGGTGGCGGCGTCGTAGGTGCCCGTGGCCGAGTGGAAGCGGAAGCCGCTCGCGCCCACGGTGGCCGCGCCGCCGGTCAGGAAGTAACTGCCGTTCGCCACGGGCCCGGTGACATAGCTCTGGAACGAGGACTTGACGCCCCAGTCGAGCCGGCCGCCCTGGACGGTGCGGCTCGCGGCGTGCGCGCCGGCGGCCGGGAGCAGGGCGCCGAGTACGGCCGCGCACAGCACGACGAGCAGGGCACGAAGACGTGCGGGCATGGCAGGTCCTCCGGACACGGTACGGAAGCGGTGACGGTGGCGAACATAGGTAAGGCTAACCTAAGCTGCATTCGCTCCACCCCGACTGACGACCCGAGAGAAACGGACGGACCGTGCGACGCTTGCGCACCCGACTGGCGGCAGCACTGGTCCCGGTGCTCGCCCTCACCCTGGCCACGGCCGGCTGCACGACCGCCTCCCACGGGTCCGGAGCACCGTCGCGGCCGGCCGCGGCGGCCGAACCGGCCGACCGCGTCGAGCCGTTGCCGGTCACCCCGCAGCCCCGGCTGCCGGTCACCGTCACCTCCGCCGACGGCCGGAAGGTGACCGTGGCCGCGGCCCGGCGCATCGTCGCGCTGTCCGGCAGCCTCAGCGAGATCGTGTTCACGCTCGGGCTCGGCGACCGTGTCGTCGCCCGCGACATCACCGCGACCTTCGAACAGGCCGCGAAACTGCCGGTGGTCACCCGCAATCACGACGTCTCGGCCGAGAGCGTGCTCGCCCTGCGCCCCGATCTGGTCCTCGCCGAGACGACGACCGGCCCCCGGGAGGCGATGGACCAGCTCCGGGCCGCGGGCGTGCCCGTCCTGGTGGTCGGCCCGGCCCTGGGCCTGGCCGACGTGGGCCCGCGCATCCGGGCCGTGGCCGACGCCCTCGGCGTACCGGCCGCGGGGACGGAGCTGGCCCGGCGCTCGCAGCAGCGGATCGCCGCCGTACGCAAGGAGATTCCGCGGCACACCGGAAAGCCGCGGGTCGCGTTCCTCTATCTGCGTGGCTCGGCCTCCGTGTACCTCATCGGCGGTGCGCGCTCGGGCGCGGTCTCGCTCCTGGAGGCGGCCGGGGCCGTCGACGCGGGCGCGGAGTCCGGGCTGGACAGGGACTTCACCGCCATCACCACCGAGGCGCTCGCCCAGGCGGCGCCGGACGCGATCCTCGTCATGACCAAGGGACTCGAGTCGGTCGGCGGGATCGAGGGACTGGTGAAGATCCCCGGCGTCGCCCAGACACCGGCCGGGGCGGACCGGCGGGTCGTGTCCGTCGAGGACGGCGTGCTGCTCAACTACGGGCCGCGCACCGACCAGGTGCTGAAGTCGATCGTGACGCAGCTGTACGGGGGTGAGGCGCGATGACCGCCGTCGGGAACGAGCCGGTACGGTCCACGGACCCGGACCCGAACCCGGTCCCGGACCCAGCCACCGCCACCGCCACCGGCTCCACCGCACCCGCGCCGCCCGCGCCCATCGCCCCGGACGCCGCCGCGTCCTCACCCGCACCCGCACCCGCCGGGCAAGGTATCGCCGTCGGGCTCACCGCCGGGCTGGTGCTCGGGCTGCTCGTCCTGGTGCCGGTCGCCGCCGGGCTGGGCGCGTACCCGATCCCGACCGGTGACGTGCTGTCCTCCGTGCAGCACCGGCTCGGGCTGGGCGGCGCGGAGCTGGACCGGGTCGCCGAGTCGGTGCTGTGGAACGTG
The DNA here is from genome assembly GCF_055657365.1 of Streptomyces sp. NPDC107559. Classification (NCBI taxonomy): domain Bacteria; kingdom Bacillati; phylum Actinomycetota; class Actinomycetes; order Kitasatosporales; family Streptomycetaceae; genus Streptomyces; species Streptomyces sp. NPDC107559. The sequence continues at coordinate 971,272 of NZ_JBVKBD010000001.1, read as the reverse complement.
CGCTTCCCGCGGATCGTGCTCGCGCTGCTCGTCGGCGCCTCGCTGGGGTGCGCGGGCGCCTTGATGCAGGGGGTGTTCGGCAATCCGCTCGCCGAGCCGGGCGTCATCGGCATCTCCTCGGGCGCGGCGGTCGGCGCGGTCGCCACGATCGCGTTCGGGCTGGACTTCCTCGGCGGCTGGACGGTGACGGCCGCCGCCTTCGCCGCCGGGCTCTGCACGGTCCTGCTGGTGTACGCGATGTCGCGCTCCGGCGGCCGTACCGAGGTGGTGACGCTGATCCTCACCGGAATCGCGGTGAACGCCTTCGCGGGCGCGCTGATCGGGCTGTTCCTGTTCCTCGCGGACACCGCGGCGGTCAACCAGATCGCGTTCTGGCAGCTGGGCTCGCTCTCCCAGGCGACCTGGCCGAAGGTGCTGGCGGTGCTGCCGTGCGCGGCGGTCGGGCTGACGCTGGCGCCCCGGTACTCGCGCCGGCTGGACCTGCTGGCGCTGGGCGAGCGGCCGGCCCGGCATCTGGGCGTGGAGGTGGAGCGGCTGCGGATCGTGCTGGTCCTGGTCATCGCGCTGCTGACGGCGGCGGCGGTGAGCGTCTGCGGGATCGTCGGCTTCGTCGGTCTGGTCGTACCGCATCTGCTGCGGATGGCGGCGGGACCCGGGCACCGGTTCCTGGTGCCGGGCAGCGCCCTGCTGGGCGCGCTCGTCCTGCTCGCGGCCGATCTGACGGCGCGTACCCTCGCCGCCCCCGCCGAACTCCCGCTCGGCGTCCTCACCGCCCTGCTCGGCAGTCCCTTCTTCTTCTGGCTGCTGCGCCGCACCCGCCGCGGGCAAGGAGGCTGGGCATGAGACTCCCCCGAGCGCTGCCGCGCCCCCGCCCGCTGCCGCCTCCCCCGGCCCGTCCCGGCGAGGTCCTGGCCGCCGCCGAGGCCCTGCGCGTCCGCCTCGGCACCCGCGAGGTGCTGCGGGGCGTGGACGTGGAGGTGCGCGCGGGCGAGGTGCTCGCGCTGGTCGGACCCAACGGCGCAGGGAAGTCGACGCTGCTCGGCGCCCTCGCCGCCGATCTCCCGGCCACCGGGGGCGCGGTACGCGTCCACGGGCGCCCGGCGGCGGAGTGGTCCGCGCCCGAACTGGCCCTGCGCCGCGCGGTCCTTCCGCAACAGGCCGCGCTGTCCTTCCCGTTCACGGTCGAGGAGGTCGTCAGGATGGGCCGCGCCCCGCACCCGGCCTCGCCCGCCGAGGACGACCGGGCGGTGGCCGCGGCGATGGCCGCGACGCACGTGTCCGGCCTCGCCGCGCGGCCGTTCCCGGCACTCAGCGGCGGCGAGCGGGCCCGGGTCGCGCTGGCCCGGGTGCTGGCACAGGCGGCTCCGCTGCTGCTGCTGGACGAGCCGACCGCCGCGCTGGACCTCAAGCACCAGGAGTCGGTGCTGCGGCTGTGCCGGGCAAGGGCGCACGCCGGTGACGCGGTGGTCGTGGTGTTGCACGACCTGGGGCTCGCCGCGGCCTACGCGCACCGGGTCGCGATCCTGTGCGCCGGTGGTGTCGCGGCCGACGGACCGCCGGCCGAGGTCTTCTCCGAACGCCTGCTGTCCGAGGTCTACGACCACCCCGTCGAGGTGCTGCGTCACCCGCGCACCGGCGCCACGCTCGTAAACCCTAAACGGAACCTTTGAATCAGCTTTGACTCGCTATTTACATACCAATTGGGCAGTCGTGATCATCTCGTGGCCATAGGGCCTCTATGAGAGGTGAATCACGCCACGCAGGGGTATCAGGCAGGTAAGCCTCGGTTAAGTTAGGCCAGCCTCACCAATCCTTGTGAGTACCGTCACGCCGTTTTCCAGCCACCCGTGGGAGCCCGCATGCGAGCCGTCAGACTGTCCGTCGTCACCGCCGCCGCCACCGCAGCAGCGCTGACCGCCGTCACGGGCTGCACGCAGAAGAGCACCGCAGCCGACGACGCCGGGGCGATACAGGTGACCGCCGCGGACTCGACGTGCAAGACGTCCACCACCTCGGTGCCGGCCGGTCACGTCACGCTGAAGATCGAGAACAAGGGCTCCAAGGCCACCGAGGTCGAGATCCTCTTCCCGGACGACCGGATCGTCTCCGAGAAGGAGAACATCGGTCCGGGCACGAAGTACACGCTGACCGCCGAGGTGAAGTCCGGGGCGTACGAGATCGCCTGCCGCCCCGGCATGAAGGGCCTCGGCATCCGGCAGAAGCTCACCGTCACCGGCGGTTCGGCCGCCAAGCGCAACCCCGAGCTGGACAAGGCGGTCGCCGCCTACCGCGAGTACGCGCAGGAGCAGGCCGACGCCACGCTGCCGCTCGTCGAGACCTTCGCCGCCGCCGTCAAGGCCGGTGACATCGAGGCCGCCAAGAAGGCCTTCGCGCCCTCCCGCCTCGGCTGGGAGCGCACCGAGCCGGTCGCCGAGTCCTTCGGCGACATCGACCCCAAGGTCGACGTGCGCGCCGACGGCCTCGAAGAGGGCCAGGAGTGGACGGGCTGGCACCGCCTGGAGAAGTCGCTCTGGGAGGACAAGAAGATCGCCGACACCGACAAGAGCCTCGCCGACCGGCTGGTCACCGACCTGAAGGACTGGCAGAAGCGGGTCGGCAAGGCCGAGATCACCCCGACCTCCATGGCCAACGGCGCCAAGGAGCTCCTCGACGAGGTCGCCACCGGCAAGGTCACCGGCGAGGAGGACCGCTACTCGCACACCGACCTGTCCGACTTCAAGGGCAACGTCGAGGGCGCGCAGAAGGCGTACGAGCTGCTGAAGCCGGTCGCGCAGAAGAACGACGCGGCGCTGGCCGGCGAGCTGGACAAGCAGTTCGCCGCGCTGGACACGCTGCTGGACAAGTACCGCGCGGACAAGACCTCGTACGACTTCGTCTCCTACGACAAGGTCACCAAGGACCAGCGCAAGGAGCTCTCGGACGCGGTGAACGCGCTCGCCGAGCCGCTGTCCAAGCTCGCCGCGGCCGTCGTGAAGTAGGAGGGGCCACCGATGACGGACGCTCAGGACACCACCGCCGGGACCCCCTCCGGCATCGCGCCCACCCGGCGCTCGCTGATCGGCTGGGGCGGTGCGGGCCTCGCGCTCGGCGCCGCCGCCGCGGGCGGCGCGGTGGCGATGACCCGGGTCGGCAACGACGTCGACCCGGCCGCCGCCGAGACGGGCGCGGCGGTCGCCTTCCACGGCGCGAACCAGTCGGGTATCGCGACGCCGGTCCAGGACCGGCTGCACTTCGCCGCGTTCGACGTGAAGACCGACGACCGCGCCGAGTTCGTGCAGCTGCTCAAGGACTGGACCGAGGCCGCCCGGCGGATGACCGCGGGACGGGCGGTCGGCGAGGGCGCCTACGGCGGGCTCGCCGAGGCGCCGCCGGACGACACCGGCGAGGCGCTGGGCCTGAAGCCCTCGCGGCTGACCCTCACCATCGGCTTCGGCCCGTCGTTCTTCGACCGGTTCGGTCTGGCCGACCGGCGCCCGGCGGCGCTGGTCGACCTGCCCAATTTCCCCGGCGAGAACCTCGACAAGTCCCGCACCGGCGGCGACCTGTGCATCCAGGCCTGCGCGGACGACCCGCAGGTCGCCGTGCACGCGATCCGCAACCTGGCCCGCATCGGCTTCGGCAAGGTCGCCATCCGCTGGTCCCAGCTGGGCTTCGGCAAGACGTCCTCGACGACCCCCGACGCCCAGACCCCGCGCAACCTCATGGGGTTCAAGGACGGCACCCGCAACATCGCGGGGACGGAGACGGACCGGCTGAAGAAGTTCGTCTGGGTCGGCGACTCCGACGTCGACGCCAAGTCGGCCTGGATGACCGGGGGTTCGTACCTCGTCGCGCGGCGCATCCGGATGAACATCGAGACCTGGGACCGGACCTCGCTCCAGGAGCAGGAGGACGTCTTCGGCCGCGACAAGGGCGAGGGCGCACCGGTCGGCAAGGCCAAGGAGCACGACGCGCCTTTCCTGAAGGCGATGAAGCCCGACGCGCACGTCCGCCTCGCCCACCCCGACTCCAACGACGGGATCACCATCCTGCGCCGGGGCTACTCCTTCACCGACGGCACCGACGGTCTCGGCCGGCTCGACGCGGGCCTGTTCTTCCTGGCCTACATGCGCGACGTGCGCAAGGGGTTCATCCCGCTGCAGCGCCGGCTGTCGGCGTCCGACGCGCTCAACGAATACATCCAGCACGTGGGTTCGGCGCACTTCGCCGTCCCGCCGGGCGTCCGCGACAAGGACGACTGGTGGGGCCGGGCGCTGTTCTCCGAGGAGGCGTAGCCCGTGTTCTCCAACTACCTGATCGGTCTGCGCGAGGGGCTGGAGGCCAGCCTCGTCGTCTGCATCCTGATCGCCTACCTGGTCAAGACCGGCCGCCGGGACGCCCTGCGGCCGATCTGGACCGGCATCGGCATCGCGGTCGCCATCGCGATGGGCTTCGGCTGCGTCCTCGAATTCGGCTCGCAGGAGCTGACGTTCGAGGCGCAGGAGGCGCTCGGCGGCTCCCTGTCGATCGTCGCGGTCGGCCTGGTGACCTGGATGGTCTTCTGGATGCGGCGCACCGCCCGCCATCTGAAGTCCGAGCTGCACGGCAGGCTGGACGCGGCGCTGGCGATGGGCACCGGCGCGCTGGTCGCCACCGCCTTCCTCGCCGTGGGCCGCGAGGGCCTGGAGACCGCCCTGTTCGTGTGGGCGTCGGTGCACGCGGCCAGCGACGGCACCCCGCGCCCGCTGGTCGGCGTCGCGCTGGGTCTGGCGACCGCGGTCCTGCTGGGCTGGCTGTTCTACCGCGGCGCCCTGCGGATCAACCTCGCCAAGTTCTTCACCTGGACCGGCGGCATGCTGGTCGTGGTGGCGGCGGGCGTGCTCGCGTACGGCGTCCACGACCTCCAGGAGGCCAACTGGCTGCCGGGCATCCGCAGTCTGGCCTTCGACATCAGCGACACCGTCGACCCGGGCAGCTGGTACGGCACCCTCCTCAAGGGCGTCTTCAACTTCCAGCCCGACCCGACCGTGTTCCAGGTCACGGTGTGGCTGCTCTACCTGGTCCCGACACTCGCCGTCTTCCTCGCCCCGGTAGGGTTCGCCTCCGGGAAGGGGAAGGTGACGGCACCTGATGACCAGGGTTCGCGGCCCACGCAGGCCGAGCAGTCTTGAGCGGAGCGCGCTGATCGCGGCCTCGGTGACCGTCCTGTCGCTGACGGCGGGCGGCTGCGTGGTGGTGCACGGCGAGCGCGAGGTGCTCCCGGCCACCACGGCCCCCGAGGCCGCCGAGGCCCTCGGGCAGTTCACCGCCGCGTACAACAAGGCCGACCAGGCGTACGACCGTTCCCTGGACGCGGACTTCGTCGCCGGCGCCCTCTCCGACATCGACGGGGCGCGGCTGACGGCCGGGCACAGCGTCAGCCCGTCCGGCAACCAGGGGCACACCGCGCTGACGTTCTCGGACGTGCGGTACACCGTCCCCAAGAAGGCGGGCTGGCCCCGCTGGTTCGTCGCCGACGCCAAGGCCAACAAGGGCGGTTCGGCCCGCTGGCTGATGGTGTTCCTGCGCGGCGGCCTGTCCGAGCCGTGGCGGGTGTCCTATCTGACGCTGGTGGCCCCGGACGCCGTACCGCAGTTCGCCAAGGACAAGGACGGCTGGGCCGAGACCGTCCCCCTGAACCAGACGGAACTGGCCGTGGACCCCGCGGACTTGAGCCAGGACTACGCGACGTACCTCAGGAACGGCGGGAAGTCCTTCGCCGACGGCACGTACACCAGCGTGCTGCGCGCGGAGCGGACGAAGGGTGCCAGCCGGCCGGGGCTGGCCACGCAGTACATCGACGAGGCGCTGACCCGGGACGACTACGCCCCGCTGGCGTTGCGCACGGCGGACGGCGGGGCGCTGGTGTTCTTCACCACGCACCACTACGTGAAGCAGACGGCTGCCGCCGGCGCGTCCGTGCCCACGCCCAACGAGAGCGTGCAGGCGCTGACCAAGGGCGAGATCAAGCAGTCCCTGACGATGGAGTTCGTCTCCAACCAGGTGGTGCTGGACCCGAAGCGGGGCGCGGGGACCGGCCAGGTGTCGATGATCGGCAAGGTCCAGGGTCTGACGGCGGGCCGGGGCGAGTAGCCCCGACGTGAGCCCGTCGGGCGTACGGGTGTATGGGCGTACGGCCGTGGCGCCGGGCCGCCGTCAGTGGCGCAGGGGCCAGGCCGAGGCGGCGTGGTCGGGCTGGTTCCCGGCATGGCGGGAGCAGGCGTCGGTGAGCGCCTCCAGCAGGGTCAGCGGGTCCGGCAGCCGGTGTTCGGGGCCGCGCAGCCAGCGCACCTGCCGTCCGTCGTCCCCGGGCAGCCGGGCGGGCGGTACCAGGACGTAGGAGCCCCGGCAGTGCCAGCGCATGCCCGGGTGTTCGTCCGCCGTCTCGGGGTGGCTGTCCAGCTCGCACGGCCACCACTCGTCCTCGTCCTCGGGGGTGCCGCGGGTGAGGGTGAAGAAGAGCATGCGCCCGTCGTCGCTCTCGGCGACCGGGCCGACCTCGACACCGGCGGAAAGCAGGCTCTCCAGCGCCTCGGCGCCCGCTTCCAGGGGCACGTCGAGGACGTCGTGCACCATGCCGGTCGCGGTGATGAAGTTGGCCTGCGGCTGGTGCCGGGCCCAGCGCTCGATCTGGGCGCGGTCGGTCGTGGACTGCGTCTGCCATGCGAAGGACACGGGGTGCCGGGCGGGTGTGGGACAGCCGACGCGGTCGCAGGAGCAGCGGTAGCCGGGTGCCGGGTGCGCGGCGGGCGCGAGGGGCAGTCCGGCCCGGGCGGCGGCCAGCAGCAGGGCCTCACGGCCGCCGGTGTCGGCGGTCTCCTTCGGGCGGCGGCCACGCAGCCACCGGGTGAGTCTGCCCTGCCGGCGGGTACCGCCACCGTTCTCCGCGCTCATCTATCGCCTCGCCTCGCTGTCGTGCGGCCAGCATGCCTCATCGTCCCACCTTCCGGCCCTTCGGGGAGCCAGTGCCCCCGATCGGGGCAGGTGGTGACGAGCGGGGCATAGGGGTTACGAGGGGTTACAGGCGACGGATCGACACCCGGATCGTTAACTTTCACGCCTCGCACGCCGTCCCTGTCCGCCCTTTCGCGCCCTCCTTCCCGTCCGCACCGCCTGAGTGCGCGCCGAACGGACTCGGCCCATCGCGCCGGACGGACTCGGCCCATCGCGCCGGACGGACTCGGCCCATCGCGCCGGACGGACTCGGCCCATCGCGCCGGGCGGGCGGCCGGCCGTACCGGACGGGCTCAGCCGGTCGTGTCGTCCCCGTCGTACGGCGGCCAGGCGTCGCCCCAGTCCGCGTCGCGCGCGGCCTTGTACAGGTCGCCGTGGCGTTTGGCGACCGTCGTGCGGCGCAGCTGTTCGTCGGCCTCGCACAGGTCGAGGAGGACCTGGCCCTTGCGGATCTGCGGGCGCCGGACCACCCGGGCGGGGGCCGGGGTCACCGGGAGGCGGGTGGCGGCGACGTAGCTGAACTTCTCGTCCTCGTAGGGGAGGGAGCCGCCCTTGACCTGACGGTGCAGCGAGGAACGGCTGACCCGGGCCGAGAAGTGGCACCAGTCCGTGCCGGGGACGATGGGGCAGAGGGCGGAGTGCGGGCAGGGCGCGGCGACGCGGAAGCCGGCGGCGATCAGGCGGTCGCGGGCGGCCAGGACGCGGGCGTAGCCGTCGGGAGTGCCGGGCTCGACGATCACGACGCTCCCGGCGGCGGCCGCGGCCGCGTCGACGACGGACACGCGGTCGGCCTCGGTGAGCTCGCCGAGCACGTACGACACCGTGACGAGATCGGTGCTCTCGATGGTGAGCGCCGCTCCGATACGAGAGCGCTGCCAGCGGGCGTCCCGCAGGGCGGGGTTGGCCGCGGCGATCTCGCGGCCCAGGGCGAGCGCGGGCTCGGCCCAGTCCAGCACGGTCACCGGCCGGAGACCGTCCCAGGTGGCGCTGACGGCCCAGGTCGCCGCTCCGGTGCCGCCGCCCACGTCGACGTGGCTGCCGGGCGCCCAGCCGGGCACGGCGTCGGCGAACGCCTCCAGCGCGGCCCGGACCGCCTCGAAGGTCGCCGGCATCCGGTACGCGGCGTACGCGGCGACGTCCGCGCGGTCCCGCAGGATCGGCGCGTCGGTGGGGGTGGCCCCCCGGTAGTTGGCGATGAGCCGCTCCACGGCTCCCGAGGCCTGCCTGGCCGGGAGCCCGTCGAGAAGGGCGGCAAGGGCGCTGCGGAGGGTCTCGGCCGGGGCTGCGGGGACGTTCACCCGCCGATTCTCTCAGGTCCCGGGCGGCCCCGGACCGGCCGGGACCCGGCGGCCACGCGCCTGCGGGCCCGGCGGTCGCGCGCCATCGGACCCGACTGCGCGGCCGGACTCTCCCGGCTGGTCGCCCTGGAGGATCCCGCCGGACGGATCGGCGCGAGGGGTCGCCGGACGGATCGCCGTGGAGGACCCGTCGGACGGGGCCGCTACGCCCCGCGCACCGCTCGGGCCAGCCGGGTCGCGGCCGCCGCGCGCGGACCGCTGTCCGCCGGGCGTCTGCGCGGATGGACCGTGTTGGCCAGCAGCACCAGGAAGGTGTCCGTGGCCCGGTCCAGGACCAGCGACGTCCCCGTGAAGCCGGTGTGGCCCGCCGCTCCCCGGCCCGCCAGCTCCCCCATGAACCACGGCTGGTCCAGCGCGAAGCCGAGGCCCGGCGCGGTCAGCAGGAGCTCCACGAAGTCCGGGCCGAGGATGCGGGCGGGTCCGTACGAACCGCCGGCCAGCAGCGCGCGGCAGAACACCGCCAGGTCTCGCCCGGTGGAGAACAGGCCCGCGTGGCCGGCCACCCCGCCCAGCGCCCAGGCGTTCTCGTCGTGGACCACGCCCCGCAGCATCCCCCGGTCCGCCTTGGCCCACGGGCGCCGCTGGTCCTCGGTGGCCGCCGCGCCCGGACAGGGGCCGTACCCGGTGGCCGTCATGCCCAGCGGGCGGGTGATGCCGTCGCGGACGAGCACGTCGAGGGTGCGGCCGCCGACGCGTTCCAGGACGTGCTGGAGCAGCAGCATGTTCAGGTCGGAGTAGCGGTACGTGCCGGGCGCGCCCACCGGCGCCTCCGACCGCAGCCGCGCCAGCCGCTCGGCGTCGTCCGCGCAGTCGTACAGCGGGAGTTCGGGGCGCAGCCCCGAGGTGTGGGTGAGCAACTGCCGTACGGTGATGCCGTGTTCGGCGGCGGCGCGGAAGTCCGGCAGATACGCGCCGACCAGGGCGTCGATGCCGAGCGTGCCCCGCTCGATCTGCTGCACCGCGGCGACCGACGTGAACAGCTTGGTGAGGGAGGCCAGATCGAAGGGCGTGCCGACGGTCATCGGCACCCGCTCCCCGGGCGGCGCCTCCACCCCGGTGTCGGTCTCCGGGTCGTACGAGGTGTGGCGCACCGCCCAGCCCGCGGCCTCCGCCACGGCGATCACCGGGCCGCGTCCGGCGACCACGACGGTGCCCGCCGCCCAGGGGTGCTCCCCCGCGCTGAGCTCGCGCACCTCGCGGACGAGGCGGCTCAGTTCGCGGGCGTCCAGCCCGGCGCGCTCCGGTGTGTCGATGCGCAGTCTCGGCGCGCTCAGTTGCCCTCCCCGGGGCTCTCGGCCTCGTGCGTGATCGCACGTGCGTTCCAGGGACGGCACATTCCCACGAAGCAGGCCGCCGCCACCAGTGCGGCCGTCAGCTGGACGAGCGCCATGGGGACGGCGGTGTGCTCGCCCGCGATGCCGACCAGCGGCGAGGCGATCGCCCCGACGAGGAAGGAGGACGTGCCGAGCAGGGCGGAGGCGGCGCCCGCGGCGTGCTGCACGCGCATCAGGGCGAGGCTCTGGGCGTTGGGCAGGACGAGGCTCATCGCGGACATCAGCACGAACAGCCCGGCGGCGACCGGGACCAGGCCGGTCTCGCCGAACGCGCCGCTCGCGGTCAGCAGCAGGGCGGCCGCGGCGAGGACCACGACCGCGAGGCCCGCGGCCAGCACCCGGTCCAGGCGTACCCGGCCGACCAGCAGCCTGCCGTTGACCTGGCCGACGACGATCAGTCCCACGGAGTTCAGGCCGAACAGCAGGCTGAAGGTCTGCGGGGAGGCCCCGTAGATCTCCTGCACCACGAACGGTGAGGCCGAGATGTAGGCGAACAGCGCGGCGAAGGCGAAGCCGCCGGTGAGCACGTACCCGGTGAAGACGCGGTCGGCGAGCAGTCCGCGCATGGTGCGCAGCGCCTCGCCGACCCCGCCGCCGTGCCGCCGCGCGGCGGGCAGGGTCTCGGGCAGCCGCGCCCAGACCACCGCCGTCAGCACGACGCTGACGCCGGTCAGCAGGACGAAGACACCGCGCCAGTCGGTCACCCGCAGGATCTGCCCGCCGACGAGCGGCGCGACGATCGGGGCGAGGCCCGAGACCAGCATGAGCGTGGAGAAGAAGCGGGCCATGGCCACACCGTCGTACAGGTCGCGCACGACCGCCCGCGCGATCACTATGCCGGCGGCGCCCGCGAGCCCCTGCGCCAGCCGGAAGGCGACCAGGAGTTCCACGCCGGGTGCCAGCGCGCACAGGGCGGTGGCGACGACGTAGACCACGAGTCCGGCGAGCAGCGGGCGCCTGCGGCCCCAGCGGTCGCTCATCGGGCCGACGACCAGCTGCCCGAGCGCCATGCCCGCCAGGCAGGCGGTGAGGGTGAGCTGGACGGTCGTCGCGGGCGCGTGCAGGGCGCGGGTGACCTCCGGCAGGGCCGGCAGATACATGTCCATCGCCAGCGGGGGTGTCGCGGTCAGCGCGCCGAGGACGAGGACGACCAGGAGACCGGCCCGGCGCTGGGCCGGGCCGTGGGCCGCCGTCGGTGCGGATCCGGCGCCGTGTTCCAGGCCGGGTGTCCCTGTGGTGCGCTCGGACATACGCCCCTCCCTCTCCGAGTGATCCGCCGCCTATGCTCTCAGCTCGTACAGAGTGCCGAAGGCCGCATGAGCGAGGGTGGGGGCCGCATGACCGTGACGGAAGACAGGGTGCGCTGGGGGGTCCTGGCCACCGGCGGGATCGCGGCGGCGTTCACCGCGGACCTGGTGGACCTGCCGGACGCGCAGGTGGTGGCGGTGGCCTCGCGGACCCGGGCGTCGGCGGAGGCGTTCGCCGAGCGGTTCGGGATACCGCGCGCGTACGGCGACTGGGAGGCGCTCGCGCAGGACGAGGACATCGATGTCGTGTACGTCGCCACCCCGCACGCGGCCCACCGGGCGGCGGCCGGTCTCTGTCTGGAGGCCGGGCGGAACGTGCTGTGCGAGAAGGCGTTCACGCTGAACGCGGGCGAGGCGCGGGAACTGGTCGCGCTGGCCCGCGAGCGCGGGAGCTTCCTGATGGAAGCGATGTGGATGTACTGCAATCCGCTGGTGCGGCGGCTGAAGGCGCTGGTCGAGGACGGCGCGATCGGCGAGGTGCGCACGGTGCAGGCCGACTTCGGGCTCTCGGGTCCCTTCCCGCCGTCGCACCGGCTGCGCGACCCGGCGCAGGGCGGCGGCGCGCTGCTGGACCTCGGGGTGTACCCGGTGTCGTTCGCGCAGCTGCTGCTCGGGGAGCCGTCGGACATCGCGGCGAGAGCAGTGCTCTCCGACGAGGGCGTCGATCTCCAGACCGGAGCACTGCTCTCCTGGGAGAGTGGCGCTCTCGCTTCGGTGCACTGCTCCGTGGTCGGCGGTACCGGCACCACGGCCTCGGTCACCGGCTCCGCCGGCCGCATCGACATTCCGGACGGCTTCTTCCACCCGGACCGCTTCGTTCTGCACCGCGACGGCCGCGCCCCCGAGGAGTTCGCCGCCGACCCGGCCGACGGCCCCCGCACCAGCCTCCGGCACGAGGCGAAGGAGGTCATGCGGGCCCTGCGCGCGGGCGAGACCGAGTCCCCGCTCGTCCCGCTCGACGGCACCCTCGCCGTGATGCGCACGCTCGACGCGATCCGCGACCGCATCGGCGTCCACTACCCCGGCGAGGCCCGCTGACCCGTCCTTGCGGGACCCGCTCGACCCGTCCCGGCGGGGACCGGTCCGCTCAGGCCGGTTTGAGGCCCGGGTCCCCCACCTCCGTCACGAAGGACCCGGCCGTCGCGATCGGCGCGCCGGGTGTCGTCACGTACGGCACGGCCCTGAAGTCGGCACGGGCCAGCCGCTGCCCCAGCGCGACCCTGGCGTAGCCGCGCCGCCCGTCGTAGAACCGCAGGTGCGGGTTGGCCGCCATGTGCGCGGCCCAGTTCCCGGGCCGCGCGACACCGTCCCCGCCGCTGGCGATCGAGGTGGCCACGATCTCGGTGCCGAGCGTGCGGGAGGCCGGGTCGTCGAAGTCGTCCTTGATGTCGAAGGCGTAGCCGACGTGCACATCGCCGGTGAGCACCATCAGGTTCGCGACACCGGCCGCCCTCGCCCCGTCCAGGACGCGGCGGCGGGCGGCCGGGTAGCCGTCCCAGGCGTCCATGGAGACCTTCGCGGCCGGGCCGGTCCCCAGCCGCCGCCGGGAGAAACAGACCTGCTGCGGTACGACGTTCCACAGCGCGGCCGAGTCCCGCCAGCCGTCGAGCAACCACCGCTCCTGGGCCGCGCCGGTCATCGTGCGCGCCGGGTCCTCGCTCTGCGGCCCCGGCGTGTGCGGGACGTCGCCGTAGGCCTGGTCGGAGCGGTACTGGCGGGTGTCGAGCACGTCGAACTGGGCGAGCCGGCCCCAGCGCAGCCGCCGGTACAGCCGCATGTCCGGTCCCACGGGCAACTGCGGTGCGCGCAGCGGCTGGTGCTCCCAGTAGGCGCGGTAGGCGGCGGCGCGGCGCAGCAGGAACTCCGCCGGGGAGGCCCCGTTGCCGGGGACGGCGCCCGCGTAGTCGTTCTCGGTCTCGTGGTCGTCGAAGGCGACGACGAAGGGGTGCGCCGCGTGCGCCGCCCGCAGGTCGGGGTCGGTCTTGTAGAGGGCGTAGCGCAGCCGGTAGTCCTCCAGCGACACGGCCTCGTGGGCGAACAGCGCGGGCAGGCGGCGGTCGGTGTAGGCGCGGGCACCGCCGGTCGCGTCGACCGCGTACTCGTAGAGGTAGTCGCCGAGGTGGAAGACCACGTCGACGTCGTCTCCGGCGAGGTGACGGTAGGCGGTGAAGTACCCGTCCTGGTAGGCCTGGCAGGCGACGGCGGCGATGTTCAGCGACGCGACGAGGCTGCTCTCGGCGGGTGCGGTCCGGGTGCGGCCGGTCTCGCTGAGCCAGCCGCCCGCGCGGAAGCGGTAGTGGTAGACGCGGCCGGGCTCCAGACCGCCGGCCTCGACGTGCACGGTGTGCCGGAACTCGGGATGCGCGATGGCGGTCCCTCGCCGGACGACGGTGGCGAAGCCCTCGTCGCGGGCCATCTCCCAGTCGACGCCGATGCGTTGGGCGGGCAGTCCGCCGTCGGGCTGGTACGGGGCGGGCGCCAGCCGGGTCCACAGCAGGACCGAGTCGGGTCCCGGGTCGCCGGAGGCGATGCCGAGGGTGAAGGGGTCGGCGCCGATCCGCGCCCCGTCCAGTTCCGCGGCGGCCGCGACCCCGGTCCCGGGCAGGTCGGCGGTGAAGGCGAGCGCCAGCGCCGCGCCGGAGACACCGAGGAAGCGGCGGCGGTCGAGACTGCGGACGGCGGCCCGGAAGCCGGGCGTGTGCCGCGAGGGTGCCCGATGCGACGAGGGCGCTGCGATGGTCATCTTTCCTCCCCGGACAGTTGAGGGAGGAAGCGGGGAACCGGCCGCACCCGACACGCCTCCGCCGGCCGCGCACCACCCGGACGGGGGACACCGGGGCGCGGCCGGGCGCGGGGCGCGAATCGTCAACTCCTCAACCTGCACAAGCGGAATTTGACCGTCTGAGCCATTGCCGGCCGATGACGGGCTTATGCTCAACTCCCCTGCACAAGAGCTTCACATATGACGTAATTGGGTTCCGCAGACCACACCGATGGGGGAGGCGGCAGCCGTTCCACGGCGTCGGGTTGGGGGTGGGCCTCGCGCGGGACCGCGGGGCACGCACCGATCCGTGGAACGGCTGCCGCGTACGTCACCGGAGTCCGGGGCGCGTGCAGACCGTCCGCGCCCCGGACCCGCGTGCGTCAGGGGGCGTCGGCCCCGGCCGCCCCGCCGTCCCGCACCTCGCCCGCGCCACTGTCCGGCACCACGGCCACCCGGCTCTCCGGCGCCCCCGGCGCCGCGCCGTCGTGCGCCGCGCTGTCGTGCGCCGCGCTGTCGTGCGCCGCGCTGTCGTGCGCCGCGCTGTCGGGTACAGCGCTGTCGGGTACAGCGCTGTCGGGTACAGCGCTGTCGGATACAGCCCGCTCGGGCACGACGCTTTCGGGCGTCTCTGTCGTCTCTGTCGTCCCTGTCGTCTCAGTCGTCTCTGCCGTCCGGGACGCTTCGCCGCCCGGCGCCCGGCCCGCTTCGGCCGGGGCGCCGGCTGCCGTGGGCCGGCCCGCGCGCTTGGCCAGCCGCCGGCGCAGCGCGTACGCCCCGCCCGCCACCAGCGCGAGCGACGCCGCGCCGCCCTCCACCAGCCGCCACGGCGAGGCGTCGTCGCCCGCCGCCGCGCCCGGCGCTCCGGCCGCCGCCCGTGCCGCCCTGCGCGACGGCGACGCACTCGCCCCGCCCTCGCTCAGCGGCTGCGCCAGGGTGCCCACCGCGCTCGCCGAACCGCCCTTCGTGAAGCCCCAGTCGAGCAGCGCTGCCGTCTCCTCGTAGACGGAGTTGTAACCGCTCTCGGGATGCATCACGGTGACGATCAGGGTGCGGCCGCCGCGGGTGGCGGCGCCGGTGAAGGTGTTGCCCGCGTGGCTGGTGTAGCCGTTCTTCACGCCTATCAGGCCCGGGTACGTCTTCACCCCGTACGCGCCCGACAGCAGGCGGTCGGTGTTCTGGATCTGGAACGTCTTCTTCCCGCCCGCGGGGAAATCGGCCGTCCGTGTCCCGCAGTACTCGCGGAAGTCGGCGCTCTCGAGCCCGTGCCGGGCGAAGAGCGTGAGGTCGTACGCCGACGACAACTGCCCCTTGTGGTCGAAGCCGTCCGGGCTGACCACATGCGTGTCCATGGCCTGGAGGTCCACGGCCTTGGCCTGCATCTCGGCGACCGTGCGCGCCAGACCGCCGTTCATCAGCGAGAGCACGTGCACCGCGTCGTTGCCCGAGCGCAGGAAGACGCCCAGCCACAACTGCTCGACGGTGTAGGTGATTCCGGCCTTGATGCCGACGAGGCTGGAGCCCGAGGGTATGCCGACCAGGTCGGCGTCGGTGACCGTGTAGCGCGCGGTCCGGTCGAACTTCGCCAGGACCGTGTCGGCGAACAGCATCTTCAGCGTGGACGCGGGGGCCAGGCGCTGGTGCGCGCGGAAGGAGGCCAGCACCTCGCCGGTGTCGTGGTCGGCGACCAGCCAGGAGCGGGCGGAGAGCTTCCCGGGCAGCCCGCCGGCGCCGCTCACCTGGACCCCGGGCCGCCCCAGCCGCTCACCGCCGATCACCGTTGCGGCCGTGCCGATCGTGGGGGTCGTGGGGGTCGGCGCGGAGGTCGCGCCCCTCGTGACGGAGGGGGCCGCGGCGGCGGACGCGGGCAGGGTGGCGGCCAGCGGGGCGGCCGCGGCGAGGGCGAGCAGGGAGCGCCGGGACAGCCGAGAGGATTCACTCACTCCGGGACCGTACAAAGCGCGTGCGCGGCGCCGTACGGCGGGTCCCCTCATGAGCCTGCCAAGCCCACGAAGGAAGCCCTGACGGGTCATTGAACAGGGGTTTCCTGGCAGCGGGCCCATCACGGCCTAGGAATCAGCTGTCTGATGGAACTTTGATCCGGGGCCGCACATTCTCAGTTCCCGCACATCCCCTACTCAGGGGGACTCAAAGGTTTCTTCCTAGCTTGTGGCCGCGCCCACAGCGGGCGCCAAGAACCTCGAGGAACGGGATGTTTGGCATCTATCTCAAGCGCGAGCTGAGCCGGCGCAAGAAGGCGGCTCTGGTCATCGCACTGGGTCTGGCGCTCGGTATCGCCCTGGTCATCACCGTGAACTCGGTGTCGGCCGGCATGACCCAGGCCCAGGACAAGGTCCTTCAGTCGCTCTACGGCCTCGGCACCGACATGACGGTCACCAAGGCCCGTACGGCGCCCACCGGCGACAGTTCCGGACGGCCGAACTTCCAGTTCGACGCGAAGTCCGAGGACGACGACGCCACGCAGAGCTCGGACCGGGTGATGACGCAGGGCGGTCAGGCGCTGGCGTCCTCGCTCGTGGCCAAGGTCGCCGCGCAGAAGGGCGTGGCCGGCGCGGTCGGCGCGCTCAGCCTGAACGTCACCAAGGTCGACGGCTCCTTCACCCAGGGCAAGGCCAAGAGCTCCACCAGCGGGCAGAGCAACCAGGGCGGCCCCGGTGGCGGCAGCAGCGGCAGCATGCCGCAGGTGCAGGGCGGCGGCGCCTCGTTCGACGTCAACTCGTACTCGGTCGGCGGCGTCGACGTCACGAACCAGGACCTGGGCCCGCTGTCCACGTCCAAGATCACCTCCGGCCGGACCTTCACCGCCGCGGAGACGAACGCCAAGGTCGCCGTGGTCGGCAAGTCGTACGCCAAGGAGAACAAGTACAAGGTCGGCTCGACCTTCAAGATCTCCGGCACCAAGTACACGGTCATCGGCATCGCGACGCCCGACAGCAGTGACTCCACCACGGACGTCTACCTGCCCCTGAAGCAGGCCCAGACGCTCGGCGACGCCAAGAACAAGGTCACCACGATCTACGTCAAGGCGACCGACTCGCAGCAGATCGACACGGTCAAGGCGACCATCCAGAAGAACATCTCGGGTACGACGGTCACCACCTCGGCCGACCTCGCCGAGACCGTCTCCGGCTCCCTGTCCACCGCCTCCGACCTGGCGACCAGCGTCGGCAAGTGGCTGTCGATCGCGGTGCTGGCCGCCGCGTTCCTGGTGGCCGCGCTGCTGACCTCCTCGGCCGTCTCCCGCCGGGTGCGCGAGTTCGGCACCCTGAAGGCGCTCGGCTGGCCGAGCCGCCGGGTGACCCGGCAGGTGGTCGGCGAGTCCATGGTCAACGGTCTGCTCGGCGGCGCCCTCGGCATCGGCCTGGGCCTGGCGGCCGCGTACACGGTCACCGCGATCAGCCCGAAGCTGACCGCGCAGCTCGGCAGCTCCGGCGGCGGTGGCGGCATGGGCGGCGGTCCGGGCGGCGGCGGCCCCGGCCAGCAGTCGGCCCAGAACACGATGGAGATCGCCCTGTCCGCGCCGGTGTCGGTGACCACCATCGTGCTCGCGGTGGGCCTCGCGGTCGCCGGCGGTCTGATCGCCGGTGCGATGGGCGGCTGGCGTGCCTCCCGGATGCGTCCGGCCGACGCGCTGCGCAGCGTCTCGTAACCACCCCCGATACCGGGGCGTCGCCTCACCCTTCCCCCCGGGAGGCGGCGCCCCACCTTCCTTCCTCCCCTTCCTCTTCCTCCTCCTCAAGTCACGGAGCACCCATGTACAGACTGACCGGTGTCACCAAGCGCTACACCCGGGGCAAGGAGACGGTGGAGGCGCTGCGCGGCGTCGACCTCACGATCGAGGGCGGCGACCAGCTCGTCATCCAGGGCCCCACCGGCGGCGGCAAGTCGACGCTGCTGCAGATGATCGGCGGCCTGGACCGTCCCTCCGCGGGCAGCGTCGAACTGGACGGCGTGGACCTCGCCACCATCAGCGAGGCCAGGCTGACCCGGCTGCGCGCCGAGAAGATCGGCATCATCTTCCAGGCGTTCAACCTGATCCCGACGCTGACCGCGCAGGAGAACGTCGAGACCGCGCTCGTCCCGCTGGGCGTCAAATCCGCCGAGCGGCGCGAGCGGGCGGCCGAGGCGCTGCGCTCGGTCGGCCTCGGGGAGCGGCTCGGCCATGTCCCGACCGAGCTGTCCGGCGGCCAGCAGCAGCGGGTGGCCATCGCCCGCGCGCTGGTGAAGAAGCCGAAGGTGCTGCTCGCCGACGAGCCCACCGGCAACCTCGACGAGGGCACCCGCGACGACATCATGGGCCTGCTGGAGGGCCTGTGGCACGAGTACGGGCTGACCTTCGTCATGGTCACCCACGACTCGTCGATCGCCCGCCGGGCGCCGCGGCTGGCCACCATCAAGGCCGGTCTGATCACCCTGACCGAGCAGGCCGGCGCACGCCAGTACGCGCAGCAGGCGCCCGGCACCCGGGCGTACTGAGCCCGCCGCGGCCGAGGGGCCGTTCACCTGCCGGGCGGTAGGCCCACGTCGGCCGGCCGCCCGGCGGTGGGCGGCCCCTCGGTCCGTGCCACGCCACCCGAACGGCGTCCCGGACGAGCCGCCGCGGGGTCCGCGGTGCGACGGTGGACACCGTAGGAGGGGGTGTTCCGTTCTCGCTGCCGACTCCGGGAGTCCTCGTGACCTGCTGTGACCGACGAGATCTGGGCCTGCTGCTGCTCCGGCTGGGTACGGGAGGGGTGCTGGCCGCGCACGGCACGCAGAAGCTGTTCGGCTGGTTCGGCGGCCACGGGCTGGAAGGGACCGGCCATTTCATGGAGTCCGTCGGGTACGTGCCCGGAAGGACGAGCGCGCTGGCGGCCGGTCTCGCGGAGACGGGCGGCGGCACGCTGCTGGCCCTGGGGCTCGCGACGCCGGCGGCGGGCGCGGCGGCGGCCGGCGCCATGGCCGGGGCGTCCGCGGTGCACGCCCCGAACGGGTTCTTCGCGCAGGAGGGCGGCTACGAGTACGCGGCGAGCCTGGGCCTGGCCGCCACCGGTCTGGCGGTCGCCGGGCCGGGCCGGCTCTCCCTGGACCACGCCCTCGGGCACGTCTTCGACCAGAAGTGGATGGTGCCGCTGGCGCTCGGCGCGACGGCCGCGCTGACCGCGCTGGTCGTGGGCGCGCGCAACGCCCGGGTGCGCAGGCGGGCGGAGGGCGAGCAGCAGGCGCTCTTCGAGGAGTAGGGCCCGGACGCCGCTGACAACCTCCCCACCTGTGGCCTTCGTTACGGTTGTGGCGCGTGTGTCCGACGGGAGCGATGGGCAGTGACTGCACGTGCACGAAGCCGTCCAGTCCGTCCCGTTGGGGGAAGCCGTGAGTGTGTGCGTGATCGGTGCAGGTCTGTCGGGGCTGGCGGCGGCGCACGCCCTGTCCCGCCGGGGCGTCGACTTCGTCTGCCTGGAGAAGGCCCCGGACGTCGGCGGCATCTGGCGTCAGCCGGGGGCCGGGGAACGAGGGCCGGGCTATCTGTCGCTGCATCTGAACACCGTCAAACGGCTGACCGGGTACACCGACTTCCCGATGCCCGACTCCTACCCCGTGTACCCGGGACACCGGGACGTCGCCGCCTATCTGCGCGCCTTCGCCGAGTGGGCCGGGGTGCTGGACCGCGTCGAGCCGGACACCGAAGTGCTCTCCGTGGCCCGGGAGTCCGACGGCTCATGGGCGGTCGTCAGCCGGGACGCGAGCGGGGCACGGACGACGCGGCGCTTCACCCATGTGATCGTCGCCTCCGGCCACAACTCCGAGCCGGCCCTGCCGCGTGCGCTGCCGCCGGGAGCCGACTCCTTCAGCGGAAGGATTCTGCACTCCCTCGACTACCACGACGGCAGCGACTTCGCCGGGCAGCGCGTCGTGGTCGTGGGGCTGGGCGCGTCCGCCGTCGACATCGCCGCGGACCTGTCCCGGTACGCCGCGCGCACCGTGCTGTCGGTCCGGCGCGGGCTGCACATCATGCCCAAGCAGTTGTTCGGGATGCCGCTGGACGAGATGGCCGAGGTCGAGTGGTTCACCCGCATGCCCTTCGCCGAGCAGCGCGCCTTCGTCGAGAAGGCGCTGCACACCGCCCGGGGCAAGCTGTCGGACTATGGGCTGCCCGAACCCGACCACCCGGTGTTCGCCTCGGCGGTGACCCTGTCGGACGAGATCCTCAGCCGGATCCGGCACGGCGGCGTCACCCCCAGACCCGCGCCGGAGTCCATCGACGGCGGCCTGGTCCGCTTCACCGACGGCAGCACGGAGGAGGCGGACGCGATCGTCTACTGCACCGGGTTCCTCATGGCGTTCCCCTTCCTGCCGGAGGGCTGCCCGGTGGGCCCGCAGGGGTCGGTCGAGCTGTACCGGAGGGTCGTCGCGCCGGACCATCCGGGCCTGTACTTCGTCGGCATGGTGCGTCCGCTGGGCTCCGTCACCCGGCTCGTGGAGGCGCAGTCGCGCTGGGTCGCGCGGGTCATCGAGGGCGAGGCCGTACTGCCTTCCGCGGAAGTCATGCGCAAGGAGGTCACCGCGTACCTGACCGACATCGCCGAACGCTACGGGAACGCGGAGGGTTCCTCGATCCAGGTCGACGTCGCGCCCTACCTCAGGGAACTGAGCGACGTGTAGGGCCTGTCCGGCGGATCATGCCGCGGACGCGGGGTGATCCGCCGGACAGGCCCTGGGCCCCTCCCCCGGAGGCCGTGCGCCGGGGTCGTCTCCTCGTCGTCGCCCGAAGGCGCCGGGCCGGACAGGCCCGGCGCCTATGGTCATGCACCTGTCACCCCGCGACCGGCACCCGCTCCCGCACCGTCCCGGCCGGCGGCCGGACCTGGTAGGCCTCCGAGGAGAGATACGCGGTGACCCGGGGCGGCCGGCCCCGCTGGTGGGCGAGCGCCAGATAGGCGACGAGTCCGGTCCCGTCCTGCGGCCGCCGCGAGGTGACGGCGGCCACCGCGGCCGCCAGCGGCCCGGCGTCCACACCGTGGTCGCCCAGTACCGTCACCGCCCGCTCCAGGGCGTCCCCGTCATGGCGGACGTAGTCGCGGACCGGGACGTAGAGGGTGAAGCCGCTCGCCCGGCCGTCGGCCGTCCCGGTGAAGGCGTGGCACGACTGGACGGGACGGCGCGCCGGCCCCGCACCCTGCTCCTCCCCGGCGTCGTACCCGGTCGCGGTACGGAAGAACGCCTGTATCTCCGCCTGCTCGGCACGGCCGCCCACCCGGGACAGACCGCTCGCCTCCGCGGCCGTCAGATCCTGATGTGCGAGGTACACCTTCACTCTGGGCTCTTCCCAGTCACCCAGGTCCAGGGCGAAGAACAGGTGGCGGTCGGCCGACGGGAGTGTCCCGTACGCCCGCCGGTGGCCGAGTCTGCGCAGTGCCTCACGCACCGTCTCGGCGGATCGATTCTGCCCGGAGGCCGCGGGGTTCAGGTACACCTTGACCTTCGGGACACCGCCGGGACGCAGTTCCAGCGCGCACCACAGCGCGAACGCCCCCTGCGGGGAGGACGGGAGGAACAGATCCTCCAGTTCGTCCAGCCGGTCGGTGGCGAAGTGCCAGCGGTGCGCCATCGCCCGCAGGAAGCGCAGCCCGGCGCGGCCGCTCTCCGCCGGACCGCCCGCGCCGGCCCCGGGCTCCAGCAGCACCCGCAGGGTCGGCGGCGCGTCCGGCTGGAAGGCGAGCGAGAACTCCACCGGGGTGTGGTCGTCGGAGAGGAAACTGCCGGAGGGCGGTGCGAGGTCGAGCGGCCGTGCGGCCGCTGGGCCCAGCGCCTCCAGGAGTATGCGCGCGTAGACCTCCGCGTCGGACGCGCCGAGTCCCGCCACGTCGCACAGCCGGACCAACTGGCCCGCGGTGAAAGCGCCGAGGGTGGGAGTGCCGGAGCCCTTCGGGAAGCGGGTCACCGGACCTCCCCGTGAACACGAAGATACCCGCCGGTCAGGGCGGGTATCTCGGCCTGCAGCCCGGAGGACGGGTCCGGTATGAGGGGAGGGAGCGACACGGTGGAGCGGTGATCGGCGTCGGTGGATATGAGGTCCACGACACTCCTTCGACTCGTGACCGACGATTTGCCGAGTGGCTCACTACCCCTGTGGTTCAAGCGTCATGCAATCCTGTGAATTGGGTGGATGTTGCGTGAATCACCTTGTCAGCCAGGTCAGGAACGAGCTCCACATGCCCGACCGTTCGGGGCGGCGGCCCGTTCCTTCGGCCTGCTGGGCCCGCGCCGGCGCCGGGGCCGGACCCGCCGCGGCCGGCCGGCGCACCGGACGCACGGGGGTGAACCGGGCCGGGAGCGCCGCCAGGGCCCGGTTGAACGGGCCCGGACGCCACGTCAGGCTGTCCTCGGGGACGGCGAGTTCGACGTCGGGCAGACGGTTGAGCAGGTTCTCCAGGGCCGTCACCGTGATCTGCCGGGCGGGATCCTTGGACGGGCAGGCGTGCGGGCCCGCGCTCCACGCGAGATGCGCCCGGTTGCTGCCCGCCTGGCGCGCGGCCGTCAGGGCCGGGCCCGTGTTGGCGGCCGCGAAGCTGACCAGCATCAGATCGCCCGCCCGGATCTTCTGTCCGGCGAACTCCATGTCGGCCGCCGGATAATGGGGAGCGAGGTTCTGCATGGGCGGGTTCTCCCACAGCGTGTCGTCGATCGCCTCGTCGATCAGACCGCCCTGCCGGGCGTACGCGTCATGGGTGAGCAGCCGGTGCAGGGCGTTGCCGATCAGGTTGCGCAGCGGTTCGTTGCCCGCGACCAGCAGAAGAGCCAGCTGATGGACCATCTCCTCGTCCGTCAGACCCGACGGGTGCTGCAGCAGCCACGAGGTGACGTCGGCGCCCGGCCTGGCCCGCTTGAGCGCCACCAGTTCGCCGACGGCCCCGAACATCACCTCCATCGCCTTGTCCGCGTTGACGCCGTCGAACATGCCGGTGATGCCGAAGACGACCCGGTCGCCGATGTCGGCGGTGCAGCCGAAGAGCTCGTTGAACACGAGCAGCGGCAGCTGCTTGGCGTAGTCGCCGAGCAGGTCGGCCGAACCGCGTTCGCCGAACTGGGAGATGAGGTAGTCGGAGACCCGCTCGGTGGTCTGGCTCAGCTTGCGCGAGTCGACCCGGGCCATGCTGTCGGTGACCGCCTGGCGCAGCCTCAGGTGCTCGGCGCCGTCGCTGAACATGCAGTTGGGCCGGTACGCCAGCAGGGGCGCGACCGGGCTGTCCGGCGCGATCTTGCCGTCGTTGAAGTCGCGCCAGCGCCGGGCGTCCTTGCGGAACGAGCCGGAGTCCTGGAGCAGTTGCAGCGCCGTCGCGTAGTCCGTGACGAGGGTGGCCTCCACTCCGGGGGCGAGTTCCACGGGGGCGGTCGGGCCGTAGTGGCGCAGGTAGTCGTAGTACGCCTGCGGATTGGCCGCGAACTCCACACCGTGCAGCGGCACCCGGCCGCCGGAGTTGTGTGCCGGGCACCCGGGCGGGGGCACCGGGGAAGGGGACTGGGGGTCCATCTCTGCTCCTAGTGGGCACGTTCCTGCAAGTGGCGGACGAGGGTGATCAGCGCCTGGGCCGAGGACCGCTCGTCGCGCGCGTCGCAGGTGACGACGGGGGTGTCGTCGAGCAGGTCGAGTGCCTCGCGCAGCGCCTGCTCCTCACGCAGCGGCGAGCCGTCGAAGTGGTTGACGGCGATGGCGTAGTCGAGTCCGTACTGCTCGATCAGATCGATCACGGCGAACGAGTCCGCCAACCGCTCGGGGTCGACCAGGACCAGCGCGCCCAGGGCACCGCGGGCCATGTCCTCCCACATCTGCACGAAGCGCTGCTGTCCGGGCGTGCCGAACAGGTACAGCACGACCTGGTCGCTGATGGTCAGGCGGCCGAAGTCCATGGCGACCGTCGTGGTGGTCTTGCCGTCCACGCCCTTGAGGTCGTCCACCCCCTCGGCGGCCCGGGTCATCGTCTCCTCGGTGGACAGCGGGGTGATCTCGGAGATCGCCCCGATGAACGTGGTCTTGCCCACCGCGAAGTGGCCGACGACCAGGATCTTCACCGCGGTCTGGGTCGCTCCGCCGCGGACGTAGTCCCGCTCATCCAAACTTGGCCCTGAGCCCATTCAGCACCTCCTCCAGGATCTGCCGGTCGGCGAGAGCGGCCCGCGCCACCGGTGGACGGGTGATGAGGTGGCCGCTCTCGGTGAGGGAGGACAGCAGGATCTTCACCACGCCCAGCGGCAGCCGGGTGTGCCCGGCGATCTCCGCGACCGAGAGGTAGCCGGCCCCGCACAGGTCCAGCAGGTTCTGCTCCTCGGGCGACAGCCGGGTGGGGCGCCGCTGGTCGTCGTCGGCCGCCGTGACGAGGGTGATCAGCGACAGCTGCTCCTCGTCGGGCAGACCTCGGCCCTTGGTGATGACGTACGGACGTACTAACTCCGCGGTCTCCGAGTCCAGTTCGCCGCCGTAGCTCATGAGCGGGCGCCGAGGTTCTCGCGCGGCGGCGTGGTGAGCGCCTTGCCGAGCTGGCCGACGAGCTGCTGCATACGGAAGCTGATGTCCTGCATGTCGACGTCGGGAGACGCGGACACTCCGAGGTAGGCGCCCTCGCCGGCGGAGATCAGGAAGACCCAGCCGCCGTCGAACTCCACCAGCGTCTGCCGCCACTGGAGCGCCTCGCCGTCACAGAAGAAGGCGAGCGACCGGCTGAGCGACTGCACACCGCTCATCGCGGCGGCGACCCGGTCGGCGTTGTCCCGCTCGAAGTCCTTCGTACGGGCCATCAGCAGCCCGTCGGCGGAGATCAGGACCGCGTGCAGGGCCCCGGGAATCTCCAGGGCGCTGTCGAGCATCCATGAAAGGTCGTCGTTCACGAGTACTCATGCCCTTCGCTGTCAGCACCACGGGTGCTGCTCGTCTGATCCGCGGGATCCGGCTGGGCCGCCCGGCCCGACTGCGTACCGCGCTGGAAGGCCCCCATGATCGCTGCGGTCTCCGCGCCGGAGCGCGACGGAGCGCGCGTGACGGACGCGCTGCCCGGCACGATGGCCATCGGCCGCTTGCGGCGCCGCTTGGGCAGTCCGTCGGAGGTCGAGGACGCGGCCAGCGCGGTCTCGGGTCCGCCCAGACCCGGCACGGCCTCGGCGGCCGCCTTGGGTGCCGTCTTCGGGGCTGCCGGCGTCTTGCGCTCGGGCATGCCGGTGAGCAGGTCGTGCGGGAGGAGGACCACCGCGCGGACACCGCCGTAGGGAGAGGAGGAGTCCACGGACACCTCGAAGCCGAAGCGCTCGGCCAGCACGCCGATCACGGCGAAGCCGAACTGGGGCGGGTTGCCGAGTCCGGAGACGCCGGTGACGCGGTCGCTGGACAGCAGCCGCTCCGCCTTGGCGCGCTCCTCGTCGTTCATGCCGACACCGGCGTCGTCGACGACGATGCAGATACCCTTGGGTACGGTCCGGATATTGATTTCGACGACCGTGTCCGGGCTGGAATAGCTGGTCGCGTTGTCGAGGAGTTCGGCGAGCGCGAGCGCCACCGGTTCGACGGCCCGGCTGGTGATGCCGAAATCCACCTGTGACAGAATTTCCACGCGGCGGAAATGCCGGATGCGCCCCTGGGCGCTGCGCACCACGTCGTATACGGAGGCGATGTCGCGCTGCCGTCCGAGCCAGCCCTCGCACAGCACGGCGATGGACTGGGCGCGCCGGCCGAACTGCGAGTTGGTGTGGTCGATTTCGAGCAGATCCTGGAGAATGACCGACTCGCCGTACTTGTTCTGGAGCCGGGAGACCACCAGCTGCTGCTCGGCGGCGAGACCCTGAAGTGTCCGCATCGCGGACTTCAGCACCGTTTTGGTGGCTTCCTCGGCTTGCTCCTGAGCTGCCCGGACGGATTGGGAGTATTGATTCTCCAGTTCGGAGTAATGGGCCCTCAGCCCGTCCATCTCCTGCCGTAAGGCGCGCGCTGCCCGACGTTGCCGAACAATCAAGGCAATTGCGACAAGGATGACGACGAGAAGAGCCCAGAGCACTGGGTTCTGTATGTATTCCGTCATAAGACTCTCTTCAGGCGACTGAAGGCCGACTGCTGAAATCCCGTCATTGCGGGCGAGTCGGCGGACCGCCCGCATCGGGGTTTCCGCCCGGACCGTCCCCGAAAGTCGGGGATGCCTTCTTGCGCCCATCCGCCCGACCCGCAAGCGTGGTGATCGTATCACCGTGCGAACACATGACTGACCGTCAATATGTGCGATAGAAGCCCATATTGACGGTCGGTTACATGTCGACTTACCGAGAAACGTCCCCTCTTGGAGTACCGGGCGGGCGGCGGACGGCTCAGGCCGTCGGGCGCGCGTCCGGCAGCCGGCTGAGCGTGAATCCCCGGTACCCGGCGGCGGCGACCGCGTCGCACTCCTCGCGGTAGGCGCCGACCCCGCCGAGGTAGGGCATGAACACCCGTGGCTTGCCAGGGATGTTGGCCCCCTGGTACCAGGAGGCGGCCTCCGGGTAGAGAGTGCCCGCCGCCAGCTCGGCGACATGCCGCACCCAGGCGTCCTGCGCCTCGACGGTGGCGTCGATCTCGGTGAGGCCGTGGTCCCCGAGGTGGCCGATGCAGTCGGTGATCCAGTCCACGTGCTGCTCGATGGAGATCAGCATGTTGCTCAGCACGGACGGGCTGAGCGGGCCGGTGACGGTGAACAGGTTCGGGAAGCCGGCCGTGAGCAGGCCCAGATGGTTGCGCGGGCCCGCCGCCCACACCTCGTTCAGCGCCACACCGTCCCGGCCGCGGATGTCGACGGCCCGCAGCGCGCCGGTCATGGCGTCGAACCCGGTGGCGAGCACGACGGCGTCGGCCTCGTACTCCGCGCCGGAGGTGCGCACGCCCCGTTCCGTGAGGGAGACGAGCGGACTCCGGCGCAGATCCACCAGCCGTACATGCGGCAGGTTGAAGGTGGCGTAGTAGTCGGTGTCCAGACACGGGCGCTTGGTGCCGAGCGGGAAGCCCGTGGGGCAGAGCGCGGCCGCGGTCTCCGGGTCGTCGACGATCTGCCTGATCCTGGCACGGACGAACTCCGCTGCGAGGTCGTTGGCCTGACGGTTGGTCAGGGTGTCGTTGAAGGAGGCCTGGATGCCGCCCAGGACGCCCGCGTCCCAGGCCGACTGATAGGCCGCCTCGCGCTCGCGCGCCGTCACCTCCAGCGCGCCGCGCTCGGGCAGCGGCCGCGGGATGCCGACCGGGGTGGCGCGCAGCCAGGCGCGGAACTCGGCGTAGTTCGCCTTGCGTTCGGCGCTCTCCCGGCGGCCGAGCGGGCGGTTGCGGGCGGGGAAGCTGAAGTTCGGCGTGCGCTGGAAGACCGTGACCTCGGCGGCCTGTTGGGCGATGACGGGGATGGCCTGGATCCCGGAGGAACCGGTGCCGATCACCGCGACCCGGCGGCCGGTGAAGTCGACCTCCTCGTGCGGCCACCGGCCGGTGTGCAGGACCGGGCCGCGGTAGTCGTCGAGACCGGGCAGGTCCGGGACGCTGGCGCGGGACAGACAGCCGGTCGCCATGACCACGAAGCGTGCGGTGACCTGCTCGCCGCCGTCGGTGGTCACCGTCCAGGTGTGCGTGCGGCCGTCGTAGACCGCGCGGGTCACCGAGGTGCCGAAGGTGATGTGCCGGCGCAGGTCGAAGCGGTCCGCCACGTGCCGGATGTAGCGCAGCAGCTCCGGCTGGCCGGCGTACCGCTCGCTCCACTCCCACTCCTGCTCCAGTTCGGAGGAGAAGGAGTACGAGTAGGCCATCGACTCGATGTCGCAGCGGGCGCCCGGATAGCGGTTCCAGTACCAGGTGCCGCCGACGTCGTCGCCGGCCTCGAAGACGCGCAGCCTCGCGCCGCGTTCGCGCAGCCGGTACAGCTGGTACAGCCCGGCCAGGCCCGCTCCCACGACGACGGCGTCGATCACGGCCGGGTGCTCGGTGTCGGACATGGGATCCTCCTCGGTCATGTGTCCGGAAGCAGGACGGCGCGGCCCCGGACGCTGCCGTGGTGCAGCCGCTCGTACACCTTCGGGGCCTCGGTGAGGGGGTAGGTCTCCACCCGTACCCGCACGGCACCCGAGCGGCCGAGTTCCAGCACCTCGGCGAGCTCGGACCGGCTCCCCCAGTACGGCACGTGCACGCGTACGCCCAGCGGCAGCCGCCCGAAGCCGACCGGCAGGCTGCCGCCGCCGATGCCGATCAGGCAGATGTCCGCGTCGACCGCCGCCACGGCGCCGGCCAGGGCGACGGAGGCGGGCGTCCCCGCGAAGTCGAGGACCGCCCGCGCCCCCAGTCCGTCGGTCAGCTCCCGCACGGCCCGCTCGGCGCCCGGACCGGAGTGCAGCACGGTGTGCGCCCCGACCTCGGCGGCCAGTTCCCGTTTCTCCTCGGACACGTCCAGCGCGATCACCCGGCACGCGGTGAGCGCCCGCAGCAGCTGGATCGCGACGTGCCCGAGACCGCCGACGCCGATCACCACCACGGTGGCCCCGGGCGTCAGTCCGGGCAGCAGCGCCTTGATCGCGTGGTACGGCGTCAGGCCGGCGTCGGTGAGGGACACCGCCCGCACCGGGTCGAGCCCGGCCAGCGGCACCAGGTGGCGGGCGTCGTCGACGAGCATGTACGCGGCCATGGTGCCCGGTGCCCCCAGGCCCGGCGAGAAGATGCCCCGCGGCGCCGCGTACGGGCAGTGGTTCTCCCGGCCCTGCGCGCACGGGCCGCAGCGGCCGCAGCCCCAGGCGCCGTGCACCGCGACGGCCTCGCCCTCGCTCACCGCGGTGACCCCGGGGCCGGTCCCGGCGACGACCCCGGTGCCCTCGTGGCCCAGGGTGAGCGGCAGCGGGAAGCGCAGCTCGGCGGCCGTTCGCCCCATCACGACCAGGTCCGAGTGGCAGACCCCGGCGGCGGTCATCGCGAGCAGGACCTGGCCGGGTCCCGGCTCGGGCACCGGCACGTCGACCACCTCGGGGCCGCCTGAGACGGTGCGGAACTGGACGGCTCTCATCGTCGGCTCCTAGCGGGTCGGGACGTGCCGGTCGAGTGCGCGGGCGATGTCGCCGAGGGCGAGCCCGAAGGCGTCGAACACCTCGGGCGCCCAGAAGAAGCCGTGGATGAGGCCGTCGTGACGTACGGTCTCGGCCTCGCCGCCGGCCGCGCGCAGCCTGCGGGCGTACTCCTCGCCCTCGTCGCGCAGCGGGTCGTACTCCGCGGTGAGGACCAGGGCGGGGGGCAGGCCGCCCAGGTCGTCGGCGTACAGAGGCGCGGCGTAGGGGTGGGGGGCGGCCGCCGCGCCGGGCGCGTAGTGCTCCCAGTAGAGGAGCATCATGTCCCGGGTGAGCAGGCAGTTCTCCCCGTGTTCCCGGTACGAGGGCGAGGGGGAGCCGGCCGCGGGCGCGGTGACCGGGTAGATGAGTATCTGGGCGCCGATCCGCGGGCCGCCGCGGTCGCGGGCCATCAGGCACACCGCGGCGGCGAGGTTGCCGCCCGCGCTGTCGCCCGCCACCGCCAGCCGGTGCGGGTCGGCCCCCCAGCCGGCGGCCCGCGCGCACACCCCGCGCAGCGCGGTGTGGCAGTCCTCCGCCGGGCCGGGGAACTGGGTCTCCGGCGCCAGCCGGTAGCCCACGCTGACCACGACGGCGCCGGTGGCGTTGGCCAGCCTGCGCAGCGGGCGGTCCACCACCTCCAGGCCGCCGGTGATCCAGCCGCCGCCGTGGAAGTACACCAGCAGCGGCCGCGGGCCGCGGGCCGTGCGGGGCCGGTGGACGCGAACCGGCAACTGCCCGGCCGGGCCGGGCACGAAGGTGTCGGTCACCGGGCCGACCGGTTCCGGCTCGCCCTGCAAGGAGATCCAGTCGGCCGTCGAGGCGCGGGCCACGGTCAGCGGCACCTCGGTCACGGCGGGCCGCCGCTGCGCCGCGAAGCGGGACAGCAGCGCCCGCGCCTGCGGGTGTAGGGGCATGGTTCGTCCTCGGCTCTCCTCGGCTGGGCCCGGCGTGCAGGGAAGGTAGCGGCGGCCGGTCGGGGCCGGCTCGAACGGCCGCGGAATCCCGGTCGAGCGCACGGCGGATGACGATCTCACCGTCCAGCAGTGAACGGCTCACTTTTTTGGATGTCCGCCTAGCACCCAGAATCAGCAGCGCCGTCGAGCGACTACAACCGGAAGGAAGTACCACTCGTGGAAACACAGTTGATGGAAAAGATCCGGGAAGCGCAGAAGCTCTATTACGCCGTTCCCGCCGCCGAGCGGAGAACCTTCGGCGAACCCCTGGACGGAGAGTGTCCCCAGACCGTCGTGAAGTATTCGGTGTGCTGGGTTTCGCCCGAACACCACGACGGTGCGGAACTCGTCGGGAGTTCAATTAACTGATGGACGGTCGTGGGGGGAACGACGTGCAGTCACCGGTCCGCGCGGACCGCACCCTGGTCGAATTCCGGCCACATCTCAGCGCGTTGGTGGTGCCGGGCGAGGCGACGTATCTGATCTCCCGCAAGGGGGTGACCGCGCTGGCCGGCCGCCGGGCGGAGGTGCTCGCCCCGCTGCTGGACGGCAGCCGCACGGTGTCCCGGGTGCTGAGCGCCGCGCGGCTGCGGCTCAGCCGTGAGGAGTGCGACGCGGCGCTGTGCGAGCTGACGGAGGCCGGACTGCTCCGGTTCCGTGCGCTCGGCTCGGGTGACTCCGTCGTTCCCGCCGCCCCCGCCGACCGGTACGCGGAGGCGTACTGGGAGCTGGCCGGGACCGACAGCGAGCAGGCGGTCCCCCGGCTGGCCGGATCCACGCTGCTGGTCGGGGCCGTCGGCGGTGCCTCGGCCGTCCCGCTCGCCGAAGCCTGCCGCGGCCTGGGCGTGCGGGTGGTGACCGAGGGCGCCGCCGACCTGGCGCTGGTGGCCTGCGAGGACTATCTCGCGCCCGAACTGGGCGTGCTGGACCGGGAGCTGCGGGAGCGGGGCGTGCCGTGGCTGCCGGTGAAGATGTGCGGCGTCGAACCCTGGGTCGGGCCGGTGTTCCAGCATCACGACGGGCCCTGCTGGGCCTGTCTGGCGCCCCGGCTGCAGGGCCACCGGCGCTCCGAGTGGCCGCTCCAACAGCGCCTCGGCCTGGACCGGCCGCCGTGCCGGCCCGTCGCGGCCCTGCCGGCCGGGCTGCACCTCGCCGCCAACCTGGCCTCCCTGGAGGCCGCCAAGTGGCTGGCGGGCGCCCGGCATCCCGGCCAGGCGGCCGTCTTCACCTTCGACACCACCGACCTCGGCGCCCGGATCCACCCGGTGACGCGGCGGCCGCAGTGTCCCGTGTGCGGCGACCCCGGCCTGGTCGCCGCGCAGGTGCGGCGGCCGTTCAGGCCGGTCGCGCGGCCGAAGACCGAGTGGGCGGCGGGCGGCCACCGCCCGCACACGCCCGAGCAGTTCCGGGAGCGGTACGGGCATCTCGTCGACGACGTGACGGGGATCGTGAAGAGCATCCGGCGGGCCGCGGGAGCACCCGGCTTCACCGAGTCCTACGTCTCGGGACCCAACCTCGCCTTCGGACCCCGCACGCTCGCCGCCCTGCGCACGGGGCTGCGTACCCTCAGCGGCGGCAAGGGCGTCAGTCCCGCCGAGGCGTGGGCAGGGGCGCTCGGCGAGGCGGTCGAGCGGTACAGCGCCACGCGGCACGGGGACGAGCCGGTCGTCGTGGACAGCTACCGGGCCCTGGGGTCCGAGGCCGTGCACCCCAACTCCTGCCAGCTGTACCACGAGCGGCAGCTGCGCGAGCGCGACCGCTGGAACGCGGACGCCTCCCCCTTCCGGTACGTGCCGCCGCCCTTCGACGAGCACCGCCCCACGGAGTGGACTCCCCTGTGGTCGCTGACCGGGAACAGGCACCGGCTGCTGCCCACCTCACTGCTGTACTTCCCCGGCCAGCAGGAGCCCGACGGGAGCGGTCTGGTCGCCGACTCCAACGGCACCGCGGCCGGCGGCACCCGGGAGGACGCGCTGGTCCAGGGGTTCCTGGAGCTGGTGGAGCGGGACGCGGTGGCCCTGTGGTGGTACAACCGCACCCGGCAGCCCGCGGTCGACCTCGCCGCCTTCGACGCCCCCTACCTCGACCGGCTGACGGCGGCCTACCGGGAGATCGGCCGGGAGGTCTGGGCGCTGGACCTCACCTCGGACCTCGGGATCCCCGTGGTGGCGGCCCTCTCCCGGCGCACGGACAAGCCCGGGGAGGACATCGTCTTCGGCTTCGGCGCCCACTTCGACCCCCGGATCGCGCTGCGCCGGGCGGTCACCGAGATGGGCCAGATGCTGCCGGCCGTGGCCGGCGCCCGCCCGGACGGGTCCGGATACCTGCTGCGGGAACCCGCGCTGCTGGACTGGTGGCAGCAGGTGACCGCGGCCGGCCGGTCCTGGCTGCGGGCCGACCCGGGCCGGCGCCCGCGCGTCCCCGCGCACTGGAACCACACCCCCCGCCGGGACCTGCGCGACGACATCGACGCCATCGTCGAACTGGTGCGCGGCCGCGGGATGGAACTGCTGGTGCTCGACCTGACCCGGCCGGACATCGGCCTGCCGGTGGTGCGCGTCGTGGTACCGGGACTGCGCCCGTTCTGGGCCCGGCTGGCGCCCGGCAGGCTCTACGACGTCCCGGTCGCGCTGGGGCGGCTGCCCCGTAGCACGCCGTACGAGGACCTCAACCCGGTCCCGCTCTTTGTCTGAAAAACGTGCACGGCGGTCTGTTAATTACGGACGCCTCGTGGAAGCTCGGCACCAGCGCCTTACCATCTCCGGGAAGGACAAACTGAGGAACGTTGGTGAGGAAAGGGCAAGACAGCCGTGCAGGAGTCGACGCCCGACATCTACGTGTCGCCCGCCCCCCGCCTCGCCCGGGGGGTTCTGATCGCCACCCTCGGCTGCTTCCTGGTCATCATGCTGCTGAACGCGGTCGACTCCAGGTCCGGGGCGATCGAGCTCACCCTGGCCGTGTGCACGCTCGTACTGAGCTTCGTGTTGCAGCTCAGCCACTCCGCCCCGGGCTCCAGAAACAGACCGGCGCGGCACAGAATTCTGACGCTCGGCACCCAGGCCGTGCTCGCCTACGCGCCGATGGCGGTCTTCCAGGCGCAGTGGGGGGCGATGGCCGGCTTCCTGGCCGGCTCCATTCTCCTGATGAGCCCCTCACGGCTGGCCTGGCCGCTCTACGCCGCGACCGGGATCAGCATCCTGGTGATCGCCCTGCTGCAGGGGCGCCCGGTCACGGAGTCGATCTATCTGGGCCAGTCGACGCTGCTCACCGGACTGGTGGTGTACGGACTGTCGCGCCTGGTGGAGCTGGTGCGCGAACTGCACGAGGCCCGGGGCGAGATAGCCCGCATCGCCGTCGTGAACGAGCGTCTGCGCTTCTCCCGCGACCTGCACGACCTGCTGGGGTACAGCCTGTCGTCGATCACGCTCAAGTGCGAGCTGATCTTCCGGCTGGTACCCGTCCATCCCGAGCGGGCGATGGAGGAGCTCAAGGACGTACTGGCCACATCCCGCCAGTCGCTGGCCGACGTCCGCCGGGTGTCGAGCGGCCTGCGCGCCATGTCCCTGGCGCACGAGGTGACCACAGCAAAATCCTTGCTGACGGCGGCGGATGTGAAGACGATGGTGGTGACGGACTTCAACTCACCGGTCCAGGAGGTGGACACGGTACTCGCCGCGGTACTGCGAGAGGCGGTCACCAATCTGCTGCGACACAGCAAAGCGCGCAATTGCACGGTCGAAGTCAGCGAGAAAGACGGCATGTTGCTGCTCACCATCGAGAACGACGGCGTCGTCCCGGCCTATCAGGACGCGTCGCTGCACAGCGGCAACGGTCTGGGAAATCTGACTCAGCGCCTGATTTCGGTGCACGGAAGACTCACCGCCGGGGTGACCCCCGGCAGCACGTTCCGGGTACAGGCCGCGGTTCCCGTGCAATCGAACCGTACGGCCGACTCTTGATATTTCACACTGGGGTTTTCTCAACCTACGGGGGGTTGCGTGATCCGGATTCTGCTGGCCGAAGACATGCACATGGTGCGGGGCGCCCTGGTCGCCCTGCTGAGCCTGCAGCACGACTTCAAGGTGGTCGCCGAGATCGAGCGCGGTGACGAAGTGCTCCCCACCGCGCTGCTGACCGCGCCGGACGTCGCCATCATCGACCTCGACCTGCCCGGCATGGACGGCCTCACCGCGGCCACCCGACTGCACGAGCGCATCCCCTCGTGCAAGACCCTGATCCTCACCAGCCTGGGTCAGCCCGGGACGCTGCGCCGGGCCCTGGCCAGCCAGGTGAACGGCTACCTGCTCAAGGACGCCCCGCCGGACCATCTGGCGCACGCGGTACGGAAGGTGGCGGCCGGCCAGCGGGTGATCGACCCCGAGCTGGCGCTGGCCGCGTGGGACGGCGCCGAGAGCCCCCTCACCAGCCGGGAGACCGAGGTGCTGAAGCTCACGGCCGAGGGCGCGGAGGCGGGGGAGATCGCCGCCTCCCTCCATCTGTCCACCGGTACCGTCCGCAACTACCTGACCGCCATCGTCAGCAAGCTCAACGCCCGCAACCGGGTGGACGCGGTGCGCATCGCCCGGGACTCGGGCTGGCTCGTCACCTGACCGTCCCGGTGCCGTGGACCGCGGGCCCGTGGGTACGCCCCGGGCCACGCGGATCCGCCGAGCCGAACAGGCCGGGCCCGACCACCGGGCCCGGCCTGTTCCGTCTGTCCGGCCCGAGCCTTCCGCCGGTGTCCCCGGGACCGACACCGGCACCGGACGGTGAATCCGGCAAGTGAGCCGGACACGTCCGGGATGTGAGCTCCTCACCTTCCAGCGCCCCGCGATCGGCCGGTCAGCCGCCCGTCAGTGCAGCGTCAACCGCCCGTGCTGCCATGGTCGTATCTCAGCCAAGGGAGCATGTGGTGCACGGACTTCAACAGCTCGCCGAGAGCGCGGGCAGGACCCTGGAGGACGCGCCGGCGTCGGAGATCGTGCGCTGGGCGGCGGAGACCTTCGGTGACCGGTTCTGCGTGACGTCGTCGATGGAGGACGCGGTCGTGGCGCATCTGGCGGCCCGGGTGAAGCCGGGAGTGGCCGTGGTCTTCCTCGACACCGGCTATCACTTCCCGGAGACCATCGGCACCCGCGACGCGGTGGCCGCGGTGATGGACGTCGACGTCATCACCCTCACCCCCCGGCAGACGGTCGCCGAGCAGGACGCGCAGTACGGGCCGAGGCTGCACGAGCGCGACCCCGACCGCTGCTGCGCGCTGCGCAAGGTCGCGCCGCTGGCCGAGGGGCTGAAGGCGTACGACGCCTGGGCCACGGGACTGCGCCGGGACCAGTCGCCGACCCGCGCGAACACCCCGGTCGTCGGATGGGACGCCGAGCGGCAGAAGGTGAAGGTGTCCCCGATCGCCCGCTGGACGCAGGCAGATCTGGAGGCGTACGTGGCAGAGCACGCGGTGCTCACCAATCCCCTGCTGACGGACGGATATCCGTCCGTCGGCTGCGCCCCCTGCACCCGCCGGGTGCAGGGCGGCGAGGACGCGCGGGCCGGGCGCTGGTCGGGCCTGGGGAAGACGGAATGCGGGTTGCACTCATGACGGCCCGGTCCGCGGCCGCGCTGCGGCATCTCGATGTGCTGGAGTCCGAGGCGGTGCACATCTTCCGGGAGGTGGCCGGGGAGTTCGAGCGCCCGGTCCTGCTCTTCTCCGGCGGCAAGGACTCGATCGTCATGCTGCACCTGGCGCTGAAGGCGTTCGCGCCCGCGCCGGTCCCGTTCGCGCTGCTGCACGTGGACACCGGGCACAACTTCCCCGAGGTGCTGGAGTACCGCGACCGGACCGTCGCCGAGCACGGACTGCGGCTGCACGTGGCGTCGGTGCAGGACTACATCGACCGTGGTGTCCTGCGCGAGCGCCCGGACAGCACCCGTAACCCGCTGCAGACCCTGCCGCTGACGGAGAAGATCGCCGCCGAGCGGTTCGACGCCGTGTTCGGCGGCGGGCGCCGGGACGAGGAGAAGGCCCGCGCCAAGGAGCGGGTGTTCTCGCTGCGGGACGAGTTCGGCGGCTGGGACCCGCGCCGCCAGCGCCCCGAGCTGTGGAACCTCTACAACGGCCGGCACGCCCCCGGTGAGCACGTCCGGGTGTTCCCGCTGTCCAACTGGACCGAACTCAACGTGTGGCAGTACATCGCCCGCCACGGCATCGCGGTGCCGGAGATCTACTACGCCCACGAGCGCGAGGTCTTCCACCGGGGCGGCATGTGGCTCAGCGCGGGGATCTGGGGCGGTCCGAAGGAGGCCGAGGCCGTCGAGAAGCGGATGGTGCGCTTCCGTACGGTCGGCGACATGTCCTGCACCGGGGCCGTCCTGTCGCAGGCACGCACCGTGGAGGACGTGATCGCCGAGATCGCGGGGTCGAGGGTGACCGAGCGCGGGGCGACGCGGGCCGACGACCGGCTCTCGGAGGCCGCCATGGAGGACCGCAAGCGCGAGGGGTACTTCTGATGACGGCCGACACCACGACCGTGGCCACGGCGGGGCTGCTGCGCTTCGCCACCGCCGGATCCGTCGACGACGGCAAGTCGACGCTGGTCGGACGGCTGCTGCACGACTCCAGATCGGTGCCGGCGGACCAGCTGGAGGCCGTCGAGCGCGCCTCCCGCAGCCGCGGCCAGGACGGGCCGGACCTGGCCCTGCTCACCGACGGCCTGCGGGCCGAACGCGAACAGGGCATCACCATCGACGTCGCGTACCGCTACTTCACCACCGCCCGCCGGGGTTTCATCCTGGCCGACACCCCCGGGCACGTGCAGTACACCCGCAACATGGTCACCGGCGCCTCCACCGCCGAGCTGGCGATCATCCTGGTGGACGCGCGCAACGGCATCGTGGAGCAGACGCGCAGGCACACCCTCATCGCCGCGCTGCTGCGCGTGCCGCACGTGGTCCTCGCCGTCAACAAGATGGACCTGGCGGGCTACGCCGAGCCCGTCTTCGCGGCGATCGCCGAGGAGTTCACGGCGTACGCCCACGCGCTGGGCGTCGGCGAGGTCACGGTCGTCCCGGTGTCCGCGCTGCGGGGCGACAACGTGGTCAGCGCCTCCGCCCACATGGACTGGTACGGCGGACCCACCGTGCTGGAGCACCTGGAGACGGTCCCGGTGCGCTCCGACCCCGCGCGGCTCCCGGCGCGCTTCCCCGTGCAGTACGTCATCCGCCCGGGGACCCGGCAGCACCCCGACTACCGGGCCTACGCCGGGCAGCTCTCCTCCGGCGTGCTGCGCACCGGCACCCGTGTCGTCGTACTGCCCTCCGGGCGCTCGTCCGTGATCACCGGCATCGACCTGCTGGGCGAGCGGGTCGAGGAGGCCAGGGCCCCGCAGTCGGTGGCGCTGCTGCTCGCCGACGACCTCGACATCTCCCGGGGCGACCTGATCGTCCCGGTCACCGACGTGCCACCGGTCACGCGGGACGTCGACGCCACCGTCTGCCAGCTCACCGACCGTCCGCTGCGGGTCGGCGCGCGGGTGCTGCTCAAGCACACCACCCGTACCGTGCCGGCCGTGGTCAAGGAGATCCCGAGCCGCTACGCGCTGGACGGCTCCGCCCCCCATCCGCTGCCCGGCCTGCTGACCGCCAACGACATCGGCCGGGTCGTGCTGCGCACCGCCGAGCCGCTGGCCCTCGACGGGTACGCCGACAACCGCCGTACCGGCTGCTTCCTGCTGCTGGACCCGGCCGACGGGGCCACGCTCACCGCCGGCATGGCGGGCGAGTCCTTCGCCGCCCGGCCAGGCGGGGGCGACGGGAGGGCGTCCTCGTGAGGAACCGTGGCCTCGCCGCCGCGACCGTACTCGTACTGCTCGCCCTCCTGTCCGCCTGCGGCTACGGCTCGCAGCGGGAGCGGGGGTACGACCAGGCGCCCGTCGCCGCGGGCGCGGAGAAGACCGACGGACTGGACGCGGTGACGATCGGCTACTTCCCGAACCTCACCCACGCCACCGCCCTGGTCGGGGTGGAACGGGGCCTGCTGCAACGCGAGCTCGGGGGCACCCGGCTCAGGACCGCCGTCTTCAACGCCGGGCCGTCGGAGATCGAGGCGCTGAACTCCGGCTCGATCGACATGGGCTGGATCGGACCCTCGCCCGCCGTCAACAGCTACGCGGTCTCCGAGGGCAGGAGCCTGCGCATCGTCAGCGGCTCCGCCTCCGGCGGGGTGAAGCTGGTGGTCGACCCCCGGAAGATCAAGTCGCTGGGGGACGTCAGGGGCAGGCGGATCGCCACGCCGCAGCTGGGCAACAGCCAGGACGTGGCGTTCCTGAACTGGATCGCCGAGCGGGGCTGGAAGGTCGACCCGCAGTCCGGCCGGGGCGACGTCTCGGTCGTCCGCACCGACAACCGGATCACCCCCGACGCCTTCAGGTCCGGGGCGATCGACGGCGCCTGGGTGCCGGAGCCGACGGCGTCCAAGCTGATCGCCGAGGGCGGCCGGGTGCTGCTCGACGAGTCCGCGCTGTGGCCGGACCACCGGTTCGTGATCACCAACCTGGTCGTGTCGCAGCGCTTCCTCACCGCCCACCCCGAGGCGGTCGAGGCCGTGCTGCGCGGCTCGGTGCGCACCAACGCCTGGATCAACGCCCACCCGGACGCGGCGAGGGCGACGGCGAACGCGGCGCTGCGCCGGCTGTCCGGCAAGGCACTGCCGCCGGACGTCGTCGACCCGGCGTTCCGGTCCATCCGGATCACCGACGACCCGCTGGCCGCCACCCTCGCCGTCCAGGCCGAGCACGCGGTACGGGCCGGTCTGCTGGACCGGCCCGATCTGCGCGGGATCTACGACCTCGCACCGCTGCGCCGGGTCCTCGCGACCGAGGGCGGGCCGACCGTCGACGACGCCGGGCTCGGCATCCGGTAAGACCCAGCCACCGAGGAGGTGCCGAGGATG
This sequence comes from Streptomyces sp. NPDC107559, assembly GCF_055657365.1. Taxonomy (NCBI): domain Bacteria; kingdom Bacillati; phylum Actinomycetota; class Actinomycetes; order Kitasatosporales; family Streptomycetaceae; genus Streptomyces; species Streptomyces sp. NPDC107559. The sequence goes on along the minus strand of NZ_JBVKBD010000001.1, from coordinate 932,547 downwards.
GAGACCACCACCCTCACCCTGGCCACCGCCGCGACCGACGCGGCGGCCGGTCTCGCCGCGCGGATCGCGCACGTCTCGAAGTCGTTCCGCGACGGCTCCGCCCGGCAGCTCGTCCTGGACGACATCAGCCTCGATGTCGCGCCGGGCGAGTTCGTCACGCTGCTGGGGGCCTCCGGCTGCGGGAAGTCCACGCTGCTCGGCCTGCTCGCCGGACTGGACCGGCCGAGCGCCGGGGAGATCAGCACCCCGGCCGGCCGGCCGGCGCTGATGTTCCAGGAACACGCCCTGTTCCCCTGGCTGTCGGCCGGCCGCAACATCGAACTGGCGCTGAAACTGCGGGGGATGCCCCGTGGCGAGCGGCGGGCGCGGGCCGAGGAGCTGCTGGAACTGGTCCGGCTCAAGGGCGCGTACGGCAAACGGGTGCACGAGCTGTCCGGCGGTATGCGCCAGCGCGTCGCGCTCGCCCGCGCCCTCGCCCAGGACAGCAGGCTGCTGCTGATGGACGAGCCGTTCGCGGCCCTGGACGCCATCACCCGGGACGTGCTGCACGACGAGCTGACCCGCATCTGGCAGGAGACGGGCCTGTCCGTGCTGTTCGTCACCCACAACGTCCGTGAGGCCGTGCGGCTCGCCCAGCGGGTGGTACTGATGTCCTCGCGTCCCGGCCGCATCGCCCGCCAGTGGCAGGTCGGCATCGACCAGCCCCGCCGGATCGAGGACGCCACCGTCGCGGAGCTGTCCCTGGAGATCACCGAGGAACTGCGAGGGGAGATCCGCCGTCATGGCCGGCACTGACGCCGCCGAGGCGACCGGCGGCAGCGACCTGGCCGGGCTGGAGGCCGGGCTGGACGCGCTGGAGGCCCCGCGTACCCGCCGCCGGCCGCTGCGCGAGACGCTGCTGCGCAGCGTGCTGCCCCCGGCCGTCGCCGTCGCGCTCGTCCTGGCCGTCTGGCAGCTGCTGGTGTCGGCGCACGTCACCGACGCCTACCGGCTCCCCGCGCCCTCGGCCGTCTGGCACGAGGTCACCGAGGCCTGGCTGCGCGGCACCCTGTTCGGCTACATCTGGACGTCCGTCTCGCGCGGGCTGTCCGGCTTCCTGCTCGCGCTGCTGGTCGGCACCCCGCTGGGCCTGCTGGTGGCCCGGGTGCGGCTGGTGCGCGCCGCCGTCGGCCCGGTCCTGTCCGGCCTGCAGTCGCTGCCCTCGGTCGCCTGGGTGCCGCCGGCCGTGCTGTGGCTGGGCCTGAACGACTCGATGATGTACGCGGTGATCCTGCTCGGCGCCGTCCCCTCCATCGCCAACGGCCTGGTCTCCGGGGTCGACCAGATCCCGCCGCTGCACCTGCGGGCCGGCCGCACCCTGGGCGCCACCGGCCTGCGCGGACTGCGGCACATCGTGCTGCCGGCCGCGCTGCCCGGCTATGTGGCCGGGCTCAAGCAGGGCTGGGCGTTCTCCTGGCGCTCGCTCATGGCCGCCGAGATCATCGCCTCCTCCCCCGAACTCGGCGTCGGTCTGGGCCAGTTGCTGGAGAACGGCCGCAACACCAGCAGCATGCCGATGGTGTTCTTCGCCATCTTCCTGATCCTGCTGGTGGGCATCGCCGTGGACCTGGTGGTCTTCAGCCCGCTGGAGCGCCATGTGCTGCGCTCCCGCGGCCTGTTGGTGAAGAGCTGAACGCGATGCGCCCGTCGGCCCTGCTGGTCGTGGCCCACGGCAGCCGGGATCCGCGGCACGCGGCCACCGTGCGGGCGCTGGTCGGCCGGGCGCGGGCGCTGCGGCCGGGCCTGCGGGCGGGGACGGCCTTCCTGGAGTTCGGCACCCCGTCGGTGCGTTCGGCGCTGGAGCGCCTGGCCGCCGACGGGGTACGGGACGTCGTCGCCCTGCCGCTGCTGCTCACCCGGGCCTTCCACGCCAGGACCGACATCCCCGCCGTCCTGGCCGACGCCCCGGCCGCGCTGCGGGTGCGCCGGGCCGCGGTCCTGGGGCCCGACCCCCTGCTCGTCGCCGCCCTCGAACGCCGGCTCGCCGAGGCCGGGCTGCGCCGGTCCGAACGGGCGTCGACCGGCGTCGTGCTCGCCGCGGCGGGCTCCACCGACCCGGAGGCGAACGCGGCGATCGCAGCCATCGCGCGGGAGTGGCGGCGCAGCACCGGTTGGTGCGCCGTGCGGCCCGCGTTCGCCTCCGGCTCCTCGCCCCGCACCGTGGACGTCGTCCGTGCGCTGCGCGCCGACGGCGTGCCGCGGGTGGCCGTCGCGCCCTACGTCGTCGCGCCCGGCCGGCTCTCCGAGCGGATCGCGGCCCAGGCCGCGGGGGCGGATCTGCTGGCCCCCGTGCTGGGCGCGGCCCCGGAGCTGGCACGGCTGCTGCTGCGCCGCTGGGCGCAGGCGGTGACGGCCGTGCCCGACCAGGACTTGAGCAGCGGACGAGACCACAGTGTGACGCTCCACGCATGAGGTTCACCATTCTTGGAGCGATCGGAACCGTGGTCGACGGGCGCTTCGTCGCCGTCACCGGGGCTCGCCAGCGGATTCTGCTGACGACCCTCCTGCTCACCGCCGGCCGGCTGCTGCCGAGCGAGCAGCTGTACGCCGAACTCTGGGGCGAGGACCCGCCCGAGCTGGTCGAGAACGCCCTCCAGGCCCATGTGTCGCGGCTGCGCCGTACCCTGCGGCGGCACGCGGGCGACGGGCAGGCGCCCGCGCTGATCGGCCACCCTTCCGGCTATCAGCTGGTCGTGCCGCCCATGGACGTGGACGTGCACGTCTTCCGGGAGCGGCTGGCGCGGGCCCGCTCCGCGGCCGAGCGGGACCCGGCCATGTCCAGGGAACTTCTGGAGTCGGCACTGGAGCTGTGGCGGGGGCCGCTGCCGCAGGAGGTCGCCGCCAGCCCGCTGTGCCGCAGCGCGTCCGTGCAGCTGGACGAGGAGTACCTGAGCGCGCTGGAGTCCCGGCTGGAGCTGGAGCTGCGGTTCGGGCCGCCCGCCGACGTGATCAGCGAGCTGCGCCGGTTCGGTGTGATGCACCCCTGGCGGGAGCGCATCACCGAGCTGCTGATGCTGGCGCTGTACCGGACCGGCCGGCAGGCCGAGGCCGTCGAGACGTACAACGCGACCCGCAGCCGGCTCGTCGACGAGCTCGGTATCGAGCCCTCGCCCCGGCTGCGGGACCTGTTCCGGCGGATACTCAATCAGGAACCCGCGTTGGAGCACCGAAGAGGCATGGTGCTCAGTCTGGACGAGTGACCGAGGCCTGCGCCGCCGCGGGCGCCACCTCGACGGGCACCGCCCGCTCGCCGCCGTCCCGTCCGGCGAGCCTGCGGTAGGTGTCCGCCCTGTTGGTGCGCAGCCACCAGGCGTAGCCGGCGCCGAGCAGCGCGAGGACGGGCAGGGTCCAGGGCAGCGCGCCGACCACCGCGGAGTCGGTGCCGGTCAGCAGCGAGTAGTTGCCCAGGACCAGCCAGACGGTCGCGGTGAGACCGGCGAAGGCGAGCAGCGGGGCCACCAGCCCCTGCCAGACGCCGGCCCCGCCACCGCGCCGCAGCAGGCCGACGACCGACAGCGCGGCGGCGGCCTGGAGCACGATGATGCCGAGGGTGCCGAGCCCCAGCATGCTGGTCGTCATGTCGGCGTACGGGTCCAGGCCCGCGGCCGCGAACACGGCCACCGCGACGAGGTTGAGCGCGGACTGGAGTGTGCTCGCCCGGTGCGGGGAGCCGTGGCGGGGGTGGCGCGCGGACAGTGCGGTGGGCAGCAGGCCGTCCGTGGCCAGGACGTGGGCGTAGCGGTTGGCCGCGCTGTGCAGGGCGAGGGTGGCGGCGAAGAGGCTGGTGCACAGCAGCACTTCGAGGACGGTCCGCCCGGCGGTGCCCAGGTAGTCCCCGGCCAGGACGAAGAACAGGTCGCCCAGCTGTGCGCCGGCCGTCGCGCGTACGTTGCGGGCGCCGAGGGCGCCCACGGCCAGCCAGCTGGTGAGGGTGTAGAAGACCGAGATGAGCACGACGGCGGCGTAGGTGGCGCGGACCACGTTGCGCCGCGGGTTGCGGGCCTCGCCGCCGTAGAGCGCCGCGGACTCGAAGCCGATGAACGACACGAAGGCGAACATCATGGCGACGCCGAGCCCGGGTCCGGTCGCCTGGTGGCCGAAGGAGGCCGCGGGCAGTGCGGCGGCGCCGTGCCGGACGAGTACGGCGATGTCCAGGGCCAGCAGGACGCCGGTCTCGCCGATCATGAGCAGGGCGAGCAGCCGGGCGCTGAGCGTGATCTCCCGGTGGCCGAGCACGGCGACCAGGGCCACCCCGGCCAGTGCGCACACCTCCCACGAGACGTGGTAGCCGTGGGAGGCCAGGACCAGGCGGGTGAAGTAGCCCTGGGCGCCGACGAGTCCGATGGTGGCGGCGTTGTAGGAGAGCACGGCGATGAATCCGCCGGCCACGGCGGCCGGCCTGCCGAGCCCGTCGGCGATGGAGGTGTAGAAGCCGCCGGAGCCGCCGGTGCGGCGGGCGCTGACCGCGTAGCCGACGGCGAAACACAGCAGTGTCAGCCCGGCGAAGGCGAACGCGGCGGGGACGCCGGGGCCGTTGCCGACCGCGAAGGCCAGCGGCACGGTGCCCACCATGGCGGACAGCGGTGCGGCGGCGGCGACGATGACGAAGACGATGTGCCAGGTGCTCAGGTGCGTCCGGGAAGTGCTGGAGCGTAGCTGCGACATGGTCGGCTCCGGGGAGGAGGGGCTCGGGCGGGTCAGGCCGCGGCGAAGGCGAGCACCGCGTTCTGGCCGCCGAAACCGAAGGAGTTGGACACGGCCAGCGGGATGTCGAGCGGGACGGCCGCGGTGGCGGCCTCGATGTGGATCTTCGGGTCGAGCGTGGTCAGGCCGGCGGTGGGGGGCACCAGGGCGTGCTCGACGCTCAGTACGGTGAAGGCGGCCTCCACGGCCCCGGCGGCACCCAGCAGATGTCCGGTGACGCCCTTGGTGGAGGTGACCAGCGGTGCGTGCGACAGCACCCGGCTGAGCACCTGGGCCTCCACCAGGTCGTTGAGCCGGGTCGAGGTGCCGTGGGCGTTGACGTGCGCGACGTCCTCGGGTGTCGCGCCCGCGTCGGCGAGCGCGGCACGCAGGGCGGCCTCGGCGCCGGCGCCGGTGGGGTGCGGGGAGGTCATGTGGTGCGCGTCGGCGGTGGCGCCGTGGCCGACGAGCCGGGCCCGGGCGCGGGCGCCACGGGCGCGGGCGTCGCGGGCGCGTTCCAGGACGAGTACGCCGCTGCCCTCGGCGGCGACGAAGCCGTCCCGGTCGACGTCGAACGGCCGGGACGCCCGCGCCGGGTCGTCGCCGCGCTGCGAGAGCGCGCCCATCTGCGCGAACCCCGCCATCACCAGGGGGGTGATCATGGCTTCGCTGCCGCCGGCCAGGGCGATGTCGCACCGGTCGAGCAGCAGGAGGTCGCGTGCGGTGCCGATGGCCGTGGCGCCGGAGGCGCAGGCGGTGGCCACCACCAGGTTGGGCCCGGTGGTGCCGAGTTCGATGGCGGTCTGCCCGGCCAGCATGTTGGGCAGCTGCATGGGCAGCAGCAGGGGGGAGACCCGGGTCGGGCCGTCGCGGAGCAGCACCTGGTGCTGGGCCTCCACGGTCTCGGGCCCGCCGTCGGCGCAGCCGAGGACCACGGCCACCCGGGCGCCGTCCCAGTGCCTGGGGTCCAGGCCCGCGTCCGCCACCGCCTCCGCCGCGGCGACCAGGGCGAACTGGGTGAACCGGTCGAGCCGGTGGGCTCTGCGGCCGCCGAGCAGCGCCTCGCCGTCGAAGCCGGGCACCCGGCAGGTGATGCCCGTCGGGCCCGGGGGCAGTGCCGGGTCCGGGGCCGCGGCCGGCCGGCCGGCGCACACCGTACGCCAGCTGGCCGCCGTACCGATGCCGCCGGGTGTGACCAGACCGATGCCGGTGACGGCGATGTCCGCCGCGGGCCGGGGCGGACGGCCGGCCGCGCTGTTCACACGCCCGCCCGCCGGCTCTCGATCAGCTCGACCATCGCGCCGATGGAGTCGGTCGCGATCAGTTCGTCGTCGCTGACGGTGACGTCCAGTTCCTGTTCGAGCAGCAGCGAGAGCTCGACCAGGGCGAGCGAGTCCAGGTCGATGTCCTCCCTGGTCGCGCCGGGGGTGACCTTCTCCGGGTCCACCTTGAGCTTGCTGACGAGCATTTCCTTGACGATCTCGAACATGACTGTCCTCCTTGACGGTGTCACGGGGTACGCGGATCGGTCACCGGCCCCAGCTGCGGCCAGCTCAGCGTGGTCGCCCCCCAGGCCAGGCCGCCGCCGAAGGCGGTGAGCAGGACCCGGTGGCCGGGGCGCAGCCGGCCGTCGGCGGCGGCGTCGGCGAGCAGCAGCGGGACGGACGCCCCGCCGGTGTTGCCCAGGTAGGCGATGTTGGTCAGCTGCCGTTCGGCGGGAATCCCGAGCCGTTCGGCGACGGTGTCGAGGATGCGGGCGTTGGCCTGGTGGGCGGCGAGCCGGTCGACCTGCTCGGTGGTCCACCCGGCGCGGGCGAGCGCCTGCCCGCTCGCGGCGGTCATCCGCTCGACGGCGTGCCGGTAGGTGTCGCGGCCGCGCATCCGGAAGTACTGCTCGCCCGGTGCGTGCGGGGCGCGCCGGCGGGAACCGCCCGCCGGCACCTCGATCAGGTCGCGGTGTTCGCCGTCGCTGCCGAGCACCATCGGGCCGAGTGCGCCCGGTTCCGCCGGGGTGCCCGCGCGCAGCACCACCGCTCCCGCCCCGTCCGCGAAGATCACCGCGGTGCCCCGGTCCTGCGGGTCGATGATCGTCGTGAAGGCCTCCGCGGCGATCACGAGCACCCGGTCGGCGGTGGCGGAGGCGATCAGTCCGGCGGCGCTGGCCAGTGCGTAGAGGAAGCCGCTGCACACGGCGGCCACGTCGAAGGCGGGGACCGTGCCGACGCCGAGCCGGGCGGCCACCTCGGGGGCGGTCGCGGGGCAGGGCCGGTCGGGGGTGGTGGTGGCCAGGACCACCGCGTCCACCGCGGCCTCGCCCGCGGACTTCAGGGCCCGGCGGCCGGCTTCGACGGCCAGGTCCGAGGTGGCGGTGCCGGCCGAGACCATGTGCCGGGTGCGGATGCCGGTCCGGCTGCGGATCCAGTCGTCGGAGGTGTCGAGGCGTTCGCTGAGGTCGGCGTTGGTGACGCGGCGCGGCGGTACGTGGCCGCCGAGTCCGCAGACGACCGCCGCCCTCACCGTGCGGTCCGGGTGGCGAGGTGGGCGGGGATGCCCATGTAGGCCATGCGTTTCTCGGCCATCTGGTCCGTCCACGCCTCGGCCATGTCGTAGCGCTGTTCCGGGGTGGTGTCGAGCATGCGCACGCCCGGCCAGATCTCGTAGTCCCCGATGAGGTCCGCCCGGGCGGCCATGCCCTCCTGGAAGAGTTCCTCGCGGTGCAGCACGAAGGGGCGGTCGGGCAGCCGGTCCCACAGTTCCCGGCCGGCCCGCAGGATCTCCGCCAGGCGCGGCAGATAGTCCGGGTGTGCCTCCAGGTGGTCCTTGAGGATGGTGGCCGCGACCGTGAGGTGGCGGATCTCGTCGATGGCCGTGCCCCGGGAGATCTCGCCGGTCGCGGGCGAGAGCGGGGTCCACTTGCGTTCGCTGAGCTCGGCCGCGGGCGCCAGCACCCCCTCGATGACGATGGCGAAGACGGCCACGCCGCCCGCGAAGTCGGCCCGGGTGCGGACGATGTCGCGGGTGAACTCCACGACGGGGTCGAGGATCTGTTTCCGGTAGTCGGTGGCGAGTTCGGCGATGTCCGCGACCAGGGTGGCCGCGGGCATGCCCAGTTCGGCCAGATGGTCGCGGAACACCCGGGCGTGCCGGGCCTCGTCGATGAGCTGGGTGGCGTAGAACTCGAGCTCGGGGATGCCGGGGGCGATGGCGACGTAGTCGGCCAGCAGCCTGGTGGCGAGCTCCTCCGCCAGGCTCCGGAAGCCGAACTCCAGGATCAGTGCCTGGCGCAGCGGCCCCGGCGCGCGCAGGAAGTCCGGCACCGTCGCCTCGGGGGCGTGGCCGGTGGCGCCCCGGCCGAGGAGCGTGCCCTGGGCGACCTGGGTGATCCAGTACGGCAGATCGCACTCCGCGGGGCCCAGGGTGAGCTCCATCGCCCCGTCGAGCAGGCCGGGAGCCTCGTCCCAGTCGGCCTCGCGGGCCACCCGGGCCGTGCCGTGTTGCGTGGTCATGGGGTCGTACCGTCCCTTCCGGTCAGGGTGCGCAGGCCGCCGGCGAAGCTGAGCAGCGGGTCTCCGGAGCCGGTGTCGCTCTCCACCACCCGCCCCAGGAGCACTTCGTGGTCGCCGACCGCGATCCGGCCGGCGCCCCGGCAGCTGTAGTGCGCGAGCGTCCCTTCGAGCAGGGGCGCGGTGGTGAGCGGGTCGGGCCGCCAGGCGAACCCGTCGAACTGCGCGGCGCCCAGGGGCCGGCTGCTGTCGGCGAACCAGCGGGCCAGCTCGGCCTGGCCGCCCCCCAGGACGTTCACCGTGAACCAGCCGGCGGCGATGGCGAGTTCTCCGAGCACCGATCCGGCGCGCAGGCTGGTGCCCAGGATGAGCGGCCGGGTGGACACCAGGGTGGTGGTCGAGGCCGTGGTGCCGTGCAGCCGGCCCTCGTGGCTCACCGTCAGGACGCTGACCGGGGTGGCCAGCCGGCGTACGGCGGTGGTCCGCCCGCCGGTCACTGTGCGGTTTCCGGCTGCCGGCGCGCGGCCTGGGCCGGCCGGGCCGGGACGTGTCCCACGGGCGCCGGGTCACCGGTGTGGCCGACCGGCTTGGGGTGCTTGACCCCGAGGTCGTCCAGCAGCCGCAGATAGCCGGGCTGGCGGACCGGCTCGAAGGGCAGCGAGAACGGCTTGAGGAAGTTGCCGAACAGCCCCCGGTCGCCGAAGAGGTGGAACGGCAGCACCAGCAGCGCCCACTCGGGCCGGACCAGCCAGCACCACAGCGCGGCCACGGCGCCCTGGGTGATGAGGCTGTGCATGACGTTGTAGAGGACGTAGTACGCCTTCGGGATCGGTGCGCCGTGGCTGCGCCGGAAGGCGACGGCGCCGGGGATGTAGCCGATCAGGTCGATGTAGAGGAACAGGGCGACGGCGGGCAGCCAGCGGATCTCGCCCGCGTGGGCGATGATCATCCCGGTGGTGACCGCGAGTCCCACCAGGTACTCGGCCCGGTGCAGGGAGAACGTGCGGGGGGTCTCGAAGGGGTTGGCCTGGTCCATGACGCGCTCCTATGCGGTGGCGGGCAGGCCCGCGGCGGAGGTGCCGGGGTCGCCGGGGTCGGGTTCGCCGACGAGCCGTACGCGGGCGAACTGGCCCGCCAGTGCCCAGGCGACGGTCTCCTTGATGACCCGCTCGGCGATCGGGTCGAGGATGCCTTCGAGGCTGGGGATGCCGAAGTCGAACGCACAGGTGAAGCTCACCTCGACGTCGTCGCCCCGCTCGGTGAGCAGCCAGCGGCCGGAGAAGCTGTCGAAGTCGCCCTCGGTCTGCTCGAAGTGGACCTCGCCGTCCTGCGGCTCGAACCGCTCGGTCTCGGTCCAGCGCAGCAGACCGCTGCGGAAGTGCAGCTCCCAGCTGGAGGATCCGGTCGGCGCGGGGCGCCCTTGGTGCACGGTGGTGGACTGCACGTGCGGGGCGAGATCGGCGTAGCGCTCCCACTGCACGATCCGTTCGAAGACGTCCGCGCGCCGCTCGTCGTGCACCACCGCGTCCAGTTGCACATGTCGCATGTCAGCTACCGCCTTCCGGCATGGTGGGCGCCATCCGGACGAGATCCCTGGTGGCCTTGTCGAACGCGTCGAGGAGGAAGCGTTCGTCCACCTCGGTGAGCACGGCGGGCGGGGTGAAGCGCACCACCGCGCTGCCGTTCATGGAGTGGTTGGCCACCACCCCGTGGTTGAAGAGCTCGATGAGCAGCTCGCCCGCCAGGCCCGGCTCGGCCAGCTCCACGCCGATGAGCAGTCCGCGGCCGCGGACGTCGGTGACCAGGCCGGGCAGGTTGCGCCGGGCGATCGCGGTGATCTCCGGCAGCAGCCGGGCGCCGATGTCCGTGGCCCGGGTGACGAGCCGTTCCTCCTGGACGACCTGGATCGCCGCCTGGACGGCCGCCATCAGCAGCGGCTGCCCGGAGAACGTCCCGGTGTGGACGTAGGGGTCCTTGTCGAAGGGGCGGAACGCCTCCTTGGTGGCGATCGCCGCCGAGACCGGGACCACGCCCCCGCCCAGCGCCTTGCCGACGAGCATGACGTCGGGCCGGACGTCGTCGATGTCGGCGCCCCACCACTCGCCCAGCCGACCCATGCCGGTCTGCACCTCGTCCAGGACGAGGAAACCCTCGTACTCCCGGACCAGTTCCTCGACCTGCTTCAGGTAGCCCTTCGGGGGCAGTACGACACCGCCCTCGCCCTGGACCGGCTCGACGATGACGCAGACCTCGCCGGGGTGGGCGGCCAGCTCGGTGCGCAGCGCCTCGGCGTCGCCGTAGGGCAGGTGCTCGACGTCGGGCAGCAGCGGACGGAAGGGGTTCTGGTAGACGGCCTTGGCGGTGGCCGACAGCGCGCCCATCGTCTTGCCGTGGTAGCCGCCGAGCATCGAGACGATCCTGGTGCGCCCGTGGGCGCGGGCGAGCTTGAGGCCGGTCTCCACCGCCTCCGCGCCGGAGAGGGCGAAGTGCACCCGCTCCAGCCCCTGGGGGGCGACGGCCGCCAGCGCCTCGGCGGCGCGGGCGACGGTCGGCTCCAGCAGGATCCGGGTGGCGACCGGGTGGGTGTGCAGCTGGTGCTGGACGGCCTCCACGACCCTCGGGTGCCGGGCGCCCATGATGAAGACGCCGTAGCCGCCGCAGTTGAGGAACTGCTCGCCGTCGCTGGTGGTGAGCCAGGCGCCGGCCGAGGCCACCTCCATGTGGCTGCCGAAGAGTTCGGCGAGGGTCGCGCGGCCCTTGCTCAGTCGGGCCCGGTACAGGGCCAGGATGTCCGCCTCGGTGTCCGGTGCCGGGCCCGCGGTGGTGGTCCCGGACGGATCGCTGGTGATGGTCATGGCCCTCCTTCAGGACAGTTCGAGCGGGCCGCCGTCGACGTACTGCACCAGGGCGGCGGCGCTGCTGGCCCGCGACGGCGGGTGGAAGGCGAGCGGGCGCACCGAGGCGGCGAGGCGGGCGTGGTCGGGGTTGCGGATGAAGTCGATGCCGCCGAGGAGTTCGAGCGCCTGGTCGGTGGCGCGGGCCAGGTTCGTCTGGGCCGCGAACCGGGCCATGAGCACCGCGGCCACCGCGCCCTCCCCCTCCAGTCCGTCGCGGATCGCGCGCGCCGTGCCCGCCAGCAGTTCGAAGGCGGCCTCGGTCTGGACGACGACGGCGGCCCGTTCCTGCGGGCTGCCCCGGCCGCTGGCCAGCAGCTGCTCGGTCAGTCCCGCGGCCGCACCCGCGTAGCCGGCGGAGACGAGCAGTTCGAACCAGATGAAGCCGGCCGTCTGGAGGTCGTCGAGCCGGTGCGGGTCCTCGGCCGTGGTCCGGACCACGAGTTCCTCGGGGATCTCGACGTTCTCCAGGCGCACCTCGTCGCTCTGGGCGGCGGCGAGGACGTCGCTGACCCAGAAGGGGTGCACCGACAGGCCCGGGGTGGTGGCGGGCACCAGGGCCAGGGCCAGTTCCGGCCGTCCGTCCCGGCCGGGCACGGCGATGCTCGCCGTCAGCACGCTCATCGAGCCGGAGAGGCTGCACGGCTTCTTCACGCCGTTGAGGCGGAAGCCGCCCGGGATCGGCTCGGCGGTCACCGACGGGGTCAGGATGTTCTGCTGGGTGCGGCCCTCGGCCCAGCCCGAGGCCAGCAGCCGCTGCTCCGGCACCACGCTGGAGAGCAGCTCCAGCTGGGCGGGGGTGAGCCGGCCGGACTCGGCCGCCAGCGCGTAGAGCATGGCGACGGTGAAGTGGTGCATGGTGACCGCGGCGGCCAGGGAGGGGGAGAGACTGCCGAGGCCGCGCTGCACCTGGACCGCCTCCACGAGACCGGCGCCGTGCCCGTCGTACTCCTTGGGCACCAGCAGCCCGACCCCGCCGTGCGCCCTGAAGAGGTCGAGGACCGGGCTGCCGGGGGCCTCGCGCCGGGCGTACGGGATGTCGGCCAGGGCTTTCAGCAGCCCGGGGTGGTAGCGCTCAACGGCGTCACGGGCCGCGTCGAGGCTGCGCATGGGGATTGCACCTCCGTAGGTGGCACGGGTGGGTGGGGAAGGTCAGCCGCCGAAGACCGCGGCGCGCGGGCTGACGTCCTGGGCGATGCTCACGCCCTGGATGTGCGAGGTCTTGAGCATCGGGTAGTTGGCCTCGCCGAAGACGCCGCCGGTCAGTCCGGTGCCGCCGTGGCTGGGCAGATAGGGCAGGAAGCCGATGTGGGAGTCGTTCACCTTCAGCAGGCCGCCGTTGCCGACCCGGCGCACGAAGGCGTCGACGACCTCGGGGTCGCGGGCCCACAGCGAGTTGCGCAGGCCGTACTCGTTGGTGTTGACGAAGTCGATGAATGCGTCGAGGAGTTTCTCGTCGTCGGCGGGCTCGGGGACGACGACCGGGATCAGCGGGAAGAACGTCTCGTGACGTACGACCTCGTGGCTGCGTGCGCCGCTCAGGCCGTTCACCCGTACCACCGTGGGCTGGAGGAAGACCCCGGTGTCGCTGGGGGTGCCGTCGAGTTCGGTGCGGTGCCCGCCGGTGACGAGTTCGGCGCCGGCGTCCAGGGACTGGCGCAGCAGGGTGAAGAACTTCTCGCTGCGCCGCACCGGGGACAGGAGCACGTCCTCGTCCTCCGGATAGCCGGGGCGCACGGCCTCGGCCTGCCGCTTGACCTCGGCGATCAGCTCGTCCGCCCGGTCGGGGTGGACGAGCACCCAGTTGGGCACCATGCAGATCTGTCCGGAGCCGTAGAACGACTCGGCGATCGCCTCGGCCGCGTGCGGGATGTCGGCGTCCCGCCAGACCACGACGCCGTCGTTGCCGGCCAGTTCGAGGATCGGCTTCTTGCCCCGGGCCACGCACCGCTCCTGGAAGCGCAGGCCCTCCTCGGTGCTGCCGATGTAGAAGATGTCCTGGATCTGCGGGCTTTGCAGCCAGCGGTCGATCGTCTGGCCGGGGTTGCTGCACACCGCGTTCAGCGTGCCGGGCGGGGCGCCCACCTCGTCCAGCAGCGGGGCGATGAGTTCACGCAGCACGAACATCGTGCTCAGCGCGATGGACCGGGGGGCGCGTACCACCACCGTGTTCCCGGCCATCAGGGCCAGTACCGACAGGGCCGCGCTGGGCGCGGGCGCGTTCTGCGGGGGGTTGAAGGCCACCACGCCGTCCGGCTGCCGGCGCACGATGAGCCGGCGCCCGCCGTGCTGGAACTCCGTGTGCATCCGCTCCCGGTACCAGCCGAGGCTCTCCTCGCTGAACACCTGGAGCAGGCAGCTCAGTTCCCAACGGGCCAGCTTCAGCGGGTGCGCCTCCGCGGTCAGCAGTTCCAGGAACTCGTCCTGGCGGCGCAGCAGTTCCTCACGGAAGAGCGCGCCCAGCCGCATACGCCGCTCCAGCGGGACCCCGGCCCAGGCCGGGGCCGCCGCCGCGGCCGCCTGGGTGGCCAGGTCGATGGCGGTGTCGCCCGCCACCGCGCAGCGTCCTACGACGTACGGGTGCTCCGCCGCCGCGGAGTTCTCGTCCTGTTCCAGGGCCCGCTTGAGTTTGACGCTGGTGAAGACGTCCTCGAGGAGGGAGCGGGCACTGACCGTGTACACCCAGCCGATACCTTCGACGTCCTTGCCCGCGATGTACAGCTTGTAATTGCGCAGTGGTTTTTCACGGCCATCGATCATCGTCAGCCTTTCCCTCGATCGCCTCGGATTCTGATGAGCACTCGAATCGTGACGAGCGGGTCTGACTGGCTACTGACCTGCGGCTGACATGCCGGGAACAAGAAAAGCGGCCACGGAGGGATTCTCCGTGGCCGCTGCACGACACTGTTCCGTCGTCTGCGGAGAGGGCAGGATTTGAACCTGCGTGGGCAGTTTATTACCCGACCGTTCCCATGGGACTGGCCCCCGATAAGCCGCTCCGGGCACCTCTCCTCGTGCTTCTGTTCTTATGTCGTTCGCGGAGAGGGCAGGATTTGAACCTGCGTGGGCAGTCTATTACCCGACCGTTCCCATGGGACTGGCCCCCGATAAGCCGCTCCGGGCACCTCTCCTCGTGTCCGTCCGGTGCGTTCCCCGGCCCGTTCACATCACCAACTGTGCACTGCCCGGCTGACTTCCCGCTGATATCCGGCTGACGCCTCCAAGCGCGGGGGAAACGGCTCTTCCAAGGCTCCAGCGGGCAGTGCTGTACTTTTCTCGATCCGCCGGAAACCTACCAGTGGAAAGGGAGGTCCTATGTCCACGGCACCTACTCGGGAGTCGTCCTCCGCCGTCGTTCTCGACGCCATCACGAAACACACGCAGGCCGGGAATCCGAGCTCGTTCCTGGCGATGAACACCGGGAACGAGCTCTTCACCGTGCCCGACGCCGACGGGGTGGTGGTGTACCGGCAGGCCGGCCGCCATCTGGTGCAGTTCGGCGGCCCCTTCGCCGGCCCCGGCAGCTACGAACGGCTGCTCACCGCCTTCCAGGAGCACGCGCAGGAGCAGGAACTGCGGCTGGTGGCCGTGCAGTTGCAGCGCGCCGACGCCGAGATCTACGCGCGCCTGGGCTGGACCGTCAACCAGATCGGCGCCTCGTGGGCGGTCGGCCTGCCCGACTTCACCCTGCGCGGCACCCGGTTCATGCAGCTGCGCAACAAGATCTCCCGGGCCTTCCGCAACGGCCTCCAGGTGCGCGAGGCCGACGCCCAGGACGTGCGGGAGGCGCTGGCCGTCATCGACTCGGCCTGGCTCGCGGACAAGGGCGAGCACGTCCGCCCGCTGGAGTTCCTCGTCGGCCAGACCGGCGGGAGCGCCCAGCAGCACCGCCGGCTCTTCGTGGGTTCCATCGACGGCACGCCGGTCGGCTACATCTCCTACTCGCCCGTCTACGGCCCCCAGGCGGGCTGGATGCACGACCTGAGCCGTCGCCTGCCCGGCAACTCCCCCGGCCTGATGGAGGCGATCAACAGCACCGCCGTCGAGGCCTTCCGGGCCGAGGGCGCGCAATGGCTGCACTTCGGCTTCACCCCGTTCACCGGACTGGACGCGGCACACGAACTGCCCGGACACAGCCCGGCCTTCACCTGGCTGATGCACTTCCTGTGGGAGCACGGCGAGGACCTCTACCCGGCCCGGACCCAGCTCGCGTACAAGGAGAAGTGGGGCCCGGACCTGACGCTGCCCGAGTACATCGCCTTCCGCGGCCAGGCGTCGCCCGTCTCCTTCGCGCATGTCTTCCGCGCCTGCAATGCCTTCTGATCCCACCCGTCCGAGGAGAACCCCATGCCGTCCGAGGAGAACCCCGTGCCGTCCGAGGAGAACCCCATGCCGTCCGAGGAGAACCCCGTGCAGCAGCCGACCGCAGACCTCCAGAACGCCCTGGTGGCGTCCCTCCTGGCCGTCATCGGCGCGCCGGACGACGAGGAGACGGCCGCCACGGCCGATGCGGCGCTCCGCACCCTGGACGCGGCACTCGGCGACGCCGCCTAGCCGCGGCGGCCGCGGCACGGCGCACGCGCAGCGGTCCCGCGGGGCAGTCGGGTCTGCCCCGCGGGACCGCTGCGCGCCGCCCCCGGCGTCACGCCGGCCTGGACTGCGCCGGCACGTCGTCGGGCACCGGCAGCCGCTCCTCGCCGTTGAGCAGCGCCTGGTGCAGGCGCCGCAGCCGCTCGGACGGCTCGAGACCGAGCTCGTGGTCGAGCGTCGTACGCAGCTTCTGGTACGTCTCCAGCGCCTGCCACACCCGGCCCGCCCGGTACAGGGCGGTCATCAGCTGTTCGTGCAGCCGTTCGTGCAGCGGATAGCGGGCGGTGAGGACGGTCAGTTCGCCGAGCACCTCCGCGTGCCGGCCCAGCCGCAGCTCGGCGGCGACCCGGCACTCGACCGCGCCCAGCCGTGCCTCGTTCAGGCGCAGCAGCTCGATGTCCAGCAGCGGCCCCGCCTCCACGTCGACCAGGGCGGGCCCGCGCCACAGCTGGAGCGCGCGGCCCATCAGCCGGGACGCGGACTCGTCGTCCCCGGCCTGGGCGGCCGCCCGGCCGGCGACCATCAGGTGCTCGTGCTCGTGCACGTCCACCTCGCCCGGCTGGGCGTTGAGCTGGTAGCCGCCGTGCACGGTCTCCAGGATCTCCTTGGCGGACTGCGTCTGGCGGCGGCCGAGCGCACGGTCGATGCCCCGGCGCAGGTGAAGCACGTACGTCTGGAGCGTGGTCATGGCACTGCGCGGCGGATGATCGCCCCACAGTTCTTCGATCAGCGACAGAACAGGGACCACCTGACCGGCTTGCAGGGCCAGAAGGGCCAGCACTTGACGGGGCTTGGCGGCGGTCGGCGCGAAGGATCCGCACCGTTCGCGTGCGGTCATCGCCCCCAGCAGTCTGATCTCCACGGATTCAACTCCTCAGGCAGGCAGCACGCCCCGACAGCGTGTGCCGGGCGTGGCCCAAGCCTTTCAGGCCAGGGCAGGCCGGGACAGCGACCGGCCCATGACATGCACGGGAAGGCGTACCGGTCCCGGCCTGAGAACTTCATGTCCCGGTGCTGGAGATCTCGTACAAGGGCCGCAGCCGGCCGCTGAGGAACAGGCCGCGCACCGCGGAACGGGAGACCCGGCCGCGGAAGTTGCGGCGCACGGTACCCGGCCGGACCAGCACCACCGTGCCGGGCCCGACCTCGAACTCGTCGGTGATCCGGCGCAGCATCCGCACACCCAGGCCGCTCAGGTCCACGTCGTGGCGCAGCCCGTCGCGCACCTCCTGCACCACCACCAGCCGGTCCCGGCCCGGCGCGTGGGGGACGCCGAACGCAGCGGTGCGCATGCACAGTTCACTGGTCTCCTGGGCGGACCGCTCGACGTCCTGCGGATGCACCAGCAGGACGCAGGCCGCCCGCCCGGGCACCTTGATGCCCTCGCGCAGGCACCCGCTCACATACAGTTCGCCGTCGAAGCGGACGGCCTCGTCCCCGGTGTTCAGCCCGTTGACGCGCAGCACTCCCACCCGGCCCTCCGGGACCGGGGCACCGGTGTCCGGGGCGGCGAGGGAGAGTTCCGGGCCCACGCTGCGGCCCACGCTCACCAGCGTCCGGAACGGTTCGCCGGGCGCGGCGTCGCACAGCTCCCCGCGGTCCAGCGACTTCTCCGCCACCCGCCGGGCGGCGGGCGGTCCCGCCAGGTCCGCGACCGGGCGCGCCGCCACCGGGAACGGGGACTCCGGAGGGGCCAGGCAGGAGACGAACGCCTCCGGGGAGAACCCGGCGGCGGCGAACCGCTCGCCGAAGGCCCGCCTCGCGTCCGGCTGCTGCGGCGACGCGCAGATCACCGCCGTCTCCCAGTGACCGAGAGCGAGCCCGGCCAGTTCCGCGTCCGTGGTCCGCTCGGCGGCGAGCTGGTAGCCGTACGTGCTGGTGAGCCCGGTGGTGATGCCGTAGCTGCTCACCGCCTCCACCCACTGGGCCGGCAGGCCCCCGGGGCTGCCCGCCGGGAGCAGCACCCCGGTGGCGCCCAGCCACAGCGGATGCAGCAGATGCATGACCAGACCGGTGCCGTACCGGTAGGGCAGCAGCCCGCCGACCCGGGAGTCCGCGGACGAGCGCAGCACCCGCTGGGCCCAGGGCTGCCCCTCGGCGAGCATCCGGTAGGTCACCCGCACACCGCGCGGGGCGGCGGCCGGTCCCGGCCCGTACAGCAGCAGGGCGTCGTCGTCCGGGCGGGTCCTCGTGCGGGGCGGGGCGGCCGCCTGCCCGGCCGTCTCCCCGGCCGCGTCGACGGCCAGACAGACGGTGCCGCCGTGGCCGGCCCGGGCGAGCAGCTGGGTCAGGGCGGGCGCGTCGGCGCGCTCGGCCAGGACCAGTTCCGCGCCGCAGTCGCGGACGACGGCGAGCAGCCGTTCGGTGCGGTGCGCCTGGCCGTCGACGGCGTCGACGGGAACCGCGGTGGCACCGGCGTACAGACAGCCGAGCAGCGCGGCGGCGAAGTGCCGCCCCCGGGACGGGGCGACGAGGACCGGCCGGCCGGCCAGTCCGTGATCGGCGATCCAGGCCGCGACATGACGGGCCTTCAGATCCAGTTCCTCGTAGGTGACGGTCTCGGCCGCCAGTTGTCCGCGCGACGCCTCGTACACGAACACACAGGCGACCTTTACGGGGTTCGCCTGTGCGTTGGCGCGGACCACATCGGTGAACACGTACTCGGATTGACCCGGCATCACTCCCCCATGACAGCCCTCGACAGCCTTGTCCTCCGGCCGAGTCTGCGCCCGGTTGCTCGAATCTCACTGGACCCCCGGCACACCGCCCGACCCGGCCCCGGCCCTGTACAGCCGTCCTCAGGGAGCGGTCAAGCGGAGTGTCAGCCGACAGTCAGCGCGCACTGCGAAGGTGCGGCGCGAACCTGCCCTCGTACGGCGGGATATCCCCTACGAAAGTCCCAGGAAAGGGCGTACGGATCATGAGAGAGCTCGGTCTGCGGCGCCGCCATCTGTGGCGCCTTTCCATCGGCCTCGCCCTGGTGGGCACGACCTCCACCCTCCTCACCGGGGCGGGCCAGGCTAGCGCCACCGCCGCCCTGTCGACCACCCGTTTCACGGCCTCCGACGGCACCACGTACACGGCGACCAACCACCTGCTCGCCTCGGCGGGCGGGCCGGGCCGCGAGTGGCTGCTCGCCTGGGCGGGCCCCGCCGACACGACCAAGCCGGACTTCATGGCCGTCATCGACGCCACCAAGGGGTCGAAGACCTACGGCCAGGTGGTGAACACCGTCACCATGGGTCCGGGTCTGGCCAACGAGCCGCACCACATGCAGTACGTCTGGCACAAGGGCGACCGGCTGTACGCGGGCGGCCTGAAGGCGGACACCACCTTCGTCTTCGACACCAGCCAGCTGCCCAAGCTGCGACTGGCCGGCGTCAACGTGGCCTCGGACACCCCGTGCGGCACCATGCCGGACGCCTACCAGGTGCTGCGGGACGGCACCGCCTACGGCTCCTTCCTCGGCGGCGGCGACGTGGCCGGGCCGTGCACGTACACCAACGGCCAGGTCCGCAACGGCAACGGGGCGGCCGGCTCGCCGGGCGAGATCGTCCGCTTCGACCGCAACGGCAAGACGCTGGCCGAGATCCCCGCCGCCACCGCGAAGGGCGAGGACCCGAACCTGTGCGGGAACGTGCCGGAGCTGCCGGAGCCGACCTGCGCCAACCCGCACGGCATCATGGTCGACGAGCGCCGCAACATCCTGGTCGGCAGCGACTTCGTCGAGGCCAAGGACTTCACCTCGCCCGAGGCCCCGCTGCGCGAGGACCTGGCCCGGCCGACCGTGCGGGTCTGGGACATCACCAACCGCTCGAACCCGACCCTGCTCTCCGTGAGCAAGGTGCCGGACGGTCCGCGGGCCCAGCTGGAGAGCGACCCGATCTGGTACGAGTCCCGGGTGCTGATGGAGCCCGCGCTGCCCAACAAGCCGGGCCACAACGGCGCGTTCGTCTCCTCCATGACCGGCGGCGCGGTCTTCTACACACCGGACATCAAGGCCAAGAAGCCGGTGTGGAAAGAGGTCATCGACGACACCACCGCCTACCGCAAGGCCGGTGCCGAGGCCGATGTGCGCGGCGGCGGCGACAACTCCAGCTGGCTGATGGTCAGCCCCGACGACCGCTACCTCTTCCACACGGTCATGGGTGTGCCCAAGGGCTACGGCCAGTCGCTGGACAAGACCACCGGCATGCTCTACGTGATGGACATCCGCAAGCTCCTGGCCTCGGGCAACAGCCCGAAGTGCTCGGTCGACAAGCTCGACGAGGTCTTCAAGGGCGGCCACGAGAGCGACTGCCCGGCCGTGGTCGGCACCCAGCTGATCCGCGACACCACCGACGGCGGCCCGCACTGGGGCAGCATGGACAACTTCGCCCGGCACGCCGACGGCACCTACGGCGAGACGGAGAAGATCAAGCGGATCGCCGTGGCGAACTACTTCATCGCCGGCGCGTTCGGCGGCGACGGCGACCACCGGATCTGCATGTTCAACCTGGGCAACGGCGGCAAGGTGACCCTCGACCGGTCCTTCCGGGACGAGAACACGAACAAGCCGTGCATCAGCTTCAACCGCATCTCCTGGCCGCACGGCGACACCGGTGACGCCCGGCCGCACGGTGTGCTGTTCACAGTCAGCGACGGCGTGCTGAAGTGACCGGGACGCCTTTCACCCCCGGCGGCGCGCTGCTGCTCGCCACCGTCGTGCTGCTCGCCGGCAGCGCGCTGGGACTGCTGCTGCTGCGGGGCAGGCGCCTGCGTGGGATCCCGGCCATCACGGCGTTCTTCGCCGCCGTGGTGGCCGGGGCGGTGCTGGCGGGCACGACCGCGGCGGCCGGCGGCGGGCCCCGGCCCGCCGCGGCGGCCCGGCCGGGCACCCCGGTGGTGCGCGAGCTGCACCTCAACGGGCAGCACGTACCGGTCATGGTGGTGCCGAACCGGCCCGGTCTCAACCTGGTCGGCATCGGCGTCGACGGTACGCAGAAGGCGGCGGCCGGAACCGACCGCGACCGGCTCACCGCCGGGACCGTACGGGCGGGCAGCGCCCAGCGGTGGACGACGGTGAACCTGCCCCGAGGCGAGAGCCGCCTGTGGATCTCCGCCGCGGGTGCGACGGGCTCGTTCACGGTGGACACCGGCACCCGGACCGCCGCACCCACGGCACTGCGCGGGGCGGACGCCCCCGAATGCGCGGCGGCCGCCGCCGGCGAGCTGGCCGCGGGCCTGGACCGGCCGCTCACCAGCTGTCCCTCGGACCGGCTGACCGAGGCGGACCGCTCGGCGCTGCGCGCCGTCGTGACCTTCCTGGCCGGACGCGGCACCCGCACGGCGGCCCTCGTCGGCGACGACTCCCCGCGCGGCCGGGCCGCCGCCGCGGAGGTGCGTACCGCCGCGGCGGCCGCCCGGATCACGCTCGCGGCACCGAGCACGGGACCGGTCACGGCCTCGGCGCGTCCGCTGATCGTGGTGGCGGGCTGGCAGCGGGCGCAGTCGGTCCTGCAGGACGTGGCCGCGGGCCGGATCCGGTCGCAGGGCAGCTACCTCGCTCCCTGGCTGCTGACCCGGTCGCTGCTGGCCCCGGCCGCCGGCCAGATCATTCCGCTGCGCTTCGCGCCGCGCACCGGGATGCCCATGACCTACGCGAGCGCGCTGGCCGCACGGCTGCCGGGCGAGTACCCGTCGGCGACCGGCTACGAGGCCTGGCGGCGGGCCTCCGGCGCGGCGATCCGGGCCGACGCGGATCCGGTACGGCTGTACGCCACCGCGGTGATGTACATCCCCGGCTCCCCGCTGTCCGGCCCCGGCGCGGGCGGACACCACCACGGCGGCGCGACCGACGTGGACTGGCTGCCCGACGGAATGATCGCCCCGGTGGCGGGGCCGTTCGAGGAGAAGGGGGCGTGATGGCCACGGGCCCGGCGCCGAAGCGGCGCACACCGGACAAGGCGCGCGACGAGGGCCAGTGGGCGCTGGGCGGGCGGACCGCCCTGAACGACAACGAACGGATGAAGCAGGCCGAGGACCCGCTGCGGGTGCGCGAACGCATCGAGAACGTGTACGCGCAGCGGGGCTTCGACGCCATCGACCCGGACGACCTGCACGGCCGGTTCCGCTGGTGGGGCCTCTACACCCAGCGCCGGCCCGGCATCGACGGCGGCCGTACGGCGCTGCTGGCGCCCGAGGAGCTGGAGGACTCGTACTTCATGCTGCGCGTCCGCTGCGACGGCGGCGCGCTCGACCTGCGCCAGCTGCGGGCGATCGCGGAGATCTCCACCCGCTTCGCGCGCGGCACCGCCGACATCACCGACCGGCAGAACATCCAACTGCACTGGGTACGGATCGAGGACGTGCCGGAGATCTGGCGGCGGCTGGAGGCCGTGGGCCTGTCCACCACGGAGGCGTGCGGCGACTGCCCCCGGGTGGTCCTCGGCAGCCCGGTCGCGGGAGTGTCCGCGGACGAGGTGCTGGACGCCACCCCGGCCGTCCGGGAGATCGTCGACCGCTATGTCGGCGACCCCTCCCTGTCCAATCTGCCGCGCAAGTTCAAGTCCTCGGTCTCCTGGCTGGCCGACCTCCCCTACCAGGCCAACGACATCTCCTTCCTCGGGGTGGAACACCCGCTGCACGGACCGGGGTTCGACCTCTGGGTGGGCGGCGGCCTGTCGACCTCGCCGCGGCTGGCCGAGCGGGTCGGGGCCTGGGTGCCGCTGGCGGAGGTGCCCGAGGTGTGGGTCGCGGTGACGCGGCTCTTCCGGGACTACGGCTACCGCCGGCTGCGCAACCGCGCGCGGCTGAAGTTCCTGGTCGCCGAGTGGGGGGTGGCGCGCCTGCGGCAGGTCCTGGAGACCGAGTACCTGCACCGGCCGCTGCTGGACGGCCCCCCGCCGCGGCTCCCGGCCGCCCCGGTGGAGCACACCGGGGTGCACCGGCAGCGCGACGGCCGCCATTACGTGGGTGTCGCGCCGGTGGTCGGGCGGGTCTCCGGCAAGCAGCTCGCGGCGCTGGCCGAGACCGCGGAGGCCCACGGCTGCGGACGCATCCGCCTGACCGCGTACCAGAAACTGCTGGTGCTGGACGCGGTGGACCCGGAGCCGCTGGTCAAGGACCTGCGCGGGATCGGTCTGGAGGCGGAGCCCTCGGCCTGGCGGCGCTCCACCATGGCCTGCACCGGCATCGAGTACTGCAAGCTGGCCATCGTCGAGACGAAGGCGCGCGCCGCGGGCCTGGTCGAGGAGCTGGAGCGACGGCTGCACGGCCTGGACGTGGAGATGAGCATCACGCTCAACGGGTGCCCCAACGCCTGCGCCCGCACCCAGATCGCCGACATCGGCCTCAAGGGCCAGCTGGTGACGGACGCCGACGGCCGGCAGGTGGAGGGGTTCCAGGTGCACCTCGGCGGCGAGCTGGCGATGGCGGCCGACCGGACGGCCGGATTCGGCCGCAAGCCACGGGGGCTGAAGGCCACCGCCGCGGAGCTGCCCGACCTGGTGGAGCGGCTCGCCCGGCAGTACCTGGCCGGGCGTTCCGGTCCCGGCGAGACCTTCGCCCGCTGGGTCACCCGGGTCGACGAGGAGGAACTGCGGTGATCACCCCCGCCACCCCCGCCCTGCGCTGGCAGCAGCTCCTCCACCACCACGACCGCATCCACCGGCTGGCCCGCTCCCGGCTGCGCGGTGCGGCGGAGGCGGAGGACTGCGCCCAGGAGGCGCTGTTGCGGGCGGCCGCGTTCGACGCGCTGGACGAGAGCCGCATCGGCCCGTTCCTGACCTCCGTCACCCTGCGGCTGTGCACCGACGTGCACCGCCGGGAGGAACGCGCGCGACGGCTGCTGCGCCGGGTGCTGCCGGGGGATCCGACCGGCCCGGAGGAAGTGGTCTGCGCGGAGGCGGAGGACGCGTGGATGCTGCGGCAGGTGGGGCGGCTGACCGGCCTGGAGCGGGAGGTGATGCTGGCGCGCCGCGAGGGGATGAGCACGCGCGAGTACGCCGCCCGCAACGGCGTCTCGGCCAAGGCCGCGGAGGGCGCGTACACCCGGGCACGGGCCCGGCTGCGCCGCTGGTACGCGGGCAGCCTGACGGGCTGACACGGACGGCCCGTCAGGCTGCCCCCACCTCGTCCGCGGGAGCCCCGGCGACCCCGGACGACCCCGTCAACCCTGGCGACCCGGCGGCCCGGGGACCCGCCCTTGCCCGAGACCGAGCCCCCGTAGGACCGGACTCCGTGAGGCCCGTCCCCTGAGACCGAGCCTCGTAGGCCCAGACCCTGTAGGGCCCGACCCCTGAGGCCAGACCCCGTACGACGAGACCCCGTACGACCAGCCCCCGTGAGGCCCGGCCCCGTAGGGACAGGCCTCGCGGGGGCTGCGCTCGTTGTCAGGAGAGGGCCGCGTGCAGGAGTCCGGGGAGTTCCTGTGCGGGTACCCGGGCCAGCTCGGCCAGCCGGTCGGCGACGTCCTTGCGGCCGCCGGTGGCCAGGAACTTGTCCCGGACGAGCTGGGCCACCGGCGTGCCGTCCGTCGCGCCGACACCGCCCACCGGTACGTCCTGCTGCCGGGTCGCCGTACGCCCGTCGCGCAGGCGGACCGTGACCCGGGACGGCGTCACCTTGCGTGCCTCCCTGAAGTCCCGGCTGGGCGGCGGCAGTTCGCCCACCAGGTCGACCAGCCACCGGCCGTCGCCCTGCCAGCGGGACCCGAACCCGGCCAGCCACTCGGGGGCCCGGTCGCCGGCCTGCCGCAGCGCCTGCCCGAAGGGCACCAGGCTGTGGAAGAGGTCGTACGTCATCCGCTCGTCCAGCACGACCCGGATGCGGTCGGCCAGCTCCCAGCGTTCCGGATCGGTCAGCGCGGGAGCGGCGAAGTCCGCGACGGTCAGCTCGCCTGTCAGCAGCGTCGTCGCCAGCAGATAGGGCAGCGCGAACACCAGGGCGCCCACGGGTGATTCGGGGCCGCGCATCCGCTGCTGCGCCCACTGGTCGACCAGCGCCGTGTAGAGCGAGGTGGCGACCTCGACGGACTCCACGTCACGGGCGTGCACCGGCCCCAGTTCCCGGTACAGCTCGATCCCGCAGTCCACCGCCGTGTCCATGCCGGGGCCGCCCGGATGCACCTTGAAGGAGGTGGTCCGGGTGTGCCAGCGCTCGCCGAGCCCCTCCGTGACGGCCCCCGGCACCGGCAGTTCGGCGAACGCGTGCAGGAACCCGTCGGGGTTCTCCAGCAGATCCCGGCAGCCGGTGAACCCGGCGTGCGCCGCGTCGCAGGCGTCCAGCCCGGCCGCCACCGGGGTCGCGGCGCTGAACACCTTGGAGTCCCCGCCGAGGAACCCGGCGACCACGGTGCGCGGCGGCAGGCCGAGGCCCAGGCCGAGCGCGTCCGCCCACAGGTCCGCGGAGACGCCCTCGCCCCGCAGCCGGCCGGCGACGGCGCCGGTGACATGGCTGTACGCGGCGGTCTGCCCGCGGAACGGGCCCAGGGTCACGGCGGCGGTCACCCGCGCCGCGCACTCGGTGGCGACGACGACGGACGTCAGCAGTCCGGCCCCGTCGAGCCCCTGCCCGGCCGCGTAGGCCATCGGGACGGCGACCGTCGAGTTGGACAGGTGCCCGGCGAACGCGGTGTCGTCGAAGTGCAGCCACGAGCCGAGCCCGGCCAGCACGTACGCGGACCGTCTGCTGTCCTGCTGGAGCGGCTCGCCGAAGCCGTCGACGAGCCGGCGGCCCAGCGGATGGGCGGCGCCGTACCGGATCGCCGCGCACTGGGAGATGATCTGCAACCCGGCCAGCTCCACGACGTCCTCGGGAAGATCGCGGAAGCTCGCACCGGCGGCCCAGGCCGAGAGTTCTTCAGTGAGGGTCATGCCCCGTATTACGCCTCCGCCGCCGTCCGCCCCCGCAAAGCGGTGGATATGAGGGTGGCCGGACACGGGCGCGTAAAGCGGTGGGGCGGCCACCGCCGTCCGCGCATCCTTCACGTGAAGGGGACACCCGTGCTCATCCCACACCAGCCCTCCCGCATGAAATCCGGCCTGGCCAGCAACACGGCCCAGCTGACCGCGCGCATCCGGGCCGTGGACGCGGCGCTGGAGCCCGGCCGGCGCCTGCTCGCGGACCAGTACGCCCGCTTGTTCATCCCCGGGATGCAGTTGCCGGACAGTACCGCCGAGGCGGACCGGTGGCTGACCGACAACGCCTGGCAGGAAGGCCCGTTCTTCGCCATCGTCCTGCTGCGCCAGCGCTGCTACGAGGACATGCTGGAGCGGGCCGTGGCCGCCGGGGTCCGCCAGGCCGTGCTGCTCGGGGCCGGCTACGACTCCACGGCGCTGCGGCTGCCCGGACACGCCGACCTGCGCTGGTTCGAGGTCGACCACCCCTCGACCCAGGCCGACAAGCTCGCGCTGCTCAGCCAGGCCGGCATCGACACCCCTCAGGTGAGCTATGTGCCGGTGGACTTCGAGGCCGGCGCCTCGCTCGGCGCGGCGCTCGCCGAGGCCGGGTTCGACGCCTCACAGCCGTGCGTGGTCGGCTGGCTGGGCGTGACCCTCTTCCTGCGGCCCGAGGCGTTCCGGCACACGCTCGCGGAACTGTCGGGTCTGTGCGCGAGCGGCAGCACCCTCGTCTTCGACTACATGGACCAGTCGGTGATCGACGGTACGACGCCGTACGCCGCGGCGCTGTCCAAGGCGCAGGAGGTGGGCGCCCGCGGCGAGCCGTACCTGACCGGACTCACCCCGCAGACCGCCGACGAGGCGGTGCGGCAGGCGGACTTCTGGCCGGCCGAGAAGTTGCGGATACCGGATCTGCTGCGCAAGTACGGCGGTCCCGACCCGTATTGCAGCGCCGACGACTTCATGGGCGTGGTGGTGGCCGAACGCGACTGAGACTCGAGTGGTACCCGAGCACCTCGTCAGTAGCCTGTCACCACTGACGGTCATCGTGTAGGCACCCTGCGGAACGCGGGGACGGACAGCGGGACGGACAGCTCACGCCGGAGGAGGGCGCATGATGCGGGACCGGCGGGCGCGGACCGGGCTGCTGGTCGCCAACCCGCTCGCGGGCAGCAGGAGTTCCGGGCTCATCGAGGCGGTGGTACGGCACAGCGCGCGCTGGCTGGAGGATCTGCGCGTGGTGCACACGGCCCACCGTGGCCACGCGGAGCAGCTCGCGGCCGACACCGCCGGCACCGGGACCGAGGTCCTGATCGCGGTCGGCGGCGACGGCACCACCCGCGAGGCAGCCTCCGGTCTCGCGCTGGCCCACCGCAGGCGGCCGGGATCGCCCGGCGCCGCGCTGGTGAACGTGCCGGCCGGCACCGGCAACTCCTTCTACCGCGAGATCTGGGCGGACCGTCCCTGGCAGGACGCCCTGGACGCCGCCCTCTCCTCCGACGCCTCCCGCGTCCGCCGCGTCGATCTCCTGCAGGTCCGCGAGACCGGAGCCCCCGTCGTCCTCGGGGCGGGCTCCGGTCTCGTGGCCGAGGTGACGCACGCGGCCGCCCGGCACGCGGACGTCACCGGCCGGGAGCGCTACCGGCGGACGCTGGACGAGGCACTGCGCCGCGCCCGGCCGTACCGCGGCCGGATACGGGTGGACGGCACCCTCCTGCACGAGGGGGACATCCATCTGACGAACATCGGCGGCGGGCGCTACCGGGCCGGGCACTACCAGCTGCTGCCCCGCTCGGTGCCCGACGACGGCCTGCTCGACATCTGCGTGATGACCGATGGATCACATCTGGCCGAATTGCTCGAACTCAGCCGTAGCGCAGCCCACTTGGACCGCCCTGGCGTACTTTACGCCCAGGGCAGGGAAATCGTTCTGGAGCGTGTCGACGGCGAGCCGCTCGTCCTGGAGTACGACGGCGAACCGGACACCGGCACCCGTACCCGCTGCACCATCGGCATATCGGCCGGCGCGCTGCCGGTCCTCGCACCCGCTCCGTGAGCGGGCCCGCGGGACCGCGGCCGGCTCCTCGCGACCGACTCCCCTGCGCATCACCGATCCGCAACCAAGTCCGCACCCAGATCCGCACCCAACGGAAACCGAAAGGCAAGTCATGCCCATCCAGCACACCGACGTTCTGCTCTACACCGGCGTCGTCACCGCGGAGAGCGGCCGTGAGGGCCGTGTGTCGTCCGACGACGGCAAGCTCGACGTCACCGTGAGCCAGCCCAAGGAGCTCGGCGGAGCCGGTCGCGGCACCAACCCCGAGCAGCTCTTCGCCGCCACCTACAGCGCCTGCTTCCACGCCTCCATCGCCATCGTGGCCGACATGGAGAAGGTCGACATCACCGGCTCCAGCGTCACCGCGCGCGTCGCCATCGGCAAGAACGACGACGGGTTCGGCATCATCGCCGACCTGACGGCGCACCTGCCCGGCGTCGAGCCGGCCGTCGCCCAGAAGCTCCTGGACAAGGCGCACGAGATCTGCCCGTACTCGCGCATGACGCGGGAGGGCATCGAAGTGAGCCTTCAGGTCGGCTGACCCGGCGCAGGCCGCGGGGAGGGGAACGGACATGGTGAGCATGGCGGCGCAACCGCCCGTCACGGATCTGCTGGAGCTCAGCCCTGAGTTCGTCAGCAACCCGTATCCGGTGTACGAGAAGCTGCGCCGGCAGGCTCCGGTGCACCACGTCAGGACGCCCGACGGCGACGACGTGTGGCT
The DNA here is from genome assembly GCF_055657365.1 of Streptomyces sp. NPDC107559. Lineage (NCBI taxonomy): Bacteria > Bacillati > Actinomycetota > Actinomycetes > Kitasatosporales > Streptomycetaceae > Streptomyces > Streptomyces sp. NPDC107559. The sequence goes on along the minus strand of NZ_JBVKBD010000001.1, from coordinate 904,180 downwards.
GGTAGTCGGCCACGAGGCGTGCCGTGCCGCGTTCACCGACCCGCGGCTGAGCAGGGAATGGCGCCGGTCCGGGCGGATGAGCCAGATCAAGAGCACCGATCAGGACGATCCCAATCTGGCCCATCTGCTGATGGCCGATCCACCGGACCACACCCGGCTGCGGCGGCTGGTCTCACGGGACTTCACCCCGCGCCGGATCGCCGCGCTGGCACCGCGGGTCCAGCAGGTCACCGACGAACTGCTGGACGCGATGCTGGCCGGTCCGGACCGGCGCGCCGACCTGGTGGAGGCGTTCGCCTTCCCGCTGCCCATGACCGTGATCTGCGAACTGCTCGGTGTCCCCGAGCTGGACCGGGACGCGTTCCGCGGCTGGTCCAACCAGGCCATCGCGCCCACCAGCGGGCCCGAGCAGGCCGCCGCGTACACCGAGCTCACCGCGTACTTCAGGCGACTGATCGCGGACAAGCGCGGCAGGCCCGGCCAGGACCTGCTGAGCACGATGATCCACGCGGTGGACGAGGGCGGCGACCGGCTCTCCCCGGACGAGCTGATCGGGATGTGCAGCCTGCTGCTGATCGCCGGGCACGAGACCACCGTCAACCTGATCTCGGGCGGGATGCGCGCGCTGTTCGCCCATCCCGACCAGGCGGCCCTGCTCCGGGCCGACCTGGACGGGCTGATGGACGGGGCCATCGAGGAGATGCTCCGGTACGACGGCCCGGTGGAGACCTCCACCGGCCGGCTCGCGGTGGCCGATGTCGAGATGGGCGGGGTGCTGATCCCGTCCGGCGCCACCGTGCTGATCGTCATCGCCGACGCGGGCCGGGCCCCGGAGCGGTTCGAGGACCCGGACCGTTTCGACATCCGCCGTGACGCCCGGGGCCATATCGCCTTCGGTCACGGCATCCACTACTGCCTGGGCGCCCCACTGGCCCGGATGGAGGGCCGCATCGCCCTGCGCGCCCTCCTCGAACGCTGTCCCGGCCTGGCGCTCGACGCGGACCCGGCCACGCTGCCGTGGATGCCGGGCATGCTGATGCGCGGCGTACGAAAGCTTCCGGTGCGCTGGTGACGGCCGCCTCCGACCCCGCCCCCGCGGCACCCCCCAGACCCGGAGACCGAGCATGACCGAACTCTCACCGTCCCAGACGAAGGCGGGCCCGGACCCGTCGTGGGACGACCGTTCCCCACGCAAGCTGACCCTGCTCCTCGGGGTCGCCTGTGCCGTGCAGTTCCTCGACTCGATGGACATCGCCAGCATCGGCCCGGCGCTGCCGCTGGTCCAGGACGATCTGGACATCTCCGCCGCCGCACTCCAGTGGGTGGTCAGCGCGTACGCGCTCGGCTTCGGCGGACTGCTGCTGCTGGGCGGCCGGCTCGCCGACCTCTACGACCGCAGGAAGCTCCTGATCGGCTGGCTGGTGGTGTTCGCGATCGCCAGCTGCGCGGGCGGCCTGGCGGACAGCGGGCTGGTGCTGAGCCTGGCCCGGCTGGTCAAGGGCATCAGCGCCGGCATCACCGCGCCGGTGGCGATGGCGGTCCTGCTGGACGCCTTCCGGGACGAGGCCTCCCGGAACAAGGCCCTGGGTACGTACATGGCCGTGGCCGCGACCGGCTACTCCCTGGGGCTGGTGTTCGGCGGCGCGCTGGCGGGCACGTCCTGGCGTCTCATCCTGTTCCTGCCCGCCGTGGTCGGCATCGCCGTGGCGGTGCTCGCGGCCTTCGTCGTCGAGGGCGGCCGGTCGGACCGGACCCGCGGCCGGATCGACACGCTCGGCGCCCTCACCGTCACCACGTCGGCGATCTGTCTGGTGTACGGCTTCAGCCGGGCCGCCACCGACGGCTGGGGCGACTCCTGGACGGTCGTCACCCTGATCGCCGCCGCCGTACTCCTGGGGCTGTTCCTGCTGGTCGAGCGCCGGCACCCCGACCCGCTGGTGCCGTTGTCGATCTTCCGGCGCCCGCAGCTGGCGCGGGCGAACATCTGTCTGCTGTTCGTCGGCGCCTATGTGGCCTTCCAGTTCGTGCTGATGCTGTACTACCAGGACGCGCTGCACTGGTCCCCGCTGGAGTCCGGGCTCGCCTTCCTGCTCGGCGGAGTGCTGACCGGGGGCACGTCCCGGTACGCGGCGACCCTGGTCACCCGCTACGGCGCCTGGCCGGTGGGGGCGGCGGGCCTGCTCATGCTGACCGGCGGCTATCTGGCCTGGGCGCTGCTGCTGGGCCACGCCCCCACCCTGGTCGTCATGTTCGTCCAGCAGGTGCTGGGCGGCCTGGGCTTCGCCGCGGCCTACCCGGCGCTGAACATCGCGGCCGTCGGCCAGGCCCGCGAGGACGAACAGGGCCTGGCCTCAGGCCTGTTCAACACCAGCCAGCAGATCGGCAACGGAATCGTCGTGGCGGTCACCGCCACCGCCCTCACCCTCAACACGGACGGCGGACTGGGCGGTTACCGCGCGGGACTGTGGACGGTCACCGCCGTCACCGGCCTGGTGACGGTCCTGGCGGTCGCGGGCGGCCTGCGCTACCGCCGCCGCGAGGGCGCACCGGCGACAGCCGGCGGCGCCTGAGCCCGGAGCGACGACCAGGACGGCAGGGAAACGCCCACGAGGGCGGGCGGCGCGCGACCGGACGACACGGTCCGCACCGCCCGCCCTCGCCCGACTCCTCCTCAGCGCAGCAGACCCTCAGCGCTGCGCGGAACGCCTCGCAGATGGCGCCCGGCCTGCTGCATCCCCATGAGGAGACGATGGCCCGCGTCGGCCAGGACCAGGCCGTCCACGACAGCCTCGCGCATGATGTCGACGGTGTTCTTGACGGTGATGCCCTTGCGACGGGCGTAGTGGCCGGCTTCGCCGTCGTCGGTGATCCACACGGAGTTCGCGAATTCGCTGCGCCGCTCGATGACCACGAGTGTCTCCGCCTCACCGAGGTGCTGCAAGGGCCGGGCGGGGGAACCCGCGAAGACGACACGACGAATGCGGTCCACCGCAGCCGTCTCGGCAGGGTCGTCGATCGCGATCGGCTCGCCGAGCCACCCGCCGTCGGTCACCTGACGCAGCTTCGGCCAGTACCGCGTCGACTGCTCGGCCTCGGCCGCCACCGCCTCCGTCCAGCGACCGCGGCCGTCGAGGACCTTCTCCAGCAGACTCAGCCGGTCGACGGCGGCGAAATTGCACAGCACGGTGTTGTCGGGAAACCAGCAGTGACGCGTCATGGCTGGTAGACCAGGTCCCCTTCGTCCACGTCGGCACCGCTCGACACGCCCTCCTGCGGCGCCGGTTCAGGTTCGAGCGCCTCGCGAATCCTGTCGACGTCCACGCCCGTGTACGCGGCCAGCGGGCGCAGGGTGGTGTCCCCCGCCAGGTAGGCCTCGTACAGCAACTGAGCCGGGCGGAACGGCAGTCGGTTGGCCTCCGACCATGTGGTGCGGGCCTCGAAGAGGTCGCTCTGGCCGGTAAGCCAGTGGCAGTCGTACGTCGTGAGCCCGCGCAGCCTGGCCCCCGCCTGCGGGGCGACGACACCCAACTGGGTGAGCCGGGCCGCGAGTGCACTGGGAGACACCTGGAAGCGCACGACCAGCGAGGCGAGTTGCTCGTCCGTCACTTCCTTCTCACGCACCACCGAGTCGATTTCGCCCCGGGGCATGAGGAGATTCGCGGCGAACACATTGGCGCGCACCTCGGTCAGGTCCTTCTGGCGCCCCGGGGCGAGTTGCGTCTCCGTCAGCAGGTCCTGGGCGTCCCTGGCCAGAATGTGCCCGAGTTCGTGGGCGAGGGTGAATCGCTGGCGCGTCGGCACCTTGGTCCGCGCGATCATGATCAGCCGGAATCCGTCCGCCTGCCAGGCGGCACCGTCGATTCCGTCCGGCAGGCCGATCTTCGCCACATCGACACCGAAAGCGCGCTCGAAGGCCTGAAGCAGGTCGGCGGTTTCCAGGCCGTCGATCGTCGGCGTGCCCGCGGCGGCGAGACAGGCGAGCGCGTCGTCCGCGAGGGCCACACCCTGATCGACGTATCGCTTGAGGTCCGGACGGACGGAGGGCAGTTCCGGCAGCTCGGACGCGAGGCCCAGGAGGTCCAGCACCTCGTGTGCCGTGACGAACCGTTCGACCAGGTCCTCCAGCCTGCCGCGGCCCTCGTCGTCGACCACCGGCGCACTGGTGCGGGCCGCGATGGTGGGGCGCAGCGGCTTCCGACCGGTCAGCAGCCAGTCGACCGTGGTGTTGCCGAACTCCGCGATCCGGGCAAGATCAAGAGAGGTGAACCTGCGGACACCGTTCAGGGATTTCGACAACTTGTCGGGAGCCAGCCCGACGCCTTGCGCAAACACCCCTTGGCTGACCGAGGCATCCTTCATCACTTTCCGTACGCGATCCACCACATCGCCCATGAGTTCACCATACGAGCGAGATGCGAAAATCGCAACAGGGGCTCGAACGGCACGGCCTCGCCGAGTCCGACGGTGAGGTGAGGTGAGGACCTGACCTGACGCCTCTCCGGGCGGTGACTCCACCGTCGTACCGGAGAGGCTCGTCGGGCACGGCCGACCGGCCGTCGGCGCGGCCGACAGGTTCCGGCCTGTGGAAATACGAAGCGGCAGACGAGTCGGGCTGTACGCCGGGTTCTGTCACCCGGTCGCCTCGCGGCGGCCGGGGAGACGGCCATCCATCTAGGGCCGGCGTTGCCGCCGGCCTCGTGCGGTCTACCCGCGGACTCGGGCGGGCAGCCCTCGGTCGTCCGCGCAGAAGCGCCTTTCATATCCCGAAAGGCGTTTCCTTTTGACCTTGCTCCGGGTGGGGTTTACCTAGCTGCCCAGGTCGCCCTGGGCACTGGTGGTCTCTTACACCACCGTTTCACCCTTACCGGGGACCGAGGTCCCCGGCGGTCTGTTTTCTGTGGCACTGTCCCGCGGGTCACCCCGGGTGGCCGTTAGCCATCACCCTGCCCTGTGGAGCCCGGACGTTCCTCGGGAAGCCCCTAAGGGGACTCCACGCGGCCGTCCGCCCGGCTCGTCTGCCGTGTGGACCATGCTACCGGGCGCCGGTCCCTCTTCGGTCCCGCCGCCGTCGCCAGCACCGAGCCCGCCAGGATCAGCAGGAAGGCGGCCAGGACTCCCGCCGTGAGGCGCTCGTCCAGGAAGGCCGCGCCCGCCGCCACCGCGACCGCCGGGTTGACGTAGGTGATGACCGTCGACCGGGTCGGGCCGACCTCCTTGATGAGCTCCAGGAAGGCTACGAAGGCCACCGCCGTGCAGATCACGCCCAGGCCCGCCAGGGCGGCCAGGACCTCGGCCGAGGGCATCGCGGCGGGCCGGCCGGCCACGGCGGCGGGGGCGTAGACCAGGGCGGTCAGGATCAGGCAAGGGGTGATGAGCTGGAGGGTGGGGATGTCCTTCAGGCGGCGGGCGGCTATCAGGGGGGCGGTGGCGTAGCCGATCACGGTGAGCAGCACCTCGACGAGGGAGCGGGCGTCGCCGCCCGTCAGGTGCGGGACGGTCAGGACGCCGACGCCGGCCAGACCCAGGGCGAGGCCCGCGATCCGGCGTGCGCCCAGGACCTCCGCGTCGCCGAAGAAGCGGGCCGCGAGGACCCCGACGATCGGGACGCCCGCGATCAGCAGTCCGGCAGTGGAGCTCGACAGATGCCGCTCGGCGTCCGTCAGCGTGAACCAGGGGCCCATGATCTCGATGCACGCGAAGGCCAGCATGGGTGCCCAGTGCGCCCGGACGGTGCGGACCAGACCGCCCTGCCGGATCGCGAAGGGCAGCAGGAGCAGCGCGCCCAGCGCACAGCGCGCGAACACCACCGTGGCCGGGGAGAGGTCCTCCACCGCCACCTTGATCAACAGATAGGGGATGCCCCAGACCACTCCCATCAGGGAGAACAGAAACCAGCCGCGTGCAGTCATACGGAGAGTGTCGGCCCGGTCAGCACCGACTGTCTTGAACGCTGTTGCGGTACGCCGCCGGGGTCACCCCCAGCACCCGGCGGAACCACCGGGTGAGGTGCGCCTGGTCGGCGAAGCCGACGAGCGGGGCGACCTCGGCCGGGCGCAGCCCGGATTCCAGCAGGCCGCGGGCGCGGGCCACCCGGTACTGGGCCAGCCAGGCGTACGGCGGCACTCCCGTCGCCGTACGGAAGGCCCGTAGCAGCTGGTACCGGGACAGGCCCAGGCCGGCGGCGAGGTCGGCCAGGGAGGGCGGAGCGAGGAGTTCGTCGGCGAGGCGGTCGCGCACGAGGTACGCGATCCGGTCGGCGCCGGGGACGGTGCCGTCGGCCGCGCGGGCCGTGGAGTGGCGCCGGGCCAGGGCGGTGAGCAGCCAGGGCAGCCGGGACTCGGTCTCCAGCGGGTCGGGGCAGCGGCTGAGCTCGGTGTGGGCCAGGCGCAGGGCCGCGGCCAGTTCGGGGTCGTCGAGGACGGGGTCACGGAAGTGCGGCAGGCCGGTGCCGAGGACGCCGTCGGCGAGCAGGGACGGCAGCGCGTACAGGGCCCGGTAGGCGTAGCCCTCGGTGCTGTTGGCGGGGCCGCCGGTGTGCATCTCGCCCGGGGCCAGGACGACGATGGCGCCCGGCCCGTTGTGGATGTGGCCGCCGCGGTAGTCGATGATCTCCGAACCCCCGACGCAGACGCCGACGGTGAACTCCTCGTGCGCGTGCGGGGCGTAGACGTGCTTGTCGAAGGAGGCGGTCAGCAGGTCCAGGGCCGGCCCGCCGCGGCCCAGCCGTGTCCGTGTCCACAGCGCTTCCTCGGCCACCCGGCACCCCCTTCTTCCGTCCTGCGGCACCCTCATGACTGTCCACGGCCGCCCGTGGCTGCCCGCGCCTGCGCAACGCCGCTCCCCCGGGCCCCCAGGCCCCCAGGCCCCCAGGCCCCCTACGGATGATGCAACGTCCGCGCGTGGCGGATCCATGCCGCTGCGGGGGCACGGTTTCGCAGCCGTCGCCGGGGGCGGCCCGGGTGCCGTGGCCGGGAGTGCGGCCCGGCCGCCGTGGGCCGGGAGTGCGGCCCCGGGCGCGCCGGGCGCGGCACGTCGGTGGGGCGCGCCCGGTGTCAGCCGGCCCGCAGGCCCGCGACCGCCCGCTCCAGCGCGTCGAAGGCGGCGTGCACCCGTGCCCGGTGGTCGTCGGCGAGGTCGGCCGCGCGCTCGCCCGCGAGCAGGCGGGTCGCGGAGGTGAGGTAGACCGTCCGGTAGGCGGCGACGGTCAGGGCCGCGACGAGGCTGGGGTCGGCGAGGTCCGGGGCGGTCTGCGCCAGCACCGCCGCCAGCGCCTCCTCCACCTCCTCGACGCCCTCCCGGGCCCGGGAGCGCAGCGCGGGCGAGTCCACGACGATCCGCCAGAAGGCGGGGAAGTCGTCGTCCACGGCGGACAGCGGGTGGTGCCGGTCGAGGAGTGCCAGCGCCAGACGGCGCAGCGCGGCAAGGGGGCTCTCGCCGGGGCCGCGTCGCCGTACGGCCTCGGTGAACAGCTCGACGGCCTCGGGGATGCGGTCGAGGAAGAGGTCCTCCTTGCGCGGGAAGTGGTTGAAGACGGTCATCGCGGAGACGTCGGCGGCGCGGGCGATCTCGGCGACGGTCACCTGGTCGAAGCCGCGCTCCACGAAGAGCGCGGTGGCCAGGTCCGAGATCCGCTGCCGGGTGGCCCGCTTCTTGCGCTCGCGCAGGGAGGACGGCGCGGTCTCGTTCCGCGCGCTCTCTTCTTTCCGGTCTGCCGGATCGTTCGTCACCAGAAGAGTGTAGCGAATACAAAGTTTTAGTGACTACAGTGAAGGCGTGAGCGAGACACGGACACACTTACGCGGCCGGGAGGCGGACATGAGCGATTACGACGTGGTGGTGGCCGGGGCGGGCCCCGCCGGGCTGATGCTGGGCTGTGAGCTGGCGCTCGGCGGAGCACGGGTGCTGATCGTCGAACGGCTCACCGAGGTCGACGAGACGATCAAGGCGGGCGCGATCAACGTCCCCACCTCCGTGGCGCTGGACCGACGGGGTCTGCTGCCCGCGCTGACCGAGGTGCAGGAGCGGGCGATGAGCGGCTTCCGGGAGTTCATGCGGCAGCGCGGCGGCGGCGAGAACGCCTCGCCGCCGCCCCGGTTCGCCGGGCACTTCGCCGGGATCATGCTGCGCGGCGACCTGCTCGACGACTCCGACCCGGCCTTCGCGGACCTCGGGCCCGCCGGTGACGTCGGCCTCGTTCCGCAGGCGGCCCTGGAACGACTGCTCGCCGGGCACGCGGAGGGCCTCGGGGTCGAAGTGCGCCGGGGCGTCGAGCTGACCGGCTTCGACGCAGACGACGAAGGGGTGACGGTGCGACTGGCGCCCGCCGACGGGACGGCGCCCGGGACGGTCCGCGCGGGCTGGCTGGTCGGCTGCGACGGCGGCCGCAGCACCGTGCGCAAGCTCGCCGGGTTCGACTTCCCCGGCACCGCCCCGGAGATCACCGGCTATCAGGCCATGGTCACGCTGACCGGCGCCGAGGGGCTCGGGAGCGGCTGGCACACCACGGCCACCGGCACCTACGCCCACGGTCCGATGCCCGGCCGCGTCCTCGCCGTCCGCTTCGACGGGCCGCCCGTGGACCGCGACGCGCCCGTCACCGCCGAGGAACTCCAGGACAGCCTGCGCCATGTGTCCGGCGTCGACGTCACGGTCACCGAGGTGCGCACGGCGACCCGCTTCACCGACAACTGCCGTCAGGCGAGCAGCTACCGCGCGGGCCGGGTGCTGCTCGCGGGCGACGCGGCGCATGTGCACTCGCCGTTCGGCGGGCAGGGGCTGAACCTCGGCATCGGGGACGCCATGAACCTCGGCTGGAAGCTCGCCGCGGTGGTGCGCGGGTGGGCCCCGGCGGACCTGCTGGACTCCTACACCGCCGAACGGCACGCGATCGGCGCCTGGGTGCTCGACTGGACACGGGCCCAGATCGCGCTGATGCGTCCCGAGTCGCACGCGCGCGCCCTGCACGCGGTGGTCACCGACCTCGCGGGGACGGTCGACGGCACCACCCACCTGGTCAAGAAGATCTCCGGCGTCCGGCAGCGCTACGACCTGCCCGGCGGTCATCCGCTGGTCGGCCGGAGCGCCCCCGACCTGGAACTCGCCGAGGGCGGCCGGCTCGCGGACCGGCTGCACGGCGGGCGCGGTCTGCTCCTCGACCTCGCCGACGACCCCAAGCTGCGGGCGCGCGCCGACGGCCACGGCGACCGGGTCGACGTCGTCACCGCCGGCTGCGCCGCCCGGCCGGACCTCGCGGGGCTGCTGGTGCGTCCGGACGGATACGTCGCCTGGGCGGCGGACGGCGGCACGGCCGACGGGGACGGCCTCGCCGACGCGCTCACCAGGTGGTTCGGCGAGCCCGCCGCCTCCTGACCGGGGCGCACCGCGGCACGGGGGCCGTCAGGCCGGGGCGAAGCGTACGTGCGGGGCGAGCGGGTCGGCGTGGGTGAGACGGACCCGCAGCCGCTCCCCCAGCGGCAGGGGCTCGCCCCGCTCGTCCTCGATCCGCCCGACCACCGCCGGGTCCGCCAGCCGGACGGTTCCCACGGCCGGCCGGTGCTCCTCGACGTCCACCACGCAGCCGTCGAAGAGGTCCCCGACCCGGTCGGCGAGCACCGCGGCCTCGACGATGTCGACACAGGCGCGCTCCACCGCGGCCGCGCGCCGGCTGCCGTCCCGCATCCGCGCGGGCAGCGCGTCCAGGGCGGCGAGCACCCAGTCGGGCGGGGCCTGGCCCGCGCCGGCCGCGAGGCAGAGCTCGGAGGCGTACCGGTCGGCGAGCCGGCGCAGCGGGGCCGTGCAGTGGGCGTAGGGCGCGGCGACCGCCGCATGGGTGGCGACGGCGGGGAGGTCGCCGTCCCGGAACACCGTGTAGCCCGCGCCGCGCAGCAGGGTCGTGCACTCCTGGAGGAAGGCCGCGTGCCGCGGCAGGTGCGGGTCGAGGGTGCGGATGAGCGCCGCGTACGAGACATGGTGCGGCCACTCGATGTGCAGGGCGTGCGCGGTACGGCGCAGCCGGCCGACCTCCCCCACTCTCGAATGCGCTCGATCGGGGGGACCCCCATCGTCCGGCGCGGCGGGCAGGGTGCGCAGCACGCCGGTGCCGTACAGCAGCATCAGGTCGGCCGCCGTCATGCCGGTGAGCAGGGAGATCTGGGCGTTCCAGGTTTCGACGGAGAGCGGGGCGCGGTAGGTCGGCCGGTAGGTGTGGTCGTACCGGACGATCTCCTGCTCGGGCACGTCGAGCGAGATCCCGCCGCGTTCGGCCTCCAGCCGTAGGCGCAGTCGTCCGACGGTGCTCAGCAGCGCGAGGGGCTCCTCGGCGGTGCCCGCGTCGATCTGCCGCTGCACGCCCGCGTAGTCGAGTGCGGCCCGGCTGCGCACGCGGGCCCGGCGCACGTCGGCGACGAGCTTGCGACCGTCCGCGTCGAGGTCGATCGTCCACAGCACGGCCGGGCGCACCCGGCCCGGGAGCAGGCTCGCGGCGCCCTCGCCGAGCGACGGCGGGTGCAACGGGATGTGCCCGTCCGGGAAGTACAGCGTCGTCACCCGCCGCTGGGCCTCCGCGTCCAGCGCTCCGCCCGGTACGACGAAGCCGGCGACGTCGGCGATGGCGTAGCGGACGCGGTAGCCGGTGGCCGTCCGGGACAGGTGCAGTGCCTGGTCGAGGTCGGCGGAGCCGGGTGGGTCGATGGTGCAGAAGGGGATGTCGGTGGCGTCGATGCCGGACGGCTCGGGTGTCGCCGCCGCCGCCCGGTCCGCCTCGGCCAGGACCGCGGGTGGGAAGCCCTCGGGCGTGCCGAGCCGGGCCCGCAGCGCGGTGAAGGCGGCCCGCAGCGGGGCTTCGGGGGCACCGGGCACGCGGATGGGGCGGCGGGGCATACAGCGAGCGTAGGGCGGGGGCAGGGGGGCGGCATCCGGACATCCGCCGGCCCTCTGCCCGGGCATCCACCCGGGCATCCGCCGGGCCGTCCGCCTGGCCTTCCCGACCGCACCGCCCCTGCCCCCGACCCTGCCTCCCGCCTCCTGGCCCTGCCCCACGGCCCCTCCTCCCGCCTCCTGGCCCTGCCCCACGACCCTGCCCCACGGCCCCGCCTCCCGCCTCCCGGCCGCTGCCCCCTGGCCCTGGCCCCGCCTCCCGCCACCCGCCTCCCGGCCGCTGCCCCCTGGCCCTGCCCCCGCCTCCCGGCGCCTGCCTGCCTCCGCGGACCGCGGTCGCACGCCGTCCCGGCCGCTCGCCCGAACGCCGTACGCTGGCGCGGAGCTCTATCGAAGGAGTACGTGTGCTTGTCCTGCTGCCTCCGTCCGAAGGCAAGGCCGCTTCCGGCCGCGGCGCCCCGCTGAAGCCGGAGTCGCTGTCGCTGCCGGGGCTCACCGCCGCCCGCGAGGCCGTGCTCGACGAGCTGGCCGAGCTGTGCGCGGGCGACGAGGACAAGGCACGCGAGGTGCTCGGGCTGAGCGAGGGCCTGCGCGGCGAGGTCGCGAAGAACGCGCGGCTGCGGACGGCGGGCGCGCGACCGGCCGGGGAGGTCTACATGGGTGTCCTCTACGACGCCCTCGGCCTGTCCTCGCTCGACGCGGCGGCGAAGCGGCGGGCCGCGCGTTGCCTGCTGGTCTTCTCCGGGCTTTGGGGCGCGGTCCGGGTGACGGACCGGATCCCCTCCTACCGCTGCTCCATGGGCGTGAAGCTGCCCGGACTCGGGGCGCTGAGCACGTACTGGCGTACGCCGATGGCGTCGGTGCTGCCCGAGGCGGCCGCGGACGGGCTGGTGCTGGACCTGCGGTCGTCGGCGTACACGGCGGCGTGGAAGCCGCAGGGCGAGGTCGCCGGGCGGACCGCCACCGTGCGCGTGCTGCACTCCCAGGTGGTGGACGGGGTGGAGAAGCGGTCGGTGGTCAGCCACTTCAACAAGGCGACCAAGGGGCGGATCGTACGCGGCCTGCTGACCGAGGGGATCGCGCCGAAGGACCCGGCCACGCTGGTGGAGGCGCTGCGCGACCTCGGGTACGTGGTGGAGGCGCAGCCGCCCGCGAGGGCGGGGCGGCCGTGGGCGCTGGACGTGGTGGTGACGGAGATCCACTGAGCCACACCGGGCGTCGCATTGCAGCATGCGCAACGCCCTTTGCGCAGAGTGCGCGCCATGGGCAGGATGAGGCCATGACCTCGCCACCGCCCTCCCCTTCGGCTGCCCCGGCATCGGCACCGGCACCGGCACCCGCATCGGTGCTGGATCTCGCACCCGTTCTGCCGGTGGTGGTGCTCCAGGACGCCGCCGACGCCGTACCGCTGGCGCGGGCCCTGGTCGCGGGCGGGCTGCCGGCGATCGAGGTGACCCTGCGGACCCCGGCCGCCCTGGACGCGATCCACGCGATCGCCGGGGCGGTGCCGGACGCGGTGGTCGGCGCGGGCACGGTGATCACGCCGGAGCAGGTGCAGGCGTGCACCGCGGCCGGGGCGGGCTTCCTGGTCAGCCCCGGCTGGACGGACGTACTGCTGGCGGCGATGCGGACGTCCGGCGTGCCCTTCCTGCCGGGGGTGTCGACCGCGTCGGAGGTCGTGGCGCTGCTGGAGCGCGGGGTGCGGGAGATGAAGTTCTTCCCGGCGCAGGCCGCGGGCGGCACGGCCTATCTGAGGTCGCTGGCCGGTCCGCTGCCGCAGGCCCGGTTCTGCCCGACCGGCGGGATCGGGCCCGAGTCGGCCCCGGAGTACCTGGCGCTGCCCAACGTCGGCTGCGTGGGCGGCAGCTGGATGGTCCCGGCGGAGGCGCTGGCGGCCCGCGACTGGGACCGGGTCGAGCGGCTGGCCCGCGCTGCGGCGGCCCTCAGCGCAGGTGGGACGTGTCGTTGAAGAGCCGCACGCTGGCGTTGCCGTCCGCGTAGTACGCCACCGCCGACAGGGAGGCGGCCGACAGCTCCATCCGGAACAGGGACTCGGGCGGGGCGCCCAGGGCGAGCCGCAGCAGCGTCTTGATCGGGGTCACATGGCTGACCAGCAGCACCGTACGGCCCGCGTGGGCGGCGACCAGCCGGTCGCGGGTGGCGGCGATCCGGACGGCGGTGGCCGCGAAGCTCTCGCCGCCGCCGCTGGGCGCGGCCTCGGGGTCGGCGAGCCAGGCGTCCAGGTCCTGCCGGTGGCGCTCGCGGACCTCGCCGAAGGTGAGCCCCTCCCAGGCGCCGAAGTCGGTCTCCCGCAGCCCGTCGTCGATCGTCACGTCGAGACCCAGGCGGGCGGCGACGACCGCGGCGGTCTCCCGGGTGCGGGCGAGCGGGGAGGCGACGATCGCCTGGATCGTGCCGCGGCGCAGCAGCGCGGCCGCGACCCGCTCGGCCTGCTCGCGCCCGGCAGCGGAGAGCGAGGGGTCGGTGCCGCCGCTCCCGGAGAACCGCTTCTGCGGGGTCAGCGGCGTCTCCCCGTGCCGCAGCAGCACGAAGGTCGCCGGTGCGCCCATGTCGGCGGGGGCCCACCCGGGCGCGGGCACGTCACGGACGGCACGGGCGGCACGGACATCGGCGGCGGCTCTGACGGCACGGTCCTGCACACCGGGACCGACGGCAGACGCGCCGGGCGTACCGGCGGGAGGGACGGCAACGGGCGTGGCGGCAGGCACGGCGGACGTGGCGGCAGACGCAGCCTCAGCCTCAGCCTCAGCCGCACCGGCAGCGGCGCCGGGCGCGTCGGCAGCCGAGGCAGGCGCCCCGGTCGCGGCGGCAGGCGCTCCGGGACCGGCCGGGGACGCGCCCGTCGCGTCGGCAGCCGACCCACCGGCAACCGGGCCGACGCCGCTACCGGTACCGGTGTCTGTGCCGGCGTCGGCCACGCGGGCGCCCGTGTCGGCGGTGGGGCGGCGGGCCGCCAGTGCCGCCCGTGCCCTCGCGGCGCCCGCGGCGGCGTCGCCGGGCGGGCCCGTGGGCTCGGGGGCCGCGGACGCGGCGGCCGCCGACCTCGACGCACGGGTGTCCAGGTCGGCGGTGGACGCCGACGCGGACCACTGCTCGCCCCGCTTGCCCGCGTCCATCGCCTCGTTCGCCAGCCGGTCGGCGTGCTTGTTGCGCTCGCGGGGGATCCACTCGTAGGTGACCTGTGCCGGCGGGAGGATCCGCGCGGCCTCGGCCGCGAGCGGCTTCATGTCGGGGTGCTTGATCTTCCAGCGGCCCGACATCTGCTCGACGACGAGCTTGGAGTCCATCCGGACGTGGACCTCGGCGGACGGGTCGAGTTCATGGGCGGCGCGCAGCCCGGCCACCAGACCCCGGTACTCGGCCACGTTGTTCGTGGCGACGCCGATGTACTCCGCCCGCTCGGCGAGGGTCTCCCCGCTCGCCGCGTCGATCACCACGGAACCGTAGCCCGCGGGCCCCGGGTTGCCCCGGGAACCGCCGTCGGCCTCGACGATGAACTCCCGCACGCCCAAGGCCCCTTACAGGCCGGAGTCGGACGTACGCACCAGGATGCGGCCGCAGTTCTCGCAGCGGACGACCTGGTCCGAGGCGGCCGCGCGGACCGCGTTGAAGTCGGTGATCGACAGCTCCTGGCGGCAGCCCTGGCAGGTGCGCTGGTACAGCTTGGCCGCGCCGATGCCGCCCTGCTGCTGGCGCAGCTTGTCGTAGAGCTTGAGCAGGTCGGCGGGGACGGAGGCGGCGACGACCTCACGCTCCTTGGTCACCGTGGCGGCCTCGCCGTCGATCTCCTCGAAGGCGGCGTCGCGGCGGCTCGTGGCGTCGTCGATCTTCGACTGGACGGAGCCGACCCGCTCGGTCAGTTCGGCCACCCGCTCCTGCGCGGACTCGCGGCGCTCCATGACCTCCAGGACGACGTCCTCCAGGTCGCCCTGGCGCTTGGCGAGGGAGACGATCTCCTTCTGGAGGTTCTCCAGGTCCTTGGGGGAGGTGACGGCGCCCGAGTCGAGGCGCTGCTGGTCGCGGGCGGCGCGCTGGCGGACCTGGTCCACGTCCTGCTCGGCCTTGGTCTGCTCGCGGGCGCAGTCGCTCTCCTCGGTCTGCGCGGCCACCAGCAGGTCGCGCAGCTGCGTGAGGTCCTTGGTCAGCGACTCGATCTCGGCGTGCTCGGGCAGCGACCGCCGCTTGTGCGCGAGCTGCTGGAGACGGACGTCGAGGGCCTGGACGTCGAGGAGTCGGATCTGGTCGGCGGGCGCGGCGTTCAGTTGGGGGCTCCAGGGGTGTTCGTCGTGGTGGACGCCGCGTGGGCGGTCCAGGGGTCGGTGACCGTCTTCGAGACGTGGACGCGCAGGTCCCATCCGTGCCGGTCGGAGATCTCGTCGAGCTGGGCGGCCGCCAGCTCGCACCAGGGCCACTCGGTGGCCCAGTGCGCCGCGTCGAGCAGCGCGAGAGGACTGTGGGCGGTGCCCGCCAGGAACTCGGACGCCGGGTGGTGGCGCAGGTCGGCGGTGAGGAACGCGTCGACGCCTGCCGCCCGCACATGGTCGAAGAGGCTGTCGCCGGAACCGCCGCTGACCGCGACCGTGCGCACGACCTGCTCGGGGTCGCCCGCGACGCGGATGCCCTGCGCGGTGGCGGGCAGCCGCTCGGCGGCGCGGGCGGCGAACTCGCGCAGCGGCAGCGGGTGGTCCAGTGCGCAGACCCGGCCCAGGCCGCGGCGGCCCTCGGGATCGGCGGGATCCGGCACGAGCGGACGCACCACCCGCAGGTCGAGCGCTCCGGCGAGCGCGTCGCTGACGCCCGGGTCGGCCGTGTCGGCGTTGGTGTGGGCGACGTGCAGGGCGATGTCGTTCCTGATGAGGGTGTGCACCACGCGGCCCTTGAAGGTGGAGGCCGCGACCGTCGTCGTACCGCGCAGGTACAGCGGGTGGTGGGTGACCAGCAGGTCGGCGCCCAGCTTCACCGCCTCGTCGACGATCTCCTGGACCGGGTCGACGGCGAACAGGACCCGGGCGACCTCCTGGTCGGGATCTCCCACGACGGTGCCGACCGCGTCCCAGGACTCGGCCCGCTCGGCGGGCCACAGATTCTCCAGCGCGGCGATGACTTCAGACAGACGGGGCACGGGTGCAAGGCTACCTGGCCGTTCTGCCCGGCCGTACCGGCTCGGGGCGAGGCGGCCGGGACCGCCGCCGGTCAGCACACCGGTCCCGCCCCCCTCAGCTGAATCGCTTCTGCACCACACGTATGTGTGAAGCGACCGCCCGGCGGCCCTTTCTCCGCGTGTACGAAAACTAGCTTCGTCGCCGGAGGTGACCGAACGATGACGGCCTGTGCGATCGAACCCGCGGCGACCGACGAGGACGACGGCGCGCCACGGCCGGGCTGCACGATCACGGCGGACGGCGCCTACGCCGCCCGTCTCGCGCGCGCCGGCGGCTCCTGGCTGCCGGAGCGCTGGACGCTCGACGGCCCCGAGCCCTACGCCGTGCCGCTGCCCGGCAACCAGCCCGAGGAGCCGGGCACCGAGGTCCAGCCCATGGAGGACGGGCGGGTCCTCATCCGCCGGGTGGTGGACGGCCGGCACGTCTTCTCCCTGCTCTACCCCACCGGCCCGGACACCGGAGAGCTGCCGCTGGGCTCGGTCGAGTGCCCGGACGACGGCACCCGGCTGCGGCTGCTGCCCCCGGCCCCGGGCGGCCGGCGGGCGTACGCGCTGGCCGTGGGCCTGCGCTCCACGGCGGTGTGGCTGGTGGCGGGCGGCGCCTTCGGGCCCGAGCACCTCGCCGAGGTCCCCGGACGCTGCTCGGGCGGGGCGTGGCTGGACCGCACGGGGCGGATGCTGGCGCTCGACCGGGAGCTGGACGGCCGGACCAAGGCGGTCGTGGTGGATCTGGAGCGCGGTGGCGAGGTGTCTCCGCTGCTCCAGATCGCGGCCGAAAGCGACGACCGGGTGCTGCTCGCCGACGCCGACAGCGGGCTGCTGCTGATCCGCTCCGACGCGCCCTCGCCCGGTGAGCACCGGCTGGGCTGGGGGGTGCTGGGCAGCTCGCTGCCGGTGCGCTTCCCGGAGTGCCTGCGGGTGGCGGCGTGCGCGGTGACGCCGTTCGCGATCCAGCCGGAGCAGGTGCTGACGCCGGAGAGCTGTGCGGTGGCGCTGCGCATCGACGGGCCGCTCGGCAGCTGGGTCGGGGTGTGGCGGCCGGCCGAGCGGCAGATGCATCACCTTCCGGCGCCCGAGGGATGGCTGACGGGCACCGGGCTGTGGACGCCGAACGGGGTGCTGCGACTGCCGTACGCCACGCAGTCGGTGCCGTGCGCGGTGGCGGAGGTACAGATCCCGGCGGCGCCGCGGGCGCTGTGGCCGGGGCCGGCCGGGCAGGGGGCGCCCACGGAGGCCCCGGAGCCCCGGCAGCTTCCGGAAGAGGAACCTCCGCAGCCGGTCGCACCCCGTCCCGTGCCCTTGCAGCAGGCGCCGCAGGCGCGTCATGTAACGAACTAGTGCCGGTTGGCGTGGCCGCCTGGATCCAGGCCGAGGGGCGTTGGTTAAACTCACCCGGCTGTTAAGAAGGATCATGTTGACGGGGTGAAGTTTTCCGATGAGCGACGCAACCACGACGCAGCCGCTGTCCTCCGACATCTGGGAGGACTCCGGCCACGGCAGGCACCGCGGTCAGACCGCGGCGCAGGACACGGAGACGGCTCCTCACGGCCGTCACCGCAGGCCGACCGAGGACGTCGAAGCGCCTGCCTGACAGTACGCCGCGAGGGGCCCGCGCACCAGAGGTGAGCGGGCCCCTTCCGTTTCCCCGGGAGCCTCGTCCCGTGTACGACGCGTCTAGCGGCGCCTGAGTCCCAGTACCTCCGCCGCCGCGAACGTCTCCGCCGGGGGCCGGTCCGCGTAGTGCGGGGTCAGCAGGGCGTCCAGCTCGTCGTAGCTGAAAGTGTCCTGCTTGCTGTCGAACTGCGCCTGGACGCGCGGCCGTTCGACGACCGCCACCATGCCGCCGTGGACGACGAGCAGCTGCCCGTTGATCCGCGCGGCGGCCGGTGAGGCGAGATAGCCGACGAGCGGGGCGACATGCTCCGGGGCGAGCGGGTCGAGTCCCTCGGCCGGCGGCTCGAAGCCCGCCCCGGAGAAGACGTCCTCGGTCATCCGGGTGCGGGCACGCGGGCAGATGACGTTCGCCGTCACCCCGTACTTGGCGAGGGCGAGGGCCGTGGAGGTGGTCAGGCCGACGATTCCGCCCTTCGCCGCCGCGTAGTTGGGCTGGCCGGCGGAGCCCGCCAGGAAGGCCTCCGAGGAGGTGTTCACGATCCGCCCGTAGACCGGCGCGCTCGCCGCCTTCGACCGCTCCCGCCAGTGCGCGGCCGCGAAGCGGGTCGTGTTGAAGTGCCCCTTGAGGTGGACCCGGAGCACGGAGTCCCACTCCTCCTCGGACATCGAGAACACCATCCGGTCCCGCAGGATCCCGGCGTTGTTGACCAGGATGTCCAGTTTCCCGAACGCGTCGACCGCCGCGGCCACCAGCCCGCGGGCCTGCTCGAAGTCGGCGACGTCCCCCGTGTGCGCGAGGGCGCGGCCCCCGGCCCGGCGGATCTCCGCCACGACGTCCTCGGCGGGCCCGGCGCCGGCCGCGCCCGAGCCGTCCCGGCCGGGCTGCCCGAAGTCGTTGACGACGACGGCCGCGCCCAGCCGGGCGAGCTCCAGCGCCTCGACCCGGCCGAGACCGCGGCCCGCGCCGGTGACGATCGCGGACCGCCCCTGAAGTGGCAGTGACATCGGGTCCCCTCCCCTGCTGCCGGTCTCAGATCTCGATGCAGGTGCGCAGGGCCGTCCCCGTACGCATCTGGTCCAGGGCCTCGTTGATCTCCGCCAGCGCGACCCGGTGGGTGATCAGGCCCGCCAGGTCGATACGGCCGGCCCGCCACAGGGCGATGGTCCGCTCGTAGGAGCGCAGGACGTCTCCCCCGCCGTACATCGAGGGCAGGATGCGCTTCTCGTCGAAGAACAGCTCGAACATGTTCAGCTGGAGCTGGTCGTCCATGGCTCCGGCGCCGACGACGACGAGCGTGCCGCCGCGCCGGGTGTTGTCGTACGCCGTGCGGGCGGTGGCGGACCTGCCGACGACCTCGAAGACGTAGTCGAAGCCCTCGCCGCCGGTGACCTGTTGCTTGGCGCCGGGCAGTTCCTCGGGCGAGACGGCCTGCGTGGCGCCGAACCGCAGAGCGGCCTCGCGGCGGGCGGCGACCGGGTCGACGGCGACGATCTCGGCGGCGCCCCTGAGCCGTGCCCCCTGGATCGCGGAGATGCCCACGCCTCCGCAGCCGATGACGGCGACCGACGAACCGGCCGTCACGTCCGCGGTGTTGAGGGCGGCGCCGAGACCGGTGGTGACCCCGCAGCCGATCAGGGCGGCGATGTCGAAGGGCACGTCGTCGGGTATCGGCACCGCGCATCCGGCGTCGACGACGACCTCCTCGGCGAAGGTGCCGGTGCCGGCGAAGCCGAAGACGTCCCCGCCGGGGCGCCGGAAGTTGGGGGTGCCCGCGTTCATGAACCCGGCCAGGCACAGCTCCGTCTGGCCGCGCCGGCAGGCCGGACACGCCCCGCAGGCGGGCAGCCAGCAGACCACGACCCGGTCACCGGCCTTCAGCCCGGTGACGCCCTCGCCGACCTCGACGATCTCGCCCGCGCCCTCGTGTCCGGGCACGAACGGCGCCGGCTGCGGCAGCACCCCGTTCATCGCGGACAGGTCCGAGTGGCACAGGCCCGTGGCCCGGACCCGGATCCGCACCCTGCCCGGGCCGAAGCCCACCGCCTCGACGTCGTCGAGGACCTCCAGCTTGTCCTGGCCGATCTCGTGCAGTACGGCTGCGCGCATGGTGCGGCTCCCCTCGGCGGTGGCTTCTACAGCGGCTCGTTCGTCGGTGGCCTCTTCGGCTGCGGCCGCCTCGGCAACGGATGCTTCGGCAACGGCCTGTTCGTCGGCGGCTTCGGCGGTGTACGGGCTCAGGAGTGGCGGACGACGGTGTCGGCGAGGACGGGGGCGTCGTCCCGGTCCACGGAGCTCACCGCGACCCGGACCTCCCCGTCCCCCGGTCCCCACATACGGATGCGCAGGCTCTCGCCCGGGTACACGACCCCGGCGAAGCGGGTGTCGTAGCCGCGGACCCGGGTCACGTCACCGCCCAGCAGCGTGTCGACGACCGCCTTCAGCGCGATCCCGTAGGTGCACAGCCCGTGCAGGATGGGCCGCTCGAAGCCGGCGACCTTGGCGAACTCGGGGTCGGCGTGCAGCGGGTTCCAGTCGCCCGAGAGGCGGTAGAGGAGCGCCTGGTCCTCACGGACGGCCCGTTCCACGACCCGGTCCGGCGGGCCGGCCGGGGGTTCGAGGCGGGCGGACGGACCGCGGTCGCCGCCCCAGCCGCCTTCCCCCCGTACGAAGATCTGCGCGTCGTTCGTCCACAGCGGGCCGTCGGCGTCGGCGACCTCGGTGCGCATGACCAGCACGGCGGCCTTGCCCTTGTCGTACACGGCGGCGATCCTGCCGGTGCTGGTCGCGGTGCCCTGGACGGGCAGCGGGCGGTGGACGGTCAGCGACTGCCCGCCGTGCAGCACCCGGGCGAGGTCGACCTCGATGCCGGGCATGGACAGTCCGCTGATCACACCGGGCCGACCGGCGCCCGCGACGGTGGCGAAGCTGGGCAGGACGTGCAGCCGGGACTCCAGCGTGTAGCGCAGCTCGTCGGGGTCGGTGGCGGGGATTCCGGCCCCGATCCCGAGGTGGTAGAGCTGGACGTCCCTGCTGTCCCAACTGATCTCACCGGTGCGGGGTGCGGCGGCGAGTGCCTTGGCTGCGTCGATGGGCATGGGGCTCCTGAGGGTGACGGCCGGCCCGGACGGCGGGCGGGACGGCGGACTCGTACGAACGGCGTGGACGGCTGACGCGGACGGCTGGTCGGGAGCGGCTGACGCGGACGGCTGGTCGGAAGCGGCTGACGCGGACGGCTGGTCGGGGGCGGGCGGTCCCGGCGGCGGGCAAGACCCCGGCACGACCGTCCGCACCGTCGGCCGCACCGAGGTCGTCACGAGGCCACGGAACCCGCCGGATCTAGAACGCGTTCCATAGGGCGCCCCCTTGTATAGCCCAGGCCTCGGCAGTTGTGAAGACTCCTGACGCAGCGTCAGCTCTCGTGTCGGACAACCCCGGCCCGGCCCGAGCCCGGCACCGACGCCCCCGGACCCGACCGGCCCGCGCCCCGTGACATTTGTCCTGTCCGAGTCCGTACAAGCGCCTCTGCCCGGCCGGCATCCCCGGTCCGTAGCGTCGACGGCATGACACAGACACAGTCGGCCGTGTCCTTCACGGGGGTGGTCAAGGCCTTCGGCGCGGTGCGCGCCGTCGACGGCCTCGACCTGGAGATCGCGCGCGGCGAGACCGTCGCGCTGCTGGGCCGCAACGGGGCCGGGAAATCCACGACGATCGCGCTGCTGCTCGGACTGTACGAACCCGACGCGGGCACGGTGGAACTGTTCGGCGGCCCCCCGGAGCGCTCCGTACGCGCCGGCCGGGTGGGCGCCATGCTCCAGGAAGCACGGGCCGTCCCCCGGGTGACGGTCCGCGAGCTGGTCTCGTTCGTGGCCGGCCGCTATCCGGCACCGATGCCGGTCGGCCGGGTCCTGGAGCTGGCCGGCGTCGCCGACCTCGCCGGACGGCGCGTGGACCGGCTCTCCGGCGGCCAGATCCAGCGCGTGCGGTTCGCGCTGGCGCTCGCCGGGAACCCCGCGCTGATCGTCCTGGACGAGCCGACCGACGCGCTGGACGTGGAGGCGCGGCACTCCTTCTGGGAGTCGATGCGCGGCCTCGCCGAGCGTGGCCACACCGTGCTGTTCTCCACCCACTACCTGGAGGAGGCCGACGCCCACGCCGACCGGATCGTGGTCGTCGACCGCGGACGGATCGTCGCCGACGGCACGGGCGAGGGGCTGCGGCGGGCCGCGGGCGGCACCCTGGTCTCCTTCGACCTGGCCGGCCTCGACCCCGACGGCCTGTCCCTGCTGCCCGGCGTGCGCACGGCCGAGGTGTGCGGGCAGCGGGCGCTGCTGCGCTGCGACGACTCCGACGCGACGGTGGTCGCGCTGGCGCACCTGGGCGCGATCCGGGGCCTGGAGGTCGTTCCGGCCTCGCTGGACGACGCGTTCCTCGCCCTTACCTCACGGGACACGGAGACGGTGTGATGCTGGACTACCTGTGGCTGGAGACGCGCCGGACGCTGCGCGACATCGGCTTCGTGATCGGCGGGATCGCGATGCCGGTGATGATGTACCTGCTGTTCACCAACCTCGGTGAGGCCGACGGCGGCTGGCGGACGGCGTCCATGGTCGGCATGGCCGCGTACGGCGCGGTCGGCTCCGCCCTCAACACCGGCGGCGGGGTCGCCGAGGACCGGGCGATCGGCTGGCTGCGGCAGCTCAGGGTCACCCCGATGACAGCGCGCGAGGTGGTCGTGGGCCGGGCGCTGACCGGCTCGGTCACCGTGCTCCCGGCGATCGTCGCGGTGCTCGCGGCGGGTGGCCTGGTCAACGGCGTACGACTGGCGGCCTGGCAGTGGGCGGCGCTCGCGGTGCTGCTGTGGCTGGGCTCGTTCCCGTTCACGCTGCTCGGCCTCGGCAACGGCTACCGGCTGACCGGACCGACGACGGGCGTGGTGAACATGGTGTGCAACCTGGGCCTCGCGGTGGTCGGCGGCCTGTGGTTCCCGGTCGAGCTCTTCCCCGGCTGGCTGCGCGCCCTGTCCGCCTGCACCCCGGCCAACCGCTTCGCCCGGCTCGGGCTGTCCGTCGCCGACGGCCACGCACCCGCGCCGGACGTGATCCTCGTCCTGGCGGCCTGGTTGCTGGTGTTCGGTTCGTACGCTGTCCTGTCGTACCGGCGGTCCGGACGGACCGCCTGATCGGGGGAACACATGATGTCCTGGCTCCACGAGGTCGCCCACCGGGCCGACGCGCCACGCAAGGCGGTCCGCCGCGCCTGGCGGCGGCAACGGCTCCACCGGCAGGACCACAAGCGCCTGATGGCGGAGTGCCGTGCCGCGCGCAAGGCGGGAAAGGCCCAGGAGCACCCGGGCCCGCCGCCGAGCGGCTTCAGCCTGCTGCCCTGGCTGCTGATGGGGATGGGCGCGTTCTCCAACCTCTTCCAGGGGGAGACGCCCAACCCCTGGATCGGCGGCCTGGGTCTGCTCACCTTCAACTCGCTCTACATCTACGTGGTGTTCCGCGCCTTCCACAAGGAGACGCGGGAGGCGCTGTCGACCCGGCTGGCGCTGGGCCTGATGGCCGTCGTGACCTGCGGGCTCGCCATCGGCTACGGCGGCAGCTGGCTGCTGTTCTTCCCGCTGCTGGGACTGGCGACGGGAGCGGTGCTGCGCCTGTCGCACCTGCGGTTCTTCGGCACGGCCGTGGCGCTGCTCGCGGGCGTGGTCTCCTGCACCCGCGACGGCTGGAACGGTCTCAACATCGCCTATGCCACCTGGATCTCGACGATGGTGACCGCCGCGATCCTGTCCCTCTCCGAGGCGGTACGGGAGCTGCGCGCCGCCCGGGAGGAACTGGCCCGGCGCGCGGTCGAGAAGGAGCGGCTGCGCTTCTCCCGCGACCTGCACGACCTGCTCGGTCACACCCTGTCGGTGATCGTGGTCAAGTCGGAGGCCGCGCGGCGGCTGGCGCCCGGGGACCCGGCGGCCTCGCTGGCCCAGATCGCGGACATCGAGTCGGTGGGCCGCCAGGCGCTGACGGAGATCCGCGAGGCGGTCACCGGCTACCGCGACGGCAGCCTGGCCACGGAACTGGACCGGGCCCGCTCCGCACTGGCCGCGGCGGGCGTCGAGCCCTCGGTGCGGCAGTCGGGACCGCCCCTGGTGTCCCAGGCCGAGGCCCTGCTCGGGTGGGTGGTGCGCGAGGCGGTGACGAACATCGTCCGGCACAGCGATGCCGCCCACTGCGACATCGTCATCTCCGGGGGCGAGGAGCAGGTGCGGCTCACCGTCACCGACGACGGAACCGGCCCGGCGGGCGCAGCCCGGAGCCCGGTCGGGAGCGTGGGCGGGAGCGCGGGCGGGACGTGCGACGGGCCGGCGGGGGACGGGCCGGCGGGGGACGGGACGCCGGACAGGGGCAGGGGCATAGGCAGGAGCAGGGACACCGGCACGGGGATGACGGACGGGACGACGGCCAGGGCAACGGCCGGGGCGACGGACGGTCCGGGGCCCGAGGCCGCCGGCGGCACCGGTCTGAAGGGCCTGACGGAACGTCTCGCGGCGGCGGGCGGTTCCCTGACGGCCGGGCCCGGCCCCCGGGGCGGCTTCGTCGTACGGGCGCAGCTCCCGGTGGCCGCGGTGGAGCCGGAACCGGACGGGGTGGCGGCGAGCGCGTGAACGGGCCCGGGACACAGGCGGACTGCGGCCGTCCGGCCTACCCTTGACCGGTGAACGAGATGCCCCGGGACCACCGGCCCGCGAAGTCCATCAGGGTCCTGCTCGCGGAGGACCAGGGAATGATGCGCGGGGCGCTGGCCCTGCTGCTGGGCATGGAGGCGGACATCGACGTGGTGGCCCAGGTGTCCGCCGGGGACGCCATCGTGGACGCGGCGCTGATGCACCGTCCGGACGTCGCCCTCCTCGACATCGAGCTGCCGGGGCTGAGCGGTCTGGACGCCGCCGCCCGGCTGCGCGAGGAGGCGCCCGACTGCCGGGTGCTGATCCTGACCACCTTCGGGCGGCCCGGGTATCTGCGGCGGGCCATGGAGGCTGGTGCCGCCGGCTTCCTCGTCAAGGACGGGCCGGTGGAGGAACTGGCGGTCACCATCCGGCGGGTGCTGACCGGGGAGACGGTGATCGACCCCGCGCTCGCGGCGGCCGCGCTCAGCGCGGGGCCGAGCCCGCTGACCGCCCGCGAGTGCGACGCGCTCAACGCCTCCGCGGACGGCGCGACCGTCGCCGACATCGCCGCCCGGCTGCATCTGTCCGAGTCCACCGTCCGCAACTACCTCTCCTCCGCCATCGGCAAGACCGGCACCCGCAACCGCATGGAGGCGATGCGGGAGGCCCGCCGCCAGGGCTGGCTCTGACCGCCGGCCGACCCTGGCGCCACCCGCCTCCGTCCCCCCTTCCCTCCCTCCTTCTCTCTTGCGGGTTGCCCTCGTCGGAGTCCGCCTCCGGCTACCGGGTCACCTTCACCGACTCGAACGACGTGCCCTGCGGGGCCAGGCACACGAACCAGCTGTCCGGGGAGCCCTGCGCCGGCCGGATCGCGAACTCGTCGGACGGGGTGTCGTCGCCGGAGTCGGCGGCCGCCCTGTCGA
Organism: Streptomyces sp. NPDC107559; assembly: GCF_055657365.1. NCBI lineage: Bacteria > Bacillati > Actinomycetota > Actinomycetes > Kitasatosporales > Streptomycetaceae > Streptomyces > Streptomyces sp. NPDC107559. The sequence continues at coordinate 878,924 of NZ_JBVKBD010000001.1, read as the reverse complement.
CCACCGTCGACGTCCCGTCCTTCCAGGTACAGGTCACCTGCCGGGCGGTCCCTGCGACCCGGCCCACGACCAGGCGCTGCGGCCCCTTCGAACCGGGCTCCAGCGGCATCGCGGCGCTCTCCAGGTCGTCGCCCGCCTGCACGTCCTCGGCGTCGACCGACTTGTGCATGCTCCAGGAGTTCTCCGCCTGGGAGTTCCGGTACACGAAGAAGGAGGTCTTGCCGACGAGGCCGGACGCCGTACGCGCGTCCACCGGCATCTCCCCCTGCTGGATCATCTCCGACAGCTGCGCCTGCGCCTGCGCCGCGTCGCGCGGTGCCGCCCACACATCGACGTAGACCTTCCACGGCTTGCCCTGGTCGGTGCCGTGCGCCAGCACGGTCCGGTGCCCGAGGAGGCCGGGGGGCGTCGGCTGCGACGGCGCCGTCACGGCGGGTGCCACCCGGCCGCCGCCGGGCGTCCCGGCCAGCGCCACCGTCCCGGCCGTACCGGCGACGACCAGGGCGGTGGCCGTCGCGAGCGCCCAGCGGCGGGCCCGGCGGCGCCGGCCGCCGCGGACGACCGCCTCGGTGGGGGCTGTGCCGATCTCGACCTCGTCGGCCGCCTCGGCCAGCATCAGGGCGATGTCGTGGTTCGTCATGTGGTGGTTCGTCTCCCGGTCCGCGCTCATCACTTCCGCCCTTCACTTGTCAGCGTGTCGGCCAGGCCCGGTATGGCACGGAGTTTCGCGATCCCCTTGGCCGCGTTGCTCTTCACCGCGCCGACCGAACAGCCCATCGCCTCGGCCGTCTGGCTCTCGGTCAGGTCCTCCCAGTACCGCAGGACCACCGCCTGCCGCTGCCGCGGGGGCAGCTGGACGAGCGCCTTCAGCAGGGCGTTGCGGTCGTCGGCCTGGGAGATGCGGTCACCGGTGTCCGCGATCTCGTGCGCGAGGCCCGAGTCGTCCCTCGGCGCCAGGAACTCCCGCAGCTTCCTGCGGTGTCTGCGCGCATGTGCGTTGATCATCACGCGTCGCACGTAGGCCTCCGGGTCGTCGGCCGAGCCGACCCTGCGCCAGGCCACGAAGGTCTTCTCCAGCGTCGACTGGACCAGGTCCTCCGCGGCGTGCTGCTCCCCCGTGAGCAGGAATGCCGTACGCATCAGCCGCGGCCAGCGACCGGTGACGAAGGCCCGGAACTCCTCGTCCCGGACCGAACTGCGATCCCCCATGGGCACCTCCTAGATGTCAAAAGGAGTCCGCGGGCCGCCCGAACCGTTGCCTCGCCCGCGAAGAACACCGCACACCGGCACGTGATCCCGGTCACGGCAGCGCCCGCCTCCGGCAAACCCGTCACTCACCCAAGAGAAGGTCAAGGATTCGTTAGTGCCTCAAAGCATCGGAATAGTTGCCCAGGGGCACGGGGTTCAAGCTGCACGTATCCGCGGGGATCTCCACTGCCGATCCCCGCGCGGATCCCCCTCGACTTACTTCCGGCCTGGAGGCCTTCCTCAATGACGCACACGCCGACCGACCAGCCCGCCCGGCGAGCGAGCGGGGCCGTCGTCCCGGTCCTCGCCTTCGCGGGCATCGTTGTCGCGGTGATGCAGACCCTGCTCGTCCCGGTCATCAAGGACCTGCCCGAGCTGCTGGCCACCGAGCCGAGCAACGCCACCTGGGTCCTGACCTCGACGCTGCTCGCGGGAGCCGTGGCCACACCGATCATGGGACGCCTGGGCGACCTGAACGGCAAGCGGCGGATGCTGATCCTCAGCCTCGCCGTGATGGTGGCGGGCGCCCTCGTCAGCGCGCTCACCAACGACCTGATCGTCATGATCGTCGGCCGTGCGCTCCAGGGCTTCGCGATGGGCGCGATCCCGCTCGGCATCGGCCTCATGCGCGACATGCTGCCCCGCGAGAAGCTCGGCTCGGCGATGGCCCTGATGAGCTCCTCGATCGGCGTCGGCGGCGGCCTCGCGCTGCCCGGGGCGGCCCTCGTCGCCCAGCACGCGAACTGGCACACCCTCTTCTACGGCGCCGCCGGTCTCGGTGTCGTCGCCATCGCGCTCACCCTTCTCGTCGTCCCCGAGTCCCCGGCCCGCGCCGAGGGCTCCTTCGACCTGCCGGGCGCGCTCGGCCTGTCCACCGGCCTCGTCCTGCTCCTGCTGCCGATCACCAAGGGCAGCGACTGGGGCTGGTCCTCCGGCACCACGCTCGGCCTGTTCGCCGCGGCGGTCGTGGTCCTGCTCCTGTGGGGCCTGATGGAGCTGCGCGTCGCGGCACCCCTGGTGGACCTGCGCACCACGGCCCGCCGCGAGGTCCTCCTCACCAACCTCGCCTCGATCATGGTCGGCGTCAGCTTCTACGTCGTCTCGCTCGTCCTGCCCCAGCTGCTCCAGCTGCCCACCGCCACCGGTTACGGCCTCGGCCGGTCGATGGTCGTGGCCGGTCTGTGCGTGGCTCCGCTGGGTCTGACGATGATGTTCACCGCTCCGGTCTACGCCCGGCTCTCGGCCCGCTACGGCCCGAAGACGACCCTGATCATCGGTCTGCTGGTGATCGCGGCCGGCTACGGCGGCGGGCTCGGCCTGATGGACGCCGCCTGGCAGACCGTCGTCACCTCCGTGGTCCTCGGCGCCGGTATCGGCCTGGCCTACTCCTCGCTGCCCGCGCTGATCGTCGGCGCGGTGCCGGCCTCGGAGACGGGCGCGGCCAACGGTCTCAACACCCTGATGCGCTCCATCGGCACGTCCGTGTCCAGCGCCGTCATCGGCATGGTGCTGGCGAACACGGCGAACCACGCCGGGGGCACGGCGTTCCCCAGCCTGCACGGCTTCCACGTCTCCTTCCTGATCGCGACCGGCGCCGTCGCCGTCGGCCTGCTGCTGGCCGTGTTCCTGCCGGGACAGCGCCCGTCGGGCACCCCGCAGCTGCGCGCGAGCAGCGAGGAGGACGCCAACCTGGAGCGCGCCGAGGAGGTGCTGCGCGGCTTCCGCGGCCGGGTCCTGGATGCCGCAGGCTCCCCGGTCGCCCGCGCGAAGGTCACGCTGATCGACCGCAGGGGCCGTCAGGCGGGCGCCACCGTCTCCGCGGAGGACGGCAGCTACGCGCTCGCGGTCCCCGCCGAGGGCCCCTACGTGCTGGCCGCCAAGGCCGCGGGCCACGCCCCGCTCGCCTCGTCGGCGACCCATCCGGGCGCCGACCGCCCGGTGGACCTGGATCTGTCCCTGCCGGGCGAGACCGTCCCGGCCTGAGAACCGGCGCCCACCAGTGATCTCGCGACTCGTGCCCGGCAAGGCCTGGAGCATGACGCGGCCGGGTGGGCGGTGCGCAAGCGGGAACTAACCGGTCTCTCGTCCGCGCGGTGGGCAGGCAGTATCACCAAGGCCACGCATGACCAGTGGGCGCTGGCCCGGCGGGGGCAGGCTGCCGAGGCATCCTGGCTGCGGGGGCAGATCGCGTCGATCGAAGCGCGGCTGGCCCGGCCGCTGGGCGCGAAAGCGGACCGGCGGGCGGGGCTGGCTCGCGGCTACGCGACACGCGCGGAGTGGCATGCCAAGTCCCGCCGCCTGCACGCACTCCAGGACCGGCTGGCGCGGGTGGAAGCGGACCGGGCGGTCGGCCGGGTGCACGTGGTACGCGGCGGTGAACGCCTCGCCCATCTGCGCCACCACCTCGACGCGGCCGGTCTGAATGTGGAGGCGTGGCGGGGGCGGTGGCGGGCGGCTCGGATGTTCCTGAGCGCCGACGGGGAGTCCGGCAAACGCTTCGGCAACGAGACGATCCGTGTCACCGACACCGGACAGCTCTGCCTCAGGCTTCCGGCCGCGCTGGCCCGTCTGGCCAACGCCCCGCACGGCCGCTACCTCCTCGACGCGACCGTCGCCTTCACCCACCGCAGCCGGGAATGGCTGGAGCGGATCACCGCCGACCGGGCGGTCGCCTACCGGATCCACCACGATGTGGTGCGGGGCCGCTGGTATGTGACTGCCTCATGGCAGCGCAGCCCGGTCCCGGTGCTGCCGCTCGAGGCGGCGCTGGCGCGGGGCGTGGTCGGCGTCGACATGAACAACGACCACCTCGCCGCCTGGCGCCTCGACAGCCACGGCAACCCGGTCGGCGAACCCCGCCGCTTCTTCTACGACCACACCGGTACCACCGCGCACCGCGACGCGCAGATCCGGCACGCACTGACCCGCCTGCTGCACCACACCCACGCCACCGGCGCGGCAGCGATCGCGATCGAGGACCTGGACTTCACGGGAGGCGTCAGCCGGGAGAAGCACGGCCGCAACAAGCGCTTCCGCCGCCTCATCTCCCGCTTCCCCACCGCGAGACTTCGGGCGCGGCTGGTGGCGATGGCTGCCGAACAGCACATCGCGGTCGTCGCGGTCGATCCGGCCTACACCTCCCGATGGGGCGCCCAGCACTGGCAGAAGCCCCTCACCAGCAGCACACGTAAGGTTTCCCGGCACGATGCAGCGAGCATCGCGATCGGGCGACGCGCCCTCGGACATCCGATCCGGCGACGGACGGCACCGCCCCCACACGACCGGAGCGATCGTGCGGGGCATCGGACCGCCCAGGCCGGACCGGACACCCGAGAGCGTGAGGGACCCCGCCCCCGCCTTCCCGGACCACGGACAAGATCTGTACCGTCTGGACGCGGAGCGAAAGCGGGCGACCAGCGTGCCCAACACCGTTCGGGGCACACGGCTGAGCAACCAAAGTCCTGGAGACAGGACCCACTCCCGCTCAGTCTTTAGGAACGGTGCGGCACGATGAGCGCCCGGAGCCCCGCCCGGGGGACCCGGCGGGCCGCACCGCCGGAGCCCGCGGGCCTCGGGGCCAGGAACCGCCCTGGGCCCGGGCGCCCGAAGGCACCGGACCTCGGCGCCGACAGCACCGGCCCCCGAGCACCCGTACGACCGAAAAGGACCGCCATGCCCGCAGCACCCAAGCCCGAGATCCTGGCCGCGTTCGAGGCCGCGAAGGGGTTCATGCCCGTGCACGAGGGGCTGGCGCTGTACGCGGCGGCCGTCGAGGCGGGCGCGCTGGGGCTGCCGCTGCTGGAGGTCGGCACGTACTGCGGCCGCTCCACGGTCCTGCTCGCCGACGCGGCCCGCGCGTCCGGGGTCACCGCGATCACGGTCGACCACCACCGGGGCAGCGAGGAGCAGCAGCCGGGCTGGGACTACCACGACCCGCAGACGGTCGACCCGGAGATCGGGCTGATGGACACCCTGCCCACCTTCCGGCGCACCCTGCACCGGGCCGGTCTGGAGGACCACGTGGTGGCGGTGGTCGGGCGTTCCCCGCAGGTCGCCGCCCTGTGGGGGGCACCCCTCGGGCTCGTCTTCATCGACGGCGGCCACACCGACGAGCACGCCGGCGCCGACTACGAGGGCTGGGCGCCGCACGTCGCCGAGGGCGGCCTGCTGCTGATCCACGACGTCTTCCCCGAGCCTGCCGACGAGTTCACCGGCCAGGCGCCGTACCGCGTCTATCTGCGGGCGCTGGAGTCCGGCGCGTTCACCGAGGTGTCGGCGACCGACTCGCTGCGTGTGCTGCGGCGCACGGGCCCGGGGAGCTGAGGCCGCCGGGACCGGGCGGTTAGGGTGGCTGTCGTGTCGTATTCAGGCCCGGAGTTCGAACCCGCCCCGCCCCGCCGCTCCCCGCTGCGCCGCCCGCTGGTCGTGGCGCTCGCCGCGCTGGCGCCGGGAGCGCTGCTCGGCTGGGGGGTGTACGCGGCGGTCGGCGGCCCGGCCGCCCCGGGCGGTCCGGCGAGCGCGGCGGTGGGCACTCCGGCGGGCGGATCCGGCTCCACCGGCCCCGCCGCGGGCGGCGACGGGAAGCCGACCGCCTCGTCGGGCTCCGTCGTGCCGGGCTCCCTCAAGGGCAAGGTCGTCGTGATCGACCCGGGCCACAATCCGAACAACTTCCGGCACACCGCCGATATCGGCCGCAAGGTGGACATCGGCACGAACCGGAAGGAGTGCGACACGACCGGGACGTCCACCAACTCCGGTTACGCGGAGGCCCGGTTCACGCTCGACGTCGCCCATCGGCTGCGCGCGCTCCTGCAGGCGCAGGGCGCCACGGTGAAGCTCACCCAGGACGGCGACCGCGCGTTCGGGCCGTGCGTGGACGAGCGGGCCAGGATCGGGAACGCCGCGCACGCGGACGCGGTGATCTCGATCCACGCGGACGGCGCGGCGGCCGGCGACCGCGGCTTCCATGTGATCCTTCCGGCGTCCGTGCACGCCGGGGCCGCCGACACCCGTGCCATCACCGCCCGTTCGCACGATCTGGGGGTGCGCGTGCTGGGCGGCTTCCGCCGGGCCACGGGCAGCGCACCCGCCAACTACCTGGGCGACGGCACCGGTCTCGTCACCCGCAGGGACCTCGGCGGTCTCAATCTGTCAACGGTTCCCAAGGTGTTCATCGAGTGCGGCAACATGCGCGACGGCAAGGACGCGGCGCTGCTGACCAGCGAAGCGTGGCGGCAGAAGGCGGCGCTGGGGATCTCTGAGGGAATCGTGAGTTTCCTGCGCGGGTGACGATCAGTGCGCTGATCCCTGCGGACAGCCCGATCGTATGGACGATAATGTCGTTCTTACGATGAGGGGTCACCCCCGCGCTTCACACCAGGGCCTGACGGCGCCATGGTGACAGCGACGCCTCTACCGACGACGTGACGACTGACGAAGGACCTGAAGTGAATATCCGCTCCCTCACTCGAGGCGACGGCGTGGTGATCGGAGCAGCGGTATTGCTGTTCATCGCGTCGTTCTTCGATCTGTACTCGATCGACGGCGCCCCTGACAGCTACGACCTGCCGAGCCTGTGGGGCAGCGGTGGGGTCCTCCTGGGGGTCGTGCTGGCGGGAATCATCGGCGCCGCGCTCGTCGTCGTCGCCCGGGGACTGCCGCAGCCGCCCAAGGTCGCCGGTCTCGAACTCGGGCCGCTCGGTGTCGCCTTCACGGTGTTCGCCGCGTGGACCGCGCTCGGTAACCTCTTCGACCCGGCCGGTGGCTTCGACAACGTCGACGGCGCGTCCGACAACGTCGGTGCGGGCACGGGCCTGATCCTGGCCCTGCTGGCCACGCTGATCATGGCCGGGGCGAGTGTCGCCACTCCGCTGGTCGCCGCGTTGCAGGCTCCGCTCGTCCCGGCTCCCACGCCGCCGGCCCCGCAGCCCTACGGCGCCCAGCCGTCCGGCGGTTACGGCTACCCGGGCGCGCAGCAGCCGCAGTACGGCGGTCAGCCCCCGTACACCGGCCAGCCGCAGCAGCCGCAGCAGCCGCAGGCCCAGGCCCCGGCGCCGCAGCCGGCCCAGCCCGCCGGGGACTTCTCCCCGTTCTGGTTCGCCGTGCCGGTGCCGCGTCCGCTGTTCGCCGAGGACGGCTCGCCCGCGCCGATCGCCGAACTCGCCCCGGGCACCTGGTACCTGGCGGTCGAGCAGAACGGTCCGGCCCTGGTCGCGCAGACCCAGGACGGCCGCCGTGGCGTGCTGCGGGACACCTCCGGGATCCAGCGCGGCTGACGTCGGCAGTCCGGCCGGCCCCTCGCCCTTCCGGGCGGGGGGCCGTTGTCGTAGAGTCGCACCCCCTGACTGACACTCCGTCAGAACGCGGGAGGCGACATGCGGCTCGGTCTCGCACTCGGCTACTGGGGGCGCGGCCCCGACCCGGACCACGTCGCGCTGGCCCGGGAGGCGGAGCGGCTCGGCTACGACTCCGTGTGGACGGCGGAGTCCTGGGGCTCGGACGCCTTCACCCCGCTGGCCTGGATCGCCGCGCAGACCTCGAGGATCCGACTGGGTACGGCGGTTGCGCAGATGGCGGCCCGGCCGCCGACGACGACCGCGATGCAGGCGCTGACCCTGGACCATCTCAGCGGCGGGCGGCTGCTGCTGGGCCTCGGCCTGTCCGGCCCGCAGGTCGTCGAGGGCTGGTACGGGCGCCCGTTCCCGAAGTCGCCGCTGACCGCGACCCGGGAGTACGTCGACGTCGTACGGCAGGTGCTGCGGCGCGCGGGGCCGGTGGAGCTGGCCGGGCGCTTCCACTCCCATCCCTACCGCGGCCCGGACGGCACGGGCCTGGGCCGGGCCCTGAAGCCGATCACCCATCCGCTCCGCCCGGACCTGCCCGTCCTGCTCGGCGCCGAGGGGCCGAAGAACGTGGCGCAGACGCTGCGGATCGCGGACGGCTGGCTGCCGCTGTACTGGGCGCCGAACCGGCCCGAGGTGTACGGGCCCGCGGTCGCCGGTCTGTCCGCGGCCCAAGAGGCCCCGGGCCGGGGCGGGTTCCTGGTCGCGCCGATGGCGCAGGTGCGGATCTGCGACGACGTCGCCGCGGGGCTGCTGCCCGTCAAGGCCATGCTCGGCTTCTACATCGGCGGGATGGGGCACGCGGCCCGCAACTTCCATGCCGACCTCATGGCGCGCATGGGGTACGAGAAGGAGGCGCGGCGCATCCAGGAGCTGTTCCTGTCCGGGCGGCGGGAGGAGGCCGTGCTCGCCGTGCCGGACGCCTTCGCCGACGAGATCTCACTGGTCGGGCCCCGCGAACGGGTCGCCGAGCGGCTTCAGGCGTGGCGCGCGGGCCCGGTCACCGACCTGCTGGCCCTGGTGCGCGACCCGCACACCCTGCGCGTCCTCGCCGAACTCAACTCCTAGGACCTGCGGGCTTCGGCCCGCGTCGGCACGGAGCGGCGGCCCCGGGAATTCCCGGGGCCGTTTCCGGCCGACCGTCCGCCGACGAGTCGGGCGAAATCACACAGTGGCAGGATGGCCCGGTGTCCGGGCTGCGGGACCTCAGCCGCCGGACAGCTGGGCGGCCGACGGCACCTGGTCCTGCACCACGGCGCCCGCGCTCTGACCGGCGCCCTTGACCTGGCTGATGAGGCTGTCGAAGGTGCCCGCGGCCGCGTCGGCCGAGTCACCGTTGCGCAGCTTGGCCGGCAGGTCCTTGAGGGCGTCGACGCTCGCGGCGAGCGGGGCGACGGCCTTCGCCAGCAGCGGGTCGCCCTGGGCGTTGCGCATCGCGGCCTTGAGCCGGTTGTACGCGAACGCGCCCGCGACGCCCGCCTTCACCAGGGCGAGCTTGCGGCCCGAGGCGCCCTTCGCGAACTTGCCCGCCTTCCAGGGGCCGACGATCCACTGGTAGGTCGCGCCGGCCGCGAGACCCGCGTTGGCCACGAACCGCGCCTTGGCGAACTTCTGCTGTTCGGCGGAGGTGCTGGGGCTGGCCGCGGGGACGGTCGCGGTCTTCTGTGCGGAGTCCCCGGCGCCGCCGCAGGCGGTGACGCCGGCGAGCAGCGCACAGCAGAGGGTGAGCACCACGGCGAGGTGGCGTATCGGCACACGCACGAAGTCCTCCCGACGTGAGGGGGTCTCCCAGCAGGTTCACCCCGCGCCGTCGGCTACGCCACTCGGGGGAAGCCGCCGCGCACTCCCCCGGGCACTCCCCGCGCACTCCGGGGCCGCATGTTTCTCCGGGTTTCAATCAGGAATCCGGGGCCAGACGCTAGTCATGTCTCGATATCGCACTGGTTCCAACTCCGCCGGGACGGTCATAGCGGTGGTCGCCGACATCATGGCCGTCATCCTCGGACTGTGGATCCTCATGTACCTGTTGGACGCCAACCGGGGCAACGACCTGGTGCAGTTCGTCCACCACGTCGCCGACTGGCTGGCGGGCTGGTCCCGCGACCTGTTCACGTTCGACGAGGCCTGGGCGCGGGTCGTCGCCGGCTACGGCCTGGCCGCCGTGGTGTACCTGTTCATCGGCCACGCCATCGCCAACCGCGCCCACCGTCACTGACCCGGCGGGCGCCGGCCCGCCGGGGCCCGTGCGGCAGGCCCTACCCGCAGCAGTCCGGGTCCAGCCCCTTCGGCAGGAACTCGCCGCCGAAGACGGCACAGGTGGCCTCGTCGCCGCCCAGGGCCGCCACGGCCAGGAGCAGCGAGCCGGCCGTCCAGGTGGTCAGTTCCTGCGGCCAGACGGCCTCGTCGTCGAAGACGTAGCCCGTCCAGTACAGGCCGCTGTCCGCGTCCCGCAGGTGCTGGATGGACTGGAGTATCTCCAGCGCCCGGTCGGACTCGCCCATCGCCCAGAGCGCGAGGGCGAGTTCGGCCGATTCACCGCCGGTCACCCAGGGGTTGGGGACCACACAGCGCACCCCGAGGCCGGGCACGACGAAGCGGTCCCAGGACTCCTCGATACGGGACTTGGCCTCGGCCCCGGTCAGCGCGCCGCCGAGGACCGGGTAGTACCAGTCCATCGAGTAGCGGTTCTTGTCGAGGAACCGCTCCGGGTGGCGGCGGATGGCGTGCCGCAGCGCGCCCGCCGCCAACTCCCAGTCCGGCTGCGGCTCTTCGCGCTGCTCGGCGATGGCGAGCGCGCAGCGCAGGGCGTGGTGGATCGACGAACTGCCGGTCAGCAGCGCGTCCGTGGTGTCCGTGCCGTCGTCGTCGCGCCGCCAGCCGATCTGCCCGCCGGGCTGCTGGAGGGCGAGGACGAACTCGACCGCGCCGACGACCGTCGGCCACATGCGGTCCAGGAACGTGTCGTCGCCGGTGGCGAGGTAGTGGTGCCAGACGCCGACGGCTATGTAGGCGACGAAGTTCGTCTCGCGGGAGCGGTCGGTGACCTCGTCGGGCTCCCCGTCCGCGTACGCCGCGTACCAGGAGCCGTCCGGGTTCTGGTGCCGGGCCAGCCAGTCGTACGCCCGCTCGGCGGCCGCGTGCTCGCCCGCCGCGTCCAGCGCCATCGCGGCCTCGGTGTGGTCCCACGGGTCGAGGTGGTGACCCCGGAACCACGGGATCGCGCCGTCCTCCCGCTGCACGTCGAGGATGCCGCGTACGGTCGCGGCGGCCTGCTCGGCGGTGAGGACCCCGGGCAGGACGAGGTGTTCTGTCCGGGGGGTGGTCACGTGGCGTCCGCCTCGGACGTACCGGGCGTGGCGGACGCGGCGGAGAGCCGGGGCAGGTGCGGCTTGGTCGCGTACGCCACGAAGCTCTTGCCGATCAGCGGGTTCAGCGCCTGCTCGGCGACCCGGGTGGCCAGCGGCTTCTTCATGATGTCCCAGACCAGGAGCTTGTGGTACGCCCGCACCGGCAGCGCCTTGTCGTTGTCGACGCCGAACGCGCACTTCAGCCACCAGTACGGCGAGTGCAGGGCGTGCGCGTGGTGGGTGCCGTACGGGCGCAGTCCGGCCTGCCGGATCTTCGCGAGGAGTTCGTCCGCCTTGTAGATGCGGATGTGGCCGCCCTCGACCTCGTGGTAGGCGTCGGACAGGGCCCAGCAGACCTTCTCCGGGCCGTAGCGCGGGACGGTGATCGCGATGCGGCCGCCGGGCTTGAGCACCCGGACCATCTCCGCGAGGACGCCCTTGTCGTCCGGGATGTGCTCCATGACCTCGGAGATGATCACGACGTCGAAGGACTCGTCGGGGAAGGGCAGGGCGAGCGCGTCGCCCTCCATGGCCGTGGCGGTGGCGCCGGCCGGGGCCTCGCCGGCCTCCTTCATCGCCGCGAACCACTTCGCGACCTCGCGGATCTCGTCGCCGTTCTGGTCCAGTGCCACGACCTGCGCGCCGCGCCGGTAGCACTCGAACGCGTGCCGGCCCGCCCCGCAGCCGAGGTCCAGGACCCGGTCGCCCGGCGCGAGAGGGAACCGGGAGAAGTCGACGGTCAGCACGTGGCCCTGCTTTCGGGATAGACGCCGGTAACGCTGGTCGAAGTCGAGGTCGAGGTCGAGGTCGAGGTCGAGGTCGTGGGTTCGGGAGCGGGGGCGACCCCGGCGGGGGCTCCGCCGTGCGGGTGCGGCCGGGTGCGGGCGATGGCCTCGCGGTAGTGGGCGACCGTGCCCTCGGCGGCCCGGGCCCAGGTGAAGCGGGCCAGGACCCGCTCGCGGCCCGCGCGGCCGAGCCGGTCCCGCAGCCGCGGGTCGCCGAGCAGCCGGCTCAGTGCGGCGGCCAGCGCGCCCGCGTCGCCGGGCGGCACCGCCAGACAGGTCTCGCCGTCGGGTCCTGCGACCTCGGGGATGGCCCCGCCGGTCGTGGCGACCAGCGGGGTGCCCGTGGCCATGGCCTCGGCGGCCGGGAGGGAGAAGCCTTCGTAGAGGGAGGGCACGCAGGCGACCTGCGCCGAGCGCACCAGGTCGACGAGTTCCGCGTCGGAGATGCCCTTGACGAACTCGACGCAGCCTTCGAGGCCGTACCGCTCGATGGCCTGGGCGACGGGCCCGTCCTCGGCGCGCTTGCCGACGACGACCAGATGGGCCTCCGGGTGCTCGGTGCGCACCTTCGCCAGCGCCTCGACCAGGAACACCAGCCCCTTCAGCGGCACGTCCGCGCTGGAGGTGGTCACGATGCGGCCCGGCACCTGCGCCACCGACGGGTCGGGACGGAACAGGTCGGTGTCGGCGCCGATGTGGACGACGTGGACGCGGTCCTGCCGCACCCCGAGGTGGTCGACGATCTCCTGCTGGGAGGAGCCGGAGACGGTGAGCACGGACGGCAGGCGGCGCGCCACCCGCTTCTGCATCCGGGTGAACGCGTACCAGCGGCGCACCGAGAAGCGGCGCTGCCTGCTGTCCGCCGCGTCCAGCTCCAGCTGCCGGTCCACGGTGATCGGGTGGTGGATGGTGGTGACCAGGGGCGCGCCGATGTCGCCCAGCAGCCCGTAGCCGAGGGTCTGGTTGTCGTGGACGACGTCGAAGTCGCCGCGCCGGGCCCGCAGCAGGCGGCGGGCGCGCAGCGAGAAGGTCAGCGGCTCCGGGAAGCCGCCGGTCCACATGGTGGCGACCTCCAGCGCGTCGACCCAGTCGCGGTACTCGTCGCGGCCGGGGGTGCGGAAGGGGTCGGGCTGGCGGTAGAGGTCGAGGCTGGGCAGCTCGGTCAGGCTCAGCCGGCCGGGACCGGCGCCGGGCACCTCGTCGGCGTCGAGGACGGCGTACGGCTGCGCGCCGATGACCTCGACGCGGTGGCCGAGGCGGGCCAGCTCACGGGAGAGGTGGCGGACGTAGACGCCCTGGCCGCCGCAGAACGGGTTTCCCTTGTACGTCAGGAGCGCGATGTCGAGCGGTCGCCCGCCGTCGGCGGCGAGGTCCTTCCCAGGACCCGCCTGACTGGCCTCAGCGGTCACTCCGGGCCCCCTTCTGCCTGCACTGTCCCGCGAGATTACGCCGGGACGCTAATCTAGAACAAGTTTCAGACTTGATCGTTCGGGAGGCTCTGAATCTACCGGCAGGTAGGGGAGCTGTGAGCAGTGGATCAGGTGATTCACGCCACGGCGGACGGCCTCTGCCATGCTGTCTGATCACCAGCCCTCACCGACTGTCACGGAACGGGATCCATGCCTGCGGAAGCCAAGGTGGTCAAGGTGGAAGCCAGCACCGACAGACCGGCCCTCCCGGCCCTCACCGAACGGCAGGCGGCGCGCCGGCGCCGCATTCTGCACGCGAGCGCGCAGCTCGCCAGCAGGGGCGGTTTCGACGCGGTGCAGATGCGCGAGGTCGCGGAGTCCTCGCAGGTCGCGCTCGGCACCCTCTACCGGTATTTCCCGTCCAAGGTGCATCTGCTGGTCGCCACCATGCAGGACCAGCTGGAACACATGCACGGCACGCTGCGCAAGAAGCCGCCGACCGGTGACACCGCCGCCGAGCGGGTCGCGGAGACGCTGATGCGCGCCTTCCGCGCCCTTCAGCGCGAGCCGCATCTGGCCGACGCGATGGTGCGCGCCCTGACCTTCGCGGACCGCAGCGTCTCCCCCGAGGTGGACCAGGTCTCCCGCCAGACCACGATGATCATCCTGGACGCGATGGGCGTGGCGGACCCCGGGCCCGCGCAGCTGTCCGCGGTCCGCGTCATCGAGCACACCTGGCACTCGGCCCTCATCACCTGGCTCTCGGGACGCGCCTCCATCGCCCAGGTGAAGATAGACATCGAGACGGTGTGCCGGCTGATCGACCTCACCTCGCCGGAGGAGCCGCGCGGATGAGGAAGCGGGCACGAGAAAGCTCGCAGGAGGAAGCGCGCACGAGGAAGCGCATACGAGGACACACGTAGCGGGGATGCGCGTACGGGGATGCACGTACGGGGATGCGCGCAGGAAAAACCTACGAGACGGGTTCCCTTCGCCGGCATGGTCCGGATCAGGTACTGGAGGTCGCCTTCCGGTGAAACAGCCACCTTCGGGCCTCTCAGCTCGACCGTCGACGTCGGCCCCAGCGGATGCCTCTGCGTGTTGCCTGGGCGTCTCGCGGAAGTCGGCTACTCCGGTGGAGCTCCCTCACTCGCCTCGTAGGCCACTTTCAAGAGTAGCCCCCCAGAGCGGAATGCAATAGCCCAAAAGGGACTTTTCTCAGCCTCTCTTGCCAGGCCGCCGGAAGGGGCTCAGTCCTCCGGCGGGAACACCGGCTCCCCGCTGCCCAGCAGGGTGATCGTGATGGCCTCCACCGGGCAGCCCTCGGCCGCCGCCAGCACCCGCTCGCTGGCGTCCGTGTCCGGGTCCACCGGACAGGACTGGCGCCCGGCGTCGAGCCGGAAGCCGGCCGGGGCGTGGTGCAGGCACTGGGCCGAGCCGATGCACAGGGCGCGGTCGACCTCGACGTGCCAGCGGTCCCCCGCCCCCACGCCCGGCTCCGCTCGCGCGGGAAGTGCCGCCATCGCTCACCCCTCCCAGCCGGCCGGCAGGTGGACCATCTTGTGTTCGAGGAACTCGCCGTACCCCTCCGGGCCGAACTCCCGCCCCAGGCCGGAGTTCTTGTAGCCGCCGAACGGGCCGAGCATGTCGAGGCTGAAGGTGTTGACCGAGTACGTGCCCGTGCGGACCCGGCGCGCGACGTCGATGCCGTGCTCGACGTCGGCCGTCCACACGCTGCCGCTCAGTCCGTACTCGGAGTCGTTCGCGATCTTCACGGCCTCGGACTCGTCGCCGTAGGGCAGCAGACAGATCACCGGGCCGAAGATCTCCTCGCGGGCGATGCGCATGCCGTTGTCCACGTCGCCGAAGAGGGTCGGCTCGACGTACCAGCCGCGCTCCAGGCCCGGCGGGCGGCCGCCGCCGGTGAGGATCTTCGCGCCCTC
The DNA here is from genome assembly GCF_055657365.1 of Streptomyces sp. NPDC107559. NCBI lineage: Bacteria > Bacillati > Actinomycetota > Actinomycetes > Kitasatosporales > Streptomycetaceae > Streptomyces > Streptomyces sp. NPDC107559. The sequence continues at coordinate 863,851 of NZ_JBVKBD010000001.1, read as the reverse complement.
CTCCTGGCCGATGCGGATGTAGTCGAGGCTGCGCTGCTGCTGACGGCGCGCCACCAGCGGGCCGACCTGGGTCGCCGGGTCCAGCGGGTCGCCCACCACCAGTGCGCTCGCCGCCGCGGCGAAGGCGTCCGCGAACTCGTCGTAGCGCGAGCGCGGCACCAGGATGCGGGTCTGGGCCACACAGGCCTGCCCGTTGTTCATCCAGGCCGCCGAGACGATGCCGGGGACGGCCGTGGCGAGGTCCGCGTCGGGCAGGACCACCGCCGCCGACTTGCCGCCCAGCTCCAGCGTCACGCGGCTGAGGTTGCGCGCGGCCACCTCCATCACCCGCCGGCCGGCCGCGACCGACCCGGTGAAGGAGACCTTGTCGACGCCGGGGTGTCCGACCAGGTACTCGCTGACCTCGCGGTCCGCGGGCAGGATCGACAGGACGCCCTCGGGCAGCCCGGCCTCCCGCGCTATCTCGCCGAGGATGTAGGCGTCCAGCGGCGACTCCGGCGACGGCTTGAGCACCACGGTGCAGCCGGTGAGCAGCGCGGGCGCGAGCTTGGCGGCGGCCACGAACTGCGGGACGTTCCAGGGGACGACGGCCGCGACCACCCCGACGGGCTCGCGGCGCACCAGGATCGGCCCGAGGACGCCGGCCCGCCGCTCCTCGTACGCGAAGTCCCGGGCGACGGTGATCGCCGCGTCCCAGACCATCATCGCGCCGAGCGCCTGCGCGAGGACGCTCCAGGAGTACGGCGAGCCGTTCTCGGACGAGATGACGCGGGCGATCTCCTCGTGCCGTACGGCGATCGCGTCCTTGATCCTGGAGACCACCGCGATCCGCTCGTCGGGCGTCATCCGCGGCCAGGGCCCCTCGTCGAACGCCGTGCGGGCGGCGGCGACGGCCCGGTCCACGTCGGCCGTCGAGGCGTGCGGCACCCGTCCGATGACCTCCTCGGTGTGCGGCGAGATCACCTCGATGACCTCCTCGCCCAGCGGGTCGGCCAACTCCCCGCCGATGAACAGCTGTCCGTGTTCCACGAGTTCGGTCATGGCGACTGCCTCCCCGGCACGACTCTGACGATCCATCAGATACGGAACTGATAGCAGCTCCGCCCCGAGGAGTCCACGGCCCGGACACCCACCGCGACGGTCGACTCGGGCTCCCATCGAAACCTGTTCTAGTTATAGTGGCCGGGACGCGGCGATCGGAGAGCCCATGACGCAGGTGCACGACCACGGCGGCGGCGTACGGTCCATCGAGGTCCCCATCCCGGACAACCCCCTCGGCCACACCCTCGTGTACGTCGTCGACACCGACCGCGGCCCGGTGCTGATCGACACCGGCTGGGACGACCCCGCGTCCTGGGACACGCTCGCCGAGGGGCTCACGGCGTGCGGCACCTCGGCCGCCGACGTCCACGGAGTGGTGATCACCCATCACCATCCCGACCACCACGGGCTGTCCGGCCGGGTCCGCGAGGCCTCCGGCGCCTGGGTGGCGATGCACGCGGCGGACATCGCCATCGTCCGCCGCACCCGGGAGACCCGGCCCGGCCGCTGGTACGCGTACATGGCGGACAAGCTCACCGCCGCCGGCGCCCCCGAGGAGCACATCGCCCCGCTGCGCGCCGACCGGCCCCGGCGCGCCCTGCCAGGACTCGCCCCCGCCCTGCCCGACCGGGAGATCGTCCCCGGCGAGCTGCTCGGCCTCCCGGGCCGCCGGCTGCGCGCCGTCTGGACCCCGGGACACACCCCCGGCCATGTCTGCCTGCACCTGGAGGAGCGCCACCCCACCGGGCTCACGGGCAGCGGACGGCTGTTCTCCGGCGACCATCTGCTCCCCGGGATCACCCCGCACATCGGCCTGTACGAGGACCCGGACGACGCCACCGTCACCGACCCGCTCGGCGACTACCTCGCCTCCCTCGAACGCGTCGGCCGGCTCGGCCCCGCCGAGGTGCTCCCGGCCCATCAGCACGCCTTCACCGACGCGCCGTCGCGCGTACGGGAGTTGCTGGCCCACCACGAGGAGCGCCTCGACGGCCTGCTCGGCCTGCTGACCGACCCACTCACCCCCTGGCAGCTCGCCGAGCGCATGGAGTGGAACCGCCCCTGGGACCGGATCCCCTACGGATCGCGGAACATCGCGGTCTCGGAGGCCGAGGCCCATCTGCGGCGCCTGGTGAAGCTGGGCCGGGCGGAGGCGGTGCCGGGGACCGAGCCGGTGACGTACGTGGCGGTGTGAGCCGCCGCGCGGACCGCATCGGCACCCCGCGGCACCCGCTCCCGGCCGGCCGCACGGCCGCCCCTCGGCGTGTTTCTACGGGCCGGTAGAGTGGCGCCGTCGTCATCACACCCGTACGGGGGAAAGCCGGTGCAATTCCGGCGCTGACCCGCAGCCGTGAGCCACCGCGAGGTGGCGAGCCGGATCGCCCCGCACGGTACGTGACCGGCTCGCGCACACCGGCGGCCCGCCGGTGTACGGCACCGTCGAGGTCTACGGAGCCGAGCCGCCCGGGGGTGCCCCGTGCTGTCCGGCTCCCCGCAGGGAGAGGCATCCGCCGATCATGAACGTCCGCCGCAGCGCCGCGGTCCTGGCCGCCGCCGCCGTGATCGGCGGCGCCACGCCCGCCGTCGCCGCCGACCCGTCCCCTTCGCCCTCGGTGGCGATACCCGCCGGCCTCTACGGCCGCACCGACCCCACGTACGACGGTGTCTGGCGGCAGTCCCTCGCCCTGCTCGCGCAGAACACCGTGGGCGTGCGGCCCGCCTCCTCGGCCATCGCCTGGCTGACCGGGCAGCAGTGCGCGAACGGCGCGTTCGCCGCCTTCCGCGCCGACACCGCCAAGCCCTGCGACGCCAAGCTGATGGTCGACACCAACAGCACGGCCGCCGCCGTCCAGGCCCTCGCCGCGCTCGGCAACCACACCCCCGTCACCGCCAAGTCCGTCGCGTGGCTGAAGTCCGTGCAGAACGCGGACGGCGGCTGGGGCTACTTCCCGGGCGGCGCCAGCGACGCCAACTCCACCGCCGCCGTCGTCGGCGCGCTGACCGCGACGGGCGAACAGCCCCAGAACGTCGTCAAGGGCGGCAAGTCCCCCTACGACGCCCTGCTGAAGCTCGCCCTGCCCTGCACCGGCGACGGCGCGGGCGCCTTCGCCTACCAGCCCGACAAGAAGGGCGCCCTCGTCGCCAACGCGGACGCCACCGCGGCGGCCGTGACCGCCGCCCTCGGCAAGGGACTCGGGGGCGCCGCCGCGAACCCGGACTCCGAGGGTCTCACCTGCAAGGGCCCGGCCACGGACGCCACCCAGGCGGCCCGCAACGGCACCACGTACCTCGCCAGGGAGCTGACCGGCAGCGGCCATCTGACGTCGTCGCAGCCCGGCGCCGAGGACCAGCCCGACTACGGCAACACCGCCGACGCGGTCGTCGCCCTCGCGACCGCCGGCCAGAGCGAGGTGGCCGCCCCCGCCGTGCACTGGCTCCAGGCCGACTCCGCCAAGTGGGCGCAGCAGGCCGGCCCGGCCGCGTACGCGCAGCTGATCCTCGCCGCGACCGCCGTCTCCGCCGACCCGCGCCACTTCGGCTCCCAGGACCTGGTGGCCCTCCTGAACGCGACCGGCCCCGGGCCCGTGTACGTGCCCACCGCCGCCCCGTCGTCCTCGGCCGACGCCAAGGGCGACACGGCCGCGGCCGACGACTCCTCCGGCTCCGGCAGCACCGTGTGGATCGCCGGCGGCATCCTGCTCGTCGTCGTGACCGCCGTCGGCTTCCTGCTCTTCGGGCGCGGCAGGAACAAGCAGTCGTGAGCCGTCGCCGCGCCGCCGCACTGCTGCTGGCCGTGCTGTTCCCGCTGCTGGGAGCCGCCGGCCAGGCGCAGGCCACCGGCTACCGCTACTGGTCCTTCTGGGACCGCACGGGCACCGGCTGGACCTACGCCACCCAGGGCCCGGCGACCGCCCGCCCCGCCGACGGTGACGTGCAGGGCTTCCGGTTCGCGGTCAGCGCGGACTCCCAGGACGCCAGCCGCCCGCGCGGCGCGGCCGACTTCGCGACGATCTGCGCGAAGACGCCCGCACGGGACGGCTCGAAGCGGGTCGCCCTGGTCATCGACTTCGGTACGCCCGCCGACGCCCCCTCGGGCGAGCGGCCGCCCGCGGCACGGACCGCCTGTGCCCAGGTGCCCTCCGACGCCAGCACGGCGGAGGCGCTGGCCGCGGTGGCCAAGCCGCTGCGGTACGACACCAACGCCCTGCTGTGCGCGATCGCCGGATACCCGCGACAGGGCTGCGGTGAACAGGTGTCGGTACCGGAGAAGCCGAGGAGTACGGCGACGACGGCAGCCGCGGCCGGGCAGCCCACGGCGGACGGGGGCCCCTCGGTGGGCCTGATCGCGGGTTGCGCGGCCGTGGCCGTCCTGGCGGCGGCGGCGCTCTGGCAGGCCCGGCGGCGCAGGCGTGGCTGAGCGGGTCCGACGGCGTACGTCGGGTCTCCCGCGCCCCTCGAGGGTGCGGGAGACCCGGCGACCGGCCGGGGACGGACGACCGGCCGAGGACCGACGACCGGCCGAGGACGGACGGCGGTCCGGCGGGGACGGACGGCGGTCCGGGCAGGCCGCCCGGCGGCCGTACCACCCGGCCGTGCACCCGGGTGCCTGGTGGCTGTGGTCGATCTCCCTCGGTGTGGCGGCCACCCGTACCACCAATCCGCTCCTGCTCGCCCTGCTCGTCGCGGTCTCCGCCTACGTCGTCGCGACCTGCCGCCCCGCCGCCGCCCTCTGGGCCCGCTCCTACGGCGCCTTCGTACGGCTCGCGCTCGCCGTACTGCTCATCCGGCTCGTGTTCGCCGTCGTCCTCGGCTCCCCGATCCCGGGCACCCACGTCCTCGTCACCCTCCCCGAAGTCCCGCTCCCCCACTGGGCCCAGGGCATCCGGCTCGGCGGCCGGGTCACCGCCGAGGCAATCGTCTTCGCCCTCTACGACGGCCTCAAGCTCGGTACGCTCCTCGTCTGCGTGGGCTCCGCGAACGCGCTCGCCGGCCCCACCCGCCTCCTCAAGTCCCTGCCCGGCGCCCTCTACGAGACCGGGGTGGCCGTGGTCGTGGCGCTCACTTTCGCCCCGAACCTGATCGCCGACGTCCAGCGGCTGCGCGCCGCCCGCCGGCTGCGCGGCCGCCCGGACCGTGGCGTACGCGGTCTGCTCCAGGTCGGACTGCCGGTCCTGGAGGGCGCGTTGGAGCGGTCCGTCGCCCTGGCCGCCGCGATGGACGCCCGCGGCTACGGCCGTACCGTCGCCGTGCCCGCCCGGGTCCGCCGCACCACCACCGCCCTCACCCTCGGCGGGCTGCTCGGCGTCTGCGCGGGAACGTACGGCCTGCTCACGGCGGAGGGCGGCACCTACGGCGTACCGGTCCTGCTCGCCGGGCTCGCCGCCGCGCTGGGCGGCCTGTGGCTCGGCGGCCGCCGTACCCCGCGGACCCGCTACCGCCCGGACCGCTGGAACCTGCGCGCCTGTCTGGTGGCGGCCTCCGGGGCCGCCGTCGCCGCGCTGCTCGGCGTCGCGGACCAGACGGCCCTGCACCCCGGTGTCGTCCCGCTCGTGGCCCCCGCCCTCCCGCTGCTGCCCGCCGCCGCCGTACTCCTCGGCCTGCTCCCCGCCTTCCTCGCCCCCGCCCCCGCCCCCGCATCCAAGGAGACGTCGTGATCCGCTTCGAGAACGTCTCCGTGACGTACGACGGTGCAGCCGAACCCAGCGTGCGGGGCGTGGACTTCGAGGTGCCCGAGGGTGAACTCGCGCTGCTGGTCGGCCCGTCGGGGGTCGGCAAGTCCACCGTGCTCGGCGCGGTCAACGGGCTCGTCCCGCACTTCACCGGCGGCACCCTGAGCGGCCGGGTCACGGTGGCCGGACGCGACACCCGCACCCACAAGCCGCGCGAACTCGCCGACGTCGTCGGCACGGTGGGCCAGGACCCGCTCTCCCACTTCGTGACGGACACCGTGGAGGACGAACTCGCCTACGGCATGGAGTCGCTGGGCCTCGCCCCGGACGTGATGCGCCGCCGCGTCGAGGAGACCCTGGACCTGCTCGGCCTGGCCGCCCTGCGCGACCGTCCGATCGCCACCCTCTCCGGCGGCCAGCAGCAGCGCGTCGCGATCGGCTCGGTGCTCACCCCGCACCCCCGGGTACTGGTCCTCGACGAGCCGACCTCCGCGCTGGACCCGGCCGCCGCCGAGGAGGTCCTCGCCGTCCTCCAGCGCCTGGTGCACGACCTGGGCACCACGGTCCTCATGGCCGAGCACCGCCTGGAACGGGTCGTGCAGTACGCCGACCGGGTCGTCCTCCTGCCGGAGCCGGGCGCCGCTCCGGTACTGGGCACCCCGGCGGAGGTGATGGCGGTGTCCCCGGTGTACCCGCCGGTCGTCGGACTCGGCCGGCTGGCGGGCTGGTCCCCGCTGCCGCTGACGGTCCGCGACGCCCGCCGCCGGGCGTCCGCCCTCCGGGAGGAGCTGACGGGACGCGACGAGCCGACCCCCGCCCCGGCGCCCGTACAGGTGTCGGCACCGGCCCTCGTACCCGCGCCCCGCCCGGCGCCCGCCCGACCGCGCCTGCCGTACCTGCCGTACCTGCCGCGCCTGATCAGACGGCAGACGGATGCCGGGGCGGCGGCCGGGGTGACGGCCTCCGTCGCCCCTGCGCCCGCCCCGCCCGTCGCCGAGGTCCGTTCCCTCGCCGTGCGCCGCGCCCAGGTCCAGGCGCTGCGGGGCGTCGACCTCACGGTGGCCCCCGGCGAGACCGTCGCCCTGATGGGCCGCAACGGCGCCGGCAAGTCCACCCTGCTCGGCACGCTGGTCGGGCTGGTCGAGCCGACCGCCGGCACGGTCCGCGTCGGCGGGGCGGTACCGCACCGCACCCGGCCCCGCGACCTCGTCCGCCAGGTCGGCCTGGTCCCCCAGGAACCGCGCGATCTGCTGTACGCCGACACGGTCGCCGCCGAGTGCGCGGCCGCCGACGGGGACGCCCGGGCCACGCCCGGCACCTGCCGCGGCCTCGTCGGCGAGCTGCTGCCCGGCGTGACCGACGACATGCATCCCCGCGATCTCTCCGAGGGCCAGCGGCTGGCGCTCGCGCTCGCCGTGGTCCTGACCGCCCGTCCTCCCCTGCTGCTCCTGGACGAGCCGACCCGCGGGCTGGACTACGCGGCCAAGACCCGCCTGGTCGGGGTGCTGCGCGCGCTCGCCGCCGAGGGCCACGCGATCGTGCTCGCCACCCATGACGTGGAACTGGCCGCCGAACTCGCCCACCGGGTCGTGCTGCTGGCCGAGGGCGAGGTGATCGCCGACGGTCCGACCGCCGAGGTGGTCGTCTCCTCCCCCTCCTACGCCCCGCAGGTCACGAAGATCCTGGCCCCGCAGCGCTGGCTCACCGTCGCCCAGGTGCGGCAGGCCCTGCGATGACGCGCCAGGCACGGGCCGTCCGCCTCGGCCCCCGCTCCCTCGCCGCCCTCGCCCTGGTCAGCGCCGTCGGGGTGGTCGCCTTCACCTGGCCGTTCCTGGCCCCGCCCGCCTCGCAGCTCACCGCCCACGCCCAGGACGCGCCGTGGCTCTTCGCGGGCCTGCTGGTGCTGCTGGTGCCGGTGCTGGCGGCGACGATCTCCGAGTCGGGTCTCGGCCCGAAGGCGGTCGCCATGCTCGGCGTACTGGCCGCGACCGGCGCCGCACTGCGCCCGATCGGCGCCGGTACGGCCGGTCTGGAGCCGATGTTCTTCCTGATGGTGCTGAGCGGCCGGGTCCTCGGACCGGGCTTCGGCTTCGTCCTGGGCTCGGTCACGATGTTCGCGTCGGCGCTGCTCACCGGCGGGGTGGGGCCGTGGATGCCGTTCCAGATGCTCGCCATGGGGTGGTTCACGATGGGCGCGGGCCTGCTGCCGGGCCCGGACCGGCTGCGCGGCCGCGCCGAGCTGGCCCTGCTCTGCGCCTACGGCTTCGTGGCCGCGTTCGCCTACGGCACGGTGATGAACCTGGCGGGCTGGACCTTCATGGACGGCAACGCCTCCGACATCGCCTTCGACCCGCACGGGACGGTGGCCGCGAATCTGGCCCGTTTCGTCGCCTACTGTCTGGCCACCTCGCTCGGCTGGGACCTCGGCCGTGCGCTGGTGACGGTCGCCCTGACCCTTTTCGTCGGTCCGGCGGTGCTGAAGGCGCTGCGTCGCGCCACGCGCCGGGCCGCCTTCGAGACCGCGGTCACGTTCGACGCACCCGCACCGTGATCCCCTGTGCGCGCAGTGTCGCGGAACCGGTGAAGCACCCCACATGACCCACGTCACCCACTACCCGCGATAGTGGACAAAAGGGGACAGGTTTAGAAGCGGACGCATACTCTGACCTGCGGATTGAGAGCCAGCTCACACGGACCGGCAAACACCCCAATGCGGCCACAACTAGTAAAAGGGGTCATTGCGGACATCGGTCGAGGCTGGTTGTCTTGAGGACGTCGCCAGGCACCACGGCCCCCCAGGGGTCACGGTGCCAACGCATGCCAGGACCCACGCACCACCCGGATCCGGCGAGCGAGCGACCTCCTTGTCCCCGAAGAAAGAGGCTCTCTGTGTCCGTGTCCACCATCCGTCGCATCGCCAGCCCGAAGAAGGCCCTCTCCGTCGTCGCCATCGCCGGCGCCGCCGCGGGCATGGCCCTGACCGCGGCCCCGGCCCAGGCAGCGACCACCTCGGCCTCCTCCGCGCAGGCGATCGCGCACCGGATGATCCCGGACGCGGCCCAGTACAACGCCTTCAACCAGATCGTCACCCACGAGAGCGGCTGGAACCACACCGCCACCAACTCCTCCTCCGGCGCCTACGGCCTCGTGCAGGCCCTGCCCGGCTCGAAGATGGCCTCCGCCGGTGCCGACTGGAAGACCAACCCCGCCACCCAGATCAAGTGGGGCCTGGACTACATGAACTCCCGCTACGGCAGCCCCGCCCAGGCCTGGGACTTCTGGCAGACCCACCACTGGTACTGATCCACCGATCAGCCAGTCACCCCCGGCACGCCGACCTGAGCGCGCCATCCGCGAAGGCGGCGGCCCCCGACCCCGGGGCCGCCGCCTTCGGGCGTTTCCCGGCCCGCCCGTGATCCACTGAGGCGATGACCACGCCGTCCGAGACACCCGAGCGCGATCCCGAGGCGCGCGGCCTGCGTCTGGTGGCCGTGCTGCTGACCCTGACCGTGGTGAGCGGGCTGATCGACGCCGTGAGCTATCTCGGTCTCGGCCATGTCTTCACCGCCAACATGACCGGCAACGTCGTCGTCCTGGGCTTCGCCGCCGCCGGGGCGCCGGGCTTCTCGGTGCCGCACACGGCGGCCTCGCTGCTGTCGTTCCTGGTGGGCGCGGTGGCGGGCGGGCGCGTCGCCCGGCGGCTCGGCGGGGGCTCGCGCCGCACCTGGGCCCGGCTGACCCTCACCGCCGAGGCGGTCCTGCTGGGCGCGTCCGCCGCGGTCGCCTTCGCCGCGCCTGGTGCCACGGGGACGACGTACACGCTCATCGTGCTCACGGCCTTCGCGATGGGGTTGCGCAACGCGACCGTCCGCAAACTGGGCGTGCCGGACCTGACGACGACCGTCCTGACGATGACCCTGACCGGCCTGGCCTCCGATTCCCGGGCCGGGGGCGGCTCGGGCCGCCACTCGCCGCGCCGTACCGCGTCGGTGGTCGCGATGGCGGTGGGCGCGCTGCTCGGCGCGTGGCTGGTGCTGCACCACGGACTGGGCGTCCCGCTGGTGGTCGCGACGGTACTGGCCGGGGTGCTGGCGCTGACGTCGTCCGGCCGCGAGTGACCCGGCCCACCGCCCGCTCCGTGTCGTTCAGCCCGCGCTGACCGGCAGTTCCTTCACTCCGTTGATCCAGGCGGAGCGCAGCCGGCGCGGGTCCCCGGCCAGCCGCAGGCCGGGCAGCGCGTCGGCGACGGCGTTGAAGATCAGGTCGATCTCCAGGACGGCCAGGGACTTGCCGAGGCAGAAGTGCGGCCCGCCGCCGCCGAACCCGAGGTGGGGGTTGGGGTCCCGGGTGATGTCGAAGACGTCGGGGTGGTCGAAGACCTCGGGGTCATGGTTGGCGGAGGCGTAGAAGAGGCCGACCCGGTCGCCCTTCCTGATCGTCTTGCCGCCCAGTTCCGTGTCCTGGGTGGCCGTCCGCTGGAAGGAGTTGACCGGTGTGGCCCAGCGCACGATCTCCTCGGCCGCCGTCGCGGGCCGCTCCGCCTTGAACAGTTCCCACTGCTCGGGGTGGGTGAGGAAGGCGTGCATACCGTGGGTGATGGCGTTGCGGGTGGTCTCGTTCCCGGCGACGGCCAGCATCAGCACGAAGAACCCGAACTCGTCGGAGCCGAGGTTGCCCTCGTCCTCCGCCGCCACCAGGGTGGTGACGATGTCCTTGGCGGGGCACTGCTTGCGGGCGGCGGCCATGTTCATCGCGTACGCGATGATCTCGGTGGCCGACTCCTGACCGACCTCCTCGGTGATCGCGTACTCCGGGTCGTCGTAGGCGATCATCCGGTTGGACCAGTCGAAGATCTTGGCCCGGTCCTCCTGCGGGACGCCGATGAGTTCGGCGATGGCCTGGAGGGGCAGTTCGCAGGCGACCTCGGTGACGAAGTCGAAGGCCCCGGAGCGGGCGCGCGCGTTCGCCGCGATGGCCTGCGCGCGGGCGCGCAGGTTGGCCTCCAGCGCGCGGATGGCGCGCGGGGTGAAGACCCGCTGGAGGATCTGGCGGACCCGGGTGTGCTCGGGCGGGTCCATGTTGAGCAGGATCAGCCGCTGGGCGTCGATCGCGTCGCGCTCGATGTGGTCGTTGAAGCGGATGATCGCGGTGTTGAGGTACGAGGAGAAGATCTCCGGATGCGTGGAAACGTACTTGACGTCCACGTGCCGGGTGACCGCCCAGTAGCCCTCGTCCTGGAAACCTGCCAGGTTGGACGTCTGCGGGATCCAGCGGACCGGTTCGACCCGGCGCAGCTCGGCGAACTCCGGCAGGGGCACGCGGTGTTGCAGCACATCGGGGTCGGTGAAGTCGAACCCGTCGGGAAGCGCCGGACAGGGCATCGGCAACTCACTCCGTCCATCTGACGGTCCATCAGGAATAGAGCTGCCGCGAAGGTAATAACGGGTTCTACAAGTCGCAAGGGGTACGGCGCCCCGAATCTGCCTGCAAGACCCTTGCGGGGGTGGACACCTCGTCAGCAGACTGCACACAGAACTAGAACACGTATCAGTTCGGAGGAGAGGACCCGCACCCATGGCCGCCGAACCCGTGATCGTCGAAGCCGTACGCACCCCCATCGGCAAGCGCGGCGGCGCGCTCGCCAACCTGCACCCCGCCTATCTGCTGGGCGAGACGTACCGCGAACTCCTGGGCCGCACGGGCATCCCCGCCGACTGCGTCGAGCAGATCGTCGGCGGCACGGTGACCCACGCCGGCGAACAGTCCATGAACCCCGCGCGCACCGCCTGGCTGACCATGGGCCTGCCCTACGAGACCGCGGCGACGACGGTCGACTGCCAGTGCGGCTCCTCGCAGCAGGCGTCCCACATGACGGCGAACATGATCGCGGCGGGCGTGATCGACGTGGGCATCTCCTGCGGCGTCGAGTCGATGTCGCGGGTGCCGCTCGGCTCCGGCTCGAAGCACGGCCCGGGGAAACCGTTCCCGGACGAGTGGAACGTCGACCTGCCCAACCAGTTCGAGGCGGCCGAGCGCATCGCCCGCCACCGCGGACTCACCCGGGAGAACGTCGACTCCCTCGGCCTGGTCTCCCAGGAGCGGGCCGCGATCGCCTGGTCCGAGGAGCGGTTCAAGCGGGAGACGTTCGCGGTGCAGGTCCCGACCACGGAGGACGAGCAGCGGGCGGGCCAGGGCATGTGGCGCCTGGTGGACAAGGACGAGGGCCTGCGCGACACGACCGTGGAGGGCCTGTCCGCCCTGAAGCCGATCATGCCGACGGCCGTGCACACGGCCGGCAACTCCTCCCAGATCTCCGACGGCGCGGCGGCGATCATGTGGGCGTCGAAGCGCATGGCCCGCGCCCTGAAGCTGAAGCCGAGGGCGCGGATCGTCGCCCAGGCCCTGGTCGGCGCCGACCCGCACTTCCACCTCGACGGCCCCATCGACGCCACGAAGGCGGTCCTGGGCAAGGCGGGCATGTCCCTGAAGGACATCGACCTCGTCGAGATCAACGAGGCCTTCGCCTCAGTGGTGTTGAGCTGGGCCCAGGTCTTCGGGCAGGACCTGACGAAGGTCAACGTCAACGGCGGCGCGATCGCCCTGGGCCACCCGGTCGGCGCGACCGGGGCCCGCCTGATCACCACCGCCCTGCACGAACTGGAGCGCGCGGACAAGGAGTTCGCCCTCGTCACGATGTGCGCGGGCGGCGGCCTGGCCACCGGGACGATCATCCAGCGGCTGTAGCCGCCGACCAGATCACGAACTCGGCGAACGCCGCGGGCCGGAACCCGAGCACCGGTCCCGCGGGGTTCTTCGAGTCCCGGACGGCGACGGTGGCGGAGGTCTCGGCGACCTCGACGCAGTCGCCGCCCTGGTCGCTGCTGTAACTGGACTTACGCCAGGCCAAAGGGCCGACCGGGGCGCACTCGATGCAGTTGCCGCCCTGATCTCCGCTGTAGCTGGACTTACGCCACTCGACCACTGCCGGAATCGCGTTGTTCGCCATAGCGCTCCTCCATCACGCTCCGGATCAACTCCGCCGAGTCCCGCAGGGAAAGAGCGGCGGCCTGGAGGTGATCGTATCGGAGCGAACAGTCGTTGACGGTGTCCGGATTGGCACTCGGATGCCCGCTGCCGTAGCCCTCCGTGTAGACGATGGTCGGATCGCTCGCGAAGCGGTAGAGGTTGAACGAGCCCGTCAAGCCAGCATGCGCCCCGGCCGAGAACGGCAGCACCTGAACGTTGATCCGAGGGTTGCTCCGGAACGACAACAGGTGGGCCAGTTGACCCCGCATGGTCGCCCCGTCGCCGATCTCCTGGCACAGGGCGGCCTCACTGATCACCGCCCAGAGCACCGGCGGCTCCGCCTTCTCGAAGATGCACTGACGGGCCAGCCGTACGGCGGTGCGGTCGTCGAGGTCCGCGGGATCCAGTGAACCCAGCACGGCACGCACATAGGGCTCGGTCTGAAGAAGCCCATGAACCATGTGCGTCTGGAAGGTACAGATCTCGGCAGCCCGTACCTCCAACTCGGCCACCTGCTGAAACCAGGCCGGGAGTTGGCTTCGCATGACCAGCGCGACAAGGCGCGACAGCAGCCCGCCCGTCCCCAGCGCCGCGTCCACGCGCTCGCTGAACTCGGGGGTGGGCAGCTTCCTGGCGGTCTCGATCTGTCCGACCAGTGACCCCGTGTAGTTGACGATGTCGCCGAGCTGTCGTTGCGTGAGGCCCGCGGCCTCGCGATGTCGCCGCAGTTCGAAGCCGTAGTAGTCGAGCGGCGAGGCTCCCGGGTCGAGGACGTTGATGTGGGTCACGCGCGGCCCCCTACGACATAACTCGGCCCACCACGGGACCTGTTGTATCCGTACGGTAGCCCAGAGTAGTCGGCCGTGGTCAGGCTCGTACCGTGAACGGATTCATTCCCCCCGCCCTCGCGGGCCCGCGTCCGCCCCAGTACCGGATGCACCTCACCGTCGGTGCGCACTCGGCGCGGCACATCCGCCGGATCGCCCGCTCCTGCCTGGCCGAGTGGGGCCTGCCGCACCTGACCGACACCGTGGAACTGGCCCTGACGGAACTGGTCGCCAACGTCGTACGCCACGTACCGGACAGACGCTGCACGATCGCGCTGCTGCGGCAGCCGGCGGGGGTACGGGTGGAGGTGACGGACGGCACCGCCCGACTCCCCTTGCCCCAGGGCGACGTACGGCCGGATTCGGAAACCGGCCGCGGCCTCGCCCTGCTGGAAGCACTGGTGGACAAGTGGGGCGTGGACCTGACCCCGGAGGACGGCAAGACCGTGTGGTTCGAGTCCGGCACGGCAGCCTTCCGCTGACGCCAGCGCCACCGGGACTGGACCACATCAGGAACCTTCAGCACCCTGCGGCCATTCATGCGAAAGAGGAGGGCGCACCAGAGCCGCGACCACGGATTCGACATTCTCGTCTGCGAGTCCGATCAAACTCCAACCACCACCTCGCAGCGAAAAAAGGCCAATCGGAGAATCAACCCCATCGAGAACTTCGAAGAATTCACGCCACCCGAACCTGTTGTTCCGGAAATCATCAGAGATCAGATACCGATCCCGGTAGGACCCCCGAAAAGATCCAGTTCAGACCCCACCTGATCGACGGCTGCCTCGCCGGGACCGGCCTGATCACCGAACCCTGGTGACCACACAACCGGACTCTACGAGTTCAACCTGAATAACGAAAGCGCATCTTGTCGATCAAGGAATGGCAAAAAGCCATCTGGATCAACCTTGCGCTTCGATAACGGCATGGCCGGCGATCTTGCCCCCAAGGCCGCAAAGTGGACACTTTGCCCGGTCGGCTGGGCGCCAAACAGGTAATTTGCGCGTGCATGACATAAATTCCTGTGATCTCATCTGCCATGCACAGGGGCCTCACAGGGAACATTCCCGCCGGCTGGTACGCCGGAGCCTACGGAAAAGATGTACGGCAGCTCGACGGGCCCACTCGATACGCTGCCTCCAACCCAGATTATCGAGCCAAGATTGCGGCAGGCGCCTACGTGGGCGTAAGCCGGGGAAAGAGCGTGAAATGGAAGGGTGCGGCAACACCGTTCGGCATTTCACTCGGCGGCTCAATTCAGTACGATGCAAATCACGTGCAAAAAATCATCGCGGGAACCAAGAGCGGTGTCGTCCACCACGTCTGGGGCTTGTATGACAAGGTCAGCGGTAGGCCTGGTGTCATGTATTCGTACTAGCGTTTCGCTGATGGTCGCCGCAGGCCTTCTCTCGGCCTGCACGACTACCCCTTCGGAGCACTCGGTCCTGCCTGGAACATCCCTGGGAGGGGACATCGAGGCCGCGAATTTTACGGGGACCGAAGAGGGCAAAGTAGGTCAGGAGTGGAACTTCGCCCTGCCGCTTCCGTACAACAAGTCGACGAAGGACCTGCTGATAACGGGAGCGGAGGTATTGGATCCACCGCCCGGTCTGGAGTTGCGTGGGGTAAGCGCTCACGCACTTGCAAGTACTGGTGGCGAAGTGGTGCTCCTCAGTCGATTCGGGGGAGACGATCCAGTCGCAAAGGAACTCGACGCCTCGAAGGACCTTGCAAAAACCCCAGTGAGGGTCGGGCCTCGTTCCCTCAGTACGGTCTACTACGTGGCTCGGGTGAAGATCACCGGGCCGGTATCGAAAGAGATCGAGAAATGTAGGTTCAAGTACCAGCAGGACGACAAGAGCTACGCTCAAGTGATCGGATGCCGCCTGCAGCTGTACGTCAAGAAATAGATTTCGATTTCGGCGAGGAACGCTAATACTCGGCTGCGTGGAAGCCGAGCACTAGCAGATCAGAAGTAGCAGCTTCGCGGCCCCCTTTCACAATCGGAAGGGGGCTGCGTTGATCAGCATTCACGCCGAGGCGGAATCTTGGGGCATCTCATTCACGGATCTGCGGGTCACGGAGCGCACGGTGCGGCGGTGGCGCACGGTGTGGCGGTGGCGCACGGTGTGGCGGTGGCGCACGGTGTGGCGCGAGGGCGGGGTCGCGGCGCTGAAGTCGAAGGGGCCGGTGTCGCGGGAGCGGCTGTCGGTGCAGGAGTGGGACCGGCTGGAGGCGGAGCTGAAGCGGGGGCCGTCGGGCCATGGCTTCGCCGATGACCAGCGGTGGACGCTGGGCCGGATCAAGACTCTGATCGGCAGGCTGTCCCACAAGGGCTACACGGTTCAGGGGGTGTCGGCGTACGGACTTTTCTGGCCCTGACAAGATTTCCGTGACATTGAGGCAGCCCGTTGCTGCAGTACCTGGTGGAGATGGCCGGCGTGCTGCTCGCTGGCCGCGGCGGCGCCCGACTCTAAGGACGACTCCGACGCTCCCTCCTCTCGTTGCCGCGCGGATGGCGGCGATTGGACTGGTAGTCCAACTGGTGTAATCGCTGTTGGTGTTCCCATGGTGATGCTCTTCAGGAGTTGCGCCCCCACCTCGCGGCCTGGCAACTCCTTCCACCGCGTCATCAAAGCCGGGGTTGGGGTCACCAGTATCAGTTACTTCCGAAACGCCGCGATAGACTGGCGTGTCGCCGCCGCAGTTATGAACCAAGCACATCACGCGCGGCCTGCGATCGGACTCGTCCCGGCGTGCTCCTACACTCTGCCGCCATGACTTCGAACGTCCGCCGGGCGGCGGGCACTCAGACCTTCTCCGACGTACTGCTCCGCTGGCTGTGGATCAAGCGGCCGACCCCTGCCGGCGATCTCGATCTGTTCACGAACGACGTGACCCTGAAGGTCACCTGTTTCCTTCGTCCGCTCGGACAGGCCGGCGCGAGATCCCGGTTGGGCACCCTGTACCTCAGCCGGGGCAAGCCGGTGACGTGGCAAGGCCACGGGCAGCAGGCGTTGACCCTCCTCCCGCCACTGACCCTGACGGCCTCCGCCGCCAAAGCCGGTCACTGGAAGCTCATAGCCCTCGACCTCGCCGGGCCCTCCGGGTCGTTCAACGTGAGGATTCCCAAGATGGACGTACCGCTCGTACGGCACGCGTTCGACGCTCAAACCTCCTGAGGGCGGCGGCCGGGGCCGGGGAGAGTTCGGGTCGGGCCGGGCCGCGGCGTTAGTCTTTGCTGCTCCGTGCCGGGGTGATCGCCCCCGCCCGCCGCCCGAACGGTGAAGGACCAGCATTGACCTCCATACCCAGGCCCGGCCGTGACCGACTGCCCTCGTTGACCGGGCTGCGGTTCTGGGCCGCTCTGCTGGTCGTGCTGTACCACCTGTCACGTCAGGTCGGCACCGTGCCGGTGGTCAGCGAGGTCGTCTGGTACGGCCGCAGCGGGGTCACGTTCTTCTTCGTGCTGTCGGGATTCGTCCTGGCCTGGACGTACGACGGCGCGCACGTCCCCGCGCGGGTGTTCCTGTGGCGGCGCTTCGCCCGGATCTGGCCGCTGCTCGCCGTCAGCGTCGCGCTGTCGGTCGCCGTGTGGGCGGTCATGGGCCAGGCCGTGTCGCTCAAGGCGGTGGCCGCGACGCTGCTGCTGGCGCACGCGTGGGTGCCCGTACCGGTCATCTTCACGGGCGGCAACCCGGCGGCCTGGTCGCTCAGCGACGAGGCCTGGTTCTATCTGGTCTTCCCCGCGCTGCTGGCGCTGCTCGCGGGGCGCCGCGCCCGGGTGTGGGCGTGGACGGCCGCCGCCGTCGTCGGTGCCGCGCTCGTGCTGTGGCCCGCGCTGTCCGGCCTGCCGCCCGTCACCCGCGCCTGGGCCCTGGACTATCTGCCGCTGACGCGTTCCCTCCAGTTCGTGCTGGGGGTGGTGGCCGGGCTCGCGCTCAAGCGGGGCTGGCGGCTCCGGCTGCCGCTGCCGGCGGCCGTCGCTCTCGTCGTCTGCTGGCACCTGGCGCTGATCCCCTGGTCGGACGCGGTTCCCGACTCCCTCTGGTACAGCCCCTACACCGCCTCGCAGTGGCTCTCGGCGCCGGTCTTCGCGGCCCTGATCTGCTCGGCGGCCCGTGCCGACCTGGAGGGGCGGCGCACCGGACTGGGCGGGCCCTGGATGATCCGGCTGGGGCACTGGTCGTTCGCCTGGTACCTCCTGCACGAGATCGTGATCCGGTCCGCGGTGTTCCTGTGGGGCAAGCCCGCCCCCGGCCAGGCCACGCTCGTCTTCTGGGCGGGGGTCCTGACGGTCAGCCTCGGCGCCGCGGGGCTGGCGTACCAGTGGGTGGAGCACCCCGCCGAGCGCCGGCTGCGCAGCCTTCTCGGCCGGACCGCGAAGACCCAGGCCCGGCCCCGCCCGTCCGAGCGGGTGCCGAGCTCGCGCTGACGGCGCCGGGGGCGACAAGGATCACAGCGGGCGGCCGGAAAACACCTCCCGAACGGGGCAGACGTACCTGCATACACGGCTTTTAGGTGCAGCATGCATTCAGTTGCGTACCGGGCGTAAGCGGATCAAAGGCTCGTATGGTCGCCTCCAGGCCCGCCCAGGGCCGTGTCCCTGTCCCCGTCGAAAGGTAGGCGAGCGAAGTTTTGTCGGCCGTCACCATCGCCGTTCCCCAGGCTCCCAGGACCATCAGCAGGACCCGTGAGGTCACCACCACCGACCCCGCCCTCGTCCGGCGCGCCGTGAAGGCCGCCGCACTGGGCAACGCGATGGAGTGGTTCGACTTCGGCGTCTACAGCTACATCGCCGTCACCCTGGGCAAGGTCTTCTTCCCCTCGGGCAACCCGACCGCGCAGTTGCTGTCCACGTTCGGCGCCTTCGCCGCGGCCTTCCTGGTCCGCCCGCTCGGCGGCATGGTCTTCGGCCCGCTCGGCGACCGCATCGGCCGGCAGAAGGTCCTCGCGCTCACCATGATCATGATGGCGGCGGGCACGTTCGCGATCGGCCTGATCCCGTCGTACGGCACGATCGGCGTCGGCGCTCCCCTGCTGCTCCTGCTGGCCCGCCTGGTGCAGGGCTTCTCGACCGGCGGCGAGTACGCGGGCGCGTCCACCTTCATCGCCGAGTACGCGCCGGACAAGCGGCGCGGCTTCCTGGGCAGCTGGCTGGAGTTCGGCACGCTGGCCGGGTACATCGGCGGCGCGGGTCTGGTGACCCTGATGACCGCGCTGCTGTCCTCCGCGGACCTGGTGTCCTGGGGCTGGCGGATCCCGTTCCTGATCGCGGGCCCGATGGGAGTCGTCGGCCTCTATCTGCGGATGCGCCTGGAGGAGACCCCGGCGTTCCGGGCGGAGCTGGCGAAGTCCGAGGCGAGCCGCCCCAAGGTGCCGCTGCGCGAGATGGTCGTGGGCCAGTGGCGGACGCTGCTGCTGTGCATGGGGCTCGTCCTGGTCTTCAACGTCAGCGACTACATGCTCCTGTCGTACATGCCGAGCTATCTGACCAGCGAGCTCAAGTACGACGAGACGCACGGCCTGCTGGTCGTGCTGGGTGTGATGGCGCTGATGATGATCGTGCAGCCCTTCGCCGGCGCGCTGACCGACCGGATCGGCCGCCGCCCGGTGATCGCGGCCGGCTGCGCGGGCTTCCTGTTCCTGTCCGTCCCGGCCGTGCTGCTGATCCGCCAGGGCAGCCTGCTCGCCGTCGGCCTCGGCATGGGCGCGCTCGGCCTGCTCCTGGTCTGCTTCACGGCCTCGATGCCGGCGGCCCTGCCGGCGCTGTTCCCGACGAGGGTCCGCTACGGCTCGCTGTCCATCGGCTTCAACGTGTCGGTGTCGCTCTTCGGCGGCACCACCCCGCTGGTGGTGACCGCCCTGATCGGCGCGACCGGGAACATGATGATGCCCGCCTACTACCTGATGGGCGCGGCCGTCGTCGGCGGTGTCGCGGTCTGGTACATGGTGGAGTCGGCGGGCCGGCCGCTGCCCGGATCGGCACCGGCGGTCGAGTCCGGGGCGGCACCGGCGGGCGGGTCCACGTCGTAGGCGGCTGGCGAGTCGGCGTCGTAGGTGGCTGGCGGGTCCGCGTCGTAGGCGGCTGGCGAGTCCGCGTCGTAGGCGGCTGGCGGGTCCGCGTCGTAGGCGGCTGGCGAGTCGGCTGCATGACGGGACGGACTGCGCGACCATGGGAGGGGGCACCGAGGTGGCCCCCTCCCCTCGGCGCGTCGGCGTCCCGTCGGCCCCGCACCGGCCGGAGGTCGACGGCGGGCACGGTGACGGGGGCTCGTCCGTGACCGCATCCGTCGGCCCACGTGGCCGGCATCTCCGACCGTTGCCATCTCCAGGCAGGGATACGAAAGGTAGAGCGCATGAGCGGGTCTCAGCTCTGGGACGACGTCGACTTCTACTTCTCCACCCATCTGGCGCCGGACGACGAGGCCCTCCAGGCGGCCGTGCGGGACAGCGAGGCCGCCGGGCTCCCGCACATCGCCGTCACCCCGCCCCAGGGCAAGCTGCTCCAGCTGCTGGCCCAGATCCAGGGGGCCCGCACCATCCTGGAGATCGGCACGCTCGGCGGCTACAGCACCATCTGGCTGGCCCGCGCGCTCCCGGCCGACGGCCGGCTGATCTCCCTGGAGTACAGCGCCCGGCACGCCGAGATCGCGACCCGCAACATCGCCCACGCGGGCCTGGAGCGGATCGTCGAGGTGCGCGTCGGCCCGGCCCTGGAGTCGCTGCCCAAGCTCGCCGACGAGAACCCGGCCCCGTTCGACATCGTCTTCATCGACGCCGACAAGGCCAACAACGCGAACTACGTGGAGTGGGCGATGCGGCTCACCCGCGCGGGCAGCCTGATCATCGTCGACAACGTCGTGCGCGGCGGCCGCGTGATCGACTCGGAGAGCAGCGAACCGGACATCGAGGGCACCCGGGCCGCCATCGAGCTGATGTCCGCCCACCCGCGGCTGAGCGCCACGGCGATCCAGACGGTGGGCAGCAAGGGGTACGACGGTTTCGCGCTGGCCCGGGTGCTGGAGCAGCCCGAGGAGCCCGAGTAGGTCCTGTCGGACGGGCTCCGGGGCCGACGGCGGCCCGGCCCGGGGTCACGCCTCGTGGTAGAAGCCCACGTTGACGCTGCGCGGGCCGGTGCGGTCCCGGATGATGATCTCGCCGGCCCCGCCCCGCGGCAGCTGCACGCTCCCGCCGTACGCGATCGTCTGGGCGTACTCCCCGACGGTCAGCAGCACCTCGGAGGAGGGGTCGGGCTGCGAGCCGCGCAGCCACGACACATGCCAGGTTCCCTCAGGGCCGCACAGGAACTCCAGGTGGACCCGCGAGACGAACAGCCAGTCGTCCGGCGTCGCGAGCCGGCAGACGGAAGCATCCCGGCCCACCCGCAGCACGGCGCCGGGTTCGCTCGGCGCGTCGGCCATGAGCATGCCGGCCGTGGCACCGACGTCCGCCCCGGAGACGGAGGCCATGGTGAGTTCGAGCACGTGCTCTCCTTCTGGAATGTCCTTGTACGGCGGCCTGGTTGGCGCACCGCCGCCGCATGATAAATCGCCCGGCGGCACCGCGTCCGGCACAATGGACTCATGACCGAGCGAAAGCCACCGGGGGTCCCGTTCGAGTCCTGGGTCGACAAGCAGATCCGTGATGCGCAGGCGCGAGGCGAGTTCGCCCACCTGGAGGGGGCGGGCCGGCCGCTGCCGGAGGTCACGGACACGACGTACGACGAACTGTGGTGGATCAAGAGGAAGATGGCCCGTGAGGGTCTCTCCGTGCTGCCACCCGCGCTCGCGCTGCGCAAGGAGGCCGAGGACGCCCTCGCGGCGGCCTACGCGGCGCCCTCCGAGCTGATCGTCCGCAGGATCCTCACGGACGTCAACGCGAAGATCCGCGAGATGATGTTCAAGCCGCCGCCCGGCCCCCCGCTGGGCAAGAAGCCGTACGACGTCGACGAGGTCGTACGGGAGTGGCGGGAGCGCCGGGCGGCGATCGACTCCGGTGGTACGGACGGTACGGACGGTACGGGTGGTACTACGGGCGGTACGGGGGCGGCCGGGGGTGCGCCCGCTACGGGCGGTGCGGGGGTCCCGCGTGCGGCGGGCGCCTCGGACGACGCGACGCGCGGGTCACACGCGTAGCAGACGCTCCGCCAGTTCGCGGTACTCCCGCAGGGCCAGGCGGAGTTGCTCCGTGTCGTTCCCCCTCGCCGGACCCGTCACGCCTCCTGTGGGCTGGTCCGCGGTCTTGTCCGGGGCCTTGTCCGGGGACCGTCCCGTGGGCTTCCCGGTCGCCTTGTCCGGGGACTGCCAGGACGTACGCAGCGTCCGGCGGTGCCTGGCCACGGCCTCGGTGAAGCGGGCGGCGATCTCCTCCAGCACCTGGTCGGCCTCCTCCACGGAGCCCCGGGGCTCGTCGACGAACGCGGCGACCGCCTGCCGGAGGCGGAGCGTGAGCTTGTCGGACTCGTCGTGAGCGAGGAGCGCGGCGGGGCCGGCGGTTTCCGGGTGGCGCTCGGGGGCCTCGGCCGCCCTGGGAACCTCGGTCGTGCCGGTCGCCCTGGGGGCAGCAGGCGCCTCGGGTGGCCTGGGCGGGACAGGCGCCTCGGTCGCCTTGACGGTCCCGGCGGTCCCGGCGGTCCCGGCCGTCCCGGCGGTCCCGCGTGTGTCGTTCGTCCTGCGCGTCTCGGGTGCCTCGGGCCTGCCGGACGGCTGCCGCGCGTCCGTGCCCGTGCCGTCGGTCACCGGTCGCCCGGTATCGGACATGTGGCTCAACTCCCCTTCGCTTGACGCCTGGTGAACGCCCACGGGGTGCCGTGGCCGTCGGATCGGGCCGGGGTGCGCCGGTCGTCCGGCGCCGTCCCGGAGCGGTGACCGTTGCCGGAGCGGTGGCCGTTGCCCCGGCCGGCCGGGGCCACCAGTTCGGCGAAGAGACCGCGGGCCTCGACCAGCGCCTCCCGCATCTCCTCGGTGCCCGCGCCGCCGCTCCCGGCCTTCGCCGGCACGACGACGACCCGGTGCACCCGGCGGTAGCCCTGCACATGGCCGGCATGGTGCACGGAGAGCGCCGCGAGCTGCTCCTCGTACTGCGCGCCGTCCGGGAAGCCGCGGGCGCCGGCCAGTTCCGCGATGAGCCGGTCCGCGTCGGCGACCGCCTCGCGCGGCGAGTCGACGAACCGTTCCTGGACGGCCGTCCAGCGAGCCTCGTACCGTTCGCGCTCGGCCGGCTCCAGCGGCCGCTCGCGCAGTCCGCCGTGCCGCTCGACGCGTTCGGTCAACTCCCGCTCGGCCCGCTGCACATCGCCGTCGTATCCGGCCACGGTCCGTTCGTACTCGGGCCCGAAGCGCCGCTTCAGACCGCCGCCGTGCGCGCCCCGGGCCCGCAGGGCCAGGACGGCCGTCACCGCGACGACGGCCACCACGATCAATATCAGAGCGATCAACACGCCTGTCGACATGGCTGCCTTCCGTGTCTCGGCCCAACGGGCCGGTTCCTGAACCGGGTTACCCGGAAGACCTCGCCCAAACGGCAGCCGCGCCGGGCCGAGCCGGGAGCAACACGGCGCGACGGCCGCCCGGTTCGCCGGTATTCGCTTGCGGGCCGGGCGGGCCCGCCGCCGAGAATGTCGGTCATGACCTGGACCGTCGCCCCCGAGGCCTTCGACTCGCCCGCGGCCGCCGCCCTCTGGCGGGCCTACTACACCGAGGTCAGCGACCGCTGGTACCTGCTGCACGAGGGCCGCCGCACCGACCCGGACGAGCTGGAGCGCGAGATCGCCGCGAACACCGGCGCCGAACTCGCCCCGCCGGACGGCCGGCTGCTGGTCGCCCGGTACGGAGGTGAGCCCGCCGGCAGCGCGGGCGTACGGCTGCTGGAGGCCACGACGGCCGAGCTGACCCGGGTGTTCCTGTATCCGGGGATGCGCGGCCGGGGCGGGGCCGCGCTGCTGGTGTCGGCGGCCGAGGACGCCGCCCGCGCCCTCGGGGCCACCCGGCTGGTGCTCGACACCCGCGGCGACCTGACCGAGGCACGCGCCCTGTACGCGCGGCTCGGCTACACCGAGACCGGGCCGTACAAGGAGGACCCGTACGCCGAGCACTGGTTCCGCAAGCAGCTCGCGTGAGCCCGGGGAGCCGGGGACGGCCGGAACGCCCCGGGGAGCACCCGACGGCTGGGAGGCCCGGGAGCACCCGACTGCCGGGAGGCCCGGGAGGCCCGGGGTGGGCCGGAAGGGGCCGGGGGGCTCAGCCGACGCCGGGGGACCCCGCGCGGACGCCGGGGGCCGCCCCGCTGTGCGGCTGCTCCTGGTCCGAGCCGCACAGTTCGTCGTTGAGCTCCTTGACCAGCTGGATCAGGTCGGTGGGCCGGTCGGGCCCCCACCAGTCACCGAGCAGCTCGGCCAGCGACTCCTCGCGGGCCATCGCCAGCCGGTCGGCGACCTCGCGCCCCTGCGTGGTCAGGCTGAGGTCGAGGCCCTCGCGTACGGCCAGACGGCGCTCCTCCGTCTGCCGGGCGGCTTCGATGACGACCGTCATCGGAATCGAGGTGCGCTCGGCCAGCACGCCCGGCTCGACCGAGCCGTACTTCTTCATCCGCAGCAGCAGCCAGCTCGCGGCAGGCAGCAGGTCGTAGCCCGCCCGCTCGGTGATCTCCCGGTAGATCTCGTGCCGTCCCTCGCGCGTGCCGAGCGTGGACAGCGCCCGGCACACCTCGTCGTACGACGAACGCTCGACGGGGTTGGCGGCGAGGGTCTCCGAGAGGTCGGGCGCCGTGACCGAGCCGCGCAGCGGGTCCTCCTTCAGGAACCACGCCAGGACGAAGCCGAGGAGCGCGACGGGTGCCGCGTAGAGGAAGACGTCGGTGATGGAGGCGGCGAAGGCGTGCAGGGCGGCCGGGCGCAGGGGGGCCGGCAGGGCGGCGATGCCGCGCGGGTCGGCCTGCAGGGAGTCCGCCGAGAGGCCGGGCGGCAGATGCTTTCCCCGGAAGGCGTCGGCCAGTTTGTCGGCCAGCCGGCCGGCGAAGACCGAGCCGAAGATGGCGACGCCGAAGGAGGCGCCGATGGAACGGAAGAAGGTGGCACCGGAGGTGGCGACGCCGAGATCCTCGTAGGGGACGGCGTTCTGCACGATGAGGACCAGGACCTGCATGACCAGGCCGAGTCCCAGGCCGAAGACGAAGAAGTAGACGCTCATCTCGGCGGTGGAGCTGTTCTCGTCCAGTTTGTGCAGCAGGAGCAGGCCGATGGTGGTGACACCGGTGCCCGCGACCGGGAACACCTTCCAGCGGCCGGTGCGGCTGACGATCTGACCGGAGAGCGTCGAGGACAGCAGCATGCCGACCACCATGGGCAGCATGTAGAGGCCGGAGACGGTCGGGGAGATGCCGTGGACGACCTGGAGGAAGGTCGGCAGGTAGGTCATCGCGCCGAACATGGCGAAGCCGACGATGAAGCTGATGACGGCGGCGAGCGTGAAGGTGCGGACGCGGAAGAGCTTGAGCGGCAGCACCGGCTCGGCCGCCCGCCGCTCGACCAGCACGAACACCAGCGCCAGGACCACGCCCAGCACCAGGAGGCCGATGATCTGCGGCGAGGCCCACGCCCAGGTCGTGCCGCCCAGCGAGGCGACCAGCACCAGACAGGTGGCTACGGCGGCGATCAGGAAGGTGCCGAGGTAGTCGATGACGTGCGGGGTGGACCTGCGCGGGATGTGCAGGACGGTCGCGATCACCGCGAGCGCGACGACACCGACCGGCAGGTTGACGTAGAAGACCCAGCGCCAGCTCAGCTGCTCGGTGAACACCCCGCCCAGCAGCGGGCCGAGCACACTGGTCGCGCCGAAGACCGCGCCGAACAGGCCCTGGTAGCGGCCGCGGTCCCGGGGCGGGACGATGTCGCCCACGATCGCCATCGACAGCACCATCAACCCGCCGCCGCCCAGGCCCTGGAGCGCGCGGAAGCCGATCAGCTCCGGCATGTTCTGCGCCATGCCGCACAGCGCCGAGCCGATCAGGAAGATCACGATCGCGGACTGGAACAGCCTTTTGCGCCCGTACTGGTCGCCCAGTTTTCCCCACAGCGGGGTCGCCGCGGTCGAGGCCAGCAGATAAGCCGTGACCACCCAGGACAGGTGTTCCAGGCCGCCGAGATCGCTGACGATGGTGGGCAGCGCCGTCGACACGATGGTCTGGTCGAGGGCGGCGAGGAACATGCCGAGCAGCAGGGCGCCGATCGAGACGAGGATGTTGCCGGACACGTGCTGCTGCGCCGCGTCCCCCGTCCTGGCGTGCGCGTCCACGGCCATGGAGACCTCCTGAGGCAATCGTGACCTCTCCATCGTGGTGGGTCTGACCGTTTATGGCCTGTTGAGCCCTGCCGGGACCCTGTAATCCGGGGGGAGTCCGGTCAATGGCCGCGCGAAGGGTCTGCATAATCTCTGGTGTTCGCATGGGGAGGGAACGAACACGTGGACGAACGTGGGACCGAGGGCGCGGCCGGTCCGTACCGAGCTGGGCACGGAGGCGGGCGCTGGTGCCCGTGGTGCGGCGAGCCGCGAGGTACGGACAACACCCCGTCGTGCCTGTGCGCACAGCAGGCGGGCGAACACGTGGACGAACGCGGGACCGAGAGCGCGACCGTCCCGCACCAAGGTGGGCACGGAGGCGGGCGATGGTGCCCGTGGTGCGGCGAGCCGCGAGGTGCGGACAACACCCCGTCGTGCCTGTGCGCACAGCAGGCGGCCGACGCGCTGCACGACACGCGCGCGGCGGAGGCGGCCGCGGTGGAGGGCTTCGACCCGCCGACGCGAATACGGCCGTACGTCGAGCTGGAGGACGACCCGGCCGGCCTCGCCCAGCACGCCGCGCACTCCGGACAGCCCGCACAGCCGGAGTGGTCCGGGCAGCCCGCACAGCCGGAGTGGTCCGGGCAGCCCGCACAGCCGGAGTGGTCCGGGCAGCCCGCACAGCCGGAGTGGTCCGGGCAGCCGGAGCAGACCGCGGCCGCACAGGGCGCGACACCGGCGGCAGCAGGCAGCACGGCGGAGCCGGTGTACGGCTCGGTGCCGGGAACGGTGGACGGCTCGCTGCCGGGAACGGTGGACGGCTCGCTGCCGGGGTACGGCTCGGAGCCGGTGTACGGCTCGGTGCCGGGAACGGTGGGCGGCTCGCTGCCGGGGTCGGTGAACGGTCCGGTGTCCGGGACTGTGGACGGCCCGGCATCCGGGGCTGTGTCCGGGACTGTGGACGGCTCGGCATCCGGGGCTGTGGACGGCCCGGCGCGGAAGTCCGCGGCCGTGCCGCCGGCCGACGCGGACGTCACCACGACCCTGCGCCGGGTCAAGGCGGCCCGGGGGCTGCCCACGCCCCTCGCACCGTCGCCGGGTGCGCCGGACGCAGACGACCTGAGCCTGTTCGAGGGGGCGCAGCGGGAGCCGCGGGCGGGAACGTCCGCGTTCGACGTGACGTACGACACCCGGTACGACACCCCGGCGCCGCGGGCCGGGCGCCGTCGCCGCAGGATGCTGCTCGGGGCGACCGCGGGAGCGGTCGTGGCGGTGGCGGCCGCGGCCGGACTCGCCAACGGGCTGTTCTCCTCCGACACGCCCGCGCAGGAGGCCGCGGCCTCGACCGACGTACGGGTGGCCGCGCCGGACGCCTCGGCCGACGGGGCCGGCGCGGACTCCGCCGACGCGACCGCGGACTCCGCGAAGCCGTCGACGTCCGCTTCGCCGTCCGCGTCGTCGTCGCCGAGCGAGAGCGCCTCGGCGTCGCCGTCGGAGTCGGAGTCGAAGTCCGCGCCCAGCGCCTCCCCCTCGACGTCCCGCCCGGCCGAGCCGACCGCGACCGCGACGAGGACCGGCACGACGGCCTCCCCGGCGCCCGGGGGCGGCCAGACTGCGGCCCCGGTCCTGCGCCTCGGCGACAGCGGCCCGGAGGTGGCCGAACTCCAGGAGCGGCTGCAGCAGCTGCGTCTCTACAACGGCAGAATCGACGGCCGGTTCACCAACCGTGTCGACTACGCCCTGCGCACCTACCAGTGGGCGAGGGGTGTACGCAGCGACGCGCCGGGCGTGTACGGCGCGGAGACCAGGGAGAAGCTGGAGTCGGAGACCTCGTAGCCGTGACCGGGCCCCTCGCGGGCGCGCACGACCGCGCCCGCAGGGGCACGACCGCGTCAGCGGCGGGGGCGTGACCGCGTCAGCGGGGGTATGGCGTCGTCCGCCGGGGAGGCAGGCCCGCATCCGCGAGGGCCCGCATCCGGCAGGGCAAGACCGCATCCGCGACGGCCCGCACCGGCCGGGCAAGACCACGTCCACGAGGGGATCGCGGCGTCCGCGAGGGCAGAACCGCGTCCGCGGCGGGGATGGCGCCCGTCCGCCGGGGACAGAACCGCGTCCGCGAGGGCCCGCGCCCGCGGGAGGGCATGGCGCCGTCCGCCAGGGCGCAGGGTGGCGTCGGGCCGCCCGCTAGCCGATGTGCAGCCGTACCGTTCCGTCGCCCATCGGCTCCACCCGTACCTGCGTGAGGTCCTGTACGACCACGTCGGGCGCGTGCAGCCCGGCCCTCGGGCCGACGCCCACGACCTGCATCCCCGCGGCGCGTCCCGCGGTGATCCCGGCGCCGGAGTCCTCGAAGACCACGCAGTCGGCGGCGGCGATCCCGAGCCCGGCGGCACCCTTCAGGAAGCCTTCGGGGTCCGGCTTGCTCGCGCCGACGGACTCGGCGGTGATCCGGACGTCGGGCAGCGCCAGCCCGGCCGCCGCCATCCGTGCCGTGGACAGGGCGACGTCCGCCGAGGTCACCAGCGCGTGCGGCACCCCGCTCAGGGCGGCGAGGAACTCCGGCGCGCCGGGCACCGGCACGACACCGTCCATGTCGGCCGTCTCCGCGGCGAGCATCCAGGCGTTCTCCGCGTGGTTCTGCTCCATGGGCCGGTCGGGCAGCAGCAGGGCCATCGACGCGTACCCCTGCCGCCCGTGGACGACCTTCATGACCTCGTCGCCGTCCAGCCCGTGCCGGTCGGCCCAGCCGCGCCAGACGCGGTTCACGACGGCGTCCGAGTTGACGAGGGTGCCGTCCATGTCCAGCAGGAAGGCGCGGGCGGTGAGAACGGTGGGCGCGGCGGTGGCCGTCATGGGCAGACTCCAAGCGTGGGGGACAAGGCGGCCCCGCTCGCCGGTCAGGGAAAACGAGCGGGGGCCACTTTGTTTCTCTACGGTACAAAACAAATCGGGCTTCGCGCCACCGGCCCGCACGGCGTTCACCCGATGTTCAGCCGGGCCCGAGCCGACCTGGGCCGGCCCGAGCCCGGAACCAGGGCCGGAACCGGGGCCGGAACCAGGGCCGGTCCGGGGCTCGGGCGCCGGGGCTCGGGCGCCGGGGCTCAGCCCGCGATCGCCTCCCACAGGCTCCACAGCCCGAGCGCCACCATCAGCAGGGCCGCGACCTTGGTGATGAGCGCCAGCGGAACGCGCTTCATCAGCGCCTTTCCACCCACGATGCCGAGTCCGGCGACCGCCCAGAGCGCGAGCACCGCGCCGAGGCCGACGGACAGCGGGTCGTCGTAACGGGCCGCGAGGTTCGCGGTCATGATCTGGGTGAGATCACCGAACTCGGCGGCCAGGATCAGCATGAAGCCGGCTCCGGCGACCTTCCAGAACGACTGGTTCTCCGGCTTGCGGATCTCCTCCTCGCCGTCGTCCTTCTTCATCAGCAGCACCGCGGCGCCGCCGAGGAAGAGCACACCCGTCAGCGCGTGCACGATCTGCTGGGGCAGCAGCGTCAGCACACTGCCCGCCGCGACGGCGAGCACGACGTGCAGGGTGAACGCGGCGGCGACACCGGCGAAGACGTACGAGGCGCGGTAGCGGGTGCCGAGGACGAGGCCGGCGAGGGCGGTCTTGTCCGGCAGCTCGGCCAGGAAGACGACGCCGAAGACGAGTGCCGTCACGGTAAGGCTGATCAAGGGTCCTCAATCGGTCGGGGCTGCCCCGCCGAGAGTGCTGCGCTCTGCTTCACGACACCTCGGCACGGCAGCACACGGGACCCGCACCGACGGGTACGGGTGTGCACTGCTTGCCGAAGGTCTCGCTGGCCGACCCCGTGATCGAGGTCTGCCTCCGGGCGCCGGCTCAGACGAGCTGAGCAGTATGTCGACGGTCCGGCGAAGAGCTACTCCCCTTCTGCTCCGTCCATCGTACGCGACGCCCCGGGCGGCCCCCAGGGACGAAAGTCCCTGCGTTCCTCTTGTTGTGTCATGTTCACGTCATTAACTTCTTACCGGGCGCACACCTCCACGCAACGCGGCGCCGCGAGCATTCAGTCGCTCGCACACCAACACCCCTGCCCCCCAAGGGAGTTCGCATGTCGAAGTTCTACGCGCGTCGACGGGTGAGCATACTCGCCACGCTCACCGGGCTCATAGCCTCCGCCGGACTTTTCAACTCCCCGACCGCCTCCGCCGCCCTCCCCACCCCGGTCAGCGCCGCCACGGCCCGTACCTACCTCGCCTCGCTCACCGTGGCGACCGAGAACCGTACCGGCTACGCCCGGGACCTGTTCCCGACCTGGATCACCATCAGCGGGACCTGCAACACCCGTGAGTACATCCTCAAGCGCGACGGCTCCAACGTCACCACCGACTCCGCCTGTGTCGCCACCAGCGGCAGCTGGTACTCCGTGTACGACGGCGCCACCTGGACCGCCGCCTCCGACGTCGACATCGACCACCTCGTCCCGCTGGCCGAGGCCTGGGACTCCGGCGCGAGCGCCTGGACCACGGCCCAGCGCCAGGCCTTCGCCAACGACGTGACGCGCCCGCAGCTGCTCGCCGTCACGGACAACGTCAACCAGTCCAAGGGCGACAAGGACCCGGCCGAGTGGATGCCCCCGCTCAGCTCGTACGCCTGCACCTACGCCCGCGCCTGGGTGCAGGTGAAGTACTACTACAACCTCAAGATCGACTCCGCCGAGAAGACCAAGCTGACCTCGGTGCTCAACGGCTGCTGAGCACGCGGTCCCCGGCCCTCCTCCGGCGTCCCGTGCGGCTCGGGACGCCGGGGAAGGGCGCTCGCCGGCCCGCTGCCGGGCCGGTCAGCAAACGTCCGCCGGGAGAACGCCGTCGTCGCCGACGAGGGTGACCTTCGCGATGCCGTCCCCGTCCTGCGCGTAGGCGGCCGTGCACACCAGCTGGCGCCGCGCGCCGTCCGACAGGGGCCGCACGTCCAGCGGGAGGCGGATGATCAGGGTGCCGGGGGCCGTCTTCACCTCCGCCCCGGCGCCGGCGCCCGGCGGCAGGTCCGTGCGCAGTCCGGCCGAGCGCTCCTCGTCGGAGAGGCCCGCGAGCAGCAGGGCAAGGGTCTTCGGGAGCGACACGGGCACATCGGCGCTGGAGAGGTCCGGCACGAGGGACCGGACAGCCGGTGTCAGCCGGCCGGCCGAGTCGAGGAAGAACAGCACCGCCCGGTGCTTGTACGCGGGATAGACCGGGACGGTGGCCGGCCCGCCCGCCTCGATGACGTCGGTCGCCTGCACTCCGCAGCCGGTGAGCAGGGCGGACGCCGCGGCACAGCCCGCGAGGGCACGCCCCACGCGTGGGCGTGGGCGGGTGCCCGCGGCCCGGCCCGGGCCCGTGCGGCTCATGCCGTCCCCTCCCGGCCCGCCAGGGGCATCTCCACGGTGAAGACGGCACCGCCCTGCGGGCCGTTCGCGGCGCGGATCGTGCCGCCGTGCAGCCGTACGTTCTCCAGGGTGATGGCCAGGCCGAGGCCGCTGCCCGCCGAACGGCCGCGGGCCGCGTCCGCCTTGTAGAAGCGGTCGAAGATATGCGGCAGCACGTCGGCGGGGATGCCGGGACCGGCGTCCGCGACCTCGGTGACGAGCCGGACGGGCGGCGGGCCCGCCCCGGGCTCCCCGGCGCCGTACGGCTCGGTGCGCAGCCGCACCACGACGGGCGCGCCGCCGTGCCGCAGCGCGTTGCCGACGAGGTTGGCGACGACGACGTCGAACCGCCGGGGGTCGATCCGGGCCCGGATGCCGTCGGGCAGTTCCGTGACGATCTCGCCGGTGTCGCTCCAGCGACGGCTCGCCAGGGTCTTGCGGATGGCCTGGGCGATGTCGACCTCGTCGGTGTTCAGTTCGGCGGCCCGGGCGTCGAACCGGGAGATCTCCATCAGGTCCTCGACGAGGACCGCCAGTTTGCACGTCTCGGCGCTGATCAGCCGGACGGCGGCGGCGGTGTCCGGAGCGAGCCGGGCCGCGTCCTCGTCGAGCACCTCGGTGACGGCCAGCATCCCGGCCAGCGGGGTGCGCAGTTCGTGGGAGACGTCGGAGGCGAAGCGACGGGCGCGGGCCTCCGCCGCCCGCAGTTCGCCGACGGTCCGCTCCAGTTCGGCGGCGGTCTCGTTGAAGGTGCCCGCCAGATCGGCGAGTTCGTCGCCGCCCCGGACCTGGATCCGGGTGTCCAGGCGGCCGTCGCCCATCCGGCGGGCGGCCGTGCTCAGTTCGCGGACCGGGCGCAGCACGCTGCGCGCCGACAGCAGGGCCGGCAGGAGCGCCACCGCGAGACCGGGGACGGCGCCGTCGCGGGCGGCGGTGAGCATGGCCCGGACGTTGGTCTCCTCGTCGGTCAGCGGCATCACGGCGTACAGGATCAGCCCGGTGGGACGCGCGGTCCCGCCGATGCGGAAGACGGTCGGGACGGCCACGGTCAGCCAGGGGGTGCCGTGCTGGTCGACCCGCTGGAAGCTGCCGCGCGCATGGGCGTGCGCGGCCCGCCGCAGCTCGGGGGTGATCACGGTGGAGACCGGATCGTAGGCCGAGGAGATCCGCAGCGAGCCGTACTCGGCGAACACCACCCAGGGATGGGGGTTGCCCTGCCGGGCGAGCAGGCGCAGCTGCTCCTGGAACACCTTGGGGTCGACGGGCAGCGGGGTGCCCAGTTCCTGGACCCGCTCGCGGAAGGAGGACACCGCGGTGTCCTGGGCCTGCTGGAGGATCGCGGTGCGGGCCTCGCGGTAGGTGAGGGCCGCGGTGGTCCCCGCGCTGACCGCGGCGACCAGCAGGAACGCGAGCACCAGTCGGGTGCGCAGTCCGATGAGGATCCTGCGGCGCCTCACCACGGGTTCACCGGGACGGTGCCGCGCCGTCCGTCCTCGTCGGCGTACGGGCCGGGGCCTGGCATCACGGCTCAGCTCCGCTCGGTGTGCGGGAACGGCCCGAAACGGTAGCCGAAGCCCCGCAGGGTCTGGATGTAGCGGGGCTCGCCCGGCACGTCCTCGATCTTGTTGCGCAGGCGCCGTACACAGGCGTCGACCAGCCGGGCGTCGCCGTGGAAGCTGTGCTCCCAGACCTGTTCGAGCAGTTGCTGCCGGCTGAAGACCTGCTCGGGCGCGGCCGTCAGGTACAGCAGGAGCTTGAGCTCGGAGGGGGCGAGTGCCAGGCGCTGCCCGGCCTTGGCGACGGTCAGTCCGGCGCGGTCGATGGTGAGGTCGCCGTGCGTCTCCACCGTGGAGCGTCCGCCCGGCTCGTCGATGCGGCGCAGTACGGCCCGGATGCGGGCCTCGATGACCTCCGTACGGGCGGGTTTGACGATGTAGTCGTCGGCTCCGGCCTCCAGCCCGACCACCACGTCGAAGTCGTCGCCGCGGGCGGTGAGCATGATGATCGGTAGCTGTCCGGCCTCGCGCACCCGGCGGCAGACCTGGACACCGTTGATGCCGGGCAGCATGAGGTCCAGGAGCAGCAGGTCGGGCCGGAACGCGCCGATGGCCTC
Organism: Streptomyces sp. NPDC107559; assembly: GCF_055657365.1. Classification (NCBI taxonomy): domain Bacteria; kingdom Bacillati; phylum Actinomycetota; class Actinomycetes; order Kitasatosporales; family Streptomycetaceae; genus Streptomyces; species Streptomyces sp. NPDC107559. The sequence continues at coordinate 830,519 of NZ_JBVKBD010000001.1, read as the reverse complement.
GAGTCCGGCCTCGCCGGTGGCGGCGCTGCGCACCTCGTGCCCCCGGCGGCGCAGGCCGAGTTCGATGCCTTCGCGGACGGAGGCGTCATCTTCGATGAGCAGGACACGTGGCATGTGCGGAGTATTCCATTCGATCAAATGGCAGGCAGGGAAGAGCAGATGGCGGACACGGAACGCCAAGTGGCGGCCATGAGCGTTCATGTGCCCGTCGGGCGACACCAAGTCGCGGGCAGCGCAATCCGGTCGGCGGACAGCGACCGCGGCCGCTCCCCCGGGGTCAGTTCCGGCGGCGCGCCGGCCGGGGCACCGCCCGCAGCGCCGCTTCCAGTTCGGTCAGACGCAGCGGGCGGGCCAGCAGGGCGAAGACCGCCAGGACGGCCGCCGTGCCGGCCGCCGCCGACACCGGCGGGCCGAGGAAGGCCGTGCGCCCGGCCGCCGCGTGGCCGAGCAGGACGGCCGGGACCGCGGCCGTCAGCAGCCGGGCCAGTCCGGCCACGGCCGGGGAGCGCCACGGCGCACGCCGGACGACGCCGGTCCCCGCCCTCAGCCTGCGGTCGAGGACGCGGGCGGTGACCGCCCACCCCACGAACAGCGCCGCCGAGTACGCTCCGGCCATCCCGGTGACCGCCCAGCGCACGGGCAGCAGCGCACACGCGGCCGCGGACAGGCCCGCGTTGAGCCCGGCGATCACCAGGTTGAGCAGGAAGGGCGTACGGGTGTCGGAGAGCGCGTAGAAGGCGCGGGAGAGGACGTACTGCCCGGAGAAGGCGATCAGTCCGGGCGCGAAGGCCGCCAGCGCCCCCGCCATGACCGCGATGTCGTCCGCGCCGGTCCTGCCGTACTGGAAGGCGACCGCCATGACCGGCCCGGCCGCGGCGAGGAGCACGCTCGCGGCGGGCACGACGGCGGCCGAGGTGCTCCGCAGGGCGTACGAGACGTCCCGGCGCAGCCCGGCCGTGTCGCCGTCGGCCGCCTTGCGGCTCATGCCCGGCATCAGCGCGGTGACCAGGGAGACGGTCACGATGCCGTGCGGAACGGCCCACAGCAGATACGCGTTGCCGTAGGCGCTGAATCCGGCGCCGCCGTCGATACCCTGGGCCGCCGCGCGCTGCCCCGCCGAGGTCGCGAGCCGGGTCACCAGCCAGTAGGCGAGCTGGTTGGTGAGCACGAGCAGGACCAGCCAGCCGGCCGAGCGCAGCGGCCGGGACAGCCCGCTGCCCCGCCAGTCGAAGCGGGGCCGCCAGCGGAAGCGGGCCGCGCGCAGGGACGGCAGCAGGGCCAGCGCCTGGACGACGATCCCGGCCGTGGTGCCCCAGCCGAGCAGCGCGGTCTCGCCGGGGGTGAGCGGGTGGCCGTCCACGACGGTGGCCAGGTACAGGCCGAAGACGGCGATGACGACCACGTTGTTGAGCACCGGCGTCCACATCATGGCGCCGAACCGGCCCCGGGCGTTCAGCACCTGCCCCAGCAGGGTGAACAGACCGAGGAAGAAGATCTGGGGCAGACAGGAGCGGGCGAAGGCCACCGTCGTCGCCGCCTGTGCGCCCGTGTAGTCGGTGTAGGCCGCCACCAGGGCGGGCGCGGCGAGCACCGCCCCGGCCGTGATCAGCACCAGCGCGGCCGTGCAGGCGGTGAGCAGACGGTCGGTGTAGGCGGCTCCGCCGTCCTCGTGCTCCTTGGCGGCCTTGACGAGTTCGGGGACGAAGACGGCGTTGAGCGCGCCGCCGAGGAGCAGCGTGTAGACGATGTTGGGGACGGTGTTGCCGACCGCGTAGCCGTCGGCGGCCAGTCCCGCGCCGAGCGCGGCGGCGACCACGGCGGAGCGTACGAAGCCGGTGGCGCGGGAGACGAGGGACCCGGCCGCCATGACCGCGCCGCTGCGCAGCACCGAGCCCGAACCGCGGACTGCCGGCCGCTCCCGCGTGCCCTCCGTGCCCTCCGTGCCCTCCGCGCCCTCCGCGCCCTCCGTGCCTTCCGTGCGCTCCGTGCCTTCCGTGCGCTCCGTGCGCTCCGTGCGCTCCGTGCGCTCCGTGCGCTCAGCGTCGTTCGGGTCCGACGGGTCCGACGGGTCTGGCGTGTCCGTCGCGTCCGTCGGGCCGGTCCCGTGGGCGGGGCCGGGGCCGTCCGGGGCGGTCCGGGGCGGGGCGGCGCTCATCGCCGGGCCAGGTACATCTGGAACGCGCGGTACAGCGTGTGGTTGGCAGGACCGTTCAAGGGTGTCTCCCATTCCCCCAGCGTCTCGGCGACCTGTCCCCCGGTACCGAGCTTCCATCGCAGCAACCCGTACGCGCGTTCGCCGGGGTCGAGTGTGGAGGGTATCCCGCGCATGTCGTAGACGTCCGCGCCACGGGCGTGGGCGTCGAGCATCATCTGCCACTGGAGCGCGTTGGAGGGGCGGACCTCGCGCCGGTGGTCGGCCGAGGCCCCGGTCTGGTACCAGACCCGCCGACCCACGGTGATCATGGTGTGGGCGGCCAGGATCTCGCCCTCGTGGCGGGCGAGGTAGAGCCTCATCCGGCCCGGCTCCTCGGCGTTGAGGGCCGCGTACTGGCGCTCGTAGTACGCCAGCGAGCGGCCGAGACGGAAGCCGTCGCGTTCCTCCGTGACCCTCAGCAGCCGGTAGAAATCCGGGAGTTCGGCAGCACCGCCCACCGTGACCTGCACGCCCGCCTTGCGCGCCCGGCGGATGTTGCGCCGCCACTCCTGATTGAGCCCGGACCACAGGTCGTCGGTGGTGCGTCCGGCCAGCGGCACCCGGAAGACATAGCGGGGCTGGGCGTCCCCGTCGTCGTCACCGTCGCCGCACCGCCGCCAGCCGCGGGCCCGCAGCCGTTCGGCGACGGCGGTGCCCAGCGGGTCGACCTCGCAGTCGAGCAGGTCGGACAGGCGCCGCCCGGGACCGGCCGCCGCCTTGAGCGCGGCGGCGCTCCACCGGCGGTGGGCGGGCGAGGGCCCGATGCGCACGGCGAACGCGCCCTGGGCGCGCAGATGGCCGAGCAGCGGGGAGAGCCAGTCGTCGAGGTCCGGGTCGGTCCAGTCGGCGACCGGCCCTTCGGGCAGATAGGCGAAGTGTCTTCGGGTGCCCGGGAACTGGCGCAGCAACACCAGTGCCACTCCGCTCAGTTGTCCCGCGCGGGAGCCGGACCGCGGCCCCCAGCCGAGCAGTTGGGACCGCCAGCCGGCCTTCACCGTGGCCCAGGACGGGCACTGGAGAAAGCCCGGAGCCAGGGCGGCTCCGGTGCCGGACGCGAGAAAGGCGCGGTACGTCTCGGCGGAGACGGGACCCAGCCACGTCTGCCGCTGTCCGCGTCCTGCCGTCACGAGCAGCGCTGACACTGCGCCTCCTCGGGGGCCGTGGATGTCAGGTGGGAACCGGGCCGTTCGGCTCGGGACGCCAGGAAGATTCACAGCCGCCCGTGACCGTTGCGAGCGGCGTATGTGACGGGACGACGACCGTTCCCCGGCAACCGCCGTCACACGGCCCGCAAGCCGTCGTACGGCGCTTTCCGCGCCCTAGGGTCCAGTGCGTTCCCGGTGCGCTTCGACTCCCACGGAGGTATTTCCGTTGAGCCAGATACGTCATGCGGTCCGCAGGGGCCGGACCCGGCACCCGGCCCGCAGCGGTCCGGTCCGCTCCCGCGCCGCCGTGGCCACGGCGGTCGCCGCCCTGCTGACCGCGGCCCTGGCGGCCTGTTCGTCCGGCGGTACGACGGCCGCCGGCTCGGACGCGAAGGCCGGCGGGGGGAGCACGCACGGCCGGACAGTCACCGTCACCGTGACGCCGGACGGCGCCCGGGCGAAGGCGGGCAGGCCGGTCGTGGTCACCGCCCACGGCGGCACCCTCACCTCGGTCACCGTCAGCGACACCCACGGCGGCACGCTCACCGGCACCCTGTCGGACGGCGGCCGGACCTGGACCTCGGAGCGCGACGCCGTGCCCGGCGCCTCCTACACCGTCAAGGCGGACACCCGGGCGCAGGACGGCACCACGGGGACCCGGCGGACCTCGTTCGGCACCGCCGCCCCCGGCCGGGTCAACAAGGTGGACTGGCGGCCCGGCGACACCACGACCGTCGGGGTGGCCCAGCCGATCTCACTGGTCTTCGACCACCCCGTCCGCGACAAGGCGGCGGTGGAGCGGCAGTTGAGGGTCACCACCTCGAACGGCACCGAGGGCTGCTGGGGCTGGATGAAGGACTGGTCGGGCAAGGACCGGGTCGACTGGCGGCCCCGGGAGTACTGGCGTCCCGGCACCGAGGTGACCCTGGACGCCCGGCTGAACGGCACCGACTCGGGGCCGGACGGCGGCTGGTTCGTCCGCGACTACCGGTTCGGCTTCACCGTCGGCCCGCGGCAGGTGTTCAAGGTCGACCTCGACAGCAAGCAGCTCACCCTGGAACGCGACGGCCACGACGTGCGGACCTTCCCGGTGTCCGGCGGCACGCCCGGCCCCGAGACGGGCTCCTGGCGCGGCACCGAGGTGGTGCTGGCGAAGGAGGGCACGATCCGGATGAACTCCGAGACCGTGAACCTCGGCAACGCCTACGACCAGATGGTCGACTACGCGGTACGGCTGACCTGGTCGGGCACCTACGCGCACGCGGCTCCGTGGAACGCCGCCTACTTCGGCCGGGCCAACAGGAGCCACGGTTGCATCGGCATGAGCGACGCCGACGCCCGGTGGCTCTACGAACGCGTCCGGGTCGGCGACCCGTTCGAGGTCGAGGGCGCGCAGACGAAGGGGGCGGTGGCGCCGAACAACGGCCTCGGCGACTGGAACGTCGACTGGGAGCACTGGCGCACGCTGAGCGCCCTGCGCTGACCGCACACGGACACCTGGGTCACCCGCGCCGACCGCACCCGGGACCCGGGACCGGGGGTGTACACACCCTTTGCCGGTCCCTTTGCCGGTTACAGGCGATGCGTGCCGTGCGTGCCCTTCTGCACGCCCTTATCGAAAATCCACCCGCCCCACCTGGAACTCCTGTCACACTTCGGGCGTACGCTGTATGGCTGTCATGGCTGCCCCTGCCGCTCCCCCGCGACATCGCGGCGCGGTAGGGCCACGGGGGAATAGCAGGGAGTTTGCGGTGCTGGAGGTTGTGGGGGCGCTGACGGGCAGTCCATGGATATACGCCATGGTGGCCGTATCGGTCCTCTTCGATGTGTTCGTGCCGGTACTGCCGAGCGGCGTCCTGGTGATCACGGCCGCCACGGCGGCGGCCGCGGGCTCGGGCGCCGCCGTGGCCGGGGAGGTGCCCGCCCGGGTCCCCGACATCCTGTTCCTGATCCTCTCCGCCGCCACCGCCTCGGTCCTCGGGGACATGGCGGCCTACCGCCTGGCCTGGCGCGGCGGCGAGCGCCTGGACCGGGCGATCGCCCGCTCGCGCCGGCTGCGCCTCGCACAGGAGCGGCTCGGCGCGGCCCTCGCGCGGGGCGGCGGCGCCCTGGTCGTGCTGGCCCGCTTCGCCCCGGCCGGCCGCTCGGTCGTCTCGCTGGGCGCGGGTGCCGCCCGCCGGCGCGTGCGCGACTTCCTGCCCTGGTCCGCGCTGGCCGGGCTCTCCTGGGCCGTCTACAGCGTCGCCCTCGGCTACTTCGGCGCCCAGTGGCTGGGCGCCACCTGGCTGGCCACGGGCGTGTCGGTGCTGGCGCTGTTCGGGGCGGGCTCCGCCGCCGCACTCCTGATGCGGCGCCGGCCGGCGTCGTAGGACCGGGGCGCCGGATCCGGCCGCGCGGCGCTCAGCCCGCCTGCCGGACCGCCTGCCCGCGGACCTCCAGGCCGTCGAGGAGTTCCGCGGTGGCCCGCGCCACGGCGTCCACGGCGCGTTCGAACACCTCCTGGTTGTGGGCGGCGGGCGCACGGAACCCGGAGACCTTGCGCACGTACTGAAGAGCGGCGGCGCGGATCTCCTCCTCCGTGGCCTCCTCGGGCAACGCGGGCGGACGGAGCGTCTTGATGCTGCGGCACATGACTCCAGTGTGGCCCCCCGCGCGCGGGCCCCGCAGGAAGTCGGCGTGACGGCCGCTGCGATGATCCTCGTCGAGGCGGCCACCGTGACGGGGCCGACCGACGAGAGGAGCCATCCATCATGGCGAACGACGAACTCACCGTGGCCGTCCTGGGTCCGGGCGGTGTGGGCGGCCTGCTGGCCGCGCTGCTGGCCCGTGCCGGGCACCGGGTGATCTGCCTGGCGGGCGACGGCACGGCCCGCACCCTGCGCACCGACGGCATCCGCGTCCGCAGCGAGCTGTTCGGGGACTTCACGGCCCGGGTCGAGGCGGCCGCGGAACTGGACGAACCGGTCGACGCCTGTCTGGTCGCCGTCAAGCACACCGCGCTCGACGCGGCCCTGGCCCGGGTCGCGCCCGCGGCCCTCGGCGACGCCCTCCTCGTACCGTTCCTGAACGGTGTGGAGCACCCGGCGGCCCTGCGCGAGCACCACCGCCCCGACCGGGTGGCGCCCGCCGTCATCCGCGTCGAGTCGACCCGGGTCGCGCCCGGGGTGATCGAACACGGCAGCCCGTTCGCGGAGGTCGACCTGACCGGCGACCCGGTCCCGCGCGCCCTCCTGGACCGGCTCGCCGGGGCTCTCGCGGCCGCCGGAGCGGTCACCCGCGTGCTGCCCGACGAGGCGGCCGCGCTGTGGGCGAAGATGTCGTTCCTCGCCCCCTTCGCCCTGCTCACCACCCGGTACGGCCTCCCCCTGGGCGACATCCGCACCCGCCACCGCGAGGAGCTGGCGGCCCTGGTGGCGGAGACGGCCGCGGTGAGCCGCGCCTGCGGCGGCCCGTCCGACCCGGCCGCGGCACTGGCCCGCTACGACGCCTTCCCGGCGCGGACCCGATCGTCGATGCAGCGCGACGCCGAAGCGGGCCGTCCGCTCGAACTGGACGCGATCGGCGGGGCGTTGCTGCGGGCGGCCGGACGGCACGGCGTTCCCGTACCCGTGGCGGCCCGTGTGGTGGGGCAGCTGGCGGACGCAGGGCACTGACCGCGCGGGCCGCCGCGGAACCTGTCACGGCCCCACGGCAGGTTCGGCGGGGGCCCGGGTCGCATCTCCATTGAACCGAACACGCGTTCGGCACACTCGTTCGTATGAACCCCCGGAAGGAACTCGCACCGCAAAATCGAACAGGCGTAGCATTGCCGCGTGGCTACGACCTATGACTTCCCCAGTGACCTCCGCGCCGGCCAGGAGGAGCTGCATCAGGTCCGGGCCGAGCTGTCGGCCCTGCTGAAGCGGCTCCCCTGGTCGGTCGAGCCGCTGGACGGCTTCAGCGACCACAACGGCTGGCGCAAGGTGGAGCGCCCCGCCTCCCCGGGCTGGACGGCGGACGAACAGGCCGAGGTGGAGAAGCTGCGGCAGCGGGAGCACGAGCTCGCGGTGTTCGTCACCTGCCACCGGTTCTGGGCCGAGATCGCGGCCGGGGACCGGATGGAGGCACGCACCCGGCTCAAGCACGCCCACGAGACCGCACCCGCGGACGACACCGCCCCCTGACGGTCCCCGCCGCCGGAACACGCTACGGCGTCGGCGCCCGCGAAGCAGGCGGGACACGCGGCCGGCGGGACACACGAGAGGCCCCCGCGGACTTCCGCGGGGGCCTCTCGCACCGGCACTTCGGCCGGTCCTGGTGGGCGCGGACGGTTTCGAACCGCCGACATCCTGCTTGTAAGGCAGGCGCTCTACCCCTGAGCTACGCACCCAGGACGAGTCGACAGCCTACATTGCCGGGGGCACTGTCCGGCAAACGCGTATCGCGGGAACGCGCGGGTCCGGGGCCGCCGTCGCCCGGCGACGGACCCGCGCGCACCGGCCGGCGGGAAAGTCACGGTCCGTACCGTGAACCGACCGGCCGGTGTGTTCGTCCTCCACCGGTGGGAGAATGACACCGGGCAGGGCGGATCACAGCACGGGAGAGGGATGTGACGGCGACACCAGGACAGCCGTACTCGCCGTCGGTGCCGGGGGCACCCCGTCCCGTGCGAAGCGCGCTGCGGGACGTGCGGGACACCCTGACGCTGATGGGTCTGCCGCTCGTCGTCGCCCTCGCGCTGCCCGCCGCGTTCGCCGGGGGCGGCACCCGGCGCTGGTTCGGCGGGCGGGCGGAGAGCCAGCGCGCCGAGGCGCAGGCCGCGAAGGACGCCGCCGCGTCCGCGTTCTACGAGCTGGACACCGCCCAGCGCGATCTGCGCATCTCCATCGAGACGATCACGGCCGTCGACGGCACCCCCGCGGCCCGGCGTGCCGTCGCCGACTTCGAGGCGCTCGGCAGACGGATCGACGAGGTCAGTCAGCAGTACATCAACACCGTCGACGCGCACGACCTCGACCGGGACGACCTGGAGGCGTCGGCGGCCGTCCGCGCCCGCACCGAACTCACCCGGGCCAAGGACGAACTCGACCGGGTCAAAGGGGAACTGGACCGGTTCACGGACGGGCTCGGGCCGCTGCTCGGCAAGGCCGAGACCCAGCTGGCCCGGCTCGCGCCCGCCGTCGAGCGGGCCCGCCAGGTCCTGCTGGCCGCCTCGAACGCCCTGGACGGCGCCCGCGCGGCCGGGCTGCGCGCGGACGACCTGGCCGCCCGGCTGGCCGCCCTCGGGCCGGAGCTGACCCGGCTGAACCAGGGGGCGGGACAGCACGGGGTCGCGGGGACCCTGGAGCGGGCCGAGCGGGTCTCCCGGGAGGCCGAGGCGATCCGCGCGCAGGCCGGCCGGCTGCCGGAGCAGGCCGCCGAGATCGACCACCGGCTGGTGTCGCTGCGTACCCGGGCCCAGGCCCTGACCACCCGTGCCGGGCAGGTCGACCCGGTCCTCAGCGAACTGCGGCGGCGGTTCGCGGCCGCCTGCTGGCAGGACCTCCAGGGCGTGCCGGAACAGGCCGCGCAGAACGTACGGCAGGCCGAGACGAAGCTGACGGAGGCCCAGGCCGCGCGGGACGCGCAGCGCTGGCCGGACGCCACCGCGCTGCTGTCCACCGTACGGGCGCTGCTGAACACCACCGACGAGGCGGTGTCGGCCGCGGGTGACCGGCTGACCAGGCTGAACGCCGTGCAGAAGGACCCGCAGCAGGAGATCGAGCGCACCCGGTTCGCGCTGCGGGACGCCCAGCGGCTGGCCATGTCGGGGCGTACGACGCCGGACCCGCGGGACGCGCGGCCGCTGGACGACGCGGTGGCCCGGCTGGAGCGGGCGATCGGCACCCTGGAGGGGCGTCACCCCGACTACTGGCACTTCCTGACGGAGACGGAGGCGGTGCGGCGGTCGGCGGCACAGGTCGTCTCGCGGATCCGCGAGGAGCGCGGCTCGGGGCACTGAGTCCGGAGCTCCGGGCCCCACGGACACGCCCGCCGTCCCCCTGCGGTCCGGACTGACCGGGCGGGAGCGGCGGGCGCGGTCTTCTCAGGTGCGGTAGGCGTAGAACGCGGCGTTGGGGTACGACGCGACGAGGCTCGCCACCGACCGGCGGAAGGTGTTGGTGGAGTGGTACGTCACGTACGGCACGCCGTCGGGGCTGCGGTAGGTGACGATCATGGAGTGGTCCTTGGACCCGTCCTTGTCGAAGTCCATCTGGATGACATCACCGATGTCCGCCTGGTAGACGTTCGCGAGGGGGGTGACCCGCTTCGAGTTCTGTGCGAACCACGAGAACTCGTTGACACCGACGAACGAGTCCGACTGGATGTCGGCGTTGCCGAACCACTTGGTGTAGTCGTACACGTAGCCCGGGACGTGCTTCCAGCCGCCCGCCTTCAGCGACTGGCTGACGAAGTTGGTGCAGTCGCCGCCGTCCCCGTGACCGTTGTAGTCCGGGTAGTCCTTGTTGTAGGTGCTCCAGTACTTCTCCGCGTACGCGGCCATGGCCTTGTAGTCGTACGTGGTTCCGGTGAAGCTCTTGGGGTTGGCGGGCGCCGGCCGGGTGGTCGCCGCGCGCGGGGCGTCCGGCGTGGTGGTGTCGGCGGTCGTCGGGGACGCCGAGGCCTTCACCGTCGGGGACGCCGAGGCCTTCACCGTCGGAGAGGCCGAGGCCTTCACCGTGGGGGAAGCCGAAGCCTTGGCCGTCGGGGTGGCCGAGGCCTTGCCCGTCGGGGAGGGCGATGCCTTGACCGCCGGGTTGGCGGCCGGGTTGGCCACCTGGTTGACGGCGAGGTAACCGGTGTCGGTCTCCTTGATACCGGTCAGCTGCCAGTTGCCGTGGCTGTCCGCGGTGAACGTCAGCTCGTGGTGGGCCTGGAAGCCGGTGGTCTTCGGCTCGTTGCCGCGGACCTTGGAGTAGGTCAGGGTCGTGGTCTCGGTGACCGCGGCCTTGGCCGTGCGGCCCTTCACGTTCGTGGCGTCCAGCGTGACGGTGGTGCTGCCCTTGCTGTACTTCTCACCGAGCTTGGCGAGCAGGTCCTTGCGCTGGTCCAGCGTGGACAGGGCCGAGTCCTGGCGGCGGGCCTGCCCGGAGGACATCCGGACACCTCCGGAGAAGGTGTCCGTCAGCGGCTTGGCACGGTTGCCCTGCGCACCGCTGACCAGGGCGTCCGTACGGTCGGTGAAGACCGCGTCCGCCAGCCGCTGGAAGGTCGCCTTGGTTTTGGCGTCCACCTTGGGATCGTCGACGACCGCCGCGCCGGCCATCCAGTTGGGCAGCAGCGCCGCACCGGCGACGACCGAGACGGCGGCCGCCCCGATTATCGTGACGCGACGGCGCGTACCTTTCAATTTCCTTGACTTCACTGATGTTTCCCCTCTAACCCGGCACTGGGGACGCCGGGAACGGCATCTTCGCACGCCGTGTGTGGCTCCTGTGAAGGGGGCTGCGGTTGAGGTTTGATTACCGCCTCAGGGCTGTCACGACGTCCGCATTTGCCACAACTGCCTTGTCCGTCAAGGCGATCACTCCACCACCGTCGACCAGTCGGGCGACTGTCCCGGGTCCAGACTGCGCAGGCGCTCCAGGGTCTCGGGCTTCTGCACGTCCATCCAGGCGGCCAACTCCTTGAAGGAGACGCACTTCACGCCCGGCTTGGTGCACACGTTCTTGATGACCTGGTCGATCGACTTCATGTAGATGCCGCCGTTCCAGTCCTCGAAGTGGTTGCCGATGAACAGCGGCGCCCGGCTGCCGTAGTAGACGCGGTTGAAGCCCGCCATGTACGAGTTGACGGTCTCCTGCTCCCACTCGGGGTACTTCGCCACGTCGCCCTCGGTCTCGCCCTCGGACTGGTTGTAGAGGAAGTTGAAGTCCATGGACAGGCCCTGGTACTTGCCGCCCTCGTACGGGAGCATCTGGAGCGGGAAGTCCCAGATGCCCTCCTTCTTCTTCGGCCATATCTGGAAGTCGCCGGCCGAACTGGCGTCGTAGGCCCACTTGTAGTTCTTGATGGCCTTCAGGAGGTTCGCCTGGCCCTCCAGGCACGGGGCGCGGCCGCCGGTCACCTCCTTCTTGAAGTCGAAGGGCAGCGGGGCGATGTCGGTGAAGCCGGTGTTGGTCTTCCAGTGCTCCACGAAGTCGTAGAACTGGTCGATCTCGCTCTTCCACTCCTCGACGCTCCAGTCGCCGCCGCCCTTGGCGCCGCAGAAGTGCCCGTTGAAGTGGGTGCCGATCTCGTTGCCGTCCTTCCACGCCTCGCCGAGCTGCTCCAGCGTGGTGCGGATGTGCTCGTCGGTGGCGTAGCTGATCGCGGCCGAACCCCGCGGGTGCTGCGGCGGGTTGTAGAGGTCGCTCTTGTTCTTGGGCAGCAGGTAGATGCCCGTGAGGAAGAACGTCATGTGGGCGCCGTACTCCTTGGCCAGCTCCCGGTAGTGCGAGAAGAGCTCGTCGTCGCCCTGGAGTGCGCCGTCCCAGGAGAAGACGACGAACTGCGGCGGCTTCTCGCCCTTCTTGAGCGGTACGGGCTTCAACTCGCCCTGCTGCGGCCCGGTGTAGGAGGTGGAGCCGTCCCCCAGCACCTTCGTCCTGCCGTCCCAGGGCGTCTTCTTCGCCTTGGGGACCGCCTGCTTGCCCGCGGACGCCGTCGGGGCGGTGCTGTCGGAACGGGTCAGGACCAGGTAGCCCGCGACCAGGGACGCCGCGACCAGGAGGACCGCCAGGGTGAGGAACCCGGGCCGGGTGGTGCGGAGCGGGGCGCGGCCTGCGCGGCGGCGCCCGGAGGGTGACTTCATGCGCGGCTCATTCTCCGTGGGGGTGGAGGGCGGGTGCCCGGGGCGGGGGTCAGCCGAGCGGGCTCATGGCGCCCGACCAGATGTCGTACGGGACGCTGTCGGCGGGCGTGCCCGCGATCCCCTCCAGGGGCAGCGGTTCGAGGCTCTTGGCCAGGTCGATGCGGTAGACCACCACCGCCGTCGACACGGACCGGGCCGTGCCCACGTACCACAGGGCCGTGTCGTTCTGGGTGGTGCCGATCTTCCCCGTCACCTCCGCGGAGGCCGGGGCGGCCGTGGGATGTGCGGTACGGAACGCGTCCGAGAGCGCGGAGCGGACCTCCTCGGCCACCTTCGCCCGCACCGCGCGCTGCGACGCGGGCTTCTTCAGCGCGACCTTGGATCCGTTGCGGGTGATCCGGCTCACCGAGTACGGCTCGGTGTGCCGGCCCGCGTCGGCGAACGTCCCGTACGCGCTCGCCATCCGGATCGCGCTGGGCGTGGCGTTGCCCACGGACATCGCGGGCACCTGGGCGCCGAAGCTGGAGGACAGCAGCCCGGACGCCTGCGCGGTGGCGCGCACCGTGTCGAGGCCGGTGTCCATGCCGAGCTGCATGAACGGGGTGTTGACGGAGTCGGCGAGCGCCCGGTGCAGGCTGATCTGCCCGTAGGACTTCCCGCCGTCGTTGTGGGCGGCGACCTTCTTGCCGCCGCGGTCCCAGTAGGGGCCCTCCGGGGTGGTGACGGGCACGCCGTCGTCGCCGTTGTAGAGCGCGTCGCCGGTGATCGGGGTGGCGGGACTGTCGCGGGTGGTGCGGACGCCGTTCTCGAGCCCGGCGGCGTAGACGAACGGGGTGAAGGCCGAACCGGCCGGGACCGTCGTGGCGTTGGACTCGTTGTAGCCCTGGGTGCGGTGGTCGGGGCCGCCGTAGACGGCGAGGATCCGGCCGTCGGCGGCGATCGACGAGGCGCCGAAGTGGGCGGCCTTCGCGAGGTCCGCGTCCTTCCGCTTCGCCTGCTTACGGGCCTTGGCGACGGCGTTGGTCAGCGCCGTCTCCCGCTTGCGGTCGAACGTCGTGTAGATCTGATAGCCGCCGAGGTCGAAGTCCTTGTCGGAGATACCTGCGGCCTTCTTGGCGTACTGCTGGGCCAGTTCCACCAGATAGTCGCTCTGGCTTCCGGTGTAGAAGGTCTTCGACTGCTTCAGCGGCTCGGGGAAGGTCTTGTACTTGGCCCGCTCGGCCGGGGACAGCTTGCCGAGGTCCACCATGCGGTCGAGGATCCAGCCCCAGCGCTCCACCGCACGGGCGTGGTTGGCCTTGCTCAGCGACGGGTCGAACAGACCGGCGCCCTTGAGCAGGGAGGCGAGGAAGGCGGCCTCGCTGACGTCGAGTTCGCCGACGTCCTTGCCGTAGTAGGCCTGGGAGGCGCGCTGGATGCCGTAGGTGCCGCGGCCGAACCAGCTGGTGTTGAGGTAGCCCTCGAGGATCTTGTCCTTGCTCATCCGGTTGTCGAGTTTGAGGGAGATCATCGCCTCGGTGAACTTGCGGCTGATGGTCTGGTTCTGGGTCAGATAGACGTTCTTGACGTACTGCTGGGTGATGGTGGAGCCACCCTGCGTGTCGCCCGAGCCGACCGTGCGGTACAGGGCCCGCCCGATGCCGGAGACGGATATGCCCGGGTCGGAGTAGAAGCTCGCGTTCTCGGCCGCCAGCACCGCCCAGCGGACGTCCTCGGGTATGTCCTTCAGGGGCATGTCCTGCCGCTGCACCCAGCCGGTGCGGGCCATGGGCGTGCCGTCGGACCAGAAGAAGACGTTGTCCTGCTGGGTGGCATAGGAGTTGAGGTTCTGCGGGATGTCGGTGGCCGCGTACGCGACGACCAGGAAGGCGCCGGTCATGCCGATGGCCGAGAAGAAGGCGCCCACCGACTGCCGCCAGGAGGGTATCCAGCGACGCCAGTCGGTGCGGCCGGGGCGCGGGTACTGCGGTCTGAGCTTGCGGGCGTACGGCTCCAGCCGTCGTATATAAGGGGACAGACGCTCCGTCAGCGGAGCCAGACGCGCGGTCACCGGTGCCAGCAGACGGGCCAGCGCGGCCAGGAGCGGCGCGGCCGCCACGGCGAGGCGTCCGGCGGACGGGGCCGGCGAGGCGGACCGGGTCGCGCGCCGGCCGGCGGAACGGGCGGGCAGCTCCGAGGGCTTGACCACCCTCAGCTCCATGGTGGCGTCGGCCGGCGGAGGCGGTTCGAACCGCAACTGCATGGTTTCGTCCGACATCGGCGACGGCGCGGAGGTCGGTTTCGGCGTCGGTTTCGGTTTTGGTGTCGGTTTCGGTGTCAGTGGCGGTTCGAACCGCAACTGCATGGTTTCGTCCGACATCTGAGGCGGCGGCACGGGAGTCCGTGGCGGCTCCGGCGGCGGCTCGAACCGCAACTGCATGGTGACGTCCGGCGATTGAGGCTCCTGGTCGAAAGCCCCGGTCATACCGGCCGGTATCTCCCCCTCGGCACGCCGACGGCGGGAACGATTCGGCGCGCGGCGACCGCGCGGCCGATCGTCACCCCCGTGGGCCTCCGCCCCCTGCCCTTCGTCGGTCACGACTGGGTCTCCCTCCGCACTCCGTGGTGCTCGCGCGGTTCGACACAACTACCGCCCGTACGGCGGGTATCCCCCTGTGTCACCGGATCAGGGTCAAGCCCTGCGGCTCATCGCGGCTCTGCCAAATTACCAGCGATCTTTGCGAATTCTCCGCACAAGAAACAGACAGAAGCGATCGCACGGCAATCCAAGACCGCACATTACGGTCGTGTCGGTGAGGGCCTGTCCGGGGGGTCATGCCGCGGACGCGGGACCCGGCACACCCTCCCGCGGCGGGGCGGTCCCCGGTGGCGTTGTCGCCGGCCGTCGGCTGCCCCCTCGACCCGGCGCCCTCCTCCGTCTGGCAGCCGGACCCACTAAACCCCGCTCACCTGGACTGATACCGCATCGATGCGTTCCTGCGACGTCCTCCGCCGGACAGGCCCTAGCCTTGAGCCATGCCTCGCTACGAATACCGCTGCCGGACCTGCGGCGACACCTTCGAACTCAGCCGCCCCATGGCGCAGTCGGCCGATCCGGCCGACTGCCCGGCCGGACACGCCGACACAGTGAAGTTGCTCTCAACGGTCGCGGTGGGCGGGTCGGCGGCCGCGGCCGCCCCCGCGCCCAGGGCGGGCGGGGGCGGCGGTGGCTGCTGCGGCGGAGGCTGCTGCGGCTGACGGCCGACCGGAACGGAACCGCGCCCGGCGGCCCTGCGGGGCCCTTGCGGGGCGCTGCGGGGCCCTTGTGGGGCGCTTGTGGGGCCCTTGTGGGGCGCTGCGGGGCGCTGTGAGACCCCCGGGGGAAGAAGTGAGGCTCCGTGACGGAGCGGGCGAGCGCCCCGCCGTACGGCACCGCCTCGCCCCGCAGTGGGCACCGCCTCGCCCCGCTGTAGGCACCGCCCCGCGCCGCTGTAGGCACCGCCTAGCGCCGCTGTAGGCACCGCCTAGCGCCGCTGTACGGGGCACCGCGCCGACGCCGTACGGCACCGCCTCACGCCGCTGTACGGCACCGCGCCGCCGCTGTAGGCACCGCGTGGTGCCTACAAGCGGCGGCCCGCGTTCAGCCGCGGGTGGCGCGCAGGAACTCCCGCAGGATGCGTTCGCCCGCCAGCACACCCCGCTCGGGCAGCGCGGTGACCGCGGGTGCCGTCCAGTTGTCGTCGGCCAGTTCGCCGTGGCCCGGCCGCCAGCCCTGGTCGGCGGCCAGCAGCAGGTCCGCGTCGAGCAGGGAGTCGCCCGCGGTGAGGGTGAGGTCGGCGCCGGTGCGGCGGACGACCTCGCGCACGGCCGCGCTCTTGGTGAGCGGCTTCGGCACCGCGTAGATCTTGCGGCCCTGGAGCGACACCGTCCAGCCGAGGTTCTCCGCCCAGGCCGCGAGCTCCTTCACCCACTCCTCGGGCAGCAGCTCGCGCTCGACGACCAGATAGGCGAACAGGTCCTCGGCGATGCGCTGCTTGCGCAGCCAGACCGGATCCGCGGAGCGCGCGAGGTACTCCTGCACCTGGGCCAGCGGCGCGCACTCGTCGGCCAGCCGCGCGGTCACCTGCGCGTGCCAGTCCGGGTCCGACACGCCGTCCACCAGCAGATGACCGCCGTTGGCGCAGATCGCGTACGTCGGCGCCGGGCCCGGCAGGTTGATGCGCAGGTACTGCTTGCGCGTGCGGGTGGTGGTCGGCACGAACACCGCCGCGTCACCCAGTTCCGTGAGCAGTGCGGCCGCCGTCTCCGTCATGTACGACAGCGGCTTGTTCTCGTGCACCTCCACGCACAGCAGCCGCGGGGCCCGCGCGTCGGGCATGGTCAGCGCGAGCGCCGCCGCGGAGTAGATGAGCGTACGGTCGAGGTCGCTCGCCACCAGCACCGGCATCAGACCGCCACCGCCTTGCCGTCGGCACCGGTCGCGCCGCGGGTGTACTTGGGGTGGATCAAGCCCACGCAGGTGTAGGGGAGTTCGTCGACCTCCTCGACGGGCACGCCTCTCTGCTCGGCCAGCAGGCGTACGTGGTCGAGGTCGGCGCCCGCCCCGGCGCGGGCCAGGATCTTCCACGGCACCCGGCGCAGCAGCACCCGGGTGGTCTCGCCGACGCCGGGCTTGACGAGGTTGACGTCGTGGATGCCGTACTCCTCGCTGATCCGCTCGACGGCCGCCCAGCCCTCCCAGGTCGGGGTCCGGTCGGCGGACAGCAGCTCCTTGACCGCCACGTCCACCGCGTCGACCACCTCGCCGAAGCGCGCGGCGACCGTGTCGAGGAAGTCCACCGAGACGTCCGTACCGGCGAGTTCGCGGTAGAACTTCGCGCCGTGGAAGTCGTGCGGGCCCACCAGGTCCGCGCGCAGCACCGTCCGCGAGATCAGGCCCGAGACGGTCGAGTTGAGGCAGGCGGAGGGGATGAGGTAGTCCTCCCGGGTGCCGTAGGTGCGCACGCACGAGCCCGGGTCGGCCAGCACCGCGATCTCCGGGTCGAAGCCGGTGATGCCGTCGGACTCCTCGAACTCCTTGATGGCGTCGGCGAGTTCCCGGGTGATGGCGCCCTTGCCGGTCCAGCCGTCGACGAAGACCACGTCGGCGGGGTCGTGGTGGGCGGCCAGCCAGCGCAGCGCGTTGGCGTCGATGCCCCGGCCGCGCACGATCGACACGGCGTAGTGCGGCAGTTCGAGGCCGTAGCGGAACTGGGCCCAGCGGCGCATCAGGACGCCGACCGGCGTGCCCGCGCGGGCCAGCGAGACCAGGACCGGGCGGGCCGCGGGGGTGTCCTCGCCGGAGCGGGCCGCGGTCCGGTCCTGGGAGCGCTCCGCGAGCACGGTCTCGGTGACCACGCCGACGGCGTGGGCGATCCGGGCCGCCGAGGTGGCGAGCGCCGCGTGGAAGAGCTCCTGGTAGTGCTCGCTGGGCTGGTACTCCACCGGCAGCGACTCGGCGTAGTGGGCGCCACCGCTCTGGATGGCCTCCTCGCGCTCCTCGGTCGGCGCCTCCAGAGTGACGTCCGAGAGGTCCTGGAGCAGCCAGCCCACCTCCTCCGGCGCGTACGAGGAGAAGGCGGGGCCGCGAAGGGGCTCGGGCAGCATGGCGGGCCTTTCGGGTACGTGCGGCGGTTCGGGGACGTACGAGGGCACGACCGCGAGCAGGACGTGCGGGGCGTGCGCGGCGAGCTGGGCGAGCAGGCCGTCGGGGGCGTGCAGTCGCGGGGTGTCCGCGGCCGAGTCCACGACCGCCACGATCGCGTCGAAGCCCGCGCCGGCCACGTTGTAGGCGTAGCGCTCGCCGGGGCCGTCGGCCGGGTCGTCGTGGGCGGGGAAGACCAGGCGGCTGCGTATCGCGTAGCCGGGGTCGTCGACGGCCAGGACGGGCGAGCGGGTGGTGGTGGAGTAGCGCACGTCGGCGGCCACGGCCTGTTCGAGTTCGCGGGCCAGCCTGAGCGGTGCGTACATCAGCTCTTCGAAGCCGAGGACGAGGACGCGCCGGGCGTCGCCGGGTATCGCCTCGGCGAGCCGGACCGCCATCGCCGGCAGCGCGGCCTCCAGCCGGGCACGGTGGCCCGGGGTGAAGCCGTGCCGTCCGCCGTCGGGCACGGCGCGCGGCCAGCCCAGGTCGACGCGCTCGACCCGGCCGTCCGGGGCCGGGGCGGCCGGCGCGGCGGACTCGTGCCGGGCCACCAGCGCCTGCCCCTTCTCCAGCACGCCCTCGGGCAGCAGCACGGTTCCGGAGGCGGCCGCCACCAGGTCGACCCGGGCGCCGATCTCCGCGGCGAAGTCCGTCAGCCGGCCCGCGTCGGCGGCCGAGCGCATGTCGACGAGCGCGACCACGACGTAGCGCCGGCGCGGATAGCGCCCGTGCAGGTCACGGATGGTGTTCAGGACCGTGTTGCCGGTGGAGAACTCGTCGTCGACCAGGACCAGCGGGCCGTCGCCGCGCAGCAGCGCGGGGTCCTCGGGCAGCAGCAGATGGGAGGTGGCGTGCGAGTGGGACTCCTCGAAGCCGCCCGCCCGGGCCACGCCGGGGACCGGACGGCGGGTGGAGTGCAGGTAGGGGGCGAGGCCCAGACCGTCGGCGACACAGTGGCCGAGGCCGGTGGCGGTCTCCGCATAGCCGAGGACGACCGCCCGGGCCGCCTCCTCGTCGCCGAGCAGGTCGCGCACCCGGCGGCCGAGGTCGAAGCCGTGGCCGTAGACGACGGACGGGGACTGCGGCACGTGCTTGCCGAGCACGTTCGAGACCAGCAGATGCGCCCGCTTGGGGTTGCGGCGCAGGGCCAGCCCCAGCAGGTCGTCCAGCCGGTCGTCGCCCACCAGTTCGAGACCGAGCCGTTCGGCGACCCAGGTTCCGGACCAGACCCCGTCGTTCACTGCGTTGTTCATGCGTCCCTTGTGTGTAGCCGGTGCGTCGGTCGGGTTCGTCGGTCGATCTCGCCGGTCGATGTCGCCGGTCGGGTGCCCGGCCGGTTCAGCTGGTGATGGCTGCGGCGAGCAGGTCCACGAAGCTGACGTCCTCGTGCGCCACGCCGAAGACCTCCGCGCGCAGCATGGTCCGCTCGGCCCAGGCGCGGTGCGGCTTCACCTCGTTCATCTTGTTCGTGTACGCCGACCGCAGCACACCCCCGCCGCCGCGCTCGGGCCGCAGGATGTCCGCCGCGTCGCTGAACTCCTCGTGACTGACCACGGACAGCGCGTGCACGGCCGGTACGTGGGAGGGGTGGATGCAGGTCTTGCCGAGCAGGCCGTTCGCCTGGTCCAGGGAGATCTCCCGCAGCAGTCCGTCCATGGCGTGCTCTATGAGTATCTCGCGCAGCTCGACGGCCTGTCCCTCCAGGAAGGGGCTGTGCCGCAGCATCGGCTTGAACATGCGCTCCGGGACGCGGAAGTACTCCCACACCGGCCCGGTCACCGTGAAGCCGGTGCCGTCGGCGCGGCCCAGCATGTTCACCACGTCGGAGATCACGGAGGCGACGATCTGGACGTCGTACGCCGTCATGTCGGGGGCCCGGCGCAGGCCGTATGAGGAGCAGAAGTCGGTCACGCCCAGGCGCAGCGCGAGCACCCGGTCGCGGAACTTGTCGACGGCGCGGGCGATGCCCTCCAGCGTGTCGACGCGCGACTCGCGGTACAGCAGCTCGGGCGACTCCAGCACCGGCATCGCGAACAGGCGGCGGCCGCTCGCCGACTCCGCCGCGGAGAGCGCCTCCAGGAAGGGGACACCGCGCTGCTCGGTGAACTTCGGCATGACGAACCCGGACAGCCGCCGGACGGTGGGGCCGAGGCGGCGGACCAGGTCGGGGATCTGCTCGGGGGTACGGACCCGGATGAACAGCAGCGGCAGGTCCACGCCGGTGCGCGCGTCGAGGTCGGCGAACTGGCGGACGAGGTTCGCCTCGCCCTGCTCGACGTCCGCGTCGGCGATCGAGTCCTCCAGGCACAGCACCATCGAGACCACGCCGCGTTCGGCCTGCTTGACGATGTCGTCGGCGAGCCGAGGGCGGATCGCCGGACTGTAGAGCGTGGCCCCCAGGGCCGCGGACAGCAGCCGGGCCGGGGAGTCCGTGGTGAACTCGCACGGCTCCTGGACGAAGAGGCGCTTCCGCACCTCAGGGGCGATGTGCCCGAAATGACGCATTGAGCTCCCCCATGGTGACGGAACGGCGCATGAATGTGGCCTGTGAAGTGTCTACGTGTGGCCGGTAATAGTACGTAGGGATCCGAGAAGGAGGTTCCCTCCGGGCGTGAAGTTCAGGTAACGCCGACAAACACAGTGGGTCACCATGCCCGGTTTCACCCCCACATTGTCGTGATCAGGACCGAGAGGGCAGGATGACCGCATGACGCACGCGATGCTGAAGGGGTCGAACGTCCCGCTCGAAGCCACGGCGGTGCGCGCCGTGCTGCGCTGGACGCCCGGACAGGGCGCCCCCGACGTGGACGTCTCCGCGCTGCTCCTGGGCCCCGACGGTCGGGTGCGCTCCGACGAGGACTTCGTCTTCTACAACCAGCCCCGGCACCCCTCCGGGAAGGTCTGGCGCCTCGGCAAGAAGCGGGTGGCCGAGGGCCTCACCGATACGATCCAGACAGATCTCGTCGGTGTCGAGCCCAGCGTCGGCCAGATTCTGCTGGTCGCTTCGGCGGACGGCGTCACGTTCGATCGCGTACGGTCACTGCGCATCGTGCTGTACGACGCCTCGGTCGCCGAGGGCGAACCGCTGGCCTATTTCGACATCAAGCCGGAGACCGGCGAGGAGACCGCGCTGATCTGCGGTGAGCTCTACCGGCGCGGGGACGGCTGGAAGTTCCGGGCGCTGGGCGAGGGCTACTCGAACGGGCTCAAGGGTCTCGCGACCGACTTCGGCATCTCCGTGGACGAGGCGGAGGCCGTCCAGGAGTCGCAGTCCGTCCAGCCGCCGCCCCCCACCACCTCCCAGCCGCTGCCGCCGGAGCAGCCCGCGAACGTCCCCGTCCAGCCCGCCTACGGCTATCCGCAGCCGCCCGCGACGGTCCAGCCGGCCTACGGCTACCCGCAGCCGACCAGCCAGCCCGCGTACGGCTATCCTCAGCCCGTCCCGGCCGTCCCGGCCGCGGCCGGGGAGTTCCGGCTGCCTCCGCAGGGCCCGCAGTTCATCGGCCGCTGACGGCACCGCGTCCGCCAGTCCTGTGCGGACCTGCGCGGGGATGCGCGGGGATGCCTGGCGCCGCACCGCGCCGGACCCGGTCCCGGGGCCCGTCGGGGCCGGTCAGGCCGTCCGGGCGCCCCTGGGGGCCGCGGGCGTCAGCCGTCGACCTTCGTCTTGTAGCCCCGCCCCCATTGCAGTCCCCAGCCGTACAGCCGGTCCAGTTCGGCCTGGAAGCCGTAGACGAACTTCACCTCGCGCCGGACGATCAGCTCGTCCTTCACGTTCTCTATCAGCACGACCGCGCAGGAGCGGGCCTGCGGATGGCGCTCGTCGAGGCCGATCTCGATCCGCGGGCCGTTGCTCGGGTAGAGGGTGACGAGGGCATGCGTACGGTCGAAGGCGGGCGTCTGGTCGTAGATGTATACGAACACCAGTAGACGCTTGATGTCGTCGCGGTGGTCGAGATTGATGTACATGGTCTCGCCGGACGCCGAGCCGAAGCGGTCGTCACCGCTGAGCTTCACGTACGGCGGGGCGTTGACGTCGCCCAGGTAGCCGCCGAGCGGCTGGACGACGCCCTTGGTGCCGTCCTTCAGCTCGTACAGGCAGCCCAGGTCGAGGTCGACGTTGACCATGCTCTGGCTGTGGCCGACGACCTCCGGGGGCTTGAGCGCCTTGAAGGGGTGGCGCAGCAGGCTCTCGCGCTGGTTGCCGCCGAAGTCGGAGGTCCGCATCCGCCAGGTCAGGTTGATGCGCAGGGTGCCGGTGGCCGCTCCCTGTTTGGTGAGGGAGACGTAGTGATGCCGTTTGGTCAGCTCGATCGCGTTGCTCGCCGCGCTGCCCGAGTCGAAATCGAGCGCGCGCCCGCGCCAGAGCCCGTCGAAGAAGCCCATGCCCCGCCCCCACCCCCACCTTCACCCACACCCGAAAAGCCTGCGGGGCGGCCGGCGGACCTCTGTCGCCTGCCGCCCCGCACGAAGCGTTCCCCTCGTCCGCCGGTCGTCACACCCCGGACGGGACCTCGGCCTTCTCGTCCGACCCCGCTTCTCCCCCGGCCGCCGCCAGCGCGCGGTTGCGGCGCACGGAGGACCAGAAGGACAGGGCGATCAGGACGACGCCGACGAGACCGGTGATGACCTCGTTGATCTGGTACTGGATGGTGACCATGAGGATCACGGCCAGCGCGCCGATCGCGTAGTGCGCGCCGTGCTCCAGGTAGACGTAGTCGTCGAGGGTGCCCTGGCGGACCAGGTAGACCGTGAGCGAGCGGACGTACATCGCGCCGATACCGAGGCCGAGGGCCATCAGCACGATGTCGTTGGTGATGGCGAAGGCGCCGATCACACCGTCGAAGGAGAACGACGCGTCCAGGACCTCCAGGTAGAGGAACATGAAGAACGCGGCCTGGCCGGCCAGCACGATGGCCGGCTTCTTCTTGCCGGTCCGCTCGGCCTCCTCCTCCGCCTCGTGCTCGCGCTCCTCCTCTTCCTCCAGCTTGTCCTCGAAGTAGCCGGAGAGCCCGCCGACGACCATGTACGTGATCAGACCGGCGATGCCCGCGATGAGCACCGTCTGCGCCTTGTCGACATGCGCGCCGCCGTGCTGGTGGGCGTGGGCCGCGAAGGTGAAGGAGGTGATCAGCAGAACGACCAGGGCGATGCAGACCGACAGCATGTCGACCTTGCCGAGCTTGGCCAGCGGCCGCTCGATCCAGCGCAGCCACTGGATGTCACGGTCCTCGAAGATGAAGTCGAGGAAGATCATCAGCAGGAACATCCCGCCGAAGGCGGCGATCGCCGGGTGGGCGTCGGTGACCAGCTGCTGGTACTGGTCCTTGTTGTTGAGCGCGAGGTCGACCGCGTCGATCGGTCCGATCTTGGCGCTGATGGCGACGATGACGACGGGAAAGACCAGCCGCATCCCGAAGACGGCGATCAGCACGCCGACCGTGAGGAAGATCTTCTGCCAGAAGGCATTCATCTTCTTCAGGATTCCGGCGTTGACCACCGCGTTGTCGAACGACAGCGAGATCTCCAGGACGGAGAGGATCGCCACGATGCCGAAAGCCTCCCACCCCCCGTAGAAGACCGCTGCGACCAAGCCGAGCGCGGTGACCGCGAACGACCAGCCGAAGGTTTTCAGAAGCACTGGCTACCCAATCCTGTGTGAGGGGAACGTCCCGGACGGAGTCCGGGGAAGCGCCTCCCCCGCGTCACACTCGGCTTTACGAAGTGTTGACCCCGAAGTCTAGAGGGAGGGCTCTGCGGACAACACGGGCGGGCCCATGTGCCTTGCCTGAAGAGCCGAGGTCCGCCGGGTGACGGGCCCGGCCCGCTCGCCGACATCGCTCGACGGGACCTCGCCGACATCGCTTTACGAGACGTTGACCCCGAAGTCCAGGGCAATGCCCCGCAGACCCGACGCGTACCCCTGACCCACCGCCCGGAACTTCCATTCGCCCTGGTAGCGGTAGAGCTCGCCGAAGATCATCGCGGTTTCCGTCGAGGCGTCCTCGGAGAGGTCGTAACGGGCCAGTTCCTGGCCGTCGGCCTGATTGGCGACGCGGATGAACGCATTGCTGACCTGACCGAAAGTCTGGCCGCGTTCGTCGGCCATGTGGATCGACACCGGAAAAACGATCTTGTCGCAGTTCGCGGGCACCCTGGAGAGGTCCACGATGATCGACTCGTCGTCGCCCTCGCCCTCACCGGTGAGATTGTCGCCCGTGTGCTCCACCGAGCCGTCCGGACTGGTGAGCTGGTTGTAGAACACGAACCACTCGTCGCCCAGAACTCTTCCGTCCTTGCACAGCAGCGCGCTGGCGTCGAGGTCGAAAGGGGCTCCGGTGGTGGAGCGTGCGTCCCAGCCGAGCCCGACCATCACCTGTGTGAGGTTCGGCGCGGCCTTGGACAGGGAGACGTTGCCCCCCTTGGCAAGCGTGACGCCCATGATGCTGGTCCTCCCCTAGGTCTTGCTTCTTCGGTTGTCCTGCGCGTCCGGCGCCGCCCGTAAACGGGACGGCGCCGGACGGACGTCCTGGTTCGGGACCAGGTCTCAGACGTTGACGCCGAAGTCCTGCGCGATGCCGCGCAGACCCGAGGCGTAGCCCTGGCCGATGGCACGGAACTTCCACTCCGCGCCGTTGCGGTACAGCTCGCCGAAGACCATCGCGGTCTCCGTCGAGGCGTCCTCGGACAGGTCGTAACGGGCGATCTCGGCGCCGCCGGCCTGGTTCACCACGCGGATGAACGCGTTGCGCACCTGGCCGAAGGACTGCTGGCGGTTCTCCGCGTCGTAGATCGAGACCGGGAAGACGATCTTGTCGACATCGGCCGGGACGCTCGCCAGGTCGACCTTGATCGCCTCGTCGTCGCCCTCGCCCGCACCGGTGAGGTTGTCACCCGTGTGCTCCACCGAGCCGTCGGGGCTCTTGAGGTTGTTGAAGAAGACGAAGTTCGCGTCGTTGGCGACCTTGCCCGCCGTGTTCAGCAGCAGCGCGCTGGCGTCCAGGTCGAAGTCCGTACCGGTGGTGGTGCGCACGTCCCACCCCAGGCCGACGATGACCGCCGTCAGGCCGGGGGCCTCCTTCGTCAGCGAAACGTTGCCGCCCTTGCTGAGGCTGACTCCCACGAGTCCTCCATTGGTTTCCTGGGGCGGGGAGCCCCTGCGTGCTCTGGCATCGGATCAACGACTCGATCCTAGTGACGGGTTCCCGCACCTTGCAGTCCGTGGAACCGAACCGTCACAGGGTGTCGAGCGCCTTGACGTAGTCGTTCAGGTCGCGCGCGTCCGGCAGGGCGTTGACGACGGTCCAGCGCACGACGCCCGCCTTGTCGATGACGAAGGTGCCGCGCACCGCGCAGCCCTTGTCCTCGGCGAAGACGCCGTAGGCGCGCGAGACCTCGCCGTGCGGCCAGAAGTCGGACAGCAGCGGGTACTCCAGGCCCTCCTGCTCGGCGAAGACGCGCAGGGTGTGGATGGAGTCGTTGGAGACCGCGAGCAGCTGGGTGTCGCGGTCGGCGAACTGCGGCAGGTTGTCACGCAGCTCGCACAGCTCACCGGTGCAGACGCCGGTGAAGGCGAACGGGTAGAAGAGCAGGACCACGTTCTTGCTGCCGAGGAAGTCGGAGAGCTTCACGGCGCTGCCGTGGTTGTCCTTGAGCTCGAAGTCGGGGGCCTTGTCGCCGACCTGGATCGCCATCGTCGTGCTTCCCTTTCGGTGGGCTGCTCGGGTGAGAGCGCTGACAACGCTGAGAGCGCTGAGCCCAGCCTACGCATCGGGCACGACGAAACTGCGGACGGGCTGGCCTACCTTGACCGCCAGCCCGTCCGGGGGGTGGGACGGGACCTTACTTCTTGGTCTTGGCCGCCTTCGGGGTCAGCAGCCGGCTGCCGATCCAGTCCTTGCCCACGCTGACGCTCTTGGAGGCCGACAGCCCCGCCGTCGTCGCGGCTTCCGAGATGTCGCTCGGCTCCACGTAGCCATCACGTCCGGTCTTCGGCGTGAGAAGCAGGATCGCGCCGCCCTCTTCGATGTACGTGGTGGCGTCCACCAGCACATCGGTCAGGTCGCCGTCCTCGTCGCGGAACCACAGCACCACGGCATCGGCTACGTCGTCGTAGTCCTCGTCCACCAGGTCGCTGCCGACAACTTCTTCAATGGCCTCGCGGAGTTCCTGGTCTACGTCGTCGTCGTAGCCGATCTCCTGGACCACCTGCTCGGGCTGGAACCCCAGCCTGACGGCAGGGCTCGTCCGCTCCTCCGCGTGGTCCGCGGTCGCGCTCACGGGTTGCCTCCTGATCATGTCTTGGTGAATATCTCAGCCACGCGCGTGCGCGAAGCATTGGCCGTAGTCCACACGGGCGGGGCGGATCGCGCAAGTACCCGGCGGTTCAGACCGCCGAAACGGTGACGATCCGGGCCGTGTCGCCCCAACTCCAGGCACGCCGCAGCGGCCGGAAGTGACCCACACCACACCCTTGTGCCCCCTTTGTCCCTTCGGGAATCAGGGGGAAGTGACACAGATCCGGGTTACCCCTCGGTAGAGATGACGTTTGTCGCACCGAGGTACACGATGGGGAGCGGCGCAGACAGACCGAGAACCCGGGAAAGAACAGCAAAAGCAGCCCTCTGACAGGTAAGGACCAGCGTGGCTTCCGGATCCGATCGAAACCCGATCATCATTGGCGGCCTTCCGAGTCAGGTTCCTGACTTCGATCCCGAAGAAACCAAGGAGTGGCTCGACTCCCTGGACGCGGCCATCGACGAGCGCGGCCGGGAGCGTGCCCGGTACCTCATGCTCCGGCTGATCGAGCGGGCCCGCGAGAAGCGCGTCGCCGTGCCCGAGATGCGCAGCTCGGACTACGTCAACACCATCCCCACCCGGGCCGAACCGTTCTTCCCCGGCAACGAGGAGATCGAGCGCAGGATCCTCAACGCAACCCGCTGGAACGCGGCCGTGATGGTCTCGCGGGCCCAGCGGCCGGGCATCGGCGTCGGCGGCCACATCGCCACCTTCGCCTCCTCCGCCTCGCTCTACGACGTCGGCTTCAACCACTTCTTCCGGGGCAAGGACGAGGGGGACGGCGGCGACCAGGTCTTCTTCCAGGGCCACGCCTCCCCCGGCATCTACGCCCGCGCGTACCTGCTGGACCGCCTCAGCGAGCGCAACCTGGACGCGTTCCGCCAGGAGAAGTCCAGGGCGCCCTACGGTCTGTCCTCGTACCCGCATCCGCGGCTGATGCCGGACTTCTGGGAGTTCCCGACCGTGTCGATGGGCCTCGGCCCGATCGGCGCGATCTTCCAGGCCCGGATGAACCGCTACATGCACGCGCGCGGGATCGCCGACACCTCCAGGTCGCACGTGTGGGCGTTCCTCGGCGACGGCGAGATGGACGAGCCGGAGTCGCTGGGCCAGCTGACCATCGCCGCCCGCGAGGGCCTGGACAACCTGACCTTCGTGGTCAACTGCAACCTCCAGCGGCTCGACGGCCCGGTGCGCGGCAACGGCAAGGTCATCCAGGAGCTGGAGTCGGTCTTCCGGGGCGCCGGCTGGAACGTGATCAAGCTGATCTGGGACCGGACCTGGGACCCGCTGCTCGCCCAGGACCGCGACGGGATCCTGGTCAACAAGATGAACACGACTCCGGACGGCCAGTTCCAGACGTACGCCACCGAGTCGGGCGGCTACATCCGCAACCACTTCTTCGGCGACGACCAGCGACTGCGCGCCATGGTCGAGCACATGACCGACGATCAGATCCTGCACCTGGGCCGCGGCGGTCACGACCACCGGAAGATCTACGCCGCGTTCAAGGCCGCCGTCGAACACCGGGACCAGCCCACGGTCATCCTCGCCAAGACCGTCAAGGGCTGGACGCTGGGCCCGAACTTCGAGGGCCGCAACGCCACGCACCAGATGAAGAAGCTGACGGTCGCCGACCTCAAGGGCTTCCGCGACCGGCTGCACCTGCCGATCTCCGACCAGGAGCTGGAGTCCGGCCTGCCGCCGTACTACCACCCGGGCCGCGACTCGGAGGAGCTCCAGTACATGCACGACCGGCGCAGGGGGCTCGGCGGGTACGTGCCGACCCGGGTGGTGCGCGCCAGGCCGCTGGTCCTGCCGGACGACAAGACCTACGCGACCGTGAAGAAGGGCTCCGGCCAGCAGTCGATCGCCACGACCATGGCGTTCGTACGACTGCTGAAGGACCTGATGCGGGACAAGGAGATCGGCAGGCGTTTCGTGCTGATCGCGCCGGACGAGTACCGCACGTTCGGCATGGACTCGTTCTTCCCGAGCGCGAAGATCTACAACCCGCTCGGGCAGCAGTACGAGTCCGTCGACCGTGACCTGCTGCTCGCCTACAAGGAGTCGCCCACCGGGCAGATGCTGCACGACGGCATCTCCGAGGCGGGCTGCACGGCCTCCCTGATCGCGGCCGGCTCGGCCTACGCGACCCACGGCGAGCCGCTCATCCCGGTCTACGTCTTCTACTCGATGTTCGGCTTCCAGCGCACCGGCGACCAGTTCTGGCAGATGGCCGACCAGCTGGCGCGCGGTTTCGTGCTGGGCGCGACCGCCGGACGTACGACCCTGACCGGTGAGGGACTCCAGCACGCGGACGGCCACTCGCAGCTGCTGGCCTCGACGAACCCCGGCTGTGTCGCGTACGACCCGGCCTACGGGTACGAGATCGCGCACATCGTGCAGGACGGCCTGCGCCGGATGTACGGCCCCGACAGCGAGGACGTCTTCTACTACCTCACCGTCTACAACGAGCCGATCCAGCATCCGGCGGAGCCCGCGGACGTCGACGTGGACGGCATCCTCAAGGGCATCCACCGGATCGCCTCGGGCAGCGCGGGCACGGTCCCGGCGCAGATCATCGCGTCGGGCGTGGCGGTGCCCTGGGCCCTGGAGGCACAGCGGATGCTGGCCGAGGAGTGGAACGTGCGCGCCGACGTCTGGTCGGCGACCTCCTTCAACGAACTGCGGCGCGAGGCCGTGGAGGTCGAGCGGCACAACCTGCTGCACCCGGAGGAGGAGCAGCGGGTGCCGTATGTGACACGGAAGCTGAGCACGGCCGAGGGGCCGTTCGTGGCGGTCTCCGACTGGATGCGTTCGGTTCCGGACCAGATCTCCCGTTGGGTGCCGGGGACCTACCAGTCGCTGGGCGCGGACGGGTTCGGGTTCGCCGACACGCGTGGCGCGGCCCGCCGGTTCTTCCACATCGACGCGCCGTCGATCGTGGTCGCGGTGCTGACCGAGCTGGCGCGCGAGGGCAGGGTCGACCGTTCGGTCCTGAAGCAGGCCGTCGACCGGTACCAGTTGCTCGACGTGGCGGCGGCGGATCCGGGGACGGCCGGGGGCGACGCGTGACTCCGCGCGCCTGAGCGCACGCCGGGGCGGCGGGACCGATCGGTCCCGCCGCCCTTACGCGTTCTTTACGATGCGCTCATGGAGGAACAATCGGGACAGGTCCGCTGGGAGCAGCGCACCCAACGGCCGCTGCTGGCCCTCGCCGTGGTGTTCGCCCTCGCCTATGCCGTGCCGATCGTGGACAGTTCGGCCGGACGCACGCTGACGATCGCGTGCACGGTGACCGAGTGGGCGGTGTGGGGGGCGTTCGCCGCGGACTATCTGGTGCGCCTGGCGATGTCCGGGCACCGCCGGGAGTTCGTCCGCACGCACTGGCTGGACCTGGGCGCGGTGGTGCTGCCGATCCTTCAGCCGCTGCGACTGCTGCGGCTGGTGGCGACCTTGATGCTGGTGGGCCGGCGGGCGCGGATGGCCTCCCAGATCCGGCTGACGACCTATGTGGGCGGGGCGGTCGTCGGGCTGCTGATGTTCGGCTCGCTGGCCGTGCTGTCGGTGGAGCGGGACTCGCCCAACGGGAACATCCGCACGCTGGGTGACGCCGTGTGGTGGTCCTTCACGACGATGACGACGGTCGGGTACGGGGACCACGCGCCGACCACCGGGATGGGCCGGGTGCTGGCCGTCGGGCTGATGCTGTCCGGGATCGCCCTGCTGGGTGTGGTCACCGCGAACATCGCCGCGTGGTTCATCGCCCGGTTCGAGAAGGACGACGTGGAGGAGCGGCGCCAGACGGAGGCGATCGAGCGGTTGACGGAGGAGGTGCGGGCCCTGCGCGCGGAGGTGGCGGCGCTGTCCCGGGCGGGGGCCGTACGGGAGCCGGTGGGCGGCGAACAGACGCACTGAGCGCGGGGCGTGCGGACATCCCCCGAGGGGGACGGCGGGCCGGGCGGGCTTCCGGGGGCGGGCGCCTCGCCCGCTCCCGATCGGGCCGGGGCCGGTCATCGGCCCGCGGGCCTCGGCGCGCTGCCCCCCTCCGGCAGCGCGCCGCAGCCCGGCCGCCCTCCTTGCCGTACGGACATGCCTGTGGAACATGCCGTACCGGAGGACTTGACCCACTGTTACGTGCGACGCGTGCCGGCGGACAGGATTCTCTGGCGTTGTCACCCTCATAGGGGAATTACCGTGAAAACGCCGTCAGACTCCCGTCAGATGTGGGCGCCTCCCATCCCCGCTTCGGCGTTCTCGCCGCGCTTGGTGAGGAAGGCGACGAAGACCGCCACCACCGCGACACCGGCGGCGACGAGGGACGCCAGGCTCATACCGGAGATGAAGGTGTCGTGCGCGACATCCGTGATCTTCGCGACGATCGCCGCCGGGGTGCCCGGGGCCACCGGCGCCACACCGACCTGGACCGCCTCGGCGGCCTGGTCCAGCTGCGTGGGGGTGAGCTGCGGCAGACCCGCGGCCTTCCAGTTGCCGGCGAGGTCGCTGTCCACCTTCGACGCCATGACCGCACCGAGGACGGCGGTGCCGAGGCTGCCGCCGATCTGCATCGCGGCCTGCTGGAGACCGCCGGCGACACCGGAGAGCTCCATCGGGGCGTTGCCGACGATGACCTCCGTGGCGCCGACCATGACCGGCGCGAGGCCGAAGCCCAGCAGGGCGAACCAGAGCGACATGATGCCGCTGCCGGTGTCCGTCTCCAGCGTGGACATGCCGTACATGGCGATCGCGGTGGCCGCCATGCCGCCGGCCAGCGGGATCCGCGGGCCCAGCTTGGTGATCGCCAGGCCGGCCAGCGGCGAGCCGACGATCATCATGCCGGTCAGCGGCAGCAGGTGCAGGCCGGCGTCGATCGGGCTCATGCCGTGCACGTTCTGGAGGTAGAACGTCACGAAGAACAGGCCGCCCATGAACGCGATGGCCATCAGGACCATCAGGAGCACGCCCGCCGACAGCGGGACCGAGCGGAACAGCGCCAGCGGGATGAGGGGCTCCGCGACCTTCGTCTCCCAGAAGGCGAACGCCCCGAAGAGCACGGCCGAGCCGCCGATGAAGGCCCAGGTCAGGCCGTCGCCCCAGCCCCACGCCGGAGCCTTGATGAGCGCCCAGACCAGGCAGAACATCGCGCCGGAGAGCAGCGCGATGCCCAGCAGGTCGAAGGAGCGCGGGGCGTTCTCGGCCCGGTGGTCGAGCAGGATCAGGCCGCCCAGGACGAGGGCGACGACGCCGACCGGCACGTTGATGAAGAACACCGACTGCCAGCTGACGTGCTCGACCAGCACACCGCCGAGGATCGGGCCGCCGGCGGTGGAGGCACCGATGACCATGCCCCAGATACCGATGGCCATGTTGAGCTTCTCGGCCGGGAAGGTGGCCCGCAGCAGGCCCAGCGCGGCCGGCATCAGCAGCGCGCCGAACAGGCCCTGGAAGACGCGGAAGGTGACGACGAGCGCGATGCTGTCGGACAGGCCGATGGCACCCGAGGCGGCGGCGAAGCCGACGACGCCGATGAGGAAGGTCTGCCGGTGGCCGAAGCGGTCGCCGAGCTTGCCCGCGGTGATCAGGGAGACCGCGAGGGCGAGGAAGTAGCCGTTGGTGATCCACTGGACCTGGGCGAAGGTGGCGCCGAGGTCCTTCTGGATCGCCGGGTTGGCGATGGCCACGATGGTGCCGTCGAGGGCCACCATCATGACGCCGACGGCGACGGTTATGAGGGTGAGCCACGGGTGCCCGCGCAGTCCGCCGGCCTCCGGGGCCGGACCGGACGGGGTGGCGGCCGGTGCCTTGTCCCCCGGCCCCGTCGTGTCGATGGTGGTCTGACTAGTCATGCCTTCGAGGCTAGTGACAGCCACTGACAATTGACAAACCAGTTCACAAGTCGGTAACTGTCACGCCGCGTACCGAACAGGCAGGAGAGACCCCATGGACACCGCACCACCGCCCGGACTGCGCGAGCGCAAGAAGCAGCGCACCCGGGAGGCGCTGCTGCGGGCCGCCCTCGACCTGTTCACCGGCCGCGGTTACGAAGAGACCACCGTCGACGACATCGCCGAGGCCGTCGAGGTCTCGCAGCGCACCTTCTTCCGCTACTTCGCCGGCAAGGAGGACGCGGCGTTCGCCGTCCAGGAGACGGCGGAGGCGCACTTCGTCGCGTCGGTGGCGGCGCGGCCGCCGGGGGAGGCTCCCATGGAGGCCCTGCGCAACGCGCTGCTGGAGGACTGGGACCGGCTCAGCGAGGTGATCGAGGCCGTCGTACCGGTCGAGCTGTACGTACGGATGTACCGGACCATCGAGTCGACGCCCGCCCTGCTCGCCGCCCATCTGCGCCGCTCCGCGGAGACGGAGGAGCGCATCGCGCGCGTGCTGGCCGAGCGCGAGGGACTCGACCTGGACACCGATCCGCGGCCCCGCCTCGCGGTGGCCGTCTTCGGCGGGGTGATCCGGGTGACGGAACGCCAGTGGAGCACGGGCGACGACTTCAGCCCGCGGGCGATCCGGGAGCTGACGGCCCGCTACCTCGACCAGGTCGGCGTGGCACTCACCGGACACTGGCGCGCCCCCGCCGGCCTCGACTGAGAACCGGGCCGGAACCTTGCCCCAGCGGCACCCGAGGGCGCCCGCGAGCATCGCCACCGCCATCGAAACGTGATCCCTGTCACTCGGTTAACGCGTGGCCCTCTCGTTCTCCTAGTGTGTCCTCCCAGTGACTTCCTTCGGCTCCTCCCCGCAACTCAACGTCTGGCGCGCGCTGCTCGCACTGGCCGTCGTGTTCGTGATGCTGGCGACCACCGGCTGGACGGCTCTGCGCCAGCAGCGGGAGGCGACCGCCCTCCAGGCCTCCCTGACGGCCTGGGAGCACGGCCGCGCCGGCGGACACCGGCTGCCCGACCCGCACACGGCCCCCGCCCGGCTGTCCCGGTTCTTCGCCTCGCTCACCCCGCGCGAGCGCAACGAGCTCGCGACCCGCTACCCGCTCGCGGTCGGCAACATGAACGGCGCCCCGGTCCGGCTGCGCTACCGCGCCAACCGGGTCGCGCTCGGACAGGCCCGCGAGGTCGAGCGGGCGCGCATGCACGACAGCCGGCTCAGCCCGGCGGGGCAGCAGGAGGCGGGGCGCAGGATGCACCGCTTCGAGTCGATGATGAGCGGCGGCCGCCAGATCCTCGCCTTCGACCCGGAGAGCTCCGGCCGCGCCGCCGAGGTCTTCGGGGATCTCGCCAGGGCCGAGCGGATCTCGGTCGTCGTCCCCGGTGTCGACACCGACCTGCTCACCTTCCAGCGCACCAACCGCAGGTACTCGGCGCCCGTCGGCATGGCCAAGTCCCTCCACCGCGCCGAGCGGTCCGTGCGCCCCGCGGTCCGTACCGCGGTGATCGCCTGGGCCGACTACACGGCCCCCGCCGGACTCGGCATCGACTCGGCCACCGCGATGCGCGCCGAGGACGGCGCCGTCCGGCTGAACGCGCTGCTGCGCGCGCTGCCCGGCACCACGCCGGTCGCCATGTTCTGTCACAGCTACGGCTCCGTGCTGTGCGGGGTCGCCGCGCGCGACATGCCCCGCCGGGTGGTCGACATAGCCGTGGCCGCCAGCCCGGGGATGCGGGTGCCGAGCGTCGCCCACCTGGGCACCTCCGCCCGGGTGTGGGCGATGCGGGACGCGAGCGACTGGGTGCAGGACGTGCCGCACCTGGAGGTCGGGGGCCTCGGCCACGGAGCCGACCCGGTGTCCCCCGCGTTCGGCGCCCGGGTGCTGTCGGCGCACGACGCACAGGGGCACAGCGGCTATTTCGAGCCGGGCACGGACAGCCTGCGCAACCTCGCCGACATCGGCACGGGCGCGTACCGGGCGGTGCGGTGCGCCCAGCAGGACAAGGGGTGCCGGGCGGGCCTGCCCGGCAAGGCAACGGCAGAACGCGCGTAGAGACGTAGAAATCGCGGTCTGCCCGGGGAGGCGACGGAGGAGCTCGTGCCGCATACGATGAGCCGCATGGGTGACGTACTGGCCGGATTTCATGCCGCCTGGGAGTTCGAGTCCGACTCCGTGCTCATCCGCTACGAACGGGGGATCCGCACACCGAAGCTCTTCCAGGCGCTGGGCGAACGGCGCGTCCCGCTCGCGGCGATCGAGGCGGTGACCCTCACTCCCGGCAAGCGCGGCACGGTCGTCCTGCGGGCCGAGCCCCGGCCGGGCGCCGACCCGCTGATGGAGGCGGCCGACGGGCAGCTCAAGGAGGGCGCCGACCCCTACCGGCTGGTGCTGCCGGCCGAGCGCGCGACGCTCGCCGAGTACTACGCCGACGAACTGCGTGCCCTGCTCACCGAGTCCGGCCCGGCCGAGCGCCATCTGGTGCCCGCGCCCGAGGCGCCCCGGCAGTTCAAGGCGTACGACGCGAAGGCGTCCTTCGACGGCCGGACGGTGGCCTTCCGCTGGTTCTGGACGGGCGCGTCCTCGGCGAAGTGGAAGGCCGGCGACCAGAGTTTCCCGGTCACCGGCCTCGCCGGGGTCGAATGGCGCTCCCCCGAGGTCTTCGAGGGGCATCTGCGGCTGCTGCGGCGGGACCCGGCCGAGCAGCAGGCCGCGCAGGCCGACCAGGACCCGGCGGCGGTGGTGTTCGGCCTGGGGTACGGACCGGTGCACGAGTCGCTGCCGTTCGCCGCGGCCGTGCTGGCCGCGGTGCGGGCCGGCGGGCCGGCGGCCGCGCCTGCCGTACCCGCGGCCGCGCTCACCGTCCCGGCGCCGCGCCGCGATCCCGCCGACATCGCCGAACGGATCCGTCATCTCGGCGAGCTGCACCGGGCCGGGCTGCTGACGGACGAGGAGTTCTCGGTGAAGAAGGCGGAGCTGCTCGCGGAGTTCTGACGCCCCCGGGGACCGGCTACTCGCGCCCGGCGGAGGAGAACGACATGTCCGGGTACCGGGTGCCCGCCACCTGGCCGGCGATGGGCTCCAGCAGGGCCAGCTCCTGCTCCGTCAGGACGACCCGGGTCGCCGCCACGTTCTCCTCCACCCTGCGGCGTCGGGTCGTACCCGGGATCTGCACGACCGGCAGACCGTGCACCGCCGAACGCTGCTGGACCCAGGCCAGGGCGATCTGCGCGAGGGAGACGCCGTGAGCCTCGGCGACCGTGCGCAGCGGCTCCAGGAGGGCCGCGTTCGCCACCGCGTTCTCCCTGCTGAAGCGGGGCATCGTACGGCGGACGTCGTCGTCGGACAGCTCCTTGGCCGCGTCGGAGAACGTGCCGGTGAGAAAACCGCGTCCGAGCGGCGAGTAGGGCACCAGGGCCACGCCCAGCTCGGCGGCGGCCGGCACCACCCGGGCCTCGATGTCCCGGCTGAACAGCGACCACTCCGACTGCACCGCGGCGATGGGGTGCACGGCCTGCGCGGCGCGCAGCTCGTCGGCCGTGACCTCGCTCAGGCCGAGGTGCCGCACCTTGCCCGCGCTCACCAGCTCGGCCATCGCGCCGACGGTCTCCTCGATCGGCACGTTCACATCGCGCCGGTGCATGTAGTAGAGGTCGATGACATCGACGCCGAGACGTCCGAGACTGCCCTCCACGGCCTGGCGGACGTATGCCGCATCGCCCCGGACGATCCGCCTGCTGCGGTCCTCGGGCGGCACCCGGACGCCGAACTTGGTCGCGATCACGACCTCGTCCCGGTGCGCCTCGAAGAACGGCGCGAGGAACCGCTCGTTGTCCCCGTCGCCGTAACCCTCGGCGGTGTCGTAGAGAGTGACGCCCAGTTCCAGCGCACGCTCCAGGGCGGCGCGCGACTCCTTCACGTCGGGTGCGCCGTACGCCCAGCTCATGCCCATGCAGCCGAGTCCCTGGAGGCCGACCTCGGGACCGCTCCCGCCGAGCCGCACGGTCCGTATCCTGCCGTCCGTCATCCTGCGCGCTCCGTTTCGCGGACGCTTCCGGCGTCCGTATAGAAGTTGATCTTCCGGTCGAGCACGGCGAGCGTGTCCCGCAGCTCGGCGATCCGGGCCCGGACGTCCCGCCGGGTCGCCTCCAGGAGGTCGCGCCGCTCGCCGTAGGTGCTCTCGCCCTCGCGCACCAGCTCCGCGTACCGGACCATGTCGGCGACCGGCATGCCGGTCAGCCGCAGCTTGCCGACGAGGTCGAGCCAGTCCAGGTCCCGGTTGCTGTAGCGGCGCTGGCCGGTGTGCGAACGGTCGATGTGCGACATCAGACCGATCCGCTCGTACCAGCGCAGGGTGTGTGCGGTCAGACCGGTGAACGCGACGACCTCGCTGATCGTGTAGCGGTCCCGGCCGTCGGGGCGTGGATACCGGCTGGGCGGCGGGGCGGAGCAGATGTCCGTGGGGGCGGGAGCTTGTTCGGTGGCCGCGGGCGTGGTGTGCATCACCGTCATGACCCCCAAGCTATGACCTTCGAGTGCACTCCAGGCAAACGGAAAGGCCGGAAAACAAGGAGCATGGCGTGATCACGCCGACCGGCGTGCCGTGCGCGAGTCTCGTGGGCCGGGCCGAGCCCGGCCCCTTGACGGAGTTGCCCCTGTGAGCCGCTTAGGCTCTGGACCATGCCCCTGAACAGCTTGGCAATGATCGAGAACTGGCCGGTTCCCACCGCTGCGGCGGGTGTCGTACGGGCCGACGGCACGGTCCTGGGGACCCATGGACCCGCCGGGCGGCGTTTCCCGCTGGCCTCGGTCACCAAGCCGCTCGCCGCCTACGCCGCGCTCGTCGCGTACGAGGAGGGGGCGATCGAGTTCGACGAGCCGGCCGGCCCCGCGGGCTCGACGGTCCGTCATCTGCTCGCCCACACCTCGGGGCTGGCGTTCGACGAGCACCGGGTGATGTCGGCGCCCGGGGAGCGACGGCTGTACTCCAACGCGGGCTTCGAGGTGCTCGGGGAGCACATCGCCAAGGCGACGGACATCCCGTTCGCCGAGTATCTGCACCAGGCGGTGCTGGAGCCGCTCGGTATGACGGACACCAGTCTCGACGGCTCCCCGGCGAAGGACGGGGTGTCGACGGTGACGGACCTGCTGCGGTTCGCCGCGGAGGTGCAGGCGCCGCGGCTGCTCGACCCGCGGACCGTCGCCGAGGCGATGACCGTGCAGTACCCGGGCACGAAGGGCGTCGTGCCGGGCTACGGCCACCAGAACCCCAACGACTGGGGCCTCGGCTTCGAGATCCGGGACGCCAAGGCGCCGCACTGGACGGGCGCTTCGTCCTCGCCGCGGACGTTCGGCCACTTCGGGCAGTCGGGGACGTTCCTGTGGATCGACCCGGACGCGCGGCTCGCGTGCGCCGCCCTGGCCGACCGCGCCTTCGGGCCCTGGGCCGTCGAGGCGTGGCCGCCCTTCACCGACGCGGTGCTCGCCGAACTCGCCCGCTGACCCGCGGGGTCCGGCCAGGGCCCCCACCCTCGCCTCCCTCCGGGCGCGGACGCACGACGCGCCGCCGGGGCGGGGCGCCACCCGCCCGGAAAGATAAGGACGGCCGGTCGCCCGGTCAGGCCGCCGCCATCTCCCACAGCAGCAGCTCCGCCGCCGTCACCCCCACCGCCTCCAGGTCCTTCGCGTCGGTGATCCGCGCCGCGTCCCCCGCCGCCAGCTCCGCGCCGTCCAGCCGCACCGCGCCGCGTACGACATGGACGTACACATGGGCCGCGTCCGGTACCGCCGTCCGCTCCCCCGCGGCCAGCCGCCGAACGTGCAGCATCGCGGCCGCCTCCGGGACCGCGTAGGGGGTGGAGTCGGCGATGCCCCGGACGATCTCGTAGACCGGGTCGCCGCCCGGCTCGCGCGGGGCCAGCCACATCTGGACGAAGGTCAGCGGGACGGCGGCGTCGTTGCGCTCCACGTGCCGGACACCGGAGGCCGCGCTCAGGCGCTGGACGTCCCCCGCGCGCACCACCGTCTCGCGGCCGAGGGAGTCGCGGTGGGTCAGCTCGCCCTCGACCACCCACGTCACGATCTCCGTGTGACTGTGCGGGTGCTCGTCGAAGCCGGCGCCCGGGACGAGGCGCTCCTCGTTGCAGGCGATCACCGCGCCGAAGCGGAGGTTGCCGGGGTCGTAGTGGGGGCCGAAGGAGAAGGCGTGCCGGGAGTCGATCCCGGCCCGCGGATCCCCTCCGCGGTAGCGCT
The DNA here is from genome assembly GCF_055657365.1 of Streptomyces sp. NPDC107559. NCBI lineage: Bacteria > Bacillati > Actinomycetota > Actinomycetes > Kitasatosporales > Streptomycetaceae > Streptomyces > Streptomyces sp. NPDC107559. The sequence continues at coordinate 792,269 of NZ_JBVKBD010000001.1, read as the reverse complement.
CGCCTGCGCGCCGTACGTCCATCACGACCACCACGGTAGCCCCGCGGGGGACCCGCCGCGGACCGCGCGCACGACCCGGCGGCACACGTCGGCGTCCCGATAAGGCAGTCTTGTCCCGTGCCCGAACCCGAAACCAGCAAGTCCCCCAGCGCAGCGCACGACGTCCAGACGCACGCCGCGACCCTGAAGCGGCTGGAGAAGTCCGCCGGGACCCTCGCCGTCCAGGCCATCGCCCGGATGGACGAGACGCTGCCGTGGTACCGGGCCATGCCCCCGGAGAACCGCTCCTGGATCGGGCTCGTCGCGCAGGCCGGTATCGCCGCCTTCACCGAGTGGTTCCGGCATCCCGACGCCCCCCAGGCCATCTCCACCGACGTGTTCGGGACCGCGCCGCGCGAGCTGACCCGGGCCATCACCCTGCGCCAGACCGTCGAGATGGTGCGCACCACCATCGAGGTCATGGAGAGCGCGATCGACGAGGTCGCGGCCCCGGGGGACGAGCGCGTGCTGCGCGAGGCGCTGCTCGTCTACGCCCGCGAGATCGCCTTCGCCACCGCCCAGGTCTACGCCCAGGCCGCCGAGGCACGCGGTGCCTGGGACGCGCGTCTGGAGTCGCTCGTCGTCAACGCCGTGCTCAGCGGGGAGGCCGACGAGGGCGCGGTGAGCAGGGCCGCCGCGCTGGGCTGGAACGCCCCGGAACACGTGTGCGTGGTGCTGGGGACCGCCCCGGACGGCGACTCCGAACTGACCGTGGAGGCCATCCGGCGGGCCGCCCGGCACGCCAAGCTCCAGGTGCTCACCGGGGTGCTGGGCAACCGGCTCGTGGTGATCGCCGGTGGCAGCGACAACCCCCTCGCGGTGGCCAAGTCGCTGATCGGGCCGTTCGCCCAGGGGCCGGTCGTGGCCGGTCCCGTCGTCCCCGACCTGCTGGCCGGAACCCGGTCCGCGCAGGCCGCCGCGGCGGGGCTGAAGGCGTGTTCCGCCTGGCAGGACGCCCCGCGTCCGGTACTGGCGGACGATCTGCTCCCGGAGCGCGCGATCGCCGGCGACCCCGGCGCGCGCGAGCAGCTGGTGGAGGAGATCTACAGACCGCTGGAGGAGGCCGGCTCCGCGCTGCTGGAGACGCTCAGTGTCTACCTGGAGCAGGCGAGCAGCCTGGAGGGTGCCGCCCGGATGCTGTTCGTGCACCCCAACACCGTGCGCTACCGGCTCCGACGTGTGACGGACGTCACCGGCTGGTCGCCATCCGATGTACGATCCGCGTTCACACTGCGGATCGCGCTGATCCTGGGGCGTCTGGTCGATGGAGATCCCCAGACCTAGGTTTGTCGAAGGCCTACAAAACCCCCTGCTGTTCTTCGTCCCTGTCCCCACGGGCGGCCGTGGCCGTCCCCAAGAGAGAGTGTGAGAGTGCTCGTACTCGTCGCTCCCGGCCAGGGCGCTCAGACGCCCGGCTTCCTGACCCCCTGGCTCGAACTGCCCGGATTCGCCGACCGCCTCGCCGCGTGGTCGGACGCCATCGGGCTGGACCTCGCCCACTACGGCACGCAGGCCGACGCGGACGCGATCCGGGACACGGCTGTCGCGCAGCCGCTCCTGGTCGCCGCCGGACTGCTGTCCGCCTCGGCACTCGGTGCCGTCACGGACCTCGCCCCGGGCGCGGTCGCGGGCCACAGCGTCGGCGAGATCACCGCCGCGGCCTTCGCGGGCGTCCTCGACGACACCACCGCGCTGAGCCTCGTGCGCAAGCGCGGCCTGGCCATGGCCGAGGCCGCCGCGATCACCGGGACCGGCATGTCGGCGCTGCTCGGCGGCGACCCCGAGGTGACCGTCCCGCATCTGGAGAAGCTGGGCCTGACCGCGGCCAACGTCAACGGCGCGGGCCAGATCGTGGCCGCGGGCACGCTGGAGCAGCTCGCGGCGCTGGAGGCGGACAAGCCCGAGGGCGTACGCCGGGTCGTCGCGCTGAAGGTGGCCGGCGCCTTCCACACGCACCACATGGGACCCGCGGTCGAGAAGCTGGCCGAGGCCGCGAAGGAGCTCGTGCCCGCCGACCCGAAGGTCGTGTACGTCTCCAACAAGGACGGGCGGACCGTCGCCACCGGCGACGAGGTCGTCGCCCGGCTGGTCGGCCAGGTCGCCAACCCGGTCCGCTGGGACCTGTGCATGGAGACCTTCAAGGAGCTCGGCGCGACCGCGCTGATCGAGGTGTGCCCCGGCGGCACGCTGACCGGTCTGGCCAAGCGCGCGCTGCCCGGCGTCACGACGCTGGCCCTGAAGACCCCCGACGACCTGGACGCGGCTCGCGAACTCATCGCCGAGCATGCCTGACGACCCGAGGAGCCGACCGATCATGTCGAAGATCAAGCCCAGCAAGGGCGCCCCGTACGCGCGCATCCTCGGCGTGGGCGGCTACCGTCCCACCCGGATCGTGCCGAACGAGGTGATCCTCGAGACGATCGACTCGTCCGACGAGTGGATCCGCTCGCGCTCCGGCATCGAGACGCGGCACTGGGCGAGCGACGAGGAGACCGTCGCCGCGATGTCCGTCGAGGCCTCCGGCAAGGCGATCGCCGACGCCGGGATCTCCGCCGAGCAGATCGGCGCCGTCGTCGTCTCGACCGTCTCGCACTTCAAGCAGACCCCGGCCGTCGCCACCGAGATCGCCCACAAGCTGGGCACCGCCAAGGCCGCCGCCTTCGACATCTCGGCCGGCTGCGCGGGCTTCGGCTACGGCCTGACCCTCGCCAAGGGCATGATCGTCGAGGGTTCCGCGGAGTACGTCCTGGTCATCGGGGTGGAGCGGCTGTCCGACCTGACCGATCTGGAGGACCGGGCCACGGCCTTCCTGTTCGGTGACGGCGCGGGCGCGGTCGTCGTGGGCCCCTCCCAGGAGCCGGCCATCGGCCCGACCGTCTGGGGCTCGGAGGGCGACAAGTCCGAGACCATCAAGCAGACCGTGCCGTGGACGGACTACCGCACCGGCGAGGTCGAGAAGTTCCCCGCGATCACCCAGGAAGGCCAGGCGGTGTTCCGCTGGGCCGTGTTCGAGATGGCCAAGGTCGCCCAGCAGGCGCTGGAGGCGGCCGGGATCACCTCGGACCAACTGGACGTCTTCATCCCGCATCAGGCCAACGAGCGGATCATCGACTCGATGGTGAAGACACTCAAGCTGCCGGAGACCGTCACCGTCGCCCGGGACGTGCGCACCACCGGCAACACCTCGGCCGCCTCGATCCCGCTCGCGATGGAGCGGCTCCTGGCGACCGGCGAGGCGAAGAGCGGCGACACCGCGCTCGTCATCGGCTTCGGGGCGGGTCTCGTGTACGCCGCGACGGTCGTTACCCTCCCCTAGGCACTCCGTGCCGGATCATGCATCCGGGACGGGAAACGCAAGACCCGCCGCGCACGCGGTGGGAGCCACACCCTCTGGAACATCTACGAAGGAGCGCCGACATGGCCGCCACTCAGGAAGAGATCGTCGCCGGTCTCGCGGAGATCGTGAACGAGATCGCCGGGATCCCGGTTGAGGACGTCCAGCTGGACAAGTCCTTCACCGACGACCTGGACGTCGACTCGCTGTCCATGGTCGAGGTCGTCGTCGCCGCCGAAGAGCGCTTCGACGTCAAGATCCCGGACGAGGACGTCAAGAACCTCAAGACCGTCGGTGACGCGACCGAATACATCCTCAAGCACCAGGCCTGAGCAACCCCTTAGGCCGGGAGCTGCCGGCCCCGCCACCCGGCGGTGGCGCCGCTGAATCCTCGTATCCGTTGGAGAAAGAATTCCCGTGAGCCCGACCAATCGCACCGTGGTCGTCACCGGTATCGGCGCAACCACACCGCTGGGTGGCGACGCAGCCTCTACCTGGGAGGGCCTGATCGCCGGTCGTTCCGGCGTCAAGCCCCTCGACAAGGAGTGGGCGGCCGACCAGGCCGTCCGTATCGCGGCCCCGGTCGCCGTGGAGCCCACCGAGGTCATCCCGCGGCCGCAGGCCCGCCGTCTCGACCGTTCGGCGCAGTTCGCGCTGATCGCGGCCCAGGAGGCCTGGGCCGACGCCGGCTTCACCGGCCGTGCCGGTGAGGACGGCGCGGTCGACCCCGACCGTCTCGGAGCCGTCATCGCCTCCGGCATCGGTGGCGTGACGACCCTCCTCGACCAGTACGACGTGCTCAAGGAGAAGGGCGTCCGCCGCGTCTCCCCGCACACCGTGCCGATGCTCATGCCGAACGGTCCGTCCGCCAACGTGGGTCTGCTCGTGGGCGCCCGCGCGGGTGTGCACACGCCGGTCTCCGCCTGCGCGTCGGGCGCCGAGGCCATCGGCTACGCCATCGAGATGATCCGTACCGGCCGTGCCGACGTCGTCGTCGCCGGTGGCACGGAGGCGGCGATCCACCCGCTGCCCATCGCCGCGTTCGGCAACATGATGGCGATGTCCAAGAACAACGACGACCCGCAGGGCGCCTCGCGTCCCTACGACGTCGACCGCGACGGCTTCGTCCTCGGCGAGGGCGCCGGCGTGATCGTCCTGGAGTCCGCCGAGCACGCCGCCAAGCGCGGTGCGCGGGTGTACGCGGAGGCGGTCGGCCAGGGCATCTCCGCCGACGGCCACGACATCGTGCAGCCGGAGCCGGAGGGCCGCGGCATCTCGCACGCCCTCCAGCACCTGCTGGACAGCACGGACCTGGACCCGGCGGAGATCGTGCACGTGAACGCGCACGCCACCTCCACGCCGGCCGGTGACGTCGCCGAGCTGAAGGCGCTGCGCAAGGTCTTCGGCGACGACACGGACCACATGGCCGTCTCGGCGACCAAGTCGATGACCGGTCACCTGCTCGGTGGCGCGGGCGGTGTCGAGTCCGTCGCGGCCATCCTCGCCCTGTACCACCGGGTGGCGCCGCCGACCATCAACGTGGAGAACCTCGACCCGGAGGCGGCGGCCAACGCCGACATCGTCCGCGGCGAGGCGCGCAAGCTCCCCGTCGACGGCCGGATCGCCGCGCTGAACGACTCGTTCGGCTTCGGCGGCCACAACGTGGTGCTGGCGTTCCGCACGGTCTGAACCCACCGTCCTCGCCGCTGACTTCGAGGACCCCCGACGGCCCGTCCCCCGCGCTCCTGCGCGGGCGACGGGCCGCGGTCCGTTCCGGGGCAGGCCGACTCGGGAAGCCACGGGAAGCCACGGGAGGCAGCAGGACTCGTGCGCCACGGCGCCCGCGCGGGCGCCGTGCGACAGACACCCGACCGGCCCGCGTACGGCGTGCACGACGGACGTACGTGACGACGTGCACGACGGGCGCCGCGTGACGGCGTACACGGCGTGGCGATACGTGACGGCGTACGCGACGGGCGTACGGGAGGGTTTCGCGGCGGCGGGGCGGGCGCTGCGGCGGGTCAGACCACCTGGTGCAGCCAGCGCACCGGCGCGCCCTCGCCCGCGTACCGGAACGGCTCCAGCTCGTCGTCCCAGGGCTTGCCGAGCAGCCTGGTGAGTTCGGCCTCCAGGTCGGTCTCGCCGCGCTGGGAGCGCTGGAGGGCGGCGCGCAGCCGGTCCTCGGGGATGAGGATGTCGCCGTGCATCCCGGTGACCGCGTGGTAGATGCCGAGCTCGGGGGTGCAGCTGTAGCGCTCGCCCTCGGCGGTGGGGCAGGGCTCGGCGGTGACCTCGAAACGCAGCATCTGCCAGCCGCGCAGGGCGGAGGCGAGCTTGGAGGCGGTGCCGGCCTCGCCCTGCCAGGAGAACTCCGAACGCCAGGTGCCCGGCGCGGCGGGCTGCCGGATCCAGTCGAGGTTGACGCGCGTACCGAGCACCCCGGCGACGGCCCACTCGACATGCGGGCACAGCGCGCGCGGCGCGGAGTGCACGTACAGAACTCCACGTGTCGTCACCGGGACCTCCGGGCAGAGCGGGACATCTTGCTACTGGGGCCATGCTCAGTGGCATGTCGCCACGTTGATGGCGAGGCTACCGTGCGGCGGCGCAAGGAGTGTGACGTACCGTCGGTCCCGGTACTCCCAATCGTCTGCCATTCACCCGGGGGGACGCTTGTACGCGGTGCGGCGTTGCACCGGGCCGGCCGGGAACTCCCGCACGTTGTGATGGAGGGGGAGGACGTACGGGACGACCGAGGGGATGGCCGAGGATGCGGAAGCGGAGCAGCCGGGTGCGAGCCGTCGTCGCCTTCGTGGCGGCGGCCGTCCTGGGGGCCGGGGGGTGCGACACGGCCGGCGGCGACCCGCCGGGTGCGGGCGGCTCGCAGGCGCGGGCGAAGCCCTCGCCCACCCCGGTGTGGGACCGCAGTCCGGACTCGGTGGCGGCGGTCGGCGACTCCATCACCCGTGGCTTCGACGCCTGCGCGGTCCTGTCGGACTGCCCGGAGGTGTCGTGGGCGACGGGCAGCTCGGCGCGGGTCGACAGCCTCGCCGTGCGGCTGCTGGGGGCGGCGGGCGCGGCCGAGCGCAGCTGGAACTACGCGGTGACCGGGTCCCGGATGGCGGATCTGCCCGCGCAGGTCGAGCGGGCGGCGGCCCGGCGGCCGCAGCTGGTGACGGTGATGGTGGGGGCCAACGACGCCTGCCGGTCCACCGTTTCGGGGATGACGCCGGTCGCGGACTTCCGGGCGGACTTCGAGGACTCGCTGCGCGCCCTGCGCGGGAAACTGCCGAGGACACAGGTGTACGTGGCGAGCGTGCCGAACCTGAAGCGGCTGTGGTCGCAGGGGCGCGGCAACCCGCTCGGCAAGCAGATCTGGCGGCTGGGCATCTGCCCGTCCATGCTCGGCGACGCGGACGCGCTGGACGCGGCGGCGACGGCGCGGCGCGAGTCGGTGCTGGAGCGGGTGGAGGCGTACAACGGGGTGCTGCGGGAGGTCTGCGAGAAGGACGCCCGCTGCCGCTTCGACCGCAACGCGGTGTACGACTACCACTTCGGCACGGGCCAGCTGAGTCACTGGGACTGGTTCCACCCGAGCACGGACGGGCAGGCGCGGCTCGCGGAGATCGCCTACCGCACCGTCACGGCGCGGGAACCGTGACCTAGGGTTTCCCACATGAGCGAACTTTTCGGCACACTTCCCGACGGCACCCCGGTCCATGTCTGGACCCTGGAACGGGCCGGGACCCGGGTCCGGATCCTGTCGTACGGCGGGATCGTGCAGTCCCTGGAGGTACCCGACCGGGACGGCCGCCCGGGGAACGTGGTGCTGGGGTTCGCCGACCTGGACGGTTATCTGACGCACACGGGGCCGTACTTCGGCGCGCTGGTGGGCCGTTACGCCAACCGGATCGCGGGCGGCCGTTTCCCGCTGGGCGAGCTGACGTACGCGCTGGAGCCCAACAGCCCGCCGAACTCGCTGCACGGCGGTGAGCGCGGCTTCGACAAGCGGGTGTGGGACGTGACGCCGGTCGAGGACGGGGTGCGGCTGAGCCGGGTCAGCCCGCACGGCGAGGAGGGCTTCCCGGGCCGGCTGGAGGTCTCGGCGACGTACGCCCTGGACGCGTCCGGGGCGCTGCGGATCGCCTACGAGGCCACCACGGACGAGCCGACCGTGGTCAACCTCACCAACCACAGCTACTTCGACCTGGGCGGGGCCGGGAGCACCGGCGGACACGAGCTGCGGATCGCCGCCTCGCGCTACACGCCGGTCGACGCGGACCTGATCCCGACCGGTGCGCTGGAGGACGTGACGGGCACCCGGTTCGACTTCCGCACGGTCCGCAAGGTGGGCACCGGCTACGACCACAACTTCGTCCTGGACAAGGGGGTGACGCCGGCCGTCGAGGAGGTGGCCGAGCTGCACGACCCGGTGTCCGGGCGGGTGCTGACGGTGGCGACGACCGAGCCGGGGATGCAGCTGTACACCGCGGACCATCTGGAGGCCCCCTTCGCGCCCGGCGACGGGGTCGCGCTGGAGACGCAGCACTTCCCGGACTCCCCGAACCGGCCGGAGTTCCCGAGCACCGAGCTGCGGCCGGATGCGGTGTACCGCTCGGCGACGGTGTACGCGTTCTCGGCCCGCTGACCGGCGGCGGGCCGGCCCGGGGCACCGGCCCGGTTCACCGGCACCGACGGCGGGCAGAAATGAGCCCCGGTCCGGAGGTCAGGTCACCGGACCGGGGCTGCTCGGGGGGCGCCGGGCCCGGGCCCTGGGGCCCCGGGGCGTGGGCGCCCGGATGAGACGTTAACCGTCGTGCTCGCTCCGCGGTCGGCGATCGAGCGGCCGAGGCGAAGTTCGTACGAACCCTTCACAAATACCCACGATCTCGCCTTCTATCCCAAATCTCGAAGAGAACGCTGCGAAATCTTCGTCGGTGGCCTCGGCGATGCCGCCCGGCACGGCCTCGGCACCCGGAGAACCGGCAGGTCGGCGGGGCGGCGGGCGCGGGCGCACGACGAGGGCGCCCCGGCGCGGACGGTGTACGCGCCAGGGCGGGGACGGGGCGGGGACGGGGGTGGAACGGGCTCCGGCCTCGGTCGGGCGGGTGGTGGCGGCCGTGCCCCCGGAGGCGGCGGGTCAGCTGGTGGCGTCCGCCTCCTGGCGGGACTCGGTCTCGCGGGCCGCGCCGTCGGTGATCTCCTCGCCCCGCAGGTCGCGGGCGAGGAGGGTCGCGCCCGCGACCGCGCCCGGCATCAGGAACACCGCGACGAACGGCACCAGGAAGGCCAGGCCCAGCGGGGTGCCGAAGCCCCAGACCAGGGTCTTGCGGGAGCGCAGCAGGGCGAGCCGGTCACGCAGCTCGACGCCACGGCGCTGGAGGGCGACGGCGGCGAGTTCCTCGGTGAGGAAGAAGCCGGTGACGAAGAAGCCGATCACCGGGACGACCGTCTGGCCGACCACGGGCAGGAAGCCGAGGGCGAAGAGGAGGACGCCCCAGACGAGGGCACGCACCACGATGCGCAGGCTGTCGCGCGCCGAGATCCACAGTTCGCGCCAGAGCGGCAGCTGCGACTCGGGGGCGGTGCCGTCGGGCGAGACGTCCCGGTCGACCTTCTCGGAGAGGTTCTCGTAGAAGGGCTGGCCCATGAGGAGCGTGACCGCGGTGAAGGTGAGGACCGCGAGCAGCAGGCCGAGCGCGAACAGCACGGCGGTGAGGAAGCCGCGGAACAGGCCCTGCCAGGGGCTCGACCAGTCGTCCGCGAACGGGGTCGACCAGGAGACGAGGTCCTCGCCCCACAGGCCCAGGGCCACCAGCGCCGCCGCGTAGAGGACGAGGGTGATCAAACCGGGCAGCAGGCCGAAGCCGTACTGCTTTCCGTGCCGGGCCACCCAGCGCTGGCCCTTCAGGAGATAGCTGAAACCCACCCCGAGATCGCGCATGCTCGAAACTCTATCGGGTGATTCCCGATCAACCTCCGGCCAGAGCGTCACCGTCCGGTACCGAACGCCGGCCGCTGTTGAGTCGAACGGGTACGTCGCGCCGTACCGATCCCGGGAAGCCCGCAGAAGGTGCGCGTGCGTCGAGCGCCTTCCGCGCGGCCGCCCGAGGACGGCTTCCGGGGCCGCCCGGACGCGACTTCCGAAACGACCCGAAGGGGGAGTTCCCCCCAGCTCGGACGAGCAATGATCACCATGGCACACGCGCACAGCGGCTGAAGTTGGAGGAGAGCGCATGACGCAGGAGATCCACGGCACCGTCGCGGAGGGCTTCGAGGCGGTGCGAGCGGAGTTCGCGGCGCTCGTCGCCGGGGAACGGCCCGACTACGAGGGGCAGCTGACCGCGTACGTGCACGGGCGGCCGGTCGTCGACCTGTGGGCGGGCGCCGACGCCGACTCCCTCTACGGCGTGTACTCCTCGACCAAGGGGGCCGCCCATCTGGTCGTGGCGCTCCTCGTGCAGGAGGGCACCCTCGAACTGGACCGGAAAGTCACCTACTACTGGCCGGAGTTCGGCTCCGAGGGCAAGGGGTCACTGACCCTGCGGGACCTGCTCGCGCACCGGGCGGGCCTGGTCGGCACGGACACCGGTTTCAGCGCGGCCGAGCTCGCCGACGACCGGCTGATCGCCGAACGGCTCGCCGACCAGCGGCCGTTCTGGCGGCCGGGCACCGCCTTCGGCTACCACGCCCTGGTCATCGGCGCGTTGACGGGCGAGGTGGTGCGCCGCGCCACCGGCCGCACGCTCCAGGAGGTGTACGAGGAGCGGATCCGCGCCCCGTACGGGCTGGACTTCTTCCTGGGCCTGCCCGCGGCCCACGAGCCGCGCTTTCGCACCGTGCAACCGATGCTCCCGACCGCCGAGCAGCGGGCCCTGCTCGACGCGCTGCCGCAGGGGCCGCACACGCTGGCGTCCATCGCCTTCAACACGCACACGGCCGAGCCGACCGATCTCGCGCTGCTGCCGAACCGGCCGGAGATCCGCGCCAAGGGCCCGGCCTCGGTCGGCGGGGTGGCCTCGGCGCGCGGGCTGGCGGGGCTGTACGCGGCGGCCGTCAGCGAGATCGACGGGAAGGCGCCGCTGCTGAAGGAGGACACGGCGGCGGAGTTCGGGCAGTTCCACTCCGTGGGGTACGACCTGGTGGCCCGGACCCACAAGTCTTACGGGCTGGGCTTCCAGGCCACCGCGGACACCTGGTACCCGTTCCTGGGCGCCGGGGCGTTCGGGCACAGCGGAGCGGGCGGCAGCCAGGCCTTCGCGGACCCGCGCAGCGGCCTGGCCTACGGCTACACCCGGCGGCGCAACGCCTTCCCGGGCGGGGCCGCGCCCGAGAACGCCGCGCTGGCGGCGGCGGTGCACCGGGCGGCGCTGGCCGTGTGACACGGGCCGCGTGAGGCGGACGCGCGCCGACCGTGCGACACGCACGCGCGAAGGCCGCGCCCCGGAGCCGGGGCACGGCCTTCCCGGCCCTCCGGGGACACGGCCTTCCCCGCCCTCCGGGGGCGCGGCCCGGTTCGCCGGTCAGAGCTTGACGATCATCTTTCCGGTGTTGTCGCCGCGCAGCACCCCGAGGAACGCATCCAGGTTGTTCTCGATGCCCTCGACGACCGTCTCGGTGTACTTGAGCTCGCCGGAGCGGATCCAGGCGCCGACCTCCTGGACGAACTGCGGCTGAAGGTCGTAGTGGTCGCCGACGAGGAAGCCCTCGATCCGGCCGCGGGTCTGGATGAGCCGGGCGAGGTTGCGCGGGCCGGGGGCCGCCTCGGTGTTGTTGTAGACCGAGATCATGCCGCAGACCGCGATCCGGCCGCCCTGGTTGAGCGAGCCGATGGCCGCCTCCAGGTGGTCGCCGCCGACGTTGTCGAAGTAGACGTCGATGCCGTCGGGGGCGGCCTCGCGCAGCTGCTGGGAGACCGGGCCGCTCTTGTAGTTGAAGGCGGCGTCGAAGCCGTACTCCTCGACCAGGAGCTTCACCTTGTCGTCGGAGCCGGCCGAGCCGATGACCCGGGAGGCACCCTTGAGCCTGGCGATCTGTCCGACCTGGCTGCCCACGGCGCCCGCGGCCCCGGACACGAACACCGAGTCGCCCTCCTTGAAGGAGGCGGTGCGCAGCAGTCCGGCGTAGGCGGTGAGGCCGGTCATGCCGAGGACGCCGAGGTACGTCGACAGGGGCGCGGCCTCGGGGTCGACCTTGACGGCCTGCGCGGCGCTCACCGTGGCGTACTCGCGCCAGCCGCCGAAGTGCAGCACGTGGTCGCCGGGGGCGATGCCCTCGGCACCGGAGGCGACGACCTCGCCGACGGCGCCGCCCTGCATGACCTTGCCCAGCTCGAAGGGGGCGGCGTAGGACTTGGCCGCGCTCATCCTGCCGCGCATGTACGGGTCCACGGAGACGTAGGCGTTGCGCACCAGCACCTCGCCGGGGCCGGGGTGCCGGATCTCCGCCTCGACCAGGGCGAAGTCCTCGGGCTTGGGCCAGCCGACCGGGCGGCTGAGCAGGTGCCATTCACGGCTGGTGGCGGGGAGCGTGGGGGTCTCGGACATGGGACCTGGGCCTTCCTCGGTGCTTCACACGGTCAAATACTTCAGTACCTGAAACAACCATGCGCCTGAATATTTCAGGATGTCAAGTAAAGGGGTACCCTCGGAGCATGCCCACCTCACCGCGGACGCCCCGCCCCGACGCCCTGACCATGGACGTAGTCGAGCTGATCGGCGAGGTGGTGACCCGGTACTACGAGGACTACGAGACCGCCGCCGGCGACCACGCCCTGACCGGCGCCCAGGCCCGGCTGCTGAGCCTGCTCTCGCTGGAGCCGCTGCCCATGCGCAAGCTGGCACAGAAGCTGAAGTGCGAGCCGTCGAACGTCACCGGAATAGTCGACCGCCTCGAATCCCGCGGTCTGGTGGAGAGGCGCCCGGACGCCGCCGACCGCAGGGTGAAGCTGGCGGCGGCCACGGACGAGGGCGTCCAGGTGGCCCGCAGCCTGCGCGATTCCCTGCACTTCGCCCGCGAACCGCTGGCGGGGCTGAGCGAGGAGGAACGGGTGGTACTGCGGGGGCTGCTGCGGCGGATGCTGGAGCCGGGGACTCCGCGGAAGTCCGCATAGGTCCGCCCGGGCCCAACCAGGTCCGCCTACCGAGCCACGGGTGCGCAGAGCCGCGGGTGCGCCGCGGGTGTGCCGCGGAGCCTCAGGTGCACCACCACAGGAACTTGCTGCACGTCTCCGAAGGGGTCGGGTCGGGCGTCGGGTCCGTGCTCGTCGGCTCGGCCGTCGGGGTCTGGTCCGCCGTGGGGGTCGCCGCCGAGGACTGCGAGGCGGTCGGCGCGGCCGAGGCCGGGGAGGTGCTGTCCTCGCCGGCCGGGTCGGCGGAGCCCGACGCGTCGGCCTCCGGGGACTTCGACGCCGTCGCAGAGGCCGAGCGGGAGGCCTGGGCCGAGGCCGTGGCGGTGGCCGCCGCGCTGTCGAGGGTGCGGGCCGACGCGGACGCGGACGCCTCGCCGGACGCCCCGTCCTGCGTCGAGGGGTCCACGGCGGCCGCAGGCTGTTCGGAGGAGAAGCCCGGCGCGTCGACGCCGAGCTCGGCGAGACTCAGCCCGCCGGCCGCGAGGACGAAGCCGGTGGCTATCAGCAGGGTGCGACGGCGGCGTCGGCGATGGGCGGCCGCCTTGCGATCGCGACGGCTGGGGACGGGCCCGCGCTCCTGCTCCGCCAGGTCGTCCGCGTCGTCGTCCGGCCCTTCGGCGTCGTCCGCCGGGTGGTCGAGGTCGTCGGCCGGCCCGGCGCCGCCCGCCCAGTGGCCCCGCTCGTCGCGGTCGGGTTCGTAGCCGCGGTCGTCATGGTCCAGCGCGTAGCCGCGGTCGTCGTGGTCCGGCTCGTAGCCGTGGCCGTCGGTCCGCTCCGTCCCGTCCGGCCGGCGGTCCTGTCCGTCGGCCGGCCCGGCACCGGACAGCCCGCGCCTGCGGCCCCCGCGGCCCTGCTCCCGGCGCCGGGCGGCGCGGCCGCCCGGTTCCGGGTGCGAACCGGCACCGCCGTGCTCGTGCGCACCCTCGCGGGACGACCCGCCGGCATCGCCGGTGTCGTTGTCGTCCGCGTCCGCGCGCAGCTGGTCGGCAGGGGTGCCGCATCCCGGGCAGGCGAAAGCGCCGTTGAGATGCCGTCGGCACGAGTGGCAGTAGTCCATGACGCGGGAAGACTAAGTTCCCGGAGGGCGGCGTTCCTAGGGGGTGCTGTGGAATTTTTGTGCGAGAACAGGTTTAACCGCGCGAGATCTCGTGCGAAGCGCCCGAGGCGGCGTGAAGCATCCGCCATTGCCCCGAAAGTCGACTTCGAAACTATCGAAACCCTTATGTGTCCGACCCATTGACACCCCGACCGCCCCGTCCTTACTGTCACGCCAGCATTTCGAACGTGTGACGAAATATCGAACACGTCGGAACGCCAGCCAACCGAGCCGACGAAGCAGCAAGGGGCAACTGTCGTGCGCATCACCGGAATCAGCACACACGTGGTCGGGACGCCGTGGCGCAACCTGACCTACGTCCAGGTGCACACCGACGAGGGGATCACCGGAGTCGGCGAGACCCGGATGCTGGGCCACACCGACGCTCTGATCGGATACCTGCGCGAGGCCGAGGCCAATCACATTCTCGGCTCCGACCCGTTCGCTGTCGAGGACCTGGTGCGCCGCATGAAGTACGGCGACTACGGGCGCGCGGGCGAGATCGTGATGTCGGGCATCGCGGTCGTCGAGATGGCCTGCTGGGACATCAAGGGCAAGGCGCTCGGCGTGCCGGTGTGGCAGCTGCTCGGCGGCAAGGTGACCGACAAGGTCAAGGCCTACGCCAACGGCTGGTACACCACGGAGCGGACGCCCGAGGCCTACCACAAGGCCGCCCAGGCGGTCGTGGAGCGCGGGTACAAGGCGCTGAAGATCGACCCCTTCGGCACCGGCCACTTCGAGCTGGACCACGAGCAGAGCCTGTACGCCGTCTCGCTGATCGAGGCGGTCCGCGACGCCATCGGGCCGGACGCCGAGCTGATGCTGGAGATGCACGGCCGCTTCTCCCCCGCGACGGCCGTGCGCCTGGCCGGCGAGCTGGCCCCCTTCAAGCCCGCCTGGCTGGAGGAGCCCTGCCCGCCGGAGAACCTGAAGGCGCTGGAGAAGATCGCGGCCAAGGTCGACATCCCGGTCGCCACCGGTGAGCGCATCCACGACCGGATCGAGTTCCGGGAGCTGTTCGAGAGCCAGGCCGTCGACATCATCCAGCCCGACGTGGGCCACATCGGCGGCATCTGGGAGACCCGGAAGCTGGCCGCGACCGCGGAGACCCACTACATGCTGGTCGCCCCGCACAACGTCGGCGGGCCGGTGCTGACCGCCGCCTCCCTCCAGGTCGGCTTCACCTCCCCGAACTTCAAGATCCTCGAACACTTCAACGACTTCGCGGACGCGGAGATCAAGAAGGTCGTCAAGGGCGCCCCGCAGGTCGTCGACGGCTACTTCCACCTCTCCGACGCGCCGGGCCTCGGCGTCGAGCTGGACGTCGACGCGGCCGCCGAGTTCCCGCAGCAGCAGGCCCGCTTCGACCTGTGGGCCGAGGGCTGGGAGCAGCGCAAGCCGAAGGGCACCCAGCAGTGAGCACCGGGGACAACACCGCGGCGGGCGCCGCCGCCGTGGTCGTGGAGGCGCCCGGCGAGCACCGCATCACCGCGCACGAGCCGCGCCGGCCGGAGGCCGGGGAGGCGCTGGTGCGCGTCCACGCCACCGGGATCTGCGGCAGCGACCGCGAGGTGTACCAGGGCAACCGGCCCGAGGGGTACGTCCGCTATCCGCTCACCCCCGGGCACGAGTGGTCGGGGACCGTGGCGGCGGTCGGCGCCGGGGTACCCGAGTCGCTGGTCGGCCGGAAGGTCGTGGGCGAGGGCTTCCGCAACTGCCAGGTGTGCGACCGCTGCCACGCGGGCGAGACCACGCTGTGCACCGACGGGTACGAGGAGACCGGCTTCACCCAGCCGGGGGCCATGGCCGCCACCCTCACCCTGCCGGCCCGGCTGCTGCACGCCCTGCCCGACGACGCCGACCTGACGGCCGCCGCGCTGCTGGAGCCGGCCGCCTGCATCGCGGCCGCCGCGCTCAAGGCGAACGCGCGGCCGGGCGAGCGGGTCGCGGTGGTCGGCACCGGGACGCTGGGCATGTTCGCCGTGCAGTTCCTCCGGGCGGGCTCGCCGGGCGAGCTGCTGGTGGTCGGCACCCGCGACGACCGGGAGGCGCTCTCCCGGCAGTTCGGGGCCACCGACTTCCGCACGAAGGACCAGGAGCTGCCCGGCGACTTCGACGTGGTGATCGAGACGGCGGGGTCGGCGTCGGCCGCGCGCACCGCCGCGGCGCTGCTGCGGCGCGGCGGGCGGCTGGTCCTGACCGGGATCCCGGCGCCGGGCGCCGACGGTCTCGACCCCACCGATCTGGTCGTACGGCAGCTGGAGGTGCACACCGTCTTCGGTGCGCCGCCGGACGCCTGGGCGCACACGGTGCGGGTCTTCGCGGCCGGGCTGCTCGATCCGCTGCCGCTGGTCACGCACGAGCTGCCGCTCACCGAGTTCTCCGCGGCGATCGAGCTGGTGGGGTCCGGCGACCCGAAGGTCGGCAAGGTCCTGCTGCGCCCCTAGGCCCGGGGGCGGGCCCGGAGTCCGCTCCGCTCCCCTCCCGTGGCCGTACGACGGCACGCAGGCCCCCGCACCACCCCCGCCGGCCCCACCCCCCGGCCGTACGCCGGCACGAAGGCAACCTGACGGCCCTCGTGCCGGCGTACACCCCGCCCGTTCCACGCCTTGAGCCGCGAACCTCGTCCGAAATACCGAACAAGAAGGACAGCTTGTGACCGACGCTTCCGCCACGGCAGCCCGTCGACCCGGCGAGCGGGCGCTCGCCGCACTGGGGCTGGGCGCACCCGCCCTCGATCCCGCCGACGCCTCGCCCCACAGCTTCCCGGGCGGTGGCCGCTGGCGCACCGAGATCCCCTCCTGCGAGGGCCCCGAGGCGCTGGCCGTCGTCCTGAAGGAGGCCTCGCGCCTGGACGTGCCGGTCCACCGGATCAGCCAGGGCAGCGGCGTGTGGATGCTGACCGACGCCGAGATCACGGAGATGGTCGACGCGACCGGCGAACGGGACATCGAGCTCTGCCTGTTCACCGGCCCGCGCGGCACCTGGGACATCGGCGGCTCGGTGCGCACCGACTCGCGCGGCGGCGGCACCCGCGCCCGCGGCCACGACGCCGTCGCCGGATGCGTCGAGGACGCCGTGCGCGCCACCGAACTGGGCGTCAGATGCCTCCTCGTCGCCGACGAGGGCGTGCTGTGGACGCTGCACCGGGCGCGCCTGGCGGGCATCATCCCGGCGGACACCACCCTGAAGGTGTCCGCGCTCATCGGCCCGGTCAACCCGGCCGCGTACGCGGTCTACGAGGGGCTGGGCGCCGACTCGGTCAACGTGCCCAGCGATCTGACGCTCGATCACCTCACGGAGATCCGGCGGGTGTCGGCCGCCCCCATGGACATGTACATCGAGGCCCCCGACGACCTCGGCGGGTACGTCCGGATGTACGAGGTCGCCGAGCTGATCCGGCGCGGCGCACCGCTCTACCTCAAGTTCGGCCTCTCCAAGGCGCCCGGAATCTACCCGTACGGGCACCACTTGAGGGATCTGACCCTGTCCACCGCACGGGAACGGGTGCGGCGCGGCCGGCTGGCCCTGGACCTGCTCGCACGGCACGGGGTCGACGGCGACATGGCCCCCCTGGGGTCGCGCCTGCCCGGCACCCTGAAGCGGTTCGAAACTTCCGCATAACGTTCCGGATAATCCCCCTTCACAAAAGACGACGCAGTCGAACACAATCCCACAACCGCTCCTCGGACTTGCCGCACCGCCCGGACGAGCAACCGCACCCCGCCAGACCGAGCCCTGCTCCACACACATCAAGGATGATGATCATGCGTACTCGCAGAGCCGCCCTCGCCGCCATAGCCGGAGCCGCCTCCCTCGCGCTCACCCTCACCGCCTGCGGTCAGAGCGGCGAAGGCGGCAGCAAGGAGGGGACGGGCAGCAGCAAGGGCGGGACCATCGGCATCGCGATGCCGACCAAGTCCTCCGAGCGCTGGATCGCCGACGGCAACAACGTCGTCAAGAACCTGGAGTCCAAGGGCTACAAGACCAAGCTGGTCTTCGGCGAGGACGACCCCGACCAGCAGGTCTCGCAGATCGAGAACCTGATCACGCAGGGCGTCAAGGCGCTGATCGTCGCGGCCATCGACAACAAGTCCCTGAACAACGTGCTCCAGCAGGCCGCGGACGCGCACATCCCGGTCATCGCCTACGACCGCCTGATCCTCGGCACGAAGAACGTCGACTACTACGCGTCCTTCGACAACACCAAGGTCGGCGAGCTCCAGGCCAACTACATCGTCGACAAGCTCGGTCTGGCGAGCGGCAAGGGCCCGTTCAACATCGAGCTGTTCGCCGGCTCCAACGACGACAACAACACCAAGTACTTCTTCAACGGCGCGATGAGCGTGCTCCAGCCGTACATCGACAGCAAGAAGCTCGTCGTCCAGTCCGGCCAGACCGGCCTCACCCAGGTCACCACCCTGCGCTGGGACGGCGCCACCGCGCAGAAGCGCATGGACGACATCCTCACCAAGTCGTACTCCAGCAAGAAGGTCGACGCGGTCCTCTCGCCGTACGACGGCATCTCCATCGGCATCCTGTCGGCGCTGAAGTCGGACGACTACGGCTCCAAGACCAAGCCGCTGCCGGTCCTCACCGGCCAGGACGCCGAGCTGGCCTCGGTGAAGTCGATCATCGCGGGCGAGCAGACGCAGACCGTCTACAAGGACACCCGCGAACTGGCCAAGGTCGCCTCGAACATGGTCGACGCGGTCCTCAACGGCAAGAAGCCGGAGACCAACGACACCAAGACCTACGACAACGGCGCCAAGGTCGTCCCCGCCTACCTGCTCCAGCCGGTGAGCGTCGACAAGACCAACTACTCGCAGGTCCTGGTGGACGGCGGCTACTACACGGCGGACGAGCTCAAGTAGCCACCGGTCGCACCGACTTCTACGGATTGGAAGGCACGACCATGGCGGGACCCGTCCTGGAAATGCGCTCGATCGTCAAGACCTTTCCCGGCGTCAAGGCACTGTCGGACGTCACACTGACCGTCCGCCAGGGCGAGGTCCATGCCATCTGCGGGGAGAACGGCGCCGGCAAGTCGACCCTGATGAAGGTCCTCTCCGGCGTCCACCCGCACGGGAGTTACGAGGGCGAGATCCTCTTCGAGGGTGACGTCTGCCGCTTCCGGGACATCCGGGCGAGCGAGCAGCACGGCATCGTGATCATCCATCAGGAACTGGCGCTGGTGCCGTTCCTGTCGATCGCGGAGAACATCTTCCTCGGCAACGAGCACGCCAAGCGCGGGTTCGTCGACTGGAACGAGACCCTGCGGCACGCCAGCGAACTGCTGCGCCGCGTCGGCCTCGACGAGCACCCCGAGACCCGCGTCGCCGACATCGGCGTGGGCAAGCAGCAGCTCGTGGAGATCGCGAAGGCGCTGTCCAAGGAGGTGAAGCTGCTCATCCTCGACGAGCCGACCGCGGCCCTGAACGACGAGGACAGCGGCAAACTCCTGGACCTGATCCTGGAGCTGAAGAACCAGGGCATCACCTCGATCATCATCTCCCACAAGCTCAACGAGATCCGCCGGGTCGCCGACTCGGTGACGATCCTGCGCGACGGGCGGTCCATCGAGACGCTCGACGTGAAGGCGGCCGAGACGACCGAGGACCGGATCATCAGCGGCATGGTCGGCCGGGACCTCGACCACCGCTTCCCCGAGCGCACCCCGCACCACCCCGAGGAGGGCGCGGCCCCGGCGCTGGAGATCCGCGACTGGACCGTGCACCACCCGATCGACCAGCAGCGCAAGGTGGCCGACGAGGTGTCGCTCCAGGTGCGGCGCGGGGAGATCGTCGGCATCGCGGGCCTGATGGGCGCCGGCCGCACCGAGCTCGCGATGAACGTCTTCGGGCGCAGCTACGGCCGGTACGCGGGCGGCACGGTCCTCAAGGACGGCAAGGAGATCCGTACCAGGACCGTCGCGGAGGCGGTCGGGCACGGCATCGCGTACGTCACCGAGGACCGCAAGCACTACGGCCTCAACCTCATCGACACCATCAACCGCAACATCTCGCTGACCGCCCTGGGCAAGGTCGCCAACCGGGGCATCGTCGACGAGCACGAGGAGCGCCAGGTCGCCGAGCGCTACCGCAAGTCGATGAACATCAAGGCGCCGACCGTCTTCGAGCCGGTCGGCAAGCTGTCCGGCGGCAACCAGCAGAAGGTCGTCCTCAGCAAGTGGATCTTCGCGGGTCCGGACGTGCTGATCCTGGACGAACCGACCCGCGGCATCGACGTGGGAGCCAAGTTCGAGATCTACACGGTCATCGACAAGCTGGCCGCCGAGGGCAAGGCGATCATCTTCATCTCCTCCGAGCTGCCCGAACTGCTCGGCATGTGCGACCGCATCTACACCATGGCCGCCGGGCGGCTGACAGGCGAGTTCTCGCGGGCCGAGGCCACGCAGGAAGTGCTGATGCGTCAGATGACGAAGGACAAAGAGGTAACGCGATGAGCACCGATGTGACCAACAGCCCGGCCGAGGCACCACCGGGCAAGGGCGGCGGCGAGACCGGGGAGAACCTGGTGCGGCTGATGCTCGCCGGCCTGCGCCGCAACATGCGCCAGTACGGCATGCTGATCGCGCTCGGCCTGATCGTCGCCCTCTTCGCCGTGTGGACCGACGGAGACCTGCTGCTGCCGCGCAACGTCTCCAACCTGGTCCTGCAGAACAGCTACATCCTGATCCTCGCGATCGGCATGATGCTGGTGATCATCGCGGGCCACATCGACCTGTCGGTCGGCTCGCTGACCGCGTTCGTGGGCTCGTTCGCCGCCGTGCTGATGGTCGAACACCGGATGGCCTGGCCGCTCGCCCTGCTGCTGTGCCTGCTGGTGGGCGCCGTGGCGGGCTCGATCCAGGGCTTCCTGATCGCCTATCTCGGCATACCGTCCTTCATCGTCACCCTCGCCGGGATGCTGCTCTTCCGCGGTCTGACCGAGATCCTGCTCAAGGGGCAGACCCTCGGCCCGTTCCCGGACGGCCTGCAGAAGGTCGGCAACGGCTTCCTGCCGGAGGTCGGCCCGACCACCAACTACCACAACATCACCCTGCTGCTCGGCCTCGCCGTGATCGTCTTCGTGGTCCTCCAGGAGGTCCGCGACCGCAAGCGCCAGCAGGAGTTCTCGCTGGACGTGCTGCCGGCCCGGCTCTTCCTGCTGAAGATGGTCGCGCTGGTCGCCGCGGTGCTCACCGTCACGATGCTGCTCGCCAGCTACAAGGGCGCGCCGATCGTGCTGCTGATCCTCGGCGTGCTGGTCGTCGGCTACGGCTACGTGATGCGCAACGCCGTCTTCGGCCGCCACATCTACGCCATCGGCGGCAACCTCCCGGCGGCGAAGCTGTCCGGCGTCAAGGACAAGAAGGTCACCTTCTATGTCTTCCTCAACATGGGCATGCTCGCGGCCCTGGCGGGTCTGGTGGTCGCCGCCCGCCTGAACGCGGCCTCTCCGAAGGCCGGCCTGAACTTCGAGCTGGAGGCCATCGCCTCGTCGTTCATCGGCGGCGCGTCCATGAGCGGCGGTGTCGGCACCGTCCTCGGCGCGATCATCGGTGGTCTGGTCCTCGGCGTGCTGAACAACGGCATGAACCTCCTCAGTGTCGGCACCGACTGGCAACAGGTCATCAAGGGCCTGGCCCTGTTGGCGGCGGTCGGGTTCGACGTGTGGAACAAGCGCAAGTCCGGTTCGTAACTCATCAGGGCCCCACCCGAAAGGTGGGGCCCCTTCCATTTGCAGGAGCCGCACATGGACATGAGCAGACGTACGGTCATCGCAGGAGCGGCGGCAGCGGGATTAACTGCCGCCACCATCGGCACGGCGCAGGCCTCGGGGGGCAGGAAGCCGGTGAAGGAGCTCTTCGGCACGCTCGCCGACGGGACCAAGGTCCACCGCTGGTCGCTGGAGAACGGCGGCACCCGGCTCAAGGTGCTGTCCTACGGCGGCATCGTCAACTCCCTGGAGATCCCCGACCGGCACGGCCGGTACCGGAACGTCTCGCTGGGCTTCGGCAACATCGAGGACTACGTCGCCAAGAGCCCGTACTTCGGCGCTCTGATCGGCCGCTACGGCAACCGCATCGGCAAGGGGCGGTTCACCCTCGACGGCACCGCCTACCAGGTGAGCGTCAACGACGGCGTGAACAGCCTGCACGGCGGCGCCCAGGGCTTCGACAAGCGCGTCTGGGACGTCGAGCCGTTCACCAAGGGCTCCGACGTGGGCCTGCACCTGCACTACACCAGCGTCGACGGCGAGATGGGCTACCCGGGCACGCTCAGGGCGAAGGTCACCTACACCCTCACCCGGTCCGGCGACTGGCGCATCGACTACGAGGCCACCACCAGCAAGGCCACCGTCGTCAACCTCACCAGCCATGTGTACTGGAACCTGGCCGGCGAGGGCAGCGGGTCCATATACGACCACGAGCTGTCCATCGCCGCCGCCCGCTACACGCCGGTCGACTCGGGGCTGATCCCCACGGGCGAACTGGCGAAGGTCGCGGGCACCCCGTTCGACTTCCGCAGGACGAAGGCGGTCGGCGCGGACATCCGCGTCGCGCACCAGCAGCTCCTGTACGGCAAGGGCATCGACCACAACTGGGTCCTCGACAAGGGCGTCACCACGAAGCCGGTGCACGTCGCGACCCTGCGCGACCCGTCCTCGGGCCGCTCGCTGAGCATCGCGACCACCGAGCCGGGTCTTCAGTTCTACTCGGGCAACTTCCTCGACGGCACCCTCGTCGGCTCCGGCGGCCGCATCTACCGCCAGGGCGACGCCCTCTGCCTGGAGACCCAGCACTTCCCGGACTCGCCGAACAAGTCGTCGTTCCCGTCGACCGTGCTGCGGCCGGGGCAGACATACCGGACGTCGACGGTCCATTCGTTCGGCGTGTGAGACCGGGCCGAGGGAAGTCACACTTCTTTCACCAGAGTTGAACAGCGCCTCCCAGAAATCCGTATGCAAGGGTGGCCCGTGCTCCCCCGCGCGGGCCACCCAATGACGACGGGCCCGGACGTCCCCTCCGGGCCCGCCCCATATGGAGGATCCATGGCCGACAACGTCACCTCGTTGTTCCGCAGCACAGCGGCGCACAGCCCCTCGATGGCGGCGCTGACGCGGGAGGGCGACGGATCGGGGCCCGTGGACTTCTGCATACCCTGCAACCCGTACTTCCCCACACCCGCGATGTTCGACGAGATGGCCGCCCGGCTGCGGGACATCATCACGTACTACCCGAGCAGCGCCGACACGATCACCGGCGAGCTGTGCAACCTGCTCCAGCTGCCGCCGCAGTGCGTGGCCATGGGCAACGGCTCCACCGAGCTGATCACCTGGATCGACCACCTGCTGGTCCGCGAGTCCCTCGCCGTCCCCGTCCCCACCTTCGGCCGCTGGACCGACCAGCCGATGGAGACCGGCAAGCGCGTCGACATGTTCCCGCTCCAGGAGTCCAACGGGTTCGTCCTGGACCT
Source organism: Streptomyces sp. NPDC107559 (assembly GCF_055657365.1). Classification (NCBI taxonomy): domain Bacteria; kingdom Bacillati; phylum Actinomycetota; class Actinomycetes; order Kitasatosporales; family Streptomycetaceae; genus Streptomyces; species Streptomyces sp. NPDC107559. Next base: position 769,188 of record NZ_JBVKBD010000001.1, on the reverse strand, counting down.
GGCGCAGTACGCCGAGTTCATCCGCGAGCGCGGCACCCGGGTCGCGGTGATCTGCAACCCGAACAACCCCGACGGCGGCTTCCTACACAAGCAGCAGCTCGTGCAGTTCATGGACGCGATGGCCGACCTGGACCTGGTCGTCATCGACGAGTCCTTCCTGGAGTTCGCGGACGCGGAGGCGGAACCCAGTGTCGTCCAGGAGGCGATGCTGCGCCCGAACGTCGTCGTCCTGCGCAGCCTGGGCAAGAACTTCGGCCTGCACGGCATCCGTTTCGGCTATCTGGTCGCCAACCCGTCGCTGGCCGGCAAGGTCCGCTCCATGCTGCCCAAGTGGAACCTCAACTCCTTCGCCGAGCACGTGGTGTTCATGCTCAAGGAGCACGGCACCGAGTACATGCAGAGCCTGCAGCAGGTGCGCCGCGACCGTCTGGACATGGCCGCCCAGCTCGCCGCGCTGCCCGGTCTGACGGTCTACCCCTCGCAGGGCAACTTCCTCTTCGTGCGCCTTCCCGTCGGCGCCGAGGGCACCGTGGTGCGCGACCGGATGCTCACCGAGCACCGGATCCTGGTGCGCGAGTGCGGCAACAAGGTCGGCTCGTCCAGCCGCTTCCTGCGTCTCGTGGTGCGCCCCCAGGTCGACGTGCGTCGCCTGGTCACCGGCCTGGAGCAGGTGCTCTACGGGACCAGGAAGGGAGCCGCCGTGCCCGAGCTCGCCACAGGGACCGGCTACAGCTCGGGCACGGCGGCGGTGGACCGGCTCGTCGGTGCCACGAACGGGGCGGGCATGCCGGGGCTCGCCGCCCAGGCGATGGCCGGCCAGTCCATGGGCGCGGGAACGCCGATGCCGGTGGCGGCCCAGGCGGCGGCGCCTCAGCAGATGCCGCAGCAGATCCCACAGCAGGCTCCCCAGCAGATCCCCGCGCCGGTCCCGCAGCCGGTCCCGGCCCAGTTCCCGCAGCCGGCTCCGCAGCAGTTCCCGCAGCCGATGGCGGCGCCGGCCCCCGCCGCGTACCCCGCGCAGCTCCCGGCCTCGGCACAGATGCCCGTCCCGGCACCGGCTCCCGGGCCGGCCGGCCCGACCCCGCCCGGGGTCCCCGCCCGCGGCGGTCTCACCGCGGCCCAGGTCAGAGGCACCAACGGCCTCTCCCCCGCCCCGGCGACGGGCTGGCCCCAGGCGCAGAGCTGGCCGAACGCGGCGGGCATGGGCCAGACGGGCTGAGCCCGGCCCCGACCGGCGAGCCGGCCGGCCCGTTCAGTACGCGACGGGCCGGCCGGTGCTCCGGAGGCCGCCGCCGGTGGCGCCCGTACGGTCGCGCGGCCGGGGTCGCACGCGGCTCACAAGACACTTGACGGACCGTCATTTTGCGGAACTGACAGCCGTCCGACAGGGCTCCGACAGCTTCCCTCCCTACGGTGCCGTGTTCATGACAGACACCCCTGAGGAAACAGGAACCCGCATCGGACGCCGTACCGTGCTGATGGCCACGGGCGTCACCGCCGCGACGCTGGCCGTGGGTGCGGCCGTCGCGTCCGAGTCCCCCACTGCGCAAGCCGCACCCGGCCTGGCCCCCGCGGCCGCCGCGGCTGTCTGCACCCTCACGAAGGAGATGACCGAAGGCCCCTACTACCTCGACGGACAGTACGTCCGCGCCGACGTCACCGAAGGGAAGGCCGGCGCCCCGCTCAAGCTGGCGCTCACCGTCGTGGACGACGACACCTGCGCCCCGCTGTCCAACGCGCTGGTGGAGATCTGGCACTGCGACGCGCTCGGCGAGTACTCCGGGTTCGTCGGCAACAACGGCCACAGCGAACCCGACGACGGCACCTTCCTGCGCGGCGGAGTGCTCACCGACTCCAGCGGCCTCGCCGCCGTCACCACGATCTACCCGGGCTGGTACCGCGGCCGCTGCGTGCACATCCACGTCAAGGTGCACACCGGCGTCACGCTCACCTCGGACGGCTCGTTCACCGGCGGCAAGGAACTGCACACCGGCCAGCTCTTCTTCAGCGAGACGGTGACGACCGCGATGGCGAAGATCTCGCCGTACTCGACCAACAAGGTCACCCGCACGACCCTCACCCAGGACTCGATCTACGACGGCGGAGGCGCCGCGTCCGGCCTCCTGACCCTCACCGCCCTGGGCAGCTCCGCCTCCTCCGGCTACGCCGGCACCCTCACCCTGGGCGTCGAGCAGTAACCGGCACTCCCCCCACCCGAAAGCCCTGGGTGACCTCGGCCGGCCGAGGTCACCCAGGGTCCGACCCGTCGGGGGGCGGTGCGACCCCCCGGTCCGGGTCAGGACGCCGCGCAGTCCTTCCAGGCCATGTGGTAGACCGTGCTGATGTCACCGTCGGTCGAGTCCATCGTCATGAAGCTGACCTTGCCGGGCGCCGAGGTGCCGGCGTTCACCCGGATCTCGGTGTTGATGTTGAAGTTGCGCTGGACCCCGCAGGGCGCCCAGACCAGTTGGGCCCAGTCCGTGCTGTCGGTGGCCTCCCAGTTGTCGTTCAGGGGGCCGCTGAACGGGTGGCTGCGGTACGCCGTGGCCGGGGAGCCCTGGAAGTAGTACGAGGCCCGCTGGGTGGCGCTCGCACCGGACTCCAGCGCGGCGAAGCCGCGGTAGTCGGCGCTGGCGATGGCGTACGTGAAGCCCTGCGGAACGTGGACGACCAGGTTGAGCTGGCAGTTCTTACGGAACGCCGTGGGGTCGGAGTTGCCGCCGGCCTGGGCGAGGTAGTTGCTGTAGGTCACCGTGAAGGCGGTGTTGTCCTCGGAGACGGCGACCGCGGTGGTGCCCTGGGGACAGCCGGAGCCGTTCACCGTGGCGACCGTGATGACGATCTTGTCCGGGGGCGGGTCGGTGAACACGGGAGAGGATGCCTGCGCGGGAAGCGCCGAGGTCAGCAGCGCGGCGGCGGCCGCTCCGCTGAGCAGGAGTCCAACGGACATGGTTCTCCTAATTGTTCGGTTCGTTCAGTGGGGGGTGGCACGCGCACGCCCGGCCTGTGGAGAAACCATGAGTACGCTGTGAAGGCCGGGGCGGTGGCATCGTAGGCGCCCGGGGGACACGGCGGTCAGCCCCAACTCCAGCCAACCGGAATGCCTCTCTGTGACATGACTGTGACTGGAGGTATGGCTTCCGCCACAGCCGGACAGGCCGGATCCCTACAAGATCAACAAATGCGAAGAAACCCCTTACCGCCGGTAATGACAGGCCGTTCCGTCGTCGCGGCACTCGCCGCCGCCGGTGTCGTGGCCGGTGTGCTGGTCGGCTGGAATGGCCTGGACACCATCAACGGGTGCGGTCTTCCGGTCAATCGGTATCCGTCCGAAAGCGCACAGGACTGGGTCGACAACGCCGATGTCGTGATCGTCGGACGCGCGACGCGCGAGTGGGAGAGCGACCGGCAGGAACTGGCCCTCGGGGCGTACCGGTACCAGGTGGAGCGCACCGTCCGACTGACCCGGGAATCGGTCGTGTTCACCTCCGGGCGCCGGACCCACCCCTCCCCCGGCCCCACCGTCGACTACGTCGCCCCCGGCTGGAAGATCCCGCGCTCCGACGCCGCCACCCGCGTCGACGTCCTGACCGGTGACGCGCCCCGCGTGCTGCCCGGCCACACCTACGTCCTCGCCCTGCGCTGGGAGGAGGGCGGCTGGGTGTCCCTCGGCGAGGGCGCGGTCGTGCCGTTCGACGGTCACACCGTCGGCAACGGGGAATGGTGCGGCCGGGTGCTGGGCACCGCGGGCTTCGCCGAGGGCGAGCGCATGGGCCGCCATGCCGACCACAGCCTGGAGAAAGCCCTGCTGGGACAGGACACGGACGCGGTGTCCCGGGCGCTCGACCGAGCGGCCCGGGGGAAGTCCCGCCAGGGCTGACCTCCGCGGAGGTCAGCCCTTCGGGGGAGTCGGAGGAGTGATCGGCAGCTCCGTCTCGACCCCGATCCTGACTCCGTCGGCCACCTCCACCGAGGCGCCCGCCGAGAACGTCAGCCCCTTGTCGTCCAGTTTGAAGCCGAACTCGAAGTCGATGTCCTTCAGCAGCTTGAAGGGGTCGGGCAGCTCGGCCGGCCCCCCGGCACCCGCCTCGGCCCCGGCTCCGGTCTCGGCATTCGGCCCCGTCTCGGCGTCCGACTCGGCGTTCGCGTCCGCCCCGCCCTCCGCGCTCGCCTCCGCGCTCGCCTCGGCGCTCGCCTCGGCGTCCTCCTCGGACCCCTCGGACCCCTCGAACTCCTCCTGGACTTCTTCCTCGACCTCTTCCCAGAACTCCTCCTCGACCTCCTCTTCGACCTCTTCCTCGGCCTCCTCAAGGAGCTCCTCCCCGAACTCCTCCCCGGCTTCCGCCTGTTCGGAGAAGTCGAACTCCATCGGCTCGGGCAGCTCCGCCTCGGCCCTGGCCTCCGCGTCCGCCCTCGCTCCCGCCGCCTCGGCCGCGGCTTCCGCTTCCGCTTCCGTCGACTCGACGGCCGGCCCGGTCACCCACGACTGCTCCGACACGGTCAGCTCCCCTCCCTCAGGGCGGCGGCCCGGCCCGCCGGGCTGTCGAGATACCGGCGGAACTGGCGGACCCATTCGGCCGCCCGGACCGCGTGCGCGGGATCACCCAGCGCCTTGGGATACGCCGTGGCGTGGACCGCCCGCAGCAGGGCGACCCGCCAGTGGGCGTCGCCCGGCGGGATGTGCCGCGGTCGCACCGGCTCCCCGGTCCCGTCCAGGTACGCGGCCAGCCGCCGCCACCAGGCGACCGCGAAACGCTCCGCGGTGCCCTCCGCCATCAACTGCGCGAAGCCCGCGCCCTGTCCGGCCGCCCGTCCCGCCAGGAACTCCAGGGAGCAGCTCACCGGGCAGAACCCGCACGGCGCCTGCGGCCGCAACGACTCCGCGACGACCGGGGAGGCCTCGGCCCACCGGGCGTGCCTGCGGGCGAGCTCCTCCCGGCCGGCCAGCGGGGCCCGTTCGACGCCCAGCCGCGCCGCGTCCTCGGCCCGTACGTCGGGGACCTCCACCAGGACCGGACGGTCGATGCGCGAGTGTGCCGCGTACGCCGACATCTTCGGCAGCACGGCGGCGTGGTCGCGCTGGTCGTCGCTCATCAGCATCGTGTCGCCGACCAGCCGCCGGTCCTCCTCCGCCTTGAGCTGATGGACGATCTTCAGCGCCGTGTTCTTGTACGCGTCGGGGATCAGCTTGGAGGGATCCTGTTCGATCACCACCAGACCCTCCCCGTACTTGCGGTTCTCCGCGAGGGTGTTGGCGAACGCCTCCGCCGCCCTGGCCGTGGCGTCGCCCTCCTTCGCCGACCCCGCACCCGGCTGCGGCCGCCGCAGCAGCCGGTGGGCCTCCTCGACCAGCGTGACGTGCGCCAGCCGCGAGGAGTCCCGGTGCACCTTGTAGTGCTCGGTCATCGCGTTCAGGAGCAGCGCCATCACCAGCGCCTGTTGCTGGGCGTCGCCGAGCGAGGCGAGTTCCACCACCACCGGGCGGCTGAGCAGCTCGCCGATCGGCATGGAGCGGGGCGCCGACAGCACCGGCCCGCAGGCCCCCTCGGCCAGCGACCGCGCGCGCAGCCGGGAGGCGGCCACGATGTTGGCGCGTGCCTCGCCCGCGTAGTCGTAGCCGTCGGCGACGTTCTCCATGATGTCGACGAAGTCGGCCAGCACCGGCCACTCCTCGTCACCGCGCGCGGTGGCGTTGACGTCCAGTCCCTTGCGCCGGTACACGTCGGTGAGCGCCGTACGGTAGAGGAAGGGCAGCGGGTCCCACAGGCCGAAGGCCGCGTCGAAGCAGTCCAGCAGATTGCCCGCGTGGGTGGAGATCCGGACCCCGGCCGGCACCTCGAAGGGGTTCAGGCGCAGCGGGGCGGTCTCCTCGTCGCCGGCCGTCAGGACGAGCATGTCCTCGAAGCCGGGGAGGGTGGCGAGCCACCGGTAGTCGTCGTGGTCGGTGTTGACCGGCTCCAGGACGGTGAACGGGACCCGATGGTCCGCCCAGAGCTGACGGCACAGCGCCAGCGTCGAGTTGGTCTTGCCGGAGCCGCTGCCCCCGACGATGAGCGAGTGCCGGGTCAGGTCGTCCAGTTCGACACCGAGGGGCTTGCCGGTCCGGCCGTCGGTCGCGTGTCCGAGCACGACATGCGGCCCCTGGGGCGAGTACGCCAGGGTCGTCGCCTGCTCCACGGCCTGGACGGGGAAGCCGGGCACGTACCCGTTCAGGGCCAGCGGCAGCCGGAGGACCGCGCTCGCCTCCTCCAGGTCGGCCAGCCATTCGAGCGGTTGCAGGGCGGGCGGCATCGCCTGCGCCCAGCCGCCGTCGTCGCCCCACAGGGTGGAGTCCAGCCATCCGGTGTTCCCGGCGAAGACGGCGGCCTGCGCGGGGTCGGCCGGGCGCACCAGCCGGTAGGCGGGTCCCAGGGCGGCCGGGTCCAGCCGGCCGTCGGAGGCCGACGGCGCGCCGCGCGAGACGGTCTCGCCGGCCAGCGAGGGCAGTGAGTCGTCGAAGGGCATGGGCGACCAGCAGGACAGCCGCATCCGGAACGCGTCGCTCAGATAGCGTCGCCCGGCGTCGGCGTACAGCTGCTCGGCGCGCACCGCGAAGGCGTCCGCGGTCAGCTTGACCTTGCCGTGGTAGAGCGAGCCGAACTCGAACTCGCCGTCGGTGGCCAGGCGTCGGTAGGCGGTGGCGCAGTGGGCGACGGCGGTGCGCAGCGAGGCCGGTACCGCCACGGGGGTGAGGGCGACGCTCAGTGCCAGCGGGTGCGGGTGCGCGGTGATCGCGGTCAGCAGGCCCTCCCAGTGCCGCGAGGCACCGGCGAACGGCTGGGTGGCGGTGTAGAAGCGCACCCCGGCGTCGGGCCGGTTGGGGGTCTCGGTGAACAGCCGTCGGCGGATCTCGGCGGCACCGCCGGGAGCGGCGGTGAACGGGACCATCACCGCGCGCAGTTCGTTGTGGTCCAGCGGTTCGGTCAGCACGTGCGGCGCGGTGAGCGCGAGCCGCTCCGCCTCGGCACGGGCCGCCGCGTCCGCCGCCGCATGGTCCAACGCCCGGACCCGGGTGAGCAGATGGGCCTGGAGCCGGCCCGCCGCGGGGTCCCAGAGCCAGCGCAGCTCCAGTACGGAACCGGCCGGGGCGCCGAGCCGTCCCGCGAGGAAGTCCGCCTGTTCCCGGACGGCACGGGCCAGCCGCTGGTCCTCGGGGAGTTCGGCGTACTCGTGGCTGCGGGTGAGATCACGGGCGGCGGTCAGCCGCAGCCCGGCCCAGGCCCAGTGGCCGTGCGGTGCCGCGGGGGCGGTCACCGTGGCGGCCTGCCGGACCTGGGCGGGCGCTACGGAACCTGCGCTCACGGGGCGGGCGGGGCGGCCGGGGCCGGCGGGGCTGCCGGGGCGGGCGCCTGGAACGGGGCGGGCCAGGCCGCCGGAGCCGTTGCGACCGGGGCCGCCGCGACCGGAACGGCCGCGACCGCGGCCTGGGGCACGCTGACGGTCTCGACCGGGATGTCGTGGCCGAAGGTCTGGGTCAGCGGGACGTGCAGATCGTGGTTGGCGGCGTCCACGCCTTCCCGGACCGCCGAGTGGACGGCCTCGCGCAGCGCCCGCGCCCGCTGCGAGGAGATCTGCCCCTTGAACTCGGCCTGGCCCTTGAAGGGGCTGGAGAGGGAGTCCTTGAGGAAGCGGACGAACATCGAGATGGGGCGCCGGCTGCTCCACAGGGACCAGCCCACGTACAGACCGGTGCCGTACGCGAAGACGGAGACGTAGGCCTGGTACTCGCGGTCGCTGATGACCAGGAAGTTCTTGATCGTGGGGTCGTGCGCCGTCCGGAACCGGCGCGGCACCACCGTGACGGGCAGCTGACGGGCCCTGATGACCTGGTAGATCACACCGTAGGCGGAGTCCGCGGCGGCCCCCTTGCCGTCGACGACCAGCTGCCACTCCGACAGGCCCTGACGGTTGGGTATGAAGAACGTGGCCAGCGAGACCACCACCGGCACGATCAGGGCCAGGTACGCCCCGCTCACGTCGCCCGTCATCAGTGCCAGGATCAGCGCGAGGGGAATCCCGAGGATCACGGCCGCCATGAACGCCCAGCGCGCTCGCTTGAGGAACGCCTGGAGGTCGGAAGGGGCTACTACGCCGGAGAGCTTCTCGTCGACCTCGGTCTCGAACTGGAGCCGGCTGCCTGCGTAGGTCGCGTTGGAGAGCGATTCGGCCTGGGCCGCGAAGGCCGGAGTGGTCATGGTCGTGGTGTTCCTTGTCCTGGTCGGGTCGGAAAAGCGGCCGGGGATCAGAAGTTGCTGTCGTCCGCCAGGCCGATGCTGCTGATCGCGATGTACTTGTCACGGGCGCCGGGATTGCCCGTCTCGACGATGTCGACGGTCGCGCTGTCCGCGGTGACGATCGACGGCAGGTCGATCCACTCCATCACCTCGTCGGGCTCGTCGATCACCTCTGTGTATTGGGCGACCACCTGTCCGTTCAGCGAGAACGTCCACTGCGCCTTCGTCACGGTCAGGTTCTTGTAGAACCAGTCCGTACCGTTGGGGTCGGTCTTGGTGTAGCCGGGAACCAGGCCGACGTTGGTCAGCCGGGTCGCACCGTCCAGCTCCAGGGACAGCCGCCCGGTCCGCCGACCGCATCGCCAGGCGGTCTCGTCCAGTTTGTCGATGGCGTTCCCGGGCTCGTAGGAGAAGTACCGACCCTTGCTGTCCGGCTGGTCGGGCAGGACGCAGTCCGAGGTCGCGTAGGTCGGGAAGAGCCGGTTGCTGGGATTAATCGTGCTGTCCGCGTGCACCACGGAATCGTCGGTGCCGTCCGTCGCGGCCGCGCCGTCCCCGGTGTACGCGTCCCCGTCGTCCCGGAGCGTGTTCGCCTCCGGGGCGGCCGGCGGTGACGCCACGTCGGCCCGCGGCTTCGCGTCCGACGCCTGACCGGACGACGTCGTACCGCCGTTGCCCAGCAGGAATCCGGCGACGAGCGACGCCGCCACCGCCGCCACCGCACCGGTGGTGAGCCACAGCCGCCTGCGGGGCGGGGCGGACGGCACCTCGGCCGGGTCCACGGCCACCGGCGCGGGCGGAACATCCGGTACGGCGACAGCGACCGGCGCGGGCACGGCGGGCGGGTCGGGAACCTCGGCCGGGGCAGGCGTCGCGGGTGTGGCGGCCGGGGCCGGCGGGGTCTCGGAAACGGGTTCCGGAGCCGTCTGCGGCACGGGCGGAGCAACGGGCTGCGGCGGCACAGGCGGAGCGACCGGCTGCGGCACCGGCGGAGCAACAGCCTGCGGCGCAGGCGGTGGAGTGGCGGCCGCCTGCACAGGGGCGGCCGCCTGGCCCTGGACGGTCCTGCCGCACTGACGGCAGAAGAAGCGCGCCTCGGCGGCGGCCGTCACGCAGCCCGGACAGCTCTCCATGGATCCCCCCACGTTCGGCACGGCACCACACAGCGGCCGGGAGGCTCCGTGGCCCCCCGGAAATGTGTGAGCTATGTAAAGAAGATGTGTAAGGCATCTTTTAGCATCGGCAATCGTCCCTGGTCAATGGCATGATCAAGAAATGGGCACACGTCAGGAAGTGAAGCTCCTGTGAAGAGGTTCACTTCCGTCACGCCCTGCGCCGCGGGCCTCCGCCCGCACTTGCGGCCCTCTCGGTGAACTGCCGTGCGCCACAGCGCAGTTACCGGTTCACGGGTTCTCCCACGCCGCCGGCTCCGCCGCGAGCTCGCGTACCGGTTCCGGCAGCGCGTCCGCCGCGATGTCGGCGATCGTGACGCCCTCCAGGATCTTGCGCACATTGGCCCGCAGGGCGATCCACAGGGGCAGCAGCGGCTGTGCGGAGCCGGTGTAGGTGAGGTCGGTCGGGCGTTCGCCGCGCACCGAGACGATCGGGCCGTCGACCGCGCGGATCACGTCCGCGACGGTGAGGGCGCGGGCGTCCCGGGCCAGCCGGTAACCGCCGCCCCCGCCGCGCCTGCTGTCGACGATCCCGCCGCGCCGCAGATCGCCGAGGATCCCCTCCAGGAACTTGTGCGGGATGTCCTGCGCGGCGGCGATCGTCTCCGCCTTCACCGGGTCCCCGTCGTGGCGTACGGCGAGTTCGAGAACCGCCCGTACCGCGTAGTCCGCCCGTGCCGAGATCCTCATGCCCCCATTGTGGGGTGTCGTCGTGGGCGCGACAGCCTGCGCGCACGAGCGCGCGGCGGCCGCCCGGGGCAGGCTCCGACGTCGGACTCCGGCCAGAACAGGGGTGGTTCGGTGGCCGACAACGGCCGGAGGACGACATGACGCGGACACTTCCAGGCGCGTAACCTCGAACCGGCCGTGGGGCGGCGGGTGCCGGGGGAAGGCGGGGAAGGAGGCGGGATGGCAGGCGGCAGTGGCTTCTCCATCTCCTTCTGGATCCCCACAGCGGTGCTGACGGTCGCCCTGTTGATCAAGCTGCCCACGATCATCCGGCTGTGGAAGGACCCGCTGCTGCGGGCCGTGGGCGGGCTGCTGCTGCTCGCCTGTTCGGTGTTCGTGTTCGTGGCGCCGTCGACGATCGCCTGGACCAACCGGATCACCGGCGTGCCGAACATCTCCGCGCCCTGGGTGTATTCGCTGCTCACCGCGTTCTGCGGGTCCTGTCTGCTGCTGATCATCGCCTGGCGCAACGGCCTGTCCGACCGCTCGGCCGAGACCCGGCGCGCCATGCGGTGGGTGGTCCTCGGGTACACGGGCGTGATCGTGGCGCTGTGGGTGCTGTTCGCGCTGGCGGACGCGCCGGTGGAGCGGATCACCGACCTCGACACCTACTACGCCAACACGCCGTACATGCGCGAGATGATCGTGCTCTATCTGCTCGCGCACGCCGTGGCGGTGCTGATCACGTCCCGGCTGCTGTGGAACTGGGTGCGCACCGACGGGCTGGACGCCTGGCTGCGCTGGGGGCTGACGTTCCTCGGTGCGGGCTACGGCCTGAACCTCATCTTCGACGTGTCCAAGTCCGCCGCCGTCGTGGCCCGTTGGACCGGACACGACCTCGACCTGCTGAGCACCGGGGTGGCTCCGCCGGTGGCCTGTCTGTCGGCGATCGCGATCGCGGTCGGCTTCATCCTGCCGCACGTCGGCCAGTATCTGCACGACCGCTGGCGGCTCCGGCTCGCCCACCGCGAGCTGCGGCCGCTGTACCTGCTGACCCGCTCCGTCGCCGGCGGCGGGGTGCCCCGGCTGCCGCGCGGCACGGCCGAACTGCGCCTGACCCGCCGCGAGACGTTCATCCGCGACGTGCTGCTGCCGCTGGCCCGGCACATCGACATGGAGCTGCGCGGACGGGCCCACGAGGCCGCCCGCGCCCTCGGGTTCCCGCCGCGGCGGGCCGAGGCGCTGGCCGCCGCGGTGGCGATCCTGGACGCCGTCGAGGGCTCCCGGGGGCGGCCGGACGGGGACGGCAGCGCCGACGACGCGGACGCCACCGATCTGCTCCAGGGGATCGGGGCCGTGTCACGGGAGCTGCGCAGACCCGAGGACATCGACGCGGTGCGCGCCCGGGCGGCGGCGCCGGCGGGCGCCCGGGCGGGCGGGCCGCCGATTTCCGCACCGGAGGTGGGGTAGCTGAAGCGGGGTCTTTCCCGGCATATTTCGACGGTGCGTACGAAGCGGGAGATGCGCCGGCTGGCCGGCACGCTCATCGATCCCATCCGGATCCCGATCCCGGCCGACCCCGGGGACCTCTTCGACGCGCTCGTGGAGTCGGTCAGCCAGTGGCGGGGCCGGGAGGTCGTCGTGCACCGGCGGGTCTTCCCGCCGCACACCGCCAGCGGGCTGTGGCTGGACGGGCGCACCCACGACGACGTCGTCATCGACAAACGGGCCGCCGTCTGGCACCAGATAGTGATCTTCTGTCACGAGGTGTGGCACATGCACCGGCAGGGAACGGACGGCGCGGACGAGGGAGTCGACGGCGAGGGCCCCCGACTCGTCGCGGCCCGCACCGACTTCAGCCTCGCCGACGAGCAGGAGGCCGACCAGTTCGGCATGCTGATGGGCCGTCGGCTGCGCACCTGGCTGGAGGCGCCCGCCGACTCCGTGTACGCCGCCGACAGCAACGGCACCCACGATCTGTCCGGGCGCATCGGAGCCGCCCTCAACTACCGCGGGACACGAGGATGAGCGGCCTGATCAACTATGTGAGCTGTGGGGTGCTGTGGCTGGGCCTGGTGGTCAAGGCCCCCGACCTGGTGCGGCACCGCCGGGACCCCTATCTACGGGCCATCTGTGTCGTGCTGGGTCTGGCCGGCGCCTGCTTCTTCCTGGGCGCCCCGCCGACGGTCGGCGCCGTCAACCGGATCAGCGGGGTGCCGAACCTCGCCGCCCCGCTGACGTACGCGTCGATCACCGCGTACAGCGCCGCCGCCCTGATCCTGATCGTGTACTGGCGGGGCGGCCCGCACGTGCACCGCACCACCCGCCGCTGGGTGGTGGCGTACACCTGCGTCCTGGTCGGCATCGCCGGGACGTTCGCGCTCGGCGACGCGCCCGTGGAACGCCGTACCGACCTGGACACCTACTACGCGACGACCCCGTTCATCGCCGAGATGATCGTGCTCTACCTGGTCGGGCATCTCGTCGCCGCGGTCGTGACCATGGTGTCGTCCCTGAGCTGGGCCCGTCAGGTGCGCGGCTGGCTGCGCGCGGGCCTGGTGACGCTCGGCATCGGCACGCTGTGCAACGCCGGCTACAGCGTGAGCAAGCTCGCCGCGGTGGCGGCCCGCTGGTGCGGGCGGGACTGGTCGGGACTGGGTACGACCGTCTCGCCGGCGGCCGCCGGACTGGGCGCGCTGACGACGGTCACCGGCATCCTGATCCCGCTGCTCGGCCCCTGGCTGACCCAGTGGCGCAGCTCCCGGCGGGCGTACGCCCGGCTCGAACCGCTGGAGCGGGAGCTCGACGACGTCCTCACCCGCCGCGCGCTGCGGCTGCCCCGGCCCCGCTGGTCCTCCCCCGGCACCCTGCTGCTCTGGCGCCGGACCAGCATCCACAACGCGCTCGGCCACCTGGACGCGCTCTTCGACCGGGGGCTGTACGACCGCACCCGCGAGGCCGCGCTGGCGGACACCGGCGGCGATCCCGAGCAGGCCGAGGCGGTCGCCTGGGCCGCCGTCATCACGGTCGCCGTACGGGAGGAGGAGCACCGGGCCGGACTGCTCGCGCAGGCCGCCGGGACCGGCTGGATCGCGGACCGCACGCCCGGCCCGGACGCGCTCGTGCGGATCGCCGACGCTCTCGCCTCCTCGCCGCTCGTCGCGGCCGCCCGGGTGTGCGGCGCGACCACCTCGGGCAGCGCATGAGCGTCGTCGTCTACGTCGCCGCCGTCGGCCTCGCGCTGTCCGGCGCGGTGCTGTTCCGCCGGCCGCGCGCGGGCGTACGGGCCGTGCGCAACCCGCTGACCGTGTCGACGTGCGCGGCCCTCGGCCTCGCCTCGCTCGTCCTGGTCTGCTCGGCCCCGCTGACCCTCGCCGCCGTCAACGGCCTCACCGGCGTGCCCAACTTCGGCGCCCCGCTCACCTACGGCATGCTCTCCGCCTACAGCTGCTCCCTGTTCGTCCTGCTGATCAACTGGCGCGGCGGGCCCCGCGAGCTGGTCCGGCGCATGGTGCTGCGGGCCATCGCCGCCTACGCGGCGCTGATCGTCGCCCTCGTCGTGCTGTTCACGCTGGCGGACGCGCCCGTGGAACGGCTCACCGACCTCGACACCTACTACGCCGGCACGCCGTACATGCGCGAGATGATCGTGCTCTATCTGGCCGGGCACAGCGTCGCGACCGTCGGGCTGTGCGCGGTGGGCGTCAAGTGGGGACGCGAGGTCACCGGGCTGCTGCGGACCGGACTGCGGCTGATCCTCATCGGTTCGATGCTCGACCTGGTGGGCTTCCAGCTGACCAAGTACACGGCGGTCGCGGCACGTTGGACGGGCCACGACCTCGACTTCCTGTCCACCACGGTCGCCCCGCCGATGGCCTCGCTCGGCGCGCTGACCTGCTCCGTGGGGTTCGTGCTGCCCCGCCTCGGGCCCTCGGTCGCCGCGCACTGGCACAGCCTGCGCGACCTGCGGACGCTGGCGCCGCTGTGGTCGGCGCTGCGGTTCGCCTCCACCGCCCCGCCACCGCCCGGTTCCTGGTGGCGGCTGCCGCGGGAGCGGTTGCAGTGGCGCGAGGTCGCCATCCACGACGCGCTGCTGACGCTGGCCCCCTACTTCGACGACCGGGTCCGGGAACGGGCCCTCGACGGCGCCCTGCGCGCGGGCCGCACCCCGCACCGGGCGCGGGTCGCGGCGGAGGCGGCCATGCTCGCCGCCGCCGCGCGCCATGCCGCCGCGCGGTCGCGGCCCTTCGACGTGCCGAGCGGGTACCGGCTGCGGGCCACCAGGGCCTCCGGGACCAGCGGGCTGACCGAACTGGTCGAGCTGGCTCGGGAGTTCACCCGATCAACACCTGTCACCGCGGTACGTGAAGGTACCGTGACGGCGACCCCCGACCGACCCTGAGGAGCCCCATGACGCGCAGAGCTGTCGTCATCGGTGCCGGCCTGGCCGGCATGCTGGCCGCGGCCGCGCTGTCCACCAGCGCGGATGAAGTGATCGTGCTGGAGCGCGACGAGCTGCCCGAAGGACCCGCCCACCGCAAAGGCCTGCCCCAGGGCCGCCACTCCCATGTCCTGATGGCCGGCGGTCTGGCCGCGATGGAGGAGGTCGTGCCGGGCGCGAGCATACGCAAGCAGCTCCTCGCCGCGGGCGCCCACGAACTCTCCCTGGGCCGGGACATGGTGGCGCTCACCTCCGAGGGCTGGCTCCAACGCTGGCAGGACGAGGGCCCCCGACTGATCGCGTGCAGCCGGGCGCTGCTGGACTGGGTGGTACGGGCCGCCGTGGCGGCGGACCCGCGGGTGGTGATCCGCCGAGGCCGGGCCGTGGACCTGCTCGGCGACGCGGGCCGGGTGACCGGCGTACGCGTGGCCACCGAGGGCGCCGAGGACGCCGGCGAGTCCGACCTCGCCGCGGACCTCGTCGTCGACACGAGCGGCCGCGGGTCACGGGTGGTGCACTGGCTGGGCGGGCTGGGGGTGACCGGCGTCCGGGAACGGACCGTGGACACGGGCCTGGTCAACGCCACCCGGGTGTACCGCGCCCCCGAGGGCGCCGAACGCTTCCCCATGACGGTCGTCCAGGCCGACCCGTACGTGTCCCGGCCGGGCCGCAGCGGGATGATCCTGCCGATCGAGGGCGGCCGCTGGATGGTCAGCCTCGGCGGCACCCGCGGCGGCGAACCGCCCGCCGATCCGGAGGGCTTCCTGCGCTACGCCCTCGACCTGCCCCACCCCGTGGTCGGCAGGCTGATCGCCGCGGCCGAACCCCTCACCGACGTGCACCTCAGCCGCAGCACCCGCAACGACCGCCGGTACCTGGAGAAGGTCCGCGACTGGCCCGAGGGCCTGGTCGTGCTCGGCGACGCGCTGGCCACCTTCAACCCGGCGTACGGACAGGGCATGACGGTGGCGGCGCTCGGTGCCCGGGTGCTGCACCGGGAGCTGGCGGCCGGCGGGGTCGGCGCCGCCGGGCTGGCCCGCCGGGTGCAGCGCGGGGCCGCCCGGCCGGTCGACGCGGCCTGGGCGGCGGCCGTCGGCCAGGACGTCTGGTACCCGGGGACCCGCGGCGCCCGGCCCGGCCTCGGCGACCGTGTGGTCACCGGCTTCGCCCGGCGGCTGACCCGGGCGGCGACCGGCTCCCCCGGCGCGGCGGCGGCCCTGTGGGACGTGACGAGCCTGTTGGCGGGCCCCGGCCGCCTGCTGCGGCCGGCCACCCTCCTGGCGGTCCTCAACGGCCCCCTCCTGCCCCCGCTGTCGGGCCCCCCGCTGACGCGGGAGGAACGCCGGCTGATGGAGCCGGCCGTCTGACCGCCGGGCACCGCGCCGGCCCACGACCGGCCGACGGGCCGCGAACCGGGTCGGCCACCGACCGGCCACGACCGACTGGCGGGCCGCGTCGGCCTGCGACCTGCTGACGGGCCACGGGCCTGCTCGGCCCACGACCGGCCGCGACCGGCTGGCGGGCCGCGTCGGCCTGCGACCTGCTGACGGACCACTGGCCTGCGCGGCCCACGACCGGCCGCGACCGACTGGCGGACCGCGCCGGCCTGCGACCTGCTGACGGACCACTGGCCTGCGCGGCCCACGACCGGCCGCGAGCCGCGAGCCGTACCGACCCACGACCGGCCGTCAGGCCGCGGACCGTATCGGCCCACGACCGGCCGCGCGCCGCGAGCCGCGGACCGCGGGCCGGGTCAGCCCGCGAATGCCGGGTGCGGCTGTCCCTTGCCCGCCCCCGGGACCACCAGCAGGCAGCCCGCGAGTGCCGACGGCGCCGACAGGCCCGTACGCGCCGTGGTGACGTAGAGGTCGGTCAGGTCCGGGCCGCCGAAGGCGCAGGCGGTGATGCGCGGGGTCGGCAGGGCGACCACCCGGTCGAGGGCGCCGGACGGGGTGTACCGGCGGACCGCGCCGCCGTCCCAGAGGGCCACCCACACACAGCCGTCGGCGTCGACCGTGAGGCCGTCCGGGAAGCCGGCGCCCGCCTCGATCTCCGCCAGCGTGCGGCGGTTCGAGATCCGTCCGCCGTCGTGGTCGAAGACGTCGATCCGGCGGGTCGGGCTGTCGACGTAGTACATCAGCCGGCCGTCGGGGCTCCAGCCGGTGCCGTTGCTGACCGTCACGTCGTCGAGGACCGTCTCGACCGTGCCGTCGCCGGCGATCCGGGACAGGGTGCCGCCGCCCGTCGCCTCGTCGTAGCGCATCGTGCCGGCCCACAGGGAGCCGTCGGGGGCGACGGCGGCGTCGTTGGCGCGGCGGCCGGGCACGGGGTCGTGGTGCAGCCAGCCGAGGGTGCCGTCCGGGTCGAGCAGGGCGACACCGTCCCTGAGGTTCAGCACCAGTCCGCCGGCCGCGCGGGGCTTCACCGCGCCGACGTGCTGCGGGGTCGTACGGACCGTGCGGCGGCCGGAGGCGGGGTCGTAGGTGTGGATCCGTGAGCCCAGGATGTCCAGCCAGATCAGGCGGCCGGCCGCCGCGTCCCAGGTCGGGCCCTCGCCGAGCGTCGCCTCCGCCCGGACAGCCACCTCGTACGCCGTCATGCCACGCTCCGGTGGCCCAGGCGCTCCGACAGCTCCACGGCACCCTTGGCGGCGAGCTGTTCCAGCTCCGCCAGGCGCTCGTCGCTCCAGCGGATCATCGGTACGGAGATGGACAGCGCTGCCACCACCCGCCCGGTCCGGTCGCGCACCGGCGCGGCCACGCAGCTCACGTCCGGGTTGGACTCGCGGCTCTCCACCGCGACCCCGCGCCGGCGGATCTCCGCCAGGGCCTCGCGCAGCACGGCCGGGGAGGTGATGCTGTTCGGGGTCATCGCGACGAGGTCGGCGTCCTCGGGTACGCGCGAGTCGAGCTCGGCGTCGGGCAGCGAGGCCAGCAGCATCTTGCCGACGGAGGTGCAGTGGGCGGGGAGCCGGCGGCCGGCGGCGGACACCATGCGCACGGCGTGCGTGGAGTCGACCTTGGCGATGTAGATGACGTCGGTGCCCTCCAGGATCGCCACGTGCACGGTCTCGTCGCACGTCTCGGCGACCGACCGGGCGACCTGCTGCCCCTCGGCGGCGAGGTCGAGCTGCTCGGCGTAGCGGCTGCCGAGCTGGTACGGGCGCACCCCGAGCCGGTAGCGTCCGGGCTGACCGGGCACCGGCACGATGTACTGACGGGCGGCGAGCGTGGTGACCAGCTCGTGCACGGTGGTACGGGGCAGCTGGAGCCGGCGCACGATGTCGGGGGCGGAGAGCGTCCCGTCCCCGTCGAGGAAGAGCTCCAGAATGTCGAGAGCCCGGGTCACGGCAGGTACGAGTCGTCCCACGACCGGCCCCCTCCCTTGGTTCACTAGGTGACGGTGTTCATGACGATGTTCACGGCGGTGTTCACGGCGGTGTTCTGCGGTGTTCACGATCGGCGTTCGATATTTCAACAGTCGATCGGGATTGCGAACATAGGCTAGTCATAGTGGGGTTCCGCGGGCAATGGCCGGGACTCCCGGGAGTGCGGGCGGTGCGCGACGATGGGTGCCATGCCGTCCCCGAAGCCCCCCGCCGGCCCCTTCACCGCCGCGGACTTCCAGCTGGTCCTGCTGCGTCGCATGGCCGACCACAACCCCGGCCTGGTGGACGACGCCCGCCGGCTGCTGGGCGCCTCGCTCACCGACATGCGCGAGGCCAACAAGCGCTGGCAGGCCATGCTGCGCTCCCCGCGGGCCCGTTCCGCGGCCGCCCGCTACCGCTCGGTCCTCGGCCCGCCCGAGTCCGCCGTCGCCCGCAGGATCGGCGACCTCGACTGCGAGGCCCGGCTCTGGCCGCTGCCGCTCTGGCCCGACCTGCGCTTCGAGGTCCTCGTCGCGCCCGACGGGGTGGTGTGGAACGAGTGGCTGGTACGGGCGCCGGGCGCGCCCGGCGCCGGGCTGCGCACCGTCGAGGACCTCGCCCCCTGGTCCTGCACGGTCGACGAGGCCGCCCGTGCCTTCGCCCCGGCCCGCCCGCTCCAGGGCACGGCTCCCACCCGGTGGGGCCTGGCGTTCACGGCCCCCGACCGGGACGGGACGGCGCACGAGGTCGTCGCCGAGTTCACCTGGGGACTGCTCCAGCGGACCGCGACGGCCCGGCCCGCCCCGCAAGCGCCCTGAGGCACGCCCGGCCCCCGACGGCCCCACGGACCCGTCACCCCGCTTCGACGGAGCGCTCAGGCCGACGCCAGCACCGCGTCCACCACCCGGTCCACGGACCCCGGGTGCAGGAACAGGAACAGATTCGGCTCGACGAGTTCCAGCTCCATCACCCTGGGCCGACCGTCGTCCCCGTCCACCAGGTCCACCCGCGCGTACAGCAGCCCGGGCGCGCCCGGCACGGCGGCCAGCGCCTGTTCGGCGACGGCGAGCTCCGCCGGGGTCGCGGTCCACGGCTCCAGGCCGGGGTGCGCCACCTTGTCCGCGTCGTAGGCCGTGCCGGGCGACAGCACCGGCTGCTTGCGGCTGGCGTGCAGGAACCGGCCGCCGACGTACAGCAGCGCCCGTTCGCCGCCGACGTCGATGCCGGTGACGTAGGGCTGCACCATGGCGGTGTGCCCCTCGTCGTGCATCCGGGCCAGGTGCCGCAGGGCGCTCGCGCGCTCCTCGGGCGTGTAGCGGGCGGCGAAGCGCGCACCGGCGCCCGAGGTGGGCTTGACGACGTACTCGTGGCCGTCCGGGAGGTCGGCCGGATCGCCGGGCGCGAGGTAGCGGGTGGGGACGACGGGCACCCCGGCCGCCGCGAGATCCCCGAGGTAGCGCTTGTCGGCGTTCCAGCGGACGACGTCGGCGGGGTTCAGCAGCCGGGTCGCCGCGTCGCACCTGCGCACCCACGCCGCGAACTCGGCCGCGCGCCAGCTGTAGTCCCAGGTCGAGCGTATGACGACCAGGTCGAAGGCGCTCCAGTCGACGCCGGGGTCGTCCCAGGGCACGGCGACGGCCTGCGCCCCGGCCGCCCGCAGCGCCTCCACCAGGACCGGGAGGTCGCTGTCCTTGCCCGGCTCCGGGCCGGGGTCGTAGGTGGCGAGTGCGATGCGGGGCACGGCGGATTCCCTCCTGAAGGGGCGGACGAACCCACGCAGGCTAACCGGCGGCCCCGGCTGCGGAACAAGGTGTTTGACCTTCACCCTGGGGCAGCCCCCAGCATCGGTGGCAGGAAGACCGAGGGAATCCGGACGGGATGTACATGGACCTGCTGACGATCGGCGCCTTCGCGAAGGCGTCCCGGCTGTCTCCGAAGGCGCTGCGGCTCTACGACGAACTGGAGCTGCTGCGGCCCGCGCGGGTCGACCCGGTGACCGGCTACCGCTACTACGCCCAGGCGCAGTTGGAGCAGGCGCGACTGGTGGCGTGGCTGCGGCGGCTGGGGATGCCGCTGGCCGGCATCCGCCGGGTGTGCGCCCTCGGCCCGGCGGACGCCGCCGCCGAGATCCGCGCCTACTGGGCGCGGGTCGAGGCGGAGACGGCGGCCCGGCGGGACCTCGCCGTCTTCCTCGCCGACCATCTCGCCGCGGCGGCGCCCGAGCCGCCCAGGAAGGACACCGTCATGCTGGAACTGCGTTACTGCGCCCACTCCGACCGCGGCCGCGTCCGGCCCGCCAACCAGGACACCGCCTACGCGGGCACCCGGCTGCTCGCCGTGGCCGACGGCTTCGGTCCGGCGGGCGGACCGGCCGGGCGGGCCGCCGTCGCGGCGCTGAAGGCCCTGGACACCGCGGAGGTGCCCGCCGGGAGCGTGCTCAACCTGCTGGAGGACGCCGTACAGAGCGCGACCCGCGCCGTGCACGAGGTGTCCTCGACGGACGAGACCGGTACGACCCTCACCGCCCTGCTGTGGACCGGCTCCCGGCTGGCGCTGGTGCACATAGGCGACTCGCGCGCCTATCTGCTGCGTGCGGGGGAACTGTTCCGGATCACCCACGACCACACCCTGGTCCAGTCGATGCTCGACGAGGGCCGGCTGACGCCGGAGGAGGCCGCCGCCCACCCCCAGCGCTCCCTGCTCCTGAAGGTCCTGTCGGGCGGCGCACCGGCCCTGCCGGACCTGCGGCTGGAGGACGCGCTGCCCGGCGACCGCTATCTGCTGTGCTCCGACGGCCTGTCCGTGGTGGTCCCCGACGACCGGATCCGGCGGCTGCTGTCCGAACGCACCGATCCCGACGACGCCGTACGGGCCCTGGTGGACGCCGCGAACGACGCGGGCGGCCCGGACAACATCGGCTGCGTGGTCGCCGATCTGGTGGCGGCAGCAGCCTGATCCGCGCCGGAACGGTCGCCGATCCGGTGGCGGCCTGAGCCCGAACCACGCCGGGACGCTCGCCGATCCGGTGGCGGCAGCGGCCTCGACCACGGCAGGATCGGCCGTATGTCGATCGCCGGAACGAGCGCCTACGACTCCCACGGCCACCTCCCCCCGCTCGTGGAACGGGCCGTCGCCGCCGCCCGCGCCCACGGCTTCCCGTACTCCTGCCGCCCCGAACAGGGCCGCCTGCTGCACGCCCTGGCGGGCGGCGCCCGGGGGTCGATCGGGGAGACCGGCACCGGGTTCGGGGTCGGGCTGGCCTGGCTCGCCTCCGGCGCGGGCGACGGCGTACGGCTGGTCAGCGTGGAGCGGGACCCCGAGCGGGCCCGGGTCGCCGCCGGGCTGTTCGCCCACCTGCCCGGGGTGGAGGTGCTCACCGGCGACTGGGAGCGGATCGGCGAGCGGGGTCCGTACGACCTGCTCGTGCTGGACGGCGGCGGACAGGGCAAGGGTGACGGTCCGGCGGCGGACGTGGAGCGGCTGCTGACGCCCGGCGGCACGGTCGTCGTCGACGACTTCACCCCGGCGACGACCTGGCCGCCGCTGCACGAGGGCCGCCCCGACCTGCCGCGCCGCCTCTGGCTGGAGCATCCGGCGCTGCGGTCGGTGGAACTGCGCCTGGCACCCGACCTGAGCAGCGTGGTGGGCACCCGGGCGCTGCCGGCCGCGCCCGGGTGACCGGTGTCGGCGCCCGGCTCGCCCGCGCGTGACCGACGTCAAGTCGTGGGCGGGACCGGATCGGGGGACCGCTGGTGTAGGAACGGAGGTGTTGTTCCCGGACGTGTTCCCTCACCACCAGGAGTGCACCGCGTGACCTCCCTCTTCCCGGCCCTGACGGACGATCCGGACGGACGGACCGCCCTCCGGTTCGGCGACCGCAGCCTGACGTACGCGCAACTCGCCTCCGCCGCCGCGGCCGTCGGGGACCGGATCCGCGGGGCGGGCCGGGTGGCCGTGTGGGCGACCCCCTCGCTGGAGACGGCCGTCGCGGTCGTGGGCGTGCTGCTGGCCGGTGCGGCCGCCGTACCGCTGAACCCCAGATCCGGCGGGAAGGAGCTCGGGCACATCCTGTCCGACAGCGCGCCGGCCCTGGTGCTGGCCGCCCCCGGCGACGAACTCCCGCCCGCCGTGGGCGGCCTGGCGCGGATCGACGTCGACGTGCGCGCGACGGGCGAGCCCGCCGCCGGTCACGCGGCCGGCGAGGACCCCGCCCTGATCGTCTACACCTCCGGCACCACCGGCCCGCCCAAGGGCGCCGTCATCCCGCGCCGCGCGATCGCCGCGACCCTGGACGCGCTCGCCGACGCCTGGCAGTGGACCGGCGCCGACGTGCTGGTGCACGGACTGCCCCTGTTCCATGTGCACGGCCTGGTGCTGGGGGTCCTGGGCCCGCTGCGCCGCGGCGGATCGCTCCGGCATCTCGGCCGGTTCGACACCGACGGCGTGGCGCGCGAGCTGACCGCCGGCGCGACCATGCTGTTCGGGGTGCCGACGATGTACCACCGCATCGCCGAGGCGCTGCCCGGCGACCCCGCGCTGGCCGGGGCGCTGGCCGGGGCCCGGCTGCTCGTCTCCGGTTCCGCCGCGCTGCCCGTGCACGACCACGAGCGGATCGCGGCGGCGACCGGCCGGCGGGTGATCGAGCGGTACGGCATGACCGAGACGCTGATGAACACCAGTGTGCGGGCGGACGGCGAGGCACGGGCCGGGACCGTCGGGGTGCCGCTGCCCGGGGTCGAACTGCGGCTCGTCGAGGAGGACGGGACCGCGCTCACCGCGTACGACGGCGAGAGCGTGGGCGAGATCCAGGTGCGCGGCCCGAACCTGTTCACCGCCTACCTCAACCGGCCCGACGCCACCGCGGCCGCCTTCACCGCCGACGGCTGGTTCCGCACCGGCGACATGGCGGTGCGCGAGGCCGACGGGTATGTGCGGATCGTCGGCCGCAAGGCCACCGACCTGATCAAGAGCGGGGGTTACAAGATCGGGGCGGGCGAGATCGAGAACGCGCTCCTGGAGCATCCGGGGGTGCGCGAGGCCGCCGTCACCGGGGAGCCGGACGCCGACCTGGGCGAGCGGGTCGTCGCCTGGATCGTCCCGGCCGATCCCCAGGAGCCGCCCTCCGCCGAGGAGTTGGCGGGTCATGTGGCGGCCCGGCTCGCCCCGCACAAGCGGCCGCGGGTGGTCCGTTACCTGGACGCCCTGCCCCGCAACGACATGGGGAAGATCATGAAGCGGGCGCTGCCGTCATGACCGACGGCCGCACGGCCCGGGCGACCCTCGCGCTCGTCACCGACGACTTCACCGAACTCCCCCACCCGGCAAGGGAGTCCGCACCGGCCGACGGCCCGCTCGGCTGGCCGGGCTACGACGCCTCCCGGGCCCGCGCCACGGCACGCACCGGCGAGAGCGAGTCCGTCGTCTGCGGCACCGGGCACATCGAGGGCACCCGGGCCGTGCTGATCGCGTTCGAGTTCGGCTTCCTCGGCGGCTCGCTGGGCGAGCGCACCGGGGACCGGCTGGCGGCGGCGTACACGTATGCGCGTGAACACCGCCTGCCCGTCGTGCCGTTGGTGGCCACGGGCGGCAGCCGGATGCAGGAGGGCATGTTCGCGCTGACCCAGCTCCAGCGGGTGGCCCGGCAGTCGGCGCTCACCCGGGCGGCCGGTCTGGCGCAGATCGCCGTGCTGCGGGACCCGACCACGGGCGGCGGCTGGGCCACGCTGGGCGCGGGCGCGGACGTGGTCCTCGCGCTGCCCGGCGCCCAGGTCGGCTTCGCGGGGTCCCGGGTGCGGCCGCCGGACGCCGACCCGGCCGCGTACACGGCCGAGGCGCAGGTGGCGGCGGGCGCCGCCGACGCGGTCGTGGCGCCCGAGGAGCTGCGCGGGGTGCTCGGGCGGTGGCTGCGGCTGCTGACGGCGCCGTCGGCCGAGGCGGCACCCGTGCCGCGGGCGCTGGGCTCGGCGGATCTCCCGGCGACCGGCTGGGAGGCGGTACGGCGGGCCCGCGCGGCCCGGCGTCCGCGCGCCGCGAGCTATCTGGACGCCTACTTCACGCACCGGGTCGCGCTCGGCGGGGACCGCTGCGGCGGCCGGGACGCGGGCATGCTGTGCGGCTTCGGCGAGCACGCGGGGCGGGCCGTCGCCTACGCCGCCCAGGCGGGCACGGCGACCCGTCCGGCCGGCTACCGCACCGCCGCCCGGCTGATCCGGCTCGCGGACCGGCTCGGCATACCGGTGCTGACCCTGGTGGACACCCCGGGCGCGGCCAACGATGCCGAGGCCGAGGCGCAGGGGGTGGGCGCCGCGATCGCGGACCTGTTCGGCGCGGTGGCCGCCGCCTGTACGCCGGTCACCACCCTGGTGATCGGCGAGGGCGGCTCCGGCGGCGCGCTGGCGCTGGCCGCGCCCGGCAACACCTGGGCGGTGCCGGACAGTTACTTCTCGGTCATCGCACCGGAGCCGGCGGCCGCCATCCTCAAGCGGCCGCCGCAGGACGCCGAGGCGACCGCGAACCAGCTCCGCATCCGCCCCCAGGACCTGGTGGAACTGGGCGTGATCCGGGGCGTGGTGGGACCGGAGTAGATCCTGGCGGGCCTCCCCCGGGAAGGCCTCCTGGTGGGCTCCCGCCGACATGGCGTCCTGGCGGGGCCTCCGGGCAGGCGTCCTGGCGGGCTCACGCCGACGTGGCGTCCTGGCGGGGCCTCCGGGCAGGCGTCCTGGCGGGCTCACGCCGGCATGGCGTCCTGGCGGGCTCCCGCCAGGACGGGGTCCTGGCGGGCCTCCTCCAGGAAGGCGTCCTGGCGCGCCCCTCCCAAGAAGGTGCTCCCCCGTCCCTCATCCCCCGTCCCTCGTCCCCGTCCCCCGTCCCCGCTCCCGGACACCCCGCCCGGCACCGCCCCGCACCCCGCGAACCCTCCCGAAACCTCCCGAAGCCCGCCGACGCGCGGTACGCGGGCCGAGAAACCCCCGTTCGGCGGCACCCCGCCCGGCCCCCTCCAGGAGGCGACCCCCGCCCGGCCCGGAAACGATGCTGGAGAAGGCCCGCCGCCCGGCCGGCCCCCCGGCCCCGCGCTCACGGGAGGATCTGCCATGACCGCCAGTCTGGAGCAGCTGCGCCGCTGCCACTTCGCCGTCGACCTCGGCGCGGCGAGGACGCGGGTGTACGTGAAGGGGGAGGGGCTCGTCGTCGACCAGCCGTCCACCGCCGCCGTGAACACCCGTACCGGCGCGCTCATAGCGGTCGGTGAGTTCGCCGAGAAGATGACGGGCCGCACCCCGCACTACATCCGCGTCGTGCGCCCGGTGTCCGGCGGCACGGTCGTCGACATCGACATGGCGCAGCGCATGCTGCGTCATCTGCTCGGCGACAAGATCCGCCGTACTCTGCGCCGCAAGCCCCGGCTGCGCGCCGCCGCCTGTACCCCGCACGACGCCGACCCGCTGGCGCAGCGCGCGACGATCGAGACGCTGGTCGGCCTGGGTGCGCGCCGCGTCGAGCTCGTCGACACGCTCATCGCCGCCGCCGTCGGCTGCGGGCTGCCCGTCGAACGGCCGGAAGCCACCATGATCATGGTGTGCGGTGCCGCCGCCACCCAGGTCGCGGTCCTCTCCCTCGGCTCGATCGTGACCGCCGAGCGGATCCCGGTCGGTGGCGAGGCCGTGGACCACGCGATCGTGCAGCACCTGCGTCATGCGCACGAGCTGATGCTGCCCAGCCAGTCCGTGCGGCCGCTCCAGCTCGCCCTGTCCGTCGACGGCGCCGCCTCGCCGGGGCTCATGTCCACCGAGATCCACGGCCGGGACGTGGCCACCGGGCTCCCCCGCTCCGTACAGGTCGACACCGCCGCCGTCCGCGACGCGATCGAGACCCCGCTGACCGCCGTGCTCGACGGTATCGGGCGGGTGCTGCGGGAGTGCCCGCCCGATCTGGTGGCCGACCTGGCCGAGCGCGGGATCATGATGGTCGGCGGCTCCGCCCTGCTTCCCGGACTCGACCGGATGCTGCGGCAGGCCACCGGGATGCCGGTGAACATCGCCGAGCGGCCCGACGTGTGTGCCGTGCAGGGGCTCGGCGCCATGCTGGAGGGCCGGATCGAACCGCTGACCCTGAACCCGCTGCCCGCCTGACCCGAGGGGCGGCAGCGCCATGGCCGACGCGCGCGTACCGGGCCTGCCGCCCCTGCTCGACGCCGTCCTCGGCGTCGGCACCGACCTCGAACTGCGCACCACGCTCGGGCACATCGCGGCCGCCGCCGCCGAGCTGACCGGCGCCCGCCGCGCGGCCGTCGCCACCACCGGTCCGGATCCGGAACGGCTCGTGGAGATCCGCGACACGGACCGCCCCGGACAACCGGGCGCCGACCGCCCCGGACAACCGGATGCGGACCAACCCGGACAACCGGACGCCGACCGCCCCGGACAGCCGGGCGGGCCCGGTGCGCTGGAGGTGCCGATCCGGGTGGGCGAGGAGGTGTTCGGACGGCTGTACGTCGCCGAGAAGCGCGCCGGGGGCCCGTTCACCGCCGAGGACGAACTGTTGCTGCACGCCCTCGCCGCCCAGGCGGGCATCGCGATCGGCAACGCCCGCCTGTACGAGACGGCCCGCAGGCGCGAACGCTGGATCGAGGGCGCGGCGGCCGTGACGACCGCCCTGCTCACCGGCGATCCGGCCGCCGACGCGCTGATGACGGTCGCCGACCGGGCCCGGGTCCTCGCCGACGCCGCCGCCGGTGTCATCCTCCAGCCCACCGCACGGGGCGGTATGGAGGTCGTGACCGCCTCGGCGCCCGACGACCCGGGCGGACTCGTGGGGACCACGATCGAGCCGGGCCATCCCGTACTGGCCCGACTCCTGGGCGGGGAACCGGTGTTCGTCGACGACCCGGCGGGCGACCCGCGCACGACGACATCCGCGGGACGCCGCTTCGGCGCGAGCATGATGCTGCCGCTCCAGGCCGGCGGGCGGCTGATCGGCACCCTCGCCCTGCCCCGGCGGCGCGGCGAGCACCCGTACACCCCCGAGGAACGGCTGCTGGCGACGCAGTTCGCCTCCCAGGCGGCCCTCGCCCTGGTCCTCGCCGACGCCCGGCACGGCCGGGAACGGCTGGCGGTCTACGAGGACCGCGACCGGATCGCCCGCGACCTGCACGATCTCGTCGTCCAACGGCTGTTCGCCACCGGCATGATGGTCCAGGCCGCCCGGCGCCGCAGCGACGCCGGGGACACCGGGGACGTCGGGGAGACCCTGGGCCGGGCCGTGGACGAGCTGGAGTCGACGATCGAGGAGGTGCGCACGGCCATCCTCGCCCTCCAGCAGCCGCCCGCCGAGGCTCCCGTCACGGTCCGCGGCCGGGTGCTGCGCGAGGCGGCGGGCCTGGCCGCCGTGCTCGGCCTCCAGCCGTCCGTCCGCTTCACCGGAGCCGTCGACAGCCGGGTCCCGGAGCGGGCCGCCGGCCATCTGCTGGCCGCCCT
Source organism: Streptomyces sp. NPDC107559 (assembly GCF_055657365.1). Taxonomy (NCBI): domain Bacteria; kingdom Bacillati; phylum Actinomycetota; class Actinomycetes; order Kitasatosporales; family Streptomycetaceae; genus Streptomyces; species Streptomyces sp. NPDC107559. The sequence goes on along the minus strand of NZ_JBVKBD010000001.1, from coordinate 741,793 downwards.
GCGCCGCGCTCTGGCCGCCACCGCGGGCCGCACCGCGGTCTCCCGTGTCGAGATCACCGTCGATGTCACGGCGACGCTGCCGGACGGCCGCGAGGGCGTACGCCTGACGGTCCACGACGACGGCACACCACCGCGGGACGGCGACGCCGACGGCCACGGCGGCAACAGCGGCAACAGTGGCGACGGTGACAGCGGCAATAGCAGTGGCAGTGGCGACGGTGGTGGTACGACGGTGACCTGGCGGGCGCCGCTGTGAGCGGCGCCCGCCGGCGAGCCCGGCCCGTCGGCGGACCCGGCCGGCCGGCGCTCCCGGCCGGCTGTCAGTAGGGCAGGATCCGGCCCGAGGGCGTCCTGCGGTCGATCTGTTCGTCCCGCGGGGCGGCGGGCCGACGGCTGACACGGACACGAACCCGGGCCTGACGATTCATGACGCCTCCTCGTGCTGCGCATCCGGTACGGAACCCATGCCCCGTACCCGACTCCCCCACCCTCGCGACCTCGGCGGTGAAGCACATCGTGCCCACACAGGCACCTCTCATGCACAAGGAACGGGAATCCTCGGCGGCGGCCCACGGCCGGGGCCGGGAAATCCCCCGCGCCCCGTGCTGACCCGGCGTCAACATCACCGCAGGTAGGGCGACTCGGCACAGAATGTCAGCGGCTGGACCCCCAGATTTAACGACGTACCCCTTGATACACCCTTTCTACGCGCGTAACCTCAGCCGACGCATCGCCCCAGACAGCCGTATCGCACCTCATGTGCCGCTCGTGCAGCGGACGTTGAAGGAGAGTCACCCTCGTGCCGATTCACAGACCCAGCGCAACGCGCGTAGCCGGCGCCGCATTCGTGGCCGCGACCGCCACCGCGGCCGTCGTCGTGGCACCGCTGCCCGCTGCCTACGCCACGCCGTCGTCGACTGCGGTGATATCGGAGGCGTACGGCGGCGGCGGCAACTCGGGGGCCACGCTGACGAACGACTTCGTGGAGCTGGCCAACCGTTCGACGACCGCGTACCCGCTCGACGGATACAGCGTCCAGTACCTGCCGGCCTCCGCGTCCGCGAGCTCGCTGTGGCAGGTCACCCCCCTCACCGGCTCGCTCGCCCCCGGCGGCAGCTACCTGGTCGGCGAGGGCGCGGGCACCGGCGGCACCGCCGCGCTGCCGGCCCCCGACGCGACCGGCTCCATCGCCATGGCCGCGGGCAGCGGCACCGTGGCCCTGGTCAAGGGCACCACGGCGCTGACCTGCAAGACGGTCGCCGACTGCACCGGCAACCCCGATGTCGTCGACCTCCTCGGCTACGGCACCGCCGTCGTCCGCGAGGGCTCCGCCGCGCCGGCCGCGACCAACACGACCTCGGTGTCCCGGTCCGCCTCGCTGGCCGACACCGACGACAACTCCGCCGACTTCACCGCCGGTACGCCCACCCCGACCAACAGCGCGGGCCAGACCGCGGGCGGCGGCGACGGCAGCGGCGGCTCCGGCGGCCCCACCGCGCCCGGCGCGTTCCGCATCCACGACATCCAGGGCACCACCCGGGTCTCGCCCCTCAAGGGCCAGAGCGTGGTGGGCGTCCCCGGCATCGTCACCGCCGTGCGCACCACCGGCAGCAAGGGCTACTGGATCCAGGACCCGACCCCGGACGCCGACCCGGCCACCAGCGAGGGCCTGTTCGTCTACACCGGCTCCGCCGCCCCGACCGTCTCGGTCGGCGACTCGGTGCTGGTCAGCGGCAAGGTCACCGAGTACTACCCGGGCACCGGCACGCAGTCGGTCACCGAGCTCGGCAGCCCGGTCTCCACCACCCTGTCCAGCGGCAACGCCCTGCCGGCCGCGGTCGTCCTCGACGACTCGACCATCCCGGACGTGTACACGCCCACCGCGGGCGGCGGCAGCATCGAGGCCCTGCCCCTCCAGCCGGCCGTCTACTCGCAGGACTTCTACGAGTCGCTCGAGGGCATGCGCGCCTCGGTCAGCGACGCCCGCGTGGTCGGCGCGACCAACACCTACGGCGAGATGTTCGTCACCGCCAAGCCCGACGAGCGCCCCACCCCGCGCGGCGGCACCGTCTACGGCGCCTACGACCAGCAGAACACCGGCCGTATCGAGATAGCCGCGGCCGACGGCTCCACCCCGACCCTCAACGTCGGCGACGAGCTGGCCGGCACCACCACCGGTCCGGTCGACTACGCCTCCTTCGGCGGCTACCTGCTCGCCCCGACCGCCGCCACCACCGGCACGGCCGTCGACAACGGCCTCAAGCCGGAGGTCACGCGCCGTCAGAAGGGCAATGAACTCGCCCTGGCGACGTACAACGTGGAGAACCTCGACCCGACCGACAGCGACGACAAGTTCACCCGTCTGGCCAAGGGCGTCGTCACCAACCTCGCCTCGCCCGACATCGTCACCCTGGAGGAGATCCAGGACGACAACGGCGCCACCGACGACGGCACCGTCTCCGCCGAGGCGACGCTGACCAAGTTCACCGCGGCCATCAGGGCGGCCGGCGGCCCGAAGTACTCCTGGCGCTACGTCAACCCCGTCAACGACAAGGACGGCGGCGAGCCCGGCGGCAACATCCGCCAGGTGTTCCTCTTCAACCCCAAGCGGGTCTCCTTCGTGGACCGCGCCTCGGCCACGGACGTCTCCACCACCGCCGTCTCCGTGGTCAAGGACCGGTGGACGCGCGAGGCCCACCTCTCCGCCTCGCCCGGCCGCATCAACCCCACCAGCACCGCGTGGAACAGCAGCCGCAAGCCCCTGGTGGGCGAGTTCAGGTTCCAGGGCCGCACGGTCTTCGTGATCGCCAACCACTTCAACTCCAAGGGCGGCGACGACCCGATGCACGGCCGTTTCCAGGAGCCCAGCCGCTCCTCGGAGACGCAGCGCAAGCTCCAGGCGCAGGAGGAGAACGCCTTCGTCGACTCCCTCCTCGCCGCCGACCCCAGGGCGCGGATCGTGGCCCTCGGCGACCTCAACGACTACGAGTTCTCCGACGCGGTCAAGACGCTGACGGACAACGGCGCCGTCCTCACGGACCTCATCAACACCCTGCCCGTCGCCCAGCGTTACAGCTACGTCTACGACGGCAACAGCCAGACCCTCGACCACATCCTGACCAGCCCCTCGGTCACCCACTACGACTACGACGTCGTCCACATCAACTCCGAGTTCGCCGACCAGGCGAGCGACCACGACCCCCAGGTGGTCCGGATCGACGTGAACAAGTGCGGCGGCAAGGCCTCCGAGCCCGCGCCGGGCACGCACAAGTAGGTCCGACCGTCCCTTCCCCCCGAGCCCTCCGTCCGCGCCCCACCGCTGGACGGGGGGCTCGGGCGTGTGCGCGCGGCCGCATACCGCACGAGGACGGCGGCGATCGCGGATTCACCGGTACCCGTCCTTGCCCGTCCCACCGCTTCCTACCTTGGACCCCCGAGGCAGCCGTGCGGGCGGCTCCCGCCGGAGCAGGCCCGCGCGCTCGCACAGACGCTCTGATCAGGGGGTGCCGTGAAGACCTCACGACACGGGTACGACGCCGAAGTGGCTGAGCTGGGACGGCGGATGCTCGAACGGGCCGCCCCCGTGGCGCCGGAACAGGTCGCCGCCGAACGCCGGGCGTTCGCCATGATGGCCATGGCGTACTTCGCGGATCCCCGGCGGGCGCCGGCACCGCGCGCGGCGGCGGAGGACGGACCCCTGAGGCTGGGCCTGCCCGGCGCGCACGAGCTGCTCACGCCGGTCCTGCTGGCCGCGGCCTGCGCGGTGACGACGTACCTGGCGGACAAGGCGGCCGCCTCCTCACGGGAGCTGATCCGCCGGATGCTCCACCGGACCCCCGGCGAGGCCGGGCCGCCGGGCGCCGCTCCCGCGGCGGAGGAACCGCCGGTGGCGCGGCTCGACGAGGAGCAGTGGCGGGAGGTGCGGCGGATCGTGACCCGCACCCTGATGCACCACGGAGGGATGCCGCAGGACCGGGCGGAACTGATGGCGGCCGCGGTGGTCGGCGACGGACCGGCCGGGCAGGAACCGACCGGCTGACCCCCACCCGGCCCGGAACCGGCACACCGTACGCGAAGGAACCCGCGAAGGCACCAGCGAAGACACCCGCTCGGCTGCCCGGCCGGCGTACGGACCGGGCCGCCCGGCGCGGTCCCGTCGAGCAGGGCTCCACCGGGGTGCGACCCTTGAGCTTCGCTGTTCACAGGGTTGCCGACAGGCGCTCCTGCCGCTGGAGGACCGCTCTGAGTACCACCGTTGCCTTCGAGGCCGTCTCGGTCGTGCTGCTGCTGGCCGTGCTGGCCTTCGCCGTCGTGCGCCCGCGCGGCTGGCCGGAGGCGGCGGCCGCCGTACCCGCGGCCGTGCTGGTCATGCTTCTGGGGGCCGTGTCGCCCCACGACGCCTGGGCGCAGACGCGCAGTCTGCTGCCGGTCGTCGGTTTCCTCGCCCTGATCCTCGTACTGGCGCAGCTGTGCGCGGACGAAGGCCTGTTCGAGGCTGCCGGGGCGGCGGTCGCGCGCTGGTGCGGCAGCGGCGCGGGCCCGCTGCTGACCGGGGTGTTCGTGGTCGCCTCGGTGACCACGGCGGTCCTCAGCCTGGACGCGACGGTGGTCCTGCTCACCCCGGTCGTCTTCGCGACCGCGGCCCGCACCGGCGCCCGCGCGCGCCCCCATGTGTTCGCGACCGCCCATCTCGCGAACTCCGCGTCCCTGCTGCTGCCGGTGTCCAACCTGACCAACCTGCTGGCGTTCTCCGCGAGCGGGCTGACGTTCACCCGGTTCGCGGCGCTGATGGCGCTGCCCTGGCTGGCCGCGATCGCCGTGGAGTACGCCGTCTTCCGTGTCTTCTTCCGCACCGACCTGGCCGCGGGCACCACGCCGGGCAGCCCGCAGCCGAGCCCCGAACTTCCGGTCTTCACCCTCGTGGTGCTGGCCCTGACGCTGGCCGGCTTCGTGCTGACGTCCTTCGCCGGGCTCGACCCGGCGTGGGCGGCGCTCGGCGGCGTGCTCGTCCTCGGCGGCCGCGCCCTGCTCCGGCGCCGCAGCACACCCCGGGAACTGGTCGGCGCGGCCGCCCCGCTGTTCTGCCTGTTCGTGCTGGCCCTGGGCATCGTGGTGCAGGCGGTCGTCGACAACGGCCTGGACACCGGGCTCGGAAAGCTGCTGCCCGCCGGGGACTCGCTGACCGAACTGCTCGTCGTGGCCGTGGTGGCCGCGGTCCTCGCCAACCTGATCAACAACCTGCCCGCCGTCCTGGCCCTGCTGCCCCTCGTGGCACCCCACGGTCCCGGACCGGTCCTCGCGGTCCTGATCGGCGTGAACCTCGGCCCCAACCTGACCTACGTCGGATCCCTCGCCACCCTGCTGTGGCGGCGCATCCTGCACACCCACGGCACCCGCGCGGAGCTCGGCCCGTTCACCCGGCTCGGCCTGCTGACCGTACCGGCCACGCTTCTTGCGTCCACCCTGGCCCTGTGGGGGATGCTGCACACCATCGGCACCTGAAACCGCCCCTCCGCTCCCGGAGCCGCCCCATGAGCGCCATCGTCTGGATCACCGAGGGCACCTGGCCCGCCTGCGTCGACGCCGCCCTCGCCCGCACGGCCCCCGACGAGGAGATCGTGCTGCTGTACGTGAACGACGACGCGCTCGCCGAGACCGTCCACGGCGCCTTCGCCGGTCTGCTGGGCCGCGGCCACCGGGAACGCGACCCGGGCACCCGGCTCGAACACCTCGCCGCCGACGCGGCCCACCGGCTGCTTCAGGATGCCGCCGACCGCCTCGGGCGCGACTGCGTCCGCGTGGAGCGCGGCGGACGCGTCGAACACGAGGTCGTCCTCGCGGCCGAGGGCGCCGATCTGCTCGTCCTGGCCCGTGACGGCGACCGCACCCGCCTCGGCCCGCACAGCCTCGGCCCGGCCACCCGCTTCGTGGTCGACCACGCCCCGTGCCCCGTGCTGCTGGTCTGGCCGGGCGAGGCCCCGCGGACCGCGCTGCCGCCGCCGCCCGGGCCCGGCCACCACCACTGACCCGGCGCCTCGGGGCGCCGGGTCGAGTTGACTCGACCGACACGCGGGCCAAGGATCGGAAGCGGGCCGACTCTCGACACATGAGCGGGTGATCCGGACCCGCCCTCGCAGGAGGAGGCAGGTCCATGCGAGGAAGAATCCAAGCAGTCGCAGTCCTGGCAGTGACATCCGCGGCCGCGAGCGTCATCGCGGTGTCGGCCGCGCCCCCCGCAGCGGCACACAGTCCGGGGAACCCCGCCGCGGAATCGGCGCTCCGCTGCTATGCCACGCGCAGTGATCCGGCGGATATCGTGTGTTATCGAATATCGGCGAAGGCCGAATTCCGGCACGGCGAAATGGTCTACGTTCCGTTTCTCGTCCAGGTGCCCAGGCCATCGAATCCGCCGGCCACGATAACCGTCGAAAGCCTCGACGACATCCACCCGACCTGACGGGTCACTCGGCGGACCGGTCTCCCAATACACCGTATTTGAGTGCCAGCCGGGTGAGATCGGCCCTGCGCCGGGAGCCGCTCTTTCTCCGCAGTCGCTCCAAGTGCGTGTGAACGGTGTTCTCGGTGATGTTCAGTTCGGCGGCGATCTCGCGATCCGTGGAGCCGCCCGCGACCAGTTGCAGGATCTGCCTCTCCCGGAGGGTGATGCGCGGGGGCGGCGCGGGCAGGCTGTGGCCCGCGAGACTGGCGCCGAAGTAGCTGCTGCCCGCGGCGACGGCGCGGACGGCCGTCACCAGCTCCGTGTCGTCGGTGTGCCGGCTCAGATACCCGCGCGTGCCGGCCTGGATGCACAGGACGGCGTCGGACTGCGTCTCCGAGATCGACAGCACGATGACCGCGTACCCCTGCCGGTGCAGCCGGGCGACCTGCCCGGACGCCACTTGATCGGACATCTGCAGGTTGATCAGCATGGCGATGTCCGCGACGTTCTCCTTGTGGGACAGGTCTTCGACGCTTTTCACGAAGGCCGTGATCTCGAGGTCCGGCTGGGTGTTGATCGCCTGCGCCAGACCGGACCGGAGCAACGGCCAGTCGCAGACAACGGCCAGGGACGTCACCGACGGGCTCATCGAAGGCTCCAGCGTAGGCGGGGGCCCCGGCCGCATGACGGGGCGGGGCGGACCGGCCGGCGGCTCCTGCCGTCCATTCCCAGCGTCGGTCCTCGCGCGGGGCGCAGCACTCCCGGCGGCCCATACGGGCGGGTGTACGGGCGGGTGCGCGACGGTTCCGCGGCGAGCGGGCCCGTGCCGCCGAGGCGTACCGCCCGGCACCGCGCACCACGTGTGGTCAATTCCGCCCTCGGCATGTGGTTAATTCCACCCACAGCACCGACACCGGTTCGCTTATTGATTACGTCGGTCCCTTGCCTCACGTGTGGGCATTTCCGGTGACAGCCGAGGTGATCGAATATTCTCCGACCTGGGATTCCAGTTGACTCAGCCGACACGCGAGGCGAGCATCGGACTGGGTCGCGTCGTCGACCGTACGGAGCAGCCGAAATATATTCGACTCCCTGGAGGAGGAATTCCATGGCAAAGGGAATTCTGGCAGCGGCGGTGACAGCGGTGATATCCGCGGGATCGGTCGTCTGCTCCATTCCAGCCGCTCAGGCCGCCACCGGTCCGACGGCTGCCCCGGCGGCGACATGCAAGCTGCAGGGCGGGACGGTGACCGGCACCGGCTTCACCCCCAATCAGATGTACGACGTCATGAGCAACGGAAAGTCCGTTTTCAGGACCTCCGCCGGAGCGACCGGAGACATCAAGGCCACGGTTTCCGCCAGCGGCCCGATCTCCCTGGGCACCGTCAAGTGCACGTCGTCGGGGACCGCGTCCGGCACGGCAGCGAGCGCCGGCGCCGCAGCGGCCACCGCGAAGGGGACCGCAGCCGCACAGCAGGCGGTACGCAGTGGCGCGTCCGCGGCACAGGCCACCGCGATCGGGCGGCAGGCGGCACAGACGGCGGCGCAGCAGCTCGGCCTGCCGGCTTCCGTGGTGAACCAGGTGACGAACAACGTCACGAACATCGTCAACAACACGATCAACGGCGGTACCGGCAACACCATCGGCGGGACCCAGATCGGCGGCCAGGGCAACACCCAGGGCGGCACCCAGGGCGGGGCCGGCAACACCCAGACCCAGGGCGGCACCCAGGGCGGCACCGGCAACGCCCAGGGCGGGACGACGGGCACGACCGGGACGACCGGCACCACCGGGACCACGGGCACGACCGGAACCACCGGGACCACCGGCACCACCGGGACCACGGGCACGACCGGCACGACCGGGACCACGGGCACTACCGGGACGACCGGGACCACCGGGACCACCGGGACCACCGGGACCACGGGCACGACCGGGACCACCGGGACCACCGGCACCACCGGCACTACCGGCACTACCGGCACGACCGGAACCACCGGGACCACCGGCACGACCGGAACCACCGGAACCACAGGCACTACCGGAACCACCGGAACCACAGGCACTACCGGCACGACCGGGACCACAGGCACTACTGGGACCACCGGGACCACAGGCACTACTGGGACCACCGGGACCACGGGAACTACCGAGACCCCGGGCACTACCGGCACTACCGGCACCACCGGCACCACCGGCACCACCGGCACCACCGGCACCACCGGCACCACCGGCACCACCCAGAGCGGAACACCGACCGGCAACACCACGACGACAACGCCTTGAGGTGCGCGAAGACCAACTAAATCCGCGGTTCATTCGCTGCGCCTCCCCAGGCGGTCGGCGGTCCGCGTCAGACAGCACTGAAAGCCGAAGCAAGCATCGCTTCACGCAAAGAGAAAAGGAGCACGTCGTGCGGCTCAGTCGGAAGCAGCAGACAGCCACAGCAATCGTGTCGATGGTGATCGCCGGAGGACTCGCCACGGTCGGCGCAGCCCCTGCCTCAGCGGCGCCTGCACCGAGCAGCGCTCAGACGCAGGTCGAGAAGACGGTCTGCAAGTTCAATCAGCAGCGCACGCAGCGGGTCTGCAAGCAGGTTGTCGGCAACACCCAGGGCGGGACGCAAGGTGCCGGCCGGGGCAACACCCAGGGCGGGACGCAGGGCGGTGGCACCGGTAACACCCAGGGCGGCACGCAGGGCGGTGGCACCGGTAACACCCAGGGCGGGACCCAGGGTGGCGGCGGCGGCAACACCCAGGGCGGCACGCAGGGCGGTGGCGGCGGCAACACCCAAGGCGGCACGCAGGGTGGCGGCGGCGGCAACACCCAGGGCGGGACCCAGGGTGGCGGCGGCGGCAACACCCAGGGCGGGACCCAGGGTGGCGGCGGCGGCAACACCCAGGGCGGCACGCAGGGTGGCGGCGGCGGCAACACCCAAGGCGGCACGCAGGGTGGCGGCGGCGGCAACACCCAAGGCGGCACGCAGGGTGGCGGCGGCGGCGGCAACACCCAGGGTGGAACCCAGGGTTGACCGTTCAGATCAGTTCAGCGCCTCGCGGGGTTTCGCCCCGCGAGGCGCCTCTGTGTGCTCTCACCTCACGTCGACGAAGTCCCCGGCCGCCGTGGACGGTCCGGTGGTGGTCGTACCGGCGAAGCGGAAGCGGTAGTAGCCGTCGGTCCCGGCCTTGACGGTGGTCCTCACCGTGCCGCCGCTGCCGCTGGTGACGGTCTTGAGGGTGGTGTAGGTGGTGCTGCCCTTCTTGCGGAACTGCAACGCGACCGGCCGGCCCGCGTAGCCGGTGTAGGTGCCGCTCTCCCAGTTGGCGCGGGTCAGCCTGCCGGTGACCGTGACGGTCCGGCCCTTCTTCACCGGCTCGGGCGAGGCGTTGACCGTCACCTTGGCGTACCGCTCGACCGACGCCGTGCCCGCGACGTCGACGGCCGTCCAGTCGTCGCCGTTGTCCTGTGCTTCGGCGAGTACCTTCCAGGTGCCGGCGAGGGCGTTGTGGTGGAGGTCCCGGGCGTTCACGGCGAAGCTCACCCTGCAGGTGGAGACGGCGGGGTCGGCGGGCGAGACGGTGCAGGTGCCCGCGGGCGGGTAGACCGGCAGGCGGCCGTCGGCATCATCGGTGTCGGATCCGTGCCACAGGTAGGCCCAGGACGCGGCGACGCCGTCCGGGTCCGTGGCCGTCCAGGTCAGGGTGACGGTCGTGCGGGTGGTGAGGCCCAGCACGATGTCCTTGCCGCCGTTGACGACGACGTTCGAGAACGTCGTCGCTCCGGACGTGTCCCGGCCCGCCGCCTGGGCGGCCGCCGGGATCACCGATACGCACACGAGGGTCGCCAGGGACACGACGGTCATGGCCGGGCGGATGCGCATGGAATCCCCCTTCGGGAGCCTTGGCCCCGCCGGCCTCTCACGGCGGAACCCGCTGGAGTGTCACGCTGCCTAGACCCGCGAGGCCCGCTCCTGGTTGCCCGGCCGCCGTGACCGGCGCCGCCCGGACCGGACGGACGGGCGGACGCACAAGGCGGCGAATGGGCGCAACTGGTCGTTACTCCTTCAAATACTGTCGCGCAAAAGGGAGTTGGCGGTCGGGTTTCGAAAGTGAAAGGACACACACAGCCTCTTCCCAGCCGGTAGCTTCTCCCCGTCAGAAGGGGCCCGAGCAAGGGTGGATGTGTGGTTACCTCTCCGCAGACCGAGAAGTTCGCCGCCTGTCTCAGGCTGCTGAAGGACCGCAGCGGCCGGGGCTACGACCGTCTGGGCAAGGAAGCGGGCGTCAGCGGCTCCAGTCTGCACCGGTACTGCTCCGGTCTCAGCGTCCCGGCCGACTACCGGGTGGTGCACACCTTCGCCAAGACCTGCGGCGCCAGCGCGGAGGAGCTCCGCGAACTCCACCGGCTGTGGGCGCTGGCGGACGCCGAACGGGACGTACCGGCCGCGACCGCCAAGGAGGACCCGGAACCGGCCGCGGCCCCGGACGAACCCTCCGCCCCCGCGCGGACGGGCGCCGGACCGGCCGGAGGCACCCCGCCGGGTGCCGCTCCCGACGGGGCGGGGCGACCACGCCGGTACCGGGTGCCCGAGAAGCTGTCCTCCCGTTTCGCGGTCCTGGCGGCCGTGGTCGCGGTGGCGCTGGTTGCGGGCTTCGTATGGCTGCCCGCGGGGCACTCGGCCAGTGCCTCGCCGACGGCCGACGACGGGCTGCTGTACTCCCCGGCGTGCAGGTCGGTGAGCATGGGACAGCACGACGAGTGCGTGCGCGAGGTCCAGAAACTGCTGGTGCGGGCGAAGGGCAGGCTCGCCGTCGACGGGGACTTCGGGCCGGAGACGCTGCGCCGGCTGACCGCGTTCCAGGTGCTGGCGGGCATGACGGCCACCAACGTGGTCGACGACGCCACCAAGAAGGCGCTCTACGCGCAGAAGGTGAGCATGGCGACCTGGTCGCCGGACCGGGTGACGCAGCGGATCCGGGAGGTGTTCACCGAGGATCCCGACACCGCCGTGGCGATCGCCCGCTGTGCCTCGTTCCTCGACCCGCTGTGGGTGCTGCCCAACACCAACGGCAGCCGCAACTGGGGCGTGTTCCAGATCTCCGACGCCCGGCTGCGGGAGCTCGGCGGCACACCGCTGCGGGCGTTCGACCCGGCGTGGAACATCGAGGCGGCCCACCGGCTGTGGAGCGCCCGGCGGGACTTCCACGACTGGCCCTCCTGCGAGGCGGCGCTGCGGAGCGCACCGACGGACGCACCGAAGAGCTGAGGCCAGGCGGCCCCGGGTACCGCCGCCGCGGTACCCGGGGCCGCCTGCTACGGACGGTCCGGAGCGGCGTCAGACCGTACCGTCCTGCCACCACCAGTCGCGGCCGAGGTCGGCCCTGCTGTCGACGTGCTGGTGGTCGACCGTGTACGTCTCCAGCCCGGAGAACCCGCAGGTCTCCGCCTTCTGGTAGACGGTCTTGGTGGCCACCCCGGGAACGTCGAGGTCGGCCGCGGTGCCGTACAGGTGCATGCTGTCGCTGGCGCCGCCGATCTCGGCGTTGTGCGCGATGTTGCGGAAGCCGGAGTTGACCGTGATCGGCTTGTCGCCCAGCTTCTTGCGCAGCGCCTCCAGCTTGTACATGCAGCGGCGGACGTTCTCCTTGACCTGCGACGCGCTCACCTTGCCGCCGTTGAAGGTGCCGTCCGTCTGGTTGTAGAACTCGCTCCAGTTGAAGTGGAGCGTGGAACCGTCCGACTGCTCCAGCGCGTTGAGCTTCGCCTGGGTGTTGGGTCCGACGCTGGCGTCGGCGGTCAGCCCGTACGCCGCCTGGAACCGGCGCACCGCCGCGGCCGTGCCGGGGCCGAAGTCGCCGTCGATGCCGACCCGGCTGTGGCTGGCGCTGTCCGCCGCCCAGCCCGCGACCCTGATCTGCAGCTCGGTCACGTCGGCGCCGGTGTCGCCCTGGTTCAGGGTGCGCGACCACGAATAGGCCTGCGCGGTGCCCGAGAACAGGAGCTGGCCGAACGCGACGCCGGCACCGACGGCCAGCGTGCCCCGCAGCATGCTGCGGCGGTCCATGGGACGGGAGGAGAAGGTCATGTGTCGTCCTTTCGGAGAGCGGTCGTGCGGGAGAAGGTCAGTAGGCGATCTGGAACGTCACGTTCTGCGCGTCGATGTCGTAGGCGTGCACGCGCAGGACGAAGTGGGTGCCGTCCTTGACGTCGGTGGCGACGGTCGCCCACTCGGTACCGTGGGTGGTGTACGCGTCGTCGTTGTTGCACTTGGTGGTGTGGTCGGTGAACACCACGCAGGCGTCCAGGAACACCCCGGGGACGTCCGTGACGAGCCGCATGTTGATGTCGTTGCAGCGCGAGGACGTGGTGTAGGTGCCGTACTCCTTGGCCGCCGCCTGGTAGTGGTACGTCAGGGTCTTGGCGCCGCCGTAGCAGCTCGTCGCGGCGGCCGAGGGCTGCGCGGAGGCGGCGGCGGGAGCGACGCCCGCGCCCAGGAGCGCGGCCGCGGTGCACAGAGCCGAGGCGAACACTCTGCTTGCGGTCATGGTGGTCTCCGTTCGGGTGGGGGGTCAGAAGGCGATCTGGAGGGTGGCGGAACTGCCCTCCAGGTCGACGCCGTTGGGCACGGTGAACCGGGTGCCGTCCAGGACGTCGGTGGCGATGGTCGTCCAGCTCCAGCCGACATTGGTCCAGCGGTTGCAGACGCCGGTCTTCTCGAACTTCACGCAGGCGACGACGTACTCCGCGTCGCCTCCGACGATGCGCATGTTGATGTCGTTGCAGCGGCTGGTGGTCCGGTACGGGCCGAAGTCGAGCACCTCCCCGTAGTGGACCGTGACGGCCCCGCCGTAGCAGCTCGTCGCGGCGGCGGCGGAGCCGGCGGCCGAGGCGGGCGCCGGAACGGCGAAGCCCAGGGCGACGAGCAGGCCGACGAGGGACGCGCGGGCGGATCGGCCGGTCATGGGGGTCCTCCTCGTTGCGTCCGGGGTCACCGGTTGGCCAGCCGGTCGAGATCGGCCTGGGTGCCGTTGAAGACGTCCGCGGTGGCCGGTGCCTTGACGCCCGGGAAGAGCGCGGCGTCGGTGTACTGCCACATCGCCCAGGTCGTCGAGCCGTTCGGCACCGGCGGCTGGGTGATCGACTGGCGGTAGTCGGCGAGTTGCAGCGGATACCGGGCGAAGGCGGTGGTCGAGCCCAGGCAGTCGTCCAGGAAGGACTTCTGGGTGTAGATGATCGGGGTCCGCCCGAAGGCCGCCTCCACCTTGTCGAGCCAGGCCTTGGCGTCGGCCACCGTGCCGTAGGTGGGGCAGCGTCCGCTGCCGTCGTCCATGCGCTCCAGGTCGAACACCGGCGGCAGGTCGCCCGCGCGCTGTCCGGTGTAGCCGGTGGCCTTCACGGCGGCGATGAACCGGTCGGCCTGTGCGGCGCCGGTGCCGGCCGCGGTGCCCGTGTAGAAGTGGTAGGGCGCGACGGCCAATCCCGCCGCCCTGGCCGCCGGCAGGTCGGTGGCGAGGTACTCGTCGGTGACGTTCAGGCCGCGGGTGGCCTTGACCGTCGCGAACTCGACACCCGAGGCCTTCACGGCCTTCCAGTCGATCGCCGCGCCGCCGGGGTGCTGGTACTTGGCGGTGTCCAGGCCGTCGATCGGGTAGCCGGCGGGGCGCGGCGGCGTGCAGTACGTGTTGCGGCCGGACCAGTCCACCAGCTTCGCCCAGGTGTTGGGGCCCACGACGCCGTCGGCACCGAGGTTGGCGCAGTGCTGGAACTCGATGACCCGGCTCTCGGTGCCGCCCCCGAAGTCGCCGTCGATCGTCAGCGGCGGGTAGTGGAAGGGCTCCATGGCCAGGTTCAGCCGGCACTGCACCTCTTCGACCTCGGTGCCCTTCGCGCCCTTCTGCAGGCTCGGGCGGGTGTCGGTGTGACCGCACACGGCCGCCTGCGCCGTGGCCGAGGTGCCCTGGGTCGCGCAGGTGTGCGGCTGGGCGGCCCAGGTGTTCAGCGCCGCCCAGGTCTGCGGGCCGAGCACGCCGTCCGCGTCCAGCCCGGCACACCGCTGGAACTCCTTGACGCGCGTCTCCGTCCCGGATCCGAACGAGCCGTCGGCCGCGATCGGTGTGTACCGGCTCGGCTTCGTCGCCAGGTTCAGCTCGCACTGCGCCTCGACCGTCGAGTCCCCCGTCGATCCCCGTTGCAGCGTGGGCTGTGCGCTCGTGTGCCCGCAGACCGCGACCGCGGCGGCCGCGGCGGACTGCGCCGCCTGCGCCACCACGGGCCCGTACAGGGGCAGGACCGCTGCCACGGCGAGGGTCAGGCCCCGCAGAAGCGTCCGTTGTCCCATCTGTGTTCCCCTCTTGTGAGTCGCCGGGAGCCCCGGCGCGGATCATGCTGGCAGCGGTTGCCGCGCAGCAGATCCTTTTGCCGCCGGATTGGGACGCCGGGACAGTCCCACCCCTGTGACCTGCTGGGACGGGTCACCGCTGAGACGGCCGTGGGACACGGACGGGAAAGCCGGGGCTGGCGGGAGGGGTGAGGCGGGCCGGACGCCGGCCCGCTGGGCGGACGCCGGCCGCGGATGGACGCCGGCCGCGGGCGGACGCCCACCACGGGCGGACGCCCACCGCGGGACGGACGCCCACCGCGGGACGGACGCCCACCGCGGGACGGACGGCTAACGCGGGGCGGGCGGCTAGCGGGCCCCGACGGCCGTCAGGTCCACGTCCTTGGTCTCCCGGTAGCGCAGGAACGACACCGTGCTGATCAGGCAGAGCGCCGCCACGTACCAGGGGTACCAGCCGGCGTGCCCGTGCGCGGAGAGGTACTCGATCAGATAGGGCGCCGTGCCGCCGAACACGGCCACCGTCAGCGCGTACGGCAGCCCGATACCGCTCGACCGCAGCGCCGTCGGGAACATCTCCAGCGTCGCCGACGGCGCGGCCCCCGCGTAGCAGCCGAACAGCAGGAGCGCCGCCGTCATCACCACGCCCAGCCGCACCGCCGAACCCGACAGGAGCCCGAAGAGCACCGGGGCCAGACAGGCGGACCCGAGTCCGAAGACCAGCAGCAGCGGACGGCGCCCGAAGCGGTCGGCGGCCGCCCCGAACAGCGGCAGCGCGGCCATGAACACCACCTGCGCGACGACGGCGGCCTTCAGTGCGGCGTTCGCCCCGATTCCGTACTGGAGTTGGGCGTACAGCGGCAGGTACGAGGCGAAGGTGTAGTAGACGACGGTCGCCCCCAGCGTGAAGCCGGCCACGCGGACGGCGGCCCACGGGTGGCTGCGCAGCACCTGCCGGGCGGGGTTGCGCGGCCGCTCCCGCACCGCCTCGAAGACGGAGGTCTCCCGCATCCGGCCGCGCAGGTACCAGCCGTACAGGGCGAGCAGCGCGCCGAGCGCGAAGGGCACACGCCAGCCCCAGCCGCCCAGTTGGGCCGGGGTGAGGGTGTCGTGCAGGAGCAGCGCGAGCAGGGTGGCGGCGAGGGAGCCGAGGGTGGTGCTGATGTAGACGGCGCTGGAGTACAGGCCGCGGCGCCCGGCCGGCGCGATCTCGTTCACGTACGTGCTCATCGCCGCGCCCTCGCCGCCCGCGGACAGGCCCTGCAGCGCCCTGGCCACCACCAGCAGCGCCGGGGCCAGCGCGCCGGCCGTCCGGTAGGGCGGGGCGAGCGCGATCAGCAGGCTGCCGGCCGCCATCAGCAGCAGGGACAGCCGCAGCGCGGGGCTGCGGCCGTGGCGGTCGCAGTACGCCCCGATCAGCGCGGCGCCGAGCGGCCGGAACAGGAAGCCGACGGCGAAGACCGACAGGGTCTGCAGGACGTTCGTGGCCGGGTCGCCCGCCGGGTAGAACTGCGGGCCGAGCAGCGCGGCGAACGTCACGAACGTGGCCCAGTCGAACCATTCCATGGCGTTGCCGACGGACCCGGCCAGCAACGGGCGCAGCCGTTCCCGCCCGGCAAGGACTCGAGGCGCGTCGGCGGCAAGGGTGTCGGTGTTCACGAGGTCGCCCTCCCGAGCGGGGGTCGTGCGGCGGATGGGATGCCGAGCCGGGCGCGGACGTCGTCGGCCTCGGCGACGCCGATGTCGGTGAAGGCCTCGAGGGCCTCGGTCCAGTACGCGTGCGCCCGCGGGTGGTCGCCGTCGGCCTCGGCGACGGCGCCCAGGACGTGCTTGGCCCTGGCGATGTTCAGGCGCTGCGCGGTCGGCTGGGACAGGGCGATCGCGCCTCGCGCGCACTCCTCGGCGCGGCGCGGGTCGTCCAGGCTCAGGTGGAGCGGGGCCAGTTCCAGGAGGATCTTGCTGCGGGCGATGTGGTTGGCGCTCCCCTCGGCGAGCAGACGGGCCTCCTCGGCGTACCGGGCGGCGTTCCGGCCGCCCAGCAGGCCGTCGGTGACGGCCATGCGGGCCAGCGCGTACGCCTCGCCGTCGACGTAGCCGATCTGCCGGGCGCCGTCGAGCGCCGCGGCCGCGTGGGAGGCCGACTCGGCCAGTGAGCCGAGGCCCGCCCCGATGGCCGACAGCAGGCACAGCGTCTCCACCTCGTAGGTGCGGTCGCCGCCCTCCTGGAAGGAACTCAGGGCTCGCTGCGCCGAGTCGAGCGCGCTCTCGTACCGGCCGATGTCCAGGTCGACGAGGGCCAGCCCGTACAGCGAGATGCTTCTGTCGTACGAGGAGTTGATGGACTCGGACACCTTCAGCGCGCGGGTGAAGCAGGACCGTGCCTCGGCCGGTTCCCCGGTGGCCTGGCGCACCAGGCCCAGGTTGCGCAGGCTGTAGGAGCTGATGTGGTGCAGGCCGAGGCCGCTCGCGGTGGCCAGCGACGCCGTGAGGCACTCGGTGGCCCGCGCCATGTCACCGCGCGTCCAGTGGATGAACCCCAGCAGGCCCTGGGTGCTGGCCTCCAGGCGCGGGGACCGCAGCGTGTGCGCGGCGGCGAGGGCCCGCTGCGCCGCCTGGAGCGCCTGCTCGCCCCGGCCGAGGCTGAGGTGGGCGAGGCTCATGTTGTTGAGCGTGGCCGCGACCTCCTCGGCCATGCCCAGCCGGTCGTGCAGCGCGAGACTCTTCTCCTGGTGCGCGATGGCCCGCTCGTAGTCGCCCAGCGTGTTGTGGAGGTTGGCGAGGCTGCGGTGCATGGACGCGATGCCGCGCTCGTCGTGCAGATTCTCGGCGGCGCTCAGGCCGACGCCGGTCGTCTCCCGCCACTCGGTGCGGTACTTGCCCGTCCAGAAGAAGCCGCGCAGCGCGTCGGCCAGATGCCAGGACAGGTGGTACGGGCCGTTCGTGCCGAAGTGGCGCACACAGGCCATCAGGTTGCGCCGCTCGGCCAGCAGCCAGGCCATCGCGTGGCTCTCGTTCGGGAACTGCGGCACCTCGAAGGTCGCCTTGGGGCGCTCCGGCTGGGCGAGCCGCACGAACTCCGAGTACAGGACGTCGGCCGCGGCGCAGGCGCCCGCCAGGTACCACTGGCCGAGCCGCTCCAGTGCCTCGGCCCGCTCCCGGGCGCCGTGCTCGGCGAGCGCGCGGTCCTGGGCGTACTCGCGCAGCAGGTCGTGGAACTGGTAGCGGCCCGGGGCGGGTTGCTGCAGCAGGCTGGCCGTCTCCAGCCGGCTCAGCCCGGTGCGTGCCTGCGCCTCGCTGATGTCGGCGAGCACCGAGACGGCGGCGGGTGTGAAGTCGGAGCCGGGGAAGAGCCCGGCCAGCCGGAAGACCGCGCGGTCGTCCGGGGTCAGCGCGTCGTACGACAGGGCGATGGCCGTGGAGACGGCGGACGTGGTGTCACCGTCGACGGAGAGGGCGGCGAGACGGTTGCCGCGCCGCAGACTCTCCAGGTAGTCCTCGGTCTGCCCGCCGGGCGCGCCGATGAGGTTGGCGGCGGCGATCCGCAGCGCGAGCGGCAGGTACGAGCACAGGGCGGCCACTTCGCGCACGACCTCCGGCTCGATCGCCACCGCGGCCTGCCGCATCATGCCGGTGACCAGGTCGGCGGACTCCTGCTCGCTGAGCGTGCCGACCCGGACCACCTGGGCGCCGTGCGTGACCGCGAGGGAGCGCAACTGCCTTCTGCTGGTGATCAGTACGGAGCATCCCGGGTCGCCGGGGATGAGCGGCAGCACCTGTTCGACGCCGGACGCGTTGTCCAGCACCACCAGCACACTCTTCCCGGTCAGCTTCGACCGGAAGAGGTTGGCCTGTTCGACCGGGTCGACCGGGATCTGTTCCGCGGGCACGCCCAGGCTGCGCAGGAACTGCGAGAGCACCTGGTCCGGCGGGAGCGGGGCGTGCGCGCCGCCCTGTTCGTAGCCGCGCAGGTTCACGTACAGCTGCCCGTCGGGGAAGGCGCCCCGCACCCGGCTGCCGAGCCACACCGCGAGCGCCGTCTTGCCCACACCGGGCGGCCCGGACAGCACCACGACGGGGACCCCGGTACGGTCCGAGACCGGCGGGAGTATCGCCTCGATCCGGCCGACGACATCGTCCCGGCCCACGAATCCCAGCGCCAGGGGCGGGAGTTGGGCGGGCACCGTGACGGCTCCGAGACGCGGTCCGTGCGGCGCCGCGAGGGCGGGGTCCGATTCGAGGATGCCCGCGTGCAGCGTGCGCAGCCGTTCGCCGGGCTCGACGCCGAGCTGCTCGACGAGTTCACGGCGGGCCTGCTGATAGACGTCCAGCGCCTCCGCCTGCCGGCCCGAGCGGTACAGGGCCAGCATCAGCAGGCTCCAGAAGTTCTCCCGCAGCGGGTTGTCCATCGCGGCGGTGCGCAGCTCCTTCACGAGCTGCGCGTGCCGGCCCAGGTGGAGCTCGGTCTCGAAGTACGCCTCCAGGGCGCCGAGCCGTTCGTCCTCCAGCGCCGGCGACTCGTCACGGCGTAACGCGTCCGACGGGATGTCCGCGAACGGCACGCCCCGCCAGGCGCTCAGCGCCTCGGCCAGCAGCCGCGTCCGCTCCTCCGGCGTCTCCGTCCGCTGCGCCAGCAGGACCAGCCGGCGGAACCGGGTCAGGTCGAGTTCCTCCTCGGCCACGTCGATCCGGTAGCCGCCGGCCGCCGTCTCCACCAGGTCGTCGCCGAGCAGCATCCGCAGCCGTCGTACGTAGGTGTGCAGCGCCCCGCGCGGGTTGGACGGCTTGCGCTCGTCCCACAGCCATTCGGCGAGACGGTCGTTGTCGACCACCGAGCCCGCCCTCAGCAGCAACGCGGCCAGCAGCACCCGGAGTTTCCCGGAATCGACCACCACTTCTTTGCCGGCGACCCGGACGGCGAGCGTTCCCAGTATTCCGAAGCTGTTCCCGGCGCCGGGCGCGCCGGGGCTCCGCGATGGAACGAGTTCTGTTCGCACCATGCAGTTCTTGTCATCCCCCGTAGACGTGTGCACGGCCTCCCGGTGCCGCGCAGCGCGCCATTGCCGAAGCGCGGACAAGGGGACCCTCAGCCATGCGTCTGCCACCCTAGGTGACGGGGATGCCGGGCCGGGAGTTCCACCTTGTTCGATTCATCACACGGAGGAGTGGTGCCCTCACGTCCCGTACCGCCGGTCCAAGAGCGTCGGGAGTGATTTCGGTACGAAACGAGAATTCCCCGCGCGGCGCTTTACCGCGCGAAAGCGACGGGCTCGTAACAGACTCTTGACGAGTTCAATACCCTTTCATCGACCGGGAATTCACGGCCCGGACGAGTACGGCGGCGCGATACCCGTGAACCGGGAAATCGCCGCCGTCAGCGGGTCCGAGAAGGACGTCTCGTCAAGGCCGTAGGACGGGCGCGGGGCGCGCAGTACCCGGAGGAAGTCGTCGGCCGCGTCGGGGTTTCCGGTGTCGGCGGCCGGGGGTGCGGGGGGTGCCGGAGGCCCGCCGGGCGAGGGGGCGGCGGCGCCCGCGCCGGGTTCGGGGACGTACGGCGGCCTCGTGTGCCCGTACGCCTCGGACCTGGCGCGCGTGCCCGCCGTCCCGCCCAGGTGCGCTCTCGGCCGCACGCGCCGGACGGCGGTCCTGTCGTTCGCATGACGCATCACAGTCTCCTTCGTTCGCGGTTCGTGTCCGGCGGTCGTGCCCGGCGGTCGTGCCCGGTGGTCCTGTCCGGGCGGGGTCCGCGCCGTCAGACGCGGCGCAGGTGGTCGACGACGAGCGATCCGATGGCCGGCGACCAGTGCGGCGGGAAGATGTGGCCCATGCCCGCGATCCGCCACAGGCGCGCGTGCGGGATCACCCGGCGCAGTTCCTCACCGTGTTCGAGCGGCAGGACCGGATCGCGCTCGCCGTGCACGACCAGGGTCGGCACGTCGAGGGCGGCGATCCGGCCGGTCAGCGGGGGCGTGCGGTCCAGGGCCACCGCGTGCCGCCAGGCGGTGTCGGGCCCCTGCCCGCGGGCCGTCACGCGTCGGACCAGGTCCCCCCAGTAGACCTGGTCGAACGGCATGGTGTCCCCCACCAGCACCCGCCAGCCGTCGACCGCCGCGGCCAGGCACTCCTCGGGCCCCCGCGGCGGGGACGCGGTGAGCCGGGCGACCCTCTCCAGGACGGGTGGCCGCGGGCCGGGCAGCCCGGTCTCCGGCGGCAGCCGCACATCGCCGTTCGCGTCCGGGGAACTGGACAACAGCACCAGCGACCGCACGAGTTCGGGCCGGTCGAGCGCGAGCAACTGGGCCACCATGCCGCCGGCGGACTGCCCCACCACGTGCGCCGCGCCCAGACCGAGCCCGACGATCACGTCGGCGGCGTCCGCGGCCAGCGTCGACAGGTCGTACTCGCCGTCGGACTTCCCCGATCTGCCGGTGTCCCGGTGGTCGTAGCGCACCACGAAGTAGCCGTCCGCGGCGATCAGCCGGCACAGTTCGTCGGGCCACACGATGCCCGGCGCCGTGCCGCCCATCACCAGCAGCAGCGCGGGATCGCGGCGGCTGCCGAACGACTCCGTCCACAGCCGCAGCCCGTCCTGCGTCGCGATCTGCCTTTCCATCGGCTCTGTTTTCCCCTTGGTAGGGTGCGGTGGACCGCTGATCATCCGTCCTGGGGGAACTGAATGACCCGCGCACGCACGGCACTTGTCCTGGTTGATCTGCAACGGTGGATCGTCGACATGCCGTGGCAGCCGATCGGCGGCGAGGCCGTGACCGGGGCCTGCGCCAGGCTCCGCGAGCGGTTCGCGGACACCGCCGCCTCGACCGTCGTCCTCGTCCGGTATGTACGGGCCGACGGCGCCGACGGCGGTGTCGGCGCCGCCGCCAACCAGTTGGTCCCCGGTCTCGAACCGCGCGACGGCGAGCATCTGGTGACCAAGCACGGCCTCGACGCCTTCGAGGGCACCGATCTCCACGACCGGCTGCGCGGCGAGGGCGTCACCGACGTGGTGATCGCCGGCCTGTCCACCGCGCACGGCGTCGCGTCCACCGCCGCGACGGCGGTGCGCCTCGGCTACGGCGTGGTCGTCGTCTCCGACGCCACGGCCAGCGTGGACGAGGCGCAGCACCGCGAGGCGCTCGGCCGGCTCAGCGCGCTCGGCGCGCGCACCGGCCGGGTCTCGGACTTCGTGCCCGCGGGGGCCGACGCCAACTGACCTCGCGGTGCCGCCGGTTCACTGGTGGCTGACCGCCGTGGGCTTGACCACGTAGACGATGCGGTGGGCGACGTCCGGCGGCGGGCCGTCCAGCTTCATGCCGTACCGCTCGGCGAGCTGCGCGAAGAACTCACCGGAGGAGTCGTCGTCGATGCGGACCACCTCGCCCCTGATCTCCAGGTAGCGGTACGGCTGGTCCGGGTCGTTGACCGAGACCGCGACATGCGGGTCGGCGGTGATGTTCTTGTACTTGTAGCGGACCGTCGTGTTGGTGAAACGGACGTACTCGCCGTCCCAGGTGAACCACATCGGGTTCACCTGGGGGCCGTCGCCCGCCGCCCGGATCGTGGCCAGATGGCCGAAGAGCGGCCGCTCCAGCAGATCCCGGTGGCTGTCCGGAATGAGACTCATACCGTGTGTTCCCTCACTTTCCGTCGTTCGCCCCTCGGGGCGGTGAGCAGGGGGCGGAACAGGTCCGTCAGGCGGGCCCGCATCGCGGGGGCGTCCCTGGCGATCCAGTCCACATGGCCGTCCGGCCGAGCCAGCACGAGCGCGGTCCTTCCGCGCCGCGCCTCGGTGCGGATGTCGACCACCGCGCCGAGCCGGTCCCGGCACCACCGTGTCAGCTCCCTCGCCGACTCGTCCTGCGGCCCGGTCAGGATCAACGTGTGGCGCAGATCGTCGAGTTCCCCGCGCAGCGGCAGCGGCACCAGCGCGCCGGGCACGAAGCCGGCCGTCCTCCTCCCGGCCGCGGGCTCGGCCCGGTACTTCGTGCGCAGACCGGCGAGCCACGGGATGTACGCCAGGTCGAACAGGCGCAGGCCCGACGCGACCCGCAGCACGTTGTCGCGCAGGACCACCTGGTGCGCCTTGCGCAGCAGCCAGAGCCTCGTCTGGACGTCGGCCTGGCGCACCACCGTGCGCGCCACCTCGCCGCGTTCGCTCTCGTAGCTGTCGAGCAGCCGCCCGGCGCTGTGTCCGTGCCAGACGAGGGCCAGCTTCCACGCCAGGTTGTGGGCGTCGTTGACACCGGTGTTGAGGCCCTGCCCGCCGGCCGGGCTGTGGATGTGCGCGGCGTCCCCGATCAGGAAGACCCGGCCGGCCCGGGTCGTCTCGGCGTGCCGCGCGTGCACGTTGAACACGCTGATCCAGTCGGGGTCGCGCAGCCGGATCCCGCCGGGCCCGCGCTCGTCGACCAGGCTCTGCACCATGGCGAGGTCGACGTCCTCCTGGCTCACCCCGGGCGGCGCCGAGGTGAACACGCGCCAGCGGCCGTCGGGCAGCCCGCAGGCCACCAGGATGCCCCGCGGCGAGCAGAAGTAGTGCGTCATGCGGTGGTCGAAGCGGGTGTCGACCATGACGTCAGCGACCACGAACCGCAGTTCGTACGTGGATCCCTCGAAGCCGACGCCGAGCCGGCCGCGAACGGTGCTGCTCGCCCCGTCCGCCCCGACGACGTACGCGAACTCCTCCTCGTGCTCGGTGCCGTCCTCGTGGCGGGTCCGGGCCCGCACCCGGTCGTCGAGCTGCTCGAAGCCGAGCAGTTCGGTACGCCACCGCACGGCACCGCCGACCGAGGCGAGGTTGGTCCGCAGGACCTCCTCGATGTCCGGCTGCGGGCAGATCAGCGGCCGGGTCGCCGCCTTGTAGCGGAGGTCGGCGATGACCTTGCCGTCGGAGTAGTACCGCATCTGCGACTGGGGCAGCGCGCGGGTGGCGAGCAGCTCCTGGCCGCCGACCCGGTGGATCAGCTCGACGGTCCGCGGCCACAGGCCCAGCGCCTTCGACAGGGTGCTGGGACCCTCGGCCCGGTCCACGCAGCGCACCGGCACACCGCGCCTGAGGAGTTCGGTCGCCGCGGTGAGCCCGGCGGGTCCCGCGCCCACCACGAGGACGGGGAGCGCGTCCTCGGGGGTGGTCATACGGCCGCCTCCTCGACGGCGGGCTCGGCGGCCGCGGCGGGCCGGGTGCGCTCGCGCAGCATCACGCTCACCAGTACCGCGCTCGCGGCGCAGATGACGGCGACCGTCCACAGCACCAGGTGCAGGCCGTCGGTGTAGCCGCGGGTGAGCAGGTCGAGGAAGCCGGAGCGGGCGGAACCGGCGACGGTGTGGACCGCCCCGGCCAGGTCGCCGCCGATCACGCGGTCGGCCACGCCGTCCACGTCGACGTCCTGCGCGCCGCGGACCGCGGGCAGGCCGTCGGAGATGTGCGAGCGGGTCGAGTTGAGCAGCACGGCGCTCATCACGGCGATGGCGAAGGCCTCACCGGCCAGGCGCATCGTGTTGAAGAGACCGGCGGCGGCACCCGCCTGGGCCGGCTCCACGGAGGTGATGGCCGCGCCGTCCACCAGACCGGCCGTCATGCCCATCGAGATGCCGAGCAGCAGCAGCGGACCGGCCAGTGCGGCCACCGACACGTCCGGGCCGATCAGGGTGAGCCAGGCCGCGCCGACCGCGGCGACCACGAGGCTCAGGGTGAGCACGAGCCGGGTGGACACGCCGTTCTTGACCAGCTGGCTGACGACGAGCGGCACCACCAGGACGGGCAGGGTGAGCAGCATCATCGTGGCGCCCGAGGCGTTCACGCTCATCCCCACGACCCCGGTGAAGTACGTGGGCAGCAGCACCAGCAGGCACACGAAGCTGAAGGACAGCGCGATGGGGATCAGCGAAACCGCCATGAAACGGCCCTGCTTGAGGAGCGAGAGCTGGATCATGGGCTGACTCTGCCGGAGTTCGGCGACGACGAACAGCGCCATCAGTACGGCGGCCGCGCCGAGCAGCAGCAGCGTGCCGGTGCTCGTCCAGCCCTGCTGCGGGCCCTGGACGATGGCGTACATCAGGCAGAACAGGGAGAGCGTGAACGTGGTGGTGCCGGCCCAGTCGACCTTCGTCGCGGCGGGGTTCCTCGACTCCGGCATCATCGGCACCGCGAGGAGCACGAGCACCGAGATGACCAGGTGCGAGAGGAACACCGAGCGCCAGCCGTAGGCGTCGACGAGCAGGCCCGCGGTCGACGGGCCGAGGGCCAGACCGGCACCGGCCGACGAGCCGAGGATCGCGAAGGCTCGCGCCTGGGCGGCGCCCTCGAACGTCGTGGCCAGGATCGCGGCGCCCGAGGTCATCACCGCGGCGGCCCCGAGTCCGGCGAGCGCACGCGTCACGTCGAGCACCACGATGCTCGACGTGATCGCGCCGGCCAGCGTCGACAGCGCGAACAGGACGGTACCGGCGGTGAACATCCGCCGCCGACCCACGATGTCCGCGAGGGAGCCGCAGCCCAGCATGAAGCAGGCGAAGGCCAGGTTGTAGGCGTTGACCACCCATTGCAGCGAGGCGAGCCCCACGTGCAGATCGGAGTTGATCTCCGGGAGCGCGACGGAGGTACCGGTCAGCGAGGCGGGCAGAACCAGGACGGCGAGACAGACCGCCACCAGTGTCAGTGTCGGGTTGCCGCGACGGGCGTCCGGACTAGCCGTACTCATGAAACATCCTCTTTCAGGGGTTGTATGGGGGGTGAGGGGAAAGTCGGGGCGGAAGAAGCGGGGGGCGCGGGAGGTCAGCGGGCGGGCCGGGCGACGATCGCGCAGGTGAAGCCGAAGCCCCCGCCCGCCGAGACGGCGACGGCGATCTCGCCCGGGGCCAGGAGTTCCAGCGCCCGGATGTCCGCGAGGTTCGCGGCCAGGTCACCGGCGCCCAAGTGGCCGGTCCGGGCCCCCAGTTCGACGATGTCCGCCTTGGTCAGCCCTTCGACCGCCGGGTGGTACGTCTCGCGGCGGACCTTGACGCCGACCCTGGGCAGGGCGAGCACCCGGATCCGGGGATCGTCGGCGTCGACTCCGGCCTCTTCCAGCGCGGTCGTGACGATGCCGCGCAGGGCGTCGTGCACACCGCTGTAGAAGCCGTCGAGGCCGACATCGGTGATGAACGCCTTCTTGGTGCGCCTGACGTCGATCCGGTCGCTGTTCCACCGGGTCGCCGGGGTGAACTCGTCCCGGCCGCGGTGCAGTCCCTCGGCCGCCGAGACGGCGGCGCTGGACAGCCCAAGCAGCGTGAACTCGTCGACGCTGTCGTCGCGTTCGTGCAGCAGGAGCGCCGTGGCGCCGTCGCCGTAGAAGACGCCGTAGTCGCCCGCCCAGCGGTCGAAGCCCTCGTCGGGGAAGCGGTCGCCGGTGGTGACCAGGGCGGTGGCGGTGGAGCGGTCGGCCAGCAGCCGCGAAGCGGCCGCCTCCAGCGCGGTGCCGCCGCCGTTGCACATCACCTGGATGCCCAGCGGCACACCGCGCACCGCGCCGACCTGGTGCGCCACGTAGTGCGCGGGCGACCAGAAGTCGTGGCCCTGGTGGTGGATCCAGGCGTGCGCGGTGAAGCCGAGGTCCGCGCCGTGCCAGCCCGCCGCGTCGAGCGCGCCGCGCGCCGCCCGGACCGCCAGGTCCGGGGCCGACAGCGTCGTCGAGACCGGGACCTCGGTGACGCCGGTGTTCACCAGGTCGTCCTCGTCGATCCTGCCGCGGGCGAGGGCGTCCTGGGCGGTCTCGACGGTCTCGGGCAGACAGGTCCTGACGGCCCGTATGCCCAGTCCGTTACCGAGTCGCATGGGTGAGTTCCTCCGTGCTCGCCGGGATGGGGGTCGAGGGAGCCGCCGCCGGGGTCGCCGGGGTCCCGGGCGCCGACGGCTCGGGCGGGGGCGCCGATTCCGCGGCGTACGCGCTGGTGGCCGGGCCGGCAGCGGCGCTCCCCTGTGCCGTCGCTGCCGGCCCGGCGGTCTCCGGTACCGCCGCCGTCGCGGCCGTCGGCCCGGCGGTCTCCGATGCCGGTACCGCCGCCGCCGCCGTCGTCGCCGTCGTCGGCGCCGTCGGCGCGGCGGTCCGCGGCAGCCGGGTCCAGCCGAGCCGGTCGGCGTGTGCGGCGAGCACCGGGTCGTCCCCGACGATCCCCGCACGGCCCACGCAGGTCAGCAGCGGCAGGTCCGAGGCGTGGTCGCCGTACGCGACGCAGTCCTCGGGACGGGCGCCCGACCGGGCCATCAGGGCACGGGCGGCGGTGGCCTTGGCCTCGCCGATCATCGCGGCGTGCACCTCGCCCGTGTACCGGCCCGCGACCACCTCGGGGTCGCTGCACAGCACGTGTTCCGCGCCGAGCCGCTCCGCGATCGGGTCGAGGCAGGCCCGGAACGACCCCGAGACGAGCGCGACCCGGTACCCCTCGGCCCGCAGCCGCCGCAGCTCGCGTACGGCCTCGCGGTGGAGGAAGTCCTCGCGCCGCCGTTCCCGGGCGAACCAGCGGCGCCCGCTCTCGGCGACCGCGGCCTGTTCCATCCCCGTGTAGTTGCGGTAGTAGGTGCGGTTGGTCTCCTCGCGGGGCACGCCGGCCCGTGCCGCGCTCGTCAGCTCGCTCTCGGCGGCGCGGTACCGGTCCGGGTCGGCGAGGTGGAACTCCAGGAAGGAGAACATGCTCTTGATGTCGATGAGCGTCTCGTCGACGTCGAAGAACGCGATCCGGACCGGCCGTGCGGGCCCACTGCCGTGCTCGCCGCCCCGGTCGCCCGGGTGGCCGGTGCCGCCGGGTGCGGCGCCGGCGGGGCGCGGTTCGTCGCCCATGGGCTCAGTACCTGCTTCCGACGGCGGTGGGCAGGGCAGCCAGGGCTGCCAGGTCCTCCGCAGCGAGGTGGACCTCCGCCGCGGCCAGGTTCTCCCGCAGATAGCGCGGGTTCTTGGTGCCGGGGATCGGCACCACCCGCTCGCCCTGCGCCAGCGTCCAGGCGATCGCGATCTGGGCGGGCGTGGCCGAACGGCGGTCGGCGACCTCCCTGATCCCGTCGACGATGCGCTGGTTCGCCTCCATCGCGGCGCGGTGGAAACGCGGGTTGGCGGTGCGGAAGTCGCTGTCCTCGAACTGACCGGCGTGCAGGGTGCCGGTGAGGAAGCCTCGGCCCAGCGGCGCGAACGGGATGAAGCTCGCCCCCACGCTCTCGCACCAGCCGACGATCCCGCCCGCCTCTCCCTCCAGCGCGTCGCGCGTCCACAGCGACAGTTCGGACTGGACGGCGGTCACCGGGTGGATCTCGTGCGCGGCGGCGGCCTGCGCGACGGTGGCCTCGGACAGGCCGAGCCAGCGCACCTTGCCCTCCGCGACCAGTTCGGCCATCGCTCCCCAGGTCTCCGCCAGCGGGACCGCGGGGTCGATGCGGTGGACGTAGTAGAGGTCGATGACGTCGACGCCCAGCCGGCGCAGGCTGGCCTCGACCGCCTTGCGCACATAG
Organism: Streptomyces sp. NPDC107559; assembly: GCF_055657365.1. Classification (NCBI taxonomy): domain Bacteria; kingdom Bacillati; phylum Actinomycetota; class Actinomycetes; order Kitasatosporales; family Streptomycetaceae; genus Streptomyces; species Streptomyces sp. NPDC107559. The sequence continues at coordinate 713,547 of NZ_JBVKBD010000001.1, read as the reverse complement.
GCCGGCGAGTTGTCGCGGTGGGCCGTCCGCTGCTCGAGATCGTCCAGGACGATGCCGAACTTCGTCGCGATGACGACCTCGTCGCGGCGGCCCGCGACGGCCTTGCCCAGCAGCGTCTCGTTGTGCCCGGCCCCGTAGAGATCGGCGGTGTCCAGCAGGTTGCCGCCGAGGTCCAGCGCCTCGTTGATGACCCGCACGGAGCGTTCGTCGTCCCGGGCGGACTCCTGGTAGAGCCAGCTCATCCCCATACACCCGAGACCGACGCTGCCGATCTTGATTCCCGTGTTGCCCAGACTTCTCAGGCGCACTTCTTGCTCTCCTTCCGCCGTCAGGCGGCCGCGAATACGAGGGCGGCGTTGTGGCCGCCGAAACCGAGTGAGGTGCTGACCGCGACCTCCAGGGCCGCCTCGGCCGCCCTGCCCGTCGTGACGTCGAGGTCGATCTCGGGGTCGAGCTCGGTGAGGTTGGCCGTCGGGGGCACCACGCCGTGGCGCAGCGCCAGTGCGGTGAAGGCCGCCTCGATGGCGCCCGCGGCGGCGAGCGCGTGCCCGGTCACCCCCTTGGTCGAGGTGACCATCGGGCGCTCGCCCAGGACCCGGCGCAGTACGCGGCCCTCGGTGACGTCGTTGAGCGGGGTGGAGGTGCCGTGCGCGTTCACGTGGTCCACCTCGTCCGTGCCCACGCCCGCGTCGGTGAGGGCGGCGCGCAGCGCCCGCTCCATCCCGGCTCCGCTCGGGTCGGGCGCGGTGGCGTGGTACGCGTCCGTCGACGAGCCGAAGCCGATGACGTCTGCGTAGACCGGGACACCGCGCGCCCGCGCGTCCTCGGGCCGCTCCAGTACGAGGATCCCCGCGCCCTCCGCCGCGACGAAGCCGTCGCGCGCGGCGTCGAACGGCCGGGACGCGGCGCCCGGGTCCTCACGCCGGCCCGAGAGCCCGCCCATCCGGGTCAGACCGGTGATGGTCCCGGGCGTCAGGGCTGACTCGGCTCCGCCGGCGAGCACCACGTCGCAGGCGCCGGACCGGAGCAGGTCACGGGCGACACCGATGGCGTTGGAGCCGGAGGCGCAGGCGGTGGCCGTGACCATGCTCGGCCCGGACGCCTTGACGTCGATGGCCGTGTGGCCCGCGACCATGTTCGACATCCCCATGGGAATCATCAGCGGGGAGACGCTCTTCGGCGCCTCCTCCAGGAACCTGCGGTGCTGCTGCTCCCAGGTGGCGGTGCCGCCGAGGGAGTTGCCGATGACGACGCCCACCCGGGTGCCGTCCCAGCGCTCCGGGTCGAGGCCGGCGTCGGCCACCGCCTGGCGGGCGGCGACGATCGCGAGCTGGGTGAAGCGGTCCAGCCGCCAGGCGCTGCCTGGGCCGAGCAGCGCGCCGGCGTCGAAGCCGGGCACCCGGCAGGAGAAGTCGACGGGCAGTCCCGCGAGTTCGGGATCGGGAGCGGCGGTCGGCCGGCCGGAGCACACCCGCTCCCAGCTCGTCCGCGTGTCGAGACCGGCGGCGGTCACCAGTCCGACACCCGTGATCGCCACGGCCCCCTTCGAGGAGAGGGTCACGCGCGCACGCCCTGGGCCTCGATGAGTTCGATGGTGTCCGCGACGGTCGTCTCGCCCTGGAGGATGTCGTCCGTGAGGTCGACCCCCAGCTCACGGTTGATGATCATGGTCAGCTCGATCAGGGCGAGCGAGTCGAGGGCGAGGTCCTTGTAGCTGATCCCGGGCTCGATCTTCGCGGCGGGCACGCCGAGTTCGGAGACGAGCAGACCGGTCAGCTTTTCCTGTACAGCGCTCATGATGCGTTCTCTTCCTTCACTTCTTACGGGTGGATTCGTCTCGTACGGAGGCCGGACGCGGCTCGTGCGACCGGACTCAGCTCGTACGGACGGACGTGGCAGGCGCCGCGAGACCGGGCAGGGGTTCGACGGAGAGCTCGGGGAACTCCAGGGCCGCGGCCCCCCAGGTGAGGCCGCCGCCGAAGCCGCACAGCAGCGTCCGCTGCCCCGGCGTGATCGAGCCCGCATGCGCGGCGTCGACCAGCGCCAGCGGGACGGAGGCGGCGACGGTGTTGCCGACCCTGTCGATGTTGACCACCAACTTCTCCTCGGGCAGCCCGAGTTCACTGCCCACGGCGGTCAGGATGCGGATGTTCGCCTGATGGGCGACGAGCCGGTCGATCGATTCGAGGGGCCAGTCGAGCTGTTTCGCCAGCCGCCGCGACGACTCGCTCATGCGGGTCACCGCGTTGCGGAACACCGAGCGCCCCTGCATCGTGAAGAACTCGTCGCCCGGTGCGGCGAGTCCCTTGGAGCGGTACTCGGACCCGCCGCCCGGCACGGTGATCAGGTCGGCCTGGGTGCCGTCGCTGGCCAGGTCGAACCCGAGCAGCGCGCCGCGTTCCCCCAGGTTTCCGGCGCGCAGCACCACCGCCCCCGCGCCGTCCCCGAAGATCGCCCTGGTCGTGCGGTCCTCGGGGTCGAGGATGGTGGAGAAGGTGTCGGCGCCGATCACCAGGGCGCTGTCGGCGATCCCGGCGCGGATCATGCTCGAGGCGGTCGCCAGCGCGTACACGAACCCGGTGCACACGGCGGCCACGTCGAACGCGGGGATCTCCCCCAGCCCGAGCCTGCCGGCCACCTCGGGCGCCGTGGCCGGGCACGGATGGTCCGGGGTGCTCGTCGCGAGGACGAGGAGGTCCACCGTGTCCGTGCCCGCGGAGGCGAGTGCCCGTGCCCCGGCCCGGACCGCGAGGTCCGAGGTGGACAGTCCCGGCGGGACGACGAACCGCTGCCGGATCCCGGTGCGGGTGGTCACCCACTCGTCGGTGGTGTCGAGTTGCCGGGCGAGGTCGTCGTTGGTGACGCGGTCCGGCGGCAGCCAGCCGCCGAGCCCCGTGAGCACCGCCGCGCGTCCGCTCACCGTGCGCTCCGGTGCGAGGCGGGGACGGCCGTGGTCTCCACGGTGCCGGACGCGACCTCGTCGCCGTTCTGCCGGAAGGTGATCCGGAAGGTCCTGATCCCGCCGTTCTCACCGCCGGGGACCACCTCGACCGTGGTCGGCGCGTCGAGTTCGGCGAACTTGGCGAAGCCGAGGTCGAACCCGACGAGCGTGGTCTCCTGCGCGGGCCGGTCCAGGAGCCGGACGCCGGCGAGCAGGGCGGCCTGGCGTGCGGCCTCGGTGAGCACCATGCCCGGCAGGTGGTCCTGGGCGTGGTCGAACATGCTCGGGTTGTCGTTGGGGATCCGTACCCCGGCCGAGATCCCGTCGCCGTCCCGTACGGGATCGACGAGCAGGGCGTTGACCGGGTTCACGCGCCCGAGGTCCGCCGGGGCCACCGTCGCGGGGAGGGTCGTGACGTCGTCGGACCAGACGGGCGGGCTGCCGCGCCGCTTCGAGCGGACGAAGGAGTACGTCCCCGACGACAGGTAGCCGACCGTCATGCGCGCCTCGCCGGCCTCCTCGCCCGAGAGCAGGAAGCGCATCCCGTACGTGACGGACCGGGCGGGGGTGGTCGCGTCGGCCGGCCGGTCGGTGGTGACCTCGACGGTCAGCTCCGCCGGGTCGCCCGAGTGCGCGGCGAACAGGCCGGGCAGCCGCATGGACCACGACTGCAGGACGAACTTCGTGTCGCCGTCGACGCCGAGGTGGGTGTGCGCGCCGTAGGTCTCGGCCTGCCGGGCGCATTCGAGCAGCAGGATCGGGTCGACGACCGTGTGGCCCACGTGGTCGGTGAAGTAGGCGTGCGAGGAGGGGAGCTGGGCGCCCGCGAGGAAGCGCTGCCCGTCCACCGCGACGGTGTCGGTGAGGAACACCTCCGACAGGGCCCGGCGGTGGAGCAGGCGCCGGTCGACCGACCGGACGAACTCCAGCGCCCGGACACCGGACGCGAACGTGGCTGTGGACACCGTCATCGGTGACTGACCCCCCTTGCCGAGAGCGCGGCGGCAGACGCACCGGCGCTCCCGGAATCTCGTAGTCGTGCACCGCGGACCGACGCGGCCGCGGCTGACAAGAACGAAATTAGCCACGCGCTCTTTCGTCCCGCTGTCGGCGCGTGTAAGGGGGCGACATCCCCTCGAAAGGGCCGCTGACCTGGGATTCACCGGCAGAGCGCCGGATGTGGGGGGCACCTCGTGCCGGGAGAGCCGGTGGCGTTTCTCGCCGGGAAGCGGGCCTCGGACTGCTGCCGCTCGCCCCTCCGGGCGTACCTGAGGTCACGCACGCGGGTCACACGGGCGGGTCACGCCGGCGGGTCACACGGGCGGGGGCCGAGAGGCGAAAGAGGCGGGAGGGCGCGCGGCTCGGGGCGCCTGTCGATACCGCCCGGGGAGCGCGAGGGCCCCCTTTCACGGCGGGGGCTGCCGGACCGTCCCCGGTCACCTGGACGGTGCGGTTGTGGCGCTTGGTGGGGCGGGTGGGACTCGAACCCACGGCCGACGGATTATGAGTCCGCTGCTCTAACCGGCTGAGCTACCGCCCCATACGGCGTGTCGCGTACACGTGTGCGCGCCGTCTGCCGCAGCATAGCCGCTCATACGATCTCCTGCCTCGTATGGTCGACTTCGCGCGACCAGGGGGACCGTGCTGCCGCCTGCGCGGTTCCCCCGGACATGAAAAAGGACCCCGGAGGGGTCCTCGTTCACCATGCTCCCCCGACTGGACTCGAACCAGTAACCTGCCGGTTAACAGCCGGCTGCTCTGCCAATTGAGCTACGGAGGACCGAGCTCCCCCGACTGGACTCGAACCAGTAACCTGCCGGTTAACAGCCGGCTGCTCTGCCAATTGAGCTACGGAGGAATGCCTCGTTGCATCGAACTTACCTCCCTGGGTATTCGCCAGGGGGCGGTTGCTCGCTGCGACACATACATTAGCGCAAGCAGGGGGGTGCTCCGCCAATCGGTACTGCTCGGCCCCGTTGCCGCGCCAGAGACCTACGCAAGGGAAGGGCGGTCGCCATGCGCTACCGGCTCACGTTCGTCGCCGGAGTCGTCTTGGGTTACGTGCTGGGCTCACGGGCCGGGCGCGGGCGTTACGAACAGCTGAAGAAGTCCGCGCTCCAGGTCGCCCACAACCCCGCCGTGCGCAACACCGCGGAGACGGCGGCCCAGCAGGGCCGCCAGTTCGCGGGCAAGGCGTACCACGCGGTGAGCGTGAAGGTGGGCGAGCGGATGCCCGACTCCGTCTCGGACCGGGTGCGCTCGCTGCGGACCCGCAACGCCGACGGTGCGCTCGACGACGACTGGGGCACCAGCAACACATGACGCACGTCACAGGGCGGCTGCCGTGGGGCGTGCCAAGCTGCAACCTCCCCGAGGCCTCACCCGGCACGGATACCTCTCCCGGTGCGGCAGAATTTTGGTCATGGGGATAGTCGCCGGGTTGGACAGTGCGCCCGATTTCACTCGTATCGTCGTCTGCGACTCGGACACGGGAGCCGTGCTCAGGCAGGGCTATGCGCCGCATCCGCTGGAGGGCGGCGAGAACGGGCGCCCCGCCGACGTCGATCCGCAGGCCTGGCTGCTGTCCCTGGGCGAGGCCGCGGGCGGCGGACTGCTGGAGGGCGTGCAGGCCATCGGCGTGTCCGCGCAGCAGAACGCGATCGTGCCGCTGGACGCGCAGGGCAACACCGTGCGGCCCGCGCTGGTGGGCGGCGACAAGCGCACGCAGGTCTCCGCGGCCGACCTGGTGGACGGGCTCGGCGGACGCGAGGCGTGGGCGCAGGCCGTGGGCTGTGTCCCGCAGGCCGCGCAGCCGGTGACCAAGCTGCGCTGGCTGGCCCGTAACGAACCCGACAACGCCCGGCGCACCGCCGTCCTGCTCCAGGCCCACGACTGGCTGGTGTGGCAGCTGCTGGGGCGCCCGGCCCGCCGTACGACCGACCGGGGCGGCGCCTCGGGCACCGGGTACTGGTCGGCCGCCACCGGCGCCTACCGGCCCGACCTGGTCGAACTGGCGCTCGGCCACCAGGTGATGCTGCCGGACGTGATCGGCCCGTCCGAGGCGGCCGGTACGACCCCGGAGGGGCTGCTGATCTCCGCCGGTACCGGCGAGACCATGGCCGCCGCCTTCGGGCTCGGCCTCGGCTTCGGCGACGCGGTCGTGTCGCTGGGCGCGTCGGGTTCCGTGATGGCCGTCCATCCCGAGGCCCTGGTCGACCAGAGCGGGATGATCACCTCCCTGGCCGACGCCACCGGCATGCACCTGCCGGTCGTCACCACGCTGAACGCCGTACGCACCCTGCGCGGCACCGCCGAGCTGCTGGGCCTGGCCGACCTGGAGGCCCTGTCGGAGCTGGCGATGAAGTCGACCCCGGGGTCGCACGGCCTGGTGTTCCTGCCCTACCTGGAGGGCGAGCGGACGCCGAACCTGCCGCACACCGCCGGGACCCTGGCCGGCCTGCGACGTGAGTCGATGCGGCCCGAGCACCTGGCCCGGGCCTCGTTCGAGGGGATGCTGTGCGGGCTCGCCGACGCGCTGGACGTGCTGCGCGGCCGGGGTGTGGAGGTGCGGCGGGTGTTCCTGCTGGGGGCGGCCGCGGAGCTGCCGGCCGTGCAGGCGGCGGCGCCCGCGCTGTTCGGCGCGCAGGTCGTGGTGCCGCAGCCCGCCGACTACGCGGCGATCGGGGCCGCCCGGCAGGCCGCCTGGGCGCTCGGCGCCTCCCAGGGCACCCTCGACCCGCGCACTCCGCCCGCCTGGCAGGGCGCGGCCGCACAGGTCCTGGAGCCCGGCGACCAGCTGGCGGTGGGACAGGCGGTACGCCAGCAGTACGTGTCGGTGCGCGAGCAGACCCATCCGACGGCGTTCCGCGGATGAGCACACCGGAGCGCCGAGTCAGGCGCTAAATGGGTTGAGGTAACACCGGTGGAGTGTCCGACGATAGGGGCCAGGGGCAACCGTTTCGCCCCTGTCGCCGACTCCGAGAGACGTAGCGTGCTCATACGACTTCTGCGGACCTACCTCAGGCCCTACAGGAAACCCATCATTGTGCTGGTGCTGCTGCAACTGATGCAGACCTGCGCCACCCTCTACCTGCCCACGCTCAACGCGGACATCATCGATCACGGTGTCGTCGCCGGTGACACGGGCTACATCCTCAGCCGCGGCGGTCTGATGGTCGGCATCTCGCTGGCCCAGGTCGTCTGCAACATCGGCGCCGTGTACTACGGCGCGCGCACCGCCTCCGCGCTCGGCCGGGACGTGCGCGGTGCCGTCTTCGACCGGGTGCAGTCGTTCTCCGCGCGTGAGGTGGGCCGCTTCGGGGCGCCTTCGCTGATCACCCGCACGACCAACGACGTGCAGCAGGTCCAGATGCTGGCCCTGATGACGTTCACCCTGATGGTGTCGGCGCCGATCATGTGCGTGGGCGGCATCGTCCTGGCCCTGGGTCTGGACGTGCCGCTGTCCGCGGTGCTGGTCGCGGTCGTACCGGTGCTGGGCATCTGCGTGACGCTGATCGTGCGCCGGCTGCGCCCGCTGTTCCGGGCCATGCAGGTCCGCCTGGACACCGTGAACCGGGTGCTGCGCGAGCAGATCACCGGCAACCGGGTGATCCGCGCGTTCGTGCGCGACGAGTACGAGCAGGAGCGTTTCCGTAAGGCGAACACCGACCTCACCGAGATGTCCCTGGGCACGGGCAATCTGCTGGCGCTGATGTTCCCGGTGGTCATGACGACGGTGAACGTGTCGTCGATCGCCGTGGTGTGGTTCGGGGCGCACCGCATCGACAGCGGCGGGATGCAGATCGGTGACCTGACCGCGTTCCTCGCCTATCTGATGCAGATCGTCATGTCCGTGATGATGGCGACGTTCATGTTCATGATGGTGCCGCGCGCGGAGGTGTGCGCCGAGCGGATCCAGGAGGTCCTGGACACCTCCTCCAGCGTGGTGCCGCCCCTCGCGCCGGTGCGTGAGCTGAGCCGGCACGGCCACCTGGAGATCCGCGGGGCGGGCTTCCGCTACCCGGGTGCCGAGGAGCCCGTGCTGAAGGGCATCGACCTGGTGGCCCGCCCCGGTGAGACGACGGCCGTGATCGGCTCGACCGGCAGCGGCAAGTCGACCCTGCTGGGCCTGGTGCCCAGGCTGTTCGACGCCACCGACGGCGAGGTGCTCGTCGACGGGACCGAGGTCCGCGACCTCGACCCGCAGCTGCTGGCGCGCACGGTCGGGCTGGTCCCGCAGAAGCCGTACCTGTTCGCGGGCACGGTGGCGACCAATCTGCGCTACGGCAATCCGGACGCCACGGACGAGGAGCTGTGGCACGCGCTGGAGGTGGCGCAGGCCAAGGGGTTCGTCGAGCGGCTGGAGAACGGCCTGGACTCGCCGATCGCCCAGGGCGGCACGAATGTGTCGGGCGGTCAGCGCCAGCGGCTCGCCATCGCGCGCACGCTGGTGCAGCGCCCGGAGATCTATCTGTTCGACGACTCCTTCTCGGCCCTCGACTACGCCACCGACGCGGCCCTGCGCGCGGCGCTGGCCGCCGAGACGTCCGAGGCGACCGTCGTGATCGTCGCCCAGCGGGTGTCGACCATCCGCGACGCCGACCGGATCGTCGTGCTCGACGAGGGCCGGGTCGTGGGATCCGGCCGCCATCACGAGCTGATGGCGGACAACGAGACCTACCGGGAGATCGTGCTCTCCCAGCTGACGGAAGCGGAGGCTGCCTGATGGCCGGGCCCATGGGGCGGATGATGGCCGGGTCGGGCCCGGAGAACCGCTCGCTCGACTTCAAGGTGTCGGGCCGTCGGCTCGTCGCCCGGTTCAAGCCCGAACGGCTCACCATCTACGCGTTGCTGACGTGCGTGGTGGTGAGCGTGGGCCTCAGCGTGGTCGGGCCGAAGATCCTCGGCCGGGCCACCGACCTGGTCTTCGCGGGGATCGTCGGGCGGCAGATGCCGGCCGGGGCGACCAAGGAGCAGGTCCTCGACTCCATGCGGGCGCGGGGCAACGACGCCGTCGCCGACATGCTGCGCGGCACGGACTTCACCCCCGGCCAGGGCATCGACTTCGACGCGGTCGGCCAGGTGCTGCTGCTCGCGCTCGGCACCTTCCTCTTCGCGGGCCTGCTGATGGCGTTCGCGACGCGGCTGGTGAACCGGGCGGTCAACCGGACCATGTTCCGGATGCGTGAGGACGTACAGACGAAGCTGTCGCGGCTGCCTCTGTCGTACTTCGACAAGCGCCAGCGCGGCGAGGTGCTCAGCCGGGCCACCAACGACATCGACAACATAGGGCAGACGCTCCAGCAGTCGATGGGCCAGCTCATCAACTCGCTGCTGACGATCATCGGTGTGCTGGCGATGATGTTCTGGGTGTCGTGGCTGCTGGCGCTGGTCGCGCTGGTGACCGTGCCGCTGTCGTTCGTCGTGGCCACCCGGGTGGGCAAGCGGTCGCAGCCGCACTTCGTGCAGCAGTGGCGCACCACCGGCAAGCTGAACGCGCACATCGAGGAGATGTACACCGGGCACACCCTGGTGAAGGTGTTCGGGCGGCAGGCGGAGTCGGCGAAGCTGTTCGCCGAGCAGAACGACGCGTTGTACGAGGCCGGGTTCAAGGCGCAGTTCAACAGCGGGATCATGCAGCCGCTGATGATGTTCGTGTCGAACCTCAACTATGTGCTGGTGGCCGTCGTCGGCGGTCTGCGGGTCGCCTCCGGGTCGCTGTCGATCGGTGATGTGCAGGCGTTCATCCAGTACTCGCGCCAGTTCTCGATGCCGCTGACGCAGGTCGCGTCGATGGCGAACCTGGTGCAGTCGGGTGTCGCGTCCGCCGAGCGGATCTTCGAGCTCCTCGACGCCGAGGAGCAGCAGGCCGATCCGGTGCCGGGCGAAAGGCCCGAGGAGCTGCGCGGGCGGGTCGCGCTGGAGCACGTGTCGTTCCGCTACGACCCCGACAAGCCCCTCATCGAGGACCTGTCGCTGAAGGTGGAGCCCGGGCACACGGTCGCCATCGTGGGTCCGACCGGCGCGGGCAAGACCACGCTGGTCAACCTCCTCATGCGGTTCTACGACGTCACCGGCGGGCGGATCACCCTCGACGGCGTCGACATCGCGCGGATGTCCCGGGACGAACTGCGCGCCGGGATCGGCATGGTGCTCCAGGACACCTGGCTGTTCGGCGGCACGATCGCCGAGAACATCGCGTACGGCGCCGCGCGGGAGGTCACCCGCGGGGAGATCGAGGAGGCGGCGCGCGCCGCGCACGCCGACCGGTTCGTGCGCACGCTGCCCGACGGCTACGACACCGTGATCGACGACGAGGGCACCGGCGTCAGCGCCGGTGAGAAGCAGCTCATCACCATCGCGCGGGCGTTCCTGTCCGACCCGGTGATCCTGGTGCTGGACGAGGCGACGAGCTCCGTCGACACCCGCACGGAGGTGCTGATCCAGAAGGCGATGGCAAAGCTCGCGCACGGGCGTACGTCGTTCGTCATCGCGCACCGGCTGTCGACGATCCGGGACGCCGACACGATCCTGGTGATGGAGGACGGCTCGATCGTCGAGCAGGGCGCGCACGCCGAACTGCTCGCGGCGGGCGGGGCCTACGCGCGCCTGTACCAGGCGCAGTTCGCGCAGGCCGTGGCCGAGGTCGACTGACGGCCGGCCCGCCGACAGCCCGGGGGGCCGCTCGCACTCGTACGAGGTGAGCGGCCCTCCTCAGTCCAGGTAGCCCCTGAGCTGGTCGGCGAAGGTGTGGTCGCGCAGTTTGTTCAGGGTCTTGGACTCGATCTGGCGGATGCGTTCGCGGGTCACCCCGAAGATGCGGCCGATCTCCTCCAGGGTGCGCGGGCGGCCGTCGGCCAGTCCGTAGCGCAGCTGGACGACCTTGCGCTCGCGTTCGCCGAGGGTCGACAGGACCGCTTCCAGGTGCTGCCTGAGCAGCAGGAACGCCGCCGACTCCACCGGTGAGGCGGCGTCGCCGTCCTCGATGAGATCGCCGAGGGCGACATCGTCCTCCTCGCCGACGGGCGCGTGCAGCGAGACCGGTTCCTGGGCCAGGCGCAGCACCTCGCTGACCCGCTCGGGCGGCAGGTCGAGCTGGCCGGCGACCTCTTCCGGGGTGGGTTCGTAGCCGCGTTCCTGGAGCATGCGGCGCTGGACGCGCACGACCCGGTTGATCAGTTCCACGACGTGGACCGGCACGCGGATGGTGCGGGCCTGGTCGGCGAGGGCGCGGGACATGGCCTGGCGGATCCACCAGGTGGCGTAGGTGGAGAACTTGTAGCCGCGGGCGTAGTCGAACTTCTCCACCGCCCTGATCAGGCCCAGGTTTCCTTCCTGGACCAGGTCGAGCATGGTCAGGCCGCGGCCGACGTACCGTTTGGCGACGGAGACGACGAGCCGCAGGTTGGCCTCGATGAGACGGCGCTTGGCCATCCGGCCGAGGACCACCAGGCGGTCCAGGTCCATGGCCAACTGGCTGTCCAGATCGGGGGTGTTGAGCAGCCGCTCCTCGGCGAACAGCCCGGCCTCGACCCGGCGGGCGAGCTCGACCTCGTCGGCCGCGGTGAGCAGCGGGATGCGGCCGATCTCGCGCAGGTACTGGCGGAACAGGTCCGAGGACGGGCTGCCGCTCTCGGTGCGGGCGGGCGGCGCCTCGACGGGCTCGGGGGCCTCGTCCCGGGCGACCTCCTCGGCGGAGGGTTCCGCCGCTTCGGGCGGATCGTCGGGATCCGCCTCGGCGTCCGTCTCGGGGTGGTGGGCGACGCGGTCCTGCGGGGGCACGGCGACCAGTACGTCGGCCCGGTCGTCCGGCTCGGCGGCGTCCGCGGCACTTGCGTCGACGTTCCTGCCGCTGTTCGCGGCACCGGCCGCGGCGCCGCTCTCGCGGGCCTTCTCACGGCCGTTCGCGCTGCCGTTCTTGCCGCGGTGCGTGCTTGCGTCGGTCTGGGCGAGGGTCTGGGTCTGCACGGGGGCGACCTCCAGGATGATCGCTGCTGAGGTGTGCGCAGCGGTACTTCGACAACGGGGCAGGCGGCCTTGCCGCCGTCCGTCCCGTACGCGATGAGCGGAACCGCGGGGGGTATGGACCCGTGGACGACGGGTCGGCCGCGCTCCGAGGACTCAGGCACCGGAACCCAGTGTGGAGTACGACACATCGCCGCCACGAGGGGCGTGCGGTGACTTTTTGCGTCCGGCCCGTGACCGCACGCAGATCCCGCCCGTACGGGTACGCAGTTCCGCGGAACTCAAACCGCCGCGGACCGCCGGGGCCTGCCGGGCCTCAGAGGGCGGCCGCGCCCTGCTCGCGCAGGGTCTGGTCGTACTGCTGGAGGATCCACAGCTCGTTCTGCACGGCGGCCAGTTGGCCCGGGTCGCCGTGTGAGCCGAGGCGGGCGAGGGTGGACTGGATGTCCCGGATCCGGCGCTCGACGGCCCGCCTGCGCACGGTCACCAGCTGCTCGCCCGCGTAGTTCTCGTCCACCGTGCGGCGCATGATCGCCTCGACCGCGAGTTCCGTCACCATCGCGCGGACGCTGTCGTCGGGGGCGGCCTCGCGGACCCGGACCAGGTATTCCTGGGCGTCCTGGATGCCGTACTCGGCGCCGCCCGCCTCCATGACGGCCAGGCGTACGGCGGCGTAGGGCACGGCGGTGAACTCGTCGACGCCGTACGCGTCGAAGGCCGGGGAGACCAGTTCCGGGCGCTGGAGGGCGAGTTTGAGGAGCTCGCGCTCGGTGGCGTAGACGGGGTTGCGGAGATTGAGGGCCGGGCCGCCCGCGGCGGGGCGCGGGGCGGCCTCGTACGGCTGGGCGCCGCCGCGGGCCGGGCCCTGGGCCGGGGCGCCCTTGCCGCCGCGCTCGCGGGCCCAACGGGCCAGCTGCGCCACCCGCTTGACCACGAACTGGGTGTCCAGGATGCCGAGCATGCCCGCCAGCTGGACGGCGACCTCGTGCTGGGCGCCGCTGTTCTTGATGCGGGCGACGATCGGGGCCGCCTCGTCGAGGGCGGCGGCGCGGCCCGCGGGGGTGTCCAGGTCGTAGCGCACGACGATCTGGCGCAGCGCGAACTCGAAGAGCGGGGTGCGTGGTTCGGCCAGGTCGGCGACCGCCTCGTCGCCCTTGGCGAGGCGCAGGTCGCAGGGGTCCATGCCGTCCGGCGCGATCGCGATGTAGGTCTCGGCGGCGAACTTCTGGTCGTCCTCGAAGGCGCGCAGGGCGGCCTTCTGGCCGGCCGCGTCACCGTCGAAGGTGAAGATCACCCGGGCGCTGCCGTTGTCCATCAGCAGCCGTCTGAGGATCTTGATGTGCTCGCCGCCGAAGGCGGTGCCGCAGGTGGCGATCGCGGTGGTCACCCCGGCGAGGTGGCAGGCCATGACGTCGGTGTAGCCCTCGACGACGACGGCGCGGCTGGACTTGGCGATGTCCTTCTTCGCCAGGTCGATGCCGTAGAGGACCTGGGACTTGCGGTAGATCGGGGTGTCGGGGGTGTTGAGGTACTTGGGGCCGTTGTCCGCCTCGTACAGCTTGCGGGCGCCGAAGCCGACGACCTCGCCGCCGATGTCGCGGATCGGCCACATCAGCCGGCCGCGGAAGCGGTCGATGGGGCCGCGGCGGCCCTCCTGGGAGAGGCCGGAAAGGGTCAGTTCCTTGTCGGTGAAGCCCTTGCCGCGCAGATAGCGGGTGAGGTGGTCCCAGCCCTGGGGGCTGTAGCCGACGCCGAAGTGGACGGCGGCGGCCTGGTCGAAGCCGCGCTCGGCGAGGAAGATCCGGCCGGTGTCGGCCTCGGGGCTGGTGGCGAGCTGTTCGGCGTACCACTGGGCGGCGATCTTGTGGGCCTCGACCAGGCGGATGCGCTCGCCGCGCTGGTGGGCGGGGTTGTAGCCGCCCTCCTCGTAACGCAGGGTGATGCCGGCCTGGGCGGCCAGCCGCTCGACCGACTCGGAGAAGGTGAGGTGGTCGACCTTCATCACGAACGTGATGGTGTCGCCGCCCTCCTGGCAGCCGAAGCAGTGGAAGAGTCCCTTGCTCGGGCTGACCTGGAAGGACGGCGACTTCTCGTCGTGGAACGGGCACAGGCCCTTGAGGTTGCCGCCGCCCGCGTTGCGCAGTTGCAGGTACTCGGACACGACGGCGTCGATCGGGACCGCGTCCCGTACCGCCTTCACGTCCTCGTCGTTGATCCGTCCTGCCACGAAGCGATTCTACGGGGCCGGACCGACACTGCCGGGGCGAGCGGGGTCCGAGGTCAGGGGACGAGGCTGTCCAACGGCGTGTGCGGGTCCGCCAGCGCCTCGCTGTCCACCGTGGCACCGGACCGGATCAGCTGCTGGATCGGCTCTGTGACGTCCCACACGTTCACGTTCATGCCGGCCAGCACCCTGCCCTCCTTGACCCAGAAGGCGATGAACTCGCGCTTGCCGGCGTCGCCGCGGATCACGACCTGGTCGTACGACCCCGGGGGCGCCCACCCGCTGTACTCCATCCCCAGGTCGTACTGGTCGGAGAAGAAGTAGGGCACGCGGTCGTAGGCGACGTCCTTGCCGAGCATCGCGCGGGCGGCGGCGGGTCCGCCGTTGAGCGCGTTGGCCCAGTGCTCGACGCGCAGCCGGGTGCCGAAGAGGGGGTGCGGGAAGGAGGCGACGTCACCGGCCGCGAAGATGTCGGGGTCGGAGGTGCGCAGCCGGGCGTCGACCGCGATGCCGCCGCCGTGCGCACGGTCGGCGAGCTCCAGGCCCGCCGCCTCCGCCAGGGCGACCCGGGGGGCCGCGCCGATCGCCGCGAGCACGATGTGCGCGGGGTGTTCCTCCCCGTCGTCGGTGCGGGCGGCCAGCACCATGCCGTCCTGGCCGACGATCTCGGTGAGGCGCACCCCGAAGCGGAAGCGGACCCCGTGCTCCTGGTGCAGCTCGGCGAAGACGCTGCCCAGCTCGGGGCCGAGGACGCCGTGCAGCGGGGTCGGCTCGGGCTCGACGACGGTGACCTCCGCACCGTACTCGCGGGCCGCGGCCGCGACCTCCAGGCCGATCCAGCCGGCGCCCGCGATCACCAGGTGGCCGTTGTCGCGGCCGAGGGAGGCGAGGACGCCCTTGAGGCGTTCGGCGTGGGAGAGGCGGCGCAGATGGTGGACCCCGGCCAGGTCCGTGCCGGGGACGTTCAGGCGGCGGGGCTCGGCGCCGGTGGCGATCAGCAGCTTGTCGTAGTGGGCGAGGGTGCCGTCCTCACCGCAGCGGACCGACTTCGCGTCCCGGTCGAGGGCGGTGACGGTGTGCCCCAGGTGCAGCTCGATGTCGTTGCGCGCGTACCAGGCGGGCTCGTGCACGAAGACGCTGTCGCGTTCCTCCTTGCCCAGCAGATAGCCCTTGGACAGGGGCGGCCGCTCGTAGGGGTGGTCGCGTTCGTCGCAGATCAGTATCACGCGGCCGGTGAAGCCCTCCGTCCGGAGCGTCTCGGCCGCCTTGGCCCCGGCCAGGCCGCCTCCGACGATGACGAATGTCTGATCCGCGTCGACCACTTGTTGCCTCCTACAGGGGGTCTCGGGGGTGTCTCCCCGGAAAACACTGCGGGTGTCGCCACATGCGAGCCTCCCGCACGCGGCGTGGGTCGGGAAGAGGGGGTGGCCCGATCAGGCCACGCACGGTCACCTTCGGGTGCTCTTCCGCCTCAGGAGTGAACTGTGCTCACCCGCCACGCCGGGACGTCAGCCAGGCGTGCAGCGAACGGGCCGAGGCGTCGGTCAGGGAGGCGATCTGGTCGACGATCACCCGTTTGCGCGTACGGTCGTCACCCGCCTGGTCGAACAGCGCGCGGAACTGGGGGTCCAGTCCCTCCGGGGCGCGGGCGGTGAGCGCCCCGGCCAGTTCGGCGACCACGATCCGCTGGTCGGCTCTGAGCAGTTCCTGCTCGGCGCGCTGCATCACATAGCGGTCGGCGACCGCCTTGAGGACCGCGCACTCCATCCGGACCTCGCGGGGTACGACGAGCTCGGCACCGTAGCGGGTGAGGCGTCCGCTGCCCCACGCGGCCCGCGTGGCGCCCTCGGCGGCCAGGCAGAAACGGCCGATGAGCTGGCTGGTGGCGTCCTTCAGTCGGGCCTGGGCGACCGCCGAGCCGTCGTAGCCGTGCGGCCACCACTCCTGGTCCTGGAGCCTGTCCAGGGCCTCGGCGAGCTCGGCGGGGTCGGTGTCCGCCGGCACGTACCGGCCGACGGCGACCGCGAAGACCTCGCGGCGCTCGGGCCCGGCGCGCAGGCAGCCGGGGTCGATGTGGCCGGCGTGCAGCCCGTCCTCCACGTCGTGCACCGAGTACGCCACGTCGTCCGACCAGTCCATGACCTGGGCCTCGAAGCAGGTACGGCCCTCGGGGGCGTCCTTGCGGACCCAGTCGAAGACCGGCCGGTCGTCCTCGTAGACGCCGAACTTCGGGGAGGCCGGGTCGCCCGGACGGGCACCGCGCGCCCAGGGGTACTTGGTGGCCGCGTCGAGCACGGCGCGGGTGAGGTTGAGGCCGACGCTGACGAGGTCGCCGCCCGCCGCGGCGGCGTCCGCAGCCGCCGCCGGGTCCCGGACGAAGCGCTTGGGCTCGATGCGGGTGAGGAGCCGCAGCGACTGGGCGTTGCCCTCGAAGCCGCCGCAATCGGCCGCGAACTCGTTCAGCGCCTGCTCGCCGTTGTGCCCGAAGGGCGGGTGGCCGAGGTCGTGGGAGAGACAGGCCGCCTCGACGAGGTCGGGGTCGCAGCCGAGGGAGGCACCGAGCTCGCGGCCCACCTGGGCGCACTCCAGGGAGTGGGTGAGCCGGGTGCGGGGGCTGGCGTCCCACACCTGGCCGCGGGTGCCCGGGGTGACGACCTGGGTCTTGCCGGCCAGGCGGCGCAGCGCCGCGGAGTGCAGCACGCGGGCGCGGTCGCGCTGGAAGGCGGTGCGGCCCGCGCGTTTGTCGGGCTCGGCGGACCAGCGCTCGACGGCCTGCCCGTCGTATCCGGCGGGCAGTGCGCTGTCCTCGTACGCCTGGGGCGGTGCGGTGCCTTCCATGCCACGACAGTAAGCGCAGGCAGTGACAATCGGGACGTTCGCGCCCGGGTGCCGGGACCCCTGGCCGGGCCACGCCCGGTCGCCGGGGCTCGCCTCGCCCGGCTCGCTCCGGCGTCAGGCCGGGATCCGCGCCGGGGCCGAGGGGGCGGCCGGGTTCGCGGGGGTGGTGGCGGTGCCCTCGGGCTCGGACGCGGGCGGCGTGGGCGTGGCGGGCGTGGGCGCCTCGGCGGCCGCGCGTGCCTGGTCGTAGCGGTGCAGGACCAGGCGGGCCATCGCAGGGTGGGCGCCGAGGGGGGCGGCGGCGAGCCAGGGGGCGGCCTCGGCGCTCTGGGTGGCGAAACGGCCGGGCGCGGTGAAGTACCCGGCCACCGCGATCCGGTGCCGGCCGCGCCCGGCCAGCGCGCGCACGGCGGTGCGGACGTCGGGCGCGGCGGCGGAGGCGTACGCGGCGAGCACCGGGACACCGAGCCGTTCGGCCAGCTGCCGGGCCGTGGCACGGGTGTCGAGCGCCGACTCCGGGTCGCGGGAGCCGGCCGCGGCCAGCACCACACCGCTCGCCCGGCGTTGCGCGTCGCTCAGCCTGGTCCGCCAGCCGGCCTCGATCAGACGTTCGTACAGGGTCTCGACGAGCAGCGGGTGCGGGCCGAGCGGGGCCGCCACGCGCGTGCGCACCCGGGCGCCCGCCGCCGTCTGCGGGATGTCGCGCTTGACGTGGTGGCCGCGGCCGAGGAGCAGCGGCACGAGCACGGCCTCGGGCACGTCGCGCGCGTCGAGGGCGGCGAGCGTGTCGGCCAGCAGGGGCTCGTTCAGCTCGATGTGGCCGAGATGCACGGCCAGTCCGGGCCGCAGCTCACGGACCCGGTCGAGGAGCGTGCGGACCGTGGCCAGCGCGCGCGGGTCGCGGCTGCCGTGGGCCACCAGGACGAGCGGGGGCGGGGTGGGGCGCCGCCTGCCGTCGGGGGCGACGAGGCTGAGCCGGCCGGCGAGCTGGGCGCCGATCCGGTGCATCAGGTGCGCCGTGCTGTCCAGCGTCGCGCCGGGCGACGGCGCGAACGCCGCCTGGTGCGACACCGGGTGGGCGCCGCCCGGCAGCGGGCTGCCGGGGCGGCGGTGGCCGGACCCGTCGGGGGGAGAGAGCGACACCGTCATGAACCGATCGTGGCGGCCGGACATTGCCTTCCCGTTGCATGGGGGTGACGGGTTTTTTCCATGGGTTCACGGCGGGCCGCCCGGGGTGTGTGAGGTACCGTGACCTGCGGTGACGGCATCGAACGTGAGTCCGCTCACACCGTGGGCGGCGAACCCGGACCCCGCGGTCCGCGTCCTTCATGGTCGAGAGCGGCCACGGCGCCCCGCCGCGGCCACCTGGGGAGGGACCGTCCGATGCGCCGACCGAAGCTGGGCCGACCTCGTCTGCCGCGCACCCGCGCGGGCCGGCGGCGCGCGGTGCAGGCCGTGATGGCCGGGTGCGTCCTCGCGCTGACCCCGATCACCTGGCTGTACGTCTCGACCGGCGACCGGCTGCGCACCACGGCCGACGTGCCCCGCACGGACGTCGCGGTCGTCTTCGGCGCGGGTCTGTGGGACGGCGAGCCGTCGCCGTACCTCGCGCACCGCCTCGACGCGGCGGCCACCCTCTACCGCGCGGGCCGGATCGAGGTCGTCCTCGTCACCGGCGACAACAGCCGCAAGGACTACGACGAGCCGGACGCGATGCGCGCCTACCTGACGAAGCACGGCGTGCCCGACGCGCGGATCGTCAGCGACTACGCGGGCTTCGACACCTGGGACTCCTGCGTCCGCGCCAAGCAGATCTTCGGCGTGGACCGGGCGGTACTGATCAGCCAGGGCTTCCACATCCGGCGGGCGGTCGCGCTGTGCGAGGCGGCGGGTGTGCGGTCGTACGGCATCGGTGTCGACGCCAAGCACGACGTGACCTGGTACTACGGCGGCACCCGGGAGGTCTTCGCGGCGGGCAAGGCCGCGCTGGACGTGCTGTTCGAGCCGGACCCGCGCTTCCTCGGCCCCAAGGAGGCGGGGGTACGACGGGCCCTGACCACCGCCCGGTGACCCGGAGTGCCGCCCGCTGACCCGGAGTGCCGGCCGGTGACCCGCACCGCCGGCCGGGTCAGCGATGCGCCCGCCAGTCGCCGCCCTCGACGATCCTGCCGCCCGCCCGCAGGCGCTCGGCGACCGCCGGGGCGGCGACGTACACCCAGGCGCGCACGGCCGCGCCGTCGGCGTCCCGGCCGACCTCGCGCTCGACGCGCAGGTAGAGGCTGCGCGGATCGCCGGGCACGTACTCCTCCAGCCGGTCCAGCTCGGCCAGCAGTTCGTCGTACGCCTCCACCGGCACGGTGACCAGTTCCCCGCGCACCCCGCCGCCCCCGGGCTCCTCCACGGCGTACGGGTATCCGGGTCCGTCGTACAGCACCGCGCCCGCGAGCCGGGCCGGGTGCGCGGAACGGGTCCGGCCGCGCAGGTAGGCGTCGTGATAGCGCCCACCGGGCCGGAGCGTCCCGTAGACGAAGAAGGGAAGTTGCTCCCGCACGCCCACTCGGCCTCCCACCTGTACAGCCACGCCGTCGCAGCGTTGCAGAAACGATTCTCAGCCCTCACATCTCCTCCCGATAGGGCTATGGACATGACATGTCATGCCCCCTTAAATCTTGCGGAGCACATCCAGCGCCCCCCACGCGCCCGATGGCGCCTTTCCGAGGAGATTGATGAGTCGGATACGGCAGTACGTCAGCTCGGTTCGCAGGTCCCGCCGTCTCGCCGCCGCCGGCGTGGTCGCCACCACCGCCACCCTGCTGGCCGCCGCGCTCTCCCCCGCCGCCGACGCGGCCGACAGACCGACCAGGGCCACCGCGCTCCGCAACGCCGCGACGGTCGTCGCGGACCGGGCGGACGCCCTCGGCCTGACCTCCGTCCAGCACACCCGGGTCCGCGACGTGATCATCGACAAGAACGGTGCGCAGCACATCCGCTACGACCGCACCTATCGCGAACTCCCGGTCCTGGGTGGCGACTTCGTGGTCCACCTGGCCCCGGACGGGACGTACCGCAGCACGGACCGGGCGACCGGGGGCACCCTCGACCTGCCCTCGATCACCCCCACCCTGTCCGCCCCGAAGGCCGCCGACTCCGCGGCGAGCGCGCTGCGCGCCGCCCGTCCCGGCCAGACCCTGCGCAAGGTCACGGCAAAGCCGCAACTGGTCGTCGACGCGCTGCACGGCAGCCCGCGGCTCGCCTGGCGCACCGACGTGGCCGCCCTCGACACGCTCGGCAACCCGGTGGCCCGCACGGTGCTGACCGACGCCCGCACCGGTGCCCGGATCGACGCCTGGGACAGCATCGAGACGGCGACGGGCGACGGACAGTCGCTGTACGGCGGCACGGTGCCGCTGGAGACGACGCTGTCGGGATCGACGTACCAGCTCAAGGACGCGACCCGCGGCAACACGTACACGGGTGACGCCGCCAACAAGACCGACCTGTGCATCTTCGGCATCTGCTTCAGCCGCGCCCCGTCGACGGTCTTCACGGACAGCGACAACCACTGGGGCACGGGGGCGACTTCCGACCGCGCCTCGGCCGCGGTGGACGCCCAGTACGGCACGAACACGACCTGGGACTACTACAAGAACGTCCACGGCCGCAACGGCATCGCCGGTGACGGCAAGGGCTCGTACAACCGCGTCCACTACGGCAACAGCTACAACAACGCCTTCTGGGACGACAGTTGCTTCTGCATGACGTACGGCGACGGTGACGGGACGACGTTCGGCCCGCTGGTCGCGCTGGACGTGGCGGGCCACGAGATGTCGCACGGCGTCACGTCCAAGACGGCCGCGCTGACCTACTCCGGCGAGCCGGGCGGCCTGAACGAGGCGACCTCCGACATCCTCGGCACCCTGGTGGAGTGGTACGCGAACAACGCCTCGGACCCGGGCGACTATCTGATCGGCGAGGAGATCGTCCGGCCCGGCTTCGGCAAGGCGGCGCTGCGCTTCATGGACCAGCCCTCGAAGGACGGCAGCTCCGCGGACTGCTGGAGCTCCTCGGTCGGCAACCTCGACGTGCACTACTCCTCGGGCGTCGCCAACCACTTCGCCTACCTCCTCGCGGAGGGCAGCGGCGCGAGGACCGTCAACGGTGTCAGCTACAACTCGCCCACCTGCAACGGCTCGACGGTCACCGGCATCGGCCACGACAAGCTGGGCGCGATCTGGTACCGGGCGCTGACGGTCTACATGACGTCGTCGACGAAGTACGCGGGCGCCCGTACGGCGACCCTGAACGCGGCGCGGGACCTCTACGGCGCGAGCAGCACGGAGTACGCGGCGGTGGCCGCGGCCTGGAGCGCGGTGAGCGTGAGCTGACCACGCGGGGCGAACCTGGTGAGCGTGAGCTGACCACGCGGCGAGCGCGGTGAGCGTGCGCCGATCATGCGGCTGACGCGGCCGGGGCCGGTCCCTTCGGGGCACCGGCCCCGGTCGCGCTCACCCGTTCGTCCCTCCGCCGTACATCCTTCGCGGTTCTTCATCCACGTATCGCCGCATACCCACTGACCTGCCGAAACAGCGGCGGTCTGCGCTCCGCGCCGGGCCTTTGCGACACCCGTTCACCGCAATTCTGACGATCCCTCAAGAAGCGGCCCGGGGCCACTGCCATTTACCTCGGAGAAGCGGGGCACGACCGACGCAGCGGCACTCGAGGGTGTCGCGGGCCGTCGCCCCTCCATGAGCCGAGGGAGCACCGATGCGACGTACCGCCCGTCTGCTGGCCGGCACCGCGCTCGCCGTCGTCGCCGCGGGCGCGGTGGCCGCGCCCGCCTACGGCGGTGCCACCGGCAGCCTGGAGGTGTACCCGTCCACCACCGTGCCGGGCGGGCAGGTCACGGTGAACACCGCGGCGTGCGGCAAAGGCGGTTCGGCGGCGGGGGACGCCAGCGCGGTCGGTGCCGGGCGGTTCACGCTGGCGCCCAGCACCCACGAGAACGACGCGATCGGACAGTTCCGGGTCCCGCCGAGCGCGCAGCCGGGAACGTACGAGATCGTCGCGGCCTGCGCCGAGGGCAGCCTGCGGGTGACGGGCGACCTGCACGTCACCCTGACCGCCCTGTCCGGGCAGGTGCAACCGAAAGGAAGCGTGAAGACGGGGGTCGGCGGCGCACTCGGCCCCGACCCCGTACAGACCGCGGCAGGCTTGACGGCGCTCGCCGTGGCCGCCGCGGGCGGTACCTGGCTCCTGCATCGCCGGGCGAGAGGCGACGGGATCTGACGGACACCCTCCGCCGTCCGTCCGCCGGTACCGCATGTCCCCTCCCCCTCCGGGCCCGACGCCCCTCGCGGCCCGGAGGGGGCACGGGGACCGACTTCCCACGGGGACCGACTTCCCGGGGGGTCCGACTTCCCACGGGGACCGACTTCCCGGGGGGTCCGACTTCCCACGGGGACCGACTTCCCGGGGGGTCCGACTTCCCGAGGCGACCGACTTCCCAGGGGGTCCGACTTCCCGGGGAGAGGGAGAGGAAAGGTTCCGGGGAGGAGAAGGAGAAGAGGAGGCAGGCATGCCCAGAGTCGGGAACACCGCCATAGCCACCGTCACCGCCGCCGCGCTCTGCTCGGGCGTGCTGCTGCTGCGCGGTCCGATCGGCATCCATGCCCCGCCGCAGCCCTCCGCCGCGCAGGCGCACGCCGACCCGGGCGGCGAACGCGCCGCCGCCCCCGCGCTGCCGCCGTCCCCGCCCGTCCGCATACGCATACCGTCGATCCGCGTGAACGCCCCGCTGACGGGGCTCGGCCTGACGAGCACCGGCAGCCTCGACGTCCCGCCCGCCGCGAACAAGAACCTCGCCGGCTGGTACGAGGCGGGCACCACCCCGGGTGAGACCGGCACCGCGATCGTGGCGGGCCACGTCGACAACACCGAAGGACCCGCCGTCTTCTACGACCTCGGCGCCCTGCGCAAGGGCAGCGCCGTCGAGGTGGACCGGCGCGACGGCAGTGTCGCGCTCTTCACGGTCGACGCGGTCGAGGTCTACGAGGCGAAGGACTTCCCCGACGACAAGGTCTACGGGGCCTCGGCGCGCCCCGAGCTGCGGGTGATCACCTGCGGTGGCGGCTACTCGCGCAGCACCGGGTACCAGGGGAACGTGGTCGTCTTCGCCCACCTCACCGACAGCCGCTGAGCCCGGACGGCTCTCCATCCACCCGGGCGGCGACGGTCCGCGCGCAGGCCAGGGACTCGGTGCGGGTGGTGTCCACCTCCAGGTCGTAGAACACGCCCTGATGCACGGCTTCCGCCTGGGCCGCGGCCATGCCCGGGACCCGGTCCCCCCGGGCCGTCTCGCGGCCCGCGGCGACCTCGGCGGCGCAGCGGACGCCGACCCACAGCACGTCCAGCCCGTCGAGGGCCTTGCGCCACCGGTCCTGCGAGGCGGCCGCGCCGAGGAAGACATCGTCGACGACGACCCGGGCGCCCGCCCGTACCGTCGCGGCGATCCCCGCCATCCAGGCCGCCTCCAGTTCCCGGAACCGCGGCCCGATGTCCACGCCGCCGTCCGGGGCGAAGTCGATCCCGGCGTCCGACGCCTTCAGGGACGCGGGCATCGCGTCGACCAGCGCGTCGATCCCGAAGGCCAGCCACGGCTGCGGCAGCACGGCCTGGAGACACCGGGCGATCCCGGTCTTGCCGGAGCTGGAACCGCCGTTCAGCACGATCACTTGGGTGGTCATCGGGTCACCGTAGGGGAAACCCCGACCGGACCGGCAACGGATTTCGGCACGGGACACCGGCGGCGGCCGCCCCCGTCCACGGAGCCCGGACGACGGCCGCCGACGAAGGACACACGTCCGTCAGGACACACGTCCATCAGGACACGCATCCGCCAGGACACCCGTCCCCTCAGGCCACCCACTGCGTGTACGCCAGATTCGCCACCAGTGCCAGCACGACCGTCAGCAGCACGACCCGGACGAAGCCGCTGCCCTTCTTCAGGGCCGTGCGGGCGCCGAGGGTGCCGCCGGCCAGGTTGAAGACGGCCATGAGCGCGGCCGGCTGCCACAGCACCGTGCCCTGCCAGGCGAACATCGCGAGGGCGCCCGCGTTGGTGCAGCAGTTGACGATCTTCGCGTTGGCGGAGGCCGTCACCAGGTCGAGGTGCAGTACGGCGGTGAGGGCGAGTACCAGGAACGTACCGGTGCCGGGGCCGATGAACCCGTCGTAGAAGCCGATGCCCAGGCCCGCGAGGCCGATCGCGGCGAGGACGCGACGGCGGCCGACCGGGCCGGGCGCCGGGGCGGTGCCGAAGGCGGGGCGCAGGATCACGAAGGCCGCGACACCGAGCAGCACCACCATGATCACCGGTTTGAGCACCTCGGTGCTCATCCCGGCCGCGAAGAACGCCCCGGCCGACGACCCGGCGAGCGCGGTCAGACCGATGCGTACGGCCAGGCGCACGTCCACCGGGGTCCTGCGGACGTACGTCACCGCCGCCGCGGACGTGCCGACGATCGCGACCGCCTTGTTGGTGCCCAGCGCGTACGCCGCCGGGGTGCTCGCCGGCAGCCCGAGCAGCAGCGTGGGCAGCAGCAGGAGTCCGCCCCCGCCCACCACCGCGTCGATCCAGCCGGCCGCGAGGGCGGCGAGGCACAGGAGGGCGAGCGTGGTCAGGGGTATGTCGGGCATGACCGCGACCCTAAGGCACGGACCGGTGCACCCCACACGGACCTCGCTGTCCGCCGGACCTGCCGCCCGCCCCTCGCCGGACCACCGGCCCGCCTCCCACCGGGTCGCGGGGCCACCCCTCGCCGGGCCACCGGCCGCCTCCCACCGGGCCGCCGGTCCTCCGCCCGCGAACCCTCACACCCCGGGCCGTCCCTCGCTGAGGGCAGCGTTCCTCTCGGGAAACAGAGGTGATGCGGCAGGGAAACACCGGCCCCGCACGCTGCTGACACAGCGACACAGCCTCGGGTCCGCCGCCGCTGTCCCACCCGCTGCTCCCGCCCCGCCCACTCCACCTGCTCCCCAACGATGGAGGCTCCTGATGTCCACGACCGCAAGTGTCGGGGGCCGGTCCCGCCCCACGATCGTGCTCGTCGGCCACGGCATGGTCGGCCAGCGCTTCCTCGAAGCGCTCGCCGAACGCGGCCTGACCGCCACGCACCGGGTGGTCGTGCTGTGCGAGGAGCCGCGCCCGGCGTACGACCGGGTCGCGCTGACCTCGTACTTCTCGGGGCGGACCGCCGAGGACCTCTCCATGACCGACATGGGGTTCATCCGCGAGCACGGCATCGAGCTGCACATCGGCGACCCGGCGGAGACGATCGACCGCGCCGCGCGCACGGTGACGGCCCGCTCCGGTCTCTCCGTCGGCTACGACATCCTCGTCCTGGCCACCGGCTCGTACCCGTTCGTGCCGCCGGTCCCCCACAAGGACGCCGAGGGCTGCTTCGTCTACCGCACGATCGAGGACCTGCTCGCCATCGAGGAGTACGCGCGGACCAGGGCGACGACGGGTGCGGTGGTCGGCGGCGGGCTGCTGGGCCTGGAGGCGGCGGGCGCGCTGAAGGGCCTCGGCCTCACCAGCCACATCGTGGAGTTCGCGCCGCGCCTGATGCCCGTACAGGTCGACGAGGGCGGCGGCGCCGCGCTGTTGCGCACCATCGAGGACATGGGCCTGTCCGTCCACACCGGGGTGGGCACGCAGGAGATCGTGGTCGGCGAGGACGGCGCGGTCACCGGTATGAAGCTGTCCGACGGCTCCGAACTCGCCACCGACCTGGTGGTGTTCTCCGCCGGTGTCCGCCCCCGCGACCAGCTGGCCCGCGCCTCGGGCCTGACGGTCGGCGAACGCGGTGGCATCGCGGTCGACGAGCGGTGCCGTACGGTCGGCGATGCGCGGGTGTTCGCGATCGGCGAGTGCGCGCTGGCGGCGGACGGCCGGGTGTACGGCCTGGTCGCCCCCGGCTACGAGCAGGCGGAGACGGCGGCCGCCGCGATCGCCGCCGACGCCGCTGCCGGGGCTGTCGACGAGGCCGGGCAGCCGTCGTTCACCGGTGCCGACCTGTCCACCAAGCTGAAGCTGCTCGGCGTGGACGTGGCCTCCTTCGGCGACGCGCACGGCACCGCCTCAGACTGTCTGGACGTCGTCTACTCGGACGCCCGGGCGGGCCTGTACAAGAAGCTGGTCATCGGCCGGGACGGCACGCTGCTGGGCGGCATCCTGGTCGGTGACGCGGAGGCGTACGGCACCCTGCGCGCGTTCACCGGCTCGGTCCCGCCCGTCGCCCCCGAGCAGCTGGTGCTGCCGGCCGGTGCCGGGGGACCCGTCCAGCTGGGCCCGTCCGCGCTGCCGGACGAGGCGGTCGTCTGCTCCTGCCACAACGTCACCAAGGGCACGATCCGCGGCGCCGTCACGGAGCACTCCTGCACGACCGTGCCCGAGGTGAAGAAGTGCACCAAGGCCGGTACCGGCTGCGGCAGTTGCGTGAAGGTGCTGAGCCAGCTCGTCACCGCCGAGCTGGAGGCGAACGGCGTCGAGGTCGACAAGGGCCTGTGCGGCTGCTTCGCCCAGTCCCGCGAGGAGCTCTACGAGATCGTCCTCGCCCTGCGCGTCACCTCCTACCGGGAACTGCTGGACCGCCACGGCCGCCCGGACGCCCGGGGCGGCGACGGCTGCGAGATCTGCAAGCCCACGGTCGGCTCGATCATCGCCTCCCTCGCCCCGACGATCGGCGCGCACGGCTACGTCCTGGACGGCGAGCAGGCGGCCCTCCAGGACACCAACGACCACTTCCTCGCCAACCTCCAGAAGAACGGCTCGTACTCGGTCGTGCCGCGCATCCCGGGCGGCGAGATCACCCCCGAGAAGCTCATCGTGATCGGCGAGGTGGCCCGCGACTTCGGGCTCTACACGAAGATCACCGGCGGGCAGCGCATCGACATGTTCGGCGCCCGCGTCGAACAGCTCCCGCTGATCTGGGCCCGGCTGGTGGACGCAGGCTTCGAGTCGGGGCACGCGTACGGGAAGTCGCTGCGCACGGTCAAGTCCTGCGTGGGGCAGACCTGGTGCCGTTACGGAGTCCAGGACTCGGTCCGTATGGCGATCGACCTGGAGCTGCGCTACCGGGGCCTGAGGTCGCCGCACAAGCTCAAGTCGGCGGTGTCGGGCTGTGCCCGCGAGTGCGCGGAGGCCCAGTCGAAGGACTTCGGCATCATCGCCACCTCCAACGGCTGGAACCTGTACGTCGGCGGCAACGGCGGCGCCACCCCGCGCCACGCGGACCTGCTCGCCCAGGACCTGTCCGACGCCGAACTGGTGCGGCTGATCGACCGGTTCCTGATGTTCTACATCCGCACCGCGGACCGGCTGGAGCGCACCTCGACCTGGCTGGAGCGGATCCCGGGCGGCCTGGACCACGTCCGGGACGTGGTGGTGGAGGACTCCCTCGGCATCTGCGAGGAACTGGAGTCGCTGATGGCCGCGCACGTCTCGGCCTACCGCGACGAGTGGGCCGAGACCATCGACGACCCCGAGAAGCTGAGCCGGTTCGTGTCGTTCGTCAACGCGCCCGACACCCCCGACCCGGTCGTCGGCTTCGTCCCCGAGCGCGACCAGATCAAGCCCGACCTGCCGCTGCTGACCATCGGCACGCGCCCCCTGGAAGGAAGTGCCCCGCGATGACCCTGGCACCCGAGACGACCGCCCTGAAGGTCCGGCTGCGCCTTGCGGACTCCTGGTTCACGGTCTGCGACCTGACCGCGCTGACCCCCGGCCGGGGCCTGGCCGCGCTGCTGCCCGACGGCCGCCAGGTCGCCCTGTTCCGCGACCGGTCCGGGACGCTGTACGGCATCGACAACCGCGATCCGTTCAGCGGCGCGGCCGTCCTGTCCCGCGGGCTGACCGGCACCCACCGGGGCCGCCCGTTCGTCGCCTCTCCCCTGCTCAAGCAGCGCTTCGACCTGGTGACCGGGCAGTGCCTGGACGACGAGACGGTGCGGGTGGCGGCGTACGAGGTACAGGCCGGCTGAGGCCCGGCCCCTCCGAGGTACAGGCCGGCTGAGGCCCCGGCCCCTCGCGCCCGTCAGGGCTTGAGCCTCTCGGCGGTCGGAGCCGGGGCCGCTCGGTGGCCGTCAGGGCTTGAGCCCCTCGTACGTCACCCCCGTGAGCTCCTCGGACGCGGCCCACAGGCGCTCGCTCACCCGGTCGTCGCGGGTCCAGGAGGCCCGTCGCGACGGTGCGGGCGCCCCGCGCCACATCGCGAAGGACGGGCCGGTGAAGGAGTCGGGGCGCACGCCGGGGGCGGTGGCGGCGTACAGGCTGGGCAGCGCGCCCGCCTCGGCCGGCTGGGCGATGATGCGGTTGCCCAGCTCCATCAGCCGCTCGGCGCCCCGGCGGCCCTCCGCGCGCGGACCGGCGGTCTGGAGGTTGGTGGCCGCGTACCCGGGGTGGGCCGCCGCGGCGACCGTGTCCGAGCCGGCCGCCGCGAGCCTGCGCGCCAGTTCGTGGGTGAACAGCAGGTTGGCGGTCTTGGAGCGGGCGTAGACGATCCAACGCCGGTATCCGTGCTCGCTGTTGAGGTCGTCGATGTCGATGTTCGCGAGCGCGTGCATCATGCTGGAGACGGTCACGACCCGGGCGCCGGGGGTGGCGAGCAGCGCGGGCAGCAACAGCCCCGTGAGGGCGAAGTGCCCGAGGTGGTTGACCCCGAACTGGGTCTCGAACCCGTCGGCCGTCGTCCCGTACGGAAGCGCCATCACCCCGGCGTTGTTCACCAGCAGATCGAGCCGCTCGTACGGGAAGCGGGTCGCGAACTCCCGTACGGACGCCAGGTCGCCGAGGTCCAGCCGGGCGAACTCCACCTCGGCGCCCGGCACTTCGGCGCCGATCCGGTCCACCGCGGCCCGTCCCCGCGGCTCGCTCCGGCAGGCCACGACCACCCGGGCGCCGTGGCGGGCCAGCTCGCGCGCGGTGACGTACCCGAGCCCGCTGTTGGCTCCGGTGACGACCGCGGTACGGCCGCCCAGGCCGGGTATGTCGTGCGCGCTCCAGCCGGACATGACGTCTTCCCTCCGCAGGTCTACCTGGACCTCCACCCTAGGGCCGCCCGCGGAGAGCGGCTCGGCAGGGTGGGCCGGGCCGGGTCAGGCGGCGGCGGGCGCGTTCAGGTCCCGGTTGACGGCCCGGGCGGCGGCTTCGAGGGTGGCGACGCCGTCGGCCATCGTCCGGCTGCCGTCCGAGAGCACGGCCATCGCGTAGTCGTGGCCGCCGCCGGTGAAGGCGCCGACGCTGTTCACCCGCCAGCCGTCGGTGGCGTCCGGCAGCCAGCCGTTCTTGACGTGCACCGTCGCCGTCGCGGGAGCCCCGGCCGGGGCTCCCCAGCGCTGCTCGGGAATCACCTGGTTCATCAGGCGCAGCGCGTAGGCGCGGGCGCTGGGGCCGAGGACCGCGTTGTCCGAGGTGAGCAGCCGGAGCAGGGTCAGCTGGTCGGCGGCCGTGATCTGGGTACGCCCCCAGTGGCCGTTCGGCGCGGGCACGGTGTCCCGCATGCCGGCCAGGGTCAGGAAGCGCTGGACGCCGGCCGTCCCGATCTGGTGCCACAGGGCGTTGGTCGCGTCGTTGTCCGACTTGGTGATCATTGCGGTGGTCAGTTCCACCTCGCGGGACGTCAGGGCGCGGTGCTCGTCCGCCGTCTGCCGCAGCAGGGCCCCGAGCACCGTGACCTTGACCACGCTCGCCGAGTCGAAGGCCGCGTGGGCCCGGAAGGTGCACGAGGTCCCGGTGGTGCGGTCGTACAGGGCGAGCGCGGTGGAGCCCTGGCGTCCACGGAGCGCGGCGGCGAGGTCCTGCGACAGCCGGTCCGCGAGCCCCGGCCGCTGCGAGGTGCATGTCACGGGCGAGCCGCCGACGGACGCGCCGCCCGTGCTCGCCTGCGCCGGGGCGGCGGTGGCGAATGCGGCGAGGGCCGTCCCGGCGGTCATGGCCGCGGCCAGTCCCCGCTGGGCGAGGCGGGGTATGCGCGATGCGGGCATGGAGGTTCCGTCCTGCTCGGTGTTGCGGTCGCGGCGGCAGCGCGCACGGAGTCGGCGACGGCTGCGCGAAATGCGGGGAACGAAGGCGACGCTACAGGGACGAACAAGACCAAACGGACCAACAAATAGCACTATGTCCGCTTTGTGCAGATTTCCCGACCTGTGACATTTATCAATGAATTCACCCTTGCCATGCCACGCCCTGCGGCCCGGCAACCCCGTCCGTCACGAAAACGCCATTCCGCCACCACGAGCTGGAACCCGGCATTACGGTCATGCACGCATCCGGCACACCTTGGGGGACCGTCATGACCAACCCGTACGCCGCTCCGCCCGCGCCCCGCTGGGCACGCAAGCGCTACCTGCTGCCCGCGCTCGGCCTGGCCCTGTTCATCGGCGTCGGCATCGGCAGCAGCGGCGGCCGGAATGCGACGGGCACCGACGCAAAGCCTGCGGCCGCCGCCCCGGCGGTCACCATCACCACGACGGCGACCGCGACCCCCGTACCGGCCACCACCGTGACCGCCACGACCACCGTCGAGGTCACCCGCACCGTCACGGCCGAACCGGCGGCGGACACCGGCATCGACGACGGCAGCGTCGGCGGAAGCAGCGGCGGTGACGGCGGCAGTGACGGCGGCGGAAGCGCCTACTACGCCAACTGCACCGCGGCCCGAGCCGCCGGAGCGGCCCCGCTGCACGCAGGCGACCCCGGCTACGACTCCCACCTCGACCGCGACGGAGACGGCGTCGCCTGCGAATGACCATGGGCCTAGGGGGGTTGGGCCGGCCACGAGGACGACCCCCGCCTCGTCCGGGCACCACTGGACGCCGACGACGCGTCACGTCCCGAGACGCACGGCCGGTGTTACGGGGGCCCGCGCGGCCTGCTCGACTTCGACGGCGCGCGCGCCCGCGCCGCACAGCCGGCCGCGACGCTCGACCCGGACGAGGCCGCCGGGACCCCGTACCGGAAGCGGCGGCCCGAGTGGGTGATCCCCATGGACCACCTGCTCACCCTGGACGGAGCGTGGATCCGCTCCACACGGGACGACTACCTCGACCTCGCCAACGCCTACCTGGACGGCCTGGCCCCGGACGTCATCGTCGTCCGCCTGCGCATCCACTGCTGACGGACCGTCCGCGGAGCCGGCCGGCCGGGTTCACAGGCGCACGACGACCAGGGCGGTGTCGTCGGTGGCGTCGCCGGGCGGGAGCAGGTCGCCGAGCACCGCGTCGGCGAGGCTCTCGCAGTCGTCCGTGTGGTGACGGGCCAGGGAATCGGCGAGCCGGGCGAGGCCGACGTCGATGTCCTCGCGGCGGCGTTCGATCAGACCGTCGGTGTAGAGGACGAGGACGTCGCCCTCGTGGAAGGCCGCGGCAGCCTGGATCCGGGGGGCGTGCCGGGGGCGGGCCGCGAGCGGGGGGTCGGTGGCCCGGTCCAGGAACTCGACGCTCCCGTCCGCCCGGGCGAGGGCCGGCGGGAGGTGACCGGCGCTGCTGTAGGTGATGGTGTGGGTGTCCCAGTCGACGAATGCCGTGGCCACCGTGGTGTTCTCGGCGCCGTCGATGGTCCGGGCGTACAGTCCCAGGACTTCCAGGGCGCGGGCGGGGCCCGCGGAGACGAGGCAGGCCGCGCTGAGGGCACTGCGCAGTTGTCCCATGACGCCGGCCGCGGGCAGGCCGTGCCCGACGACATCGCCGACGGCGACGGCGATGCGGTCGCCCGGCCGGTCGATGAGGTCGTACCAGTCTCCGGCCACGTTCAGCGCCGCGGCGGCGGGCCGGTAGCGCACGGCCGCGTGGTGGCGGCCGACCGGGCGGGGAACGGGCAGCATGGCCTTCTGCAGGGACAGCGCGACTTCGCGGGCGCGGATGAGCTCGGTGACCTCCTCCACCCGGTGCAGCAGCAGGGCCACCCGCCCGTCCGGACCGAGGACGGGAATGTTGATCTGGGTCCAGTACCGGTCGTTCAGTGCTCCGGGCCGTTCGGGGTTCTCCTCGGTGTGCCGCAGCGCCATGGTGTCGCTCTCGCCGGTTGCCGCCGCCCGGATCAGTGACGCCTGGACCCTGGACGTGAGGGTCGCGACAGTGGCGTCCGGATCGTCGCGGAAGTCGTCGGGTAGGTACTTGCCGATGACCTGCTCGCGGGTGCGGCCCACCGTGTGCAGGAACGCGTCGTTGGCGTCCACGTAGATCAGCCGCGGCGTCAGCAGTGCCACCGCTCCGGGAAGGGCCCGGAACACCGCCGCGTAGTCGATCTCTGGTTCCGCCACGTCTTTCCCGCCTCGACGTCGCCACTGGCGTGCATGTCCGACGGGGTGCCCCTCGCACGGCCGGCACGGACAGCACCCCAGACCAGCATGTGTCCGGCCCGCGACCTCCGCATCCGGGACCACGGCACCCGGGACCACGGCACCCGGGACCGGCAAGCGCATACCTCACGGCCGCGGCCCTTGGCAGCTCCAGCCCAAAGCCGCTCCCTCCGACCTCATCGGGCCCGTGTGCGATCGTCACGCCTCCCAGGTACGTTGAGCCGTCAGCCGAAGGGGAACGCTCGCGAGGGAGCGCCCCGCAACGCGTGGCTGCGGGGCGCCGATCCACTTTCACAACGGGCCCCAGTGGGGTTTAGTCGACCGTCCGCCCGTCGTACATACCGCCCCTGCAGGTCGGGAGCACGGGCGTCGACCGATCGATCGTTCCGCCGCCGTCCGTGCACTCACCCGGGGTGACGCTGGCCGGGGCGACGCTGGCCAGGGTGACGCTGCCGGCGGTGGCGCTGGCGGTGGCGGCGCCTGTGAGGCCGAGTCCGGCGAGGGCTGCCGTGGCGAAGACTGCGGCGAGGATTCGTCGAATGCGCATTTGGTTCGCCTTTCACAGATTGCCTCGGTTGGGGCACTAGCCAGCTTGATCTTCACCCATATGGGTGGCACGTCATGTTGGGCCATTCGGGTGACAGTGTTGTCGGGTGCGGGGTCGGTGACGCGACCCGTCGGAGCGGATGGAAGCCCGTGCCACATCCGTGCCGGAAAGAGCGGATCCCAGCGGTCAAGACCCTCGGGTGCCTGCTCGGGCTTGAGTTGCGCCGCGTCGGCAGCGGCAAGCGGATGACCTTCGGTAAGTCCGGTGAAGCCACCCTGACTCAGTGGATGGCGGAGCCTGCGAGTGTGCTGGATCGAGCGGGACGAACCGTGGGCCATGGAGTCGCAGCTCACCCAGCCGCGCCCGGAGGGCACAACGAGGGCACAACGGTCTCGCATGGGTTCAACGGCAGCCAACGTCGGCCAACACCGTTTCCCCTGGTCAGCGGCGTACCTTGACAGTCGCCGCAGAGAATGCCCGAAGGGGCGGCACCCCCGCACAGGGTGTCGCCCCTTCTTTTCGAGCACCGGGTCCGCCGCTCATCGGTGAGGGTCGGGGACGAGCGGCGGGCCCGGATCCGGGTGGGATCAGCGGTGGTCGCTGCCCGCCGACTGGGTGGCCGCGCGGCCCGCCTCCAGGCGGGCCACCGGGATGCGGAACGGGGAGCAGGAGACGTAGTCGAGTCCCACCTCGTGGAAGAAGTGGACCGACTCCGGGTCGCCGCCGTGCTCGCCGCAGACGCCGAGCTTGAGGTCGGGGCGGGTGTCGCGGCCCGCCTTGGCCGCGGCCTTGACCAGGGAGCCGACGCCGTCGTTGTCGATCGTCTCGAAGGGGCTGACGCCGAAGATGCCCTTCTCCAGGTAGGCCGTGAAGAAGGAGGCCTCCACGTCGTCGCGGCTGAAGCCCCACACCGTCTGGGTGAGGTCGTTCGTGCCGAAGGAGAAGAACTCCGCCGCCTCGGCGATCTGACCGGCGGTCAGCGCGGCGCGCGGCAGCTCGATCATGGTGCCGATGGCCAGCTTCAGCTCGACGCCGGTGGCGGCCTGCACCTCGGCGATGACCTGGTCGGCCTCCTCGCGGACGATCTCCAGCTCCTGGACCGTGCCGACCAGCGGGATCATGATCTCGGCGCGCGGGTCGCCCTTGGCGTTCCTGCGCTCGGCGGCGGCCTCGGCGATGGCCCGTACCTGCATGGTGAACAGGCCGGGGATGACCAGGCCGAGACGCACCCCGCGCAGGCCCAGCATCGGGTTCTGCTCGTGCAGCCGGTGGACGGCCTGGAGCAGGCGCAGCTCGTTCTCGTGCGGGTCCTTGCGGGCCTCGGCGAGCGCGACGCGCACCGACAGCTCGGTGATGTCGGGCAGGAACTCGTGCAGCGGCGGGTCCAGGAGACGGACCGTCACCGGCAGGCCGTCCATCGCCTCGAACAGCTCGACGAAGTCCTGCTTCTGGAGCGGGAGCAGCTCCTTCAGGGACTCCTCGCGCTCGGCGTCCGTGTCGGCCAGGATCAGCCGCTCCACCAGCTCGCGCCGGTCGCCGAGGAACATGTGCTCGGTGCGGCACAGGCCGATGCCCTGGGCGCCGAAACGGCGGGCGCGCAGCGCGTCCTCGGCGTTGTCGGCGTTGGCGCGCACCCGCAGCCGGCGCTTGCGGTCGGCGAACGCCATGATCCGGTGCACGGCCTCGACCAGCTCGTCGGCGTCGTCGGCGCCCGCGTGCATACGGCCCTCGAAGTACTCCACGACCGGGGAGGGGACGACGGGCACCTCGCCGAGGTACACCTTGCCGCTGGACCCGTCGATGGAGATGACGTCGCCCTCCTCGACGACGTGCCCGCCGGGGACCGTCATCCGACGGCGCTTGGTGTCGACCTCCAGCTCCTCGGCGCCGCAGACACAGGTCTTGCCCATGCCGCGGGCGACCACGGCCGCGTGGGAGGTCTTGCCGCCGCGCGAGGTGAGGATGCCCTCGGCCGCGATCATGCCGTCGAGGTCGTCGGGGTTGGTCTCGCGGCGGACCAGGATGACCTTCTCGCCCGAGCGGGACCACTTGACGGCGGTGTACGAGTCGAAGACCGCCTTGCCGACCGCCGCGCCCGGGGAGGCGGCGATGCCCCGGCCGACCTGCGCGGCCTTCGCGTTCTCGTCGAAGCGCGGGAACATCAGCTGGGCCAGCTGGGCCCCGGTGACCCGCTGGAGCGCCTCGGTCTCGTCGATGAGGCCCTGGTCGACCAGCTGGGTGGCGATCCGGAAGGCAGCGCCCGCGGTGCGCTTGCCGACGCGGGTCTGGAGCATCCACAGCTGGCCGCGCTCGATGGTGAACTCGATGTCGCAGAGATCCTTGTAGTGGTTCTCCAGGGTCTCCATGATCTGCATGAGCTGGTCGTACGACTTCTTGTCGATCGACTCCAGCTCGGCGAGCGGGACCGTGTTGCGGATACCGGCGACGACGTCCTCGCCCTGGGCGTTCTGGAGGTAGTCGCCGTAGACGCCCTGGTGGCCGGAGGCGGGGTCACGGGTGAAGGCGACACCGGTGCCGGAGTCGGGGCCGAGGTTGCCGAAGACCATCGAGCAGACGTTGACGGCGGTGCCCAGGTCGTGCGGGATGCGCTCCTGGCGGCGGTAGAGCTTGGCGCGGTCGCCGTTCCAGGAGTCGAAGACCGCCTTGATGGCGAGGTCCATCTGCTCGCGCGGGTCCTGAGGGAAGTCCCGGCCGGCCTCGGTCTTGACGATCCGCTTGAACCGGGTGACCAGCTTCTTCAGGTCCGCGGCCTCCAGCTCGGTGTCGACCGTGACCTTCTTGGTCTCCTTGGCCTTGTCCAGCGCGTCCTCGAAGAGCTCCCCGTCGACGCCGAGGACCGTCTTGCCGAACATCTGGATGAGGCGGCGGTAGGAGTCCCAGGCGAACCGCTCGTCGCCGGACTGCTGGACGAGGCCCTGCACCGACTTGTCGGAGAGGCCGATGTTCAGGACGGTGTCCATCATGCCGGGCATGGAGAACTTCGCCCCGGAGCGGACCGACACCAGGAGCGGGTCGTCGGCCTGGCCGAGCTTCTTGCCCATGGCCGCTTCGAGCGCTGCGAGGTGTGCACTCACCTCGTCACGCAGTGCCGCGGGCTCCTCGCCACTGTCGAGGTAGGTCTTGCAGGCCTCGGTGGTGATCGTGAAGCCCGGGGGGACCGGAAGGCCCAGGTTGGTCATCTCGGCGAGGTTGGCACCCTTGCCGCCGAGGAGGTCTTTGAGGTCCTTGTTGCCCTCGGTGAAGTCGTAGACGAACTTCACGGCCTCAACGCTGGTGGCGTCCTCGGCTACCTGGGGTTCTTTGTTTTCCGACACGGGTCTCGACTCCTCGAGGACGCGGTGGCTGCCCTGACGGGCAGGAACATACCCAGATCGAAGGCGCCTGGGTACGTCCACTTGTGCGTCATGCGCCTGTAACTCGACGTCCGCCAGCGGATCGAAAGTCAAAGCTTGGCAAGCGTCAAGCAGCTGATGTTTTCATTTCTTGAACACAACATGGGCCATAGGCAGACCATATCGCTCATGTGAGCATCTCTCGTCACGTCTGAGTTCGATCGATGAACGATCAAGGGGTGGCACTCAGTGCCACCCCTTGGAGAAGTGCAGTCGCCCAAGATTCGCTCATGTGAGCGCAACCCTTATCAAGGGTGGCGAGAATCACGCTTTCACAGACGACCGGTTTTCACCATGCGGACGGGTCCCCGGACACGAAACACCCTCGTCATCCGCCCCACACACCGTCCGCCCCACACACCGTCCGCCTCACACACCGAGCGCCAGCAGCCGTTCCTCCACCCGCTCCGGCGCGTACAGGTGCTCCACGACCATCGCGGCGGCGCCCACCAGCCCGGCCCGTTCGCCGAGCGCCGAGGTCACCACGTCCAGCCGGGCCGTGGAGCGCGGCAGCGCCCGCTGGTACAGCAGTTCCCGCACCCCGGTGAGGAAGGGGGTTCCGGCCAGATCCCCGGCGATCATCAGCACACCGGGGTTGAAGAGCGTCACGACGGTCGCCAGCACGTCCCCGACGCTGCGCCCGGCCTCGCGGGCCAGCGCCGCGGCCTCGGGGTGCCCGGCCGCGAGCAGGTCGCGCACGTCCGAGCCGGACGCGGCCGGCACTCCGGCCTCGACGAGCCTGCGGGCCACCGCGCCGCCGCTGGCGACCGCGGCCAGGCAGCCGCGGGAACCGCACCGGCACAGCGCGTCGGCGCCCACCCGGATGTGCCCGATGTCGCCGGCGCCGCCGTCGATCCCCCGGTAGACCGCGCCGTCCACCACCATCCCGGCGCCGATGCCGGTCGACACCTTGACCAGCATGAACGCGGAGCAGTCCGGGTGTCCGGTGCGCTGTTCGCCGTACGCCATGAGGTTGGCGTCGTTGTCGACGAGGACCGGCACGCCCGTGGCGCCGGTGTGCTCGGTCAGGGCGCGGGACAGCCGGCCCCGTATGTCGTACCCGTCCCAGCCGGGCATGATCGGCGGCTGGACCACCCGGCCGGTCTCGGTGTCGACCGGGCCCGGCACCGCGAGACCGATGCCGCAGACCTCGCCGGGCGCGTGCCCCGCCTTGTCCAGCAGCTGGGCGAACCACCGGCCCAGTTCGCCCAGGACGGCGTCCGGGCCGTCCTCGACGACCAGCGTGCCGGAGTGCTCGGCGAGTATCTCGCCGGTGAGGGTGAGGACGGCGGCGCGCGCGTGCCGGGTGTCGAGGTCCCCGGCGAGGACGACCGCGTGGGCGTCGTCGAACTCCAGGGTGATGGAGGGGCGGCCGCCCAGCGGGGAGTCCACCGGACCGCCCGCGCCCTCGCGCAGCCAGCCCGCGCGGAAGAGCCGGTCGAGGCGCTGGCCGACGGTGGCCCGGGAGAGCCCGGTCACCTGCTGGAGGGCTCCGCGCGTCGTGGCCCGGCCCGTGCGCACCAGTTCGAGCAGGTCGCCGGCGCTCGCCTGGCTCCCCGCCCTGGTGACCCTTCCCGCTCTGCCCGGACGTCCGGTCATGCCCACCCCCTTGTGTTTCTCAAGCCTGCATTACATATTGAGTTTTGCGTGTTAAATAGACGTAACTCTACGGTAGCCACTGCCGAACCGGTCCGCCCAACGTCTTCGGGGAGCCCCGAGTGGATCGCACCGCCCAGCTCAGTGCCCGACCCCGTCCGACGGGGCTTGCCGTTGCATACGATCCGCCGGTCGCGGCCGCACCGCTGCACCTCAGAGCCGCGCAGGTGCTGGACGGCAACTGGACGGGAACATCCACGGTGCCCTCGCACAGCCTGTACCCGCACCAGTGGTCCTGGGACTCGGCGTTCATCGCGATCGGCCTGCGGCACGTCTCGCCGCTGCGGGCCCAGACGGAGCTGGAGACGCTGCTGGCCGCCCAGTGGGACGACGGGCGGGTCCCGCACATCGTCTTCAACCCCTCCGTGCCGCTCGACGCGTACTTCCCCAGCCCCGACTTCTGGCGCTCCTCGACCGCGGGGCGCACCGCGGGCGCCCCGCGCACCGTACAGACCTCGGGCATCGTGCAGCCACCGGTGCACGCGCTGGCCGCCTGGCTGGTGCACTGCGCCGACCCGGTGCTGTCCCGGGCGCGCGGCTTCCTGACCCGGCTCCACCCGCGGCTGGCGGCCTGGCACCGCTATCTCCTGCACCGCCGGGACCTGGGCGGGGGCGGGCTGGCGTCCGTCGTCCACCCCTGGGAGCAGGGCATGGACAACAGCCCCTGCTGGGACGCCCCGCTCGCCCGGATCACCCCGGCACCGGCCCGCTCCTTCCGCCGCGCCGACCTCGACCACGGCGCCGCCGAGGACCGGCCCACGGACCTGGACTACGGGCGGTACGTGCGGCTGGCGACGAACTACCGGGACCGGGGGTACGACGACAACCCGGGCGCCCCCGCCGATTCCGGGGGCGGCCGCGGGACGGGTGCCTTCGCCGTGGAGGACCCGGCCTTCAACGCCCTGCTGATCGCCTCCGAGTTCGCGCTGGCGCGCATCGCGCACGAGCTCGGCGCGACCGGCACCGCCCGCCGCGCCCGCGCGCAGCGGCTGACGGCGGCGCTGGTGGAGCGGCTGTGGGACCCGGCGGAGGGCATGTTCCTCTGCCGGGACGTCCGCGCGGGCCGGCCGATCCCCGAGCGCAGCGTCTCCGGCCTGGTCCCGCTGCTGCTGCCCGGCCTCCCGCGCGACATCGTCAGCGCGCTCGTGCGCACCCTCGGCGGTCCCCGTTTCGGACTGGGCGACAGCACCCGGCTGGTCCCGAGCTACGACCTGCTCGGCGAGGCCTTCGACCCGCACCGCTACTGGCGGGGGCCTGCCTGGTTCAACACCGCCTGGCTGCTGGAGCGCGGGCTGCGGCTGCACGGCGAACAGCCGCGGGCCGACGCGCTGCGCACGGCGGCCCTGGAGACCGCCGACGCGACCGGGTTCGCGGAGTACGTGGACCCGTACACCGGCGAGGCGTGCGGCGCGACCGGCTTCAGCTGGACCGCGGCGCTCACGCTCGATCTGCTCCACGAGCCCTTCGGACACGGCGTGTCCGTCCCGGGCAACGGCACGTTCGACATGAGAGACAAGGGAGGGGACCGAGGATGACGGACCGGCTTCATCTGCTCGTGTACGGCGGCACGTTCGCCGTCGTGGGCGACGGTGGGGACATCAGCGGCGTACGCGGCGGCTCCCCCGACGGGCTGTTCCTGCGCGACGCCCGGCACCTCAGCCGCTGGCAGCTGACGGTCGACGGCGCGGTGCCGGAGGCGCTGTCGCCGGTCGCGGACGGGGACACCGCTCGCTGCGTCCTGGTGCCGCGCGGCGGCCGCGCCGACACGCCCGCGTACACGCTGTTCCGTGAACAGGCCGTGGGCGACGGCTCGTTCGTCGAGACGCTGCGGGTCACCAGCAACCGGCCGGTGCCCACCACCGTCCGGCTGGCAATCACCGCGGACGCCGACTTCACCGACCAGTTCGAACTGCGCTCCGACCACCGCACCTACGCCAAGGCCGGCGCGACCCGCTCCCGGCAGGTCCTCGACGACGGCGTGGAGTTCACCTACCGGCGCGGGGAATGGCGTTCCTGTACGACGGTGACGGCCGAGCCCGTGCCCGACGGCGTCGAGGAGACCGGCACCGGCGCCCGGCGGCTGGTGTGGACCCTGGAGCTGGAGCCGCACGGCACGGCCGAACTGACCCTGCGGGTGATGGCCAGGCCGCACGGCGAGAAGCGGGCCCTGCGAGTGCCGCGCTCGCCCGCCGCCCTCACCGAGCAGCTCCTCGCCCTGGAGGGCGACTTCGTGGAGGGCGTGGCCTTCCCGACCGGCTGGCCGGAGCTGGCGGCGGCGTGCGCCCGGGGCCTGGCCGACCTCGCCTCGCTCCAGGTGCCGGCGACCGGCCCGGACGGCGAGGAGCTGCGGGTGCCCGCGGCGGGCGCCCCGTGGTTCCTGGCCCTGCTCGGCCGCGACGCCCTGCTGACCTCGCTGTTCGCCCTGCCCTACCGTCCCCAGCTGGCCGCCGCCACGCTCCCGGCGCTCGCCGCGGCCCAGGCCACGGACACCGCGGTGACGTCGGTGTCGCAGCCCGGCAAGATCGTGCACGAGCTGCGGCACGGCGAACTGGCCCACTTCGGGCAGGTCCCGTACGGCCGTTACTACGGTTCGGTCGACGCGACGCCGTTGTTCCTCGTCCTGCTCGGCGCGTACGTCGAGCACACCGGGGACACCGCCCTGGCCCGGCGCCTGGAGTCGCACGCCCGCGCGGCCGTCGGCTGGATGCTGGACCACGGCGGACTGACCTCCCGCGGCTACCTCGTGTACCGCGCCGACCAGGGCGGTCTGGCCAACCAGAACTGGAAGGACTCCCCCGGGGCCATCTGCCACGCCGACGGCACCCGCGCCCGCGGCACGGTGATGGCGGCCGGGGCCCAGGGCTACGCCTACGACGCCCTGCGCCGCACGGCCTGGGTCGCGCGCACCGCCTGGGCGGACGAGGTCTACGCGGCCCTGCTGGAACAGGCGGCCGCCGATCTGCGCGACCGTTTCCAGCGGGACTTCTGGATGCGCGAGCACTCCTTCCCGGCGCTGGCCCTGGACGGCGAGGGCCGTCAGGTCGACGCGCTGGCCTCGGACGCCGGGCATCTGCTGTGGTCGGGCCTGCTGGACAAGGAGTACGGGAAGGCCGTCGGCCGTCGGCTGCTGGAGCCGGACTTCTTCTCCGGCTGGGGCGTACGCACCCTCGCCTCCGGGCAGCCGGCGTACCACCCGCTGTCGTACCACCGCGGCTCGGTCTGGCCGCACGACAACGCGCTGATCACCCTGGGGCTGGCCCGCTACGGACTGCACGACGAGGCCCGTACGGTCGCCCACGGCCTGGTGGACGCGGCCACCGCGACCGGGCACCGTCTTCCCGAGGTGCTCGCGGGCTACGGCCGCGAGAGCCACGCGGAGCCGGTCCCCTACCCGCACGCGTGTGTACGGGAGTCCCGGTCGGCGGCGGCCCCGCTCGCCCTGCTCACCGCGGTCGGTGGTGCGTAGGGCCCTTCCTGTGGGATGTTGACGAGGCGTTTGCCGGGTGTTTGCCCTGGCTCGTGAACGGGCACCGCGGACAGACCGTACGGGATGACGGCGGGCCGGCCTCCCCAGCGAGGCCCGCCGCTCCCTCACGCGCCTCGCACGGAAGGACCTCCGTTGTCCCAGCACACGAGCAGCCGTCAGGAACCGGACGCGGCAGTGGTTGCCGCGGACGAGCTCCTGACCCCGGACATCGACGAGGGGGCGCCTGCCACGGCGGAGAGCGAGCCCGCACGACGGAGCACGTCCCCGGACCCGGACCCGGCCGAGGACGCGGAACCGACGGCCGCCGAGGCAGCGGGCGAGGCGGCGGAGCCCGGAACCGGGCAGAACTCCGGCACCGACACCGAGACCGAGACCGACGCCGACACCGACACCGGTCAGCAGGACGGGGAAGCGGCCGGGGAAGGCGAACCGGCGTCGGCCGACGCCGACGCCGTCACCGGTGCCAGCACCGGCACCGGCACGCAAGCCGCTTCGGAAGACGCGCCCGCAGTCGCGTCCGACGCCGAGGCCGTGACCGCGGTCGAAGCCACACCCGGAACCGAAGCGGACTCCGAGACCGACACCGAGGCCGAGGCCGAAGCGGAGACCGACGCCGAGGCCACGACCGCCGCCGACACCAAGGCCGAACCCGCCGTCGAGACCGCACCCACCGCCGATACCGAACCCGCCGCCGAGGGCGCCCCCGGTGCGCCGGCCGCTCGCGTCGGGATCCGCGGTCGCTGGCGAGGCTGGCGGGCCGGGCATCCGGCCGTCTCCCGGGGGCTCTCCGTCACCGTCACCGTCCTCGCCGCGCTCCTCGTCCACGTCTGCCTCCAGCTGCCGAGCACGCTCTCGACCCTGCGGCTCCAGGAGTTCCTGCGGCTGCCCGCCGAGGCGGTGATGGTGGCCGTCGTGCTTTTGAGCCTGCCGCGCCGGGCACGACTGGTGGTGTCCGCGGTCCTCGGGGCGCTGCTCGGTGCCCTGACCGTGCTGAACATGCTGGACATGGGGTACAACGACTACCTCGGCCGGCGCTTCAACATCATCCTCGACTGGGGTCTGCTCGACGACGCCCGCTCGTATCTGAAGGACTCGCTCGGCGGGACGGTCACCCTGGCCCTCACCGTCGGTGTCGTCGTCGCCGTGGTCCTGCTGATCGCCCTGGTCTCGCTGGCCCTGGTCCGGCTGGGCAACCTGCTGGACCGGCACCGCAACCAGGCGACCCGGGCCACGCTCCTGGTCGGCACCGTCTGGATCACCTGCACCTCGCTCGGCCTGGAGGTCGCGGGCGTGCCCATCGCCGCGCAGCACATGGCCGGCGTCGTCCAGTTCCAGGTGGACACGGTGCAGCAGACCCTGCACGACGAGGCGGCGTTCCGGAAGGAGGCCGGGAAGGACACCTTCGGCAACACCCCCGCCGACCAGCTCGTGCCGGACCTGCGCGGCAAGGACATGATCTTCACGTTCATCGAGAGCTACGGCCGCAGCGCGATCGAGGACCCGATCATGGCGCCCGGCGTCGACCGGACGCTCGCGGACAGCACCGCGGAGCTGGCGAAGGCGGGCTTCCACGCCAAGAGCGGCTGGCTGACCTCGGCGACCTACGGCGGCAGCAGCTGGCTCGGTCACTCCACCACCCTGTCGGGCCTGTGGATCGACAACCAGCAGCGCTACCGGACCGTCATGAACAGCGACCACCTCAGCCTCACCAAGGCCTTCAAGAAGACCGGCGCCTGGGACACCGTCGGTGTCATGCCGGGCGTCCAGAAGGGCTGGCCGGAGCAGAAGTACTACGGCCTCGACAAGGTCTACAACGCCTTCCAGATGGGCTACCAGGGTCCGAAGTTCAGCTGGTCCACCATGCCCGACCAGTACGCGCTGGAGGCGTTCCAGCGGCTGGAGCACAGCAAGAAGCGCGACAAGCCGCTGATGTCGGAGATCATCCTGACCTCCAGCCACCAGCCGTGGGCGCCCATCCCGAAGATGGTCGACTGGGACTCCATCGGTGACGGCTCGCTCTTCGAGGGCATCGAGAAGGCGGGCAACGACCCGGCGGACGTCATCGCCGACTCCACCCGGTCCCGGGAGGAGTACGGCAAGTCCGTCCAGTACTCGGTGACCGCCCTCACCCAGTGGCTGGAGCGCTACGGCACCGACGACACCGTGCTGGTCTTCCTCGGCGACCACCAGCCGATCGCCCGGGTCAGCGGCAACCACGCCAGCCGTGACGTGCCGATCTCGATCGTCGCCAAGGACCCGAAGGTCCTCGACAAGATCGCCGGCTGGAACTGGACGGACGGTCTGCGTCCCGCGCACGACGCGCCGGTGTGGAAGATGAACCTGTTCCGCGACCGGTTCCTGACGGCGTACGGCTCGACGCCGCACCCCTCCGGGAGCTGATCAGCCCCCGGAGGTGTCCAGCTCCGCGTCCTCGCCGACGCCCGCGCAGTCGTAGGGGTCCTTCAGCCAGCCGTCCGGCAGCACCACCCGGTTGTTGCCGGACGTACGGCCGCGGGGCCCGTCGGCGCCGGAGGGCCAGGGCTGGTCGAGGTCCAGCTCGTCCAGCCCGGTCCGCAGTTCGTCCAGCGACGAGGTGATCGCGAGCCGCTTGCGCATCTCGGAGCCCACCGAGAAGCCCTTGAGGTACCAGGCGACGTGCTTGCGGAAGTCGACGACCCCGCGCGACTCGTCGCCGATCCACTCGCCGAGCAGGGTGGCGTGCCGCACCATGACGTCGGCGACCTGGCGCAGGGAGGGGCGCGCGATGTCGTCGGTCCGCCCCTCGAAGGCCGCCACCAGGTCGGCGAACAGCCACGGGCGGCCCAGGCAGCCGCGTCCGACCACGACACCGTCGCAGCCCGTCTCGCGCACCATCCGCAGCGCGTCCTCGGCCGACCAGATGTCGCCGTTGCCGAGCACCGGGATCTCCGGCACGTGCTCCTTGAGGCGCGCGATGGCCTCCCAGTCGGCCGTGCCGCCGTAGTGCTGGGCGGCGGTGCGGCCGTGCAGCGCGATGGAGGTCACACCCTCCTCGACCGCGATCCGTCCGGCGTCGAGGTAGGTGATGTGGTCGTCGTCGATGCCCTTGCGCATCTTCATGGTGACGGGGAGGTCCCCGGCGCCGCTGACGGCCTCGCGCAGGATCGAGCGCAGCAGGTTGCGCTTGTAGGGCAGGGCGGAGCCGCCGCCCTTGCGCGTCACCTTCGGGACCGGGCAGCCGAAGTTCAGGTCGATGTGGTCGGCGAGGTCCTCCTCCGCGATCATGCGGACGGCCTTGCCGACGGTGGCGGGGTCGACGCCGTACAGCTGGATCGAGCGCGGCTTCTCGGTCGCGTCGAAGTGGACCAGCTGCATGGTCTTCTCGTTGCGTTCGACCAGCGCCCGGGTGG
Source organism: Streptomyces sp. NPDC107559 (assembly GCF_055657365.1). Lineage (NCBI taxonomy): Bacteria > Bacillati > Actinomycetota > Actinomycetes > Kitasatosporales > Streptomycetaceae > Streptomyces > Streptomyces sp. NPDC107559. Next base: position 668,732 of record NZ_JBVKBD010000001.1, on the reverse strand, counting down.
TGATCATCTCGCTCACGAACAGCCCCTTGCCGCCGCTGAACTCCCGGCACAGGGTGCGGAAGGGCGCGTTGGTGATGCCGGCCATGGGGGCCAGCACGACGGGCGGCCGGACGGTGTGCGGGCCGATCTGCAAGGGGGATGCGGGCGTGGGCATTACCCCATTGTCGCGTATCGGCCGCCGTGCCCCGTCGTTCCCCGGCGAAGACCATGTACCGGTAATTAGTTAGACGCACTATTGAAGTCGGCGTACGATGGAACGCATGCCCGAGCTCAGCCCCCGGCGCCGTCAACTCGTCCTCGCGATCTGCTGCATGAGTCTGCTGATCGTGAGCCTCGACGTCACCGCCCTGAACGTCGCCCTGCCGTCGATGCAGCGCGAACTCCATGCCGAGACCTCCGGTCTGCAGTGGACGATCGACGCCTACACCCTGGTGCTGGCCTCGCTGCTGATGCTGGCCGGCTCCACGGCCGACCGGATCGGCCGCAAGAAGGTCTTCATGGCGGGCCTGACCGTGTTCTCGGCCGGCTCGCTGCTGTGTTCCCTGGCACCCAGCCTCGACCTGCTGATCGTGTTCCGGATGATCCAGGCCGTCGGCGGCTCCATGCTCAACCCGGTCGCCATGTCGATCATCACCAACACCTTCACGGCCCCGCGCGAGCGGGCCCGGGCGATCGGTGTCTGGGGTGCCGTCGTCGGCATCTCCATGGCGGCCGGTCCCCTGGTGGGCGGGCTGCTGGTGGAGTCGGACGGCTGGCGGTCGATCTTCTGGGTCAACCTGCCCGTCGGGCTCGCCGCGCTGCTGCTGACCCTGCGCTTCGTCCCCGAGTCCCGCGCGCCGAAGGCCCGCCGCCCCGACCCCGTCGGCCAGCTGCTGGTGATCGCGCTGTTCGGCTCGCTGACGTACGCGATCATCGAGGCGCCGTCCGCGGGCGCGGGCACCGTCCTGCCCTTCGCGCTGCTGGCCCTCGCGGCCCTGGCCGGACTGCTCCGGTACGAGCCCCGGCGCGCCGAACCCCTCATCGACCTGCGCTTCTTCCGGTCGGCGCCGTTCAGCGGGGCCACGGTCGTCGCGGTCAGCGCGTTCGCCGCGCTCGGCGGCTTCCTGTTCCTGTCGACCCTGTACCTGCAGAACGTGCGCGGCCTCGACGCCCTGCACGCGGGCCTGTGGATGCTGCCGACGGCGGTGCCGATGTTCCTGTGCGCACCGCTGTCCGGACGGCTCGTGGGCAGCCGGGGCCCCCGGCTGCCGCTGCTGGTGGCCGGTCTCGCGATGACGGCGAGCGGGGTGCTGTTCGCGGCCTTCGAGGCGGAGACGTCGAACGTCACGCTGTTCGCCGGGTACGTCCTGTTCGGCATCGGCTTCGGCTTCGTCAACGCGCCCATCACCAACACCGCGGTGTCCGGCATGCCGCGCAGCCAGGCCGGCGTGGCCGCCGCGGTGGCCTCCACCAGCCGCCAGCTCGGGCAGACCCTCGGCGTCGCGGTGGTCGGGGCGGTGCTGGCGTCGGGCGTGGGTGCGTCGCCGTACGCGCGGGTGTTCGTGTCGGCCGCACGGCCCGCGTGGTGGATCCTCGCCGGATGCGGCTTCCTCGTGCTGGGGCTGGGCGTGCTCACCAGCGGCCGGTGGGCCCGGCGCACCGCCGAGCGGACGGCCGAGCGGCTGGAGGCCGTGGAGCTGCGGGACGTGGTGGGCGCGGGCGGCAGGGCCTAGGACCCGGCCGCCGGGGGAGGGCACGGCTTGGCCAACTCGCCGTGAAGAAACCCTGTTGATGTTGGTCATGCTGCACACTCCTTGCGGGCCGGGGTTCGCCCGGACGAGACCGCTGGAGGCGTCGTGCCGATGAACGCGAGCAAGGTGACCCGCTGGGACCAGCACGGGCGTGAGCATGTGGTCAGGGTGCAGCGCTCGGGCGTGCAGCGCACGATCAGCTGCGACACGTGCGGCTGGCGGCAGAGCACGCAGTTCCTGCCCTGGCTGAAGGCGCAGGAGCACCTGGCCGAGGCCCACCAGGCCACGGTCGACCCGAGCGAGGCGCAGACGTCGCGATGACTTCCCGGAGCGCGGGCAGTCGTACCCCTACGACGCTCCCGCCCCCGTCGGAAGGCCTGCCATGAGCGCTCTGCACGACACCCTGCGAAGGTACGTGAAGAACGGGACGGTGCCCGGAGCCGTCGGGCTGGTGGCCCGCGGCGACGACGTCGAGGTGGTGACGGTCGGCTCCGCGGATGCCGAGGGCACCGCCCCGATGGCCCGTGACTCGGTCTTCCGTATCGCCTCGATCACCAAGCCGATCACGGCGGCGGCGGTGCTGATGCTGGTGGAGGACGGCCGGATCGGCCTGGACTCCCCGGTCGAGAAATGGCTGCCGGAACTGTCCTCGCCGATGGTCGTACGCACCCCGGCGGGCCCCGTCGAGGACGTGGTGCCCGCCGCCCGCCCCATCACGGTCGAGGACCTGCTGAGCTCCCGGGCGGGCTGGGGCTTCCCCGCGGACTTCTCGCTGCCCGCGGTCCAGGCGCTGTTCGAGGTGCAGAAGGACGGCCGCTTCCCGCAGGAGTGCCCGCCCCCGGACGCCTGGGTGGCCGCGCTCGCCGAGGTGCCGCTGCTGCACCAGCCGGGCGAGGCCTGGCTCTACCACACCTGCTCCGACCTCCAGGGCGTTCTGGTCGCCCGCGCCTCGGGCGGCACGCTGCCGGACTTCCTGGCGGAGCGGATCTTCGAGCCGCTGGGGATGCGCGACACGGCGTTCGAGGTCCCGGCCGGGCGGCGCCACCGCTTCACCGCGGCCTACCGGCCCGGTCCGGACGACACCCTCGTCCTGGCGGACACCCCGGACGGCGCGTGGAGCCGGGTGCCCGCGTTCCCGTCGGGCGGCGGCGGGCTCGCCGCCACGGCCGACGACTGGCTGGCCTTCGCCCGGATGCTGCTGGCGGGCGGCGAGGCGAAGGGCCGCCGGCTGCTCTCCCCCACCTCGGTGAGCCGGATGACCACCAACCACCTGACCGCCGGGCAGCGCGAGGCCGGCACCCTCTTCCTGGAGGGCCAGGGCTGGGGCTACGGCGGTCAGGTCGACGTCGCCCCCGTCGACCCGTGGAACGTGCCCGGCCGCTACGGCTGGGTCGGCGGCACCGGCACCACGGCCCATGTCGTCCCGGCGACGGGCACCGTCACCGTGCTGCTGACCCAGGTGGCGATGACCGGCCCGACGCCCACACCGCTGATGCGGGACTTCTGGCGGTGCACGGCGGGCGGGCGCTAGTCACCCGCGCAGGCCGCGCACCAGCAGGTCCACCAGGGACGCGAAGTCGGCCTGTGCCTCCGGGCGGGTCCACACCCGGGCGTATCCCGGGTCGTGGAAGCGACCGGAGGCCTGGAAGACGGCGCGGGCCGCGGCGGCCGGGTCGGGGACGCCGAAGACCCCCGTCCCGACCCCCTCCTCGATGATCCGGGTCAGCTGGCCGATCAGGTCGGCGATGTGCGCGGCGACCGCCTCGGCGCTCTCGGCGGCCAGCACCCGGTACGTGGCGAACAGCTCCGGGTCGCCGCCCGCCTTGCGGCGCTTGGCGTCGAACAGCGACCGCAGCCAGTCGCGCAGCCGGGCCTCGGGGTCGCCGGGGCCGGACGCGAACGCGGCGAGGCCCTCGGCGGTGCGGTCCAGCCACCGTTTGGTGACCGCCTCGCGCAGCGCGGCCTTGGTGCGGAAGTGGCGGTAGACGCTGCCGTGGCTGACGCCGAGCGCGCGGGCCACGTCCACCACGGTCGCCTTGGCCGGGCCGTGGCGGCGCAGTACCTCCTCGGTCGCCTCCAGGATGCGTTCGGCGGTCAGGGTCTCGGTGCTGGGTGCCATGCCTCAGACCGTACCCACAGGGGTGGTCAGCGCTCGCTGTCGAGGTGGGCCAGGGCGGCGGCTCCGTAACGGTCACCGGCGGCGGCGTCGGCCGGGACGGCCTGCTCGATCGCGGCGAGGTCCGCGTCGTCCAGACGGACGTCCAGCGCGCCGAGCGACTCCGTCAGCCGCTCCCGGGTGCGGGCCCCGACCAGCGGCACGATGTCCTCGCCGCGGGCCAGCACCCAGGCGATGGCGATCTGCGCGACGGTCACGCGCTTCTGCTCGGCGATCTTCCGCAGCGCCTCGACCAGGCCCAGGTTGTGCCGGAGGTTGTCGCCCTGGAAGCGGGGCGAGAAGGCGCGGAAGTCGTTCGCCGCGAGCTGCCGGTCGGCGGTGAAGTGCCCGGAGATCAGACCGCGCGAGAGCACCCCGTACGCGGTGACGGCGATGCCCAGCTCACGGGTGGTCGGCAGGATCGACTTCTCGATGCCCCGGGAGATCAGCGAGTACTCGATCTGGAGGTCGGCGATCGGCGCGGTGGCCGCCGCCCTGCGGATGGTCTGCGCGCCGACCTCGCTGAGGCCGATGTGCCGGACGTACCCCTGCTCGATCAGTTCGGCGATCGCGCCGACGGTCTCCTCGATGGGGACGGCCGGGTCGAGCCGGGCGATGCGGTAGACGTCGATGTGGTCGACGCCCAGGCGCTGGAGGGAGTACGCGGCGAAGTTCCGGACCGCGGCCGGGCGTCCGTCGTAGCCGGACCAGTCGCCGTCCGGGCCGCGCAGGGCGCCGAACTTCACGCTGACCAGGGCCTGCTCCCGCCGGGCCGCGGGGGCGGAGCGCAGGGCCTCGCCGATCAGCATCTCGTTGTGGCCCATGCCGTAGAAGTCGCCGGTGTCGAGCAGGGTCACGCCCGCCTCCAGGGCGGCGTGGATCGTGGCGATCGACTCGGTCCGGTCCGCGTCGCCGTACAGCGCGGACATGCCCATGCAGCCGAGGCCGAGGGCGGAGACCCGGGGGCCGGTGGTTCCGAGGGAACGGGTTCGCATCGTCATGCACATCAGCCTGGCATGACAGATGACAGATTTCAATATTTGTCAGCCGTTCGGCCGCCCGCTCCGGGCGGCCCCGGAAAACGAAAAGTTCCCCGCACCCGTCAAAGGGGTGCGGGGAACTTCCGGTGTGCGGGACCTAGCAGCCGACGAGGCGGCCGGCGAGGTAGCCCTCGATCTGGTCCAGGGAGACGCGCTCCTGCTTCATCGAGTCACGCTCACGCACGGTCACGGCATTGTCGTCCAGCGTGTCGAAGTCGACGGTCACGCAGTACGGGGTGCCGATCTCGTCCTGACGGCGGTAGCGGCGGCCGATGGCGCCGGCGTCGTCGAACTCGATGTTCCAGTGCTGGCGCAGGGCGGTGGCCAGACCCTTGGCCTTCGGGGACAGCTCCGGGTTGCGCGACAGCGGCAGGACCGCGACCTTCACCGGGGCCAGGCGGTGGTCCAGGCGCAGCACGGTGCGCTTCTCCAGCTTGCCCTTGGCGTTGGGGGCCTCGTCCTCGATGTAGGCGTCGAGGAGGAAGGCCAGCATCGCGCGGCCGACACCGGCCGCGGGCTCGATGACGTACGGGGTCCAGCGCTCGCCCGCCTCCTGGTCGAAGTAGGAGAGGTCCTGGCCGGAGGCCTTGGAGTGCGCGCCGAGGTCGTAGTCGGTGCGGTTGGCGACGCCCTCCAGCTCACCCCACTCGTTGCCGCCGAACTGGAAGCGGTACTCGATGTCGGCGGTGCGCTTGGAGTAGTGGGAGAGCTTCTCCTTCGGGTGCTCGAACCACCGCATGTTCTCCTCGCGCATACCGAGGCCGGTGTACCAGTTCCAGCGCTGCTCCATCCAGTACTCCTGCCACTGCTCGTCCTCGCCCGGCTTGACGAAGAACTCCATCTCCATCTGCTCGAACTCGCGGGTGCGGAAGATGAAGTTGCCGGGCGTGATCTCGTTGCGGAAGGACTTGCCCATCTGGGCGATACCGAACGGCGGCTTGCGGCGCGAGGTGGTCTGCACCTGGGCGAAGTTGGTGAAGATGCCCTGGGCGGTCTCGGGGCGCAGGTAGGCGACGGAGCCGCTGTCCTGCGTCGGGCCGAGGTGGGTGGAGAGCAGGCCCGAGAACTGCTTGGGCTCGGTGAAGGTGCCCTTGTTGCCGCAGTGCGGGCAGCCGAGGTCGGCGAGGCCGTTCTCCGGGAGGCGGCCGTGCTTGGCCTCGTAGGCCTCTTCCAGGTGGTCGGCGCGGAACCGCTTGTGGCACGAGGTGCACTCGGTCAGCGGGTCCGTGAACGTGGCGACGTGACCGGAGGCGACCCAGACCTCGGGGGCCAGGATCACGGACGAGTCGATACCGACCACGTCCTCGCGCGACGTCACCATGTAGCGCCACCACTGGCGCTTCAGGTTCTCCTTGAGCTCGACGCCCAGCGGTCCGTAGTCCCAGGCGGCGCGCTGGCCGCCGTAGATCTCACTACACGGGAATACGAAGCCACGGCGCTTGCTCAGGCTGACGATGGTGTCGATCTTGTCGGCGGCCACGGTGCTCTCTTCATAAGGACGACGGGCGGCGAAGCGAGAAGCTTCCAGCGAATGCTTCAGGGTACCGGCGTGGGCTCCCCCACAATCAAATCGGGCCTGCCTCCGGCGGCCGTCCGGGCACGCCGGGGCCTCGTCGGCGCGCTTGTTGACAACGGTTTCCATATTTGTTGAAAATGAGTGTCATGAACGTACGACGACGGCACATATCCGGGGTCGCGATCGCCGTGGCCTGCGCACTCGGGCTCACCGGCCTGACCGCCTGCACGACCGACAGCGCGGCGGCCGCCGGCACCGGGCAGTTCGACGTCGTCGCCTCGTTCTATCCGATGGCCTTCCTCGCCGAGCGGATCGGCGGCAGCCACGTGCACGTCACCAGCCTCACCAAGCCCGGCCAGGAACCGCACGACCTGGAGGTCAGCGTCCGCCAGCGGGTGCGGCTGGAGGAGGCCGACGCGGTGCTCTACCTCAAGGGCCTCCAGCCCACCGTGGACGAGGTCGTCGCCCAGTCCGAGGCGAGGACGAAGATCGACGCCGCCGCCCTGACCACGCTGGAGCGGCACGGCACCGAGGTCGGCGGCCACGCGGCCGAGCACGACAGCGACGAGCACGGGCACGACCACGGGGAAACGGCCGGCCAGGACCCGCACATCTGGCTCGACCCGGTGAAGTACGCCGAGGTGGCCCGGGGCGTCGGCGCGGCCTTCGAGAAGGCGGACCCGAAGCACGCGGCCGACTACCGCAGGAACACCACGGCCCTGGTCGGCGAGCTCGGCGAGCTCGACACCCGGTTCCGGGAGGGTCTGGCCGGCACCGGCTCCAAGGTCTTCATCACCACGCACGCCGCCTTCGGCTACCTGGCCGAGCGCTACGGCCTCACCGAGGAGGCCGTCAGCGGCCTCGACCCCGAGTCCGAGCCGAGCGTGAACCGCGTGAAGGACCTGGAGACGATGGCGAGGGCCGACGGCGTCACCACCGTGTTCTACGAGACGCTCGTCAGCGACCGCACCGCCCGGACCATCGCCAAGGACGCGGGGCTGCGCACGGACGTCCTCGACCCGATCGAGGGCATCACGGACAGCTCCCGCGGCACGGACTACTTCTCGGTCCAGGAAGCGAACCTCAAGGCGCTGCAGACGGCGCTGGGCGCCAAGTGATCAAGTGATCTCCACGGAGGATGCAACCATGAGCGAAGCCGTCATAGCGCTGCGCGGCGTCCGCGCCGAGCTGGGTGCGCGCCCCGTCCTGCGCGGCATCGACCTCACGGTCCGCCGCGGCGAGGTCGTCGCGCTGCTCGGCGCCAACGGCTCCGGCAAGTCGACGGCCGTACGCAGCGTCATCGGCCAGGTGCCGGTCAGCTCCGGCGAGATCGAACTGTTCGGCACCCCGCGCGCCCGCTTCCGCGACTGGCGGCGGGTGGGTTACGTACCGCAGCGCACCACGGCCGCGAGCGGGGTGCCCGCGACGGTCACCGAGGTCGTCTCCTCGGGCCGGCTGTCCCGGGCCCGCTTCGGCATGCTGCGCAAGGCCGACCACGCGGCCGTGCGGCGGGCCCTGGAGCTGGTCGGCATGGCGGACCGGGCGAAGGACTCCGTCGACGCCCTGTCCGGCGGCCAGCACCAGCGGGTGCTGATCGCCCGCGCCCTGGCCGCCGAACCCGAGCTGCTGATCATGGACGAGCCGATGGCGGGCGTCGACCTGGCCAGCCAGGAGGTGCTCGCGCACACCCTCGGCGAGCAGGTCGCCCAGGGCACGACCGTCCTGCTGGTGCTGCACGAACTGGGCCCGGTGGAGCCCCTGATCGACCGGGCGGTCGTGCTGCGCGACGGCTGTGTCCTGCACGACGGCCCGCCCCCGAAGGCGGTCGGCCAGCACGCGCTGCCCGGCCACGACCACGTCCACCCGCACGCTCCGGCGGGCGCCGAACCGATCCGCACGGGACTGCTGAGCTGATGGAACTCCTCGACTACGCCTTCGTCCAGCGGGCCCTGCTCGCCGCCGTCCTGGTCGGCATCACCGCGCCCGCCGTCGGCATCTACCTCGTCCAGCGCCGCCAGGCCCTGATGGGCGACGGCCTCGGCCATGTCGCGATGACCGGCGTCGGCCTCGGCGTCCTGCTGAACGCCTCGCCGGTGTGGATGGCGACGGCCGTCTCCGTCCTCGGCGCGGTCCTCATGGAACTGATCCGCTGGTACGGCAGGACCCGCGGCGACATCGCCCTCGCGATGCTCTTCTACGGCGGCATGGCCTGCGGCGTGATGTTCATCAACCTCGCGCCGACGGGCTCCAACGCCAACCTGACGTCGTATCTCTTCGGCTCGCTGTCGACCGTGTCGCAGTCCGACGTGACGGCGATCTGCCTGCTCGCCGGCTTCGTCGTACTGGTCACCCTGGGGCTGCGCCGCCAGCTCTTCGCGGTCAGCCAGGACGAGGAGTTCGCGCGGGTGACCGGGCTGCCGGTGCGGGCGCTGAACCTGCTGACGGCCGTCACGGCGGCGGTCACGGTGACCGTCGCGATGCGGGTGGTCGGTCTGCTGCTGGTGTCCGCGCTCATGGTGGTGCCGGTCGCGGCGGCCCAGCAGCTCACCCGCAGCTTCGCGGCGACCTTCGCGATCGCCGTGGCCATCGGCGTGAGCGTGACGATCGGCGGCACGGTCACCTCGTACTACCAGGACGTGCCGCCCGGTGCGACGATCGTGCTGCTGACCATCGGGGCGTTCCTGGCGCTGACCGCGCTGGCCGCGCCGCTGGCCCGGCGCCGCGCGCGTGCGCTCGCCGCCGGCCGGCCCGCCGGGGACCCGGCAGAGTGCGCGATTCCGGCCAGTCGGGGGGCCGACGGCCCGGTCGGCGTCTGACCACAGGCAGGCCGGGCTGGCACAATGGCCCGGCAGGCGCAGACGTGAGGAGGCACCCCGTGACGACCGCTGGACCGCCCGTGAAGGGCCGCTCCACCCGGCAGCGTGCCGCCGTGGCGGCGGCGCTCGCCGAGGTCGACGAGTTCCGCAGCGCCCAGGACCTGCACGACATGCTCAAGCACAAGGGCGACTCGGTCGGTCTGACCACGGTCTACCGCACGTTGCAGTCCCTCGCCGACGCCGGCGAGGTCGACGTCCTGCGCACCTCCGACGGCGAGTCCGTCTACCGCCGCTGCTCCAGCGGCGAGCACCACCACCACCTGGTCTGCCGTGTGTGCGGCAAGGCGGTGGAGGTGGAGGGCCCCGCGGTGGAGACGTGGGCGGAGGCCGTCGCGGCGGAACACGGCTACGTCAACGTGGCCCACACGGTGGAGATCTTCGGGACCTGCGCGGACTGCGCGGGACCGCGCCAGGACTGAACCGGCGGGCGCCGGCCGGGCGGGCGCCGGGCCGGCGGGCGCCCGTCGAACGCGCGTCAGACGCGGGTCAGATGGCGGTCGAGGATCGCCCGCAGCCGGTCCGCGTCGGCGGGGCCGGACAGGCCCCGCTTGGGCAGCAGCGTGAAGCAGGTCGCGTTCTTGTCGTCGCTGTACAGCGTGAACAGCTCCGCGCTCTCCCGGTAGCGGGGCTGCCCCGACCAGTAGATCGTCGACGCACCGGCGTCCGTGGTCACCGTCACCCCGGCGTCCGTCACCACCGCCCGGAAGACACCGTTGCGCGCGGCCACGCGCTGCACCGTACGCGCCTGCAACCGGGGCAGGAAGAGGAACATGACCGCGGTGAGGCCCGACCACACCATCAGGAACATGTCCGGCTTCCCGCCGGCCAGCCAGACGGCGGCCTCCACGGCGGCCAGGCAGAACATCACCCCGATCACCCAGTTGAACCGGCGCCCCGCCCTGCTGAACCGCCGGCGTTCCCACAGCACCTGCGCGAAGTCCTTCACGGTCGGCTGATACGTCAGCTCGACCGTCTCCTGCACCGCATCCCGCCCCATGTCCATGACCATGAGGCGGGATCGTACAGGCGGTCGTCGCAGGTCGATCAAGAGCGGCCGAAGCAGCGCTCCAGCTCGTCCAGGTCGTAGAAGACGCTGCCCCGGGAGACGGGACGGCAGCCCGTGCGGAACGCCGTCTCCTTCTCGTTGTAGAGCATGCGCACCAGGTAGCGGCCGTCCTTCTCGAAGAGGTCCCACTGGATGTTCGCGCCCAGGGGAGCCACCGACGCGCCCCGCCACGGGTTGGCGGCGTAGGTGTACGGCCGGTCGGCGGTGACCGGCCGGGTGCTGCCCGGCAGGCCCATCAGGGCGGCCAGCGGGATGATCTCCTCGGCGTGGGTGAAGCGGAGTTCGGCGCCCAGGGCGCTGCTGCCGTCCCGCTTGGCCTCGGCCTGCCGGAAGAAGTCGTCGAGCAGCACGCCGGCCATGCGGTACGTGATGTCGCTGTCGGCGAAGCCGGGGCCCTTCTCGTAGAAGTCCTCCGCGTCGCCGAGGTACCCGAACCAGGCCGCGTCCCGGGCGGAGATCCAGCGCTCCATCCGCCGGCCCCTGCCGTCCGGGCTCTCCTGGCTCATCGCGGGGGCGATGGCGTACAGGTTGTAGACGGCCTGCGCGGCGGCGACCCGGTCGGCCTCGGGCAGCTGCTCGACGAAGTCGGCCGTGAAGATCCGGCGCAGCACCCGGCGGGCGGCCTCGTGGGTCCTGGGCTGGTCGGTGATGCGCGCCAGCGTCTGCGCCAGCCGCCGGTCGTTCGCGAGGTAGTCGCGGTAGGCGGCGCCCCCGGCGGCCTTGTGGAAGTAGAGCAGGTCCTTGTCGGTGCGGGCCGGACCGATGAGCGGGGCCAGCGCCGGATCGGTGGCGGCGAGCGCCGCGGTGAAGACGGTGCCGCTGTCCACGGCCCGGCCCTGGCCCGAGCTGACGACGTCGATCCGCTCGCCGTCCGCGGCGATCCTCGTGAACAGCGACGGCAGCCGCTCGGCCATGCGGACCGCCGTGTCCCGCATCTCCTGCCTGCCGCGTCCGCTGAGACCGCCGTAGCCGACTTCGCCCATGGCGGCCTCCAGGGCGCGCACCTCGGGGCCGAACCCCTCGCCCCTGCGGGTGAGCCGGCCCTCCGTCTGCGCCCGGTCCCACAGCGCGAGGACCAGGTCGCCGTCCTCGCTGTCGGTCGCGGCCCGGGAGCCGTGCCGGGAGACGTTCTCCGTGAAGACGGGGGTGAAGCCGGCCGGGGGCCGCTGGTAGGTGCGCGGGTCCTGCCGCGCGGAGTACGGAGCCTTGGTGCCGTAGCTGTCGAGGTGGGCGGGCTGCCGGTCCGCGGCCTGCGCGGGCAGGACCGTGACCAGCAGCGCGCACACCGCCAGCGTGAGGGTGGGAGTCAGGCGTCTCATGGGCGGATCGTCGACGACCGCCGTGAACCCCCGGTGGCCCCGAGGTGGCCGCCGCCGCCCCTACTCGGCGGCCGGGTCGCCCTCCATCGCCAGCAGCTCCTCGTTCGGGATCGCGCCGCCGAAGCGCCGGTCGCGCGAGGCGAACTCGATGCAGGCCCGCCACAGGTCACGGCGGTCGAAGTCCGGCCACAGCACGTCCTGGAACACCATCTCGGCGTACGCGCTCTGCCAGAGCAGGTAGTTGGAGGTGCGCTGCTCGCCGCTCGGGCGCAGGAACAGGTCCACGTCCGGCATGTCCGGGTAGTACATGTACTTCGAGAGGGTCTTCTCGGTGACCTTCGACGGGTCGAGCCGGCCCGCCTTCACGTCCTCCGCGAGGGCCTGCGCCGCGTCGGCGATCTCCGCGCGGCCGCCGTAGTTCATGCAGAAGTACAGCGTGAGCGCGTCGTTGTCCTTGGTCTGCTCCTGGGCGACCTGGAGCTCCTTGGCGACCGACTTCCACAGCTTGGGCATCCGGCCCACCCAGCGCACCCGGATGCCGAGCTCGTCGAGGGTGTCGCGGGTCTTGCGGATGAAGTCGCGGTTGAAGTTCATCAGGAAGCGCACCTCGTCGGGCGAGCGCTTCCAGTTCTCGGTGGAGAAGGCGTACAGGGAGATGCTGCCCACGCCGATCTCGACCGCGCCCTGGAGCACGTCGAGCACGCGCTCGGCACCGACCTTGTGCCCCTCGGTGCGCGGCAGTCCGCGCTCCTTGGCCCAGCGGCCGTTCCCGTCCATGACGATCGCCACGTGCTTGGGGACCAGCTCGCCGGGGAGCTTGGGCGCGCGGGCGCCGGACGGGTGCGGCTCCGGCGCCTTGTACTCGCGGCGCTGGCGTCCCAGGAACCCGCGTACCACCATGTGCTTCTCGTCTCCTCTTACGGCCTGACGCTTATTTCTCAACGTACCGAAGCGAGCGCAGCCCGCGCTCCAGATGCCAGTGCAGGTAGGCGGACACCAGTCCGCTGCCCTCCCGGACGTGCCTCGGCTCGCAGGCGTCCGCGGTCTCCCAGTCTCCCGTAAGCAGCGCGCCGAGCAGTTCCAGGGTCGCCGGTGAGGGTACGACACTTCCCGGCACCCGGCAGTCCACGCACAGGGAGCCCCCGGAGGCCACCGAGAAGAAACGGTTGGGTCCGGGCATTCCGCACTTCGCGCAGTCGTCGAAGCTCGGCGCGTAGCCGTTGACGGCGAGGGAGCGCAGCAGGAACGCGTCGAGGACGAGATGCGGGGCGTGCTCGCCCCGGGCGAGGGTGCGCAGGGCGCCGACGAGCAGCATGTACTGCTGGACGGCCGGCTCGCCCTCATGGTCGGTGAACCGCTCGGCGGTCTCCAGCATGGCCGTCCCGGCGGTGTACCGGGTGTAGTCGGTGACGATCGAGCCGCCGTACGCGGCGATGATCTCGCTCTGGGTGCACAGCGGCAGCCCGCGGCCGACCAGCTCGCTGCTGCCCCGCGCGAAGAACTGCACGTCCACGTGGGAGAAGGGTTCGAGGCGGGCCCCGAACTTCGACTTCGTGCGCCGCACCCCGCGGGCCACCGCCCGCACCCGGCCGTGGCCGCGGGTGAGCAGCGTGATGATCCGGTCCGCCTCACCCAGCTTCTGGGTGCGCAGCACGATGCCGTCGTCGCGGAACAGACTCATGGGCCCATTGTCGCCTACGGCGGATGCGCTCCGGGGACGGAGTCGGGGAGAAGAGAGTCAGGAGGCGCCCGGCTCGGGCGGGGTCGTCGTCGCCCGCACGGAGTCCGGTAATCCGTTCTGGCTGATGCTCCACAGCTCGGCGAAGCGCTTGACCCGCTCCTGCACCTCCTTCTCGGTCGCGTCCACCGTCGTCCAGGAGGGCACGCCCATCTGGTCCGCGGTGATCTCGTAGGACAGGGCGCCGTCGAAGATGATGAAGTCGATCATCTTGCCGCGCTGGGCGTTGATCGGCAGATGCGGCAGGGCCACGACCCGCACCTCGATGCCGATGCTCCGCTGCTCCTCGCAGAGCGCGTCGAGGGTCGCGATGTCCTCGGGCTGCTTCACCACGAACAGCCGCCGCACCTTGACCCTGCGCTGCGGGTCGTCGATCGCGACACGCTGTGCCTCCAGATACCGGCCGGCCGGCTCGCTGTTCCAGAAGTCGCCGTCGACCGGGGAGGTGCTGATGGCGTCGATGGAGGCGGTGGCGCACTTGGTGAGCGTCAGCAGCCAGTCGTGGTTCTCGCCCGGCGACTTGGCGTTGAGGTTGGCGAAGTTGTACATGTAGCCGGCCAGGCGCTCGATCTCCTGGCCCGCGAAGTCGTGCAGGATCTTGGGCCCGTTGGCGACCACCTTCGTGGCGTACTCGGCCAGCCGGGGCACCCCGTCGCCCCGCAGCTGTTCCACCTCGTTGAAGAGCTTGGTGGCCTCGCCGATGTCCACGAAGCGCTGCTCGACCACTCCGCGCAGCTCGCCCAGCTGCTGCGCGAAGGTGATCATGAACTGGACGATCAGGATCGCGCCGCCGAACAGGACGGACACGACCACCCGCCACAGGTCGTCCGGGCCCGGGGAGATGACGTTGGTCAGCACATAGGCCCCGCCTCCCGTCGCCACGGTGATCAGGAGTTTGCGCAGCAGCGACCGCGCGCTTTCGTCGGATCCCCGGTCTCCCCGGCCGGCCGTGGTGCTGTTGATTCGCGTAGATGTCGGAGCGTTCATCTCGTTTCTCCCCCGTCGGGATCGAGGTGCTGTGCGCGGTCAGGGCGCCATGAGGGACTCCCGCTGCGCCGATGCGGCCCGCAGGGCGAGCTGGTCCCGGACGCGCTGTACCTGGGTGTGCCACTGCCGGCTGAACCCGGGATCGTCCTCGAGTACGTCCCACAGGGCGGCGAGCCTTCGGTCCACCCGCGCTCTCGGCATCCACAGGTGCAGCAGATGGTCGACGAGCGGGCCCAGCACCTTCAGCGCGGCTGCCCCGTCCGCGGATCCGATCCGGATGCCGTCGAGTTTGTCAACGACTGTCGTCAACAACCAGTCGTGTACCGCGAAATCCTCGGCGAGCCGGGCCACCGCGGTGGGTTCGATGTCGTCCGGCACTCTGAACTCGACCAGCCGTACCCCTCCTTCGGCGACCGTGAAGCGTTCGAGCGACACGCCCGCGCCCGCCGCCGCGGGCAGCGCGGCCCAGCGCAGGCCGGTGGTGCGGGAGGTGAGGGGCACGTCGTAGTCGACGAGCAGACGGCTGCGGGAGATCCTGCCGAGGAGGCCCTCGGCCACGGAACCGACGTCGAGCGCGTCGCCGCCGGCCGTCCGGTCGTGGCTCAGGAAGCCGTGCGCGGCCGCGGTGGCGGGGAGTCTGCCGACGGGGACCAGCACGCCCGGCCGGACCAGGTAGTAGCCCCACGGCCGGCGCCGGTCCGGGCCCGCCGTGGGGGCCGAGAAGTACGCCGACGCCTGCAGGACGCGGCCGTCCGTGAGGCTCGCGCGGGCCGCGACCGTGCCGACCACGCGGACCTTGGCCCCGTTGGCGGTGGGCAGCCGGCAGTCGACGCCGGTGAGCACCTCGGGGGACACCACGTACAGGTTGGGGCGGTTCGAGGTGCGGATCCGGTCGTCGGCGCGCAGTTGCAGCAGCCGTTCGGAGACGCCCGCGCCCACCGCGTCCCGGCACGGCAGCAGACAGGTGCGCACCTCGCCGCAGGCCAGGTGCGGGCGGCGCGCCGTCTCCCCCGTCGCGCCCATGTCACAGCCCCGGCGGGAACACGTAGGACGTGCGCTCCACGACGCCCTCCGGCACGGGGTGTCCCTCGGCGGCGGCCCGCGCGACGACCTGGGCCTGTGCCCCGGCGTCCACGTGGGTCTGTTCGAGGATGACCCGGACCGCGTGCTCGACGGGCAGGAAACGGGACGGGAGCACGCTGCACGTGCGGTACGCCGTGAAGGGCGCCGCCGTGGGGTCGAGCCGCAGCAGGCTCGGCAGCGCGTCCCAGTCCTCGGGGAAGGCGGCCCCTTCCCGGTTCTCGGGGACGAGTACGGCGTCCCCCTTGTCGCGCAGCAGGCCCAGCCGGGCCAACTGCCACACGGCGGCCAGGAAGGCGCAGGACCAGACGCGGCTGCCGGTGTGCTCCTGCCACAGTTCGACGTCGACGAAGACGGAGTGGCCGCGGGCGCCGGTCTCGCTGGGCGGCTGCCAGGCGGCCGCGGTGTCGAGGGCGGCCGTGGTGCGCCGGTCGGGGGCGCGGCGGCCGTTGCTGAGCCAGCCGGTCAGGCCCAGGGGCGGGCGGAAGCCCCTGCTGCCGGGCGGCGGTGTCTCGACGAGCCGGTCCAGGACGGCGTCGGCGAGCCCGCCGCGCTCGGGCCGCCGGGGGTCGGTGCGGGCGCAGCCGGACTCGCGGGCCAGGTAGTCGATGCCCAGACCGGCCCGCTCGGCCGCCTTCAGCAGGGGCGGCAGGAGCTCGGCGGGGGTGGCCAGACGGCTGAAGTAGTCGTCGATCAGGAAGCAGGTGCTCACCCGGGGCGGCCTGCCGTCCGGGAGCGCGGGCAGCGAGTCGCGCGCGGCCTGCACCCAGGGCCGTACGGCGGCGAAGTGGTGGTACAGCCGCTCGGGGCCCTCCGCGAAGTCCTCCATGTACAAGTGGCCGAGTTCCAGGGACAGATGGGAGAAGGGCACGGCCTCCGTGCGCGGCTGGGCACTGGTCTCCTGGAACACGGCTCCGCTTCGGCTCACAGCTGCCCCCAGTACTTGTCGTCGGCCAGCCGTTCGGCGAGTTCGCCCATCGCCTGCCAGGTCTCGACGTTGGCGATCCCCCTGTCGAACACGTCCCGGTCGGTGATGAGTTGTTCGCGCAATTGCAGGACGGGTTCCAGCGGCACCGATCCGAGAACCCGGCTCCTGCCGATGCCCAGATCCGCGGCAATGGTCTCCAGTTGTTTGTTGTACTCGCGCATCCACGCCGACTGGGCGGGCGGCACCTCCGACCACAGCGCCGATTTGAGATCGGGCACGGCCGCCCGTACGAAACGGATGGAGCCGAGCAGGGTCTGCCGGTCGTGCCCCATGACCTCGCCGGCGCTCACGATGCCCTGTCGGCCGCCGACGAGTTCGGCGGCCGCCGTCACATGCTGGCGGGTCCAGCGGTGATAGATGAGCCAGCGGGTCTTGATGCGCCGTAACTCCTCGCGTGCGGTGGCCGCGAGAGCTAGGTCCATCGCATAGCTGCGGCCGGCGCTCAGGTCCACCACGATCACGTCGAATTCGCGCTTCAGCCCGAGGATCAGATCCACGCAGCGGTGGAGGTTCTCGGTGTCGGTGACGAATTCACCGCCGCTGCGGTCTCCGGGGAGCAGAACGAGCCGTCCGGAGCGGTCGGGTTTGTCACGCAGGACGTAATGCTCCGTGCGCGCCCAGACATCGACGCGCATCGGTTCCCCCGTCTCGCCTTTCAGATACGAGTGCAGGCCGCACCCTTCGGCTTCCTTGAGGACGTCGGGCAGGTCGAAGACGGCCGGGGCGGTGGGCGAGCCGAAGTCGAAGTCGAGGTAGCAGACGTCGACCCCGGCGAGGGCTCTGCGGTAGGCGAGGTTGGCGCTCGTGACCGAGCGGCCGGTGCCTCCCTTGTCGGAGGCGGCGAAGACCAGCACGGTCACACCCCCGAACCGGTGTCCCTGGCCCGGGCCAGGATGTCGAGCCTGCGCAGCACCCCGTAGGCGAGGGCGCAGGCGGTGCCCGGCTGGTTGTCGAGGACCAGGCGGGCGCGGCGCAGGTCCGCCACCACGCTCGTCAGCTCCTCGCCGCCGCGGCTCTTGGCCGGCGGGGCGGGCTTCATCTGCTCCTTGCCGAGGAGGTGGGTGGCCTCGCTGAGCAGGGCCCGTGCGAGCGCGGTCAGTTCGGTGCTGCGGATCGGCGACTGGTCGTAGAGCTGGGAGGCGGCGACCATGCACTCGGTGACGCGCTCGGTGATGCTCCAGGACAGCGGTCCGGTGCGCTCCTGCGAACTGGGGTAGACCGCGTGGACGTTGTCCCACAGGCCGGCGCCCTCGCCCTCGCCGACGCGCCGCCGCCACAGATGGCCGAGGATGTCCTCGGCGAGCTGGAGCAGCCGGTCGCGGGAGGTGAGGTTGCGGGACAGGGAGCACAGCTGGATGGTCCGTTTGAGCAGCTGGGCGGAGAAGTCGGTCATGGCCCACTGCATGGCCGGGCCGTGCCGGTCGCTGCCGAGCAGGGGCAGCGAGACGCCCGGGTTGTGCAGACGGACCGCCGGATCGTCGTCGGTGGCCCGGCTGGTGATGCGGCCGCGTTCGGCGAGCCGCTCCATGACGTCGACGGTGCGGGCGAGGTCGTCGTCGGTGGCGCGGCGGCGGACCAGGTCGTGGACGAGGATGGAGGCCACGCAGAGCGAGAAGTACTCCGACTCCAGCTGCTGGCCCGTGGTCCGCCAGGGGATGTCCTCCAGGGGCCAGCGGTCGTCGCCGAAGCGGGCGATGCCCGACCAGTACTGCTGGGTGATCTCCCACCGCAGTCGTAACGCCTCGGCCAGCCGCTGCTGTTCGGGGTTGAGCAGGGCGAGGGTGAGGGTGCGCTCGGAGAACAGGTCCTGGATGCCGTCGAGGGCGACGACGGTGAAGTAGAGGTAGGGGACGGCGTCGGCCGCGCCCGGGGGCTGGACCCCGATCTCGTCGGTGGTCTCCACCTGGGGCGCGTCCTGGACCAGGCTCCAGGCCCAGCCGCACTCGAACAGGCGGTTCTCGTTGCGCAGTTGCTCCTCGACCTCGACGCCGAGGGTCAGGCTCTCGCCGATGACGGCGCGCAGTGCCTTGAAGCGGTCCTGGAACCGCTGGAGCACCACCCGGTCGGAGGCGCGCCCCCGGCCGAGGAGACGGCACATGGCCTGTCCCTGGGAGGAGTCGACCTCGAAGACGTTGACGGTGAAGGAGCGCAGCAGGCTCACCATGGCGGAGGTGAGCCGCATGCTGGTGGTGTCCCAGAGCCTCTGGATCAGTCTCTGCGTCTCGGCGCGGGTCGTTCTCGTCCGGTAGACCCGGAGGAAACCGAGGGTGGCCAGGCACAGGGTGACGGACATCGAGAAGGAGTCGACGACCCCGAATTCCCGCTGCTCCTTGGTGAGTTCCTGCTCGGGGTCCGCGGGGAGGAAGTAGTAGCCGCCGGCGAACGTGGGACCGAGGTCGCCGCCGTGGTGCTTGGTCATGAAATCGTTGAGCACCCGGACCAGGTTCCCGGGAATCTCGGTGGCGTCCCCCGCCTCCTTCAGGGCCTGCTCCACGTCCTCCTCGGTGACGTCGGGATTGTCCAGACCGAATTCGGGAATCTCGGTGGCGGGATACATGAGGCACAGCAGACGTTCGGCGTCGGCGACGCTGCTGCGGCCGCCCCATTCACCCCAGTTCCATTCGCCGCTCTCGAAGGTATGGCCGGCGATGGCCTGCCATACGTCGAGAAGCTGCGCGCGCGGTTTGATCTGCATTCCCCATGCCCCCTCACACAGGTGCGAAAAACAACCGCGGTCAGTCGTTGCGGTGACCGCAGGCCAGAATCATTCCCGTGTAGCCGTCGCGAAGGTCGTCCGGTTTTCCGAGGTGCATGGGATCGACATCGCTCGCGAAACCCTTCAGCAGGTTCCTGATCTCCACTGCGCCGACGTAACTCGCCGGAAAGTCCTCCCCGCCCACGGGATATCCACGGGAATTCTCCATGAATGCGGCGGCGAACGGAGCACCCGGTTCCAGGGCGTTCATGAAACAGGCGACGCCGTCCGCGAACTCGTCCCGGGACTCGGTGATCGACTCCGCGACGAAGAACATCGTGCCCATGGCCCAGCGTTCCGTTTCGCCGTCGGGGCCCGGCCTGCCGAGGTCGTACAGGTTCCCGGACCGGACGGTGACGGTCCGCCGGAACCGCTCCCTGGGGTCCGGGCCGAGCGCGGCGTAGCCCTCGCCGCCCTCGCCCTCGCACAGGACGTCCCAGAACGGGTCCCAGGTGGCGGCGTAGCCGGGGATCTCACTGCGCAGATGGGCCACGTTGGCGGCCGACCACTCGTACTGGGTGATGGTCTCGCACCAGGGAAGCATGGCGAAGGCGGGATACAGGTTCGGTCCCGCACCCACGTCGATACCGGACCCGACGCGACCCGGTTTCCTCCGGAAATGATCACCGAAGTGATCGCGGACGACCGACAGGATCTGCTTGTCGTCAGGATGAAGCGCGAGGTAGTTGCGGTGGATGTATTCCTGGGGGTCAAATTTGTCCCAGTCGACATCAGCGTTCAGCTTATCCGCGCCAGTCAGCGATCCCGAGGTCATTGGCTCAATGTAGCGCACGGCGCCCGTGCAGCGGGCCAGCCAATCACGTCAAGTCCCGTTCCCGTCTTGAGTGACCAGAAGACGTCAGGCGAAGATAGGGAAACATGCGCGCCCATCCCGTTCGGTATGCATATCCCATCATTGGTATGCATCTTCGAATCTTCCACAAGGGGACCAGATGCCTCCTCTTCTGCAGATCAGAGCGGTCACCGAAGCGGATCTTCCGGAACTGGTCCGCCTGGACGCGGAGGCCTTCCCCTCCGGACCGTATCCGTACTTCGTCCTGCGGCAGTTCCTCGACGCGTACGGCGACCACATGCTCGTCCTGGACGACGGCGCGAGCCTGCTCGGCTACGTGCTCGCCACCGCACCCAACCGCGACCTGAGCTGGATCCTCAGTCTCGCCATCACCCCGGGCCTCCAGGGCCAGGGGCTCGGCCGCAGGATGATGTCCGAGATCCTCGACCATCTGCGCTCCGAGGGGGTGAAGGAGGTCTGGCTCACCGTCGAACCCGGCAACGACACGGCCGTCCTCCTCTACCGCTCGCTGGGCTTCGCGCCGGAAGGCACGCCCCGCAAGGACTACTTCGGCACGAACCAGCACCGCCTGCGCATGACGCTCCTCCTCTGAGAGCTCCAGGCAACCGAATCCGCCCGCGCGGTGGTCTGGTGGGCGAGGAGGGTGCTTGATGCAGGCCGAACTTGAGGCCCAGTATGAGGAATTCGTCAGAGCGCGATGGTCACGCCTGGTGCGGACCGCGTATCTGCTCACCGGCGACGCCCACCACGCCGAGGACCTGACGCAGACCGCGCTGGCGAAGGCGTACCGGTCGTGGCGGCGCGTCGCGCGCAGCGACAACCCGGAGGCGTACGTCCGCCGGATGCTGGTCACCTGCAACAGCGACCGCTTCCGCAAGCGGCGGGTGGCCGAGGCGCTGACCTCGGCGCCGCCGGAGCGGGCGCGGCGGGACGACGCGGTGGGGCGGGTCGACGAGCGTGGTGTGCTGATGGCCGCGCTGGCCGGACTGCCGCCCCGGCAGCGGGCGGTGGTGGTCATGCGCTATTGGGAGGACCTGTCCGAGGGCGAGGTCGCCGAGGTGCTCGGCTGCTCGGTCGGCACGGTCAAGAGCCAGGCGTCCAAGGCGCTGGCGAAGTTGCGCGTCAATCCGGGACTGGGGCTGGTCGCGGACGCGCCGGAGCCCAGCCGTACGTCGGCCGGACAGGGAGACAGCAGGTGAGCGAGGAAGAGCGACGGTCGTCGCAGGCGGGTTCCGGGGCCGGATCCGGTGGCGCCCCGGCGAGCGGCGAGGACATCGACCCCCGCTTCGAGGAGCAGGTGCGCGAGTTGCTGGCCGAGGACGCGTACGCCTTCCGGCCGGCGCCCGCGCCCTATGCCGCGGTACGGCGCCGGGGTGCGGCCGAGCGGCGCCGCCGGGTGGCGGCGGCGGGGGCGATGCTGGTGACGCTGGCCGCGCTGCCCGTCGGGGCGTACGCGGTGGATGTCGGCGGGAGGTCGGACACGGCTTCGCCGCGGCCCTCCGCCGGCGCCCCGCACAGCCCCCTGCCGGTCTCGTCCGCGCCGGTGTCGGCGCCGGCCACGGAGCCGGCCCGCCCGGCCACGGAGGGACAGCTGCTGGACGGCATCACCTGGGCACAGGCCGCCGACGGGCTGAAGAAGTGCATCGCCTACAACGAGTCGTTCCGGTCCGCGGGCGAACGGAGCCTGGGCAAGGCCGCGGACTACCGGATCGTCCTGGCGATGAACAGCACCGGCGACTCCAACGCCCCCGGTGACGGCATGTACGTCGTGGCGGTCTCGAAGCAGGCGCCGGCCGCGCAGTCGATCCGGCTGATCTGCACCGTCAAGGACGGCGCGGCGACCGGCGGCAACACCAGCGTGGGCAACGACGCCCCCGAGGACGGCGGCCCCGTGTCCGTCGACATGAACAGCGGCAAGCTCTACCAGCAGTCGGTCATCGACCGCGGGCACTGGAGGCTGCCGTTCGGCTGGGCGATCATCGGCACGGTCGACCCGAAGGTGACGAAGGTGACCGTCTCCTACGGCGGCGCCACCGGCGAGACCGTCCTGGACCACGGCTGGTTCGTCGCCCACGGCACCCTGGACCGGCAGGTCACCAGGGCTCCGCACGTCAAGGGCTACGACGCGGCGGGCAAGCTCGTGTACGACTCCGACCAGGACAAGTACTACGAGAAGACGCTGCCCTAGGGCCTGCCTCGGGGATTTCAGGAACCCCGGACGTTTCACCGCGCGCTGCGCGCCCTCGGCAACACGGGCGCGCAGCGCCGTCATGCCGGCGCACCGCGACGCGGGACCGTCGGACGTCCCGCGTCACACGTCCGGCGGTATCCAGGGGCCGTAGAGCCTGATAGGTCGTCAATTGCCGCCATTTCACCGTGCCATTGGTCGGACCTCCGGCGGATACCGCCATTCGTGTGCGGGCCCTTGACCACCCTCACGGCCGCTCCTATGGTCGCGCTGACCAACCGGACGTAGGACGTCGTATCTCCGCGGACAATTCACCCGCTCCGGGCCCGAACCCCCCGCCCTCCTCTCCCCCGAAACCCCTTCGCTGGAGGAACCGTGCGCGACGTGACCCACGACGTTCCGGCGCCGCACCGCCGGTCGTTCCTGAAGCACACCGGCGCCCTGGGCGCGGCCGCGGCGCTCTCGTCGTCGCTGGCGGCCTGCTCGACCGGGCCGCAGTCCACCAACGACACCGGGTCGGACGCCGGCGCGCAGCGCACCCTGACCGCGGTCATCGGCTACGGCAACGACGGCAGCTGGGATCCGACGCAGACGGCGTCCGCCTTCGCCATGGCCGCCAACAACCACATCTACGAGGGGCTGGTCGACACCGACCCGATCACCCGCGAGCCGTACGCCGCGCTGGCGACCCGGACGCCGGAGGACCTTTCGGGCACCTCGTGGAGGTTCGCGCTGCGGCCGGGCGCCACGTTCCACGACGGGCGGCCGGTCACCGCCGACGACGTCGTGTTCGTCTTCGACCGGATCCTCGACCCGGACACCCAGACCCTCGCCAAGGGCTTCTTCGCGAGCTGGCTGAAGGAGGTCCGCAGGGTCGACGCGCGCACCGTCGAGCTGGTGCTGAAGTTCCCCTTCCCGGACGGGGTGTCACGGCTCACCCTCGCCAAGATCATGCCGAAGCACGTGTACGGGCAACCGGGCGCCTGGGACGACGCGATCAGAGGCAGGGCGGTGGGCTCGGGCCCGTACCGGCAGACCGCCCACCACCCGAAGTCCAACACCACCTTCGCCGCGTTCGCCGGCTACAACGGCCCGCGCAGGCCCGCCTTCAGCAGGATGAACTGGCTGACGATCGTGGACGCCGCCCCGCGGGTCGCCCGGATCTCCGGGGCCGCCGCGGGCGCGCAGATCGCCGACAACATCCCGTACGCCAACATCCGGCAGCTACGCAAGGGCGGCATGTCGGTGGTCGGCGGGGCCGGGATGAACAACCTGTTCCTGATGTTCAACACCCGGCACAAGCCCTTCGACGACGTACGGGTGCGCCAGGCGCTGCACTACGCCGTCGACACCGAGAAGATGGTGCAGGTCGCCCTCAAGGGCCACGGCAGGCCGGCCTCGTCCTTCCTCGACGAGGGCAACCCGTCCTACCGGCGGGCGGGGACGGTCTACGACCACGACCCCGAGCGGGCGAAGGCCCTGCTGAAGGCGGCCGGGGTGAGCGGGCTGCACGTCGACCTCCTCGCGGTGAACGTCAGCTGGATCGTCGACTGCCTGCCGACCCTCAAGGCCTCCTGGGACGCGATCGGCGTGCGGACCACGCTCTCCCCGCAGGAGACCACGGCCGTCTTCACCAAGCTGGACCAGAAGCAGGACTACCAGGTCGTGGCGGCCGCCTCGAACCCCAACCAGTTCGGCCTCGACGCCGACCTGATCATGCACTACAACTACGGCCCGCAGAACCTCTGGATGCAGTACGCCCGCTGGGCCGGCGACCCCGTCGCCCGGCAGCTCTTCAAGGACATGGACCGGGCCACCCGGGAACCGGACCCCGCGCGGAAGCTGGCGATGGTCCAGGACTATCTCGACGTCGTCGCCGAGCAGGCCGTGCTCTACCCGGTCGTCCACAACGAGCTGATGACCGCCTGGAACCCGAGGAAGCTGACCGGGATAAGGGCGCAGCCGTACCCCGGTGTGAACCTCCTCCAGGCCAAGTGGACCCAGTGACAGGGAAGTCGCCCTCGTGATCGCCGTCGTCAGGATCCTGGCCCGCCGTCTCGCCCTGCTCGTGCCGCTGCTGCTCGGCATCGTGCTGTTCGTGTTCCTGGTGATGCGCTTCTCCGACGTCGACCCGGCGTCCGCGTTCTTCCAGGGCGCCAACCCGACCCCGCAGCAGCTGCACGACTTCCGCGAGCGCAACGGCCTGCTGGACCCGCTGCCCGTCCGCTACGCCGAATTCGTCGGCGACCTGCTCCACGGCGACCTGGGCACCAGCGCCCTGACCCGGTCCCCGGTCGCCGACCAGGTCGCCACCGCGCTGCCGCTCACCCTCCAGCTGACCTTCCTGGGGCTCGGCGTCGCGGTGGTGCTGGCGCTGGCCGGCGGGGTGACCGCCGCCCTGTACCGGGACCGGCTGCCGGACCAGGTCATCCGCGTCGTGTCCCTGACCGGGGTCGCCGCGCCGTCCTTCTGGCTGGCCCTGCTGATGATCCAGTACCTGGCGGTCGACCGGGGCTGGTTCCCGGCCGGCGGCTACGTCAACCCGGCCGACTCCTTCACCGGCTGGCTGCGGACGATGACGCTCCCGGCGCTGGCGCTGTCCCTGCCGGTGGCCGCGCAGCTCACCCGGGTGGTGCGCACGGCGGTGGTGGAGGAGCTGGACAAGGACTACGTGCGGACCGCGGTCGGCAGCGGGCTGCCGCCGCGGGTCGTGGTGGGCCGCAACGTGCTCAGGAACGCGCTCGTCAATCCGCTGACCGTGCTCGGGCTGCGGGTCGGCTATCTGCTGGGCGGCGCCGTCGTCATCGAGACGATCTTCTCGCTGCCCGGCATGGGCAAGCTGATGATCGACGCCGTGCAGAACGGCGACCCGGCCGTCGTCCAGGGCGTGGTC
Source organism: Streptomyces sp. NPDC107559 (assembly GCF_055657365.1). Classification (NCBI taxonomy): domain Bacteria; kingdom Bacillati; phylum Actinomycetota; class Actinomycetes; order Kitasatosporales; family Streptomycetaceae; genus Streptomyces; species Streptomyces sp. NPDC107559. Next base: position 643,587 of record NZ_JBVKBD010000001.1, on the reverse strand, counting down.
CTGACGACCGCGGCCGGCTTCGTGGTCGTCAACCTCGTCATCGACGTCCTCTATCTGCTGGTCAACCCGCGTCTGAGGGAGGCTGCATGACCTTCACCCGCGAGGGCCTGGCCCGGGCCCTGTCCCGGCCCGGCATCCGGCTGCGCGGCTGGCGCCGGCTGCCGCCGCTGTCGCGGACGGCCGTCTGTCTCCTGGCCGTCGTCGTCCTGGCGGCGCTGTTCGCCCCGCTGCTGGCGCCGCACGACCCGCTCGACCAGCAGCCGCCCGTCGACGACACCGGACATCCGTCGGCCGCGCACTGGATGGGGCAGGACAGCCTCGGCCGGGACATCCTCAGCCGGCTGATGTACGGCGCCCGCTGGTCGCTGGCGATCGGACTGGGCGCGACCACGCTCGCGCTGGTCGTCGGCGCGCTGCTCGGCGCGGTCGCGGCGACCTCCCGCAAGGGGGTCGACGAGACGCTGATGCGCGCCCTGGACGTGGTGATGGCGTTCCCCGGCATCGCGCTGGCGGCGGTGCTCGTCGCGGTCTTCGGCGGCGGCATCACCGTACTGATCTGCGCGATCGCGTTCCTGTTCACCCCGCCGGTGGCCCGGGTCGTACGGGCGAACGTGCTCGACCAGTACGGCGAGGACTATGTGACGGCGGAGCGGGTGATCGGCGCCCGCACCCCGCACATCGTGCTGCGTCACGTGGCCGTCAACTGCGCGGCACCGGTCCTGGTGTTCTGCACGGTCCAGGTCGCCGAGGCCGTCGTCTTCGAGGCGTCGCTGTCCTTCGTCGGCGCGGGCGTACGGCCGCCGGACCCGTCCTGGGGCAGTGTGATCGCGGACGGCAAGAACATGGTGCTGACCGGCGGCTGGTGGGCGACGGTCTTCCCCGGCCTGCTGATGCTGGTCACGGTGCTGTCGCTGAACATCCTGTCCGAGGGCGTCTCCGACGCGTGGGCGGCCCCGGCCCCGCGGGAGGTCGCGCCGGACGCACAGGAGGACCGGCTGGAGCAGGCCGGACCGGGCGGCGGCGAGACCCTGGAGCTGCCGTCGCTGGCCGAGGCGGCGGACCGGCTGCGGGCGCGGGCCCGCCCGCTGCCCGAGGGGCCGCCGGTGCTCGTGGTCGAGGACCTCGCCGTCGGCTTCGCCGGCCGTCACGGCGGCGTCGACGTCGTCGACGGCATCGGCTTCGAGGTGCGCCCCGGCGAAATCCTCGGCCTGGTCGGCGAGTCGGGCTGCGGCAAGTCGCTCACCGCGCTCACCGTCATGGGCCTCGAGCCCAAGGGCGCCCGGGTGCGCGGGCGGATCCGGTTCGACGGGCGGGACCTGTCGGCCGAGCCGATGCGGGTGCGGCGCAGGCTGCTGGGTCACGAGATGGCGATGATCCACCAGGACGCGCTGTCGTCCCTCAACCCGGCGATGACGATCCGCGCGCAGCTCGGGCAGCTCGTGCGCCGGGGCGGGAGCCGGGAGCCCGCGGAGCTGCTCGCGCTGGTCGGCCTGGACCCGGACCGGGTCCTGCGCAGCTATCCGCACGAGCTGTCCGGCGGACAGCGCCAGCGGGTCCTGATCGCCATGGCCCTGTCCCGCGAGCCGAAGCTGATCGTCGCGGACGAGCCGACGACCGCCCTCGACGTGACCGTGCAGGCGCAGGTCATGGAGCTGCTGCTGGCGCTGCGGGCGGAGCTGGGCTTCGCGCTGGTCCTGGTCTCGCACGATCTGGCGCTGGTCGCGGACGTCACGGACCGGATCGTGGTGATGTACGGCGGGCAGATCGTGGAGAGCGGGGTGACCGCCGACCTGGTGGAGGCGCCCGCCCACCCCTACACGCGCGGGCTGCTCGGCAGCGTGCTGTCCCTGGAGTCGGCGGCCGCGCGCATGACCCAGATCAGGGGGGTCGTGCCCGCCCCCGCGGACTTCCCGCCCGGCTGCCGCTTCAGTTCCCGCTGCCCGCGGGCGGACGACGTCTGCCGTACGACGGCACCGGACCTGGTGGGCGGCGCCCGGCACACCGCGGCGTGCCACCACCCGGCGGTCGCTCTGCCGGCCGGGCAGGACCCCGAGGGCTCGCAGAGCTCGGAGAGCGAGCCGGTGACATGACGGCCCTGGTGGAACTGTCCGACGTGCACGTCGTGCACAAGGCCCGCAGCGGCGGGCTGTTCGCCCGTGACCGGGTGTACGCCCTGACCGGGGCCGGTCTCGCCGTGGCGCCCGGGGAGACGGTCGGCGTGGTCGGCGAGTCGGGCTGCGGCAAGTCGACGCTGGCGAAGGTGCTGTTGGGCGTGCAGCGGCCGACGTCGGGCACGGTGTCCTTCCGGGGCCGCGACCTGTGGTCGATGCCGCCCGCCGAACGCCGGACGGCCGTCGGGGCGGGCACCGGCATGGTCTTCCAGGATCCGTCCACGGCCCTGAACCGTCGGCTGACGGTACGGCGGATCCTGCGCGACCCGCTGGACGTGCACGGCCGGGGCACCGCCGCGGCGCGGGAGGAACGCGTTCGGGAACTGATGCACCTGGTCGGTCTGCCGCGGGCGCTGGCCGACGCGCTGCCCGGACAGCTCTCCGGCGGCCAGCGCCAGCGCGTGGCCATCGCCCGCGCGCTGGCCCTCGAACCGGGTCTGGTGGTGGCCGACGAGCCGACCAGCGCGCTGGACGTGTCGGTCCGCGCGCAGATCCTCAACCTGCTGCTGGACCTGAAGGAACGCCTGGGTCTGGCCCTGGTGTTCGTCTCGCACGACATCCAGACGGTACGCCGGATGAGCGACCGGGTGATCACGATGTATCTGGGCCGGATCGTCGAGGAGTGCCCGGCCGGCCGGGTCACCGACCACGCCCGGCACCCGTACACCCGTGCGCTGTTCTCCGCCACGCCCGGTCTGCTGGACCCGGTCGACCCGATCCCGCTGACCGGACCGGTCCCCTCGGCGACCCGGCCGCCCGGCGGCTGCCCGTTCCGCACCCGGTGCTGGCGGACCGACCAGGAGTGCGTGTCCGTCATGCCGGATTTCTCGGCCGCGTCGGACCCCGCGCATCGCTACCGTTGCCACCATCCTGTGGAGGAGGACCGGCCGACCCGCGACCTCGTACGGCAGAGCCAGCACCCCAGGGAGCCTTGATGACGATCCCCGCCCCGCCGACCGGTGTCGTCCCGCCCGTCTGCACCCCCCTGACACCGGACCGCGAGGTGGACGTCCCCTCGCTGCGCAGACTGGTCGACCATCTGACGGCGGGCGGGGTGCACGGGCTGTTCGTGCTCGGTTCGACCTCGGAGGCGGCCTATCTGACCGACCGGCAGCGGCGGCTGGTCGTGGAGACGGTGGCCGGGCACGTGGCCGGGCGGCTGCCGGTGCTGGCGGGCGCGATCGACATGACGACGCCCCGCGTCCTGGACCACGTACGGGCGGTGACCGAGGCGGGCGCGGACGCGGTCGTGGTGGCCGCCCCCTTCTACACCCGCACCCATCCGGCGGAGATCGCCCGCCACTACCGCCTCGTGGCGGCCGCCGCGTCCGTTCCCGTCATCGCCTACGACATCCCGTCCGCCGTCCACACCAAGCTCCCCGCCGCGCTCGTCCTGGAGCTGGCCGCGGACGGTGTGCTGGCCGGCCTCAAGGACTCCAGCGGCGACCTCGTCGGCTTCCGCGAGGTCGTCACCGGCGCCCGCGCCCATCCCGGCATCACCGGCTTCAGCGCCCTGACCGGCTCCGAACTGGTCGTCGACAGCGCGCTCGCGCTCGGCGCGGACGGCGCGGTGCCCGGCCTCGCGAACGTCGACCCGCACGGCTACGTCCGCCTCGACCGGCTCTGCCGGGACGGCGAGTGGCCGCGGGCGCGGGCCGAACAGGAGCGGTTGTGCGCGCTGTTCGGGATGACCGGGGTGGGCGATCCGGCGCGGATGGGCGGCAGCTCGGCGGCGCTCGGGGCGTTCAAGGCGGCCCTGTACCTGCGGGGGGTCATCGACTGCCCGGCCACGGCGGAGCCCCAGGTGCCGCTGTCGCCGGAGGAGACGGAACGGGTGGGCAAGCACCTGGCGGCGGCCGGCCTGCTCTAGGGCGTGTCCGGCCTGCCGCGGGGCGGCTGGCGGAAGTCCTGTCAGTCCGGCAGCGTCACCCGGCGGAAGGTGATCGTCTCGTACGGCCCCGCCGCCCCCGTCTCGTACAGCACCCCGACCGTCCGTGACCCCGTCTGCACCAGGTCCGAGTACGCCGCCGGCCGGCCCGACAGCGTCATCGCCCTGGTGAAGGTCACGCCGCCGTCCGTGCTGCGCCACAGCGCCAGGGCCCGGCGGGCGGTCGGCACGGACGGGCCGGAGAACAGCAGCGGGGCGGCGCGGCCCCACGGCTGCAGGACACTGCCCTGGACCACCGGCACGTCGTTCAGCGTGGGCTGCACGGCGTAGGGCCGGGTCAGGGTCCGCGCGCCGTCGCGGGAGTAGCTGTCGAGGCGGTGGCCGACGCCGGTGCCGTTCTGGTTCCGGGCGTTGAAGTAGATCCGTCCGTCGGGCAGTTGCGCGGCACCGGTCTCGTTGGGGTGGTGCGGGCCGCCGGCTGAGCCTGCGACGAGACCCAGCCGCCAGCTGTACCCGCCGTCGTCGCTGTAGAACGCGTGCGCGCCGTAGTACCTGGCCTCCCGGCCGGTGTCGGGCGACCCGGCCGGCGGGGCGACGGAGTGGTCGGCGGCGACGACCAGCCGACCCGCGTGCGGCCCCCGGGTCAGGGCGAGGGCGTGGCCGGGCCCGGTCGCGTACCAGCGCCAGCCCGCCGGCTTCACCTCGGCCGTGATGTCGCGCGGCGGCCCGAAGTGCCGGCCGTCGTCCCGGCTGCGCTGTACGAACACCCGCCGGCCCCGCGCGGGCGGGACCTCGCCGCGCATGATCTGCGCCTCGGTCACGGCACCGCTGTTGTACGACGTGACCAGCACGACCGCGCCCGTGCGCGGATCGACCACGGGCGCGGGGTTGCCCCGGGTGTCCCCGTGCCCGGCGGCGACCACGGCCGTCGGGCCCCAGGTGCAGCCGCCGTCGGCGGAGCGGCGCAGCACGACGTCGATGTCCCCGGTGTCGGCGGCGCCGTCGCGCCTGCCCTCGGCGAAGGCGAGGACCGTGCCCGTGCGGGTGCGGACGACGGCGGGGATGCGATAGGTGGCGTAGCCGCCTACGCCCGAGACGTAGGGCACGGAGGAGGTGCAGCCGGTGGCGGCGGAGGCGGTCCGGGCGGTGACCGCCCACGGGGCGAGGAGCACGACGGCGGTCAGGAGGGTGCGGCTCAGCCGGGTCATCGCTCTCCCTTGTGCGGGTGTCGTCCCGCACGGGACGCCGGCCGGTCGGCGTCCCGCGCGGGACGCCGGCCTGTCTCCGTCACATCCTGCCCGGCGTCACCAGCCCCGACTCGTACGCCACGATGACCAACTGGGCCCGGTCGCGTGCCCCCAGCTTCCCCATGATCCGGCTGACATGGGTCTTCGCGGTCAGCGGGCTCAGCCCCAGCGCCTCGGCGATCTCGGTGTTGTTCAGTCCGCGCCCGACCAGGGCGAGCACCTCCCGCTCGCGGTCGGACAGGCACTCCGGTCCGCCGGTCGCCGGTGCCGCGGGGCTGCGCAGGAACCGCGCGATCAGCCGGGCGGTCGGCCCCGGGGACAGCAGCGCCTCCCCGGCCGCCACCGTGCGGATGGCGTCGAGGAGTTCGGCCGGCCGGGTGTCCTTCACCAGGAAGCCGGAGGCACCGGCCCGCAGCGCCTCGACGATGTTCTCGTCGGTGTCGTAGGTGGTCAGGACCAGCACCCGCACGCCCGCCAGGTCCTCGTCGGCCGCGATCAGCCGGGTCGCCTCGATACCGTCCAGGCCGGGCATGCGGATGTCCATCAGGACCAGGTCGGCGCGCCGGGCCCTGGCCAGCTCCACGGCCTCCCGGCCGGTGCCCGCCTGTCCTACGACCTCCATGTCCCCCGCCGACTCGACGAGCATCGCGAACGCCGCCCGTACCAGGGTCTGGTCGTCGGCGAGCAGTACCCGGACGGTCATGCGGTCCCTCCCAGCGGCAGCAGTGCCGTCACCTCGAAGCCCCCGTCGGCGCCCGGTCCGGCCAGTACCGTCCCGCCGACGCTGCGGGCGCGTTCCCGCATCCCGACGAGTCCGAAGCCGGGGGTGCCTGGCCCGGCGCCCGTTCCGTCGTCGCTGACGCGTACCCGCAGGGCGCCCTCGCCGTCGTCCACGCTCACCCGGACGGTGAGGTCGTCCCGGCCGCCGTGCCGTACGGCGTTGGTCAGTGCCTCCTGCACGATCCGGTAGGCGGCGGCGCCGACCGCGGGCGGGGCCTCGCCGGTGCGCACGGCCAGTTCGACCCGGGCGCCCGCGAGCCGGGCCGCCTGCGCGAGGTCGGGCAGACCGTGCAGGCCGGGCAGCGGTCCGCGCGCCTCGGGCGAGTCGTGCTCGCGCAGCACCTCCAGGGTCGTGCGCAGCTCGCCGCGTGCCGTCCGGCAGGTCTCGGCTATGTCGTCGAGGGCCTGTGCGACGGCCGCGCGGTCGAGACGGCCGGGGTCGGCGGCCAGCACGTGTGCGGCCACCGACGTCTGCACGCCGATCAGGGTGATGCTGTGCGCGAGCAGGTCGTGCAGGTCGCGGGCGATCCGCAGCCGCTCCTCGGCGACCCGCCGGCGGGCCTCCTCCTCGCGGGTGCGTTCGGCGCGCTCGGCGCGCTCGACGATCGCGGCCACGTACTGGCGGTAGTAGCGGACGTCGACGCCGAAGAAGAGCACCGCGATCACCCAGCCGGAGATCCGCAGCAGCTCGACGGCCTGGTGGGTGTTGACCGTGAGCATGACGCTGAGGGAGATGCCGAGGACGGTCAGACCGGTCAGCACGGTGCGCAGCGGGCGGCCGGTGACGGCGACGGTGTAGAGCGCGATGTACTCGGCCGCCGTCGGGGCCGCGTGGTTGTTGTCCAGGGCGTGGTAGGGCACGACCAGGGCCACCACCAGGGCGAGGGTGAGCAGCGGACGGCGCCGCCGCCACACCAGCGGCACGACGCCGGCGAGCAGCAGCGTCCAGCCGAGCGCGTCCGGACGGCGCGCCGGGTCGGTGGAGAGCGCGACCACCGCGGAGAACACGGCGGCGGCCACCGCCAGCCACGCGTCGTTGCGGGTGGCGTGCGGGGCGGTCCGGGGGTCGCGGTTGACCACCGCCATGATCCGCTCGATCCGGCGGGGCGGTGTCACGGTGACGGCCTGTGCCGTCCGCGCGGACGGCACGGACGGCACGGGCTGAGCGGGTTGCACGGAATGGTCGGGATGCACGGGTTCATCTTCCGGTAGGAGGGCGCCCCTCCGGCAGGGAGAGGCGCCCCGATGTCGCGCGGGCTCCGTCACACGGATTCCGTCACACGGGCTCCGGCTGCCGCTCGGTCCGTACCGGTGCGGGTGTCCGCGACAGCGGGCCCGGCCACCACACCTTCCGTCCCAGTGCCACGCTCGCGCTGGTCACCAGATAGGTCCGCACGAGGAAGGTGTCCAGCAGCACACCGACCGCGATGACGAAGCCCAGCTCGACGAGCTGCACCAGCCCCATGTTGGTCAGCACCGCGAAGGTCGCGGCGAGGACCAGTCCCGCCGAGGCGATGACCCCGCCCGTGGTGCGCAGCGCGGTCAGCGCGGCGGCCGAGGGTTCCGCGCCGCGCCTGGACTCCTCCCGCATCCGGTGCATGAGGAAGATGCCGTAGTCGACACCGAGCGCCACCAGGAACACGAAGGACAGCAGCCCGAGCCCCGGGTCCGTGCCGCCGAAGCCGAACAGCGGCCCGAACACCAGCCCGCCGATGCCGAGCGCCGCACCCCACACCGCGACGACCGCGGCGACCAGCATCAGCGGCGCGACGAGCGAACGCAGCAGCAGGACCAGGATCAGCAGCACCGAGACGAGGACGATCGGTACGACGACCAGCCGGTCGCGGGCGTTGGTGTCGACGAGGTCCAGCTGCTGGGCGCTGGGGCCGCCGACGTAGGAGCCGGGCAGGGCGTGCCTCAGGTCCTCGATGGTGCGGGTCTCGGCCGCCGACTGGGGGGTGCCCCGCGCGATGACGGAGATCTCGGTCCAGCCGTCCCCGGTACGTCCCGGCTCGGCGCTGTCGACGCCCCGGACGGCGCGGACGGTGCCCAGCGTCGCGTCGGCGCGGCCGGCCGGGGTGATGACGGTGATGGGCTGGCTGGACCGCTCGGGGAAGGCGCGGGCCAGGGTCTGGAGGGCGGTGACCGACTCGGGCCGGTCGACGAAGGTGTCCGTCTGCTTGAGCCCGCCGGGCAGGTTCAGCGCACCCAGGGCGAGCGCGCCGAGCAGGGCGGCGCCGCCGGCCAGGACGGTCAGCGGACGCCGGCCCGCCGAGCTGCCCATCGCGGCGAACAGCGACCGGCGCACCTTGGGCGTGCTGCCGTAGGCGGGCACGAGCGGCCAGAACACGTGGCGCCCCAGCAGCACGAGGAGCGCGGGCAGGAGCGTCAGCATCGCCACGAGCGCGCACAGCACGCCCACCGTGCCGAGCGGGCCCATTCCGCGGCTGCTGTTGAGGTCGGCCGCGAGCAGGCACAGCAGTCCGGCGGCGACCGTCGCGCAGGAGGCGAGCACGGCGGGCCCGCAGCCGCGCAGGGCGGCCAGCATGGCGTCGTGGGGACGCTCGTGGCGCCGTAGCTCCTCGCGGTAGCGGGAGACGAGCAGCAGCGCGTAGTCGGTGCCCGCGCCGAAGACGAGGATGGTCATGACGCCGGAGCTCTGTCCCGAAACCGTCGTGCCGAAGACCTGATGGAGTCCGTAGGCGATGCCCGTGGACAGGAAGTCGGCGACGCCCGCGACGACGAGCGGCAGCAGCCACAGCACGGGGCTGCGGTAGATGAGGATCAGCAGGAGGGCCACGACGGCGACGGTCGTGTAGAGCAGCGGCCCGCCGAGTGATGCGTAGACCCCCGCGGCGTCCGTGGCGAGTGCGCCAGGACCGCCGACCTGGACGCTCAGCCCGTCCGTGCCTCGCGCGACCGCGCGCACGTCATCCACGAGGGCGTTGCGCGCGTCCTCGTCGGTGCCGGGCTCGTTGCTGGCGACGGGGTACATCAGGGTGGTGCCGTCCGCGGAGGGCACGCCCCGCGGGGTCGCGGTCAGTGTGTGCTGCCCGGCGATCCGCGCGATCTGCTCCCCGGCGCGGGCCCGGTCGGCCGCGGTGAGTCCGCCGTCGCGGTGGTAGACCAGCACCAGTTCGGTGGTCTCGCCGCCCGGCAGCCGGTCCTGGATCCTGGCCACCCGGGTGGAATCGGCGCTCGCCGGCAAGTAGTCGGTGACCCGGTCGTGCTGCACGTCGGCGAGTTTCGCCGCGAACGGGGCGACGGCCGCGAGCAGCCCGATCCACAGTGCTAGCACCGCCCAGGGCACGGCCCGCCGCCGTGTCCGCGTACGTGTCTCCAAGGCCCCCATGGACAGGGCTCCCTCCGGTCCGGTCGTCTGCTGACGTCGTCCAGACTTCCGGGGCGGGGAGCGGTTTTCGTCCGGCGCGGGAGCGAGCCGGGACCTACTGCGTCGGGTGGCCCGGGGCCGCCGTTACTCCCCGGGGAGTACGGCGTCCTACGACGGTGTCCTGGCCGCTGCCGCCAGCAGGCGGGTGACGTCGTCCGTGCAGATCGCCAGGGCCGCGCCCACGGTGACCAGGACGTCGCGTTCGGCGGGGGTGTAGGGGCCGTCGGCCAGGGCGATGCGGGCGCCCTGCAGCAGGATCGACTCGCGGCCGACGGCGGCGAGGTGCGGGGTGAGCGGGTCCAGGGCCTCGTGCAGCTCTATGGCGAGGCCGGCCCCGCAGGGCGGGCCGATCACGCGCCCGGTGTCCGCGGCCAGGGCCTCGACGAGGGCGCCGAGCTGGTCCCGTGTGCAGTCCTCGAAGCCGGCCGCGCGGACCGTGGCCGCGGCCGCCTCCAGGGACGCGGGGGCGCAGGTGCCGCCGGCGGCCAGGACGGCGAGGGCGACGGTGTGCACGGCGTCGCGCAGCATGGCGGAGAAGCGGGTGGTGGTCGGGTGGTCCAGGACGTCGGCGCCGAAGTGGCGGCGGCAGGCCGCGCACTCGACGACCGGTCCGGTCTCGCCGCGCGGCAGCACGGGCACGCCGAGCAGGGTGAAGCGCCGGCGGCCGGTCAGCCGCTGGTAGTTGCGGTCGCCTCCGCAGCCGGGACAGAAGAACTCGCCGTCGCCGACGGGTGTCCATGAGGTGCGGGTGCCCAGGATGCGCGCAAACCTGGTGGCACGGCCGTCTTGTCCCCGGACTGGCAGCACGTCGCACCTCCGTAACCCCGCGGCAACATCGCCGCGCTTGCGTGATGTTAGCCACATCGGTGAGGTCGCGTCAGTACCCCGTACGAGACCTGTCCGTGACCTCCTCGGTCGGATGGCCGGTACACGACGGTGCCCCGCCCGCCCGGGCGGGCGGTCGGGGCACCGGAAGGGCCTCGTCGGAGGCGGTGTCAGCGGGTCGCGCGGTTGACGGCCGAGACGACCGCCTTCAGCGAGGCACGCGTCGTGTTCGCGTCGATGCCGATGCCCCACAGCACCTTGTCGCCGATCGCGCACTCGATGTACGAGGCGGCCTGGGCGGAGGCGCCCTCGCTCATCGTGTGCTCCTGGTAGTCCAGCAGGCGTACGTCGACGCCGATCGACTCCAGCGCGTTGAAGAAGGCCGAGATCGGACCGTTGCCGGAGCCGGTCAGGACGGTGTCCTCGCCGTCGACGGTCGCCTCCACGGTCAGCGTGTCCACGCCGTCGGTGTCGGTCGTCGACTGACCCGTGCGGACCTGGAAGCGGCCCCAGGGGTTCTCCGGGTTGGGCAGGTACTCGTCCTCGAAGGCCGCCCAGATGTCCTTCGGGGTGACCTCGCCGCCCTCGGCGTCCGTCTTCGCCTGGATGAGCTTCGAGAACTCGATCTGCATCCGGCGCGGCAGGTCCAGCTTGTGGTCGTTCTTCAGGACGTAGGCGATACCGCCCTTGCCGGACTGGGAGTTGACGCGGATGACGGCCTCGTAGGAGCGGCCGACGTCCTTGGGGTCGATGGGCAGGTACGGGACCGCCCACTCGATGTCGTCGACGGTGACGCCCTTGGCCTTCGCCTCGTCCTCCATCGCGTCGAAGCCCTTCTTGATGGCGTCCTGGTGGGAGCCGGAGAAGGACGTGTAGACCAGGTCGCCCACGTACGGGTGGCGCGGGTGGACCTCCATCTGGTTGCAGTACTCCCACGTACGACGGATCTCGTCGATGTCGGAGAAGTCGATCTGCGGGTCGACGCCCTGGGAGAACAGGTTCATGCCCAGGGTGACCAGGTCGACGTTGCCGGTGCGCTCGCCCTGGCCGAACAGGCAGCCCTCGACGCGGTCGGCGCCGGCCATCAGGGCCAGCTCGGCGGCGGCGACGGCGGTGCCGCGGTCGTTGTGCGGGTGGACCGACAGGCACACGTGCTCACGGCGGGAGAGGTTGCGGTGCATCCACTCGAAGCGGTCCGCGTGCGTGGAGGGGGTGGAGCGCTCGACCGTGGCGGGCAGGTTCAGGATGATCTCGCGGCCCGGGCCGGGCTGGTAGACGTCCATGACCGCCTCGCAGACCTCCAGCGCGAAGTCCAGCTCGGTGTCGGTGAAGATCTCGGGGCTGTACTGGTAGCCGAACTCCGTCTCGGGGCCCAGCAGCTTCTCGGCGTACTCCACGACCAGCCGGGTGCCGTCGACGGCGATCTGCTTGATCTCTTCCTTGGAGCCGCGGAAGACGACCCGGCGGAAGACCGGGGCGGTGGCGTTGTACAGGTGGACGGTGGCGCGCTTGGCGCCCTTCAGGGACTCCACCGTCCGCTCGATCAGGTCCTCGCGGGCCTGGGTCAGTACGGAGATCGTCACGTCGTCCGGGATCGCGCCCTCTTCCTCGATGATCGAGCGCACGAAGTCGAAGTCGGTCTGCCCGGAGGCCGGGAAGCCGACCTCGATCTCCTTGTAGCCCATCTTGACCAGCTGGTCGAACATCCGGCGCTTGCGCTCGGGCGACATGGGGTCGATCAGGGACTGGTTGCCGTCGCGCAGGTCGGTGGAGAGCCAACGGGGCGCTGCGGTGATCCGCTTCCCCGGCCAGGTGCGGTCCGGGATGTCGACCTGCTCGTACTGGCCGTACTTGTGGATCGGCATGGAACTGGGCTGCTGGCGGTTGGCCATGGTGGCGTGGGCTCCTCGTGAAGGTGTCCTACAGGACGGCCGACGACGCAACGCCAAGCTCCGCGGGGAGGGGGTCGGCCTCGACTACAGGCCCTCGCCGCGGCAGCTAAGGAGAAGCAGCCCGAAACGCATGATGCTGCGCAGCCTAGCCGAGCCGCACCGATGGCGCGGGGGTGTTCCAGTATGCGGGACCGGATGGACGTATGGAATGAAACGGACAAAAAGGTGTCTCATACCACTCCGTGACCAAGACGAGGTTGTTTGTCCCTGTATTTCACCAATCATGGTTGCGGGTAGTGACATCCGGACAACACGGTGCCAAGGTGCCGGGCATGACGACACACGGGGGCTCCGAGCCCGTCTTCTGCACGATCGTCCCGCCGCATGTCCTCGACAAGCTCGCGCAGCACGAGGACCCCGCGCTCTCCGGTCCCGCCCGCCGCTCCCTGGAGCACGACGCCCTGGAGCGCACCCGCCGCCGGCTGACCACCGTGGTGGGCGCCCCGGCCGTCGCCGCACCGGCCGCGACCGGCAAGCCGCACCGCACCCTCTACGACGCCCGCCACCACACGGACCTGCCCGGCCACAAGGTCCGCGGCGAGGACGGCCGGGCCGTCAAGGACGCCACCGTCAACCGCGCGTACGCAGGTCTGGGCGCCACCTTCGAGCTGTACCTCAGTGCCTACGGGCGCGACTCGATCGACGGCGCCGGACTGCCGCTGGACGCGACCGTGCACTACGACCGGGACTACAACAACGCCTTCTGGAACGGCGAGCAGATGGTGTTCGGCGACGGTGACGGCGAGATCTTCCTCGACTTCACCCTCCCGGTGGACGTCATCGGCCACGAACTCACCCACGGCGTCACCCAGTACACCGCCAACCTCGCCTACTTCGACCAGTCCGGCGCCCTCAACGAGTCGCTGTCGGACGTCTTCGGCTCGCTGATCAAGCAGTACACGCTCGGCCAGACCGCCGCCGAGGCCGACTGGCTGATCGGCGCGGGCCTGCTCGCCCCCCGCGTCACCGGCACCGCGCTGCGCTCGATGAAGGCTCCGGGCACGGCGTACGACGACGACGTCCTCGGCAAGGACCCGCAGCCCGCGACGATGGACGGCTTCGTGCGCACCGGCCGCGACAACGGCGGCGTCCACATCAACTCCGGCATCCCCAACCACGCCTTCTACCTCGCCGCCACCGCGCTCGGCGGGCACGCCTGGGAGCGGGCCGGACAGGTCTGGTACGACGTGCTGACCGGCGGCGAACTGAAGACGGACGCGCTGTTCGCCGACTTCGCCACGCTCACCGCGGCCGCGGCGCGGGCCCGTTACGGCGCGGGCGAGGAACTCCAGGCCGTGCTGAAGGCCTGGGAACAGGTCGGGGTGCGCACGCTCTGATTCCGTACTAGACACAGACCCATGCGTATTCGGATCAGGCGCACGGGCGGGTTCGCGGGCATCGAGCGGGTCGCCGAGGTGGACACCTCGGGGCGGCCCGACGCGCCCGAGTGGCATGCCCTGGCAGAGAAGGCACTGGCCGCCGGCCGGGGCGTGCCGCCCACCGGGGTCCCGGACGGCTTCCGCTACGAGATCACGGTGGACGGCCGGACGGTGTACGCGGCCGACCCCCGGCTGACCGAGGAGCAGCGCACGCTCGTCTCCCGGGTCCTGAAGGAAGGAGCTTAGGGACTTGTCCCGGCCGCGGTTCGCGCAGGACCGTTGACTTCGGTTACCGGCGGTACCGATGATCCGGCGCATGGCGACTCAAGCGCGCGCTGCCGCGCACCCGATGCCCCGCTTCCCCGACGGCTTCCTGTGGGGGGTGTCGACCTCGGCCCATCAGATCGAGGGCGCCGTGGACCAGCGCGGGCCGTCCGTGTGGGACGCCTTCAGCGCCGGTCCCGGACACATCAAGGACGGCTCGACGGCGGCGGTGGCCTGCGACCACTTCCACCGCTACCCCGAGGACGTGGCCCTCCTCCAGGACCTCGGCGTGGACGCGTACCGCTTCTCGGTCTCCTGGCCGCGGGTGAACTCCCCCGGCGGCCTCGACTTCTACGACCGCCTGGTCGACGCCCTGTGCGCGGCGGGCGTACGGCCCGTGCCGACCCTGTTCCACTGGGACCTGCCCGCGGAGCTGGACTGGCTGGACCGGGACACCGCCGAACGGTTCGCCGAGTACACCTCGGTCGTCGCCGGACGCCTCGGCGACCGGGTCAAGAAGTGGATCACTCTCAACGAGCCCGCCGAACACACCCTGCTCGGCCACGCGCTCGGCGCGCACGCCCCCGGCAGGCAGCTCATGTTCGACGCCCTGCCGGCGGCCCACCACCAGCTCCTCGCCCACGGTCTGGCCGTACGGGCGCTGCGCGCGGCCGGGGCGGACGACCTCGGGATCGCCAACTCGCACGGCCCGACCTGGGCGGCCTCGGACCGCGACGAGGACGTGGCGGCGGCCGACTTCTACGACCTCCTGCTCAACCGGCTCTTCGCCGACCCCGTCCTGCTGGGCCGCTACCCCGACGGCATCGCCGAGCTGATGCCCGGTGACGTCGAGGCGGACCTGAAGATCATCGGAGAGCCGGTCGACTGGTACGGGATCAACTACTACCAGCCGACCAGGGTGGGCGCGCCCGAGGGCTCGGAGATCGAGTTCGGCGGACTGACCCTGCCCGCCGAACTGCCCTTCACCGTCAAGGAACTGGAGGGATACCCGGTCACCGACTTCGGCTGGGCGGTGGTGCCCGAGGGGCTCACCGAGCTGCTCACCGGCTTCCGCGAGCGCTACGGCGACCGGCTCCCGCCCGTGGTCATCACCGAGAACGGCTGCTCGTACGAAGGCCTCGACGACCAGGAGCGGATCGCCTTCCTGGACGGTCATGTCCGGGCGCTGCACGCGGCGTTGGCGCAGGGCGTCGACGTACGCGGCTATTTCGTCTGGTCGTTGATGGACAACTTCGAGTGGGCGGAGGGGTACGCGCGCCGCTTCGGCCTCGTGCACGTCGACTACGACACCCTGGAGCGCACCCCGAAGGCCTCGTACCACTGGCTGCGGGACGTCCTGCGGGCGCAGAGATGACCGCGGCCGAACCGGCCGTGCCCGTGCCCGTCTCCGCCCTCGCCGAACCGGCCGAGCGGGTGGGCCGGGGCTGGACCTCGGCGCTCTGCCTCGCCAACGGGGCGATCTGGGTGGGCTGGTACGGCCCGCTCCAGATCCTCCTCGCCTCCCAGGCGGAGGACTTCGCGCCCGGCTCCGGCATGTCCAAGGAGACGATGCTGGCCTGGGTGACGGGTGCGGGCGCGGTGGTCTCGCTGGTCGCCAACCCGCTCTTCGGCGCGCTGTCCGACCGGACGACCGCGCGGTGGGGCCGCCGTACGCCGTGGATCGTGGCCGGGGCGGCCGGCGGCGCGCTGTCCCTGCTGCTCCTCGCGGGCGCGGGCGGGGTGTGGACGATGGCGGCGGGCTGGTGCCTGGTCCAGCTCACCCTGAACGCCGCGTTCGCCGCGGTCACCGCGGCCGTCCCGGACCGGGTGCCGCGGCTCCAGCGCGGCAGCGTGGGCGGCTGGCTGGGCGCGGCGCAGATCCTCGGCGTGGTCGGCGGCACGGGGCTGGCGACGGTGGCCGGGGGCACCGGCGGCGGGTACGCGGCGTGCGCGGTGTTCACCCTGGTGGGCGTCCTGCCGTACGTCCTGCGCCACGCGGACCTGCGGCTGCCGGCGTCGGCGCGGCCGCCCTGGTCGGGGCGGGCGTTCCTCGCCTCGTTCCGGCTGAGTCCGCGCGAGCACCCGGACCTGGCGTGGGCCTGGCTGACCCGCTTCCTGATCAACCTCAGCAACGCGCTCGTGCTGCTGTACCTGCTCTACTACCTGCGGGACCGGCTGCACCTCGACGACCCCGAGCAGGGGGTCCTCGTCCTCACGGCGGTGAACGGGATCACGCTCCTCGCCACCGTCGTGGTGGGCGGGGTGTGGTCGGACCGGCTGGGCCGCCGCAAGCCGTTCGTGATCTGGTCCGGCATCCTGATGGCGGTGGCGACGGCGGCGCTGGCCTGCTGGCAGACCTGGCCCGGCGCGATCGCCGCCGCGGCCGTCCTCGGCATCGGCTTCGGTGTCTTCACCTCCGTCGACTTCGCCCTGATGACCGACGTCCTGCCGAAGGCCCTGGACCGCGGCAAGGACCTGGGCGTCATCAACATCGCCAACGCCCTGCCCCAGGTCGCGGCCCCGGTGCTGGCGGCGCCGGTCGTGACGTACCTGGGCGGCTACCGGATGCTGTACGCGCTGGCGGCGCTGATCGGGCTGGCCGGGGCGGTGCTGGTGGGACGGATCCGCGGGGTGGACTGAGCCGGGGCGCACCGGGATGGCTGGGGCGAGGCGGCCCGGCCCGGCCCGATGAGCCCACCGGGCCCGTCGGGCCTGCCGCCGCCGGGCTCAGAAGCCGAGCTTGCGCAGCTGCCTGGGGTCGCGCTGCCAGTCCTTCGCCACCTTCACATGCAGGTCGAGGAAGACCGGCGTGCCCAGCAGCGCCTCGATCTGCTTGCGGGACTTGATGCCGACCTCCTTCAGCCGCTTGCCCTTGGGGCCGATGATGATCCCCTTCTGGCTGGGGCGCTCGATGTAGACGAAGGCGTGGATGTCGAGGAGGGGCTTGTCGGCGGGGCGGTCCTCGCGCGGGAGCATCTCCTCCACGACCACGGCGATGGAGTGCGGAAGCTCGTCCCGTACGCCCTCCAGCGCGGCCTCGCGGATCAGCTCCGCCACCATCACCTGCTCGGGCTCGTCCGTCAGGTCGCCCTCGGGGTAGAGCGCGGGCCCCTCCGGCAGCAGCGGGACGATGAGGTCGGCGAGCAGGTCGACCTGCTGGTCGGCGACCGCCGACACGGGGATGATCTCGGCCCACTCGAAGCCGAGCTCCGCGCCGAGCTGGTCGATCGCGATGAGCTGCTCGGCCAGCGCCTTGCCGTCGACCAGGTCGGTCTTGGTGACGATCGCGATCTTCGGCGTCTTCTTGATCGACGCCAGTTCCTTTGCGATGAAGCGGTCGCCGGGACCGAGCTTCTCGTTCGCCGGCAGACAGAAGCCGATCACGTCGACCTCGGCCCAGGTGGTGCGCACGACGTCGTTGAGCCGCTCGCCGAGCAGGGTGCGCGGCTTGTGCAGGCCGGGGGTGTCCACCAGGATCAGCTGGGCGTCCGGCCGGTGCACGATGCCGCGCACCGTGTGCCGCGTGGTCTGCGGCTGGTTCGCCGTGATCGCCACCTTCTGGCCGACCAGAGCATTCGTGAGGGTGGACTTGCCCGCGTTGGGGCGGCCCACGAAGCAGGCGAAGCCGGCGCGGTGGGCGGCCTCGGCCGACTGTTCGGGTGACGGGGTACGAACGCTCATGAGGCCCATTCTCCCTGATCCACGAACCCCGGCTGCACGCAGCGCCAGGCTCCCCCCGACGGTGAGCTCCCGGAAACCTCCCGGCAACAGGAAACTCTGCCGAAACACCCCTGTGCACAACCGGAAACGCCCACCGGTGAACCTCTGACGAGCCCCCATCCCGTTGGAGACACCGTGACCCTGGCCGCGCCCCTCTCCGCCCCTCTCGCCGAAGGGCGCCTCGACACCGGCGACACCGCCTGGCTGCTCGCCGCCACCGCCCTCGTCCTGCTGATGACCCCCGGTCTGGCCCTCTTCTACGGCGGCATGGTCCGCACCAAGAGTGTCCTGAACATGCTGATGATGAGCTTTGTGTCGATAGCCCTGGTCACGGTGGTGTGGCTGGTCGCCGGCTACTCGCTCGCCTTCGGCGACGACGTCGCGGGCGGGCTCATCGGCGGGCTCGGCCACCTCGGCATGGCGGACCTGGGCCCCGACAGCGTCCACGGGAGCGTGCCGACCCTGCTCTTCGCCACCTTCCAGCTCACCTTCGCGATCGTCACGGCCGCGCTGATCAGCGGCGCGGTCGCGGACCGGGTGAAGTTCGGGGCGTGGCTGGTGTTCGTCCCCGTCTGGGCGCTGCTCGTATACGTACCCATAGCCCACTGGGTGTGGGGCCCCGGCGGCTGGATCGTGCAGCACCTCGGCGCCCTCGACTTCGCCGGCGGGCTCCCGGTCGAGATCGCCTCCGGTGCGTCCGGCCTCGCGCTGTGTCTGGTGCTCGGCCCCCGGCTGGGCTTCAAGAAGGACGCGATGCGCCCGCACAACCTCCCGATGGTCATGCTGGGCGCCGGTCTCCTGTGGTTCGGCTGGTTCGGCTTCAACGCGGGCTCGGCGCTGAAGGCCGACGGCCTGGCCGCCGCCGTCCTCCTCAACACCCTGGTCGCCGGCTCCACCGGTCTGCTCGGCTGGCTCTTCGTGGAGCAGCGGCGCGACGGCCACCCCACCACCCTGGGCGCCGCCTCCGGCGCGGTCGCGGGCCTGGTCGCGATCACCCCCTCCTGCGGTTCGGTCTCGCTGCTCGGCGCGCTGGCCGTCGGCCTCGCCGCCGGTGTCGTCTGCTCGTACGCCGTGAGCTGGAAGTTCCGGTTCGACTACGACGACTCCCTCGACGTCGTCGGGGTCCACCTGGTCGGCGGAGTCACCGGCACCCTGCTCATCGGTGTGTTCGCCACCTCGCGGATGACCGGCGGCGCCACGGGCCTGCTGGACGGCGGCGGGCTCGGGCTGCTCGGCCGGCAGGCGGTGGCCGTCGCGGCCGTGGCGGCGTACGCGTTCACGGTGACGTACGGCATCGGCAGGCTGCTGGACCGGCTGCTCGGGTTCCGGGCGAGCGAGGAGCAGGAGCACACCGGCCTGGACCTTACGGTGCACGCCGAGACGGCTTACGATCACGGGGTCCTGGGCCACGGCGCCCCGGTCGGCCACTCCGCCCTCCCCTCCGCGCAGAAGGTCAAGCCCCAGGCATGAAGCTCATCACCGCGATCGTCAAGCCCTACCGTCTCGACGAGGTCAAGACCGCTCTGCAGGAGCTCGGTGTGCACGGTCTGACCGTCACCGAGGCCAGCGGCTACGGCCGCCAGCGCGGACACACGGAGGTGTACCGGGGCGCCGAGTACCGGGTGGACCTGGTGCCCAAGGTCCGGATCGAGGTCGTCGTCGACGACGCCGAGTCCGACGCCGTCATCGACGCCGTCGTCAACGCGGCACGGACGGGGAAGATCGGCGACGGGAAGGTGTGGGCGACGCCGGTCGAGACGGTCGTGCGGGTACGGACCGGCGAGCGCGGCCCCGACGCACTCTGACCAGCAGCACCCCGCCGACGACTCCGGCGGCGAACGCCACCGCCACCAGCAGCCACGGCAGCGCGAGGAACGACGCGCTCGCCGATTCCCGGGTGCCCTGGGCGCTGGCCGTCAGGGTGACCTCGCCCCGGTCGAACTGGGGCGAGCCGTGCCAGGGCTCGCTGAGCCGCACGCGCTGCCCCGGCAGCAGCTCGGCGGGGATCCTGGTCAGCGCGCGGCTGAGGAGCGTACGCCCGAACAGGCCCCGGACCGTCAGCTGCACCTTCGGGTCGAGGGTGACGTTGCCGGTGTTGCGCAGGGTGTAGGAGATCGTCGCCGTGCCGGCGCCGAGGCCGGGCACGAGGGGCTGGTGGTGGCTGATCCGGACGTCCTCGACGGAGATCGCGGGCAGGGCGGGGCCGCTCACCCGCAGGTAGACCCGCGCGCCGACGGCCCGCTGCACCCCGACGGCGAGCGATCCGGAACCGGCGTCGACGCGTTCGTCGAGCGCCACGATGGCGCCGGGGTGGTCGCCCGGTTCGGCGTCCCGGGGCACCGTCAGCGTGACGGGCACGGTGACCGAGCCGTGGGCGGGCACGGTGACCCGGCCGCGGGCCGGCTTCGCCCAGGCGCCCACACCCCGCATCCGCTCCTTCAGCGTCCGCACGGCGAAGCCTCCGTCGCGGGCGGTGTTGTAGGCGTCGGCCGCGTAGAGGCGGAAGGTCAGGGGCGCGCCGGTCCTGTTGGCGACGACGACCTTGTCCTCGATCGTCTGGCCCGGATCGGCGGAGACGTAGAAGTAGGGGCGGGCCGCGGCGGCCGGGGAGGCCGGGTAGACGGACCAGCTGCCGTTGTCGGCGGCGCGCGCGGGGGCGGCCGTGACGGCGAGGAGGAGGCCCACGAGCAGGGCCAGTGCCAGTGCCGGGTACAGCGCCGGGGACGGACGTGACGCCGGGAGCACGGCGGCCGGACGTGGGGCCGGAGGCAGGTGCAGGTGCGGCTTGCGCATGGGTGCGGACCCCCGCTGAGGTGATCGAGCCGAGCCGGACGAGCCGCCGGACGGACGAGCCGCCGGACGGGACCGGCCGGGGTGGACCGACCGGACGGGACCGGCCGGGGTGGACCGACCGGACGGGACCGGCCGACGTGGACGGGACCGGCCGGGTGGACCTTGCCGAGGCGGGACGGGCGGGTGCGGACCCGTGGTGGGGCGCCCGTCCTCGGAAGGGTGCGGTCAGGTGAGCGTCAGCGTGAGGATCCCGGAGTACGTGCCCGGCGGGGTGAACGCCGGTACGTCCAGCGACAGCCGGGCGTCCACGGTGAACTCTCCGCCGGTGAGCGCGGAGTCGGGGGTGGCGGCCAGCGTCGCTCCCGAGGTGCCCACCGTGCCCGCCGAACCGGCCTGGCAGGTGCTCGGGCTGCCCGCCTTGGTGGCGCAGGCGGGGGTCCAGCTCAGCCTGCCGGCGTCGATCTTGGCGCCGGGTCCGGTGAAGTCGGTGACCTTGCCGGTCAGGGACCAGCCCGCGGGTCCGCCGCGGAAGTCCTTGACGGTCACCGTCCGGAGGGATCCGGCCGAGGCGCCGCCCTGGCCGAAGTCGACCGCCGACAGCTGCACCGCGTCCCCGGCCTGGGACATGGACAGCGTCCCCGCCCGGACCGTGGTGGTCAGCTTCTGACTGCCCTCGGGTACGGGCGTGTTGTCGACGACGACATAGGCGGCGGGTCCCGCCCCCTTGTCCGAGCTCCACGCGCCGCCCTCGTACGCCACGACCCCGGTGGTCGTCCGGTCGTTGACGACGAGCGCGCCGCTGAAGGCGCCCTGGGCGTTCGCGGTCACGGTCGCCGTGTCCGCGGTCTGGGCGGTCCCGGCCCGGCCAGCCAGGGTGACGCTCGCGCCCGGGGTGAAGTTGCTGCCGGTGACGGTGACGCTGTCACCGGGGTTGCCGGAGGCCGAACCGAGCGTGATGGCACGGGTGTTGGGCTGGCTCACGTCCGTCGCGGTGACGGTCTCGGAGACCGGCGCGGGCGGGGTGATGACCGTGCAGGGGGTGTCCAGCTCCAGGATGTAGCTGGTGTGGATGTTGTAGTCGCCGGGCGAGAGCGTGATCGCGCCGGGCGCGGTGACCGTGAACGTGCCGGTCATGGAGAACGACGGGAAGGCACCCCGGCCCGGTACCGGGTCGTTCTTCTTCGGCCCGGCGACCGTGACGCTGCCCGTCTGTGCCCCGCCGAGGGTGACCTTGCCGGTCGGCGTCATGATGTCGGCCGGCAGGGCGAGATCGGTGGGGTTGCTCGCGGCGGCCGTGACCACCGTGTAGGTGACGGTGACGGTGTCGCCGACCTTGGGGTTGGCGTTGTCCACCGCGATGTTCGCGGTGGTGGTGCCGTCGATCGGCGGGAGGCCCGCGATCGCGGGCGGGATGCAGTGCGCGGCGAAGTCCACGTTCGTGGACGCGGCTCCGGCCGGACAGGCGAGTGCGCCGCCCGCGGTGACCGCGAGCGCGGTCGCCCCGAGCAGCGACGCCCACCGGCGCCATAGGGATCTCCGGGGTTCTGGACCCATGCTTGCCCCCTCCGAGGGATGCGGGCGCAGCGGCTCGTCTGCGCCGACAGGGGGCCATTGATGTGCAGGTCGCGTGAGAAGTCAATGGAGACGCGACAAGGAAACTGACGCAGTATCAGTTTTGGTGCCGGCGGGCAGCGTCCGGGCTCGGCGGGAACTCCGCGGCCGGCTCCGACGGCCGGCTCAGCGACTTCATTGATGCGTACGGGCCGAGGAACGGCAAGGGCGGATTCCGGACCGCTCCTCGGCCCGCCACGGCGGAGGTGCTCAGCCCGCGGCGACGGTCGCGCCGACCGTGCCGTCCGGTGCGGCCACCAGTACCGGCGTCCCGGGTCCGCCCAGGTCCCGTACCGCCGCCAGGTCCTGCGCGGACGCGGACTGCGCCTCGGTCACCACCGCCGCCGCCTCCAGCGACTTCGCGCCGGACGCCACCGCCATGGCCACCGCCGTCTGGAGGGCGCTCAGCTTCAGGGAGTCGAGATCGACGGTGCCTGCCACATACGTACGGCCGGTCTCGTCGCGCACGGCCGCCCCCTCGGGCACACCGTTGCGGGCGCGGGCGGACCGGGCCAGGGTGACGATCTTGCGGTCCTCGGGGTCGAGCGCGTTGCTGTCGGTCATGCCCCGAGCATACGAAGAGCCGGACCGCCGACGACGAGCCGGGCAGGGATCACGGCCGGTCCAGGCGCAGCCGCTGCGCTCTGGGCAGGCCCGCCACCACCAGGTCGTAGGAGTCCTCGACGAGCTCCCCGACCAGCCGGTCGGAAAGCTCCCCGTCGGCCGTCACGGTGTTCCAGTGGCGCTTGTTCATGTGGTACCCGGGGACGATCAGTGCGGGGTGCTCGTCCCGCAGCCGGACGGCGTCCTCCGGGTCGCACTTGAGGTTGACCGTCAGGGGCCGCGCGTCCAGGTTCGACAGGGCGAACATCTTGCCCAGGACCTTGAAGACGGAGGTCTCCGGGTTGAACGGGAAGTCCTCCACGGTGGCGTTGAAGGACAGGCACAGGGCGCGCAGCTCCTGGGGGGTCACTCCGGCTTCGTCTCCTTCTCGTCGCCCGGTCCGGCAAGGCCCACCGGCTCCACCAGAACCGTCACGATCTTGTTCCGGCGGCCGGCGGAGGCCTCCGCGGTCAGCCGCAGCGCACGGCCGTCGGGGAGTTCGACCGCCGCCGACGCCCCGGCGATGGGCACCCGGCCCAGCGCCTTGGCCAGCAGTCCGCCGACGGTCTCCACGTCCTCGTCGTCGTACTCCTCCAGGCCGTACAGCTCGCCGAGGTCGGTGATGTCCAGGCGGGCGCTGACCCGGTGGCGGTCCTCGCCCAGCTCCACCACCGGCGGGATCTCCCGGTCGTACTCGTCGGTGATCTCGCCGACGATCTCCTCCAGGATGTCCTCGATGGTGACGATGCCGGCCGTGCCTCCGTACTCGTCGATGACGACGGCGACGTGGTTGCGGTCCTGCTGCATCTCGCGCAGCAGGTCGCCGGCGTTCTTGGTGTCGGGGACGAAGGCGGCGGGCCGCATGGCCGTCGAGACCAGCTCGCTCTCCGCGTCCCGGCTGATGTGCGTCTTGCGGACCAGGTCCTTCAGGTACACGATCCCGACGATGTCGTCCTCGCTCTCGCCCGTGACGGGGATGCGCGAGAAGCCGGACCGCAGGGCGAGGGTGAGGGCCTGCCGGATGGTCTTGAAGCGCTCGATGACGACGAGGTCGGTGCGCGGGACCATCACCTCCCGCACGAGCGTGTCGCCCAGTTCGAAGACCGAGTGCACCATGCGGCGCTCGTCGTCCTCGATCAGGGACTCCTTCTCGGCGAGGTCGACCAGTGCGCGCAGTTCGGCCTCGGAGGCGAACGGGCCGCGCCGGAAGCCCTTGCCGGGGGTGAGCGCGTTGCCGATGAGGATCAGCAGCGAGGGGATCGGGCCCATGATCCGCGCGAGCGGCAGCAGCACGTACGCCGCCGCCGTCGCGGTGTTCAGGGGGTGCTGGCGGCCGATGGTGCGCGGCGAGACGCCGACGGCGACGTACGACACGAGGACCATGACCCCGATGGCGACCAGCAGGGCCTCGGCGGTGCTGCCGAACTCCTTCAGGCTGCCGTAGGCGACCAGCGCGGCGGCCGCCATCTCGCAGACGACGCGGACCAGCAGCGCCACGTTGAGGTAGCGGGTGGGGTCGGCGGCGACCTGGGACAGCTTCGCGCTGCCGCGCCGGCCGGACTTCACCGCCTCCTCGGCGCGGAAGCTGGACACGCGTGCCAGGCCCGCCTCCGCGCAGGCGGCGAGCCAGGCGACGACGATCAGCGCGATCGCGCCGAGGACGAGTGGCCCACTCATGAAACGGTGGGAGCCGGAGACGGGCCGGTCAGGCCGTTCTCCGCACGCCAGCCGTCCACGATGGCCGCCTGGAGGCCGAACATCTCGGCCTTCTCGTCGGGCTCCTCGTGGTCGTAGCCCAGCAGGTGCAGCACGCCGTGGACGGTGAGCAGCTGGAGCTCCTCGTCCATGGAGTGCTCCGTGGGCGCCTCCTTGCCCTGGCGTTCGGCGACCTCGGGGCAGAGCACGATGTCACCGAGGAGGCCCTGCGGGGGCTCGTCGTCGTCCTTCGACGGCGGACGCAGCTCGTCCATCGGGAAGGACATGACGTCCGTGGGCCCCGGCAGGTCCATCCACTGGATGTGCAGCTGCTCCATGGCGTCGGCGTCCACGACGATCACCGAGAGCTCGGAGAGCGGGTGGATGCGCATCCGCGCGAGCGCGTAGCGGGCGATGTCGAGGATCGCCTGCTCGTCGACCTCGGTTCCGGACTCGTTGTTGACGTCGATCGACATGGTGCTGACTTGTCTACTTCCGTTTGGTGCGGCCGCCCTTGTGGGTGCCGTTCTCCGTACCGTTCTCGCTGTCGTACTTCTCGTACGCGTCGACGATACGGCCGACCAGCCTGTGCCGGACGACATCCTGGGACGACAGCCGGGAGAAGTGGACGTCGTCCAGACCCTCCAGGATGTCCTGCACCTGCCGCAGGCCGGACTTGGTCCCGTTGGGAAGGTCGACCTGGGTCACGTCACCCGTGATCACGATCTTCGAGTCGAAGCCGAGCCGGGTGAGGAACATCTTCATCTGCTCGGGGCTCGTGTTCTGGGCCTCGTCCAGGATGATGAAGGCGTCGTTGAGCGTGCGGCCGCGCATGTAGGCCAGCGGCGCGACCTCGATCGTCCCCGCGGCCATCAGCCTCGGGATCGAGTCCGGGTCGAGCATGTCGTGCAGCGCGTCGTACAGCGGACGCAGATACGGGTCGATCTTCTCGTACAGCGTGCCGGGCAGAAAGCCGAGGCGTTCGCCGGCCTCCACCGCGGGGCGGGTCAGGATGATGCGGTTGACCTGCTTGGACTGCAGGGCCTGCACCGCCTTCGCCATGGCGAGATAGGTCTTGCCGGTACCCGCGGGACCGATACCGAAGACGATCGTGTGCTTGTCGATCGCGTCGACGTACCGCTTCTGGTTGAGGGTCTTGGGGCGGATCGTGCGGCCTCGCGAGGACAGGATGTTCTGCGTCAGCACCTCGGCCGGGGTCTCCTGGCCGTCGCTCGTCCCGTTCTCGCTCGCCCTCAGCATGGCGATCGAGCGTTCCACTGCGTCCTCCGTCATCGGCTGCCCGGTGCGGAGCACCAGCATCATCTCGTCGAACAGGCGCTGTACGAGGGCGACTTCACGCCCGTCGCCGACGGCGCTGATCTCATTGCCCCGGACGTGGATGTCGGCCGCCGGGAAGGCCTTCTCGATCACGCGCAACAGGGAGTCGCCGGATCCCAGTACGGTCACCATGGGGTGCTGCGCGGGAACGGTGAACTGTGCTCTCGCCTGGCCCTGAGCAGGGGTGCGAGCGGTGGGTGTCTGAGTCATGGGCCGGCTCTGTAGGCCTGCGGTTCCTCCTCGTCAGGGCCGCGTAGCTGAGGGCGGCCTCGCGATTCCAAGGGTACGACGGTGCACCGTCGGCGCCGTAGGGCTTTTCTGCACCGCGGTCCCACGGGCACCGTCCGCCGCGCTCACGCCGAGCGCCCGAACCCGATCGTCGGCACCGCCCGGCGCAGCGGCCAGGGCCTGACCCGCTCCTCCCCCGGCACCAGCCGGTCCAGGAACGCGTACCGCCGCAGCGCGGCCGGATCCTGCTCGTCGACCGACTGCACCCGGCGCCACCAGGCGGCGATCTCCGCCCAGCCGGGCGCCGACAGGGAGCCGCCGAACTCCTGGACGGAGAGGGCGGCGGTCAGGCCGGCGAAGGCCAGCCGGTCGGCGAGCGGCCAGCCCGCCAGGGTGCCGGTGACGAAGCCCGCCACGAAGACGTCGCCGGCGCCGGTCGGGTCGAGGGCCTCGACGGCGATCGCCGGGACCTCGGCGCTCTCGCCGGTACGCCGGTCGACGGCGTACGCGCCGTCCGCGCCGAGGGTGACGACGGCCAGCGGCACGTGTGCGGTCAGGGCGTGGGCGGCGGCGCGGGGGCAGTCGGCGCCGGTGTAGCGCATGGCTTCCTCGGCGTTGGGCAGGAACGCCTCGCAGTGCGCGAGGTCGGCCAGGCCCGCCAGGTCCCAGGCGCCGGTGTCGTCCCAGCCGACGTCGGCGAAGATCCGGGTGCCGGCGCGGGCGGCCTCGGCGATCCAGGGGGCGCGCCGCCCGGGCGTGAGGGAGGCGACGGCGGCGCGGGCCCGGGGGGCGTGCCCGGGGGTGCCCGCTCGGCCGAGCGCGGCCTCGGGGGGCGGCTCGTGGCCGTGCGAGACCATGGTGCGCTCGCCCTCGTAGGCCATGGAGACGGTGACCGAGGAGTGCCAGCCGGGGACCGTGCGGGACGGGGTGAGGTCGATGCCCTCGCCCTGCTCCAGGGCGTCCCAGCAGTACTCGCCGTAGTGGTCGTCGCCGAAGGCGGCCGCCAGGGACGTGCGCAGGCCGAGACGGGCCAGCGCGGTGGCCATGTTGGCGACGCCGCCGGGGCTCGATCCCATCCCGCGCGCCCAGGACTCGGTGCCGCGCACCGGGGCGGAGTCGAGCCCGGTGAAGATGATGTCGAGGAAGACGTCGCCGGTCAGGTACACGTCCCAGGGCGGGTCGTCGGGTGTGCGCAGGGCGGACAGCGGATCGATGTGGGCCTGGCAGTGCGGGCCCGGGGTGATGGGCGACGGTCCCTTTCCGTCGTAGGCGTCGTAAGCGATCACGTGGCGCTCCCTGGCATGGTGCGGTTCTGGCCAGTGTGCACCACGGCACCGACAGCGCGCCGTGCGTCACGTCCGGCCGCCGGCACGGCGGGGACCCGCCCGCGACCGCCCGCCCCACGCACCCCGCCTGCCCCGGCCCGCCCTGCCGGCGGTCGGCGGCGGGGGACGGCCGGGGACGGCGGGGGACGGCCGGGATCGTCACCGGCAGGAAACGGCCGGAGTCGTCACCAGCGGGGGACGGCCGGGGTGACCCAGTGCGGGTCGACGGCGCGCATCGCGGCCGCGTCGTCGCGCTCGCGCAGCCGGCCGTCGTCGTCGAGCCAGCGCCGGTGGAGGAACTCCAGGCGTTCCCGGTCGAGGGTGACGCCGAGTCCCGGGGCGTCCGGGACGGCGACCCTGCCGCCGTCGAAGGCGAGGCGCTCGGTGAGGACGTCCTCCGACTGCCAGGGGTAGTGGGAGTCGCAGGCGTGGTGGAGGTCCGCGACGGTGGCCGCGACATGGGTCATGGCGGCCAGGCTGATGCCCAGGTGGGTGTTGGAGTGCATGGAGATCCCGACGCCGAAGGTGCGGCAGACGGCGGCGAGCTCCCGGGTGTTGCGCAGACCGCCCCAGTAGTGGTGGTCGGACAGGACGACCTGCACGGCGCCCGCGGCGAACGCCTCAGGGATCTCGGCGAAGGTCGTCACGCACATGTTGGTGGCCAGCGGTACGCCGGTGCGGGCGGCGACCTCGGCCATGGCGGGGGTGCCGAGCGCGGGGTCCTCCAGGTACTCCAGGAGGCCGCCGATCTCCTCGGCGACCCGCAGCGAGGTCGCCACGCTCCAGGCGCCGTTGGGGTCCAGCCGCAGCGGGTGCCCGGGGAACGCCTCGGCGAGGGCGCGTACGGCGGCGATCTCCTGGTCCGGCGGGAAGACACCGCCCTTGAGCTTGAAGGAGGTGAAGCCGTGGCGCTCGGTGAACCTGCGCGCCTGCTCGACGATCCCGGCCGGGTCGAGCGCGGCCCCCCAGTCGTCCTTCTCGCAGGCCGTGCCCTCGGGATGATCGGCCCACTTGTAGAAGAGGTACGCGCTGTACTCGACCGTGTCGCGGACCTTGCCGCCGAGCAGGGCGTGCACGGGCAGACCGAGGGCCTTGCCGAGGGCGTCGAGACAGGCGACCTCGAAGGCGGAGACGACGGACAGACGCAGCTTGTCGGCGGTCTGCACGCCCCGCAGACCGCCGACGTCGACCCGGCCGGAGGTGCGGGAGTCGTCGACGGCGACCTCGTCGGCGAGCGGGAACAGCGCGTTCAGGTCGCTGACCCGGTGGCCGACAAGACGGTCGGCGAACGGCCGGGCGAGTTCCAGGTACTTGGTGTCGCCGTAGGTCTCGCCGAGTCCGGTCACGCCGTCGGCGGTGACGATCTCGACGATCAGGCGGGGAGTGTAGGGCTGGTGCACGCCCTGGGTGTTCAGCAGCGGCGGGTCGGCCACCAGGATCGGGGTCAGCCGTACCTCGGTGATGGTCAGGTCGCGCGTCACGGGGTGGCTCCTGCGAGGTCGGGTCCGGTGGCCGTCGGCCGGGCGGTCGGGGCAGCCATCGGAACATCATCTACATATGAAAATGAAGGTTAGATACGCGAACGGACACCGTCAACGACACCGTCTCGCGGCACCCCGGCACCTCAAACGGGACGTTCCTCACATCTCATCCTGAACTCTTCTTCCCGAACAGCGCTTTTGATACAAATTGCCCGCACGCTCCCGTCTGTCGACGGGCGTCGCCCCTCCCTCGCCTTGTGCCGCTCCTCTCGCATGCCCCGGGAACGCCCGTGTCCACCCCTCGCACCAGCCCCTGGCCCCTCGTCGCGCTGTTCACGGCCGGCTGTCTCGCCCCGTACCTGCTGCCCACCCTGGTCGGCCGACTGGACTCCGGACTGCCCCTGTCGGCCACCCAGGCCGGGGCGGTCGGCAGCGCCCTGCTGCTGAGTTCGGCCGCCGCCGGATTCCTGTTCGCCTCGCGCGTGGACCGGATCGGGGCGCGGCGGCTGGCCCGCGTCGGCCTCGCCCTCGCCGCGATCGGCTACGGCGGCGCGGCGCTCACCGGCGCCGTACCGGCCGTCGTGCTCGGCGCGCTGCTGGGCGGGTTCGGGTCCGGCACGCTCACCGCGGTGGCCGCCACCCGGATCGCCACGCAGCCCGACCCGCACCGCGCCTCGGCCCTCGGCCTGCTCGGCGTCTCCGGGCTCGCCGGACTCCTCTATCTCACGCTGCCGCACCTCGGTCCGGGGCACGGCCGGCCGCTGCTCGCGCTCGCCCTGACCGCGCTCGCCGTCTGGCCCCTGACGGGCCGTCTCCCGGCGCCCGCGGCCGCCGCCCCGGTCCCCCGGCAGGAGCGGGCCCGGCGGCAACGGCCCCGGCGGCTGCGGCCGTGCTCCGGTCTCGTGCTGGTCTCGGTGATGCCCTGCTGGTCCCTGGTGCAGAACTCCCTGTGGGGGGTCAGCGGCCGGATAGGGCTGACCCAGGCTCACCTCACCGAGGCGGCCGTCGGCGTGGTCTTCGCCGCCGCGCTCGGGGCGGCGCTGCTCGGGGTGCTGGGCGCGCGGGCGCTGGGGCCGCGGCTGGGGCGGGCACTGCCGATCGGGGCCGGTACCGCGTTCATCGCCGGCTGTGTCGCGCTCAGCGCGTCCGCGACCGGCCCCACGACCTTCGCGATCGGCCAGATCGCCTGGAACACGGTCTACCCGGTGGTGCTGTCGTACGTCATCGGGCTCGCCGCCTCGCTCGCCCCGTGCGGCCGCTGGGCGGTGCTCGTCGGGTCCGCCGCCTCGCTCGGCACGGCGGCTGGACCGCTGACCGGGAGCCTGCTGGCGGCGCGGGCCGGGTTCCCCGTCATGGGCGCGGTGCTGGCCGCCGTACTGCTCCTCGCCGCCGTGCCCATGACGGCCGTGGCGCTGCACGCCGCCGGGCGCCCGCTGCTGCCGGACGCGGTCCGGCGGCGGGGCGCGGGTGTGCACGTCGTCGAGGCGACGCCGGACGCCCCGCCCGTCCCCGCCCGCAGCGCCTTCGAGACGGTCGGCTGACGGTCGGCTGAACGCCCCGTTCGCGGGGGCGGGCGGGGAACGGCCGGACAGGGCCTACGGGAACTCGTACGCCTCCACCTCGGCGAGGTAGCGCGAGCGCCGCTCCTCGTCGTCCTCCAGGAAGGAGGCGAGGAAGGAGTTGCGGGCCAGTTCGCGCAGCCGGTCCTCGCCCAGGCCGAGGGCGGCGCGCACCGCGTCGAAGTTGTCGCCCGCGTAGCCGCCGAAGTAGGCGGGGTCGTCGGAGTTGACCGTGCACAGCAGACCGGCGTCCAGCATGGCGGGCAGCGGATGGTCGGCCAGCACGTCCACCGTGCGCAGCCGGACGTTGGACAGCGGGCACAGGGTCAACGGGATGCGCTCGCGCACCAGCCGCTCGACCAGGTCCGGGTCCTCCATGCAGCGCAGTCCGTGGTCGACGCGCTCGACGCCGAGCACGTCCAGGGCCTCGGTGACGTACTGCGGCGGGCCCTCCTCGCCGGCGTGCGCCACGCGGCGCAGACCCAGGGCGGCGGCCGCCTCGTACACCTCGCGGAACTTCACCGGCGGGTGGCCGACCTCGGCGGAGTCCAGGCCGACCCCGGTGATCCGGTCGAGGTACGGCTTCGCCGCGTCCAGCGTCCGCATCGCCGACTCGGCGGACTCGTCGCGCAGGAAGCACAGGATCAGCCGGGTGGAGACCCCGTGCCTCTCCTCGCTGCGGCCGAGGGCCCGCCACAGCCCCTCGACGACCGTGCCCATCGCCACTCCCCGGGCGAGGTGGGCCTGCGGGTCGAAGAAGATCTCCGCGTGCCGCACGCCCTGCGCGGCGGCACGGGCGAGGTAGGCGTCGGCGAGGTCCTCGAAGTCCCGCTCGGTGCGCAGCACCGTCATGAGCTCGTAGTACAGGTTCAGGAAGGACTGGAGATCGTCGAACCGGTACGCCTCGCGGAGCTCTTCCGTGTCGGCGTACGGCAGCGTGACACCGTTGCGCGCGGCGAGCGCGAACGCCAGCTCGGGCTCCAGGGTGCCTTCGATATGCAGGTGCAGTTCAGCTTTGGGGAGGGGCATCAAAGCATGGTACGGGGGTTTTATCTGCGCTTCGGAACCGGCACTCGGAGCAAGTCGTGCGCCACGCTCAGCTCCCCCTCGAAGCCTGCGGCCCGGGCCTGCCGCTCGAACTCGTCCGGTTCCGTGTAGCGCTGGCTGAAGTGGGTGAGCACCAGGTGCCGTACGCCCGCGTCCCTGGCCACCCGGGCCGCCTGGCCGGCCGTCAGATGCCCGTGCTCCACGGCGAGGTCCTCGTCCTCGTCGAGGAAGGTGGACTCGATGACGAGCAGGTCGCAGTCCTGGGCCAGCGCGTGCACGCCGTCACAGAGCCGGGTGTCCATGACGAACGCGAACCGCTGCCCGCGCCGCACCTCGCTGACGTCCTCCAGCAGGACGGAGCCGATCGCGCCCTCGCGCTGGATCCGGCCCACGTCCGGACCCTTGACCCCGTGGGCGGCGAGCCGCTCGGGCAGCATCCGGCGGCCGTCGGGCTCCACGAGCCGGTAGCCGTAGGACTCGACGGGGTGGGAGAGCCTGCGCGCCTCCAGCCGGTACGCGTCCGTCACGGCGAGCGTGCCGTCCTCGGCGACGGGGACTTCCTTGATGTCGACGGTCTCACGGTAGGCCGTGGCATAGCGCAGACGTTCGAAGAAGTACCGGCCGGAGCGCGGGTAGTGCGCGGTGATCTCGTGCGGCACCCGGTCGAGGTTGATGCGCTGGATCACCCCGGCCAGACCCAGACTGTGGTCCCCGTGGAAGTGGGTGACACAGATCCGGTTCAGGTCGTGGGCGGCGACCCCGGCGCGCAGCATCTGGCGCTGGGTGCCCTCGCCCGGGTCGAAGAGCAGGCCCTCGCCGTCCCAGCGCAGCAGATAGCCGTTGTGGTTGCGGTGCCGGGTGGGCACCTGGCTGGCGGTGCCGAGGACCACCAGTTCACGTACGGACACCGCCGCCTACCCGGGGGGCCACTGCATGCCACGCCCGCCCAGGACGTGGGCATGGGCGTGGAAGACGGTCTGGCCCGCGCCGGCACCGGTGTTGAAGACGACCCGGTAGCTCTCCAGCTTGTCCTCGCCCGCGACCGTCTCCGTCTCGCGCAGCACGTCCGCGGTGAGCGCGGGGTCGGCGGCGGCGAGCTCGGCGGCGTTCGCGTAGTGCGCCTTGGGGATCACCAGGACGTGCGTCGGCGCCTGGGGGTTGATGTCCCGGAACGCGACGGTCGTCTCCGTCTCACGGACGATCGTCGCCGGGACGTGCCCCGCCACGATCTTGCAGAACAGGCAGTCGTCCTGCGGCTCCCCTGCCATGCGTGTGCCTCCTCGCGCGGTCGGTGTCGTACCCGCGCATCGTAGCGAGCCGGAAGGTCAACCGGCGTCCGGGCGGCCGGAGGGACCGGGACGGTCCGGGAGATCCGGCAGGTCCGGCGGGGACTTGGCGGGTGTCGTCTCCAGCGCCTCCAGCGCGATCCGGACGGCCTCCGCGAGCTGGACGTCCCGTCCGGCCGCGTGGTCCTGCGGGCGCTGCACCACCTCGATGTCGGGATCCACCCCGTGGTTCTCCACGCCCCACCCGTAACCCTCCAGCCAGAACGCGTACTTGGGCTGGGTGACCAGGGTCTCGTCGACCAGGCGGTAGCGGCTGTCGATGCCGACGACACCGCCCCAGGTACGGGTGCCGACGACCGGCCCGATGCCCAGCGCCTTGATCGCCGCGTTGACGATGTCGCCGTCGGAGCCGGAGAACTCGTTGGCCACGGCGACGACGGGTCCGCGGGGCGCGTCACGCGGATAGCTCAGGGGCCGCATGCCCCTCGGCATGTTCCAGCCGACGATCCGCCGCGCCAGCTTCTCCACGATCAGCTGGGAGGTGTGGCCGCCCCGGTTCTCCCGGATGTCCACCACCAGGCCCTCGCGGCCCACCTCCGCCCGCAGGTCGCGGTGGATCTGCGCCCAGCCGGGCGCCTGCATGTCGGGGATGTGCAGATAGCCGAGCCGGCCGCCGGACAGCTCGTGCACGTACGCCCGCCGGCCGGTGACCCAGGCGTGGTAGCGCAGCGGCTCCTCGTCGGCGGTCGGTACGACGACCGCGTGCCGCAGGTCGCCGCCGTCGGCCGGGGAGACCGTCAGCTCCACCGGCTTGCCGGCCGTGCCCACCAGGAGCGGGCCGGGGCCGGTCACCGGGTCCACCGGATGTCCGGCGACCGCGACGATCGCGTCCCCCGCGCGCACCGCGACACCCGGAGCGGCCAGCGGGGAGCGGGCGTCGGGGTCGGAGGTCTCCGAGGGCAGGACCCGGTCGATGCGCCAGGTGCCGTCCGGGTGCCGGGAGAGGTCGGCGCCGAGCAGGCCCTGGCGGGCACCGCCGCCGTGGCCCCCGGGCGCGACGACGTACGCGTGCGAGGTGCCGAGTTCGCCCTGCACCTCCCACAGCAGGTCGACCAGGTCGTCATGGGTGGCCACCCGGTCCAGCACCGGGCGGTAGCGGTCCAGGACCCCCGGCCAGTCGGTCCCGCCCAGGTCCGCCCGCCAGTAGTTGTCCCGCATGACGCGGCCGGTCTCCTCGTACATCTGCCGCCACTCGGCCGCCGGGTCGACGCTCTGCCGTACCCGGGTGAGGTCGACGGTGGTGTGGGAGTCGCCGTCGTCGTCGCCCGAGGCGCGCCGGTCGCTGGGGACGACCTTCAGCCGGCCGTCGGTCCACAGCAGCAGCCGCTTGCCGTCGCCGGTGACCTCGAAGCCGTCGGCGTCGGCGGCCAGGTGCTCGATACGCTGCCGGTCCAGGTCGTAGCGCTCCAGCTCGGTCTTGGGATCGGGGTCGTCGGGGGTGGCGCGGGAGGCGCCGAGGACCCCGCGCACCGGGTGGCGCAGCCACAGCACACCTCCCCTGACGGCCCGCAGGGTGGAGTAGCGGGCGGCCTCGACCGGGAAGGGCACGATGCGGTCGGCGAGTCCTTCGAGGTCGATCCGGGTCGCCGGGGTGCCCTCGCTGTCGGGCGTCTCGTCCTTGTCGGGGGCCTCGAAGGGCCGCCCGTGGCGCTGCGGCCCGAACGGCGACGGGGTGGTCGCGGCCAGCGTGATCAGGTGCGGGCGGGTGCTCTCGACGAACGACAGGTCGAAGACGTGCTCGTCGTAGACCGGGTCGAAGGCGCGGGTCGACAGGAACGCCAGGTGTCTGCCGTCGAGGGTGAACGCGGGCGCGTAGTCCTGGAAGCGCAGCGGGGTCGCCTCGGTGACCGACAGATCGGTGGTGTTGGCGAGCCTGAGCTGGGCCAGCGGGCTCGGGCCGGGGTGCGACCAGGCGAGCCAGGCGGAGTCCGGCGAGAAGGCGAGGCCCTCCACGTCGCCGTGCTCGCTGCGGTCGACCTCGCGCACCTCGCCGGACTCCCGCTCGACGAGCAGCAGCCGGCCGTCGTGCGCGGCGACCGCGGCCCGGCTGCCGTCGGGCGCCATCGCCAGGTCCAGGACCCGGCCGAGCCGTCCGGCGGCGATCCGGCGCGGGGTCGCGCCGGGGGCGAGGCCGGTCGCGGGCGCGAACTCCAGGGCGTCGTCGCCCTCGGCGTCGGTGACCCACACCACCCACTCCTCGCCCTCCGTGCGGAAGGTGCGCGGCAGCCGGGCGCGTACCCCGGGCCGGGCGGCCAGCGCCCGGGCCGGTCCCGCCCGGTGGGTGACCCAGTGCACGGCACCGCGCACGGCGACCGCGCTGCCGCGCCCGGTGTGGTCGGGGGAGGCGGAGCCGAACCAGCGGCCGGCGTTGACCGGGTAAGGACGCCGGTCGGTGCGCTGCCCGCCGAGGCGTACGTCGAGGCGGCGCGGCTCGGCCCCGTCGAGGTCGTCGAGCAGCCAGAGTTCGCCGGCCGAGGCGTACACGACCCGGCGGCCGTCGCTCGCCGCGTGCCGGGCGTAGAAGCCGTCGACGGGGGTGTGCCGGCGCAGGCCGGAGCCGTCGGCGAGGGAGGAGTACAGCGCGCCGGTGCCCTCGTGGTCGGAGAGGAACGCCAGCCGCTCCCCCACCCACACCGGGAACTCCAGGTTGCCGTCCAACTCCTCGTGCAGCCGCTCGAATTCGCCGTCGCCGCCGCGGTCGATCCACAACTTGCCCGCCGTGCCGCCGCGGTAGCGCTTCCACCAGGCGGCCTCCCGGCCCATCGGCGCGGACAGCAGCACGGTGTGCGGCCCGTACGCCACGTCCCCGACGGGCCCGTACGGCAGTACGGCGGCCGGTCCGCCGTCCAGCGGGACGGCGCGCGCCCAGCTGCGGCGCGAACTGGCCTGCCCCTGGGTGGTGACGGCGAGGACCTGGCCGTCCGGGGTCCAGCCGCGCACCCTGGTCGTCGCGCTGCCCCAGTACGTGAGCCGTTCGGCGGGGCCGCCGTCGACCGGGGCGATGTGCACCTCGGGGGCTCCGTCGCGGGTGGAGGTCCAGGCGACGGTGGTGCCGTCGGGCGAGATGCGCGGCATGGTCACGGGCATGTTGTCGGCGCTGACCCGCCAGGCCCGCCCGCCGTCCAGGGGCGCGAGCCATACGTCGTCCTCGGCCGTGAAGGCCACCAACTCGCCGTGCAGATGCGGGAAACGAAGGTACGCCGACATGGGGGCGGAGGCAGCAGGCTGGGTCACGCGGTCACCCTATGCAGCGAGGGGCGCGCGGGAACAGAGGGACGTTCACTTGCCCTGGACGGGCCGGCACCGCGGATCGTCCACGCACCAGACGGTCCTGGTGACGGTCACCGTGGCGGTCGGCCCACCGTGCTGTCCGCCGGAACCGCCGCCGACGGGCGAGGGGGTGGTCCTGCAGTCGCCGAGGCCGCTCACGTGGAAGCGCACCTTGCCGCCCACCTTGGCGGTGAGGTCGCCGCGCACACAGGCGCCGTCCACGGCCCGGGTGACCTTCCCGGTGACGGTGATGTCCCGGCCGTCGTCCGTCCGGCCCTGGCAGTCGACGGTGGCGACGGTGCTCGCGCTCGCCGTGGCCGCCTTGTCGCCGAACGCGGCCGTGCAGGTGAGCCAGCGCACGTCCACCTGGCGGCGCTCGAGCTCCTTCGTCGCGGTCCGGTCGGTGGTGTACGCCACCGAGGCGGAACTCAGTCCGCCCGGATCGCACGCCACGGCACCCGCGCCGACGACCACCGCGCACCACGCCACGGCCAGCGCCCGCGTCCCGCGCGGGCGGTCCCAAATCCACCTCAATGCCCCCATGGACGGCAGCGTGCCACTCCTGGGCGTGGGGCGGTAGACCTCATACGGTCACGATGGGGCCTGCGGGGGCCGCCGAGGGGGGCGTACCGGGGTCACCGGGCAGGGCGTGAGGGGAGCGCGCGGAAACCGGGTCAGTCGCGCAACAACAGCCACTCCTGCAGCTCCACCATGTTGCCCTCGGGGTCCTTGAGATGGGCGGCCCGCATCCGCTCGGTCATCTCGGCCGGGCCGTGCAGCAGGGTCGCGCCCCGGGCGGTGATCTGCGCGCAGTAGGCGTCCAGGTCGTCGACGCGCAAGACCACCAGCGAGCGGTGGCCGGTCGCCGGATCGCCGAGTTCTCCGAGGACCCGGGCCATCGTCGCGCGGTCCTGGAGGGCGATGCCCGCCGATCCGGCGGCGGGACCGAACTTCTCGTACGGCCCCTGCGTCGCCCCCGACTGCGGTCTGAGGCCGAGTACGTCGGCATAGAACCGGTAACAGGCGGCGAAGTCGGTGACGAGCAGCCGTACCTGGGCGAGTTCCACGGCGTCCTCCCTGCGGTCAGGACCAGCGTCCGGTGCGGCCGAGCAGCAGGGCCGCGGCCGCGGTGCCCGCGGTCGAGGTGCGCAGCACGCTGGGGCCCAGCCGGTAGGGGCGCGCCCCGGCCTGCTCGAACAGGGCCAGCTCCTCGGGGGAGACGCCGCCTTCCGGACCGACCACGAGCACGATCTCGCCCTCGGTGGGCAGTTCGGCGGCGGCCAGCGGCGCGTCTCCGCTCTCGTGGAGCACGGCGGCGAAGTCGGCGGCCGCCAGCAGCGCGCCGAGCTGACGGGTCGTCGCCGCGTCCGCGACCTCCGGGAACCGCACCCGCCGGGACTGCTTGCCGGCCTCGCGGGCGGTGGCCCGCCACTTGCCGAGCGCCTTCAGCCCGCGCTCGCCCTTCCACTGGGTGATGCAGCGCGAGGCCGCCCACGGCACGATCGCGTCGACACCGACCTCGGTCATGGTCTCGACGGCGACCTCGCCCCGGTCGCCCTTCGGCAGCGCCTGTACGACGGTGATACGGGGCGTGGGCACCGGCTCCTCGTGCACCTCGCGCACGTCGACGACCAGCCGGTCCTTGCCCTCGGCGGCGGCCACCTCGCCCTCGGCCCAGCGTCCGGCGCCGTCGGTGAGGACGACCGTCTCGCCCGCCCGCAGCCGCTTCACGGACACCGCGTGCCGTCCCTCGGGGCCGTCGAGGACGTACTGCCCGGCGCCGTCGGCGCGGACGTCGTCGACGACGAAGACCGGAGCGGTCATCGGACCTCACCACCCTGCGAGAAGGCGGCCCGGGCCGCGTCCAGTTCGGCGCACAGCACCTCGACCAGCCGCCCGGCGGGCAGCTCGCGCGCCATCCGGTGGCCCTGGCCCGCCCACAGCCCCATGCCCTGCGCGTCGGCGGCCAGGGCGGCGGCCTTGCGCAGCGGCGCGGTGAGGTGGTGGATCTCGGGATACGCGGCGGGCGCGTACGGCCCGTGCTCGCGCAGGAAGCGGTTGACCAGGCCGCGGGCCGGCCGCCCGGAGAACGCGCGGGTCAGCTCCGTGCGGGCGAACAGCGGATCGGTGAGCGCCTGCTTGTACACGGTGTGCGCGCCGGACTCGGCGGTGGCCAGGAAGGCGGTGCCGAGCTGGGCCGCTTCGGCGCCGGCCGCCAGCACGGCGGCGATCTGGCTGCCGCGCATGATGCCGCCGGCGGCCACCAGCGGCAGGCCCACGCTCTCGCGGACCTGCGCGAGCAGGGCGAGCAGTCCGAGGCCGCAGCCGTCGTTCTCCTGGAGGTCGCGGTGGGTGCCCTGGTGTCCGCCCGCCTCCACGCCCTGCACGATCACCGCGTCGGCGCCCGCCCGCTCCACGGCGAGGGCCTCCTCGACGGTGGTCGCGGTGACCATCGTGCGGGTACCGGCCCGGCGCAGGGCGTCCAGCGTGTCCCGGTCCGGCACCCCGAAGTGGAACGAGACCACGGGCACCGGGTTGTCCAGCAGCACCGCGAGCTTGGTGTCGTAGCCGTCGTCGCGCCCGCTGTCCGGGTCGCCGAGCTCCACGCCGTACCAGGCGGCCTCACCGGCCAGCTGGTGCGCGTACACCTCGACGGCGCCGGTCTCCGCGTACTCCGGCTGCGGCATGAACACGTTCACGCCGAAGGGTCGGGCCGTCAGGCTCCGCAGCTGTTTGATCTCCTGGTACATGCCGTCGGCCGTCTTGTACCCGGCGGCCAGGAAGCCGAGTCCGCCCGCCTCGCAGACGGCGGCGGCGAGCTTCGGCACGGAGACACCGCCCGCCATGGGCGCCTGCACGATCGGATGCGCGCAGAGATCGGTCAGTGCGGAGGACATGTCGGCATGTTGTCACGTCCCCCGGACAAGTCCGAATCGGGCCGTCGGCGGCCCGCGGCCGGACATGCGGGTGCGGCACGGGCCGCGGCCGCGAGCGGACGCGCGGTACGGACGAAGGGCCCGGGGGCAGGCAGCCCCCGGGCCCTTCATGTCCTCGGCCGCTCGGGTCAGCGCCCGTTGAACGCGTCCTTCAGCCGCGAGAACAGCCCCTGCTGTCCCGGCTGGAACTGCCCCTGCGGACGCTCCTCGCCGCGCAGCTTGGCCAGTTCGCGCAGCAGGCGCTCCTGCTCGGGGTCGAGCTTGTTCGGGGTCTGGACCTCGACATGGACGATGAGGTCGCCCCGGCCGCCGCCGCGCAGGTGGGTGACGCCACGGCCGTGCAGCGGGATCGACTGGCCGGACTGGGTGCCGGGCCGGATGTCGACCTCCTCCATGCCGTCCAGCGTCTCCAGCGGCACCTTCGTGCCGAGGGCCGCCGCCGTCATCGGGATCGTGACCGTGCAGTGCAGGTCGTCGCCGCGCCGCTGGAAGGTGGAGTGCGGCAGCTCGTGGATCTCGACGTACAGATCGCCGGCCGGACCGCCGCCGGGACCGACCTCGCCCTCGCCGGCCAGCTGGATCCGCGTGCCGTTGTCGACACCGGCCGGGATCTTCACCGTCAGCGTCCGGCGGGAGCGCACCCGGCCGTCGCCCGCGCACTCGTGGCACGGGTTGGGCACGACGGTTCCGAAGCCCTGGCACTGGGGGCAGGGCCGGGACGTCATGACCTGGCCGAGGAAGGACCGCGTGACCTGCGAGACCTCACCGCGACCGCGGCACATGTCACAGGTCTGGGGGGTCGTGCCCGGCGCCGCGCCCTCACCGTTGCAGGTGGTGCAGACGATCGCCGTGTCGACCTGGATGTCCTTCGTGGTGCCGAAGGCCGCCTCGTCCAGCTCGATCTCCAGCCGGATCATGGCGTCCTGGCCCCGGCGTGTGCGCGAGCGCGGTCCGCGCTGCGACGCCGTGCCGAAGAACGCGTCCATGATGTCGGAGAAGTT
This sequence comes from Streptomyces sp. NPDC107559, assembly GCF_055657365.1. Taxonomy (NCBI): domain Bacteria; kingdom Bacillati; phylum Actinomycetota; class Actinomycetes; order Kitasatosporales; family Streptomycetaceae; genus Streptomyces; species Streptomyces sp. NPDC107559. The sequence goes on along the minus strand of NZ_JBVKBD010000001.1, from coordinate 603,737 downwards.
GCCGAAGCCGCCCGCACCGAAGCCGCCCGCGGCGCCGGCGCCGCCCGACTGGGAGAGCGGGTCGCCGCCGAGGTCGTAGACCTGCTTCTTCTGCGGGTCCGACAGCACCTCGTAAGCGGCGTTGATCTCCTTGAACCGCTCCTGGGTCTTCGGATCGGGGTTCACATCCGGATGCAGCTCGCGCGCGAGCCGCCGGAAGGCCTTCTTGATCTCTTCCTGCGACGCGTCGCGGCGCACGCCGAGAACGGCGTAGTAGTCCGTGGCCACTCAGGACTCCGCCAGGATCTGTCCGACGTACCGTGCCACTGCGCGTACCGCTCCCATCGTTCCCGGGTAATCCATACGAGTCGGTCCGACCACACCGAGCTTGGCGACCGCCTCGTTGCCCGAACCGTAGCCGACCGAGACCACCGAAGTGGAGTTGAGTCCCTCATAGGCGTTCTCATGACCGATCCGCACCGTCATGCCCGAATCACCGGCCTCACCAAGCAACTTGAGCAGCACGACGTGCTCCTCCAGCGCTTCGAGCACCGGGCGGATCGTGAGAGGGAAGTCATGTCCGAAGCGGGTCAGATTGGCGGTGCCGCCGATCATCAGCCGCTCCTCGTTCTCCTCGACCAGCGTCTCCAGCAGGGTGGAGAGCACCGTCGAGACCGTGCCGCGGTCGTCCGCCTCGAACGCGTCCGGCAGGTCCTCCACGAGCCGCGGCACGTCCGCGAACCGGCGGCCCGCGACCCGGCTGTTCAGCCGCGCCCGCAGATCCGCCAGGGAGGTCTCGCCGAACGGCGCCGCGCAGTCGACCACGCGCTGCTCTACCCGGCCGGTGTCGGTGATCAGCACCAGCATCACCCGCGCGGGCGCCAGCGACAGCAGCTCCACGTGCCGCACGGTCGACCGGGTCAGCGACGGGTACTGCACGACGGCGACCTGCCGGGTCAGCTGCGCGAGCAGCCGTACGGTACGGGCCACCACGTCGTCGAGGTCCACGGCCCCGTCGAGGAAGCTCTGGATCGCGCGCCGCTCGGGTGCCGTCATCGGTTTGACGCCCGCGAGCTTGTCGACGAACAGCCGGTAGCCCTTGTCGGTGGGGATCCGCCCCGCACTGGTGTGCGGCTGGGCGATGAACCCCTCGTCCTCCAGGGCCGCCATGTCGTTGCGCACCGTCGCCGGGGACACACCGAGGTTGTGCCGCTCGGTCAGCGCCTTGGAGCCCACCGGCTCCTCGGTGCCGACGTAGTCCTGGACGATGGCGCGCAGCACCTGAAGCCTGCGTTCGCTCAGCATCTCGCGCACACCTCCAGACTGTCGTCCCCTGATGCCTGCCGCCTGGCACTCTGCGCGCGCGAGTGCCAACGGTCCCCGAGTCAGTGTACGGCCGTGGGGTACACCCCGGGCAAGGCTGGGCCTGCGACGTCGTGCCGGGCCCGCTTCCGGCATTAGCGTCGCGGTATGACGGTGACTTGGGAAGAGCTGGGGTGGGAGCGGCTGGCGGAGGGGGTCGGGCGGTGCCGGCTGCCGGTGTGGGACTGCACGGTGGGACTGATCACAGGGGCAGGATCCGCGCTGCTGGTCGACGCCGGGTCGAGCCTCGCCGAAGGTACCCGGCTGCGCGGGCAGGCGGAGGCGATCGCCGGCTGCCGGGTGCGCCGTCTCGCCCTCACCCACCCCCACTTCGACCATGTCTTCGGGGCGGCGGCGTTCGCGGGCGCGACGGTACTGGTGGCGGCGGGAGAAGGCGCGCCGCCCGCGCCGCCGGGGGCGGCCGTCACGGGGAACGGGGGCGGGAACGGGGGCGGGAACGAGCGCGCGAACGCGCACGGGCGCGGGGGCGCGGGCGCGAGCGGGAGCGAGGCCAGGGACGGGGGCGCGTACGGGGACGGGGCCGGGAGCGCGTACGGGGACGCGGGCGGGAGCGCGTACGGGGACGCGGGCGGGAGCGGGAGCGCGTACGGGCGCGGGACCGAGGACCGGGTCGCGGACTTCTACGGGGTGGATCGCGCCGGGATGTGTGCGGACGCGGTGCGCAACGGCCTCGGCCGCCGGGCCGCGGAAGAGGCCGCCGACGCCCTCGTGCGCCCCCACCGGACCGTGCACGGCACCCTGGCCCTGGAGCCGGCCGGCGGCCCGCGGATCCTGCTGGCGGACGTGGGCCCCGGGCACACCGCGCGGGACCTCGCGGTGGTGGTGGCGAGCGACCCGGTGGTGGTGTTCTGCGGCGACCTGGTCGAGGAGTCCGGCGAACCGCAGGCCGGCCCCGACGCCGTACCCTCTCGCTGGCCCGCCGCCCTGGACCGGCTGCTGGAACTGGGCGGCGAGGACGCGGTGTACGTGCCCGGTCACGGAGCGGTGGTGGACGCGGCCTTCGTCCGGGCCCAGCGGGACGCGCTGGCGCGGCGTTTCGGCGTGTCGTGAGACCGCGCCGACGACTTCTCCTATCGTCGTGCGAATGCGCTCGTACTCACCCGACCTGACGCCGCCGTGGAAGAAGCCCGGACCCGTACCGGAGGTCCCCGCCGAACCCGGTCTCGTGGTCGAGGAGCCCGCGACCGGGTTCTGCGGCGCGGTGATCCGCTGCGAGGCGGGCACGGTGACGCTGGAGGACCGGTTCGGCAAGCACCGGGTGTTCCCGCTGGAGCCGCGGGGCTTCCTCCTGGAGGGCGCCGTGGTGACGCTGGTCCGGCCGTCCGCGGGCGGTCCCGCACAGCCCTCCCGTACGGCGTCCGGCTCGGTCGCCGTGCCCGGCGCACGCGCCCGGGTGGCGCGCGCCGGGCGGATCTATGTCGAGGGCCGGCACGACGCCGAGCTGGTCGAGAAGGTCTGGGGCGACGACCTGCGCATCGAGGGCGTGGTCGTGGAGTACCTGGAGGGTGTCGACGACCTCCCGTCGATCGTCGCCGCCTTCTCCCCCGGCCCGGACGCCCGCCTCGGCGTCCTGGTGGACCATCTGGTGCCGGGCTCCAAGGAGTCCCGTATCGCCGCGTCGGTGACGAGCGAGCACGCGCTGGTGGTGGGCCACCCGTTCATCGACGTCTGGGAGGCGGTGAAACCGTCGTCCCTGGGCATCCCGGCGTGGCCGCGGGTCCCGCGCGGCCAGGACTGGAAGACGGGCGTGTGCCGGGCGCTGGGCTGGCCCTCGGACAACACGGGCGCGGTGTGGCAGGCGATCCTCGCGCGCGTGGGTTCCTACAAGGACCTGGAACCGGAGCTGCTGGGATGTGTCGAGCGTCTCATCGACCATGTGACCGTGCCCTGAACGCACCCTGAAGTGTGCCGGGCCGGGCAGGCCGTGCTCCCCGCCGTCGCGGGGGCGACCCTACGGTCCACCGTCGCGGGGGTGACCCTTCAGTCCACCAGGTCCCGCACCACCGCATCCGCCAGCAGCCGCCCCCGCAGCGTCAGCACGGCCCGCCCGTCGTCGTACGCCTCCTGCACCAGCAGCCCCTCCGACAGTGCCCGGCGCGACGCCTTGAGACCCTCCTCCTTCAGCAGCCCCAGCGGCACCCCCTCCCGCAGCCGGAGCTCCAGCAGGATCCGCTCCACCCGCCGGTCCTCGTCCGCCAGGACCTCGCGTCCGGCCCCCGGCGACCGCCCGGACGCCAGCGCCGCCGCGTACGCCCCCGGGTGCTTGACGTTCCACCAGCGCACCCCGCCCACGTGCGAGTGCGCCCCGGGCCCGGCGCCCCACCAGTCGGCGCCCCGCCAGTACAGCTCGTTGTGCAGGCAGCGGGCCGCCTGCGAGGTCGCCCAGTTGGACACCTCGTACCAGTCGAAGCCCGCCCCAGCCAGCACCGACTCGGCGATCAGGTAGCGGTCGGCGTGGACGTCGTCGTCGGTCATCGGGACCTCGCCCCGGCGGATCCGCCGCGCGAGCTGCGTACCCTCCTCGACGATCAGCGCGTACGCCGACACATGGTCGGGCCCGGCCCCGATCGCCGCCTCCAGCGAGGCCCGCCAGTCGTCGTCGGTCTCGCCCGGGGTGCCGTAGATCAGGTCGAGATTGACATGCTCGAAGCCGGCCGCGCGGGCCTCGGCGACGCACGCCTCGGGCCGTCCCGGGGTGTGCGTGCGGTCGAGCACCTTCAGCACGTGCTGTTTCGCGCTCTGCATGCCGAAGGAGATCCGGTTGAAGCCGCCGGCGCGGAGCGTGGCGAGGTAGGCCGGGTCCACCGACTCCGGGTTCGCCTCGGTGGTGACCTCCGCGTCAGCCGCCAGCCCGAACTCGTCGCGGATCGCGCCCAGCATCCGTACGAGATCGTCCGCGGCCAGCAGGGTGGGCGTGCCGCCGCCGACGAACACCGTGCGGACCTCGCGCGGGTCGTCGCCGAGGACCTTGCGGGCCAGGCGGATCTCGTCGGTCAGGGTCTCGGCGTAGTTGTCGCGGGAGGCGAGGACGCCGCCGGTGCCGCGCAGTTCGGTCGCCGTGTAGGTGTTGAAGTCGCAGTAGCCGCAGCGGGTCGCGCAGTAGGGGACGTGCAGGTAGAACCCGAGGGGGCGGTCGGCGGCCCCGGCGAGCGCGGGCACGGGCAGCGCGCCGTCGTCGGGGACGGGCTCGCCGTCGGGGAGTGCGGAAGGCATGTGCTCCATTGTCCCGCACGCTCGCAGGACCCCGGTGCCTGTCGCGCCGGGGCCCGTCCGGGGCTATTCCGCCTGGAGCACCAGCAGCGCCAGGTCGTCCTCGGGCGGGTGCCCGCCGAACTCGTGCACCAGCCCTATGATGCGCTCCGCGATCAGCTCGGCGTCCAGCCCCGCGCAGCCGGCCAGCGCGACCGCGAGGCCGTCGCCGTCGTCGAACTGACGCGAGCCGGAGCGCCGCTCGGTCACCCCGTCGGTGACGCACAGCAGGCTGTCGCCGGGGCGCAGCTCGAACGTCTCGCTGGTGTACGTCTCGTCCTCGACGACCCCGAGGAGGGTCTGCGGCCGGGCGACCGTACGGACGTCGCCGTCGGGCCCGAGGAGCAGCGGCAGCGGATGCCCGGCGGAGGCGAGGGTGCAGCTCAGGCCGCCGTCGAAGGGGGCGAGCTCGCCGTACAGGAGCGAGAGGAACCGGGTCTGCGGGCCGTCACCGGGGGAGGTGGGGCCGACGAGGGCGCGGGCGGAGGCGTCCGCGGCCTCGGTGGCGTCGTCGAGGAGGAGCTGGTTGAGGCGGTCCAGGACGTCGGCGACGCGATAGCCCTCGCGGGCCAGCAGTCGCAGCCAGGGCCGGGCCAGGCCGATCACCACGGCCGCCTCGGGGCCCTTGCCCTGGACGTCACCGACGGCGAAGCACCAGCGCCCGTCGCCGGCCGGGAAGAGGTCGTAGAAGTCGCCGCTCGGTCCGCCCTTGTCCCGGGGCTCGTAGACGAGGGCGCTGCGCACCCCGGGGATCTCCGCGACGGCACCGGGCAGCAGACCCCGCTGGAGCACGGCGCTGATGGTGGCCTGGCGGGCGTACTGCCGGGCGGCGCCGATGGCCAGCGCCACCCGGCGGCTGAGGTCCTCGACCAGGCCGGTGACCTCGTCGGGGAAGCGGGCGAGTCCGGCCCGGCCGATGACCAGGGTGCCCAGCGGGCGGCCGCCCGCGACGAGCCGGTAGGCGAGCGCCGTACCGTACGACCCGCCGGTCCCGGACGACCCATCGGTCCCGGACGACCCATCGGTCCCGGACGACCCATCGGTCCCGGACGACCCACCGGTCCCGTACGACCCACCGGTCCCGGACGACCCACCGCGCCCGTACGACCCATCGGTTGCATACGACCCATCGGTTGCGTACGGATCACCGGTCCCGGACAGGGCACCGGCGCCGTACGACCCACCGGTCCCGGACGGGGCGCCGGGTCCGTGGGAGTCGTCCGCGGTCCAGGCCACGGCGGGCCAGGGGAACGGAACCGGTCCGGAGGCGATCCCCTCCGACGGCCGTGGCGGGTCCTTCTCCAGGGCTCTGCGCAGTTCCTCGATGACGTTCTCGCTGCCGTGCCAGACCCGGGCCAGCCGCGGTCCGGCGCCCGCCGCGAGGTCGCCGGACCAGCCGCCGCGGCCGGTGGCCTCGTCCTCCAGCCACACCGCGCACCAGTCGGCCAGCCGCGGCACGAGCAGCTGGCCGGTGAGCGCGGCGACCAGGTCCTCGTCGAGCTGGCCGGCGAGCAGGTCGGAGGCCTCGGCGAGGAAGGTCAGGGCGCCGCGGCCCAGCCAGTCCCCGTCCCGCTCGGCCCGCTGCGGCTCGGGGGCGAGGATCTCGGCCACGCCGAGGGCGTACGCCGGGGCGCACGCGCCGTCGTGCGCCTCGATGCCGTCGGAGGGTTCCCAGGGCAGCCGCGCCCACACCGTCTTGGCGCCCCTGCGGTAGGTGACGCCCCAGGCCTCGGCGAGCGTGGCGACAAGGCGCAGGCCGCGCCCGTACTCCGGGATCTCGTACGCCGGTTCGGCGCCGCCGTCGCGCGGGGCCCGTGAGGGGTGCTGGTCGGAGACCTCCACGACGACCGCGCCCGGCGCCTCCTCCTCCAGGCGGCACACGAGCTCGACGTCCGTACCGGCGTGGACGACGGCGTTGGTGACGAGCTCGCTGACGACCAGCAGCACGTCGTCGGCCAGGCGGCCGGTGCGCAGGGCGGCACGAAGCCCGGCACGGGATTCGTGCCGGGGTTCGGCGTTGCGGCCGGTGTCGGCCGCGGCGCCGGGGTCGGTGCCGGGCCGGCCCTGCTCGGCCCAGTCGACGAGCGCGGCGCGTACGAGTGCGCGGGCGGAGCCGGGCGCGAGGGGGTTCCCGGCCACGGTCGCGCGCACCTGCGCGCGCTCCGGCGCGCAGGCGTCGGAGGCACCGGAAGCATCGGAGGCAAGGGGAAGGTTCTCCCGTTGCGTCGGAATGGCCCCCATGGCGGCTCCCGGACGGTTCGGACGAATGGACCTCGGTCGATGCCGACAGAGTGACAGACCGAGCCCGTCCATAAGCGCCGAGTTACCGAAGTGGGCCGCCATGAGTGAGAACAGTGCTACGCGCGTGCTCGAAGCCGGGCAGAAACCTGACCGACTCCGAGCATCCGGGCAGCACCTGTTGCTCACCGAGCAGGGCCGGACCGCCCTGCCTACGCCTCGCGCGAGCCCGCGTACATCTCGTCGATCAGGTGCTTGTACTCGCGCTCCACGACCGGCCGCTTCAGCTTCAGGCTCGGCGTGATCTCGCCGTGCTCGACATCGAGGTCGCGCGGCAGCAGCCGGAACTTCTTGATGGTCTGCCAGCGCTGGAGGCCCTCGTTGAGCTGCTTGACGTAGCCCTCGACCATGGCGACCGTCTCCGGCGCGGCGACGACGTCGGCGTACGAGCGGTCCGCCAGCCCGTTCTCCTTCGCCCAGTCCAGGATCGACGGCTCGTCGAGCGCGATGAGGGCCGTGCAGAAGTTACGGTCGGCGCCGTGCACGAGGATGTTGGAGACGTACGGGCACACCGCCTTGAACTGGCCCTCGACCTCGGCCGGCGCGATGTACTTGCCGCCGGACGTTTTGATCAGGTCCTTCTTGCGGTCGGTGATCTTCAGATAGCCGTCGGCCGACAGTTCGCCGATGTCGCCGGTGTGGAACCAGCCGTCCGCCTCCAGCACCTCGGCGGTCTTCTCGGGCAGCCCGTGGTAGCCCTGCATGATGCCGGGGCCGCGCAGCAGGATCTCGCCGTCGTCCGCGATGCGCACCTCGGTGCCGGGCAACGGCTTGCCGACCGTGCCGGTGCGGTAGGCCTCGCCCGGGTTGACGAAGGAGGCGGCGGAGGACTCGGTGAGGCCGTAGCCCTCCAGGATGTGGATGCCGGCGCCGGCGAAGAAGTAGCCGATCTCGGGAGCGAGAGCGGCGCTGCCCGAGATGCAGGCGCGCAGGTTGCCGCCGAAGGCCTCGCGGATCTTGGCGAAGACGAGCGTGTCGGCGACCTTGTGCTTGGCCGCCAGCCCGAACGGCGCCGCGTGGCTGCCGGTGCGCCGGAAGTTGTCCTGGGTGACCTTGGCGTACTCGCGGGAGACCTCGGCGGCCCACTGGAAGATCTTGTACTTGGCGCCGCCGCCCGCGCGGGCCTTGGCCGCGACCCCGTTGTAGACCTTCTCGAAGATGCGCGGCACGGCCGCCATGTAGGTCGGCCGGACGACCGGAAGATTCTCGATGATCTTGTCGACGCGGCCGTCGACGGCGGTGACGTGGCCGACCTCGATCTGACCGGAGGTGAGCACCTTGCCGAAGACGTGCGCCAGCGGCAGCCACAGGTACTGCACGTCCTCGAGGCCGATCAGTCCGGTCGCGGCGATCGCCTTCGCCATGTACGACCAGTTGTCGTGCGGCAGGCGCACGCCCTTCGGGCGGCCGGTGGTGCCCGAGGTGTAGATGAGGGTGGCGAGCTGGTCCTTGGTGATCGCCGCGACCCGCTCCTTGATCAGGCCGGGGTGCTTCTCCAGGTAGGCGGCGCCGCGCCGCTCCAGCTCGGCGAGGGTGAGGACCCGCTCGTCGCTCTCGACGCCGGCCGGGTCGATCACCACGACGTGGGTGAGCTCGGACAGTTCGGCGCGCTTCTCCTGCGCCTTGGCGAGCTGGGCCGCGTCCTCGGCGATCAGCACCCGGCTCTCCGAGTCGGAGAGGATGAACGCCGACTCGTCGGCGTTGGTCTGCGGGTAGACCGTGGTCGTGGCGGCGCCGGCGCACAGGATGCCCAGGTCGGCGAGGATCCACTCGACCCGGGTCGAGGAGGCCAGGGCCACCCGCTGCTCGGGCTGCACGCCCAGCTCGATCAGGCCCGCGGCGATCGCGAAGACCCGCTCGGCGGCCTGCGCCCAGCTGAGCGACTTCCAGTCGTCCGGTCCCTGCCCCGAGTCCGCCACCACCGGGTAGCGGTAGGCCTCGGCGTCCGGAGTGGCCGCCACGCGGTCAAGGAAGAGGCCCGCGACGGACGGCGGACGGTTCTCGATCAGTGTCTGTGTGTCGCTCACGACATCCTCCGGGGCCCGCGACGGTGCGGATGGCTCGGCTGGCTCAGTACGGGCCGGCTCAGTACGGCTGGGTCTGCTCACGAGCTGCTGTCCGAGCGTTGTTTAACTCGCGAGTAACTATCGAGCAGAGATCAGAGTAAGGCGCGACCGCCCCTTGCGTAAGAGGCCGCGGCCTGTCACTTCCTACAGAGAGCGACGGCCCGCACGCACCGGGGCCCGCCGCGCTTTCGCACGACGAGCCCCGATTGCGCCCGTTTCGACGATGTACCCACGGTAACTCGCGGTTACTTCTTGCCCTTGCCCGATCCCGCGCTGTCGTCGCTGGAGAGCACCGCGATGAAGGCCTCCTGCGGAACTTCCACGGAACCCACCATCTTCATGCGCTTCTTGCCCTCCTTCTGCTTCTCCAGCAGCTTCCGCTTCCGGGAGATGTCACCGCCGTAGCACTTGGCGAGGACGTCCTTGCGGATGGCGCGGATGGTCTCGCGGGCGATCACCCGGGAGCCGATGGCCGCCTGGATGGGCACCTCGAAGGCCTGCCGCGGGATGAGCTCGCGCAGCTTGGCGACGAGCCGCACCCCGTACGCGTACGCCGCGTCCTTGTGCGTGATCGCCGAGAACGCGTCCACCTTGTCGCCGTGCAGCAGGATGTCGACCTTGACCAGGCTCGAGGTCTGCTCACCGGTGGGCTCGTAGTCGAGCGAGGCGTAGCCGCGCGTCTTCGACTTCAGCTGGTCGAAGAAGTCGAACACGATCTCCGCGAGCGGCAGGGTGTAGCGGATCTCGACCCGGTCCTCGGAGAGGTAGTCCATGCCGAGCAGGGTGCCGCGCCGGGTCTGGCACAGCTCCATGATCGAACCGATGAACTCGGAGGGCGCGAGGATCGTGGCGCGCACGACCGGCTCGTACACCTCGTTGATCTTGCCCTCGGGGAACTCGCTCGGGTTGGTGACGACGTGCTCGCTGTTGTCCTCCATGAGGACGCGGTAGACCACGTTCGGCGCGGTGGCGATGAGGTCGAGGCCGAACTCGCGCTCCAGCCGCTCCCGGATCACGTCGAGGTGCAGCAGGCCGAGGAAGCCGACGCGGAAGCCGAAGCCGAGGGCGGCGGAGGTCTCCGGCTCGTAGACGAGGGCGGCGTCGTTGAGCTGGAGCTTGTCGAGGGCGTCACGCAGCTCCGGGTAGTCGGAGCCGTCCAGCGGGTAGAGGCCCGAGAACACCATCGGCTTGGGGTCCTTGTAGCCGCCCAGCGCCTCGGTCGCACCCTTGTGCAGGGTGGTGATGGTGTCACCGACCTTGGACTGGCGCACGTCCTTCACGCCGGTGATGAGATAACCCACCTCACCGACGCCCAGGCCGTCGGCCGGCAGCATCTCGGGCGAGTTGGTGCCGATCTCCAGCAGCTCGTGCGTGGCGCCGGTGGACATCATCCGGATCCGCTCACGCTTGTTGAGCTGCCCGTCGATGACACGCACATACGTCACGACGCCCCGGTAGGAGTCGTACACCGAGTCGAAGATCATCGCGCGGGCGGGCGCGTCGGCGACGCCGACCGGCGCCGGAACCGTCGCCACGACCTTGTCCAGCAGCGCGTCCACCCCGACACCGGTCTTCGCGGACACCCGCAGCACGTCGTCGGGGTCGCAGCCGACCAGGTTGGCGAGCTCCTCGGCGAACTTCTCGGGCTGCGCGGCCGGCAGGTCGATCTTGTTCAGCACGGGGACGATCGCGAGGTCGTTCTCCATCGCCAGGTACAGGTTGGCGAGGGTCTGCGCCTCGATGCCCTGGGCGGCGTCGACGAGGAGGACGGTCCCCTCGCAGGCGGCCAGCGACCGCGAGACCTCATAGGTGAAGTCGACGTGCCCCGGGGTGTCGATCATGTTGAGGATGTGCGTCGTGCCCTGGTCGGGGCCCGTGGTCGGGGCCCAGGGCAGACGCACCGCCTGGGACTTGATCGTGATGCCGCGCTCGCGCTCGATGTCCATGCGGTCGAGGTACTGGGCGCGCATCTGCCGCTGCTCGACCACACCGGTCAGCTGGAGCATCCGGTCGGCGAGCGTGGACTTGCCGTGGTCGATGTGCGCGATGATGCAGAAATTGCGGATCTGAGCCGGGGCGGTACGGCTCGGCTCGGGCACATGGCTAGGGATCGCGGGCACGCAGGGTCCTGATTCTTGAGGCGTCCGCAGTGTGTGCGGTCTCGGGTCGGATCGTTACGCAGCCTCCATGGTCCCACGCGCGGCGACCTGAAGCCGGTTTGGGCCAGCCGGAGAGCCCCTGGTAACGTAGGCAGCTGTGTCTCTTGCCCTCTCAGCGCGAGACACGCCCCAAGAAAATCATCGGCGCGGGACCCGAGCGGCCCCGTGCCAGAACCTGTGAAGGCTCATTCGTGGCGAACATCAAGTCCCAGATCAAGCGGATCAAGACCAACGAGAAGGCCCGGCTGCGCAACAAGGCCGTCAAGTCCTCCCTGAAGACCGCGATCCGCAAGGCCCGCGAGGCTGCTGCCGCGGGTGACGTCGAGAAGGCCACCGAGTACCAGCGCGCTGCCGCGCGTCAGCTCGACAAGGCCGTCTCCAAGGGCGTCATCCACAAGAACCAGGCCGCCAACAAGAAGTCGGCGCTGGCTTCCAAGGTCGCCAACCTCAACGGCTGATCCTCTTTCTTGATCTGACCGCCGGAAGGACCCAGAGCGGGCCCTCTCTCATCCGCTCCCGTCCGGCACCCATGGATCTGCGCGCGGCCTGCGTTCGCCACGCGGGCGCGGATCCCCCGGTTCGAACCGAAGGCCCCGGCACCTCGCCCTTCCCCAGGACGAGCACCGGGGCCTTCGGCGTACACGCGGACGGAGCACCGGACGCGGTCCGGGGCGGGCGAAGGCAGGGGCGGGGGCGGGGGCGGGCAAAGGTAGGGGTGGGCAAGGGCAGCGGCGGCCGCCCCCGACCGCGTCCGGCTCGCCCGACCTCGGGACCGGGGGGCGCGGACTGGCTCCGGGTTACGCCCGTCCTCCGGACCGCGGACTGCGGACTGGCTCCGGGTTACGCCCCTCCTCGGGACCGGGGGCCGCGGACTGGCTCCGGGTTACGTCCGGCCTCCGGACCGTGCCGCCCGTGCGATCGTCACGACCGCCTTCTCCAGGGCGTACTCGGGGTCGTCCCCGCCGCCCTTGACCCCGGCGTCGGCCTCGGCCACCGCCCGCAGGGCGACGGCGACCCCGTCCGGCGTCCATCCCCGCATCTGCTGCCGGACCCGGTCGATCTTCCACGGCGGCATCCCGAGCTCCCGCGCCAGATCGGCCGGCCGCCCGCCGCGCGCCGAGGACAGCTTCCCGATCGCCCGCACCCCCTGCGCCAACGCACTCGTGATCAGCACCGGCGCCACCCCCGTCGCGAGCGACCACCGCAGCGCCTCCAGCGCCTCCGCCGCCCGCCCCTCGACCGCCCGGTCCGCGACCGTGAAACTCGACGCCTCGGCCCGCCCGGTGTAGTACCGCCCGACGACGGCCTCGTCGATCGTCCCCTCGACATCCGCGACCAGCTGCGCCGCCGCGGACGCCAGCTCCCGCAGATCACTGCCGATGGACTCGACGAGTGCCTGGCACGCCTCCGGCGTGGCCGACCGCCCCAGCGTGCGGAACTCGCCCCGCACAAACGCCAGCCGGTCCGCCGGCTTCGTCATCTTGGGGCACGCCACCTCCCGCGCCCCCGCCTTGCGCGCGGCGTCCAGCAGGCCCTTGCCCTTGACCCCGCCCGCGTGCAGCAGCACGAGCGTGATCTCCTCGGCCGGTGCCCCGAGATACGCCTTCACGTCCTTGACCGTGTCGGCGGACAGATCCTGCGCATTGCGTACGACCACGACCTTGCGCTCTGCGAAGAGCGACGGGCTCGTCAGCTCGGCCAGCGTGCCGGGCTGCACCTGGTCCGAGGTCAGGTCGCGTACGTCCGTGTCGGCGTCGGCCGCCTTCGCGGCGGCCACCACCTCCTGCACGGCGCGGTCGAGCAGCAGGTCCTCCTGGCCCACGGCGAGCGTCACCGGGGCGAGAGGGTCGTCATTCGCAGTCTTCCTTGGCATCGGGACAAGCATGGCACGGCCCACTGACAACGATCCGCGAGTCGGCCGACGGCCGACCGGCCGAAGAGCGCCGCCTCGGGACCGGATCCCCGCCCCAGCCGCCGTCCCGGCGCCCGCCGTCCGCCGGATTCCTCGTCCCCGGGTCACGGCACCTCGCGAACCCGGGTCACGGCTCCTCGCGAACCCGGGTCACGGCTCCTCGCGAATCCAGGTCACGGCTCCTCGCGCCAGCCGTCCCATTCCCCCACGAACGCGTCCAGCTCCCGGGGGTCCAGCCGCCCCTCCGCGTCCTGGAGGACGAGGAGCCACTGCGCGTCCTCGGCATCGTCCTCGCCGGCCAAGGCGTCCCTCACCAGCTGCGGCTCCTCGTCGAGTCCGAACCGCTCCCCGAGCGCCTCCACCGCCTCCTCCGCGGCATCACGGTCGGGCAGCACCAGCACATGTCTCACATCGCTCACGGACCCATTCTCCGGCACCGCGACACCCGGCAGCCGCCACCTCCCGTCGCCTCACCCCGTCCCTCGTCCTCCGTTCTCGCTTCACCCGCCGCCTGTCGCCTGTCGCCTGGTGTCCTTTCTCCCTCCCCCACCGCCCGCCGTCCCCCAGTCGTCCCCCACCCGTCATCCGTCCTCGGTGACCCTCAGCTCCCCCTTCTCCTCGGTCACCGCCAAGGCCCCGTCCACATCCGTCCGCAGCACCACGGCTCCGCCGGCCCGCAGCGCTGCGACCGTGCCGGGGGCCGGATGCCCGTACGGGTTGTCCGCGCCGCAGGAGATGAGGGCCAGCCGTGGCGACACCACCCGTATGAGATCCGGATCCTGGTAGGCCGAGCCGTGATGGGCCACCTTGAGCACGTCCACCGCCGCCAGCGCCCCGGCCGTCGGTGACCGCAACAGCGCCTGCTGGGCCGGAGGTTCGAGGTCACCGAGCAGCAGCAGTCGCAGTCCGGCCGACCGCACGAGCAGCGTGACGCTGGCGTCGTTCGGGCCGTCGGGCGCGGGCACCTGACGCGGCGGCGGCCACAGCACCTCCCACGAAAGGTCGCCGATGCGGCGCTGTTCCCCGGCGGCGGCCTCGGTGACCGGAACGCCGTGCGCCGCAGCCTGCGTCCGCACGAACCCGGCCTGGTCCGCGGGCTCCGCGAACCCCGTCGTCTCGATCGCGCCCACCGAACGTCCGCGCAGCACGCCCGGCAGTCCCGCCACATGGTCGGCGTGGAAGTGGGTCAGCACGATCAACGGGATCCTGGTGATGCCGAGGACGCGCAGACACCGGTCGACCGACGCCGCGTCGGGTCCGGCGTCCACGACCACACCGGTGCCCTCCCCCGCCGCCAGCACCGTCGCGTCCCCCTGTCCCACATCGCACACGGCGTACCGCCAGCCCGGCGGCGGCCATCCGCTGATCACCCTGGTCAGCGAGGGCGGCCGCACCACCACGAGGACGAACAGCACCCCACAGGCCCCGGCCAGCCACGGGCTCCGCGGCAGCCGCCTCCCGACCGCCACGACCACCACCATGACGAGCGCGAGCAGCAACGCGCCCGCCCAGCTGCCGGGCCAGTCCACTCCCCCACCCGGCAATGCGGCACCGTACCGTGCCACGCCCGCGATCCAGCCCGCCGGCCAACTCGCGCACCACGCCAGTGCCTTGGCCACCGGCATCATCACCGGCGCGGTCGACAGCGCCGCGAAGCCCAGCACCGTGGCCGGTGCGACCGCGAACTCGGCGAGCAGGTTGCACGGCACCGCCACCAGGCTCACCCGCGCCGACAACACGGCGACGACCGGCGCGCACAGCATCTGGGCCGCGCCCGCCGCGGACAGCGCCTCGGCCAGCCGTGGCGGCACCCGTCGCCGTCGCAGCGCGGCGCTCCAGCGCGGCGCCAGCGTGAGCAGCGCGCCGGTGGCCAGCACCGAGAGCAGGAAGCCGTAGCTTCGGGCCAGCCAGGGGTCGTACAGCACCAGCAGCAGTACCGCCGCCGCCAGCGCCGGGACGAGGGATCTGCGGCGGCCGGTCACGAGGGCGAGCAGCGCGACCGTGCCGCAGGCCGCCGCCCGCAGCACACTCGGGTCGGGTCGGCACACGACCACGAACGCCACAGTGAGCGTGCCGCCGAAGAGCGCCGTCGTGCGGAGCGGGATGCCGAGGCGGGGTGCGAGACCGCGTCGCTCGACCTGCTGAGCCAGGCCGGGCGGCCCGAGGAGCAGGGCCAGGAGAATCGTCAGATTGCTCCCGGAGACCGCCAGGGTGTGCGCGAGATCGGTCCTTTTGAAGGCCTCGTCCAGTTCGGGTGTGATGCGCGAGGTGTCCCCGACGACCAGGCCGGGCAGCAGCGCCCGCGCGTCCCCCGGGAGCCCGTCGGTGGCTTGTCTCAGCCCCGCGCGCAACCGTCCCGCGAACCGCTGCGCCCCCGAGGGGCCCTTCGTCACCTCCGGCGCCGCCCGGTCCCGGACCCGCAGCACGGCCGCGATCCGGTCGCCGCCTGTCGTGGCCGGAACCAGCCGCCCGGTCACCCGCAGCCGGGTCGAGGGCAGCAGCGCCAGCCAGGGCGATCCAGCCACCCCACCCCCGGGCCCGGCAGCGGCCCCTGACGTACCGACAACCTGCCCCGGCCGGGCGCGAGCCGCGCGGACGTCGACGATCACCAGGACCGGCGTCCGTGTCGACACCGTCGCCCCGCCCGGCTGCTCCACCCCGCGCACCTCGGCCTCGATCAACGCGGAGACCGGCGCCGCGCGATCGCCTCTGACACGAGGTGCGAAGAGCCGCGGGTCCGAGGTGATCTCCACCTCGGCGGTGACGGTGGCGTACCGCCGTGCCAGCGTCGGCACCGGTCCCCGGCGCAGATCCGCTCCGTGCAGCCCGGCCGAAGCGGCGGCCGCCGCCGCACACAGCAGCACGGCGGCGATCGTCGCCCGTGGCCAGGTGCGCGTTCCGGACTCCCCTCCGCCGACGGTGCCCGGTCCGGAAACAGATCGCCCGGCGGTGTCCGATCCGGGCGCGGGTCGACCGACCGCGGTCGGCCTGCGGGTCAGCAGGAGTGCGCCGCCCAGGGCCAGACCCGCGGCCACGACGGCGACGACATGCCCCGTCGGCGCGTCCAGTGTCAGCGCGGCCGTCGCCCAGGCCGCGAGGGCCGGCGGTACGAGTCGCAGGTCGGTCGGCCCTTCCTGTCGCGGGTGGGCCACCCCCAGCCGGTTCCCCGAGTCGGCGTGCACGGTTCGGCGAGAGCGGGAGAAGAGAGCCGGAGAATCGCGGCGGGGGCCGCTGCTCACGGCCGTACGGGAATCCGCGCTCACGGCCGTACGAGATTCCGCAGATCGGCGAAGCGGCGGTCGCCGATGCCGTTGACGTCGCGCAGTTCGTCCACCGACCGGAAGCCGCCGTGCTGCACGCGGTAGTCGAGGATGTGCCGGGCCAGCACGGGCCCCACGCCGGGCAGGGTGTCGAGCTGTTCCACGGTGGCCGTGTTGAGCGAGAACGGGGCCGCGGGCAGAGCGCCGCCGGCCGGTCCGCCGCCGGGAGTACCGCCCGTACCGAGCCCGGCCGCCGCGGCCGGTGCCGGACCGCCGACGATCACCTGCTCCCCGTCCACCAGGAACCGGGCGCGGTTGAGGCTGTCGGTACTGGTACCGGGACGCACCCCACCGGCCGCGCGGAGTGCGTCGACGACGCGCGAACCGGCGGGCAGGCGGTGGATCCCCGGATCGCGGACCTTGCCGCTGACGTCGACGACGATCTCGGTCCCGGCCGCACCGGTCCCACCCGCGCCCGCGCCCGGACCTGCCGTGCCCGCCTGCTCCTCGGCGCCTTGCGCGCCCGCCGTGCCCGGGGAGCCGAACGCAGTGCCCGATGCGGCCGGCCCGCCCGCGGCCCGTCCCTCGTACGGCGCGGCCGCCCGCACCGTTTCCGGCGCCTGGACGGACCGGGGGCGGCCGGTCCAGAAGTGCTGTGCGGCGAAGCCCGCCGCGACGACGAGCACCACCGTGAGGGCGACCACGTTCCTGCGTTCCAGACCGCATCGTGTCTGCAACCACACCGGCATCCGCTCCCGCAGGGCCGGTCCGACCCGCTCCCGCCAAGTCCCGCGTGTACGGCCGGAGTCGGAAGGGTCCCCGACGCCGAGCAGGGCCCTCATACCCGTCATGGCCCTCATGCCCGGCGTCGCGGACTCGGGTTGCAAGTGGGTTCCGGTCACGGCGGCTCGGGCACGCGGCTCGCGCCGAGCGAGGGGTGGTCCGCCGTCGCCCGCGAGCGCGGGTGCCGGGTCCGGTGGCCCGGTCCCGGGCTCGTGTCGCTTGTCCGTGCGGTCGGCGAAGAGCACCTGGACACGTCGGCGGAGCTCCTGCGCCGGTGTGTGACGGTGCCGGGAGCCGCTGCGGGCAGCCGGGGAGCGGCGGTGGCGGGCGCGGACGTCGGAAGCGGGGCCCCGGCCGGGACCACTGGTCGCGGATCCTGTGTGTGAGCGTGATCGAAGTGCCATGCGACGAGGATCGGGCATCCGGGCATTTCGTGTTGATCTTGCTCAAATACCGTGGAACACCGTCGAATTGTGGATAACTTCGCCCCTCACACGGGTGAGCCCTCCGATGCGGTCGGGCTGTCCGGCTGCACGGTGGGCTTCACCGGCCGCACGGCCGGCCCTGCGTCACCGTGCCGACACCACGACGCCCAGCAGTCCGGGCCCCGTGTGCGCGCCGATCACCGCTCCGACCTCGCTGACATGCAGGTCGGCCAGCCCGGGGAGGCGGGTCCTCAAGCGGTCCGCGAGGGCGGAGGCCCGGTCGGGTGCGTCGAGATGGTGGACGGCGATGTCGACGCGGGCGCTGCCGGCCCGGTCGGCCACGATCTCCTCGATACGGGCGATCGCCTTCGCGGCCGTACGCACCTTCTCCAGCGGGCCGATCCGGCCGTCCTCCAGTTGCAGCAGCGGCTTCACCGCGAGCGCGGAGCCCAGCAATGCCTGCGCGGCCCCGATCCGGCCGCCGCGGCGCAGAAAGTCGAGGGTGTCGACGTAGAAGTAGGCGGAGGTGCCGGCGGCCCGCTTCTCCGCGGCGGTGACGGCCTCGTCCACGGTGCCGCCCGACTCGGCCGCTCGCGCCGCGGCGAGCGCGCAGAAGCCGAGCGCCATCGCGACCATGCCGGTGTCCACCACGCGGACCGGCACCGGCGCCTCGCGCGCCGCGACGACCGCCGCGTCGTACGTCCCGGACAGTTCGGCGGACAGGTGGAGCGAGACGATGTCCGTGGCGCCTGACTCCGCGATCCGGCGGTAGGTCTGTGCGAACTGCTCCGGGCTGGGGCGGGAGGTGGTGACGGGGCGCCGCTTCTGGAGTGCCTGGGCCAGGGAGCGGGTGGAGATCTCGGTGCCCTCTTCGAGCGCCTGTCCGCCGATGACCACGGTCAGGGGCACCGTGGTGATGCCATGGCGCTCCGTCGTCCGGGGCGGCAGGTAGGCCGTTGAATCGGTGACGATCGCGACATGGCGGGACATGAGCTGGAGGTTACCTGGCGTAGCGCCCAAGCGGCAGTCCGGCCCCTCGCACCCGGACGGTGTACGGCCGGATCAGGTGGTGCTCTCGGGGCGGGGCTTCTTCTGCCAGGGGTAGGCGGGGCGCCGAAGCGGCGGGGTGATGGCCGGTTGCGTCGGCTCGGCCGCCGGGCGGGACCAGGGGGACCCCGAGCCGGTCCGGTCGTCCGCCGGGGCGCCGGCCGCCGGTGCCTCGGGCCACGGGGCGGACGCGGGGGTGGGATCCTCGGTGGTCCAGTGGCGCAGTGCGCCCGCCTCGACGTCGATCTGTGCGCTCAGCGAGTCGAGGTCGTCCTGCGCGAACCGGCCGGCCCGGTCGCGGGCCGCCCAGCGCAGGGAGTCCGCGGACTTGGTGATGCGCTCGGTGCGCTCGCGCAGGCCGGGCAGCCGCTCGGCGAGCCTGGCCCGGTCCGGTTCGGATTCCAGGCGCTTGAGATCGCGGTCCAGTTCGAGCCCGTGGGCGCTGAGGCGCTCGAAGAGGCCGATGGACTCCTTGAGGGACTCGTCCTCCGCCACACCCGAGCGCAGCGCGTCCTGGGTGGCGCGCATCGAGGTGCGCAGCCGGAGCCGGAGCTGGGCGATCTCGCCCGCCGGTCCGGGCTGGGTGAACGACTTGGCCCGCAGCGCGTGGTCCTCGACCGTGCGGCGGGCCTGGTCGAGGGTGCGGTCCACACCGCGCTTGGCGGCGCCGACCGCCTTCACCGTCGCATAGGCGCCGAGCACCACGAAGAGCAGGAAGAGCAGGGCGAAGACTGTGATCACGGTTGCCACGGTGCTCCTCCTCGGACTGCCGCGGCACCCACCGCGCCGCCCTATCAACGGTAAACGCAACGGGCAGGTACGGAGTTCCGTCAGAACCCCGAACCTGCCCGTAGGGGACCACCCCGAGCCGGACGGCCGGCCCACCCGGACGACCGACCGGAACGACCGGCCGGGGCCCGGGACGACCGACCGGAACGACCGGCCGGGGCCCGGGACGACCGACCGGGACGGCCGGCCTCACGGGCGGCCGGGTCTCGCGACCGGCCGCCCGCGGGATCCGCGGCTACGCCGTGACGATGTTCACCAGCTTCGGCGCCCGCACGATCACCTTGCGGATTCCCGCGCCGTCCAGCGCCGCGACGACCTTCTCGTCGGACAGCGCGACCTTCTCCAGGTCCTCCTCGGAGATGGCCGGGGAGACCTCCAGGCGCGCCTTGACCTTGCCCTTGATCTGCACGACGCAGGTCACGGTCTCGTCCACTACGTAGGCGGGGTCGGCCACGGGCAGGTCCTGGTGGACGACCGAGTCGGTGTGGCCCAGCCTGCGCCACAGCTCCTCGGCGATGTGCGGGGCCAGCGGCGCGATCAGCAGCACCAGCGGCTCGGCGACCGTGCGCGGGATCGTGCCGCCCGCCTTGGTCAGGTGGTTGTTCAGCTCGGTGACCTTGGCGATGGCGGTGTTGAAGCGCAGCCCCTCCAGGTCCTGGCGCACGCCGTCGATCGCCTTGTGCAGGGCGCGCAGCGTCTCCTCGTCGGGCTCGGCGTCGGTGACGGTGACCTCGCCGGTCGCCTCGTCGACGATGTTGCGCCACAGCCGCTGCAGCAGCCGGTACTGGCCCACCACCGCGCGCGTGTCCCACGGGCGCGAGACGTCCAGCGGGCCCATCGCCATCTCGTACAGGCGCAGCGTGTCCGCCCCGAACTCGGCGCAGATCTCGTCCGGAGTGACCGCGTTCTTCAGGGACTTGCCCATCTTGCCCAGCAGCCGGGTGACCTGCTCGCCCTGGTAGTGGTACGTGCCGTCGCGCTCCTCCACCTCGGCGGCCGGCACGGCGATGCCGCGGCTGTCGCGGTAGACGTAGGCCTGGATCATGCCCTGGTTGAACAGCTTGTGGAACGGTTCGGCCGACGAGACATGGCCCAGGTCGAACAGCACCTTGGACCAGAAGCGCGCGTACAGCAGGTGCAGCACGGCGTGCTCGGCACCGCCGACGTACAGGTCGACACCGCCGTGCGGCTGGCCCTCGCGCGGGCCCATCCAGTACCGCTCGATCTCCGGGTCGACCAGCGCGCGGTCGTTGTGCGGGTCCAGGTAGCGCAGTTCGTACCAGCAGGAACCGGCCCAGTTGGGCATGGTGTTGGTCTCGCGCCGGTACTTCTTCGGCCCGTCGCCCAGGTCCAGGGTGACGTTGACCCATTCCTCGTTGCGCGACAGCGGGGTCTCGGGCTCGGTGTCGGCGTCGTCCGCGTCGAAGGTGCGCGGCGAGTAGTCCTCGACCTCCGGCAGCTCCAGCGGCAGCATCGACTCGGGCAGGGCGTGGGCGGTGCCGTCCTCGTCGTAGACGATCGGGAAGGGCTCGCCCCAGTAGCGCTGGCGGCTGAACAGCCAGTCGCGCAGACGGAAGTTGACGGTGCCCTCGCCGATGCCCTTGCGGGCCAGCCACTCGGTGATGCGGGCCTTGGCGTCGACGACGCCCAGGCCGTCCAGGGAGATCTGGTCGCTCGCCGAGTTGACGATCTTCGCGTCGTACGAGGCGAAGGCGTCGTCCCAGGTGGAGGGGTCCGTGCCACGGTCGTCGGCCGGCTCCACGACACAGCGCATCGGCAGCTCGAAGGCGCGCGCGAAGGCGAAGTCGCGGGTGTCGTGCGCCGGGACGGCCATGATCGCGCCGGTGCCGTAGCCCATCAGGACGTAGTCGGCGATGAAGACCGGGATGCGCTCGCCGTTGACCGGGTTGGTCGCGAACGCGCCGGTGAACACACCGGTCTTGTCCTTGGCCTCGGCCTGCCGCTCGACGTCGGACTTCGAGGCGGCCTGCGCGCGGTACGCCGCGACGGCCTCGGCCGGGGTGGCGTGACCGCCGGTCCACACGTCGTGGGTGCCCTCCGGCCAGGCGGCCGGGGTGAACTTGTCGACCAGCGGGTGTTCGGGCGCCAGCACCATGTAGGTCGCGCCGAACAGGGTGTCCTGGCGCGTGGTGAAGATGGTGATGTGCTCGCCGTCGATGGGGAAGTCGACGCGTGCGCCTTCGGAGCGGCCGATCCAGTTGCGCTGCTGCAGCTTGATGGCCTCGGGCCAGTCCAGCGCGTCCAGGTCGTCCAGCAGCCGGTCCGCGTAGGCGGTGATGCGCATGTTCCACTGGCGCAGCTTGGCCTTGAAGACGGGGAAGTTCCCGCGCTCGGAGCGGCCGTCGGCGGTGACCTCCTCGTTGGCCAGCACGGTGCCCAGTCCGGGGCACCAGTTGACCGGCGCCTCGGAGGCGTACGCCAGACGGAACCCGCTCAGGACGTCGGCACGCTCGGCCGCGGTCAGCTCGTTCCACGCGCGCGTGTGGCCCGGTACGGCGCGTTCACCGGACTCGAACTGGGCGATCAGCGCGGAGATCGGACGGGCCTTGTCCGCCTCGTCGTCGTACCAGGAGTTGAAGATCTGCAGGAAGATCCACTGGGTCCACTTGTAGTAGTCCGGGTCGATCGTGGCGAAGGACCGGCGCCGGTCGTGGCCCAGGCCCAGCCGGCGCAGCTGGGCCTTCATGTTGACGATGTTGGCCTCGGTCGACACGCGCGGGTGCGTGCCGGTCTGCACGGCGTACTGCTCGGCGGGCAGGCCGAAGGCGTCGAAGCCCAGGGTGTGCAGGACGTTGTGGCCGGTCATCCGCTGGAACCGGGCGAACACATCGGTGGCGATGTAGCCCAGGGGGTGGCCGACGTGCAGGCCCGCACCGGAGGGGTACGGGAACATGTCCATGATGAACTTCTTGGGCTTGGCGACCAGCTCGGGATCGCCGGCCAGGTCGCCCGTGGGGTTCGGCGCCGCGTAGGTGCCGTCGGCGTCCCAGAAGTCCTGCCAGCGTGCCTCGATCTCGGCGGCCATGGCTGCCGTGTAGCGGTGCGGCGCGGCGTCCGCCGGCACGGCGGCGGCAGCAGCGGGGTTCGTCTCGCTCATGATCCTCAAAGCTCCATCGATCGTCTCTGCCTGCGGAAATGAAAAAGCCCCTCGCACAGGAGGGGACGCCGCGCCGATGCCGACCACGGGTCTCACCGGTGGTCGGGACTGATCAGCGCGGCTCGCTAAGCAGAAGGCGTACAGCACGCATGGCGCTAGGGTACCGCAGGCCCTGAGCACGTTGCGTCGCACTTGCGTATGTCTCCATGGAGATCATGCACACCACACGAAAGCTGAATCAAGTTCAACGATTACTTCGCGTAACAGCAGCAACAGGGACATCGCAACGGACGCGCTGTCCTTTGATAACGACGCAATAACTCAAACCTCGTACCCATTGGTATGGAGCCACTTAGAGTTCGGCAGCGGGACCGCTTTCCCGAAACTGCTCGGAGTTGCCCCCATGAACCCTCGTCGTAGCAACAGCTCGCTCCCCAAGCCCGGCCGGTCGGCCTACGGGGTGGCGTCGGCTGTCGTTCTGCTTCTCATCCCTGTGGTGGTGCTGGTCGGAGGTGATCAGTTCCAGCAGTTCCTCAACTTCGGCGCCGGCGTGCTGTCCCTGGTCTGCCTGACCTGCTCGGTGATCTGGGGCCTCATAGCCCAGGACCGGCTCATCCTCAACACACGTCAGCGGCTCATCGCGCAGGGCGTCCACCGCGTGACCGCCGTCGGCTCGATCGCCTTCCTCATCGTCCACATCAGCGTCAAGCTGCTCCTGGGACACACCGTCCTGATCGCCGCGCTGCTCCCCTTCAGCCTGGGCGTCAAGGGCAGCGCCGGACTCATCGGTCTCGGCTCGCTGGCCGGCCTGCTCATGATCTTCGTGGGCATCACGGGCGCGCTGCGCAACCAGTTCGCCGCACCGGCCATGGTCGCCGCCCGCTGGCGCGCGATGCACATGCTGGCCTACCCCGCCCTGTGCGCGGCCCTGACCCACGGTCTGTTCGCGGGCCGTGCGGCCAAGCCCTTCTTCATGGTCTCGTACGAGCTGTGCCTGGCCGGAGTCCTGGCCGCCCTCGCGCTGCGCAGCTCCCCCCGTTCGGTCAAGCGCAAGGTCGCCGACCAGCTCATGCAGTTCATGGGCAACAGCGACATGTCCGCCATGGACGGCCTGGAGGCGAGCCGGGCCCGGGTGGCGGAGGCCGGATCGTCGCTGCCGGGCTACGAGGGCCGTGGCGGTCGTCCGTCGCCGACCGCCGAGACGATGGCCTCCCCCCGGATGACACCGCCTGCGTCGTCCGCCTCGCCGTACGGCGCATCCGCCGCCCCGGAGTCCGAGAACGGCTTCGCGGCCGCCTACCGGACCGCCAACGCGCCTGCGGGCGGCGGGCAGCAGTCCTACCCGGCCGGCCAGACCGGGCGCACGAACATGCCGTTCGAGACGCAGGCCACGGCGGCCATGCCGCGCATGGACGCCAACGGCAACGCCGGGGGCAGCTGGCCGGTCCCGTCCCCGCCGCCGGTCGGCGAGGCGCCCCCGTCCGCCTACGACCCGCTCCAGGACACGGGATTCAGCATCCCGGCCTACGGCAGCCAGGGTGCCGCCGGGTACCGCGGAAGTGATGTGTACGACACCGGTGAGACGAACGCCCGGTACAACACGTACAACCAGAACGACACGTACAACAGCGGTCCCGCCAATGAACCAAACCCCGGTGCGTCGTACGACACACCGGGTTCGGGCGAACCTTGGAACATGCCTTCCGGAGGCTATAGGTGAACGAGGCCCTGCCCGACGTTCCAGAAGTCCGCGTGGTCGGACTTCCGCAACTCACGTCGGGCTTCGACCTTGTCGAGAGACTCGATCTGCCCATGCACCTGAAGGTGCACGGGCCGCTCGAACCCCTGGGCGGAGAGAAGCTCGCGCAGCTCTCCGAACGCATCAACCTCAAGGGCCGCGGCGGCGCGGGCTTCCCCTTCCACAAGAAGCTGCGCTCGGTCGCCGAAGCGGCGATCAAGCGCGGCGTCCGGCCGGTCGTCGTCGTCAACGGAAGCGAGGACGAACCGGCCTGCCGCAAGGACACGGTGCTCATCAACCGTGCCCCGCACCTCATCCTGGACGGCGCGCTGCTGGTCGCGGAGGCGCTGGGTGCCCGCACGCTCGTGGTGGCGGTCACCCGTGAGTCCACCCAGCGGTCCATGGAGGCCGCGCTCGCCGAGCGCGGCCTGAGCAACGGCCGGCGCTCGGCGCTGAAGGCCTTCGTCCAGCGCAACCCGATCCGCATGGTCACCGGCGCGGCCGCGTCCGTGATCCGTTCCATCGACGGCGGCCCGGCGATCCCGCCCGGCCGCAAGGTCAGCGCCTCGCAGAACGGCGTGGGCGGCGCCCCGACCCTGCTGTCCAACGCCGAGACCTTCGCCCAGCTGGCGATCGCCGCCCGCATCGGCCCCGAGCGCTACGGCAACACCGGCCTGTACGACGAACCCGGCACCGTCATGCTGACGGTCTCGGGCGCCGTGGCCCGCCCGATGGTCCTGGAGGTCCCCACGGGCGTACCGCTGCGCTACGTGCTCCAGCTGGCCGGCGCCCCGCCCGTCCCCCAGGGTGTGCTGACCGGCGGCTACCACGGCAAGTGGATCGACGCGGCCACGGTCAACGAGGCGATCGTCTCCCGCGACTCCCTGGACGCGGTGGGCGGTGCGCTCGGCGCGGGCGCGATCCTGCCGATCACTCAGGAGACCTGCCCCCTGGGCGAGTCGCTGCGCGTGGCCCAGTGGCTGGCCGATGAGAGCGCGGGACAGTGCGGTCCCTGCTATCTCGGACTGCCGGCCGCGGCACGCGGCATGGAAGACATCCTCAACGGCGGCGGACCCGCCGCGCTGGAGGCCCTCAAGCAGGTCGCCAAGAACGTCAAGCGGCGCGGCGCGTGCTCGCATCCGGACGGCTCCGCGATGTTCCTGGAGTCGACCATCAAGGCGTTCACCGACGACCTGGCCGCGCATGTCCTCGGCAACGGCTGCGGACGACCCGTGGAAGGCGTTCTGCCGCTCTTCGAGCCGGGAATGGCTCCGGCGGCCATCATGGGCGCCGAAAAGCCCGCAGACGACAGCGAGAGCCGTCAGAAGATCTTCGTCGACTGGACCCTGTGCCGGGGCCACGGTCTGTGCGCGGACCTCCTCCCGGAGGTGTTCGAGCTCGGCGCCGACGGCTTCCCGACCGTCGCGCAGGCGAAGGTCCCGCGTTTCGCGGAGGCCAAGGCTCTGCGTGCGGTGCGCCGCTGCCCGGCCCTCGCCCTGCGCATCGAGGAGGACACCCGCTCGCAGGCGCCCGCCCGCAACCTGCCGGTCGTGTCCCAGGGGCGCGGCCGTCGCGCCCTCGGCCGCTGACCCGACGCGCCGGTGGCCGGCCCCGGGCGGGGCCGGCCACCGGCGCGTGGGCGTACGGCGGCGGTCGCACGGCCGCCGGGCCTCACCCCTGGAACACGTAGAAGGCGGATCACTCGACCGAGTGATCCGCCTTCTAATTCTGTGGAGCTAAGGAGAATTGAACTCCTGACCTCCTGCATGCCATGCAGGCGCTCTACCAACTGAGCTATAGCCCCTCGCGGTCATGCGGTGGACCCGCATGTTGACCGTGTCGCCCGGTTTCCCCGGCGGCGACGCCAACATTACACGGTCACCGGGGTGCACCACCAAATCGATTCCGTTCTGTACGGATTCGCTCGGGATAGTGTCGTCCGTTGTGACCGCGCTCACGCTCTCCGCAGGCCACCGCCGCACGCCGATGGCCCTGGGGGCCTGCCTGTTCTCCTTCACCGCCTTCTGGATCGCCCAGCGGGCCGCCCATGTCTCGATGATCGACCTGATGGTCTACCGGGCCGAGGGCGCGACGGTGCGCGCCGGAGGCGACCTGTACGCGCTGCGCGCGACGGCGGAGCACCTGCCCACCACGTACCCGCCCTTCGCGGCCCTGCTGTTCACTCCGCTGACCCTGCCGGGCGCCGCGAACCTGCGTGTCCTGGCGACGGCCGGGAACCTCGTCCTCCTGGTGGCGTTCGTCAGGCTGTCGCTGCGGCTCGTGGGCCACACGCGCGTGGAGACCGTCTGGTGGGCCGCCGCGGTGGCCGTGTGGTGCGAGCCGGTGTGGACGACGCTGCGCTACGGGCAGGTGAACCTGCTGGTCGCCGTCCTGGTGCTGTGGGACCTGACCCGGCGCCCCGGGCACCGCTGGGCAGGTCTGGGCATCGGGCTGGCGACGGCGGTGAAGCTGACGCCCGCGCTGTTCGTGGTGTTCCTGCTCGCCGCGGGTGTCACGGCCCGGGTCGGACACGGCCGTGCGGGCCACCGGCTGCGGCACGCGCGCGGGGCGGTGGCCGCGTTCGCCTGCGCCACCCTGCTGACGGCGGCGGTCCTGCCGCGGGACTCCCGGCGGTTCTGGACGGACACGATGTTCCGTGCCGGGCGGGTCGGTCACGCGGAGGAGACCGCGAATCAGGCTCTGCGGGGCCTCCTGGCCCGATTCCTGCACACGCCGGAGCCGGGGAGCCTCTGGGTCGCCACGGCGGCCGTGGTGGCCCTGGGAGGGCTCGCGGTGGCGGTCGCGGCGGAGCTGCGCGGGCTGCGGGCCTGGGCGGTGATCGTCTGCGCGATGACGGCGCTGCTCGTCAGCCCTGTGTCGTGGTCGCACCACTGGGTGTGGTGTGTGCCACTGATCCTGCTCCTGGTGACGCACGGACACCGGGCGGCGGCCCTGGGAACGCTGCTCGTCTTCGGCTCGTACGCACTGTGGTGGGTGCCGCACGGCCACGGGCGGCCCGAACTGCATCAGCAGGGTGCCGAGTTGGCACTGTCGGCCCTCTACACGGGGGCGGGCCTGCTCTTCCTCGTCCTCGCCGGGATCTCGCTGCGAGGCCCCGGCCGTGATCAAGCCGTGACGAACGAATAGAACCGTTTGAGTGTGCAGTGCTCCTCGAGGAGCCGGCCGTAGATCGGTTCGCCGTCGAGTTCGCGGTACGTCTCGATGGGGTCGCCTTTTATGATCAGCGCCCGCGCGCATTCCTCGCACCAGTACTGGTAGTCGGGATTGAGCGGCTCCATGTCGCGCACGATCGGCGTCCCGCTGCCGCACCAGTCGCACTTTCGCCTGTGTGCACCCATCGCTCAGCTCCAGCTGTGGCCGCAGGCCGTGCACACATAGGAAATTCCGCCGTTGTCGCCCAGCACCTGCGCGACGTCCACGGAACCACAGGAAGGGCAGCTGAGCCGGATGATCGTATCCCGTGTCAGTACTGCGTCGAAGAGGTCACGAACCTCTTCGAGGATGCTCGCAGGCATCACCACTCCCTCCCAGTCGGGCCGCGCCCCCTTCCGGCCGTTTGATTCTGCCACGGCCGGGCCGATACGGTCAGCGACGCCTTAGTACCAGTCCGGACACGGCGCCCGTCACGGCCACCGCGGCAAGCGCGAACATGCACGCCACAAGCGCTTCCGCAGAGGTATACGCCCCGGGGACCCCAAGTGACTCAAGGCGGTCCAGGAACAGTGTGCCGAAGACCGCGACGCCGATCAGCTGGCCGAGCTGGGTGACCGTGGCGAGCAGTCCGCTGGCGTCCGCCGCGTCCTCGGGGCGCACGCCGGCCAGCGCCCGGGTGAGCGTCGGGCTGAAGCCCAGCGCGACCCCGGTCCCGGCCCCCGCGTAGGCCGCGTACAGCCAGGCGCCGCCCTCGCCGCCGCCCTTGAACACCAGGCCGACAGCCACCATGGACACCGCGGTGAGCGCGAATCCGGCCGGGATCAGCATCCGCTGCCAGGAGGCGGGCCAGGACCGCCAGGTCAGGCCGACCAGTCCGAAGACGACGGCGGTCGGCGCGAAGGCGAGACCGGCGTGCAGCGCGCTGTAGCCGAGGCCGCCCTGGACGTGCAGAGTCAGCGCGAACAGGAAGCCGCCGTTGACGGCCATGACGGCCGCGATCCGGAAGACGGCCAGGCCCATGCCGGGGTGGCGCAGGACCCGCGGGGCGATCAGCGGGGCGCCGCCGCGCCGGGCGAGCCGCGCCTCGAAGCGGCAGAACAGCGCGAACAGGCCCGCCGCGGCGGCCAGCGACAGCCAGGACCACAGCGGCCAGTCCTCCTCCTGCCCGAGCACCAGCGGCACCGTCAGGAGCGAGACGGCCCCGCCCAGCAGCACCAGCCCGGTCAGGTCGAACCGGCGCGTCCGCTCCGCCGCGCCGCCCCGGGGCAGTGCGTGCCGGCCGACGGCCAGGAGCACGGCGCCGACCGGCACGTTGACGAGGAACACGGGCCGCCAGCCGGTGCCGAACAGATCGGCGCTGACCAGGACACCGCCGATCACCTGTCCGGCCGCCGCGCCGACGGCGACGACCGCCGCGTACGCGCCGAGGGCCCGCATCCGGGCCTCTCCGGTGAAGGAGCGCTGGATCAGGCTGAGCACCTGCGGGATCATCACCGCAGAACCGGCGCCCTGCACCAGCCGGAAGGCGATCAGCCCGGTCACGCCCTGGGCCAGCCCGCAGGCGAGCGAGGCGGCGGTGAAGAGCGCGAGCCCGGCCAGGTGGACCCGGCCGTGACCGAGCCGGTCGCCGAGGCGGGCTCCGGTGATCAGCAGCACGGAGTACGTGATGGCGTATCCGGCGATCACCAGTTGCAGGTCGGCACCGGAGGCGTGCAGGTCGGAACCGATGGTGGGGGCCGCCACGTTCACGATGAAGACGTCCAGCAGTGCCATGAACTGGGCCGCGAGCACGACCGCGAGCAGCCGCCGGGACCGGTTGTCAGTGCCGGGGGCTTTACTGGATCCAGGTCGCGGTACGGGTGCGGAATCCGGGTCCGTGCGAGGTGTTGTCGTCATGCCGTCGAGCGTGACGAGGCTTCGGTACGGGTGTGCAGTGCCCGCTGATGCTGGTACTGCCAGCACCTGGCAGGGACCTCGCCGGGCGGTGACGATGGACTTCGCGGCGGCGGGCGGTGGGACGACGGGCGGCAGGACGACGGGGGGACGTGACGATGAGGACGACACAGCGGCGCCGGCCGGAGCTGGCGGCCTTCCTGCGCAACCGGCGCGCCCGGGTGACACCGGCCGACGTGGGCATGCCCCCGGGGCTGCGGCGCCGTACACCGGGGCTGCGGCGCGAGGAGGTGGCCCAGATCTCGGGTGTCGGGGTCACCTGGTACACGTGGCTGGAGCAGGGGCGGCCGATCAACGCCTCCGCGCAGGTCCTGGACGCCGTGGCCCGCACGTTGCGGCTGGACCCGCCGGAGCGGGAGCATCTCTACCGCCTGGCGGAGGTCCCCTTCGAGCCCGACCCGGAGTCCCTGACCCAGGCCGTCGCCCCGGAGATCCAGGGCGTCATCGACGCCCTCGACCCGCTTCCGGCGGCGGTCTACAACTCGCGCTACGACGTCCTCGCCACCAACCCGGCCTACCGCGACCTGTTCCTGATCCCGGAGACCGTGCGGATCGGGGTGCCGAACGTGCTGTGGACGCTGTTCACGGTGTCCGAGGAGGCCTGCCCGGTGGTGCACCGGGAGCGTGAGCTGCCCCTGATGGTGGCGACACTGCGCTCCTCGTACGGACGGCACGTCGGTGAGCCGGCCTGGGAGAACTTCATCCGAAGACTGTCGGCGGCCAGCCCTCACTTCGCCGAGGTGTGGGCGAGCGGCGAGGTCATACCGCCGGGACCGCGGGTGAAGACGTTCCGGCACCTGGCGGTCGGCGAACTGCGGATGACCTCGCAGTCGCTGTCGATCGACGGGATGCCGGAGTGCCGGATCGTCGTCTACACACCGGAGAGCGAGGAGGCGCGAGGCAGGCTCGGGCTGCTGCGGGAGACCAGGCAGCGGCTGTGGCCGCCGTCGGACGAGGGGGTCGCCGAGATCGTCCGGCAGTGGCAGACCCGGCAGTGGCAGACAGAAAATCCCGCCCCCTGAGGGGACGGGATCCTGATTCAACCGATCTTTGACAACTCGACAGAGTGTCGTTCTGTGGAGCTAAGGAGAATTGAACTCCTGACCTCCTGCATGCCATGCAGGCGCTCTACCAACTGAGCTATAGCCCCTTGCTTCACCGGGCGAAACCGCCTGGTGTTTCGTTCCGCTCTGCGGTGCGAACAAGAAGAACTCTAGCCTGTGACCTGCCGGAAAGTGAAATCCGGGTACCGGGCCCCGCTGCGCGGCCCCGGGACGGCGGTCAGTCGTCGTCGCCGAGCACGGGCTCCGGGAGAGTGCCGGCGTTGTGCTCGAGCAGGCGCCAGCCGCGGGCGCCCTCGCCGAGGACGGACCAGCAGCAGTTGGAGAGGCCACCGAGGCTCTCCCAGTGCCGTGGCTCCAGGCCGAGGAGGCGTCCGATCGTGGTGCGGATCGTGCCGCCGTGGCTGACCACGACGAGGGTGCCGTCGTCGGGGAGCTTCTCGGCGTGGTCGAGGACGACCGGGGCGGCGCGGTCGGCGACCTCGGTCTCCAGCTCGCCGCCGCCGCGGCGGACCGGCTCACCGCGCTTCCAGGCGGCGTACTCCTCGCCGTGCCGGGCGAGGATCTCCTCGTGCGTCAGCCCCTGCCAGACGCCCGCGTAGGTCTCGCGCAGGGCCTCGTCGTGGGCGACCGTGAGGCCGGTGAGCGCGGCGAGCTCGCCGGCCGTCCCGGCGGCCCGCCGAAGGTCGGAGGCGACGATCGCGTCGGGTTGCAGGGACGCCAGCAGCCGGGCGGCGCGGCGGGCCTGGGCCACGCCGGTCTCGGTGAGCTCGACGTCCGTGCTGCCCTGGAAGCGGCGCTCCACGTTCCAGGAGGTCTGGCCGTGCCGCCAGAGGATGATCCGGCGCCCGCGGCCGGGCTCACGTTCGGCCGCGGATCCGGCCCGGGCACCCGGGGTGGTCATCGCCACTCACCGTCCCCGTCGGCCTCCTCCTCGGCCGCGCGCAGCTTGGCGTGCTCCGCGGCCTTGCCGCGGGTCGCCTGGGCGTCCGCGGGCAGCGTCAGCTCGGGGCAGTCCTTCCACAGCCGCTCCAGGGCGTAGAAGACCCGCTCCTCGCTGTGCTGGACGTGGACGACGATGTCGACGTAGTCGAGCAGCACCCAACGGGCCTCGCGGTCGCCCTCGCGGCGCACCGGCTTGGCGCCGAGCTCCTTGTTGAGCCGTTCCTCGATCTCGTCGACGATGGACTTGACCTGGCGGTCGTTGGGTGCGGAGGCCAGCAGGAAGGCGTCCGTGATCGACAGCACATCGCTGACGTCGTAGGCGATGATGTCGTGCGCGAGCTTGTCGGCCGCCGCCTGGGCGGCGGTGTTGATGAGCTCGATGGAACGGTCAGTGGCGGTCACTACAAGGCTTTCCGTCGGCGGTCATGTGTCACCAAGGGTCTCACGGACAGCCGACGGCGCCCCACGTGACGACCGGATCACTCGTCCAGATCACGTGGGGCGCGGGGGCTCGGGCTAGAGCGCCGGGGGCTTGTAGTCCTGGCCCAGGATCACCACGACGGCCGCGTTCGCGGAGACCTTGCCCTTGGTCACGGCGCTGGTGGGCAGCCCCAGCGTCTTGGCGACCTCGGTGGCGTTGTCCTTGTCGGCGGCGTCGGCGTAGGTGACCTCGGAGGTGGCCTCGGAGCCGTCCGCGGTGCCGCCGTCCAGGAAGGTGAAGCCGCCGTTGAGGAGCGCGACGCGGGCCTTCTCGGTGTTGTCCTTGGTGCCGGTGGCGTTCTGGACCGAGACGCGGATCGCCGAACCCTGGTCGGGGCTCTTCGCTGCACCGCCGAGCACGTCCTTGACCACGCTGCTGCTGGTCTGGGCGCTCAGGGTGCCGTCGGACTGGACGGGCAGCAGCGCCGTCTTGTAGTCGCCGCCCTTGGCGAGGTCGGCGAGCTTGGCGAGGAAGGCGCCGAGGTCCTTGTCGGTGAGCGACGGGTCGAGGATCTGCGCCAGCGTCTGCACGGTGACCGTGGCCCCCTGCGCGTCGGAGGACACCTTGCGCAGTACGCCCTGCATGACCTGGCCGAAGCGTTCCAGCTGGGCGTTCTGGGCCTCGCCGGAGGCGCTGTAGGTGGCGTAGGCGACGGCCATCTTGCCGCTGAGGGTCTGGTCCTTGCCCTTGTGGACGAGGGGGGCGGCGTTCTTCTTCTCGGCCTCGGGGTCGGGGACGTCGGTGTCGGTGTCGACCTCGATGTTGCCGACCAGGTCCACGAGGTTCTGCAGGTAGGGGGTGTCCAGGCGCCAGGTGCCCTCGATGTCGGTGCCGAGGACCGTGTCCAGCGCGTCGCGCGTGCCGGAGGAGCCGTCGTCGTCGACCGACTTGGCGAGTGTCGTGGAGGAGCCGTCGTCGCCGGTCACCGCGAGGGAGTTGGGCAGCAGGACGGTGGTGCCCTGCTTGGTGGTGGTGTTGTCGACGAGCAGCGCCGTGGAGGTGCCGCCCTTCTTGGTGTTGTGCAGGTGGACGACGATGACGTCCCGGTTCTGGGCGCCCGCGGCGGCGGTGGTGCCGGACTTGTCCGCCGACTTCCCGAGGCCGGGGATCTTGCCCGCGTACCAGAGGTAGCCGACGCCGCCGACCACGAACAGGGCCATGACCACGACCAGGGCGACGATCCGGCTGCGGGCGCGGCGGCGGGCCTCCTCGCGGCGCTCGGTGCGATTCTCGGTGAACGCCATCCAGTCGATGACGTCCTCGGAGTCGCCGTCGGGCTCCTCCACGAAGGCGAACTGTCCGGTGCTGTAATCGGGTTGCGGCCGGCCGTCGGCGTCGGGCGCCTCGTTCTCGGACGGCTCCGGGTCCGGGGCGGGGCCGGCCTGCTGCGGTATGTAGCCGGTCCGCTCGGCGACGCGGGGCTGCTGCCCGCTGGTGGCGGTCTGCCCGTAGGGGTCGTACGGGGCGGCGGCCGCGCCGTTCGTGCGCCTGCCGTGCATGCCCGAGCCGGGGTGCGTGCCCGAGCCGGGGTGCGTGCCCGAGCCGGGGTGCGTCCCGGAGGCGTAGTCGTCGTAGGCGGGCACCTGTGGCTGCTGCCCGGTGTCGTAGGGGTCGTACGGGGCGACGGGCTGTTGACTGCCCGTGGCGTACGGGTCGTAGCCGTAGCCCTGCTGCGTGTACGGGTCGTACGCCTGCTGCGGGGGCCGGGGCGCCTGCTGCGTCCGGACCTGCCGGTACATCGGCCGGCCGTACTCGTCGTAACCGACGAGTTCGTACTGGTCTTCACCGTATTCCGCGTCGTATCGGTCGTTCACCGGTAGCCCCTCTCGGCTCACTCGCCGCGGTACAGCTCACGTTTGTCGATGTAGCGCACGACTCCGTCCGGCACCAGATACCAGACGGGGTCGCCCTTGGCGACTCTCGCACGGCAGTCTGTGGAGGAGATGGCGAGCGCGGGAACTTCGACCAGGGAGACTCCGCCCTCGGGAAGGCCGGGGTCGGTGAGTTGGTGGCCCGGTCGGGTGACGCCGATGAAGTGCGCCAGGGAGAACAGCTCCTCGGAGTCCCGCCACGTCAGGAGCTGGGCGAGGGCGTCGGCGCCGGTGATGAAGAACAGGTCGGCGTCGGGGTTGAGCGCGCGCAGGTCGCGCAGGGTGTCGACGGTGTAGGTCGGGCCGCCGCGGTCGATGTCGATGCGGCTGACCGAGAACTGCGGGTTCTCGGCGGTCGCGATGACCGTCATCAGATAGCGGTCCTCGGCCGGCGAGACGCTGCGGTGGGTCTTCTGCCACGGCTGGCCGGTCGGTACGAACACCACCTCGTCGAGGTGGAACTGTGCGGCGACCTCACTGGCGGCCACGAGGTGTCCGTGGTGGATCGGGTCGAAGGTGCCGCCCATGACGCCCAGGCGGCGCTTGCCCGGGGTCGACGGCCCGTTGCCCGGTCCGCCGGGCGACGGCTGCGCCGGGCCGTGGTGCGACGGTCCGCCGAAGGTGCCGCGGCCCGTGTCGGCCGGGTCGGCCGTGCCGTTCACCGGACCGGTAGGCATGTCCTGCTCTCCCATGCGTGCAGACCCTACCGGCCCGGTCCGAGGGCCTTGGCCACGACTTCCCCGGGGCGGCCCAGGGAGGGCCTTCGCCGGATTCAGCGGTCGCGGTTGAAGCGGGTGGTGATCCACAGCAGGAGCAGCAGGATGATGAACGCGCCACCACCCGTGACCAGGGGGTTGAGGCTGTCGTGGTTGCCACCGTGCTCCTCGCCCTCGGCGGCGAGAGTGACCAGCTGGGCTGCGGCGCTGTGGAAGCTCATCTTCAGCAGAACCTATCCGATGGGGGTCCCCCCGCTCGGCCGGGCCGAGAAAGGGAGAGGGCGGGATAAAGACGTCGGCCCATCGTATGCGGGCGCCTCGGCGGCGATCACGCCGACTCCGCCGTTGGGGAACCTTCGAAGACCGTCAGTCGTCTTTCCGCTTGTAGCCCCGCAACAGGAACCACCCGGTCAGTACACAGCCCAGGACCATCACGATCAGGACGATCCGGAGCAGATTGCCCGTCCCTTGCTGCTCGGCCGCGCTCGCGGCCTCGGTGAGCCAGGCGGCTGCGGGGGTGTGCTCCATGGCGTTGGACTCCTTCGCTGTACTGCCCGTACACGGTAACTCCGCCTAGGCTGGGCTCAGCCTCGGGGGGCAGGCAGGAACGACCGGACACGGCGGCGGCGCACCGCGCGCGCCGTCCGCACGGCACTCAGACGCACATGGGGGAAGACATGTCCGACGACGGCCGCCCGCACAACGGGCACGAGCATGCGCCGAGCCGGCAGCGCAGGCGCTTCCAGGGGATCTCCTCCCGGGCGTACGAGCACCCGGCCGACCGTTCCGCCCTGGTGGCGCTGCGCAAGCTCAGCGGTTTCGACACGGTCTTCAAGGCGCTGAGCGGGCTGCTGCCCGAGCGCAGCCTGAGACTGCTGTTCCTGTCCGACTCGGTGCGGGTGTCGGACCAGCAGTTCACCCACCTCAACGACATGCTGCGGGACGCCTGTTACATCCTGGACCTGGAGAAGGTCCCGCCGATGTACGTCACTCAGGATCCGCAGCCGAACGCGATGTGCATCGGCCTGGACGAGCCGATCATCGTCGTCACCACGGGCCTGGTCGAGCTGCTCGACGAGGAGGAGATGCGGGCGGTCGTCGGTCACGAGGTGGGGCACGCGCTGTCCGGCCACGCCGTGTACCGCACGATCCTGCTGTTCCTGACCAGCCTGGCGCTGAAGGTCGCCTGGATCCCGCTGGGCAACCTCGCGATCATGGCGATAGTGACCGCGCTGCGGGAGTGGTTCCGCAAGTCGGAGCTGTCGGCCGACCGGGCGGGTCTGCTGGTGGGCCAGGACCTCCAGGCCTCGATGCGCGGTCTGATGAAGATAGCGGGCGGCAACCACCTGCACGAGATGAACGTGGACGCGTTCCTTCAGCAGGCCGAGGAGTACGACGCGGCCGGCGACCTGCGCGACTCCGTGCTGAAGATCCTGAATGTGCTGCCCCGCACCCACCCCTTCGCCGCGGTGCGCGCGGGCGAGCTGAAGAAGTGGGCGGTGTCCCGCGACTACCAGCGGATCATGGACGGTCACTACCCGCGGCGCTCCGACGACAAGGACACCTCGGTCACGGACTCGTTCCGGGAGTCCGCCGCCAGCTATGCCGGCCATGTCAAAAGCTCCAAGGATCCGCTGATGAAGCTGGTCACGGACATCGCCGGCGGGGCGGGGGATCTCGGCGGCCGGGTGCGGCGAGGCTTCGGCGGGTTCGCCGGCCCGCCGCCGCCGAAGGACCGTCCGTCGTCGGAGGGGCCGGACCCGCAGGAGGGCCCGGCGGACACCCCGCCGCACGACAGGGACTGAGCCCCGGTCCGGCCGGCTCACACCTTCGGCTGGGCGCTCGGGGCCAGGGCCCCGCACAGTGCCGTCGCGTCGCCCGTGGCGTACGGGTCGGTGCCTGCCGGGCCGCCGCTCCTGGCGGTCTGGCCGGCGAGCAGGGGGTGCAGTCGGTTCGCGGAGTCGTCGGAGCAGGACAGCGGGCCGGCCTGGGCGACGGAGCCGACGAGCTGGGCCTGGCGCAGGCGCAGGTCGTCCTGGTCGAACCGGAAGCGCAGCTCGCGCCGGACGGTGAACAAGGAGGCCTCGGCCGTCGACCCGGAGCCGGCCGGCCGCAGCGCGTACACGAAGGTGTGGTCGGCGGTGACCTCCAGGGTCGAGGCGTCGCTCTCGGCGAAGGCCAGCGTGCCCTGCACCCGGATCCTGGAGTCGGCGAGCTCCACCTGGGCGGGGTCGAAGCGGACCAGCCATCCGGTGGGCGCGTGCCGGCCGTCGGCGCTCGGGTGGCCGAAGCTCTGGTCGAACTGGTCGAGTTGGTCCGGGTCGAGCAGCACGCGCACGGGACGGACCTGCTGTCCGGTGAGCACCTCGGGGTAGAGGGCGGAGCGGACGATGTAGTCCTTGGCCGTGGTCAGGGCGGTCATGACCTGGCTCTCGGAGAAGTGCGCGGTGGCCCGGGAGGCGGGCAGGGGTACGCCCTCGGCGCCCAGGCGGAACTGCGCCGCGGGGCTGTGCGCGTACAGGTACTCGGCATCGGCCGTGCCGGGCACCTTGCCCGACGGGGAGAGCGGGATCATGGTCATCCGCAGCGGCTCGGCCGGCTGGAGGGCCCCGGGCGACTGGTAGGGGTTGCGTACGCCCATGTAGATCGCGGTACCGAAGGCGACGGCGATCAGCAGGACCAGGATCAGCGCCTGCCGGGACAGCCCCCGGTGCAGGGGCGGACGCCGACGCACGGCGGGCATGTGGTCGGTCATGCGCTCCTGCGCGGAGTACTCCTGGATGCGAGCAGCGCGGACGAACGACTCGTCGAAGACGACGGATCGGTACTCTTCCTCGCCACTTCCGGGAGCGCCCTCGGGTGTCCCCTCAGGTGGGTCTCCAGGTCCGCCCATACATTCAGGGTAGGTCGCGGGGAGCCCCGGTAAACGCCCTGCTGTACGACAAGTTCTGACAGGTTCTCACCAGGATCGCCGAGTGTGTCACGGAGTGCGCGGGAGCGCGGGGACCGCCGGCCGGGAGTGGTCGGCGGAAGCGGAGGGATCCGCCGCGCTGCCCTGTTCGAGGCCTGTCGAAGCGGGCGACGGCATCTGGTCCCGGTCGCCGGCCGAGGCGCCGCGGTAGACCGCGGTGAAAGCCAGCGCGACCATGCCGATCCCCATCACGAGGGCGAGCATCCAGGCGACGGGGCGATGCCAGCGGACCTGCCTGCCGTACCCCCACAGAGGGCTGTAGCGGCGTTCGTGGGCATCGGGGTCGTCGGGGTCGTCCAGATCGTCGAGGTCCGGATCGTGGCCGGGATCGCCGGGTCCCTCGGGGCCGTACCCGTCGTCGTGGCGTTCGCCTCTGGCGTGGGCGCGGCGGGCCTCGGCCTCGGAGGCCTCCGCTCTCGCCTGGGCGGCTGCCAGGAGGCGTTCCACGGCCGTCGGCTCGTGCACCTCCGCCGCCCGTACGAAGGCCTCGTCGAAGACCACGGAGGCGAACTCTTCGTCCGACACCCCGCGGTCGTGGTCGTCGTCGGGCTCCCAGCCGTCAGGGAACGGCGTGCCCCCCACGTCCTCCGGCACGGATCCAGAGTAGACCTGGGGGGTCATTTTGGGCAGACGGTATGGAAATTCATCCGCCGGCCGAGACGGCTCCGTCATGGCGGCGGGACCGGACGGACGTGCACACCCGTCACATGCGCCCCACCGGTGGCTCCCGTCCCATCGGGAACAACCGATCCGCCGCATCGCAGCCGCCGCAGCCGCCGTAACCGCACGGCGCCCGGTCTCAGCGCCGGATGTGGCCGTCCCCGGTGACGATGTACTTGGTGCTGGTGAGCTCCGGCAGGCCCATCGGCCCGCGGGCGTGCAGCTTCTGCGTGGAGATGCCGATCTCCGCGCCGAAGCCGAACTGGCCGCCGTCCGTGAAGCGCGTCGAGGCGTTCACGGCGACGGTGGTGGAGTCGACCAGCTGGGTGAAGCGGCGGGCGGCCTGCTGCGAGGTGGTGACGATGGCCTCGGTGTGCCCGGAGGTCCACAGCCGGATGTGCTCGACGGCCCGGTCGAGGGAGTCGACGACGGCGGCGGCGATGTCGTACGAGAGGTACTCGGTCTCCCAGTCCTCCGGTGTGGCCTCCACGACGGTCGCCTTGGAGTCCTTGGCGTACGCCAGGACCCGTTCGTCGGCGTGGACGGTGACGCCGGCCTCGGCGAGGGCGTCCAGCGCGCGGGGCAGGAACTCGGCGGCGATGTCCTGGTGAACCAGGAGGGTCTCGGCGGCGTTGCATACGCTGACGCGCTGCGCCTTGGAGTTGATCAGGATGTCGACCGCCATGTCCAGGTCGGCGTGGGCGTCGACGTAGACGTGGCAGTTGCCGGTGCCGGTCTCGATCACCGGGACGGTGGACTCGGCGACGACGGTGCGGATCAGGGAGGCTCCGCCGCGCGGGATGAGGACGTCGACCAGGCCACGGGCGCGCATCAGCTCGCGGACGCTCTCGCGGCTCTCGCCGGGCACGAGCTGTACGGCGTCGGCGGGCAGCCCGGCGCCGCCCACGGCGTCCCGCAGGACGCGCACGAGGGCGGTGTTCGACTCGTAGGCGGAGGCCGAGCCGCGCAGCAGCACGGCGTTGCCGGACTTCAGGCAGAGGGCGGCGGCGTCGACGGTGACGTTCGGGCGGGCCTCGTAGATGATCCCGACGACGCCGAGCGGTACGCGGACCTGGCGCAGGTCGATGCCGTTGGGGAGGGTGGAGCCGCGGACGACCTCACCGACGGGGTCGGGCAGGGCCACGACGTCGCGCACGTCGGAGGCGATGGCCCGCACCCGCTCCGGGGTGAGCGTGAGCCGGTCGATGATCGCCTCGCTGGTGCCGGCCTCGCGGGCCTTGGCGATGTCCTTGGCGTTGGCCTCGACGATTTCCGCCGTACGGACTTCCAGCGCGTCCGCCACGGCGAGCAGCGCGTCGTCCTTCACGGCCCGCGGCAACGGCGCGAGGTCGGCGGCGGCGGCCTTGGCCCGGTAGGCGGCCTGGGTGACCGGTGACATGGAGTCGTACGGCGAAAGCGTGGTCATGGAGGAAGCGTAGTGCGCGGCGAGGGGCGGTCCGGAGCTCATCCCAAACCCCGAGACAACACCCGAAGGGCCCGAAAGGCCCGAAAGACCCCTGCGCGGGGAACGGCACGGAACGGGGAATGCCACGCGAGCGGGCACGCGCCACAGGGGCCCGCCGGAGCAAGGACCCGGCAAGCCCCGGCGGACCGACAGGACCCGGTGAGGGCCAAGCGGTCCGACAGGACCCGGTGAGGGCCAAGCGGTCCGACAGGACCCGGTGAGGGCCAAGCGCTCCGACAGGACCCGGTGGGACGGCGTGACCGGCAGGACCTAGTAGGGGTGCACGCCGACCGGGGTCGCCGGTGGGGGGCCGTAGCCCTCGGCGACGCGCTGGTGGTACGTCTCCCGGTCGATGACCTCCAGGCCGACGATCTCCCAGGGCGGCAGGCCCGCGGTCTGGCGGTGCTCGCCCCACAGGCGCAGGGCGACGGCGGCGGCGTCGTGCAGGTCGCGGGCCTCTTCCCAGTAGCGGATCTCCGCGTGGTCCTGTGCGTACCGGCTGGTCAGCAGGAAGGGGTGGTCGTGCGCCAGCTGTTCCAGGGCCCGCCGGACCTCCGTGATCGGGGACGCGGCGCCGGAGAGGCTGAGGGTGATGTGCCACAGCCGGGGCAGGTCCGCGGGCCTCTCGCCCTCGTACCGGTCGCCGGCCGCGACGCTGGTCAGGGCGCGCTCCTCACCGGGGGCGCGGGAGGAGGCACCGCGGGTGGCACGAGCGCCTTCGGCGCCGCCGCGGGACGCTCCCGCCCCAGGGCGCACTCGTCTCACTACGGCCTCCTTCGCCTCAGCGCACTGCTCCTGCGGATTGTTCCCTGAGTCAAAGTTGAGCAGGCCGGGAGGCTTCGCGTGGCGGTTTCACGGAACGTCCCCCACCGGGAGCGCCCGTTCGACCCGGTTTACGGGTGCAGGATCACCAGGTCGTCCCTGTGTACGATCTCGCGTTCGTACGCGGGGCCCAGTTCGCGCGCCAGCTCGTGGGTGGAGCGGCCGATCAGCCGGGGGATCTCCTTGGCGTCGAAGTTGACCAGTCCGCGGGCCACCGCGCGCCCTGCGCCGTCGCGCAGCTCGACGGGGTCCCCGGCGCTGAACTCGCCCTCCACGGCGGCGATCCCGGCCGGCAGCAGCGACTTGCGCCGCTCGACGACGGCGCGCACGGCCCCCTCGTCGAGGGTCAGGGAGCCCTGCGGGGTGGAGGCGTGCTGGAGCCACAGCAGCCGGTCGGCGGAGCGCTTGCCCGCCGGGTGGAAGTAGGTGCCGGTGTCCCCGCCGGCGAGGGCCTCGGCGGCGTGGACGGTGCTGGTGAGGACCACGGGGATGCCGGCGGCGGCGGCGATCCGGGCCGCCTCGACCTTGGTGACCATGCCGCCGGTGCCGACGCCGGCCTTGCCCGCGCTGCCGATCTCGACGCCCGCCAGGTCGGCGGGGCCGCGCACCTCCGCTATCCGCGAGGTGCCGGGCCTGCCGGGGTCGCCGTCGTACACGCCGTCGATGTCGGACAGCAGCACGAGCAGGTCGGCGTGGACGAGGTGGGCGACGAGGGCGGCGAGGCGGTCGTTGTCGCCGAAGCGGATCTCGTCGGTGGCGACGGTGTCGTTCTCGTTGACGACCGGGAGGGCGCCCATGGCGAGGAGCTTGTCGAGGGTGCGGGAGGCGTTGCGGTGGTGTGCGCGGCGGCTCATGTCGTCTGCGGTCAGCAGGACTTGGCCGACGCGAACGCTGTAACGGGCGAGGGAGGCGGTGTAGCGGGCCATGAGCAGGCCCTGGCCGACGCTCGCGGCGGCCTGCTGGCGGGCCAGGTCCCTGGGGCGGCGGCGCAGGCCCAGCGGGGCGAGGCCGGCGGCGATGGCGCCGGAGGAGACGAGGACGATCTCCCGCTCTCCCCCGCTGCGGCTCTTGGCGAGGACGTCCACGAGCGCGTCGACCCGGTCGGCGTCCAGTCCGCCGGCGGCGGTGGTCAGCGACGAGGAACCCACTTTGACGACGATCCTGCGGGCCTCGCCCACGGCCTGCCTTGCCCCTGCCACCTTGCTCGACGTCCCCTCGCGTAGGTCTGGCGTCCCGCCCGGCAATCTACGCGAAGCGGGCCGGGTGGCGTGCATCGGTCCACCTCCCGGACAGGACGTCCAGTGACCTTCCGCTTACGGATTGCACATGGCAAAGAAGTTGTACAGGTTACGACTGGAAATCAAAGCCTATTTAAATTTAATGTGATCGCCGTGCCACCTACAGTTCACCCCGTGAAGCGCATCCTCCTGAGATCAGGCAAGAGCCCCTTCGACGTCCTCGGCGTCGAGGAGGCCCTCCACCGTGACGTGATCGCCACCAACTCCGGCAACCTGATCTTCAGTGACGCCACCCACAAGATCCTCGAGGTCCCCGGCTCCGAGGTGATCTCGAACGGGATGAAGAGCGACGTCGGGGCGGCCTCACGGATCAACGAGGAGTGCGACGTGTTCGTCGTGCCGCTCGCCAACGCCTTCCGGCCGTCGTTCGAGCTCCCGCTGCAGCGGCTGACCCGGCTGATCAACAAGCTGAAGATCCCGGTCGTCGTCGTCGGCGTCGGCGCACAGACCGGTGTGACGTACGACCCGGCGCGCCTGAAGGCCATGGAGCCCAGCGTCCGCGCCTTCTGTTCGGCGGTCCTGGACCACAGCGCGTCCATCGGCGTGCGCGGCGAGTTCACCGAGAAGTACCTCAACGACATGGGCTTCCGGGACGTCGAGGTGATCGGCTGCCCGTCGATGTTCATGCACGGCGACCGGCTCCCCGTCGAGAAGCGGACGGCGGCGCTGACCGCGGACTCCCGGGT
Source organism: Streptomyces sp. NPDC107559 (assembly GCF_055657365.1). NCBI lineage: Bacteria > Bacillati > Actinomycetota > Actinomycetes > Kitasatosporales > Streptomycetaceae > Streptomyces > Streptomyces sp. NPDC107559. The sequence continues at coordinate 561,428 of NZ_JBVKBD010000001.1, read as the reverse complement.
GGCGGTGAACGGCTCGCACACCGCGGTGCGCGGCGGCGGCCTGTCGAAGATCATCGACCGGGCCCACGAGCAGTACCCGAACCTGATGTACATCGGCCAGAACCTCACCGACGCCAAGCAGCTGCACTGGCGGGACGTGAACTCCGCGGCCGGCCGGATCACCGAGATGCCGACCCACCCCGACCACCCGATGTACCGGGAGGGCAAGGCCCGGGTCTACGTCGACCCGGTCACCTGGATCGACGACCTGCGGGGCTTCGACTACTCGTTCGGATCGCGAATCCACGGCAACATCGCGGCACTGCTGGCGGGAACGCCCGCGACCGTGCTGGCCTTCGACTCGCGCACGCTGGAGCTGTGCCGCTACTTCGAGATCCCGCACCGGCTGCTGAGCGAGGCGCCCGCGGACCTCGACCCGGCCCGGCTGTACGAGGAGGCGGACTTCGGCCCGCTGACCGGCAATCACAAGCAGCGCTTCGACCGCTTCACCGCGTTCCTGGACAAGAACGGCCTGGAGAACACCTTCACGCACGGTGACGGCGGCGCGGCCTTCGAGAAGAAGCTGCGGTCGCTGTCGTTCCCGGCGGGCGTGAGCCCGTGGAACGACGCCGACCTGGCCTCCCTGACCAGCCGGTTCGGGTGGTTGCAGCAGCGGATCACCGAACTGGACAGCCACAACACGCAGTTGACGCGGGACCTGGCCAAGGCGCGGTCCGGCGCGAAGGCCGCCGCCAAGGCGGCGCTTCCCTCGCCCTCGATCTACCGGCGTGCGCGCCGGGCGGTCGGACGTCCGCTGCGGCAGGCGCTGAAGTCGAAGTAGCTCCGCGGAGCCGGGAGGGGACGGTGGCGCGCCGCGCGCGTCGCCGACCGCTCCCGGCCGCCCGTCTCACCCCGCCGTGGCGCTTCGCGGAGCCGTCCGCAGCCGGGAGAGCCGGCGCCGCACCTTGCGTACGGCCCGCCGCAGGAACGACTCCGCCGGGCTCTTGCGCCAGCCGGGGTACTCCTTGGCCTCGCGGGGTTCGGCGAGGTAGACGCGGTCGGGCACACCGGCCGCCTTGGAGCGGAAGTGCGGGTAGGCGAGGTAGAGCCGGGTGTTGCCCTTCTTCAGGACGGGGGCGGGCTCCTGCTTGTCCTTGATGAACCGGATGACGTCCATGAGGAGGTCCGGGCGCTGCCGGGCCACCAGGTGCAGCCGCAGCCGCTCGTGGACCCGCAGCCGCTGGGCGACGCCCTCGTTCCAGTGGGCGTCCATCAGGGGCCGGGCCAGTTCCATCTTGGTGCGCCGGGTCTCCTCGTCGTTCCTGAGGAAGACCGGCCCGAACTGCGGCAGCAGGGTGACCAGGAAGGGGCGGACCATCAGCACGTCCCGCTCCGCGCCGGGCGGCAGCATCCGCGCGAGCAGCTCCATCAGCGCCCGCGCCGAGTCGAAGCGCAGCTTGTAGCTCCCGCTCTTGGTCACATGCTTGCCGTCGTCGCGGCCCACCAGGTAGTAGCAGGTGTGGTCGGCGACCACGGAGACACCGTCGGCGCGCAGATACGCCTCCATCGTGAACAGCGCGTCCTCGCCGGTCCACAGGGACTCGTCGAAGCGCATGCCGTGCTGTTCCAGCAGGGCGCGGCGGAACAGCTTCTGCGCGCTGAGCGTGAACTTGATGTTGGAGGAGTAGACGTCGGTCCGCTTGAGCGTCTTGCCGAACATCGACTTGGGCGCGTTGCGGTTGACACCCTCGATCTTGCCGAGGACGACGTCCGTGCCGTTCTCGTCGGCCATGGCGACCATGCGCTCCAGGGCCTCGGGGCCGAGCCGGTCGTCGGCGTCGAGGAAGAAGACGTAGCGTCCGGTGGCCTTGCCGAGGCCGACGTTGCGCGGGCCGCTGGGGCCGCCGGAGTTCTCCTGACGGATCACCGTGACGGGCATGGGAGCGCGGGCGGCGAAGTCCTCCAGGCAGTCACCGGTGCCGTCGGTGGAGCCGTCGTCGACCGCGATGACCTCCATACGGGACGGGCCGATGCTCTGCGCCTCGACCGAGGCCAGGCACTCGACCAGGTACGGCATGGCCTCGTACGCCCCGATGATCACACTCACATCAGGCTGCGCCACGGACACGTTTCCCCCTCATCACGAGAACTTTCCCTCGATTCAGCCGACCGGCTACCTGATAGACGGGCGGTTTCGGCAAGCGGTTGTCTCGCCACTTCGCATCCGTGATCCACATCACAGAACTACCGTCGAGAAATCAGGTTATACCTGGACGGTAAGAGCATCGGTAAAAAACGGCGCGGCCCCCGGAGAGTCTCCGGGGGCCGCGCCGTTGCCGGTGCGGGGGGGGCCGTCAGCCGGCCGCCGCCACGCCGTCCGTCTCGCCGGCCGTCGCGACCCGCTGTCCGGGTACGGTCCTCGCCGGCACCGCCTGGTCGAGCGCCGCGTGCGAGTGCTGGCCGGCGTTGCGGGCCTCGGCCTTCAGCGCGAGGTCGGCCACCGCGGTGTTGAACTGCTCGATGGACGTCGGCTCGTCCGGTCCGAGCAGATAGCGCTTGAGCTCCCTGCGCTCCCCGGCCAGCGGGTCGGCGGCCGGGTCGCGCACGGCGTCCAGCAGCTCGCCGAGCCGGTCCGCGTCGTTGGCGAGGATCACCGCGGCGCGCACCGCGGTGTTCTGCCGCTTGAACTCCTCCACGCCCAGCCCGGCGGAGTCCGTCACCGCGTACGGCTTGCCGCTGGCGATGAAGTCGGAGACCACGCTGGAGATGTCGGAGACCATCGCGTCGGAGACGTTGAAGCAGTCGTACAGGCGCGGCTCGGTGCCCGTGACGACCCGGTGCTCGGCGGGGCCGAAGGAACGCCAGTAGGCGTCGTTCCACTCGGCGCGCAGCCGGGCGACCTCCTCGTGCTTCCTGAGGTCGACCAGGCCGTCGCGGGCGACCTCCGCCTCGTCGCCCCGCTCGCTGCCGGGTCCGGTCAGCTCGGCGAGCCGGGCGGCGGTGCGGGCCAGCTCGGCCTTCGCCTCGGCCCGGGCGGCCGCGTCGCCCGCGAACCGCGGGTCGGCGGCACGGTCGGCGGCCGCCTTCTCGACCAGTGCGGTGATGCGCCGGTGCGCGGCGCCGGCCTTGGCGCTGCGGGTGCCGGTGAAGGGGTGCGGCTTGTACAGGACCCGGACCGGGGGGTCGGCCGCGACGAGCTTCTTCACGATGTTCTCGCCGGCCAGCAGGATCGAGGTGTTGCCGGGGTTGTCGTCCCAGCCCTCCCAGGTCGGGGCGTACAGGACGGTCGGGACGCGGCCGGCGGCCGGGGCGCCCTCGGCGGTGCGGATCGGGGCCAGCTGCGGGCGCCCGACCTCGACGATGTCGTCGTCGCGGACACCGACGTCGGCGATGGCGTAGCGGTCGCGGCCCGCGCGGCCCGCGGTCCACACCTCGTCGTAGACCTTGCTGAACGGGTTCACGCTGGCGAGCTTGTCGCTGTCGCCGTGTCCGATGAAGACGTGCTTCATGGTGGGGACGCGCAGCATGTGGATGTTCTTGCCGACGTTCGCCGCGTAGAGGGTGACGCGCACGGTCGACAGGTCCAGGTTCATCAGGTGCACCCCTCCGGGCACGCAGATGACGGGGACCGTCGTGGGCAGCAGCTTCTCCATGACGACGTTCTCGCGCAGGAGGATCAGCGGCCGGGTGTCCAGCTGCTCCATCGCCTCCAGCCACATGTTGACCTGGTAGGCGGAGTCCTTGGAGCCGGAGAAGTACAGCACCGTCTCCGGGCGGTACTCGCGCAGCCAGGCGCTCACCGCGCCCAGCACCTTGTCGGCCTTCGGCGGGATCCGCTTGGCGCGCAGGCGGGGCAGGAGCGCGAGGACGTAGAGGGCGCCCAGGACCAGCGTGACACCGATGCCGACGGCGCCGGGCAGGGTCCGGCCGGTGGCCGCGGAGACCAGCAGGCCGGCGACGGCCGCGAGGTCGAGGTGGAGCATCTTCTCGGCGGCGCGGTTGATCAGGCGGCGCGGCGGCGCGTCCGGGATGCGGATGCGGGAGACCAGGTCGACGTTGCGGGTGTCGACCGGCATCCGGCGGCGGTTCTCGATCAGGGTGGCCAGCACGCCGTGCGGGGCCTGGAGCCCGTAGAAGGCGATGAAGCAGGCGATGGCGCCGTAGAAGACCAGGTCTTCCCCGAGGTCCAGGCGGGCGAGCAGCAGGACCAGGAGCAGCTCGCGGACCAGGAAGCGGGTCGACAGACCGGCCCGTACCTTGCTCAGGCGGTTGACGAGGTAGCTGTCCTTGCGGTGCAGATAGTGGTCCGCCAGGTAGGTCACCGCGGCCGTGGCCGCGAAGGCGGGGACGCTCGGGACGAGCGCGGCCAGCATGAGGCAGGGGAAGCCCAGCATCATGAGGGCCGCCGCGGCCAGCTCGGCCACGCTGCCCACGCGGGCGACGCGAATAGCTGTGGATATCACGGAGAAACCTGCTCTGGGAGGGTGCTGGTTGTCTGGGCGAAATCAAAGTCCGGAATGCGCCGGAAAATCACCTTGTGAAGACTGTGTAATCCTTAAGGACTCAGGCCTCTGCGAATGCCGGGTGAACTGGCAACCACAGAGGCCTGAATGGCTGAAGGCTAATTGCCGCTAATTATGCCACGCCGTCCTGGCGGTCCAGGACACTGGCCAGCGCCTGCTCGAAGCCGGAGGCCTTGCCGGCCGGCGCCGTCGGGTCCTGCTGGCGGACATCGATCACATGTCCGGTCAGCTCGGACAGCAGCACGTCGAGCGAGGTGCGGGCCACCGCCTCGGAGGAGAGCAGGCTGCCCGCGGGCTCCTGGCCGAAGGCCTTGGTGCGCATCGGGGTGGCGGTGCGCTCCGGGTTGACGCAGTTGACGCGGATGCTGTCGCCGGCCCACTCGTCGGCCAGGGCCTGGGTGAGGTTCACCATGGCGGCCTTGGTGGAGGAGTACAGGCTGTACTCGGCGCGGCCGCGGGTGTAACTGCTGGAGGTGTACAGCAGCAACTGGCCCTTGGTCTCGGCGAGGTACTTGTACGCGGAACGGGCGATCTGCACCGGCGCCAGGTAGTTGACCTTCAGCGCCTCCTCGATGGTGGCGTTGTCGGTCTCGGCCAGCTTGCCGATGCGCAGCACGCCCGCGGTGTTGACGACGTAGTCGATGCGCCCGGTCTCGGCGTACGCCTTGGACAGCGCGTCGTCGACCTCCTCCGGGTTCTCCACGTGGGTGCCGGTGGTGGAGCGGCCCAGCGCGTACACGTGCGCGCCGTAGGCCTCGGCGAGTTCGGCGATGTCCTTGCCGATGCCGTAGGAGCCGCCGAAGATGACGACCGTGCGGCCGGTGAGGAGCTCGCGGTAGGCGGCCTCGTCCTTCTGCTCCGGGGCGGCGGTGGAGCCGAGCTGGAACAGCTTGTCGGCGATGAAGACGTCGACGGGCTGCGTCACCTTCATGTTGTACTCGTCACCCGCGACCACGTGGATCGGCACGTCGGGCAGGTACTTGAGCACGACGGAGCAGTCGTCGGTGGCCTGGAAGTTGGGGTCGCCGGCCGCGATCTCGTAGGCCCGGCGGATGGTGGACAGCTTGAAGGCCTGCGGCGTCTGGCCGCGGCGCAGCCGGGAGCGGTCCGGGATCTCGGTGATGAACTCGCCGTCCTCGCCGTGCGTGCGCGTGACGATGATGGTGTCCGCGGACGGGATGGCGACGTCGACGGCCTGGTAGCGCTCCAGCGCCGCCACGCAGTCGTCGATGACACGCTGCGACAGCAGCGGACGCACGGCATCGTGGAAGAGGACGTTGGCGTCCTCGCCCTCGGCCAGGCCCTCGCCGAGGGCGGCGATGGCGCGCTCGGTGGTCTCGTTCCGCGTCGCGCCGCCCTCGATGATCCTGGAGACCTTCTTGAGACCGGCCTTGGCGACGATCTTCTCCACGTCCGGCACATAGCCGGGCGCCATCAGCACGATGACGTCGTCGATGGAGTCGGCTTCCTCGAAAGTGGTCAGGGTGTGCTCGATGACTGCCTTGCCGGCGATCTTCAGCAGCTGCTTGGGGATCGACAGACCCACCCGCTGACCGGTGCCACCGGCCAGGATCACTGCGGTGGTACGGGGCTTGGCTATGTGCTGGAACACAGGTGACCTACCTTGGGGCGACAGGGAACCTGGAAAGGGTCCCACTTCTGGTTACCGCTGTGCAAGGTGAGAGACCTCCACCGCATATGTGCGCGCAACCTGTCATTCATCTTGCACCGATGGTGATAGCCGGGTCACGGCAAGACCTTCCACGCTTCCTCACGGACATTTGCTGTGAGTAACTCCACAGGGAGCCGAAGCCACCCGAGAGCGACGGGCGAGCAGGGCCAGGCGCCGCCGCCGCTACGAGGGGCAGTGGTGTCCGTGTACCCGCGCGGGCGCCTTCGACGACGTCCGGTGCACGGCCGCCGTCCGGGCCGTGGAAGCGCACTTCACCGGGACAGGCAGACCCGGATCACCGTTCACACGGACCCCTGCGGCCCCGATACGCCCCGCCCTTACCGCGCCCCTGCCGCGCCGGTCTCCGCGGCGGCTCCGGCGGCCCGCCGGAAAGTCGCGGTCTTCACGTCCCGCGATGCCGGACTGCACATTTTCTGCATATGCATGACGGCGCCGTTACCGACACATCCCGAATACGGTTCGCGGGCAGCCCATTGCCGCGGAATTCCTTATGGGGATTGCGCAGCATCCCGGCCCCCGACGGCCGCGGCGGCGTTCACTCCGATGTCATCCCTCGTACAGTCCGTCTCCATGGTCAACGGACGGTAGGGGAAGTTTCTGAGCTCATGCTGAGAGGAGCCTGGGACATTGATGAGTCCCAGGCTCCTCGCGCATCTGCCGCGGCCTTCGAAGAGGGCCGGGGCATTTCGTGCCGGGCGTGTCAGACGAGCCGTACGCCCGGCCTGCCGTCCTCGACCCGCAGGCGGGCCAGGGTCCGCGCCGACGACCTGGTCCGCAGGACCGTGCCTACCACCCTGACCTGCGCGTCGATGCGGTCGCGGTGGATGTCGAAGAGGTGGTAGCCGCGGTGTGCGTCGACCAGCTTCCAGTGCGGGTTGTCGGGTTTGCGCGGATCCATGAAGGCGTGGAAGGCGGCCTGGTCCTGGTCGCCGCCGCTGGAGATCGAGGTGCCGACGAACTCGGCGCCGACGACGGCCGAGCGCGGATCGGCGAAGTCCCTCTTCAGATCGCTGATCATCGTGACGTGCCGGTCACCGCTGAGCACGACGGGATTGCGTACGGTCGCGAACTGGGCGAGCAGTGCGTTGCGCTCGGCCTGGTAGCCGTCCCAGGCGTCGTAGTACCACTGCTTGCCCGCGCCGATCAGCAGATCCGTCTCGGCCATCATGATCTGCGAGGCGACGAGGTTCCAGCTCGCCGTGGAACCGTGCAGCCCGTCGAGGAGCCACTTCTTCTGGGCGGCGCCGAGCATGGTGCGCGACGGGCTGCGGGCGCCCGCCTGGGTGGTCGCCTGGTTGCTGCGGAACTGCCGGGTGTCCAGCACGTTGAGCCGGGCCAGGCTCCCGAAGTCCAGCCGCCGGTGCATCCGGATGTGCGGGCCGTTCGGGACCGCGCTCGCCCGTACCGGCATGTGCTCGTAGTACGCCTGGTAGGCCGCGGTCAGCCGGGCGACGAACGCGGCGTGCGACTGCTTGTCGGGGTCCTGCGGGACCTGGCCGGCGTAGTCGTTGTCGACCTCGTGGTCGTCGAAGGTGACCACCCAGGGGGCGGCCGCGTGCATCGCCCGCAGGTCGGGGTCCCTGCGGTACTGGGCGTGGCGGTTGCGGTACTGCACCAGGCTGTGCGGCTCCCCCGCGCCCTCGTGCCGTCGTACACCCGTGGCCGACGGCGGGGACTCGTAGATGTAGTCGCCGACGAAGACGACGACGTCCGGATCCTGCACCCGCATGTCGGCGTACGGCGTGAAGTAGCCCTGCTGCCAGTTCTGGCAGGAGGCGAGCGCCACCCGCAGCGGGCCGCGGCCGGTCCGGTCGGGCGCGGTGCGGGTGCGGCCGCGGGGCGAGATCTGGCCGTCGGCGCGGAAGCGGTACCAGTACGTACGGTCCGGGCGTAACCCCCGTACATCCACGTGAACGCTGTGTCCGTACGCGGGCTTCGCCTGCGCGGTGCCCCGGCGCACGCCCGTGACGAAACGCGAGTCCTCCGAGATCTCCCACTGCACCGGCACGGTACGGGCCGGCATACCGCCGCCGTGCAGCGGGTCGGGGGCGAGCCTGGTCCACAGCACGATGCCGTCGGGCAACGGGTCCCCGGAGGCGACTCCGAGACTGAACACTCCTGCGGGAAGCCTGGGTTGGGCGGCACTGGCGGTGGCGGGCAGCCACAGCTGGGTGGTGGCGGCGCCGAGCACGGCGGCACCGGTGGTCAACAGGCGGCGTCGGTCGGGCGATTCAGGTCCGGTCACTGGGGTCATGGGACGAACTCCCCTGCCTCGCTGGCCTCTTGGTAGTTCGGAAGCTCCCACGGGCGGCCGGTCGGCCCGCTGAACGGCGGACCTCGCGTGCATGACAAACGGACGGACAAGAAGGGACCCGTTGCCAGGTGGCGAAGGCGGGACGAACGCGCCCTTGCCGCAACGGGTCCCGGGGACTGCGGGTGGACAGTGCGGACGGTGGTGTCACCTCATGCCGGTGCCGTCCCGGAAGGGATCCGGAACGGCACCGTAAGAACTTTGCGAGAGCCCCGTAAGGGCTCCGGGAGAGGCTCTAGAAGGGCTCGAAGTCGTCGAACTCGCGGGAGGCCTCGTCCCGCTCCGCGTCCCGGTCCCGGCGGCGCTGGGCCGCGGGCCTCGGCGCCTCGAAGCGGTGGTCCTCACCGCGCCGGCCGAGCATCTCCGCACCCGCGGTGACCGACGGCTCCCAGTCGAAGACGACCGCGTTGTCCTCGGGGCCGATCGCGACGCCGTCGCCGGAGCGGGCGCCCGCCTTCATCAGCTCCGTCTCCACGCCGAGGCGGTTGAGCCGGTCGGCAAGGTAGCCCACGGCCTCGTCGTTGTTGAAGTCGGTCTGGCGCACCCAGCGCTCGGGCTTCTCGCCGCGCACGCGGAACAGGCCGTCCTCCTCCAGGGTGACGGTGAAGCCGGCGTCGTCGACGGCCTTCGGCCGGATGACGATCCGCGTGGCCTCCTCCTTCGGCCGGGCGGCCCGCGCCTTCGCCACCAGGTCGGCGAGCGCGAACGACAGCTCCTTCAGCCCCATGTGCGCCACCGCGGACGCCTCGAAGACGCGGTAGCCGCGCGCTTCGAGATCCGGGCGCACCATCTCGGCGAGGTCCTTGCCGTCCGGTACGTCGATCTTGTTCAGGACGACGATGCGCGGACGGTTGTCCAGGCCGCCGTACTGGCGCAGCTCCTCCTCGATGATGTCGAGGTCGGTGACCGGGTCGCGCTCGGACTCCAGCGTGGCCGTGTCCAGCACGTGCACGAGCACGCTGCACCGCTCCACGTGGCGCAGGAACTCCAGGCCGAGCCCCTTGCCCTGGCTGGCGCCGGGGATGAGACCCGGGACGTCGGCGATCGTGTAGACGGTCGAGCCGGCGGTCACGACGCCCAGGTTCGGGACGAGGGTGGTGAACGGGTAGTCGGCGATCTTCGGCTTGGCGGCGCTCAGCACGGAGATCAGCGAGGACTTGCCCGCGCTCGGGTAGCCGACCAGCGCCACGTCGGCGACGGTCTTCAGCTCCAGCACGATCTCGCCGAGATCGCCGGGCTCGCCGAGCAGCGCGAATCCGGGCGCCTTGCGGCGGGCGGAGGCGAGCGCCGCGTTGCCGAGGCCGCCGCGGCCGCCCTGGGCCGCGACGTAGGACGTCCCGTGTCCGACCAGGTCCGCGAGCACGTTGCCCGCCGCGTCCAGGACGACCGTGCCGTCCGGCACCGGCAGGACCAGGTCCTGGCCGTCCTTGCCGGAACGGTTGCCGCCCTCGCCGGGCTTGCCGTTGGTGGCCTTGCGGTGCGGGGAGTGGTGGTACTCGAGGAGGGTGGTCACGGACTGGTCGACGGTGAGGATGACATCCCCGCCGCGGCCGCCGTTGCCGCCGTCCGGGCCGCCGAGCGGCTTGAACTTCTCCCGGTGTACGGAGGCACAGCCGTGGCCTCCGTTACCCGCGGCGACGTGCAGTTCGACGCGGTCCACGAAGGTGGTCATGGTGGGGTGCCTCCAGCACTTCGGTCTTACGTACGGTTTTCTTGCTGCCGGCCTGTGCGCTGCCGGTCTCTCTCCTGCGTAACACGCGAAAGGCGGACCCGCCTTCCCGAACGGGAAGTGAGGTCCGCCTCGCGAAAGCTTCCGATCAGGCGACCGGAACGATGTTCACGACCTTGCGGCCGCGGAACGTACCGAACTCCACCGCACCGGGCTGAAGCGCGAACAGCGTGTCGTCGCCGCCACGGCCGACGCCGGAGCCCGGGTGGAAGTGGGTGCCGCGCTGGCGGACCAGGATCTCACCAGCGTTGACGACCTGACCGCCGAAGCGCTTCACGCCGAGCCGCTGGGCATTGGAGTCGCGACCGTTCCGGGTGGACGATGCGCCCTTCTTGTGTGCCATGTCTCCTCAGTCCCTTACTTCGCAGCCGCGGGGATCTCAGTGACCTTGATCGCCGTGTACTGCTGGCGGTGGCCCTGACGACGGCGGTAGCCGGTCTTGTTCTTGTAGCGAAGGATGTCGATCTTCACACCCTTGTGGTGGTCCACGACCTCGGCCTGGACCTTGATGCCGGCCAGCACCCACGGGTCGCTGGTCACAGCGTCGCCGTCGACAACGAGCAGGGTCGAGAGCTCGACCGTGTCGCCAACCTTGGCAGTGGAAATCTTGTCAACCTCAACGATGTCGCCGACAGCAACCTTGTGCTGGCGGCCACCGCTGCGCACGATGGCGTACACGCGGATCTCACTCTCTCGCTCGGGAACGGCACCCCCGCAGTCCAGCCGTCCGGGACGAACACGGGCGGCCTCTCCCGGCCACCGAAGCGCCCGGGAGGAAGAGGTTTACGGGGATGTGGCATGCCAGTCGACACGCCGACGGTCAAGGTTACGGGGCCCGGCTTGAGGGGTCAAACCGGACCCCGTCGCCCCGCCGACGGGGGCACCGAGCAGTACGGATACGGGGAGCAGCGCGCCCCGTATGCTCCCCGAGCGAAGCCGAACACCGAGAGGCAGAGAAGTGAACTACAGGGTCCAGCCCAGTGCCCAGGTCGACGAAACCGCCGAGATCGGTGCCGGGAGCAGCGTCTGGGACCTCGCCCAGATCCGTGAGGACGCACGCCTCGGCGAGGGCTGCGTCATCGGCCGCGGCGCGTACGTCGGCTCGGGCGTGCGCATGGGTGACAACTGCAAGCTCCAGAACTACGCGCTCGTCTACGAGCCCGCCGAGCTCGGCGACGGTGTCTTCATCGGTCCTGCCGTGGTCCTCACCAACGACCACAACCCGCGCTCGGTGGACCCCGAGGGCAAGCAGAAGCGCGGCGCCGACTGGGAGGCCGTCGGCGTGAAGATCCTCGACGGCGCATCGATCGGCGCGCGCTCGGTGTGTGTCGCGCCGATCACCATCGGGCGCTGGGCGATGGTCGCCGCCGGCGCCGTCGTCACCAAGGACGTGCCGGACTTCGCCCTGGTCATGGGTGTGCCCGCACGCCGGGCCGGCTGGGTCGGCCGGGCCGGTGAGCGGCTGGTCGAGCGCGCGGACGAGCCGGGCGTGTGGGAATGCCCACGGACCGGCGCCCTGCACGACGAGAAGGACGGCGTGCTGAGCGAGCGCGCCGTTTAATACGGCACAGCACAACCTTCGAGGGCTCTCGGGCATCTACTTCAACAAGGGTGTCGCCTGCGCTTCAGCGGACGTGTGCCGATGGTTCACACAATCGTTATGCGTCCGCCGTACGGCCCGCGCCCGCAGCCTGATCACGCCCTGCCACCTGCATTCCGATCGTCGTACGAACGCGTCCCGGGCCCCGCACGCCCTTCGGCGGCGGGGTCGGCCGGCGCGGCAGTTGCCTACCATTGCGTGCGGAAACCTCCGCCGAAAAGCGTCCGGATCAGCGATCCGGCCGAGAAGAAGAGTGCCCGTGAAAGTCATCAGCATCGTCGGAGCCCGTCCTCAACTGGTGAAGCTCGCCCCCATCGCGGCTGCCTTCGCCGGGACCGAGCACGAGCACGTCATCGTGCACACCGGGCAGCATTACGACGCGGACCTCTCCGACGTCTTCTTCTCGGGCCTGGGCATCCCCGACCCCGACGTCCATCTCGGCGTCGGCTCGGGCAGCCACGGCGTGCAGACCGGAGCCGTCCTCTCCGCCCTCGACCCGGTCCTGGAGCGGGAGCAGCCCGACTGGGTGCTCGTCTACGGCGACACCAACTCCACGATCGCCGGCGCGCTGTCCGCGGTGAAGATGCACCTGCCGGTCGCCCACCTGGAGGCCGGTCTGCGCTCGTTCAACCGGCGGATGCCCGAGGAGCACAACCGCGTCCTCACCGACCACAGCGCCGACCTGCTGCTGGCCCCGACCGAGGAGGCCATGCGCCACCTCGCCGCCGAGGGCCTCGCCGACCGGGCGCGCCTGGCCGGCGACGTGATGGTCGACATCTGCCTGCGCATCCGCGACCAGGTGCGGGCCGGCGAGTTCCCGGCGCCCGTGCTGCCGGAGGGCATCGACCCGGCCGAACCGTTCCTGCTGGCGACCCTGCACCGCCCGGACAACACGGACGACCCGGAGCGGCTGTCCGCGATCCTGGAGTCCCTCGCCAAGCTGCCGGTACCGGTCGCGCTGGCCGCCCACCCGCGGCTGGTCGCCAAGGCCGAGGCGCACGGCATCACCCTGGCCCAGGGCAATCTGCACGTCGGCCGCCCGCTGCCGTACGCGAGCCTGGTCGCCGCCGTCCTCGCCTCCGTCGGCGTGGTCACCGACTCGGGCGGCCTCCAGAAGGAGGCCTTCCTGCTGGAGCGCATCTGCACCACCATCCGTCCGGAGACGGAGTGGGTGGAGACCGTGAACACCGGCTGGAACGTCCTCGTGCCGGACCCGCACACCCTGTCGCCCGCCGACTTCGCCGCCACCGTCACCCGCCCGGTGCCGACCGACGACCCGGGCACGCCGTACGGCGACGGCAGGGCCGCCGAGAACGTGGTGCGTCTCATGGAGCAGTTCACCCAGGAGCTGAAGGGAGGCAGCCGGCACGCGTGACGCGGTCCGCTCGGCCCTCGGCCGCCCGGCGACCCGGGCGGCTTCGTGCGGCCGGATCCGCGCACGTCAGCGTGCTAGCGTCAATCGCTATGCCATCGTCTCCCCCGCCCGGTCCGCCTGCGGACGGCAAGCGGCCCCACGTCGTCTATCTCGCCATCGGTTTCCCGCCGGCCGCCAAGAGCTCGACCTACCGCATGCGCGAGACGGCCAACCAGTTCGTGAACGCCGGCTGGGACGTCACGGTCGTCAACATCGCCCGCGAGTCCTGGGAACTCGACTCCGGCATCGACCTCTCCCTGCTCGAGCAGGTCGACCCGCGGGTCGAGATCGTCGAGCTCCAGCTGGCCCGTGAGGACCTGGAGACCGACATCCGCGCCTTCTCCGAGGCGCGCGCCCTCAACCCCAACGGCTGGCTCGCCGACCTGCGCGAGCGCCAGACCAAGACCTTCCCCGAGCCCAACTTCGGCGAGTGGCGGCACGACCTCGAGCAGGCCGTCCTGAAGATCCACCGGGACAAGCCCGCCGACCTGCTGCTCGCCAGCTGTGTGCCCTACGTGAACCTCGCCGCGGCCTGGAAGCTGTGGGAGGAGGCGCAGGTGCCGTACGCGGTGGACTTCCGCGACGGCTGGTCCATCGACGTCATCGACGGCGTCGAGCCCTTCGCCCGGGACTCCGAGGAGGCCCGCTGGGAGCAGAAGATCCTCGACCACGCCGTCTCCCTGTGGGTGGTCAACGACCCGATCGCCGAGCACTACCGCAAGCGGTACCCGGCGTTCGCCGACCGCGTCCACGTCGTGCGCAACGGCTACGACGCCGACAGCTCGCCCGGCCGCGTGCACAACCCCGACCCCGGGTCCGGACTCGTCTTCGGGTACCTGGGCACGGTCAACTTCTCCATCCCGCACCTGGAGACCGTGCTGAACGCCTGGCGCGCGGCCCGTGCCAAGGAGCCGCTGCTGGCGAACGCGCGCTTCGAGCTGCGCGGCCACATAGGCAACGGCGCCAACCGCGGTGCGAACCGCCACGCCGAGGTCATCAAGGAGGCCGCGGCCGACGGCGTGTTCTTCGGGGGCCCCGCCGCCAAGGCCGAGGTCTCCTCGATCTACGCCGGCTGGGACGCCATGGTGCTGATCCTGATCGGCGGGCGGTACGTGACCTCCGGCAAGGTCTACGAGTACATGGCGACCGGCCTGCCCATCGTCTCGGCCCACGCCGTCGAGCACGACGCGTCGAACGTGCTGCGGGGCCACCCGCTGTGGACGGGGGCCGTCGGCATCGACGCGGCGGGTCTGACGGAGTCGTTCATCAGGGCCGCGCACATGGCGGTCGAGACGACCGACGAGGAGCACGCCGAAGCGATGACGCACGCCAACCAGTTCACCCGGGAGGCGCTGATGTCCGTCGCCGTCAAGAACCTGGTCGAGGAGCTGGCCAAGTGACCGAAGTCTTGATCATCGCCTCGACCGCGCCGCAGTTCGGTGTCCTCGCCGAGTCCGTGCGCAAGTTCAACGCGCTCGGCGCGCGCGTCCGGCTCGCGGGCACCTTCGCGATGGACGCCGAGGGCGTGCCCGAGCAGCTCGCCCCGATCGAGCTCGCCGAGCTGCACCAGCTGCCGCGCAACCTCAAGCACCGCAGCCAGGCGCTGCGCCGCCGGGCCACCAAGTCCCCGGCCGGTGCGCGCACCTGGATGCAGGCCCAGCGCGACTCCTGGCTGCGCTCGCACGCCCGCAAGGCGGACGTGCTCGTCGCCCTCGACCCCCGCTCCGTGTACACGGTGTGGCGGCTCGCGGAGTACAACCGCGGCGCCGCGGCCCAGTTCGGGCTCGCGCCCGCGCTCCGGGCCGTCAAGGCCCTGCAGGAGCAGGGCGGCGCCGGTGACGCGCGCGGCTCGGTCCTGCCGCCGCTGTCCACCGTGACCCGCGAGGTCAAGCGCAGCGTGGACCAGCTGCCCGGGCAGATCCTCCGGGCGGCGACCCCGCGCCCGGTGATGTACTCCGGCGTCGGTGCCCGGTTGTGGCGCGGTGCGATCACCGCGCCCGGTGTGCCGGTGAAGATCCGCGCCTCGACCTCGCGGTACGTCGCCGAGGGCATGCGCTGGGCCGGCCGTACCAGCGGCGCCGCGCTCACCCTCGCGGAGGCCGCCGCGAGGATCGCCGATCCCCAGCTCAAGGCCGACCTCTTCGACGAGGCCGCGATGCAGGAGATCAGCAAGGGCATCAGCCCGCGCGGCATCGAGAAGTCGGTGGGGGCCCGGCTGGCCCTCGCCGACCGGGAGTTCGCGCAGGGCCGTACCAAGGCGGCCGCGAAGGCGCTCGACCGGGCGCTGCACCTGGGCTTCCACCGGGTGCTGCACATCGATCAGCTGTCCTCTCCGCTGGCCAAGGACGCGGCCGGCTTCGTGGCGCCGGTCTACCGCTCCAAGGCGATGCAGGCGGCCTGCCGGCCGCGCGGCCGCAAGGTCCCGGCCGCCCCGGCGCCCACCGACCGTCCGCTGCGGCTGCTCATCACCACGAGCGCCAACGACAACTTCCTGCACCTGATCAAGGAGCGGTTCGGCAACCACCCGGGCGTCGAGCTGCGCTTCCTGGACCTGGCCACCAGCAAGCACCTCAAGGGCATCTCGTGGGCGGCCACGCGGATGCTCCAGGACCGGCTGGAGGACGGCGAGAGCGACTACCAGGAGGAGGTGGAGCGCCTGATGCGTCCCCACCTCGACTGGGCGGACACGGTGTTCCTGGAGTGGGCGGCCGGTCCGGCCGGCATGCTCACCTCGATCGACCCGGGCGACACCCGGATCGTCATGCGGCTGCACAGCTACGAGGCGTTCACGCGCTGGCCGCACATGACGGACTTCTCGCGGGTCGACGACCTGATGTTCATCGCCCCGCACGTGAAGGACCTGACGGTCTCGCTGGTGCCGATGCTGCGTGGCGAGCACGCCCCGCGCTTCCATGTCATCGACAACGCCATGGACCTGTCGGGCTTCGACCGTCCGAAGCCGGCCGAGGCCCGCTTCAACCTGGGCCTGATCGGCATCGGTCAGGTCGCCAAGGACCCCAAGTGGGCCGTGGACGTCCTGGAGCGAGTGCGCAAGCACGACGAGCGGTACCGGCTGCTGCTGGTCGGCGGCGACATGGACCCGAAGACCAGCCAGGCCACCCGTGAGTACCTGCGCGAGTTCGAGAAGACCCTCGCCCCGCTGGAGGAGTCCGGCGCGGTGGTCCGCCTCGGCCCGACGGACGACGTGCCCTCCAAGCTCGTCGAGATCGGTACGATCCTGAGCTCCTCGGTCCGCGAGGGCTGCCACGTCGGCCTGATGGAGGGCGCGGCCAGCGGTGCCGTCCCGGTCGCGCGCGACTGGCCGTTCTACGCGGGCAAGCCCAACAGCGCCCGCACCCTCTACCCGGAGGGCTGGGTCGTGGCCTCACCGCAGGAGGCGGCCGAGCGGATCCTGAAGGCGACGGCCACCGAGGAGGCGTGGCGTGCCGAGGGCGCGCTCGCGACCGAGCACGCGCTGACCGTGTGGGACTGGCCCGTGGTGCAGAAGCACTTCGAGGAGCTGTTCCTCGGCAAGGCGTAGCACACGACGAGAACGGCCCCCGGGGACAGGCTTCCCCGGGGGCCGTTCTCGTCGTGCGGTCGTGCGGTCGTGCGGAGCACGCGGTGTGCCGCCTGCGCGAAACGCCCGGCCGGAATCTCCCGGCCGGGCGTTTCGCGCAGGTCGTGGTCCGTGCGCGGCATCACGGATGCCGCAGCCGCCACCCCGCCCAGGCCGACTCGACCATCTCGCGCACGCCGCGCTCGGCGCTCCAGTCCAGCTCCGCCCGGATGCGGTCCGCGGCGGCCACCACGCGCGCCGGGTCGCCGGCCCGCCGCTCGGTCACCTTGGGGCTCACGTCCGTGCGGCCCGTGACCTCCTGGATGAGCCCGATCATCTCCGCCACCGAGACGCCCTCGCCCCGGCCGATGTTGAGCACCAGCCGGGCCCCGGGCTCGGCGGCCAGCCGGCGCGCGGCGGCGACATGCGCGGACGCGATGTCCTCGACGTGGATGAAGTCGCGCACACAGGTGCCGTCGGGCGTCGGGTAGTCGTCCCCGAAGATCCACGGCGACCCGTCGTCCTCGAGGCGTTCGAAGACCATCGGGACGAGGTTGAAGACGCCGTCGTCGCCCAGCTCGGGCGTGGCCGCGCCGGCCACGTTGAAGTAGCGCAGCGACGCGGTCGCCAGGCCGTGCCGGGCGCCGACCGCGGAGACCAGCCACTCGCCCGCGAGCTTGGTCTCGCCGTACGGGTTGATCGGCGCGCAGGACGTCCGCTCGGTGACGAGGTCGACGTCGGGCATGCCGTACACGGCCGCGGAGGAGGAGAACACGAACCGGGTGACGCCGGCCTCGACGGCCGCGTCGAGCAGGACGCGCAGGCCCTCGACGTTCTCCCGGTAGTAGTACAGCGGCCGCTCGACGGACTCGGCGACCTGCTTCTTGCCGGCGATGTGCACGATGCCGGTGACGGCGTGCTCGCGCAGCACCCGGGCCACGGTGTCACGGTCGAGGACCGTGCCGACCTCCAGCGGGACGCCGTCCGGGAGCCGGTCGGCGCGGCCGGTGCTGAGGTCGTCGAGGACGACGACGCGCTCGCCGCCGTCCTTCATCGCCTTCACCACATGCGAGCCGATGAAGCCCGCGCCGCCCGTGATGAGCCAGGTCATGGGAAACCTTTCTGCACGTCGGCCCCGCCCCGGGAGGCGGGGCGGGGCCGACGCTGCGTGTTCGAGTGTCCTCAGCCGCCGATGACGACCCGTCGGACGCCCTTCCAGGCCTCCGGGTCGGTCGTACGGCGTCCGTCGACCAGGACCGTGACGTCCGGCAGGTCGGCCGGGGTCAGGGTGCGGTACTCGGCGTGGTCGGCCTGGAGGATCGCGGCGGTGACCGTCTCACCGGCGTGCGGGGTCAGACCGTGCGCGGCCAGCTCCTCGTCCGTGTACATCGGGTCCGAGACGAAGGGGACCGCGCCGCGCGCCTTGAGCGCCTCGACCGTCGGGAAGACGCCCGAGAACGCCGTCTCCTTCACGCCGCCGCGGTAGGCGGCGCCCAGCACGAGCACGTTCACCCCGGTCAGGTCGCCGTAGGCGGCGGCCAGCAGGTCGACGGCGTACTGCGGCATCGCGGCGTTCGCCTCACGGGCGGAGCGCACGACGGTGGCGGCCGGGTCGTTCCACAGGTACATCCGCGGGTAGATCGGGATGCAGTGGCCGCCGACGGCGATGCCCGGCTGGTGGATGTGGCTGTACGGCTGCGAGTTGCAGGCCTCGATGACCTTCTTGACGTCGATGCCGTTGCTGTCCGCGAAGCGCGCGAACTGGTTGGCCAGACCGATGTTGACGTCACGGTAGGTGGTCTCGGCGAGCTTGGCGAGCTCGGAGGCCTCGGCCGTGCCCAGGTCCCAGACGCCGTTGGCCTGCGGCAGGTCGGCGCGCTCGTCGAAGTCGAGGACCTGCTCGTAGAACTCCACGCCACGGGCCGACGACGCCTCGTCGATGCCGCCGACCAGCTTGGGGTAGCGGCGCAGGTCGGCGAAGACGCGGCCGGTGAGGACCCGCTCGGGCGAGAAGACCAGGTGGAAGTCCTCGCCCGGGGTCAGGCCCGAGCCCTCGGCCAGCATCGGCGCCCAGCGGGTGCGGGTGGTGCCGACCGGGAGGGTCGTCTCGTACGAGACCAGCGTGCCGGGCTTGAGGCCCTGGGCGATCGCCTTGGTCGCCGCGTCCATCCAGCCGAAGTCCGGGGTGCCCTCGGCGTCCACGAACAGCGGGACGACCACGACGACGGCCTCGGACTGGGCGACCGCGGACGCGGTGTCCGTCGTCGCGCTCAGCAGTCCGGCGTCGACGGCCTGCTTGAGCTTGACGTCGAGGTCGTGCTCACCGGGGAACGGCTCGGTGCCGGCGTTGACGAGCTCGACGACCTTCTCGTTGACGTCCGCCCCGATGACCCGGTGGCCCTTGGACGCGAACTGCACGGCCAGCGGGAGCCCGATCTTGCCGAGGGCTACTACACAGATGTTCATGGACGGTCGCTACTTCCTTTTCGAACCGCTCGTGGGGGAACCGCTCGGCTTCGAGCCTGCGGATCGGGTCTTCAGCCGCCGGGCGAGAGCCGACCTGACCCGGGAGGCCAGCGACCGCTTCGGCGGGTACAGGGGAGCCGTGGCGATCACCACGCGCCCCTTGGGGTTCACCGTCGCCGTCACCCGGTACGGGTCCTCGTAGGCGCCCCAGCGGCGCGCCAGCGGCATGGGCAGGTCCTTGCCGCGCACCGGGACCTCGTACGTCGAACCGGCCAGGCCGACGTACGCGCGGACGCCGAGCTTGACCGCGCGCCGCTCCAGCGGGATGCGCGCCCGCAGCACGGTCGCGGCCCCGTCCTCGGCGGGCACGGTCGTGAACTCGCCCACCACGGCGGGCAGCTCGTGGTCCGCGGGCAGTCTCCTGCCGCCGGGCTTGTCCGCCGACTTGGGCATCGCGCCCTGCACGAGCCGCAGCACCGCGCCGTCGACGTCGCCGAACACCGGCAGCCGCAGGGAGACCGTGTAGGCGATGTCGTCGCCCTCCTGCTCCCAGGCGGAGGCGAGCAGCCGCGTGCCCTGGGCGAGAGGGCCGGCGACCGACTCTCCGACGACCTCGTAGACCCGGTCGGGCAGGCCGATACGGGGGTCCCGGAAGCCAGGGTAGCGGGCGTACGCGCGCTCGCCCTCGACGACGAACGGCGGTGCGCCGTGCTCCAGCTCGGAGGTGATCGCCTCGCACAGCTCGTCGATCGCGCCGGCCCGGGCCAGCGCGATGCGCACCCGGCGCTTGACGTCCATGGCGTCGCGGATGCCGTCGGTGAAGTACGCGTCGGCGAGCCGGGCGATGCCCGCACAGATGTCGCGCCGGAGTTCGCGCTCCAGAGCCGGGAAGTCGTCCTGGACGAGCTTGGCCAGCTCCCAGGTGAAGTGCCGGCGCAGCACCGCGTCGCGCTCCGGGCCCGCCTCGACGAGACCGGCGGTGAAGTCCATGATCTCGGCCGTGCACCGCAGCCGGGCCAGATGGTCGGCGCGGTAGGTGATGTTGCTGGCGTCGCCCCGCTTCACCGCGTAGTAGCAGGTGTAGTCGGCCACCACCGAGATCTTCTTGGCGCGCACACACGCCTCGATGGTGAACGGCTGGTCGCTGCCCACCGGGAGGTTCTCGGGGAAGCGCAGCTTGTGCTGCTCCACCAGGTCGCGCCGGAACAGCTTGGTGTTGGCCAGGGTCCACGGCAGGGCGGAGTCGGTCAGACCGACGTCCGGGTTGCTCTCCTTGTAGAGCGCCTGGTGGACGTAGCGGCCGTTGGTGCCGACCATCTTGCCGACGACGACGTCCGAGCCGTGCTCGTCGGCACACGCCACCAGGCGCTCCAGCGCCTCCTCGCCGAGGTGGTCGTCGGAGCCGATGAAGTAGACGAAGCGGCCCGTGGCGATGTCCAGCGCCCGGTTGCTCGGGGCGGCCGGGCCACCGGAGTTCGCCTGGTGGATCACCTTGACGGTGTTCGGGTAGCGCTCGGCGAAACGGTCGAGCTCGGCGCCGCTGTCGTCGGTGGAGCCGTCGTCGACGGCCACGATCTCCAGCCGTTCCAGGCCGATGCTCTGCCCGATCAGAGAGTTCAGGCACTCCGTCAGGTAGGGCATCGTGTTGTAGACCGCGACGACCACACTGACGTCAGGTGCGGTACTCATGTTTTCCGGCTCCTGGTCTCCATCAGCCGTCGAGCGGCTGCGCGCTGGAAGGAAGGACTCGCGAAACGGTGGAGCTCTCGGGCGCGGTGCCCCGCCGGCGGGGATCCGCCGGCGTGTGGTGCTCAGCTGCCATGGACGGCCAGGTCCTCCGACAGGAGCGAGATGCTGCGGTTGTCCAGCGCCGACTCGAGCACCGCCGCCGCGATCTCCACCGTCCGCGTGCCCTGGCGCAGCGTACAGATGTCGGCGGGCTTGCCGAGCACCGCGTCACGGAAGAGCTCGTGCTCGACCAGGAGCGGCTCGCGCTTCGGGATCGCATAGCGGATCATGTCGCCCTCGGAGACGCCGCGGAAGGCCTGGAGGGCCTCCCACTCCGTCGCCATGGCGGCGTTGGAGTGGAACGTCAGGTCGGCGGTGAGGGTGTCGGCGATGAAGCAGCCGCGCTCTCCGGTGACCGAGGTGAAGCGCTCCTTGAGCGGGCTCAGCCAGTTGACCAGGTGGTTGACCATCGTGCCGTCGTCCAGGCGGCCCACCGCGGAGACCATGTCCTCGTGCGCGCGACCGCTCTTGGAGACGGTGTGCGCGGCGATGGACACGTACTCGCGGCCGGTCACCCAGCCGGTGAGGTCGATGTCGTGGGTGGCGAGGTCCTTGACCACGCCGACGTCCGCGATGCGGTGCGGGAAGGGGCCCTGGCGGCGGGTGACGACCTGGTAGACGTCGCCGAGCTCGCCGGCCTCCAGCCGGGCGCGCAGCGAACGCAGCGCCGGGTTGCACCGCTCGATGTGACCGACGCCGGCCACCAGACCGCGCGACTCGAACGCCTCGACGAGACGGCGCGCGCCGTCCACGGTGTCGGCGACGGGCTTCTCGATCAGCGCGCAGACGCCGGCCTCGGCGAGCTCCAGGCCGACCGTCTCGTGCAGGCCGGTGGGGCAGGCCACGACGGCGTAGTCGACGCCCAGGGCGATGAGCTGCTCGACGGTGTCGAGGACCGGGGCGCCCTGGGCGGCACCGAACTTGTCGCCCATCGGGTCGACGACGCCGACGAAGTCGACGCCCTCCAGACCGGCCAGGACGCGGGCGTGGTGACGGCCCATGGAACCGAGGCCGACCAGTCCGGCCCGCAGGGTACGCGCGGTGGTCACAGCTGCTCCCCCAGCGCGTTGACGGCGGAGACGATGCGCTCCAGGTGGTCCGCGGACAGACCCGGGTGGACGGGCAGCGAGACGACCTCGGCGGCCGCGCGCTCCGTCTCGGGCAGGTCCCAGGTGCGGCCGGCCTTCTGGTCCGGCTCCCAGTACGGCTTCAGCCGGTGGATCGGCGTCGGGTAGTACACGGCGTTGCCGATGCCGGCCTCGGTCAGGCTCGCCATGGCGGCGTCACGGTCGCCCCGGACCCGCACGGTGTACTGGTGGAAGATGTGGCGGGCGCCCTCGGCGACGGTCGGCGTCACCACGTTCGGCGCGCTGATGTGCTCCGTGAGGTACGCGGCGTTGGCGATGCGCTGCTCGGTCCAGCCGTGCAGCTGGGTGAGCTGCACCCGGCCGATGGCGGCGGAGACGTCCGTCATGCGCACGTTGGCGCCGACGATCTCGTTGGCGTAGCGCTGCTCCATGCCCTGGTTGCGCAGCAGGCGCAGGGTCCGGGCGACCTCCGCGTCGGCGGTGCTGATCATGCCGCCTTCGAGGCTGTGCATGTTCTTGGTCGGGTAGAAGCTGAACGTGCCCGCGTTGCCGAAGGCGCCGACCGGCGTCCCGTGCAGCGCGGCCGCGTGCGCCTGGCAGGCGTCCTCGACCACGGCGAGGCCGTGCCGCCCGGCGATTTCCATGATCTTGTCCATGGCGGCCGGGTGGCCGTAGAGGTGCACCGGCATGATCGCGGCGGTGCGCGGCGTGATGGCCGCCTCGACCGCGGCCGGGTCCAGGCAGTAGCTGTCGGCCTCGATGTCGGCGAAGACCACGTCGGCGCCGACGAGGCGCACCGCGTTGGCGGAGGCCGCGAAGGAGAACGACGGCACGATGACCTCGTCGCCGGGGCCGAGGCCGAGGGCCATCAGCGTCAGGTGCAGCGCGGAGGTGCCGGAGTTGACCGCCACGCAGTGCCGGTCGCTCACCACCTCGGAGGAGAACTCCGCCTCGAAGGCGGCGACCTCGGGGCCCTGCACGACACGGCCGCTGCGCAGCACGCGTACGGCGGCCTCGATCTCCGCCTCGCCGATCACGGGCCTGGCGGCGGGTATCAACTCATGGGCGTCGTTCATCGACTCCCCCTCCTTCATCAGTGACCTCTCGGGCGCACCACGTCGGGCACGGGTCGGGAAGGGACGGTGTCGAGCGTTGCACGTCCGCATCCCTGGAAAGTCCGTCCACCTCTGTCCTTGCTGCGGCGAACGTCTTCCACGAGGCCCTGCCCCGAGGTACCTCGCGTGGTCTACGGCTCACATGTCACCAGCTGCCGAGTCCACCGTCACGTTACCAGCAGAGGTGCAAATCTTTTCCTCAGAGTTACTACAGGGAAACCCCTGGTTGAGGTGCAATCCATCACAGGATTCACGCAGTGTTACCGAAATGCCCCCCGAACGCAATGTACGACAAAGAAAGCGCGGGACACCGAAGTCCGTCTCGGTGTCCCGCGCTTCAGCGATGCGCTACGGCGTCAGTCCTCCGTCGTCGCCGAGACGGACGGCGAGGACTGCTCGGCCGCCACCGCCGTCTTCTTGGCGGCGGTCTTCTTCGCCGTCGTCTTCGCGGCCGTGGCCTTCTTCGCCGTGGCCTTCTTGGCGGCCGTCTTCTTGGCCGCCGTCTTCTTGGTCGCGGCCTTCTTCGCGGTGACCTTCTTCGCCGTCTTGCGGGCGGCCGCCTTCTTGGCCGGAGCCTCCTGCGCGGTCTCCTCCAGCTCCTCGGCCTCCGCGCCCGCCTCCACGGCGGCCTCCATGGCGGCCTCCGCGGCGGCTTCCGCCGGAGCCTCGGCGGCTGCCGGGACCTCGGCGACGAGCGTCTCGTCCGCCGGGGCCGACGCGACGACCGTCACGGCCGCCTCCTCGGACGCCGTCGCGGCGGTGGCCTTGCGCACCGCACGACGCCGCGGACGGGCCGGAGCGGCGCTCTCGGCGGCCGCCTCGGGCTCGGCCTGCGCGGCCGGCTCCGCCACGACGGCCTCCTGCGGCGCGGCCTCGGCGACCGTCACCACGGCGGCCTCCGCCCCGGCGGGCGAACCGGCCGGCGCGGACACCTTGCGGGTGGCGCGACGGCGCGTACGCCCCTGGGGCGCGGCCTCCTCGACGGCCGGGGCCTCGACAGCCGGGGCCTCGGCGGTGCGGGACTCGACGACCGGGTCCTCGACCGCGACCGGCTCGGCCTGCGCGACGGCGGCCGTCTCCGGCAGCAGCGGCGACTCGGCCACGGCCGCGAACTCGGCCTCGGTCTCCTCGGCCTTCGGCTCCGCGGCCCTCGGCTCCTCGCCGCGCCCGTTCCGGCCCCGCGGCGCACCGGCCGGGGCCGAGGCCCGCCGGCTCGTCCGGCGCCGGGAGCGGCCACGGCCGGCCGCGGCCTCCGCCTCGGCGATGCTGCTGTACAGCTCCTCGTCGGGCGCGAAGTCGGGCGCGGGCAGCGCGATCGGCTCGGCGACCTCGGCGACGACCTCGGCGACCGCCTCGGCCTCGGCCTCCTGCTCGACGCTGTCGAAGGCGACCGCCTCGTGCTCGTGCTCGTGACCCTGGCCGTCACCGCCACGCCCGCGCTTCCTGCGCTTGCCGCCGCCCCCGGCGGAGGTCGGCTGCTCCATGTGCACGATGACACCGCGCCCGTTGCAGTGGACGCAGGTCTCGGAGAAGGACTCCAGCAGGCCCTGGCCGACCCGCTTGCGGGTCATCTGCACGAGCCCCAGCGAGGTCACCTCGGCCACCTGGTGCTTCGTACGGTCGCGGCCCAGGCACTCCAGCAGGCGCCGCAGGACGAGGTCGCGGTTGGACTCCAGGACCATGTCGATGAAGTCGATGACGATGATGCCGCCGAGGTCGCGCAGCCGCAGCTGGCGCACGATCTCCTCGGCCGCCTCCAGGTTGTTCCTGGTGACGGTCTCCTCGAGGTTGCCGCCCTGACCGGTGAACTTGCCGGTGTTGACGTCGACGACGACCATCGCCTCGGTCCGGTCGATCACCAGCGAACCGCCGCTGGGCAGCCAGACCTTGCGGTCCAGCGCCTTGGCGAGCTGCTCGTCGATCCGGTAGGTGGCGAAGACGTCGACCTCGGAGGTCCACCGCGACAGCCGTCCGGCCAGGTCGGGCGCGACGTGCGAGACATAGCCGTGGATGGTGCCCCAGGCGTCGTCGCCGCTGACGACGACCTTGGAGAAGTCCTCGTTGAAGATGTCGCGCACGACGCGGACGGTCATGTCCGGCTCGCCGTACAGCAGGGTCGGGGCGTTGCCGCTCTTCGCCTTCTTCTGGATCTCCTCCCACTGCGCCTGGAGCCGCTCGACGTCACGGCGCAGCTCGTCCTCGCTCGCGCCCTCGGCGGCGGTGCGCACGATGACGCCCGCGTCCTCGGGGACGATCTTCTTGAGGATGGTCTTCAGCCGGGCCCGCTCGGTGTCGGGCAGCTTGCGGCTGATGCCGGTCATCGAGCCCTCGGGCACGTACACGAGGTAGCGGCCCGGCAGGGAGACCTGGCTGGTGAGGCGGGCGCCCTTGTGACCGATCGGGTCCTTCGTCACCTGGACGAGGACCGACTGGCCGGACTTCAGGGCGGCCTCGATGCGGCGCGGCCCGTTGGCCATGCCGAGCGCCTCGAAGTTGACCTCACCGGCGTACAGGACCGCGTTGCGGCCCTTGCCGATGTCGATGAAGGCGGCCTCCATCGACGGCAGCACGTTCTGGACCTTGCCCAGGTAGACGTTGCCGACGTACGAGGTGGCCTGCTCCTTGTTGACGTAGTGCTCGACGAGCACGTTGTCCTCGAGGACGCCGATCTGGGTGCGCTCACCGCTCTGGCGGACGACCATCACGCGCTCGACGGCCTCGCGGCGGGCCAGGAACTCGGCCTCGGTGATGATCGGCACGCGCCGGCGGCCCTGCTCGCGGCCTTCCCGGCGGCGCTGCTTCTTGGCCTCCAGACGGGTGGAGCCCTTGATGGACTGCACCTCGTCGGACGGCTCGGCGGGCTTGCGGGGCTCGCGGACCTTGACGACCGTGCGCTCCGGGTCGCTCTCGCCGGACTCGGCCTCGGCCGAGGCGTCACCGGCGCGACGACGACGGCGACGGCGGCGACGGCTGGTGGAGCTGGAGCCGCCGACCTCCTCGTCGTGGGCGTCCTCGGCGTCCTCCTCGGCGTCCTCCTCGGCCTGCTCGGCGGTGTCCTCGGCGTCCTGCTCGGCCTGTTCGGCGGCGAGCTCGTCGGTGTCGGCGTCCCCGGACTCGCCACGGCGACGGCGGCGTCCGCCGCGCCGACGGCGACGGCGCGAGCCGGTCTCCTCCGTCTCGTCGCCCTCGTAGCCGTCCTCGGCCTCGGCCTCGTCGGTCTCCTCGGTCTCGTCGGCCTCGCCGCTGTCGTCCCGGGCGGTGACGCCGGTGACCGGGGCGGCCTCGGGCTCCTCGGGGGCGGCGCCCCGGCGGCGGCGACGGCGCCGCGGACCGCTCTGCTCCTCGGCGAACGCGGCGGCCTCGGCCGGCTCCGCGGTCTGCGCCGTGGCGGCGGTCTCCTCGGCCTCCTCGGCCTGCGCGATCTCCTCCGCAGCCTCGGCGGCGGCCTGGGCGGCGGCCCGCTCGGGCGTCTGGAACCGCGGCTCGGTGAAGACGGGCGCCTGGAACACCGCGACCGCGGGCCGGGCCGGCCGGCGCGGGGCGTCGGACTCGGCGGCCTTCGGCCTGGCGGGCTCGGAGAACCCGATCGCCGCCTGGCGCACGACACGGCGGCGCGAACGGCGCGGACCGGCGTCCTCCTCGGCGGACTCCTGCGCGACGGGGGCCTCGGCGGCGGGCGCCTGCGGGGCGGCGGCCTCGGCCTCGGCCGGTGCCTCGACAGCCGTCTCGGCGCTCTCGGCGGGCGCGGACACCCGGCGCGTGGCGCGCCTGCGGGCCCGACGCGGAGCGGCCTCGTCGGCGGCGGACGCCTCCGGCTCGGCGCTCTCCCCGGCCTCGTCGGCCGGGGCGGTCTCGGCGGCGGCAGCGGCCTCGGCCGGCTCGACGGCGGCGGGCGCGGACACCCGGCGGGTGGCACGACGGCGGGTACGGCCGACGGGCTCGGGCTGCACCTCGGCCTCGGCCTCGGCTTCGGCCTCGGGCTCGACGGCGGCGGCCACCGGCGCGGCCGCCTGCACGATCTCCTCGGCCTGCGCGGAACCGGCGGGCGCGGTCACGCTGCGCGTGGCCCGGCGGCGGGCACGGCGCGGCGCGGGCTCCTCGGCCGGCGCGGCGACCTCCGCGGCACCGGCCGCAACGGTCTCGGCGGCCGGCTCGACCGCGGCGGGTACGACGGTCTCGGCGGGTACGACGGTCTCGGCGGCGGCCGGAGCTCCGGCGGGCGCGGACGCACGGCGCGTCGCACGCCGGCGGGTGCGGGCAGCGGGCGCGGCCTCGGCGTTCTCGTCGTCCTTGGCCTCCTCGGCCAGGGGTTCCGCGACCTCGTCCACGGTCTCTTCCACGGCCTCGGTGGCCGCTACGACCGGCGTGGCGGCCTCGGCCGCCTCGGCCGCCGCGGTCGGCGGACCGGCCGGGCGGGAAGCCGCACGGCGCCGGCGGCGCGGCGGCAGGGTGTCGCTGGGGGTGTCGGATGCGGAATCCTGCACGGACTCCGTCGATTCGGTCGGCTCGAGCATGCGGGCGTTTCTCCCGTCAAGGCTCCCGGGCGCCGCGCCTGGTCCGGCGTCGACCATGTCGAACGCCGTTGACGTCCGCGGCTCGCGCAGTGCGCAAAGGCCGCCGTCCGGGGCGCGGGCGCCGCACGGGAACTCTCTGTGTCCTGTCTCGCCGGTTCCGTACGCCGAATGCGTACGGCCTGGCGAAAGTCTTGTGGTCGGTGCGCTGCCCGACCCAGGTGGCTCCCGAGTACGAGGGCGGCGCTACGACGTCCGTCCCTTCGCGGGACCTTCCCTACAGCGGCGCCTTCGCGGCGGCAGCGGCGCCGGCCGTGGGGGGCTCGGTCGCTGCTGCCTCGCGGTCGGGCGCGAGCGGGTCGGTCACCGTGCCGGTCTCTTCATCGAGCAGCCCCTGCGCCAGCCTGGTCACCGCTGCGGGGACCGGCGGCGCCAGGTCGGCCACGGCGCGGAGACCGGACAGGACGTCGTCGGGTCGTACGGCAGGCGTCACGTGCCGAACAACCAGGCGCAGTATCGCACAGGGCCGGTGGATAGGCCTATCGGCCTGTGCATCGTGCGTTTCCACGCTCTCCAGGCTCGCGACGGCCGGGCGGGCGTCGAAGGTGCGCATGCCGTTCTTGGCCATGCGCTGGACCTCGACGGTCCCGGCCGCGTTGAACGCCTCGACCGCACGCTGTGCGTCCGCCGGTTCCACACCGTCGAGCCGCAGCTCCCACACGGAAGCCGTCAGCCGGTCGGCGAGCCCCGACGTACGCGCCTCGACCGCGTCGACGATGTCGAGCCCGTCGGGCAGCGACTCGTCGAGGAGGGCGCGCAGCGTCTGCGGATCGCGGGTCGCGACGAGCGCGATCTCCAGGTACTCCGCCTCACTGCCGGTGCCGGTGGGTGCGGCATTGGCATACGACACCTTCGGATGCGGCGTGAAACCGGCCGAGTACGCCATCGGCACCTCGGCACGGCGCAGCGCACGCTCGAAGGCGCGCTGGAAGTCACGGTGGCTGGTGAACCGGAGGCGG
Source organism: Streptomyces sp. NPDC107559 (assembly GCF_055657365.1). Classification (NCBI taxonomy): domain Bacteria; kingdom Bacillati; phylum Actinomycetota; class Actinomycetes; order Kitasatosporales; family Streptomycetaceae; genus Streptomyces; species Streptomyces sp. NPDC107559. The sequence continues at coordinate 532,633 of NZ_JBVKBD010000001.1, read as the reverse complement.
CCGCGCTTGGTGTAGCGCAGTCGGATGCGCTGCACCGCGGGTGCGGGCGGCGGGCCTTCGGGCTGTCGCTTGCCCAGTGTCGTTCAGTCCTTCGTGAGAGCGGTCGTACTGCTACCAAGAGTACGTGCCTCGCGGCCCGAGGGTTCCCGCCGGTCCACCGCTTCCGGCCGGCGGGGTTCGCCGAACAGCGCCCGCCGGAGGTCGGCGCGGGTCTGGCGCACCGAGTCACGGGCGGCGGCGAGCGCCTGGCGCACCGGTTCACGGACGGCGGCGTACGTCTGCCGGACGGCGCGGCCGACCTCGCGCGCGGCCGCGGCGGCGGGCCGCAGCACGGCGTCCCGGACGAAGTGCCCGACCGGGGTCAGTACCGCCCGGTACGCCCAGCGGACCGGCTCCACGAAGATCCACCGGAAGAGGGTGCCGAGCAGCCGGCCGGCGGCGAGGGAGATGTGTCCGGCGATCCGCCAGGCGTGCCCGAGGGCGTCCCCGGTCTCGCGGGCGACGACGGCGAGGAACCGGCCGACGGGCCGGAGCACCAGGCGCCACAGCGCGAGGGCGGGCAGCACGAGCAGGACCCGGGCGGTCCAGTACAGGCAGAACACCGTCCCGGCGACGACCGCGCCCGCCAGCCGGGCGATCACCCGCCCCACCGGGGCGAGGATCCACGTGTACGTCCACACCGCGGGCACGACGACCAGGTACCGCACGAGCCACACCACGCCCGTGCACACCCCGGCCGCGAGAGCGGTCAGCACGAGCCCGGTCCCCCGCAGCACCCACATCGCCGCGCGTCCGACCGGCGTCAGCACCCTCGCGTACACCCAGGCCGCCCCCGCGCCGACCCCCCGCAGCAGTCGGAGGAGCACCCCTCCCGCCGGTGTCAGCAGGTACCGGTGGCACCAGCGGGCCGGCGCGACGACGAACGTCCTGCCGAGCCAGGCGAGCGAGACCGCAAGGAGGTTCCCGAGCCGGGCGAGCCCGGCGGCGAGCAGGTTCCCGGCCCAGGCGAGCCCGGCGGCGACGGGAAGGACGACGTATCGCCACAGCCCCACCACGGGCCACACGAACAGCGCCCGGCCCGCCCACGCCAGCGCCCGGCCGAGCGGGCGCAGGACGGTGCGCTGGAGGAACCGCCCGCCCACGACGAGCGCGTCCCACGCCATCCGCACCGGCAGCACCAGCACGAGCACGACGATCCGCACCGGTATGCGGATCGCGACGACGAGGCAGCCCTCGGGGTCCTGTTGCCGCGGCGGCACCCCGCGCGCGGACGGTTTCTCCAGCTCCATGCGTGTACAGACGCACGAGAGGCCGGTACGGATGCCCTCGCGCGCCCCTGCGTCCCGGGCGAGCCCGGACGGGCCCGGACGAACCGGGGTGTCCTGCCGCGTATCACCTGCGCCGGGCGGCCTTCCCGGCGCGCGCGGCCTTCGGTCTGCGCGCGGAGGCGGGCGCGGGTACGGCGACGACGTGCGCGGCGGAGAAACCGCGGTTGATCTCCGTCTGGTCGCGGATGGCCCGGGGCAGGTCCGGCATCGCGAGCAGCCGGTCGCAGGCCCGTACGGCGGCGGCGTACTCGCCCACCCAGTAGGCCGTGATGGAGAACTCGAAGAGCAGGCCCCAGCGGTACACCCAGGACCTGGTGAAGAGCAGGTCGTCCGGCTCCGGTCGGCCGATGACCTCGCTGAGCAGCGCGTGGGCGGTGCGGTAACGGCCCTTCAGACGCAGCCGTGACGCCAACTCGTAGCAGGCCTCGAGACGTTGGGGGCGGGACTCCCAGGCGCGGGAGAAGGTGTCCATCGCACCCGGCCAGTCGCCGGTGCGCTCCGCCCGGAGCTGGCCGGCCTCCAGGAGCGAGCAGTAGACCTCCTCGGCCCAGCCCCCCATGGCGGCCCGCCGCTCGTACAGGGCGATCGCCTCTTCGCTGTGCCCGCGGTCCCGTTCGGTGTTGGCCAGATAGAAGACGGTGCGCGGGTTGTCGGGGTCGCGCGCGAGCTCGGCCCGCAGCAGGCGGGCGTCGCGGTCGAACTTGTCGCTGCGGCAGCCGCCGTCGGCGTGGTCCTCGATCACCAGCGCGTCGAGGTTCTCCTGCGCGTCGGGCTCGTCGGTGCAGGGGTACTCGTGGGTGACCCCCTCGTAGCGCCAGGCCCAGTCGCCCCGCATGAGGTGCTTGAACCGGTGCTGGGTGCCGGGGGTGTCGTAGCGCAGCATGTACGAGCCCGCCGTCAGCCGGGGCAGCGGGGCGTCCTGGCGCATCACGTGGTCGGCGTCGAGGGTGAGGATGTAGTCGGCCCGGCCGCGGGCGCGTTGGATGTTCGCGGTCCGGTTGTGCCCGAAGTCGACCCAGGGTTCCTCGCGGAGTTCGCCGGGGATGCCGTCCAGCACCTTGCGGATCAGTTCCTGGGTGCCGTCCGTGGAGCCGGTGTCGGAGATCACCCAGGTGTCGATCAGATGCCGTACGGAGCCGAGGCACCGCTCGATCACCCGGGCCTCGTTCTTGACGATCATGCAAAGGCAGAGGGTCTGCTGCTTCACGGCTTCACCTGTCCGTCTTTGTGCGGGTCCGTCCGCCCCCGCCTCCCTGTGGACGTCAACGTGACACAGCTCCCGCACACCGCCGTCGCCCCACGCGCGGGCGGCCCGCAACGCTCCCCGAACGGCCGCGTTCCAGGCCGGACGGGTGGTCGCCGGTAAACAGTGCCCCATCCGAATGCATTGAATTAGTCCGATTCAACGTAAATAGGCGAGTCCCACTCGGCGGTGCGCCTCCGACCGTCAGTACACCGTCAAGCTCGCACCCGAGTTCGGTGGATCACCCGAACCGGTTGACACAAGGAGCGCACTGATGAGTCCTGAGCACAGGACCACCTCGCGGCTCGGGCCCGTGGCCCGGACGCGATTCAGAAAGGCGGGCATGCTCGCCTCCCTCACCCTCGTCATGGCTGCCAGCGTGGCCGGCCCGTCGATCGCGGCGGCTCGCAGCGTCACCGATCCGTCGAGGACGTCGGTCGGTCTCGGCGGCGACAAGTGCAAGTCCGGCATGAGGTCGCTGCCGGACGAGGCCATGGCCGAGGACGAGGCCATGGGCGGCACCAGCGGCTGCAAGGGACCGACGGGTCCCACCGGTCCGAGGGGTCCGAAGGGGCACAAGGGCGAGAAGGGCGACCGGGGGCCGAGGGGTCCCAAGGGCGAGAAGGGCGACCGGGGGCCGAGGGGTCCCAAGGGCGACAAGGGCAACCCCGGCCACCCCGGCAAGACCGGTCCCACAGGACCCACGGGACCCACAGGGCCCACGGGTACCACCGGCGCCCGCGGTGATCATGGCGCGACCGGCGCCACGGGGGCCACAGGCGCGACAGGCGCCACCGGAGCCACGGGCGCGACAGGCGCGACGGGGGCCACAGGCGCAACCGGTGCCACGGGTGCGCCGGGTCCGTGCGCCGACATCGACGCGCAGCAGGACTCGAACAACTTCGAGTTGCGGGTCGTGCTGTCCGGCACCAGGACCTTCGCGGGCATCCACGACCTCAGCGGCTCCGATCCCCACCCGTTCCTGTGGACCGATCTCAGCACCCACGCCAATTACCCGCAGGGCGGCGTGGACAGCGAGAAAAACCCCGTCGGCTTCGTCTGCGGGACCTCCATCAACGGACGCGGCGCCAACAACGGAACTCCCATCAAGTTCGACGTCATCACGACCGTGGGCCAGGTCTGGGAGACCACCTGCGTGGCGAACCCGAACACCAACCCCGACGCCACCCTGAACTGCAACAACTCCATGGGTGTCCCCAACCCCTGGCTCAGGATCTACCGTCAGCCGCTCGCCGGCGCCACCAACGGCGGCAGCACCATCCCCCCCACCGAGTAACCGCCACCGCACACAGCCGGCGGCCCCTCTCCCAGCGGCCTGACCGGTAACCCGAAGGGGTGCCCGAAGAATCAGCCGACTCTTCGGGGACCCCTCGCGTCATTCGGTGCCGGACTCAGTGCGCGTGCTCGTGCCCGCTCCCGGCCGGCTGCTTCACCGTCAGCGGCAGCAGCTTCTTGCCCGTGGGGCCGATCTGGATGGTCGTGTCCATCGCGGGACACACCCCGCAGTCGAAGCACGGGGTCCAGCGGCAGTCCTCGACCTCCGTCTCGTCGAGGGCGTCCTGCCAGTCCTCCCAGAGCCAGTCCTTGTCGAGGCCCGAGTCCAGGTGGTCCCAGGGCAGGACCTCCTCGTAGGTCTTCTCGCGCGTGGTGTACCAGTCGACGTCGACACCGAACGCGGGCAGCGTCTTGTCCGCGCAGCGCATCCAGCGGTCGTAGGAGAAGTGCTCGCGCCAGCCGTCGAAGCGGCCGCCGTCCTCGTAGACCGCGCGGATCACGGCGCCGATCCGACGGTCGCCGCGGGAGAGCAGGCCCTCGACGATGCCGGGCTTGCCGTCGTGGTAGCGGAAGCCGATCGAGCGGCCGTACTTCTTGTCGCCGCGGATCTTGTCGCGCAGCTTGGTGAGGCGGGCGTCCGTCTCCTCGGCGGAGAGCTGCGGGGCCCACTGGAAGGGCGTGTGGGGCTTGGGGACGAAGCCGCCGATCGAGACCGTGCAGCGGATGTCGTTCTGGCCGGAGACCTTGCGGCCCTCGGCGATCACCTTCATCGCCATGTCGGCGATCTGCAGGACGTCGTCGTCGGTCTCCGTCGGCAGACCGCACATGAAGTACAGCTTCACCTGGCGCCAGCCGTTGCCGTACGCGGTGGAGACCGTGCGGATCAGGTCCTCCTCCGAGACCATCTTGTTGATGACCTTGCGCATGCGCTCGCTGCCGCCCTCCGGCGCGAACGTCAGGCCGGACCGGCGGCCGTTGCGGGTCAGCTCGTTCGCCAGGTCGACGTTGAAGGCGTCCACCCGGGTGGAGGGCAGGGAGAGGCCGATCTTGTCTTCCTCGTAGCGGTCCGCCAGGCCCTTGGCGATGTCACCGATCTCCGAGTGGTCCGCGGAGGACAGCGAGAGCAGGCCGACCTCCTCGAAGCCGGTCGCCTTCAGACCCTTCTCGACCATCTCGCCGATGCCCGTGATGGAGCGCTCGCGGACCGGGCGGGTGATCATGCCCGCCTGGCAGAAGCGGCAGCCTCGGGTGCAGCCGCGGAAGATCTCCACCGACATGCGCTCGTGCACGGTCTCGGCGAGCGGGACCAGCGGCTGCTTGGGGTAGGGCCACTCGTCCAGGTCCATCACCGTGTGCTTCGACACGCGCCACGGGACGCCGGACCGGTTGGGGACCACGCGGGCGATCCGGCCGTCGGGGAGGTACTCGACGTCGTAGAACGCCGGGATGTACACCGAGCCGGTCTTCGCCAGGCGGAGGAGGACCTCCTCGCGGCCGCCGGGGCGGCCCTCCGCCTTCCACTCGCGGATGATCTTCGTCATGTCGAGGACGGCCTGCTCGCCGTCGCCGATGATCGCCGCGTCGATGAAGTCCGCGATCGGTTCCGGGTTGAAGGCCGCGTGGCCGCCGGCCAGCACGATCGGGTCGTCGAGCGTACGGTCCTTGGACTCCAGCGGGATGCCCGCGAGGTCCAGGGCGGTGAGCATGTTCGTGTAGCCGAGCTCCGTGGAGAAGGACAGGCCGAACACGTCGAACGCCTTCACCGGACGGTGGCTGTCCACCGTGAACTGCGGGACGCCGTGCTCCCGCATCAGCGCCTCCAGGTCCGGCCACACGCTGTAGGTGCGCTCGGCGAGGACGCCGTCCTGTTCGTTGAGCACCTCGTAGAGGATCATGACGCCCTGGTTGGGCAGTCCGACCTCGTAGGCGTCCGGGTACATGAGCGCCCAGTGGACGTCGCACGACTCCCACGGCTTGACCGTGGAGTTGAGCTCTCCGCCGACGTACTGGATCGGCTTCTGCACGTGCGGGAGCAGAGCTTCGAGCTGCGGGAACACAGACTCGGCAGCCGCGGCGGTTTCGGTAGGCATCTCGCGAACCTTCGTGAGCTGGCTGGGGCTACCCCCGGCCGGAGGCTGGGGGAGGGTGGCCATCAAGCCTAACGCGGACCGGGAGGTCCCCCGTACGCACGGACGGCCGTACCCTCCTTGATCTCCTTCCAGGTCTGCGGCAACTCCCGCTCCACGTCCGCCGCACGCTGCTCCTCGCGTCCGTAGAGCACGCCGTAGGTGAAAGAGCTCTCACCCGCCGCGTGCGCCACGGCGGACAGCTCGCGCAGGGTCCGGCGGGCCATGACGCTGTCCTGGTGGTCGCCGAGCCCGGTCTGGAGCGTCTTCATCGACTTGACCAGCACCGATGCCGGGTCGCCGAGGGCGGGCACGGCCGTCTCCGCCGCGTACCGGGTCCGCTTGGCCTTCTTGCGGGCCTCGTGCAGGGCGAGGTCCCGGTCCTGGCCGGGCGCCAGCCCGAGCGCCGCCTCGACCAGGGCGTCGACCCTGCCGAAGTCCTTGCGTACGGTCTTGGCGAGCGTCGGGCCGGGCTCGGCGGCGGCCGCCTTGCGCAGCGGCGGGGCGGCGACCAGCGCGTCCAGGGTGTCGAGCAGCGCCAGATACCGCTTGGAGTCCAGGACGCCGATGAGCCGGCGGCGCGATCCGCCGCGCCGGGCGCGTGCCCAGGTGCGCAGCCGGGTGCGGACCGGGCCGGACAGCAGGGTGCGGGGCAGGCCGTCGAGGGCGGCCGTCAGGTGTTCGGTGAGCACCTCGCGGTCGCGGTCCACGCCGAGCTCGCCGGCGAGCCACTTCAGCTCCTCGCCGATCGGGTCGGTGACCGTGCGGTCGAGGATCCTGCCGTAGGAGCGGAGGGCGCTGCGCAGCCGCCGGGTGGCGACGCGCATCTGGTGCACGGAGTCGGGGGCGTCCTGGCGGACGGCCGGGTCGAGTGCGACGAGCGCGTCGCGCTGGGCGGTGACGTACGCGAGGACGTGGTCGCCGGCCGTCACGGGCGCGCCGGGCGGGTTCCCGCGCCCGGACCGCGGCGGCCCGGCCGGGCCGCCCTTGGCGCCCTTGGCCGCCTTGCCGGCCTTACCTGCCTTGCCCGCCTTGCCGTGCTTGTCCCGCGGGGCCGTCTCCGCCAGGGCCCGGGCCAGCTTCGACGTCGACTTCGACGGCCGTACGCCCGCCTTGCGCAGCCGCTTCTCCACGGTGTCGAGGAAGGCCGGGTCGCCGCCGTCCGCGAGCTCCACCTCGATCTCGGTCCACTGGGCGCTGGCGTCGCCCCCGAGGAGCCGGTCGGCGCGTACGGCGTCCACGCCGGCCTCGGCGAGCAGCCGGCCGTCCGCGTCGACGAGGTCGCGCACGTCGCGTTCGGAGCGCAGGCGCACCACGGGCAGCAGTTCGGTGTCGCGGACGCGGGAGCGGACGAGGGAGGCGAGGGCGGGCGGGAGGGTGTCGGCGAGCGGAGCGTGGATCTCGTCCCGGACGCCGGGGGCCACGGGGAACTTCAGGTGCCAGCCGGCGTCGGAGCCGCCGGTGCGGCGGCGCAGGGTGATCGAGGCGGCGGCCAGCCGCAGGTCCGCCGTGTCGTAGTAGGTCGCGTCCAGGTGCGCGACGCCCTTGTCCAGTACGGCCGCGACGCCGGCGACGCCGGTCAGGTCGGGCAGGCCACTGTCGTCGGACTCGTACTTTCGCTCGATCTCACGCTTCGTGTCCGCCATGAACCGAATCTAGTGCCAGTCGGGGCCTGACGGCAGAGGGCATCGGAGGTGAATCGGAGGAAGATTCCGTTCGGCGACGAGGTGAAGGCGGTGCGGTGACGGCAGTGAGGTGAAGGCCGCGAGGCGGAGGCAGCAAGGTGATGCGGAACGGGGCGGGGGCGGAGGCGGTCGCGCCGCTCGCTCCGCCCCCGCCCCGCCGTCAACGGTGGTGTGGCCCGTCAGGCCGACATGGGCCGCTGCACCCTGATCGACTGGAGCAGCCCTATGGCCACCCAGACCGCGAACATCGACGAGCCTCCGTACGACACGAACGGCAGCGGCAGACCGGTGACCGGCATGATGCCGAGAGTCATGCCGATGTTCTCGAAGGCCTGGAAGGCGAACCAGGCCACGATCCCGGCCGCGACGACGGTGCCGTACAGCTCGGTCGTCTCGCGGGCGATCCGGCAGGCGCGCCACAGGATCACGCCGAGCAGCGCGATGATCAGGCCCGCGCCGACGAAGCCCAGCTCCTCGCCGGCGACCGTGAAGACGAAGTCCGTCTGCTGTTCGGGCACGAACTGGCCGGTGGTCTGCGAGCCGTGGAAGAGACCGGCGCCGGTCAGGCCGCCGGAACCGATCGCGATACGGGCCTGGTTGGTGTTGTAGCCGACGCCCGCGGGATCGAGCTCGGGGTTGGCGAAGGCCGCGAAGCGGTTGATCTGGTAGTCGTCCAGGATGTGCAGCTGCCAGACGGCGACCGCGCCGAGCGTGCCCGCGCCGATCAGGCCGAACACCCAGCGGTTGGAGGCGCCGGAGGCGAGCAGCACGCCCAGCACGATGATGACCATGACCATGACCGAGCCGAGGTCGGGCATGAGGAGCACGATCAGCATCGGGACCGAGGCCAGTCCCAGAGCCTGGAGGACGGTGCGGTGGTCGGGGTACTGCCGGTCGCCCGCGTCGACCCGGGTGGCCAGCAGCATCGCCATGCCCAGGATGATCGTGATCTTCACGAACTCCGAGGGCTGGAGCGAGAAGCCGCCGCCGAGCACGATCCACGAGTGCGCGCCGTTGACCGTCGAGCCCAGCGGGGTGAGCACCAGGAGGATCCCGAAGACCGAGGCGCCGTACAGGAGCGGCACGGCCGTGCGCAGGGTGCGGTGGCCGAGCCAGACCGTGCCGATCATCAGGGCGAACCCGATGCCGGTGTTCATCAGGTGCCGGAGCAGGAAGTAGTACGGGTCGCCCTGGTTGATCTCGTTGCGGTTGCGGGTCGCGGAGTAGACGAGCAGCGAGCCGAGGAACGACAGGGCCAGGCCCGCCAGCAGGATCGGCCAGTCGAGCCTGCGCGCCAGCGATTCACGGGCGAAGACCCGGGTCCAGCCGGCCCGTCGGGGTCCGTAGCCGGAGACGGAGAAGCTGTTTCCGGTCATGCGGGCATCCTCCGGCTTCCCCTGCGGCGCGAGCGCCTGCGGGTGTCACGGTTGCCCGTGGTGGGCGAGGACGTGGTCGCCGCGGGCTGCGAGTCGTCCGGGGAGGGCGACTGCGTCGGCTCGGCGTGCAGGTCCTTGGCCGGGTCGCGGGAGATCCTGGGGCTGGAGATCGTGCCGTCCGTACGGACCTGGGGCAGGCCCTTCTGCGGGGTGTACAGCAGCGCCTTCTTCTTGTCGATCGCGCCGTCGGCCTGGACCCCGTAGAGGGCGCTGTAGATGTTGCGGACGGCCTCACCGGAGGCACCGGAACCGGTACCGGCCTGGGAGATCGTCATGATGATCGTGTAGTCCTTGCTGTACGTCGCCAGCCAGGACGTGGTCTGCTTGCCGTAGACCTCGGCGGTACCGGTCTTGCCGTGCAGGGCGATCTTGTCCTGCGGCCAGCCGCCGAACTTCCAGGCGGCGGTACCGCGGGTGATGACGCCCGCGAAGGCCTCGTTCATGCCCTTGATGGTCGCCTTGCCGACCGGCAGCTTCCCGTGCGACTTCGGCTTGATCTCCTGGACGGTCTTGCCGTCGGCGCTGATGATCGCCTTGCCGATGCTCGGCGTGTACATCGTGCCGCCGTTGGACACCGCCGAGTAGATGACGGCCTCCTGGATCGGGGTGACGAGGGTGTCGCCCTGACCGATGGAGTAGTTGATCTCGTCACCCTCGCGCATCTTGTTGCCTTCGAGGCAGTTCTCGTACTCGATCTTCTCGACGTACGAGCCGTCCTTCTTGCCGGACTTGCACCAGGCGTCCTTGTTGGCCTTCCAGTAGTTCAGCTTCCACTGGCGGTCCGGGACGCGTCCGGTGACCTCGTTGGGCAGGTCGACGCCGGTCTCCTTGCCGAGGCCGAACTGGTGGGCGGTCTTGAAGAACCAGTCCTTGGGCTGGCCCTTCTTGGGGTTGATGCCGCCGTCCCTCTTCCACTCCCGGTCCGCGAGGCCGTAGAAGACGGTGTCGCAGGAGACCTCCAGGGCGCGGCCGAGCGAGATCGGGCCGAAGCTCTCGCCCTCGAAGTTCTTGAAGACCTGGCCGCCGACGGAGTAGGAGCTGGTGCAGGGGTAACCGCCGTCCCACTCGTACCCGGCCTGCACGGCGGCGGCGGTGGAGACCACCTTGAACGTCGAACCGGGCGCGGACTGACCCTGGATGGCGCGGTTGAGCAGCGGGTAGTCGGAGTTCTTGCCGGTGAGCTTCTTGTAGTCCTTGGCGGAGATCCCGCCGACCCAGACGTTCGGGTCGTAGGTCGGGGCGGACGCCATGGCGACGATGCGGCCGGTCTTGGCCTCCATCACCACGACCGCGCCGGAGTCGGCCTTGTAGTTCTCGCCGGTGATCTTGTCGAACTGCTGGCGGGCGGTCTTCATCGCCTGGTTCAGCTCGTACTCGGCGACCCGCTGGACGCGGGAGTCGATGCTGGTGACGAGGTTGGAGCCGGACTCGGCGGGGTCGGCCTTCGCCTGGCCGATGACCCGGCCGAGGTTGTCGACCTCGTAGCGGGTGACGCCGGCCTTGCCGCGCAGCTCCTTGTCGTACTGGCGTTCAAGACCGCTGCGGCCGACCTGGTCGGAGCGCAGGTAGGGCGAGTCGGTGTCCTGGGCCTGGGTGAGCTCGTCGTCGGTGACGGGCGAGAGGTAGCCGAGGACCTGGGCGGCGTTGGACTTGCCGGGTGCCGCGTAGCGGCGCACCGCCTCGGGCTCGGCGGTGACGCCGGGGAAGTCCTCGGCCCGCTCGCGGATCTGCAGTGCCTGCTTGGGGGTGGCCTCGTCGGTGATGGGGATCGGCTGGTAGGGCGAGCCGTTCCAGCACGGCTGGGGCGTCTTGGCGTCGCACAGCCGGACCTTCTGCATGACCTCCGTGGGGTCCAGGCCGAGGACGCCCGCGAGCTTGGTCAGGACGGCCTTGCCGTCGTCCTTCTGCTTCAGCAGGTCGGTACGGGAGGCGGAGACCACGAGCCGGGTCTCGTTGTCGGCGAGGGCCACGCCGCGCGCGTCCAGGATCGAGCCGCGCACGGCGGGCTGGACGACCTGCTGGACGTGGTTGCCGGAGGCCTCCTTGGCGTACGCCTCGCCCTCCCGGATCTGGAGGTACCACAGACGGCCACCGAGGGTGCCGAGCAGGGAGAGGACGAGAATCTGGATCACGACGAGCCGGATCTGGACGCGCGGTGTCCGTCCGGTCTCGGGAATGTTGGTCACGGTGGTCGGCTCCCCCTCTCAGAGTGTGTCTGAGTCATATACGACGGACCTGTGCGGCTCTGCGGCCAACTGCCGTCCGGTCACAGTCGCTTGACCCCCTTGATGCGGCCGGCACGCGCGGTGCGGGCCCTGGCCGCCTTCACGCGCAGCCCGTTGCGCTGGCCACCGATGCGCAGGCCGGTGCCCGAGGACAGCCAGCCGGAGGAGATGTCGCCGCCCTTCCCGGGCGAGTTCGCCTCGGCCAGCGGATCGTTCTCCGCCCGCCGGGCCAGCCACATGATGCCGGGGACGACGAACGGGGCGAGCAGCAGGTCGTAGAGGGCGGCGCTGAACAGCAGGCTGCCCAGGCCCACATGACGGGCGGCGGTGTCGCCGACCAGGGCGCCGACCAGGGCGTACAGCAGCGTGGAGCCGATCGCGGCGGCGACCACCACGGCCATCGGGCCAATGGCCGACTTCAGCCGGCCGTTCTCCGGTCTGACGAGCCCGGCGAGGTAGCCGATGACGCACAGCACCAGGGCGTAGCGCCCGGCGGCGTGGTCGGCCGGCGGGGCGAGGTCGGCGAGCAGACCCGCGCCGAAGCCGATGAGGGCGCCGCCCACATGGCCGTACACGATGGCCAGGCCCAGCACGGTGAGCAGCAGCAGGTCGGGCACGGCGCCGGGCAGGTGCAGCCGGGCGAGAACGCTCACCTGGAGCACCAGGGCGACGACGACCAGCGCCGTGGAGAGCAGGATCCGGTTGACGCGCATGGGGATTCAGCTCCTACTGCTGCTCGGTCTGGCCGTCGGCGGGCGCGTTCGCGGACGGGGTGATGGTGATGGTCACCGTCGGCGTGGGAACGGGCTTCGGCTTCTTCGGAAGCACTGTGTCGCGCGGGTCCTTGGCCGGGGCCTGGACGACGACGCCGACGATGTCGAGCTTGGTGAAGCTGACGTACGGCGTGACGTAGAGGGTGCGGGTGAGATCGCCGCCGGAGGGGTCGACGCGGGAGACCACGCCGACCGGGACGCCCGGCACGAAGGGCTTGTCGGCCTGCGAGCCGAAGGTGACCAGGCGGTCGCCCTTCTTCACCTCGGCCTTGCCGTTGAGGAGTTCCACGCGCAGCGGGCGGTCGCCCTGCCCGGAGGCGAAGCCGAGCTCGTCGGAGGACTCCAAACGGGTGCCGACGGTGAAGTCGGGGTCGTTGGCGAGCAGGACGGTCGCGGTGTCCGGACCGACGGTGGTGACCCGGCCGACCAGGCCGTCGCCGTTCAGTACGGTCATGTCGCGCCGGATGCCGTCGTTGGCGCCGACGTCGATGGTGACGGTCCAGGAGAAGCCCTGGGCCGCTCCTATCGCGATGACCTCGGCACCCTTGATGCCGTACTGGCCGGTGCCCGCCATCTTCAGCATGTTGTCGAGCTGCCTGAGCCGGCTGGTGTTGCGGTCGTCGCTGCCGAGCTTCGCCTTGAGCGCCGCGTTCTCCTTCTCCAGGAGGGCGAGCCGGTCGTGGCGCTCGCCGGAGTCGCGGACGGCGGAGACCGCGTTGCCGACCGGGTCGACCGCCGACGACACCCCGTTCTCGATCGGGCCGAAGACCGTGGCCGCGGCGTGTCGGGCGCCTTCGACCGGGGAGTCCTCCCCGCCACGGATGTCCACCGTGATCAATGCGAACGCGATGGCGATCAGCAGCACCAGGAGCAGCCGGCTCTCTCGTGTGTCCCTCACGTGCGGCGGCCGTGCCTTCCTCATAGGAATACGGGCAGAAGTGGGAAAAGAAAAACCAGGGAACCCCGAGGAACCCCCCAAGGTTCCCGGAGAGGCTCGTCCGGGGGAGCTTATGTCTCTGTGTCGACGACCCGCCGCACGAGAGGAGAACGTCTCGTACGGCGGAGTCGAAGAGTCACGTCATCTGCGCGGCGCGGCGTCCAGGACCTGCTGGAGGGCCTCGAACTCCTCGACGCACTTGCCGGAACCGAGCGCCACGCTGTCCAGCGGGTCCTCGGCGATGTGGATCGGCATACCGGTCTCACGGCGCAGCCGCTCGTCCAGACCGCGCAGCAGGGCGCCGCCGCCGGTCAGCACGATGCCCCGGTCCATGATGTCGCCGGAGAGCTCCGGCGGGCACTTGTCGAGAGTGGTCTTGACCGCGTCGACGATCGCGTTGACCGGCTCCTCGATCGCCTTGCGGACCTCGGCCGCCGAGATGACGACGGTCTTCGGCAGCCCGGACACCAGGTCCCGGCCGCGGATTTCGGTGTGCTCGTCAGCGTCGAGTTCGTACGCCGAACCGATCGTGATCTTGATCTGTTCGGCCGTGCGCTCACCCAGCAGAAGGGAGTACTCCTTCTTGATGTACTGGATGATCGCGTTGTCCAGCTCGTCACCCGCGACGCGGATGGACTGGGCGGTGACGATGCCGCCGAGCGAGATGACCGCGACCTCCGTGGTACCGCCGCCGATGTCCACCACCATGTTGCCCGTGGCCTCGTGGACCGGCAGGCCGGAACCGATGGCCGCCGCCATGGGCTCCTCGATGATGTGCACCTGACGGGCGCCGGCCTGGGTCGACGCCTCGATGACGGCGCGGCGCTCGACACCCGTGATACCCGAGGGCACACAGACGACGACCCGCGGACGAGCCAGATACCGCCGCTTGTGGATCTTCAGGATGAAGTAGCGGAGCATCCGCTCGGTGATCTCGAAGTCGGCGATCACGCCGTCCTTCAGTGGACGGACGGCAACGATGTTGCCAGGTGTGCGCCCGATCATCTTCTTCGCTTCGGCGCCGACCGCGAGGATGCCACCGGTGTTGGTGTTGATCGCGACGACGGACGGCTCGTTGAGTACGATCCCGCGACCCCTGACGTACACCAGCGTGTTGGCGGTCCCGAGGTCGACAGCCATGTCACGGCCGATGAACGACATTGAGTTCCCCATCAGGATTCGACTGGCCTACCTGCAGGCTTTTGAGGGCTTTTCAGGTCGGCGAGGTGGGTGCTGTGACGTGAAGGGTTACATCGTAGACGCGCCTGCACGAACACTGCGCGAGGGTCTTCGCCATTGTCAGCAGACGTTGCTCCGTCTCGCCCCCGGAGACGGCCCAACGGAGGCACGCGTTCCCCCGATCGGCACGCATATGCCGAAGGACGGCCGAAAATGCACGGCCGTCCCAGGTCAGGCGGGCTGGGAGACCTGACGGCCCCTCAAAAAATAGTCCGAAAATTTATTCTCAGGCACGACCCGGGAAGAAAATCTTCACCTCACGTTCAGCGGACTCCTCGGAGTCCGAGGCGTGGATCAGGTTCTCCCGGACGATGACACCGAAGTCACCCCGGATGGAGCCGGGGGCCGCGGCGATCGGGTCGGTCGGACCGGCCAGCGCCCGCACACCCTCGATGACCCGCTCACCCTCGACGATCAGGGCCACGACCGGACCGGACGCCATGAACGCGACCAGCGGCTCGTAGAAGGGCTTGCCCTTGTGCTCCCCGTAGTGCGACTCCAGGGTCTCCTGGTCCAGGGTGCGCAGCTCCAGCGCGGTGATCTGCCAGCCGGCCTTGCGCTCGATGCGGCTGATGATCTCGCCGGTCAGGCCACGACGGACGGCGTCGGGCTTGAGCAGGACGAGGGTGCGCTGGGTCACGGGAGGACTCCTTCTTGCTGCCGGGTGTGCGGTGGGATGAGGTTACAGGGCGTGTTCGGACGACCGTCACGCAGCGTCAGCCGCGGACGGCTCCGCCTGCGCCGCGAATCTCGCCTTCGCCTCGTCGATCTTCCGCCCGTAGTGCACCGAGGCCCACCACAGCGCGGCGAACAGCACCCCGAGGAAGAACATCGTCGGTACGACGAAACCGGAGGCGACCAGCGCGATCTGGAGCGCCCAGCCCAGGGCGACCCCGCCCGGCCGGGTCACCATGCCGCACAGCACCACGCACAGGAACATCGCGATGCCGCTGACCGTCCACACGGTCGACATCGACAGGTCGGGGTCCTTCATCGCGACCAGACCGGCGAAGCCGATGACGAAGGCCTCACCGATCAGGGTCGAGGAACAGAGCGTACGCACGGAAGAAGTCAGTCCCTTCCCAGGAGCAGCAGCCGGGCCTCGCCGACCGTGATGACGGAACCGGTGACGAGCACACCGCCGCCGGAGAACTCGCCCTCCTCCTCGGCCAGCGTGATCGCGGCCTCCAGGGCGTCGGGCAACTGCGGTTCGACCTGGACACGCTCGTCGCCGAACACCTCCACGGCGATCGCGGCGAGTTCGTCGGCGTCCATCGAGCGATGGCTGGAGTTCTGCGTGACGACGATCTCCGCGAAGATCGGCTCGAAGGCCTCGAGCAGCCCGCGCACATCCTTGTCGCCGCTGGCCCCGACCACGCCGATCAGCCGGCTGAAGTCGAACGCCTCGCCGATCGCCTCGGCCGTGACCTGCGCGCCCGCCGGGTTGTGCGCCGCGTCCAGGACGACCGTGGGCGACTGCCGTACGACTTCGAGGCGTCCGGGCGAGGTGACGGCCGCGAAGGCCTTGCGGACCGTGTCCGGGTCCAGCGTCTCCGCGCGCTGCGAACCGACGCCGAAGAACGCCTCGACGGCGGCGAGCGCGACGGCCGCGTTGTGCGCCTGGTGGGCGCCGTGCAGGGGCAGATACACGTCGGGGTACTCGCCGCCCAGCCCGCGCAGGGTGAGCAACTGCCCGCCGACGGCGACCTGGCGGGCCACCACGCCGAACTCCAGGCCCTCGCGGGCCACCGTTGCGTCGACCTCCACGGCCTTCTTCAGCAGCACCTGCGCCGCGTCGACCGGCTGCTGGGCCATGATGACCGTGGCCCCCTGCTTGACGATGCCGGCCTTCTCGGCGGCGATCTCGCCGGGCGTCGCGCCGAGCCGGTCGGTGTGGTCCAGGGAGATGGGGGTGACCACGGCGACGTCGCCGTCGATGACGTTGGTGGCGTCCCAGCTGCCACCCATGCCCACCTCGACCACGGCGACGTCCACCGGCGCGTCCGCGAAGGCCGCGTACGCCATGCCGGTCAGCACCTCGAAGAAGGACAGCCGGTACTCCTGCTGGGCGTCGACCATCTCGACGTACGGCTTGATGTCCTGGTACGTCTCCACGAACCGCTCGGCGGGGATCGGACCGCCGTCCATGCTGATGCGCTCGGTGATCGACTGCACGTGCGGGGAGGTGTAGCGGCCGGTGCGCAGCTCGAAGGCGCCGAGCAGGGCCTCGATCATGCGGGCGGTGGAGGTCTTGCCGTTCGTCCCCGTGATGTGGATCGACGGGTACGCCCGCTGCGGGTCCCCGAGGACGTCCATCAGCGCGGAGATCCGGGTGACGGACGGCTCCAGCTTGGTCTCGCCCCAGCGGGTCGCGAGCTCCGTCTCGACCTCGCGCAGGGCCCGGTCCACCTCGGGGTCCTCGGGCCGGGCGGGCACGTCGGGCTGCGGCGACCCGCCCTGGGTGCGCAGGGTACGGCTGCCGGCCTCGATCACCGCGAGGTCCGGGTCGCGGTCCGTCTCCGCCTCGACGATCTCCTCGAAGGAGTCGCGGGCGTCGGGCTGGTCGCTGCTGTCTGGAGGGAGCTCGCTCACGCCGCCAGTCTACGGAGCATGACCGACAGACGCGGACGAAGGCCCCCGGAACGAGTGGTTCCGGGGGCCTTCGTGGACGTACGGGCCGTCAGGCCGCCGGGAGGCGGTCCAGCTGGGCCTGGATTCGGGCGATGTCCTCGTCCGCCTTGGCCAGGCGGGTGCGGATCTTGTCGACCACGTTGTCCGGGGCCTTGGCGAGGAACGCCTCGTTGCCGAGCTTGGCGTTCGCCTGGGCCTTCTCCTTCTCCGCGGCGGCCAGGTCCTTCGCGAGCCGCTTGCGCTCGGCGGCCACGTCGATCGTGCCGGACAGGTCGAGGGCCACCTCGGCGCCGGCGACCGGCAGCGTCGCCGTGGCGGTGAAGGCGTCGCCCTCCGGCTGGAGCCGCAGCAGCTGGCGGATCGCCGCCTCGTGCGGGGCGAACGGGGTGCCGTCGAGGGTCAGCCGGGCCGGGACCCGCTGGCCGGGCTGGAGTCCCTGGTCGGCACGGAAGCGTCGGACCTCGGTGATGACCGACTGAAGGCTCTCGATCTCCCGCTCCGCGCCGGCGTCACGGAAGCCGCTGTCCGTGGGCCACTCGGCGATGACGACCGACTCGCCACCGGTGAGGGTGGTCCAGAGGGTCTCGGTGACGAACGGGACCACCGGGTGCAGCAGCCGCAGCGTGACGTCGAGGACCTCGCCGAGGACGCGCTTGCTGACCTCGGCCGGCTCGCCGCCCGCCTGGAACGTCGTCTTGGACAGCTCGACGTACCAGTCGAAGACCTCGTCCCAGGCGAAGTGGAACAGGGCGTCCGACAGCTTGGCGAACTGGAAGTCCTCGTAGAGCGCGTCGACTTCGGCGACGACCGCGTTCAGGCGGGACAGGATCCAGCGGTCGGTCGCCGACATCTTCTCCGGCGCCGGCAGCGGGCCGTCGACCGTGGCGCCGTTCATCAGCGCGAAGCGCGTGGCGTTCCAGATCTTGTTGGCGAAGTTGCGCGAGCCCTGGACCCAGTCCTCGCCGATCGGGACGTCGACGCCGGGGTTGGCACCGCGCGCGAGGGTGAACCGGAGCGCGTCGGAGCCGTACTTGTCCATCCAGTCCAGCGGGTTGACCGCGTTGCCGAAGGACTTCGACATCTTCTTGCCGAACTGGTCGCGGACCATGCCGTGCAGGGCGATGGTGTGGAACGGCGGGGTGCCGTCCATCGCGTACAGGCCGAACATCATCATCCGGGCGACCCAGAAGAAGAGGATGTCGTAGCCGGTGACCAGGACGGAGTTCGGGTAGAACTTCGCGAGGCTCTCGGTCTGCTCGGGCCAGCCCAGCGTGGAGAACGGCCACAGGCCGGAGGAGAACCAGGTGTCGAGGACGTCGGTGTCCTGGTGCCAGCCCTCGCCGGTGGGCGCCTCGTCGTCGGGGCCGACACAGACGACCTCGCCGTTCGGGCCGTACCAGACCGGGATGCGGTGGCCCCACCACAGCTGGCGCGAGATGCACCAGTCGTGCAGGTTGTCGACCCAGTCGAAGTACCGCTTCTCCATCTCCTGCGGGTGGATCTTGACCTTGCCGTCGCGGACCGCGTCACCGGCGGCCTTCGCGAGCGGGCCGACCTTGACCCACCACTGCATCGACAGGCGCGGCTCGATGGTGGTCTTGCAGCGCGAGCAGTGGCCGACGGAGTGGGCGTACGGGCGCTTCTCGGCGACGATCCGGCCCTCGGCGCGCAGCGCGGCGACGATCGCCGAGCGGGCCTCGAAGCGGTCCAGGCCCTGGAACGGGCCGTGCACGGTGATGACCGCGTGCTCGTCCATGACCGTGATGGCCGGCAGGTCGTGCCGCTGGCCGATCTCGAAGTCGTTCGGGTCGTGGGCCGGGGTGACCTTGACGGCACCCGTGCCGAACTCGGGGTCGACGTGCTCGTCGGCGACGACCGGGATGGAACGGTCCGTCAGCGGCAGCTTGATGAGCTTGCCGACCAGGTGCTTGTAGCGCTCGTCCTCGGGGTGGACGGCGACGGCGGTGTCGCCGAGCATCGTCTCGGCACGGGTGGTGGCGACGACGATCGTCTCCTCGCCCTCCCCGTACTTCATCGAGACGAGCTCGCCGTCGTCGTCCTGGTACTCGACCTCGATGTCGGAGATCGCGGTCAGGCAGCGCGGGCACCAGTTGATGATGCGCTCGGCGCGGTAGATCAGCTCGTCGTCGTAGAGCCGCTTGAAGATGGTCTGGACGGCCTGGGAGAGGCCCTCGTCCATGGTGAAGCGCTCGCGCGACCAGGCGACACCGTCGCCGAGGCGGCGCATCTGGCCGGAGATCTGCCCGCCGGACTCGGCCTTCCACTGCCAGACGCGCTCGACGAACGCCTCCCGGCCGAGGTCGTGCCGGGACTTGCCCTCCTTGCCGAGCTCACGCTCGACGACGTTCTGCGTGGCGATGCCGGCGTGGTCCATGCCGGGCTGCCACAGCGTCTCGTGGCCCTGCATGCGCTTGCGGCGGGTGAGGGCGTCGATGAGGGTGTGCTCGAAGGCGTGCCCGAGGTGCAGGCTGCCCGTGACGTTCGGCGGCGGGATGACGACGGTGTACGCGGGCTTGTCGCTCTTCGCGTCCGCCTCGAAGTAACCCCGCTCCACCCAGCGCTCGTACAGCGGCCCCTCTACATCGGCCGGCGCGTACTGGGTCGGCAGTTCGGTAAGGGGCGCTGAGGGCTGCTGCTGAGCGTTGTCGGTCACGGGGTCAGTTTAGGGGTGTCACACGGTGGTCCCGAAACGTGTTTCCTCTGTAACGGTGACGCCCCCGACGCCATGAGCCGGCTGTGCCTGAGCCAGGATGTCAGGAACACATAAGCTCTGGAGGGGAACCCAGTAATGAGTCACAACCAGCCGGGCCCGTACGGCGGGCAGCCGCAGCAGCCCGGACCGTACGGCCAGCCGGGTCCCTACGGCCAGCCCGGCCCGTACGGCCAGCAGCCGCCGCAGACCCCTCAGCCCGGCTACGGCTACCCCCAGCAGCCGCAGGCTCCGCAGCCCGGCTACGGCTACCCGCAGCAGCAGCCGCCGCAGGGCGTGCCGCAGCAGCCGAACGCCTACGGCCAGCAGCCGCCGTACGGGCAGCCTCCCTACGGCCAGCAGCCCTACGGCGTTCCGCAGCCGCCCGCGCCCGGCGGGGGCGGCCGGAAGACGGCGGTCATCCTCGGCGCGGTGGCGGTCGTGGCCGCGATCGCGGTGGGCGCGTACATGGTGCTCGGCGGGAGCGGCGGGGGCGGCGGCTCGGACATCGCCGACGACGGGGCGCACAAGCTGACGACGCCGGCGACGGTCCTCACGGACTACAAGAAGTCCGCCGAAGCCGACAGCGGCGGCTTCGACAAGAACGACGTCAAGGACGCCGAGAAGCACGGCGTGAAGAACGCCAAGGACGTGCACGCCGGTTACCAGTCCGGGAACGAGACCAACTACCTGGCCATGAAGATGGTCAACTTCATGGGCGTGTACGGCGAGATCGACGACCCGGAGGCGGTCGTCGACGCGATGTTCGCCGACATGAAGAAGAACGCGGGCGCCGACGAGGGCGAGGTCGTCGGCAGCCCGAAGGCCTACACGCCGGCCGGTCTCGACGGCGCGGTCCTCAAGTGCCAGGAGACCAAGGTCAAGGGCGACGACTCGTCGTCGGGCGCGGCGGCCGGGCCGAGCGAGATCAGCATGCCGGTGTGCATCTGGGGCGACCACAGCACGCTGGGCGTCGTCATCCACGTCGACATGGCGGACGCGATGTCCGGCAAGACCGCGGACCTGGCGGGCGCGGCCGACCTGACGGCGAAGTTCCGCACGGAAGTCCGCGTCAAGGCCTGACCCCGTACGGCGCGGCCCGCCACGGGCCGCGCCGACGGCGAAGGGGCCCCGGTCTGCCGACCGAGGCCCCTTTCCCGTACGCGGTACGGCGGTTACGCCGTCTTCTGCTCCCCCGGGCCGCGGCCGCGGGCGTCGCGCGGGATCAGCGTCGGGTTCACGTTCGAGTGAACGACGTCCGCCGTGATGACGACACGGGCCACGTCCTTGCGGGACGGGACCTCGTACATCACCGACATGAGGACCTCCTCCATGATGGCGCGCAGACCGCGTGCGCCGGTCTGGCGGAGGATGGCCTGGTCGGCGATGGCCTCCAGCGCCTCACGCTCGAAGTCCAGCTCCACGCCGTCCAGTTCGAACAGACGCTGGTACTGCTTCACGAGCGCGTTGCGCGGCTCGACCAGGATCTGGAGGAGCGCCTCGCGGTCGAGGTTGTGCACCGAGGTGATGACCGGCAGACGGCCGATGAACTCGGGGATCATGCCGAACTTGACCAGGTCCTCGGGCATGACGTCCTCGAACTGGTCCTTGGCCTCCAGCTCGCGCTTGGAGCGGATCGTCGCGCCGAAGCCGATGCCCTTGGCGCCGGCCCGGGACTCGATGAGCTTCTCCAGGCCCGCGAAGGCG
The DNA here is from genome assembly GCF_055657365.1 of Streptomyces sp. NPDC107559. Lineage (NCBI taxonomy): Bacteria > Bacillati > Actinomycetota > Actinomycetes > Kitasatosporales > Streptomycetaceae > Streptomyces > Streptomyces sp. NPDC107559. Next base: position 511,297 of record NZ_JBVKBD010000001.1, on the reverse strand, counting down.
CCGCCCACGATGAACAGGACGTTCGTCGTGTCGATCTGGATGAACTCCTGGTGCGGGTGCTTACGGCCGCCCTGCGGCGGGACCGAGGCCGTGGTGCCCTCCAGGATCTTCAGCAGCGCCTGCTGCACACCCTCGCCGCTCACGTCACGCGTGATCGACGGGTTCTCGCTCTTGCGAGCGACCTTGTCGATCTCGTCGATGTAGATGATCCCGGTCTCGGCCTTCTTGACGTCGTAGTCGGCCGCCTGGATCAGCTTGAGCAGGATGTTCTCGACGTCCTCGCCGACATAGCCGGCCTCCGTCAGCGCCGTCGCGTCGGCGATGGCGAACGGGACGTTGAGCATACGGGCGAGGGTCTGCGCGAGGAGCGTCTTGCCGGAGCCCGTGGGACCCAGCAGAAGGATGTTGGACTTCGCCAACTCGATGGCGTCCTCGCGGCTTTGACCGCCGCCGTTCTCACCGGCCTGGACCCGCTTGTAGTGGTTGTACACCGCGACGGAGAGCGCCTTCTTGGCCGCTTCCTGGCCGACCACGTAGCCCTCGAGGAACTCGTAGATCTCGCGGGGCTTGGGGAGTTCCTCCCAGCGCACCTCGCTCGTCTCCGCGAGCTCTTCCTCGATGATCTCGTTGCAGAGATCGATGCACTCGTCGCAGATGTACACACCGGGGCCTGCGATGAGCTTCTTGACCTGCTTCTGGCTCTTGCCGCAGAACGAGCACTTGAGCAGATCGCCGCCGTCACCGATGCGTGCCACGGTGTGCTTCCCCTTCGCCTGGGAGACGCCTGGACTCTTACGAGTCCAGCGGCTCCTGGTGCTGCCTTATGTCCGACGGTACCTTGCCGAGCCCCCCGTTCGGGCCCCCCTTGGCACGGTTCACTTTGTCGTGCACCTTGCCGCGCACGGCGTGCGATCCTGCCAAGGGGCGGCAGACGATACATGCAACCGCGTCAGCGGACGCTGCTGTTGTTCATCTTCCGGGTGGAGATGATCTGGTCGACCAGGCCGTACGCGAGCGCGTCCTCGGCCGTGAGGATCTTGTCGCGCTCGATGTCCTCGCGGATCTTCTCGATCGGCGTGGTGGAGTGCTTGGCCAGCATCTCCTCCAGCTGCGAGCGCATCCGCAGGATTTCGTTCGCGGCGATCTCCAGGTCCGAGACCTGGCCGCGGCCGGTCTCGCTGTAGGGCTGGTGGATCAGCACGCGCGCGTTCGGCAGGGCCATGCGCTTGCCCGGCGTACCGGCCGCGAGGAGGATCGCCGCGGCGGACGCCGCCTGGCCCATGCAGACGGTCTGGATGTCCGGCTTCACGAACTGCATGGTGTCGTAAATCGCAGTCAGCGCGGTGAAGGAGCCGCCGGGGCTGTTGATGTAGACCGAGATGTCACGGTCGGGGTCCATCGACTCCAGGCACAGCAGCTGCGCCATGACGTCGTTGGCGGAGGCGTCGTCGATCTGCACGCCGAGGAAGATCACGCGCTCCTCGAAGAGCTTCGCGTACGGGTCGTACTCGCGGATGCCCTGGGAGGTGCGCTCCACGAAGCGCGGAATGACGTAGCGGGACTCGGCCGAGGGCCCGGTGTACTGGGCGCGCGCACCGTCGTAGAGGCTGCTGCCGGGGAAGTCGTTCACGGTGTCTCCTGAGAGGGGCTGGGGCGGTGGCTGACGGCTGGGACGGCACGTACGGCCCCCGAGGGGCCAAGGCCTGTCAACGGACCCGCACGGGGCCTCCAGGGAGCCACGGCGGGCCACCCATGGAAGCCGGGCATGGTTCGGGCCCGAATGGGCCCGAACTATGCCGCTCCGGTACCGCCGCCGCCCGGCATGCCGGCGGCCGTCGGGATGACGTCGTCGATGAGGCCGTACTCCTTGGCCTCGAAGGCGTCGAACCAGCGGTCGCGGTCCGAGTCGCGGGTGACCTGCTCGACCGTCTGACCGGTGTGCTGGGAGGTCAGCTCGGCCATGCGCTTCTTGGTGTGCAGCAGCCGCTCGGCGTGGATCTTGATGTCGGAGGCCGATCCGGCCAGACCCGCGGAGGGCTGGTGGATCAGGATCTCGGCGTTCGGCAGCGCGAAGCGCTTGCCGGGCGTGCCCGCGCTGAGCAGGAACTGGCCCATCGAGGCCGCGAGACCCATGGCGATGGTCACCACGTCGTTCTTGATGAACTGCATCGTGTCGTAGATCGCCATGCCGGCCGTGATCGAACCGCCGGGGCTGTTGATGTACAGATAAATGTCCTTCTCCGGATCGGCGGCCAGGAGAAGGAGCTGTGCGGTGATCTTGTTCGCGATGTCGTCGTCGACCGGCTGGCCGAGGAAGATGATCCGCTCGTTGAGCAGCCGGTTGTAGACCTGGTCGCCGAGGCCACCACCGATGGAAGGCTCGCCGGCGGCGGAGGGCATCAGATTCGTCACGTATCCACCTGCTCGTCTTACGACGGCGCCGGGCCGTCTCACGTGTACTGCCGGGGCTCAGGGCCGTCCGGCCGTTTCCGGGGACTCCCCTGCCCTCGTACTCATGGACCCTAACGCGCGGGTCCCTTCGGGGAATCCCGCAAAGGGAACTGTTCGCTGTGAGCGCAGGTCGCCCGGCCGGCCGGGGCGGAATGCGGGCTACGGGGGTCTTCCGCGGCGCCGGCGGCCGCGGGGCGTACGGTCTCACGGCTCGCGGAACGTCCGCCCGGCCACACGCTCTCACGGTTCCCGGGCGGGCGCAGCCCGGGAACCGTGAGACCGCACGGCCGCACGGCCGGAGCCGCCCCGGGCCCGTGCGCGCGGTTCGCGGACGGCCGGCCGGTCTCACGGTTCCCGGGCGGGCGGCCGGGTGTACGGGCGAGCGGGCGAGCGGCGGCTGGGGCGACTCGGCAGCCGGGCAGCCGGTTGCCCGGGCGCACGGGCGGCCGGAGACACGGCGAAGGGCCCCGGGGCGCAGTGCGTCCCGGGGCCCTTCGTCCTGCGTGTGTCAGAAGCGGCGCGAGGCTCAGGCCTCGGGCTTCTCCTCGACCTCGGCCTCGGCGGTGGCCTCGGCGACGACCTCGGCGGCGGCCTCCTCGGCCTCCTCCTCGTCGTCCAGGTCGACGATCTCGCCGTTGGTGTCCTTGACCGTGGCGGCCTCGACGACCAGGGCCAGGGCCTTGCCGCGGGCGACCTCGCCGACCAGGAGCGGAACCTGGCCGCCCTCGACGACCGCCTGGGCGAACTGGTCGGGGGACATGCCGGAGGACGCGGCGCGACGCATGAGGTGCTCGGTGAGCTCCTCCTGGTTGACGTTCAGGCTCTCGCGCTTGACGAGCTCGTCCAGCACGAACTGGGTCTTGATGCCCTTGACCGCGGCCTCGTTGGTCTCGGCGTCGAACTCCTCCTCGGTCTTGCCCTGGATCTCCAGGTACTTCGCGAGGTCGAGGCCCATCTGGCCGAGCTGGTGGTGCTCGAGGTTGTGCTTACGGGTGTTGATCTCGTCCTCGAGCAGCTTCTCGGGGACCGGGACCTCGACCAGCTCGAGCAGCTTCTCCAGGACGCGCTCCTGGGCCTGCGTGGCCTGGTCGTACTGCTTCATGTTCTCGAGGCGCTTGCGGCTGTCGGCCTTGAGCTCGTCGAGGGTGTCGAACTCGGAGGCGAGCTGCGCGAACTCGTCGTCCAGCTCGGGCAGTTCGCGGGCGGCGACCTGGGTGACCTTGACGGTGACCTCGGCCTCCTTGCCGGCCGCCGAGCCGCCCTTGAGCTCGGAGGTGAAGGTGGCCTCGCCACCGGCCTCCAGGCCCTTCACGGCCTCGTCGATGCCGTCCAGCAGCTCGCCGGAACCGATGGTGTACGAGACACCCTCGGCGACGCCGTCCTCGAGGACCTCGCCGTCGACCTTGGCCTCCAGGTCGATGGTGACGACGTCGCCGTCCACGGCGGCGCGCTCGACGGGGCTCGTCGACGCGAAGCGCTCACGGAGCTGCTCCACCGACTTCTCGATGTCCTCGTCCGACACCTCGACGGCGTCGACCTCGACCTCGATGCCGGAGTAGTCCGGGATCTCCAGGGCGGGGCGGATGTCGACCTCGGCGGTGAAGTTCAGCGTCTCGCCGTCCTTCAGCTCCGTGATGTCGACCTCGGGCTGGCCCAGCACGGCGAGCTCGGCCTCGTTGACCGCCTCCGTGTAGAACTTCGGGAGCGCGTCGTTGACGGCCTCCTCCAGCACGGCGCCACGGCCGAACCGCTGGTCGATGACCCGGGCCGGGATCTTGCCCTTGCGGAAGCCCTTCACCGTGACCTGCTGGTTGATCTTCTTGTACGCCGCGTCGAGGCTGTCCTTGAGCTCCTCGAAGGGCACCTCGACAGTGAGCCGAACCCGAGTCGGGTTCAGGGTCTCCACGGCGCTCTTCACGGTTCGGTCTCCTTGTGGCTGACTTCTGGTTTTCTGCCGGGACCCGACGGGTCCGGCGGATTTCGTCGCCCGGAGACTTCAGAACAAGAGACACACGGGCGCGCAGCTTGCATAGTAACCGCAGCGGCTACCCGCCCCCAAAGGCGATCACGCGAGGGTGATCCGTCCGGACTGCCGTCCGGATGGTCGGGGTGGCGGGATTTGAACCCACGGCCTTCCGCTCCCAAAGCGGACGCGCTACCAAGCTGCGCCACACCCCGTCTGGTGCGAGACGTAGGGTACATGCCCGCAGGCAGCGGGGCTGCCGTATTTCCGGCGGACGTAGGGAGTGTGCGGTGAGCGCGTGCGAACCGCTACGATGCCTGTGTGCCGCGGTCACCTGACCTGCGACACATCCGTGCGGGCGTAGCTCAATGGTAGAGCCCTAGTCTTCCAAACTAGCTACGCGGGTTCGATTCCCGTCGCCCGCTCTGTATGTATTCAGGGCCCGGTCCGAAGAGTGATCTTCCGACCGGGCCCTGATGCGTTTGCCGGTGCCGGGATCAAGATCACTTCGACGCGCCCGGATTCACTCCTTCGCGCCCCGAGGTGCCGCCAGGCGCGCCGTCTCCCGCTCCGGCGCACACGCCATCGCTCCCGCGCGCCCCGGGCCGAGCGGTCCCGGGCCGAGCGGTCCCGCCGGAACGGTCGACTCAGAAGTTGATCGAGTTGATCGTGTCCGCGAGCGAGTTCAGGAAACGGTTTATCGACGGGGCCATGCCGGTCGAGGCGAGGAAGAAGCCGAACAGGATCGCGACGATCGCGGGCCCCGCCTTGATCGAGCCGCCCCGGATCAACACCACCAGGATGATCGCCAACAGCAGCACCACGGACAGTGAAATGGCCACAACTGATCACACCCTCGGTCGGTCCGCTCTCCCGGCCTGGGGATGCCGGCCCCGCGCAACCCCGCCAGAACCATCGTGCCACCAACACGGCCCGCGTATGCGGCCCGTGACGCATCATCGGCCGGAACCGGTCCCGGGCGTTCGCGCGAAAGGGCGCCGGACGGGGTGGGCACAGCAATTCGAGGCCCCACTCGCACAGGAAATTGCAGAGATCGTTTCGGTATCGGCACAGCCCGCGCACAGCCAATTCGATTCACCGGCCGAGGGTCGCGGCAAGCACCCTCACCAGCGCCGATATGCACCCTTTCGGATGGATGAATTGCGACATCAAGGGAGGAACCTCCGCGCCGGAGCGTCGACCGTGTGGGCGCCATCACGTCGACACCGAAGTCGACTTGGGGAAATTGCGGGGTACCCGGACCCCATAAACCTTATTGACGTGGGGTGTTTTACGGAAACCCACATACGACGCTAGGGTGCCTCAAATGTTCCACGCCGCCTCGCCCTCGCCGCATGTTCAGCAGGATCAGAACAACCAGGACAAGCCGGACATGCAGAACAAGCAGCACGAGTCCGGCGATCAGCCGCAGAACCGGCCCAAGCGGCGCGACTCGTTCTTCGACAACGCCAAGTACCTGGCGATCGTGCTGGTGGCCGTGGCCCACTCCTGGGAGCCGCTGAAGGGCGACAGCCGGATCCTCCAGGGCGTGTACATGGTCGTGTACGCGTTCCACATGCCCGCGTTCGTCATCATCTCCGGCTTCTTCTCCCGGAGTTTCGACGCGCGCCCGGACCGGCTGAAGCGGCTCGTGACCGGTGTCCTGGTGCCGTACGTCCTCTTCGAGACGGCCTACCCGTTGTTCAGGCGGGTCGTGGACCACGCCCCGGACCAGGAGATCAGCCTCCTCGACCCCTGGTACCTGACCTGGTTCCTGTGCGCCCTGTTCATCTGGCGGCTCACCACACCGATCTGGAAGCTGGTGCGCCATCCGCTGCCGCTCGCGCTCGGCGTGGCCGCGCTCGCGTCCGTCACCCCGGCCATCGGCGACGACCTGGACCTGCAACGCGTCCTTCAGTTCCTGCCGTTCTTCGTGCTGGGGCTGTGCCTGAAGCCGGAGCACTTCCGGCTGGTGCGCCGCCGCTCGGTGCGCATCGCCGCCGTCCCGGTGTTCGCGTTCGCGCTGGCCTTCGGCTGGTGGGCGGTGCCGCGGATGAACGCCGCGTGGCTCTACCACCGCGACGCCGCACAGGAGCTGGCCGCGCCCTGGTGGGCCGGGCCGGTGATGCAACTGGCGCTGTTCGGCTGCTCGCTGGTGCTGACCGCCTGCTTCTTCGCCTGGGTACCGGGCCGCAGGCTGTGGTTCACGGCGCTCGGCGCGGGCACGCTCTACGGCTATCTGCTGCACGGCTTCCTGATCAAGGCCGGTGAGTATCGCGGCTGGTTCGAGCACACCTGGCTGCACCGGCCGCTCGGCGAGATCCTCGTCAGCGCCCTCGCGGCCGCGGCCGTCACCCTGCTGTGCACCCCGCCCGTGCAGCGGGTGTTCCGGTTCGCGATGGAGCCGACGATGGCGTGGGCCTTCAAGCGGGACGCGGCGGAAGTGGCGCGTGAACGCGTGAAGGTCGGAGCGTAGGCGCTCCGCTGGGTGCCTTTGGCTTCGCTGAGCGCCGTCGGGCGTTCGCTGAGCGCCGTCGGGCGTTCGCTGAGCGCCGTCGGGCGTTCGCCGGGCGTCCGTCGGATCTTGGCCGCGGGTTCGTCGTGGCTGGTCGCGCAGTTCCCCGCGCCCCTGAAGAGCGCCCCTTCGGGGCGCGTCTTCAGGGTGTGAGGCCGAGGAGCCGGCGCATGTGGGCGTACTTCTCGGTCAGCCGGTCCCGGGTGGCCGGGTCGAGGACCGCCAGGCGCGCCGGGTCCGCGTTGTGCGCCAGGTCCGCCTCCTTCACCAGCAACGCCCCGGGGGTGGCGAGGACGCGCCGCGCGTACGCCGCCGGGTCCTCCCCGGTCCGCTTGGTGACGGCGAGCACGATGTCCTTGGTGCGCGCGCTCAGCGCGGCCTCGTCCAGCCATCGCGCGGACAGCGCGCCGTCCTCGACGGAGTCGTGCAGCCAGGCCGCCGCGATCTGTTCGTCGTCCCCGCCGCGCACGCGCACGCCTTCGGCGACGGCCCGCAGGTGTTCGGCGTACGGCCGTCCCGCCTTGTCGGTCTGTCCCTGGTGCGCCGCCCGGGCCAGCGCCTCCACCTCGGCGAGGGTCAGCATGGCCGCCGTCACCGGACGGCCGCCGCGGTCGGGCCCTCGCGGCAGACCAGCAGCAGCGCCCGGTCGTCGTTGACGTCCTTCGCCACCGCCTCGATGAGGTGCCAGGCGGCGCCCTGGAAGCCGCCGACCACATAGCGGTCGGCCTCGCCGGTCAGCCGGTCGATGCCCTCGACGATGTCGCGGTCGGAGGTCTCGACCAGGCCGTCGGTGAACAGCATCAGCACGTCGCCGGGGCGCAGGGAGCCCTTGACCGGGTCGAACCGAGCGCCGTCGTAGACACCGAGGAGCGGGCCCTCGGCGGCCTTCTCCTCCCAGCGGCCGCTGCCCGCGCTGAGCTGGAGGCCCGGCGGGTGTCCGGCGGAGTAGAGCTCGTAGTCGCCGGAGTCCAGGTCCAGGACCAGGTGGATGGAGGTCGCGAAGCCCTCGTCCCAGTCCTGGCGCAGCAGATAGCCGTTGGCGGCCGGCAGGAAGGCGTGCGGCGGCAGGGAGCCGAGCAGACCCCCGAACGCGCCCGACAGCAGCAGGGCGCGGGAGCCCGCGTCCATGCCCTTGCCCGACACGTCGGTCAGCACGACCTCCATGGTGCGGCCGCCGTTGGTGCGGGCCGCGACCACGAAGTCGCCGGAGAAGGACTGGCCGCCCGCGGGGCGCAGCGCCATCTCGCGGTGCCAGCCGCGGGGCAGCTTCGGCAGCTTGCTCTGCACCCGGATGCGTTCGCGCAGGTCGAACAGCATGGTGCCGCCGCGCCGCCAGGGCACGCCGACCCTGCTGCGGAACTGGGCGATCAGCAGTCCGATGAAGCCGCAGGCGGCGACGACCAGGACCACGCCCGGGGTGACCCGGGAGGGCCCCTGGGTGTAGGGGCCCAGTTTCACGGACTCCACGATCAGCGCGGTGGCCGCGGCCGCGTACAGGCCCAGCAGGCTCGCCGGGCGCAGCAGCAGGCCGCCGGCGACGATCGGCAGGACCAGCGCGGCCGGTGAGCACCAGACCGAGTTGGCGAGGGTGGTGGCCGCGATCAGCGGGATGGTGAGCAGCAGTCCGGCCAGCGCGATCCAGTCCGAGCCGTCGCCGCGGAAGTAGTCCACGGCGGATCTGCGCACGCCGACGCGGGCCCGGTGCCATTGCATCTTCAACCGGGCCGTGAACGTCTCGGCCGCTGCGCGCCGCTCTCGTCCTGCTGCCATTAGTTCGGGACCCTATCCATCGGACCTGCCGCTTGGCACGGGAGGTCCCGCTTGTCCCCCGTCCGAGCCTCGACCTCACAGTGAACTTCACGGGAGGCCGTCGCGCGTCGGGCACGGGGAAATTCGTTCGCCGGACCCTCGGGGCCCTGGTACGCATGGCCCATGGCACTTCACCTGCCCGAGAGGGCGACCGAGCTGCGGGTGCTGCGGCGGGACGACTGGGATCAGTGGTACGGCAACCTGATGCGCGCCTTCGGTGGCGACGAGGAGTCGCCCGAGGTGGTGGCGCTGTGGCGCGACGAGCTCGTCGACGTCGACCGCGCGCTGGGCGTGTGGGACGGGGACCGGTGTGTGGGGTCGGCTGGGGCGTACGCGTTCCGGCTGACCGTGCCGGGCGGCGCCTCGGTGCCGGCGGCGGGCGTCACGCTGGTCGGCGTGGCCGCCACGCACCGCCGGCGCGGGGTGCTGACGTCGATGATGCGACGCCAGCTGGACGATGTGCGGGCCTGGGGCGAGCCGCTGGCGGTACTCACCGCGTCGGAGCCGGCGATCTACGGCCGGTTCGGGTACGCCCCGGCGACCTTCGGGATCGGCGCGGAGATCGACACCGGCCGGGTGACGCTGTCCGTGCCGGACGGCACGGATGCCGTACGTCTGCGCTACGAGCGTCCGGCAGACGTCCTGGACGTGTGTGAGGCGGTGTACGCGCGGACGGTGCCGGCCCGTGCGGGCATGCTGGCCCGGCAGCCCGGCTGGGAGCGGGTGGGGGTGCTGGACCCGGAGCGGGACCGGGACGGCGCCTCGGCGTTGCAGTGCGTGGTCGCCGAGCGGGACGGGGAGCCGACCGGGTACGCCCGGTTCCGGGTCGCGATGCGGTGGACGGACGCCGGGCACAACGGCCAGGTGGTCCTGCAGGATCTCGCGGCGCTCGATCCGGCCACGCAGGCGGCCCTGTGGCGCTTCCTGTTCGACATCGACCTGACGACCTCGCTGAAGGTGCGCGGACGGCCCGTCGACGAGGCGTGGCAGTTCCAGGTGTCCGACATCCGGCGGTGTCAACTGCGGCTGCGGGACGCGTTGTACGTACGGCTGGTGGAGGTCGGGGCGGCACTGGCGGCGCGGACGTACCAGGCGCCGGTGGACGTGGTGTTCGAGGTCGAGGACGCCTTCTGCCCGTGGAACGCGGGGCGTTGGCGGCTGACCGGGGACGCGAAGGGCGCGTCCTGTGTCCGCACCACGGACGCCGCCGATCTCGCCCTGTCGGTGCGGGAGTTGGCGGCGGCGTATCTCGGCGGGGTGTCGCTGGCCGCGCTCGCGGCGGCCGGGCGGGTGCGCGAGCTGCGGCAAGGGGCCCTGGCCGAGGCCTCGTCGGCGTTCGGCGGGCTCGTGGCCCCCTGGCTGCCGCACGGGTTCTGAGCCGGTCCGGCGGGCCCGCGCGGCCTGGTCGCGCGGCCCCGCCGGGTCAGGCCATGTGGGTCCGCCGGGCCAGGTGACGCGGGTTCGCCGGGTCAGGTGACGCGGGTTCGCCGGGCCAGGTGACGCGGGTCCGGCGGATCGGATGGCGCGGGTCCGCCGGGCCAGGTGACGCGGGTCCGGCGGATCGGATGGCGCGGGTTCGCCGGGTCAGGTCCGCTGGCAGGTCGGGCACCAGAAGAGGTTGCGGGCGGCGAGGTCGGCGGTGCGGATCCCGTCGCCGCACAGGTGGCAGGGCAGCCGGGCGCGGCGGTAGACGTAGACCTCGCCGCCGTGGTCGTCGACGCGGGGCGGACGGCCCATCGCCTCCGGGGTGTGCTGCGGGCGGACGGTGTCGATGCGGTTGTTGCGGACGCCCTCGCGCATGAGCCCGACCAGGTCGCCCCAGATCGCGTCCCACTCGGCGGGGGTGATGTCCCGGCCCGCCCGGTAGGGGTCGATGTGGTGCCGGAAGAGGACCTCGGCGCGGTAGACGTTGCCCACCCCGGCGATGACCTTCTGGTCCATGAGGAGCGCGGCGATCGTCGTACGGCTACGGCGCACGCGGGCGTACGCGGCGGCCGGGTCGGCGTCGGTGCGCAGCGGGTCGGGGCCGAGGCGGTCGTGTATCGCCTGCTTCTCGGCGCGGGTGATCAGCGCGCAGGTGGTGGGGCCGCGCAGGTCGACGTACGCGGTGTCGTTGGCGACGCGCAGCCGGACGGTGTCCGTGGGCGGCGGCGCGGGGGCGTCGCCGAAGTCGACCTTGCCGAAGAGGCCGAGGTGGATGTGGACCCAGTCGGCGTCCTCGCTGTCGCGGAAGCCGAGGAAGAGGTGCTTGCCGTGGGCGTCGGCGGCGCGCAGGACGGCGCCGTCGAGAAGGGCTGCCGCCTCGCCGAACCTGCCCTGAGGGCTGGTGACCCGCGTGGCACGGGCCGCGAAGGCGGCGGCGTAGTCCTGCGCGAGCCGGTGAATCGTGTGCCCCTCTGGCACGTCCTGTCGTCCTTTCCCACCCGTACACCGGTACCGGTCTCCCGACCGGTGGAGCCCTGTGGACCCCGGGGCCGTCGCCCCCGGGGCCGGGCGTCTGCCGCTACTGCTGCGGGTGGTGCGCCGGGATCGGCGGGAGGTCGCCCGTGGTCTCGTAGCCGGAGAGCATGTCGATACGGCGGATGTGGCGCTCGTCACCGGAGAACGGCGTGCCGAGGAAGGTCTCGACGAACTTCGTCGCCTCCTCCTGGCTGTGCATCCGCGCGCCCACGGCGACGACGTTCGCGTTGTTGTGCTGGCGGCCGAGGGACGCGGTCTCCTCGCTCCAGGCGAGGGCCGCACGCACGCCCTTCACCTTGTTCGCGGCGATCTGCTCGCCGTTGCCGGAGCCGCCGATGACGATGCCCAGCGCCTCGGGGTCCGCGGCCGTGCGCTCCGCGGCACGCAGGCAGAAGGGCGGGTAGTCGTCCTGGGCGTCGTAGATGTGGGGGCCGCAGTCGACGGGCTCGTGTCCCGCCTCCTTGAGCCATTCGACGAGGTGGTTCTTGAGTTCGAAGCCCGCATGGTCGGAGCCGAGATACACGCGCATGGATCGAGTGTGACACGGGCGTTGCGGGGCAGCAGCGTTGGGTGCGCGACGGACGGGTGTGACCGGGGCTACAGAACCTTAGGTTCTTCCGACGTACGATCCGGAATCAAAGGTTCCAGGATTCGTAACCCTCCGTTTCGCTGGACCGTCCCGTACACCGCTCGTGCGGGAGCCCCTCGAGTGGCGCAAAGGAAATCCCTCCCATGACTTCGCAGTCGACCCTGCCGAAGGCCGGAAGCGGCCACGGAGAACCCGGCGACCCCGGTTCCTCTCTCCACGCCGGTCTCAAGAACCGACACCTCTCGATGATCGCCATCGGCGGCGTCATCGGCGCCGGCCTCTTCGTAGGCTCGAGTTCCGGCATCGCCACCGCGGGCCCGGGCATCCTCCTGTCGTACGCGCTCGTCGGCACGCTCGTCGTGCTGGTGATGCGGATGCTCGGCGAGATGTCCGCGGCCAACCCGACCTCCGGGTCCTTCTCCGCGCACGCCGACCGGGCGCTCGGCCGCTGGGCCGGGTTCTCCATCGGCTGGCTCTACTGGTTCTTCTGGGTCGTCGTGCTGGCCGTGGAGGCCACCGCCGGCGCCAAGATCCTGGAGTCGTGGATACCCGGCGTCCCCCAGTGGGGCTGGGCGCTGATCGTGATGGCGGTGCTGACCGCCACCAACCTGGTCTCCGTCAGCTCCTACGGCGAGTTCGAGTTCTGGTTCGCCGGGATCAAGGTCGTCGCCATCGGCGCGTTCATCGTCGTCGGCGCGCTCGCCATATTCGGCGTGCTGCCCGGCGTCCACAGCGACAAGGCCGGCCTCGGGAACCTGACCGAGCACGGCGGATTCCTGCCCCACGGTCCGGGCGCCATCCTCACGGGTGTGCTGCTCGTCGTCTTCTCCTTCATGGGCAGCGAGATCGCCACCCTGGCCGCGGGCGAGTCGGAGAACCCGCAGCGCGCCGTCACGAAGTCCACCAACAGCATCATCTGGCGGATCGGCGTCTTCTACCTCGGCTCGATCCTCGTGGTCGTCTCGCTGCTGCCGTGGAACGACCCGTCGATCAAGGAGAAGGGCTCGTACGTCGCCGCCCTCGACTCCCTCGGTATCGCGCACGCCGGTCAGATCATGAACTTCATCGTGCTGACCTCGGTGCTGTCCTGCCTCAACTCCGGTCTGTACACGGCCTCCCGCATGGCCTTCTCGCTGGGCCAGCGCGGCGACGCGCCCAGGGCCTTCGCGCGGACCACGTCCCGCGGTGTGCCGCGGGCCGCGATCATCGCCTCCGTCGTCTTCGGCTTCGTCGCGGTGTTCTTCAACTACAAGTTCCCGGACTCGGTCTTCCTCTTCCTCGTCAACTCCTCCGGTGCGGTCGCCCTGTTCGTCTGGCTGGTGATCTGCTTCTCGCAGCTGCGCATGCGGAAGATCATCAAGGCCGAGGCGCCGGAGAAGCTCGTCGTGAAGATGTGGCTGTACCCGTACCTGACCTGGGCCACGGCCGCGCTGATCGTCTTCGTGCTCGGCTACATGCTGACCGACACCGAGGGAGAGAGCAGCGGGCGTACGACCGTGCTGCTGTCCCTGGGGGTCGCGGCGGTCGTGATCGTGATCGCCCTGGTGAAGGAGAAGGTCCGCGGCGGCCGGACCGCCGCGGTCGAGGCCGCGGACGCGGCCGCGGCCGACGAGGTGCCGGTGGGCTGAGGCCCGCGGCCCGGACGCCGGGTGTGAACGGAAGGGGAGGGAACCCGCGGGTTCCCTCCCCTTCCGCGTTCCGCGGCCCACGGGTCCGTCGGTCCGCCAGTCCGCCGGTCCGCCGGTCCGCCGGTCCGCCGGTCCGCCGGTTCGCCGGTTCGCCGGTTCGCCGGTTCGCCGGTTCGCCGGTTCGCAGCAGCGTGAAGCCGTCCTTGACCTGGTTGTAGGTCCGCACGGCCCGGCTCTCGATCCGCGGCTGGTACCAGGTGTTGATCTGGTACGACTTACCGGCCGCGTCGAAGCCCAGCAGTCTGGCGTACCACTGGACGCCCTTCAGGGTGAACGTGTACTCCCAGACGACCGCCGGGTTGCCGCGGAACGTCGTCTCGTCCAGACGGATCTTGCGATAGCCCTGGCCCTGGTGGGCGTTCTGCTCCGAGGTCCGCCAGGTGTCCATCAGATCGCCCCGGGCCAGCGAGGACTTGGCCACCAGCTCCTGGGTGCCGTCGGGCGAGGTGTAGTGCACCTCCGCGCCCGTCTTCACGTCCCGCCGCCAGCCCTTGGGCGTCACCCACGCGAAGCCGCCGGCCTCCTGGTGCGCGCCCGGCGGCAGGCTGGGCGGCCGGAAGGTGCCCTCGACCGTGGGCGAGGGGGTGCCGCCGGTCGGAGCCGTGGCGGACGCGGAGGCCTTCGGCGAGGAGCCGCCCGCACGGGTTCCCCCGGGCGGGGAGGACGACATCGCCAGCACCACCGCGACGACCGCGCCCGTGGCGGCCACGGCACCGGCGGCGGCCAGGACGGCCGTACGGCGCCGGGCCCTCGCCGGGGAGGACGGCATGGCGGCGCGCGGTCCGGTCTCCGGAGTGCGGCCGGCGGCACCGGCGGGACCCGTGACGCCTGCGCCGGCCGTACGGTCTGGATCGCCGGTGCTGCGGGCGTTGCCGCTGTTGCCCGCGTTGCTGGAGGAGGTCTCGGAGCGCACCTCCGAACGCGCCTCCGAACGCGCCTCCGACCAGGCTTCCGAACGCGCCTCGAAGACGGTTTCGGCGGCGGGAGCGGGCTGCCTCGGATCACGGATGCCCGGCACCCGGGTGCCGTCCACGAAGACCGGGGTGGACGACGCCCCCGGCAGCCGGGGCAGGACCCTGGTGGGCGACTCGACGCCGGGGCCGGTGTCCCGACCCCCGGAGGCCGGATCCTGTCCAGGCGGGACCGAGTCCTGGGCGACCGGGGGCAGGTCCCTTGCGGTCGCGGCCGGATCCTGGGCGACCGGGGGCAGGTCCGCAGTCGGGGCCGGATCCTGGGCGACCGGGGGCAGGTCCCTTGCGGTCGGGGCCGGATCCTGGGGGTCTGGGGATGGACCCCGGGCGGCCAGGGCCGAGTCCTGAGCGCCAAGGGCCGACCCCTCAGAGCCAAGGGCCGGGTCCTCCCCAGCAGCCGGAACCGCGTCCCGAGGACCCGAGGCCGGACCCCGGGCGGCCAGGGCCGAGTCCCGGGGGCCGAGCGCCGGATCCGTGTCAGCCACAGCTGCGTCCTGGACTTCCGGAGCCGGTTCCTGGGCTGCCGTAGCCGGTTCCTGGGCCGCCGGATTCAGGCCCCCGGCGGCCGGAGTCAGGCCCTGAGGCGCCGTCGAGGGCGCCTCGGGCTCGGGCGAGGGGACGGGTGGCGTCCCGGGGGCGGAGAGGGCCCGTGCCGGGACCGCGGACGCGGGTACGGGCGCGGGTTCTGCGGCGGCCCCAGGGGCGGAACCGCTCACCACCGCCGCCGACTCGCCCCCCATCACCGCCGCCGACCCGGTCTCCCCCGGCCCGGTCTCCCCCGGCGCCTGCGGTTCCGGCCCGCGCGCCGCCGGTGGGGCGGGCTCGTTCGAGCGCTGCGGCTCGGTGGGGGACGTGGCGTCGGTTGTGACGTCGGGCTGCGCCGCCGCGAAGGCGACGGACTGCCCCGGCACGCCGCCGACCGCCAGCGTCGGGGTCGGCTCCGGGAACGCGATCGGCCGCAGGGCCGATTCCACGTCCTCCAGGGACGGCCGTACCGCCGGCTCCTTCTCCAGCAGCGCGGCCAGCAGAGCACGCAACGGACCGGCCGAGGCGGGGAGTTCGGGCTCCTCGTAGAGGACCGCGTGCAGTGTCGCCAGGGTCGTGCCGCGGGAGAAGGGGGAACGGCCGCCCAGCGCCGCGCAGAGGGTCGCGCCCAGGGACCACACGTCGGACGGCGGGCCCTGGTGACGGCCGGAGATCCGCTCGGGGGCCATGTAGTCGGGGGAACCGACCAGCATGCCGACCATGGTGAGCGCCTTGGCGTCCTGGATCGCGGCGATGCCGAAGTCCGTCAGGACGACGCGCCGACCGCCGCTCTCCACCAGGACGTTGCCGGGTTTGATGTCACGGTGCAGGACACCCCCGGCGTGCACCTGCCGCAGCGCCGCCACCAGGCCGAGGCCGATACGGGCCGTCTCCCCCGGGCTCAGCGGTCCGTCCTCCGCGATGGCCCGCTCCAGGGAGCGGCCGGCCACCAGTTCCATCACGATCCACAGGCGTTCGCCCTCGTCCACCACGTCGTACACCCGCACGACGTGGGGATGGTCGATCCGGGCCGTCGCCCGTGCCTCGCGCAGGGTGCGTTCGCGACGGGTGCGGGTGTCCTCCGCGTCGAGTCCGTCGATGCGCATTTCCTTGACGGCGACCAGTCGGTCGAGAATTTCGTCGACGGCTCGCCACACCCGCCCCATTCCGCCCTGCCCGATACTCTCGACCAGCCGATAACGTCCCGTCACCAGCAGCCCCGGAACTCCGCCGCTCCGCGGGTTTCCCGCACCCCCCTCGCCTCCCGCATCGCCCGGGTTTCCCGGATTCCCCAAGTCTCCCGATTTTCCCTGCACTTCCGCCGCACCCCCCTCTTCGGCAGTCCGCCCGGTCTCCCCTGACACGCAATAGTCACACTTGCTGCCGTACCAGCATAGTGCGGAGAAATCTTGTGGTACCTCTTCAAGTACTGCGGATTCAGGCGCAGTCCAGGGGGACGCAAGGGGGACGAACATGAGTTCTCGTCGAATGAAGGCCATTGCGGGATCGCTGGTCACGGCATCTTTTTCGGCCGTGATGATCCTTCCGTTCACGGCCGCCGCCGATGACCAGGGACCGGGTAGCGACAAGGGGGGAAAGGCCGTTGACGAGGCACCGGCGGGCGTGAAACTGACCACGCTGCTGCCGGAGAAGATCTCGGTCGACAACGACTCGAAGAAGACGGCGATCAAAGCCACGGTGAAAAACGAGGGAACCAAGAACAGCGGCGACATCAGGCTTTTGGTGGTCGGTTTCGACGGCCTCGAAGTCACGGATGTCCAGGGCTGCTCGGCGATCGCGAAAAAGGATCTGCCGTCCGGTTCGAACAGCGGTTTCAGTTGCGCCGTCGGCGATCTCGCGGCGGGCAAGTCGAAGTCGTACGACGTCTCCGCGACGTACGACCTGAGCAAGACCGGGAAGATCTGCCTGCCGGTTCAGACCGCCGACGGGAAGAAGACCTTCTGGCAGCAGGGGCCGGTCCCGTTCGGCACGTCCAACCCGTCGCCGAACGCCCCTGCCACCCCGCTGCTGCTCGGCACCGACAACCAGCCGGTGGCGCCGGGCGGCGACGAGCTGCCCAAGACCGGCGTCGGACGTGACGTCCTGCCGCTGGGCGCGGCCGGTGCGGCGCTGGTCCTGGCGGGCGCGGCGGGGCTGTGGTGGTCGCAGCGGCCACCGCGGGCCCGGCAGGCCTGAGCCCGGCGGGCCTCGAGCCCGCCCCGGGAACGACGAAGAGGTTCGCCGGAGTGCTGTCGCAGTGCGACCCGGCGAACCTCTTCCGCTCCCGCTTGCGCGGGTGCCGGGGTCTGTCGGACAGACCCCGTGGCGTCAGCGCTTGGCGATCTTCCAGGCGGCGGGCAGCGCGCCCATCGCCAGCGCGGCCTTCAGCGCGTCGCCGATCAGGAACGGGGTGAGACCGGCCGCGATCGCGGCGGTGGCGGACATTCCGGTGGCCAGGGCCAGGTAGGGAACGCCGACGGCGTAGATGATCGCCTCGCCGAGCAGCATCGTGCCCGCCATGCGCAGCACGGAGCGGTCGGCGCCGCGGCGGGCCAGCGCGCCCACGGCGGCGGACGCGAGCAGCATGCCCAGGATGTAGCCGAAGGACGGTGCGGCGCCGCCCGAGGTGCCCTCGGCGAACCACGGCACACCGGCGACGCCCGCCACCGCGTACAGGGCGAGGGCGAGGAAGCCGCGGCCCGCGCCGAGGGAGGTGCCCACCAGCAGGGCGGCGAAGGTCTGGCCGGTCACCGGCACCGGGGAGCCCGGGACCGGGACCGAGAGCTGGGCCGCGAGGCCGGTGAGCGCGGCGCCGCCGAGCACGAGGGCGATGTCCCGGACGCGGGACGCGGGGAGCAGGTCGGCGAGGACCTGTCCGGGCCGGGCGGTGGCAGTGGCGGCAGCGGTGCTCATGGGGACTCCGCGGAGGCTGGGCGGCGAGGGACACCGTGACGCTATCCCAGCGGTCGTGGCGTGATCACCGTCAGTGGTCGACAAAGGGAGGATCAAGGCCTTGGTGGGCTTCGGACAAAGACCGTCGGCTACGCACGCTCCGGCGTGATGCCGGTCACTGAGGTCGGGTGGCATGGGCAACGGAAAGCGGTACGGCGGGTTTCTGTAGGGATTCACCAACGCCGTCGACGCGTGCCGTGGGGGCCGTCTCGCCCGTCGGTCGCCGTCTGGGCAGGGGTCCGCCGTTTTGCTAGCTTCGACCGCATGGTTGCTCAGGCCCGGTACTTCTCGTCGCGTCGCTATGTCGACCTGCGACGCCAGGGCACGGCCACCTGTCGCCTCGGCGGGTGAGGCGGGCGGAGCGATCCGGCGCGCCTCACGTCAGCAGACGGCGCAGTGTCGGACCGGCTCCCGAGGAGATGCCTCATGCCCACGCCCACTCCCCTACCCGCCCCCCTCTCCCTGCCGCGTACCGCGGCCGCCCGCACCCCGGCGGCCCGCGCGTCGGCCTCCCGCACCCCGGCCGCCCGCACGTCGGCGCCGTCGCTGGTGCCCCGCGTCGCGGACAGCGACCGGCGTCGTACGAGTGCCAGTGTCGTGCTGCGGTCGGTGCTGGAGCACGGGCCGGTCGCGCGCAGCACCATCGCCCGGCTGACCGGACTGTCCCCGGCGTCGGTGACCGACCATGTGGCCCGGCTCGCCGGGATCGGGCTCGTCCGCGAGGCCGCCGCGCCCGGACGCGCCAAGGGCGCGGGACGCCCGCACGTGCCCCTCGACCTGGACGACTCCCGGTTCGTGGTGGGCGGGGTGCATGTGGCGGTGCCGTTCACCACGGTCGCGCTGCTCGATCTGCGCGGGCGGGTGCTGGAGCGCCGTGAGCTGAAGCACCGCGGCACCGAGCCGTACGAGGTGCTGGCGCGGGCGGCCGAGGGGCTGGCGGCGCTGCTGGCCGGGGCGGCCGACAGCCGGCCGCTGGGTGTCGGGGTGGCCGTCGGCGGCTGGGTGGACCGGGACTCCGGCACCGTCGTCGAGCATCCGCTGCTCGGCTGGCGCGAGGTGCCGGTGCGGGAGGTCCTCGCGGCGCGCACCGGGCTGCCGGTCCATGTGGACGGCCACGCGCGGGCGTTGGTCAACGCGGAGCGCCTGTTCGGGCAGGCGCGCGGCAGCCGCAGCGTGCTGCATCTGTTCGCGGGGAACGTGGTCGACGCGGCGTTCGCCACGCACGACGAGGTGCACCACGGTCCCCGTTCCCAGGCGGGATCCGTCGCGCATCTGCCGCTGGCCGGCGGCACCGAGCCGTGCTACTGCGGCCGGACCGGCTGCCTCCAGGCCGAGTTGAGCGAGCGGACGCTGTGCCGGCGGGCCCGGCAGGCGGGGGTCGTCGGCGGGGGCAACCCGATGCGGGTGCTGGCCGCGGCGGACGCCGGGAACCCGGTGGCGGTCCGGCTGCTGCGGGAACGGGCGCGGATGACGGGGCGGGCCGCGGGGCTGCTGCTTGACGTCCTCAACCCGGAGCGGGTCGTCGTCACCGAGCTGGGCGTGCTGTTCCGGCAGGACTGTCTCGACGCGCTGCGGGACGAGGTGGGGGCGGAGCGGGCGGGGTGCGTCGCGCCCACCGGTTTCCGGGACCTCGTCCTGGCCGTGGCGGGCGGTGCGGTGGCCCTGGACGTCCTCTACCGGGATCCGCTCACCGCGTCGTCCGAATCGAATTAATTCAGAAACTCCGAATGTTGACAGGCTTCCCGACCGGACAGGACGATGTTCGCATGAGCTGTCGCACTTTCTGTTGCTGACGCCCCGGTGCGCCGGGAGCGCACCCTTCCCGCTGTCTTCGCAGCCTTTTCCCGGCTGACTTTCTCACGCGGATTCCCCGTCACGGCACCGCCGTGCCGGGAATTCCGTACGCACCTTTTCGACGCTTTCCCCTGAGGGGTACTCCCATGCCTTCGTCCTATGACCGTCGGGTGTTTCTCGCCTCGCTGCTCGGTGCGGCCGCCGGTGTCGCCGGGCTCAGCGGCTGCGCCGAGACCAGCGCGGCCGCCACCGACAAGGGCGCCGCCACGGCCCCGCTCGCCGACCGGGTGCCGGCCGGCACCAGCCTGAAGATCGCCTCGTACCAGAACGTGCAGCAGTTGCAGTTCGATCTCGCGAAACTGCCCGAACTGCCTTTCACGGTGTCGAGCTGGGTGAACATCGGGGCCGGTCCCGATGTCATCAACGCCTTCCGGGCGAAATCCCTGGACGTGGCGAACAACGCGGGCATCCCGCCGATCCAGGCGTATTACCAGGGTTATGACGCGAAGATCGTCGCGATCGACGTCACCCGCAAGCCGAACTATCTCTTCGCCACCAAACCCGGCAGTGACATTCACACGGTCGCCGACTTCAGGGGGAAGAAGCTGGCGTTCTCGCAGGGGCAGGCGCAGGGTGTCGTGCTGCTGCGGGCGCTGAAGAAGGCGGGCCTGAAGTACGACGACGTGACGCTGGTCCCGCTGACCAGCAACCAGTTCCTGACCGCGCTGCAGTCCGGCCAGGTCGACGTCGCCCCGCTCGCCAACAGCCAGGCGCCGGCCTACCTCCAGCAGTACGGGTCCAAGGGCGCCCGTTCGATCACCACCGACGTCGTCGACCTGCTCAACCTGCTGTGGGCGCCCGCGTCGGTGCTCGCCGACCGGGCGAAGGCGGCCGCGGTCGCCGCGTACATCCCGCAGTGGGCGAAGGGCCAGGTGTGGCAGTACGAGAACCCCGGCCGCTGGAACGAGGAGTTCTACGTCAAGACGCAGAACCTGACCCTCGCCCAGGCGCGGGCGATCACCGCGCTCGCCAACAAGCCGCTGTTCCCGCCGAGCTGGGACGAGGCGATCGCCTGGGAGCAGGAGACCGCCGATCTGCTCGCGGAGGGCGGCTTCGTGAAGAAGTTCGACGTCTCCTCCCTCTTCGACCACCGCTTCGAGGGCATCGCCGCGAAGTCCGTACCCGCCGAGTACCGGAGCTGACCGCCATGACCGTCACCACCCTGGACACGGCCGCCCCCGCCGCCGTGGCCACGGAGCAGCCGCGGCGGCGACGCCGGGGCCTGGCTCCCGGAAAACGCCTGCCCGCCGCCCGGCTGGCCGGGCCGCTCCTGCTGCTCGCCCTGTGGGCCGGGGCCTCCGCCGCGGGCCGGCTGGACACGGCCGCGGTCCCGGCGCCCTGGACCGTGCTGGACACCGGGGTCCGGCTGTGGACCGAGGGGACCCTGCCCACCGATGTCCTCACCTCCCTCGAACGCGCGGCGTACGGCTTCGCGTTCGGTCTGACAGCCGGCATGGTGCTCGCGCTCGCGTCCGGGCTCAGCCGGACCGGGGAGGCGCTGATCGACGGGACCGTGCAGCTCAACCGGGCGATCCCGGTCCTCGGTCTGATCCCGCTGTTCATCCTGTGGCTGGGCATCGGCGAGACCTTCAAGATCGCGATCATCGCGATCGTCGTCTACATCCCGATCTACCTGAACACCCATGCCGCGCTGTCCGGCATCGACCACCGTTTCGTCGAACTCGCCGAGGTGCAGGGCCTGTCCAGGCTGCGGTTCGTCCGGGAGATCGTGATCCCCGGTGCGCTGCCCGGGTTCTTCGTGGGACTGCGGCTCGGTGTGACCGGCTCCTGGCTGGGCCTGGTGGTCCTGGAGCAGATCAACGCCACCAGCGGCCTCGGCTACCTGATGTTCCAGGCCCAGAACTACGGCCAGTCGGACGTCATCCTCGTCGGTCTGCTGATCTACGGAGTCTTCGGCCTGGTCTCCGACAGCGCGGTCCGTCTCGTCGAACGGAGGGTGCTGTCGTGGCGCCGCACACTGAGCAACTGACCCGTCCCGCCGTACGGCTGCGGGGCCTGACCCGGTCCTTCGACGGGCGTACCGTCCTCGACGGCATCGACCTGGACATCCCCGCCGGGCAGTTCGTCGCCCTCCTCGGGCACAGCGGATCCGGCAAGTCGACCCTGCTGCGGGCCGTCGCGGGCCTGGACCACGAGGTCACCGGGAGCGGGGAACTCGCGGCGCCCGAGCGGGTGTCCGTGGTCTTCCAGGACTCGCGGCTGCTGCCCTGGCGCCGGGTGCTGGACAACGTACTGCTGGGGACGGACGGTACGGACAAGGGGCGGGCGGCGCTCGCCGAGGTGGGGCTGGCCGGCCGTGAGCGGGCCTGGCCGAGCGAGCTGTCCGGCGGCGAGGCGCAGCGGGCCGCACTCGCCCGCTCCCTGGTCAGGGAGCCCGAACTGCTGCTCGCCGACGAGCCGTTCGGCGCGCTGGACGCGCTGACCCGGATCAGGATGCACCACCTGTTGCGCGAACTGTGGGAGCGCCACCGGCCGTCCGTGCTGCTCGTCACCCACGACGTGGACGAGGCGATCGTGCTCGCCGACCGCGTGCTCGTCCTCGACCGGGGCCGCATCGGCCTCGACCTGACCATCGACCGCCCGCACCCGCGCTCCTACCGGGACCCGCTGCTCGGCGAGTACCGGGAGCGGCTGCTCGCCGCCCTGGGCGTGACGGAGGACCTCGCATGACCCGGCAACTGCACCTGAACGCGTTCCTGATGAACACCGGCCACCACGAGGCGTCCTGGCGGCTGCCCGAGAGCGACCCGCACGCCCATGTCCGGCTGGAGCACTACGTCCGGCTGGCGCGGACCGCCGAGCGCGGCACCTTCGACTCGCTGTTCCTGGCCGACGGACCCCAGTTGTGGAACAGCGTGGGCCAGCGGCCCTCGGGCGCCCTGGAGCCGCTCACCCTGCTGACCGCGCTGGCGACGGCGACCCGGCACATCGGTCTGATCGCCACCGCCTCCACCTCCTACAACTCCCCCTACAACCTGGCCCGCAAGTTCGCGTCCCTGGATCTCATCAGCGACGGCCGGGCGGGCTGGAACATCGTCACCACCGCCGGCGCCGAGGCGGCCCGCAACTTCGGCCTGGACGCGGAGCCCGCCCATGCCGAGCGGTACGCGCGCGCCGCCGAGTTCCTCGACGTGGCCCTCAAGCTGTGGGACAGCTGGGAGGACGACGCGGTCGTCGCCGACAAGGCGGCCGGAATCTGGGGCGACGCCGCCAAGATCCATCCGCCCCGGCACCGGGGGAGGTACTTCAGCGTCGAGGGCGCCCTCAACGTGCCCCGCACCCCGCAGGGTTACCCGCTGCTCGTGCAGGCGGGCTCCTCCGAGGACGGCAAGCGGTTCGCGGCCCGGTACGCGGAGGCGGTGTTCACCGCCCAGCAGACCCTCCAGGACGCGCAGGCCTTCTACGCCGACCTCAAGTCCCGCACCGCGGCGGCCGGACGCGATCCCGACGGGCTCAAGGTGCTGCCCGGCATCGTCCCGGTCGTCGGCTCCACGGAGGCCGAGGCGCGTGCCGCGGAGCGGGTGCTGGAGGAACACATCGTGCACCGGCACGGGGTGGCCCACCTGGAGGGCCTGCTGCGCCTGCCGCCGGGCACCCTCGAACTCGACGCCCCACTGCCCTCCGAGCTGCCGCCGGAGAGCGCGATCGAGGGCGCGAAGAGCCGCTACACGCTCGTGGTGGAGCTGGCCCGGCGCGAACGTCTCACCGTCCGGCAGCTGATCGGACGGCTGGGCGGCGGCCGTGGCCACCTCACCTTCGCCGGTACGCCCGAGCAGGTCGCCGACAAGCTCGAGACGTGGTTCACCCAGGGCGCCGCCGACGGCTTCAACATCATGCCCGCGGTCCTGCCCTCCGGTCTCGACGCCTTCGTCGACCACGTCGTCCCGGTCCTGCGCGCCCGCGGCCTGCTCCGCACGGAGTACGGACCGCGACAGACCCTGCGGGAGCGCTACGGCCTCCCGCGCCCCGTCAACCAGTACACCGCCGGCGCACCCGCGCTCGTCTGAAGGGAACACCCGTCATGACCGACGTACGTATCCAGAAGATCACCGCGAACATCGGCGCCCGGGTCCTCGGCGTCGACATCACCCGGCCGCTGGACGAGGAGACCGTCGCCGCGCTGCGCGAGGCGCTCGACGTGCACAGGGCGCTGGCCTTCGACGCCGAGGGGCTGGACGACGAGGGCCAGCAGGCCTTCGCGCGCAGCTTCGGGGACCTGACGACCGCCCATCCGACCGTCGACGCGGTCGAGGGCGCCCCGAACGTGCTGCCCGTCGACAGCGAGCGCGGCCGGGCCGCCAACCACTGGCACACGGACGTCACCTTCGTCCTCAACCCGCCGCAGGCCAGCACGCTGCGCAGCATCACCGTCCCGCCGTACGGCGGCGAGACGCTGATCGCCAGTTCGGCGGCCGCCTACCGTGACCTGCCCGAACCGCTGCGCCGGTTCGCGGACACGCTGTGGGCGGAGCACACCAACGACTACGACTACGCCGTGCCGCAGGAGGAGATCGACGAGGAGCAGGCCGCGCAACGCGCCCGGTTCACGTCGATCAAGTACCGCACGGTGCACCCCGTGGTCCGGGTGCACCCGCTGACCGGGGAGCGCGGGCTGTTCGTCGGCGGTTTCGCGCAGCGGATCGTGGGTCTGTCGCCGGGCGAGTCCCGCAAGATCCTCGACCTGCTCCAGGCGTACGTCACCCGGCCGGAGAACGTCCTGCGCTGGCGCTGGTCGGAGAACCAGCTGGTGCTGTTCGACAACCGGATCACCCAGCACTACGCCGTCGACAACTACGACCGCGCGCCCCGGCGGCTGCACCGGGTGACGGTCGCCGGTGACGTGCCGGTGGGCATCGAGGGCAAGGAGAGCTACGCGATCGAGGGTGACGCCTCTCACTACACCTCGGTTCCGGCGTGACCGGAGGATCACGGCACGTGAAGTGAGTGTCCGAATATCGGGCACTCCTTCCCGGCAGTCGGATGGGCTGTCCAGACTGTGGGCGTTCGCAGCCCTCTCACGCACTGGACGAGCCGCGCCCATGCCCCACAACACCACGGTCGAGACGCCGCCGCAGCAGGACAGGCGCGACGACGCCTCCTCCGCCTCCGGATCCCTCGCACACGGACTGAAGCAGCGCCATCTGTCGATGATCGCCCTCGGTGGCGTGATCGGCGCCGGACTGTTCGTCGGCTCCGGCGCCGGCATCGCCGCCGCCGGGCCGTCGATCGTCGTCGCCTACGCCGTCTCCGGCCTCCTCGTGATGCTGGTGATGCGGATGCTCGGCGAGATGTCCGCCGCGCACCCGTCCTCGGGCTCCTTCTCCGCGCACGCCGAGCGGGCGATCGGCCCCTGGGCGGGCTTCACCGCCGGCTGGTCCTTCTGGGTGCTGCTGTGCACGGCGGTCGGCCTGGAGGGCATCGGCGCCGCGAAGATCGTCACGGGCTGGCTGCCCGGCACCCCCGAGTGGGCCTGGGTGGCGCTGTTCATGGTCGCCTTCTGCGGGGCGAACCTGGCCGCGGTGAAGAACTTCGGCGAGTTCGAGTTCTGGTTCGCGGCCCTGAAGGTGGGCGCCATCAGCCTGTTCCTGGTGCTGGGCGGGCTGGCCGTGGCGGGCGTGCTGCCGGGCACCGACTCCCCGGGCGTCTCCAACCTCACCGACTTCCTCCCCAACGGCGGCGAGGGCCTGGTCATCGGCCTGCTCGCCTCGGTCTTCGCCTACGGCGGCCTGGAGACGGTCACCATCGCCGCCGCCGAGTCGGAGAACCCGGTCAAGGGCGTGGCGAGCGCGGTCCGTACGGCGATGTGGCGCATCGCGGTGTTCTACATCGGGTCGATGGCGCTGATCGTCACCCTGGTCCCCTGGGACTCGAAGGAGGTCGTCGACAAGGGCCCGTACGTCGCCGCCCTCGACCACCTCGGCATCCCGGGCGCCGGCCAGCTGATGAACGTGGTCGTGCTGGTGGCGCTGCTGAGCGCGATGAACGCCAACATCTACGGCTCCTCGCGCATCGCGTACTCGCTGGTGGAGCGCGGCCAGGGCCCGAAGGCGCTGGGCCGGGTGTCCGCCGGGGTGCCGCGCGTGGCCGTACTGGCCTCCTGCGTCTTCGGCTTCGGCTGCGTGGTCCTCAGCTACTGGCGGCCCGACGACGTCTTCCCCTGGCTGCTGAACATGATCGGCGGAGTCATCCTGGTCGTCTGGTTCTTCATCGCCGTCTCGCAGCTGCGGCTGCGCCGCCGGCTGGAGCAGGAGTCGCCGGAGAAACTCGCCGTGCGGATGTGGGCGTTCCCGGTCCTGACCTGGGTGGCGCTGGCCGGGATGGCGGGAATCTTCGTCCTGATGGCCCGTGAGCCCGACACCCGTGTGCAGCTGTACGCGACGGGCGCGATGACGGTGTTCCTGGCGGCCGTCGGCTACGCCAGGCAGCGGGCCCGCGCCCGCGGCTGAACGCTCGCCGCAACGCCGAAGGGTCCTCGCGTCCACCGCGCGAGGGCCCTTCGGCGTTGTGCCGTACGCGCATCCGCACCGTGGCGCGCACCGCCGTGCCGGTGGTACGAGAGAGGCGACAGGACGGAGGCACGGGTGACCACCAAGTACCTGGACTGCCGCAACTGCGGGGACATGCAGGACTTCAGACCGCTGACGGACGAGGAGAAGGACGCCGTGCGCACCCTCGTCGAGGACCCGTACGTGCACGACTTCTGGCGCTGCACCGCCGCAGGCTGTCTGCGTGTGCAGCGCTGGTACGCCAAGCGGGACGGGGCGAGCCTGCCGGAGAGATTCCGGCTGCCCGCCCCGCCCGGGACACCGTGACCGCCCCCGGGCGGCCACGACCCCTCAGAGGTTGCTGAAGTCGGGGCCCTTGGTCCGGGTGCGCTTGATCTCGTAGAAACCCGGGACCGAGGCGACCGCGAGGGTGCCGTCCCAGAGGCGGGCGGCCTCCTCGCCCTTGGGCGCGGGGGTGACGACCGGGCCGAAGAAGGCGATCTGCTCGCCGTCGGAGCCGGGCACGGCGATGACCGGGGTACCGACGTCCTGGCCGACCTTCTCGATGCCCTCCTTGTGGGAGGCGCGCAGCTCGGCGTCGAACTCGAAGTCCTTCTGCTCGGCGTAGTCGATCAGGTCGGCGGGCAGGCCGACGTCGGCCAGGGCGGCGGCGATGGCCTCCAGGGTGGGACCCTCGCCGTTGTTGTGGAAGCGGGTGCCGAGCGCGGTGTAGAGCGGGCCGAGGACGTCGGCGCCGTGCTTCTGCCAGGCCGCGGTGACCACGCGCACCGGCTTCCACGCCTTGGTCTCGAGCATGTCCCGGTACTCCTCCGGCAGCTCCTCCAACCGGTCCTCGTTCAGCACGGCCAGGCTCATGATGTGCCAGCGGACCTCGATGTCGCGGACCTTCTCCACCTCCAGCATCCACCGGGACGTCATCCACGCCCAGGGGCACAGCGGATCGAACCAGAAGTCGACGGGGGTCTTGGCGGACACGGAAGCGGTGTCGGACATGGCTCTCCTAGGGATACGGGGTTCGGGGATTGGCAACACCGGCCTGTGCCGCCGCATTCCCTCGTGCCCGGCGTCAGGGGTGCATGGCAGGATCGGTCCTGTTCCGTCGTGTCCCATGACGTGTCCGACACATCCAGAGGGAGTGCCGCCCGTGCCCGGTGAGAATCTGACCCGTGACGAGGCCCGGGAGCGGGCCGCCCTGCTGTCCGTCGACGGGTACGAGGTGTCCCTCGACCTGCGCTCCGCCGTCGGCGACGGGGACGAGGAGCCGCGCACCTTCCGTTCGGTGACCACGATCCGCTTCCGGTGCGCCGAACCCGGCGCGTCGAGCTTCGCCGACCTGGTCGCGCCGAGTGTGACGGCCGTCTCGCTCAACGGCCGCGACCTCGACGCGGGGGCCGTCTTCGACGGGTCGCGGATCCTGCTGGAGGACCTCGCCGCCGACAACGAACTGGTCGTCGACGCGCAGTGCGCGTACTCCCGCACCGGCGAGGGCATGCACCGCTTCGTCGACCCCGAGGACGGCGAGGTCTACCTGTACACCCAGTACGAGCCGGCCGACGCCCGCCGGGTCTTCGCCAACTTCGAGCAGCCCGACCTCAAGGCACCGTTCCGGTTCGAGGTACGGGCGCCGCAGGGCTGGACGGTGTGGAGCAACGGGGCGGGCGAACTCACCGACGGGGTGTGGCGGTTCGCCGAGACCAAGCCGATCTCCACGTACATCACCTGTGTGACGGCGGGCCCGTACCACTACGTGACCGACTCCTACTCCCGTACGTTCGCCGACGGCACGACGCTGCGGATCCCGCTCGGCGCCCTGTGCCGCAAGGGCCTGGCGCCCTACTTCGACGCCGACGACGTCTTCCTGGTCACCAAGCAGGGGCTGGACTTCTTCCACGACCACTTCGACTACCCGTACCCGTTCGGCAAGTACGACCAGGCGTTCGTGCCGGAGTACAACCTCGGCGCGATGGAGAACCCGGGCCTGGTGACCTTCCGCGAGGAGTACATCTTCCGCGGGAAGGTGACCCAGGCGTCGTACGAGGCGCGCGCGAACGTCATCCTGCACGAGATGGCGCACATGTGGTTCGGCGACCTGGTCACCATGGTGTGGTGGGACGACCTGTGGCTGAAGGAGTCCTTCGCCGACTTCATGGGCACCTTCGCCAACGTCGGCGCGACCCGCTTCACCGACGCCTGGATCACCTTCGCCAACCGCCGCAAGGCCTGGGCCTACCGCGCCGACCAGCTGCCCTCCACCCACCCGATCACCGCCGACATCCGCGACCTGCAGGACGCCAAGCTCAACTTCGACGGCATCACCTACGCCAAGGGCGCGAGCGTCCTGAAGCAGCTGGTGGCGTACGTCGGCCAGGACGCGTTCCTGGAGGGCGCCCGGCGCTACTTCAAGCGCAACGCCTACGGCAACACCCGGCTGGGCGACCTGCTGTCGGTGCTGGAGGAGACCAGCGGGCGGGACATGGCCGCATGGGCCCGCTCCTGGCTCCAGACGGCCGGCGTCAACTCGCTGACCCCGCAGGTGCTGCTGGACGAGCAGGGCCTGGTCGCGGAGCTGGCCGTGCTCCAGGACGCCGCCGAGTCCCACCCCGAGCTGCGCCCGCACCGGGTGGCGATCGGCCTGTACCGGCGCACGGCGGACGGCGCCCTGGAGCGGTACGCGCGCGCGGAGGCGGATGTCGACGGACCGCGTACGGTCGTGACGGAGCTGGCCGGAGCGCAGGCGCCGGAGCTGGTCCTGGTCAACGACGACGACCTGACGTACTGCAAGATCCGCTTCGACGACACCTCGCTCCAGACGCTGCGCGCCCACCTCGGCGACCTCACCGACCCGCTGGCCCGCGCCCTGTGCTGGTCGGCGCTGTGGAACCTGACCCGGGACGCGCTGCTGCCGGCCCGGGACTTCGTCGACCTGGTGCTGCGCTTCGCGGGCCGCGAGTCGGACATCGGCGTGCTCCAGATGCTGCACGCCTGGGCCGACTCCGCGCTGGTCAACTATGTGGCACCGCAGTGGCGCGGGACGGGCGAGCGGCTGCTCACGGACGGCGCGCTGGCCGAGCTGCGGTCGGCCGAGCCGGGCAGCGAACACCAGCTGGCGTGGGCGCGGTTCTTCGCGACCGTGGCATCCGCTCCGGCCGACCTCCAGCTGCTGAAGGACCTGCTGGAGGGGACGGAGGAGATCGAGGGGCTGGTGGTCGACCAGGAGCTGCGCTGGGCGTTCCTGGGGCCGCTGGCGGCGCACGGGGTCGCGGACGAGAAGGCGCTCGCCGCCGAACTGGCCCGCGACGACACGGCGTCCGGCAAGCGCCACCAGGTCCGCTGTCTGGCCGCCCGCCCCTCGGCGGCGGTCAAGGCGCAGGCCTGGGCTCAGGTGGTCGAGTCGGACGCGCTGTCCAACGCGCTCGTCGAGGCCACGATCGCGGGCTTCGCCCAGCCCTCCCGGCGGGATCTGCTCGCGCCGTACACGCAGAAGTACTTCGCGGTCATCGACCGGGTGTGGTCCGAGCGGTCCATCCAGATCGGTATGGACGTGGTGCGCGGCCTGTTCCCCGCGCTCCAGGACTCCCAGGAGACGCTGGACGCCGCCGACGCCTGGCTGTCGGCCCACGAGAAGGCGGCTCCGGCGCTGCGCAGGCTGGTGCTGGAGGCGCGGGACGACCTGGCGCGCGCGTTGCGCGGACAGGCCTGCGACGCGGCGGCGGACGCCTGAGCCCCGGGACCGAACACTCCACAGCTGTTCCGGAATTCAGGAAATAGCCGTTACGGAATTCAGGCAATAGGAACCGTAACCCCTGGTCCGCCCCGAACGGACCAGGGGTTTTCCGCGCCTTTTCGGCACCCGAACACCCGTCCTTTAGTGCCACCTTGTCCATATTTGACGACAGCTGTGTAACAGGGGTTACGGGGCGGACCCGGCACGGGAACCTCCGGGTCATGAACCACAACACCCCGCTCCCCCCGCTGTCCCCCCGCCCCGTGCGCCGCCCCTTCGAGGTGCACCGCCGTGTCATGACGGCCCACCAGCTCCGCGCCCACGGCGTCCCGCCCGCCGAGGCGAACGAGCGGTGCCGGGCCGGCGGCCCCTGGCAACAGCTCCTGCCGGGCGTGTTCCTGCTCCGTCCCGGCCCACCGACCAGTGAGGAACGACTGCACGCGGTGCTCATGTACGCGGCCCGCGAGTCGGCACACCCCGCGGTGCCGACGCAGCCGAGCGCTGACGAACCCCACCGTCCGTACTACGCCGACGCGATGATCACGGGTCTGGCGGCGCTGACCCTGCACGGCTTCGCCGGCGCTCCCCCGCTGCCGTCCCTGGAGCATCTCGACGTCCTGGTCCCGCGCCTGCGGCGGCTGCGCTCCGCGGGCTGCGCGCGGATCGTGCGCACCGCGGACCTGCCCGTCCCGGACCAGGTCACGGGTCTGCCGGTGGCCCCGGTCCCGCGCGCCCTGGCCGACGCGGTGGCGAGGATCGCGGACGCGGACGCCGTACGCCGTCTGCTGACCGAGGCGGTCCACGGCGGCCGCTGCGAACCCTCGGTCGTCGTGCGGGAGCTGAACCAGGCGGGACTGCTCGGCCGCGCGCATGTGGTGGACGCCGTGGACGCGCTGCTGGCCGAGCGCCGGGCGGTCGCCGAGGACCGCCTGTACCGGATGGTCAGCGCGCACGGCCTGCCCGACCCCGTCTGGAACGTCGACCTGCGGCTGCCGGGCGGCCCGCACCTGGGCGGCCTGGACGCCTACTGGCCCGAGCAGGCGGTGGCGGTGGAGCTGGACACCCGCGCCCCCCGCCGGGACGAGGACGCGCTGTGGTCCGAGTACGCCCGCAAGCGCGAGCACCTGGAGCGGCTGGGCATCACGGTCGTCCACGTCACCCCGAAGCGGCTCAGGGACGCGATGGAGGAACAGGCGGCGGTGGTCCGAACGGCGCTGATGGCGTCGCGGGACCGTGAACCCGCCGCGTATGTCGTGGTGCTGCCCCGGTAGTGACGGACCGGGGCTGCACCAGGAGGGGCCGCCGGGCCGAGCCGGCGGCCCCTCCTCGTGCGTTCCGCGCTCCCGGGGCCCGTCCTACAGCGTCTCCGGGAGCGACGGGCGGGTGGCGCCCGCGTGCACGCGGTCGATCAGCTCGGCGTACGACGCGATCATGCGGGTCCGGCTGAAGCGCTCGCGGGCGGCCGCCAGGGCCGGTGCGAGGGCGCCGCGCCCCGCGACCGCCTCGTCCCAGGCGCGGGCCACGGTCTGCGGGTCCGGCGCGGTGACGAACCCGAGCCCGTTCACGATCGCCGCGCTGTCCCCCACGTCGGTGGTCACCGGGACCGCGCCGCACATCAT
The DNA here is from genome assembly GCF_055657365.1 of Streptomyces sp. NPDC107559. Lineage (NCBI taxonomy): Bacteria > Bacillati > Actinomycetota > Actinomycetes > Kitasatosporales > Streptomycetaceae > Streptomyces > Streptomyces sp. NPDC107559. Next base: position 479,650 of record NZ_JBVKBD010000001.1, on the reverse strand, counting down.
GCCCTCGATCAGGCACAGCGGGGCCGCCTCGCCCCAGGACGAGGTCAGCGCGACCACGTCGGACCCGGCGTACACGACCTCCATGTCGCGCCGCACCCCCAGCAGGTGCACCCGCCCGGCCGGCGGACACTCGCCGCCGAAGGCGTCCGCGATGTCCGCCCCGAGCTCCGCGTTGGCGCCGGTCATGCCCGCCCCGCACAGCAGCACGTGCCCGTCCGGCCGGTCGCGCAGCCAGGCACGGGCGGCCCGCAGGAACAGCGGGACGTTCTTCATCGCCGCGTACCGGGCCGCCAGGACGACCACCGGCGCCGTGTCCGGGATGCCGAGCTCGGCGCGCAGCGCGACCCGGCGGGCCGGGTCGGGCCGGAAGCGCACCAGGTCCACCCCGTTCGGGATCACGTGCAGCAGTTCCGCGGGGACCCCGGCGGCCTGGTACGCGGCCCGCGTGGACTCGGCGCAGCAGACACAGGCCGCCACGGTGCCGTCGGCGATGGCGGTCCGCAGTTCGTCCAGCGCCGGGCCCTGGTTCTCGGGGTCCGAACGGTGCAGCGCGACCACCACCGGGCGGCGCGGCAGGCCCGCCTGGTTGAGCAGGGACAGGGGCTGCTCCTTGAGCGACAGGATCACGTCGACATCCGCCATCGCCCGCGCTGTTTCGGCCAGTTCCGGGCCGCTGAAAACGGCCGAATCACCTCTCACGCCGAGCGTACGACCGAGTGAGCCGACCCCCACTCCGGCCGCGGTCAGCGCCCGGTAGCAGGCGTCGTTCTCCATCCGCTGCCGGGTGGCCTCGCGGTGCACCTCCGCGTACACGCTCAGGACCCGTTGATACTGTCCGCCTTCTCGCAGCCCCAGCACCACATCGCTGTGCACGATCCGGGCGCCGCCGGAGAAGAAACCTTCGTAGACCGACAGCACCCGCAGTCCGCGTCCGGTACGCACACGACCACCCGCCTTGCACAAATATCTGGCCATCCCCGTGAAGTGCGGGTTAGCCGATATGAGGCGATACCGACATTGCTTGAGCGTGAACTCCGTACTTCGTGTCCGTGGCAGCTCATCGACACGTCCACTCCCGCCGCGGGGCTCCGCCCGACGGCGCGGCCGGGCCGGCGCGAGGCTCACCCGCCGCGTCGGCGCGGCCGCGCTCAGCTCTTCCTGAGCACCAGTTCGGTGTTGCGGTCCCGTGCCTCGCCGGCCCGCTGCGTACGGGCGCCCGGGGTGTTGAAGGCCAGCTCGCGGTAGAGGGCCGCGAGGCCGGTCTGGGAGAGGTCGGTGAAGTCCGTGCGGTGCGGGGCGGCGGACTCGATCAGGGTGGTGAAGACGGAGAGGGTCCCGTCCTTGTTGTCGGTGAGCTCGATCACCCGGGCGAGCTGGGGGTGGTCGACATGGGAGGCGGTGGAGATCTCCCAGAAGGAGTGCCCGGCGGCGGACGTGTGCGAGGTGATCACGTTCCGGTGGATATGGCCGTTCACCCAGGCCAGCACGTTGCGGTGGCGGCCGAGCAGCGAGACGACCTCGGCGCCGGAGTGCCGGGCCTCGTGCGGCCGGGCCGGATCCGGGCGGGTGTTCGACATGGAGCCGCTGGTGTGATGACTGAAGACGATCACGTACGAGTCCGCGTGCTCCCGCAGGGTCCGCTCCAGCCACTTCAGCTGGGCGGTGCCGACGGAGCCTTCGTAGTGGCCGCCCGGGTCGGTGGTGTCGAGGCTGACGCCGAGCACGTCGTCGGCGATCCGGAAGCTGTAGTACTGGGTGCCGGCCGACAGGTTCGCCGCGGAGTAGCCGTGCCCGAGCGGGCCGGGACCGGTGTACGCGGGGTCCAGATGCGCCTTGAGGTAGTCGGCCGGGGTGTAGGGGGCACGGCGCTCGTCCGGGGTGACCTGGCGCATGTCGCGGGCATGCGCCTTGAGCAGGTCGCGGAAGGCCGCGCCCATGGGGTCCGTGGCCCCGGAGATGAGCCGCTCCAGCTTCACCCCCTCGGCCGGGTCCAGGGTCATGAGCTTCCTGCCGCCGACCGCGTACTCGGCGAGGTAGGAGTCGCCGTGCGCGTAGCAGCCGAGCGGCAGGGCGTCGTGGTTGCCGACGGTCGAGTACCAGGGCAGGTTCAGGCCGGGGCTGTGCAGCTCCCGGGTCGCGGCGGCGAGGAAGCCCGCCAGGTACGGGAAGCCGCGCTGCTTGTCGGCGTCGCGCAGGGCCTGGTCGGGCTGCCAGTACAGCTTGAGGCCGCTGTTCTGGACGCCCTCGTAGTGCCGCGGGTCACCGGAGTTCGGGGTGATGCGGCCGCCGCTCATGACGGTCAGGAACCACTCCAGCTCGGTACGGGCGTTGTTGTCGGTGTTGTCGCCGGTGGTCATCGCGAAGTGCAGCGGAGAACCGGTGACGGGGCCGGCGCGCAGCGCGTTGACGCGCTCGACGAGGGAGACGGCGCCGTGCACGGTCAGCGCCTCGTGCGGCCGCCAGCGGTCGATGTCGGCCGAGCGCAGGAACTCCAGCCGCAGCGGGTGCTGACTGTCGATCAGATGCAGGTCGGTGAGCTGCACGAAGGCGGCGAGCGCGGTACGGCGGTCCGCGCGGCCCGCCCTGGCGGCGGCCAGGTCGTCGCGGACGACGCGCCGCCAGCCGGGGCCGTCGCCGAGCCGGCGGTAGCCGGAGGCGGTGCGCGGGGCGGCGACGGTCGCCAGGGTGGTGCCCCGGGTGTACGGGGCGAGGGCGGCGGCCGCCGCGGGGCGGGACGAGGCGAGGGGGGCGTCGGTGGCGGGAACGTCGGCGGCGGGCGCGGCCTGGGGGACGGTCGCGGGCGCGGCCTGGCCGTCGGCGGGCCGCAGGGCGTAGCCGATGCCCGCCGCGAGGGACACGGCCGCGGTGGCGGCGAGGACGGAGCGCCGGTCGACTCCCGGCAGGGACGTGGTCACAGAGCGTATGCGCGACATGGCGCGATCTCCCCAGGGTGCGAACGCGTCGGCGGTGGTCGCGGGCGCCCGCCGATGGCGAACCGCCCACTCGTACCGGATGCTTGGCACCGGGGGTGACCTGGGCGTGAACGAGGCCGCAACGTGCGACACCCATCGCCGTACGTGGATCACGGACCACCCGGGAGGTCCGCGACCGCTCGTCGAACGGCCCGTACGCGGTCACTGCGCGTTCATTTTCCGGGGTAGCACGGCAGCTCCCCGGCAGGCACGGCCGCCCGCGAAGGGCACCCGCGCTCCGGCAGGGCGGACCTACTCGGGGGCCGTTCCCAGGTGTCCCGGGGCCGGACGCCCGCGCCACAGCGTCAGCGCCACGTCGATCAGCGGCACCCGGGGCAGGCCGGGCACGGCCGTCAGGTCCTGCCAGGCGGCCAGGTCCGTGGATCCGCCGACCTCGTTGCGCAGTTCGCCGCCGACCACCCGGCCCTCGTAGACGAGCCGCACGCCGTGGTGGTCGGTGGCGCGGCGCAGTCCCGTGCGCGGGACGGCGTGCCGGACGGAGTGCACCCCGAGCAGGCCGGTGACCTCGATGCGATAGCCGGTCTCCTCCGCCAGCTCCCGCCGGACGGTGTCGTACGGGTCCTCGCCGTGCTCCATGCCGCCGCCGGGCAGCACCCACTCGGGGGTACCGTCGGGCGCGGACGACCGGGCGAGCAGGACCTGCCCCTCGCGGACGCAGACGGCATAGGCCGCCACCCTCAACTTCTGGCGCACCCGGCGAGGTTAACCCGAAGTGTGATCACCCGTTCACTCAAGTGGACATTCCGTGCGCGGGGTTCCGGAGAATCGCCCACAGGAATGTCACAGGATGACCGCTGGTGTCCGTAAAATCCATCGGGGGTTTTCCCCATACATTCATCTTGTTTCGGTCAACCCTCCCCAAACACTTGCCCCTTGGGTAAAGCTGAGCGACCGTCCGGGGTCGTAGTCCGGACGATCGCGACCAGGGCCGATCGGGCCGGTCGCACCGCGCTCGTTCCTTTACCTGCAAGGGATGCCGATGACCCTCACCCCTCAGCGTGAACCCATAACCGGCGCCAGACGCGTGGTCCGTATCGCCGTGGCCGCCGGTCTGGTGGCCGCGCTGTCCGCGGCGGGACCGATACCCATGGCCTTCTCCGCCGGCCAGGCCCCCGCCACGGCGGACCCGGGTGTCAAGTCCGCGGACGAGAAGCTCGGTTCCGACGACGCCGACCGGCTCGCCGCGGCCAAGGCGGACGGCGACAAGACCGTCACGATGATGGTCGCCACCGCGCCCGGCCAGACCGAGCAGGTCGCGGACAAGCTGGACGCGGTCAAGGGCGGCTCCGTCGGCCGGACCTACGACAAGCTCGGCTACGTCCGCGCCACCGTCCCGACGGGCCAGGCGGACGCCGCCATCGCCGCCGCCGCGAAGCTGTCCTCCGTGCAGGCCATCGACCTGCGCCAGGAGATCAAGCTCGACGACCCGACGCCCACCGCGGACACCGCCCGGGGCGCGAAGTCCGGCTCCTCGACGGTCACTTACCCGGCGCCCGGCAAGAAGACGCCCGCCGAGAACCCGTACAACCCGTCCTTCGAGACCGGCGCCGTCGACTTCGTGCAGGACCACCCGAAGGCGGACGGCCGCGGGGTCACCATCGGCATCCTCGACTCGGGCGTGGACCTGGGCCACCCGGCACTGCAGAAGACCACCACCGGCGAGCGCAAGATCGTCGACTGGGTGACCGCGACCGACCCGATCGTCGACAGCGACAACACCTGGCGCCCGATGGTCACTTCGGTGTCCGGGCCGTCCTTCGCCTTCGGCGGCCGCACCTGGACGGCGCCGGCGGGCTCGTACCAGATCAGCACGTTCAAGGAGTCGTACACCGTCGGCGGCGACGCGGCCGGCGACGCCAACCGCGACGGTGACACCACCGACTCGTGGGGCGTGCTGTACGACGCGGCGGCCGGCACGGTCCGGGTCGACCTGAACAACAACTTCGACTTCACCGACGACACGCCGATGAAGCCGTACAAGGACGGTTACCAGGTCGGCTACTTCGGTACCGACAACCCGGCGACCGACGTCGTCGAGCGCCAGCCGTTCGTCGTGCAGATCCGCAAGGACGTGCCGATGGACCCCTACGGCGGCGACTGGGTCGGCAAGAAGGTCGACTTCGTCAACATCGGCGTCATCGAGTCCGAGCACGGCACGCACGTCGCCGGCATCACCTCCGCCAACGGCCTGTTCGGCGGGAAGATGAACGGCGCGGCCCCGGGCGCGAAGATCGTCTCGTCCCGTGCCTGCACCTGGACCGGCGGCTGCACCAACGTGGCGCTCACCGAGGGCATGATCGACCTGGTCGTCAACCGCGGTGTCGACATCGTCAACATGTCGATCGGCGGCCTGCCGGCGCTGAACGACGGCAACAACGCGCGCTCCGAGCTCTACACGCGCCTCATCGACACCTACGGCGTCCAGCTGGTGATCTCCGCGGGCAACTCCGGCCCCGGTGCGAACACCATCGGCGACCCCGGTCTGGCCGACAAGGTCATCTCGGTCGGCGCGGGCATCTCCAAGGAGACCTGGGCCGCCAACTACGGCTCGGCCGTGACCAAGAAGTACGCGCTGCTGCCGTTCTCCTCGCGCGGCCCGCGTGAGGACGGCGGCTTCACGCCGACCCTGGTCGCCCCCGGCGCCGCCATCAACACCACCCAGACCTGGCTGCCGGGCGCCCCGGTCGCCGAGTCGGGCTACACCCTGCCGGCCGGCTACTCGATGCTCCAGGGCACCTCGATGGCCTCCCCGCAGGCCGCGGGCGCCTCGGCGCTGCTGCTGTCGGCCGCGAAGCAGAAGGGCATCGCCCTCACCCCGGCCACCCTGCGCACGGCGCTGACCTCGACCGCCCACCACATCAAGGACGTGCAGGCGTACGAGGAGGGTGCGGGCAGCATCGACATCGTGGACGCCTGGGACGCCATCAAGGACGGCGCCACCGCCCACGACTACACCGTCAAGGCCCCGGTCGACACCGCGATCGACTACGCGCTGAAGACGCCGGGCTTCGGCACCGGCCTCTACGACCGCGAGGGCGGCCTCAAGGCCGGCGACAAGAAGACGTACGACATCACCATCACCCGTACGTCCGGTTCCGCCAAGGCGATCCGGCACGACCTGCACCTCGCCAACAACGCGGCCGGAACCTTCCGGATCGTCGGCGACGACGAGGTGAAGCTGCCGCTGAACCAGCCGGTGACCGTCAAGGTCCAGGCCGCGCCGAGGTCCGCGGGCATCAAGAGCGCGATCCTCGAGGTCGACGACCCGCGCACCGAGGGCACCGACAAGCAGATCCTGACCACGGTCGTGGTCTCGGCGCCGGTGAAGTACACCTACGCCGCGTCCGACACCGTGCAGCGCAACAGCTCGAAGTCGTACTTCGTGACCGTGCCCGCGGGCGCCAAGTCGCTGGAGGTCGCGATCGGCGGGCTGAAGGACAAGAGCCAGACCCGGTTCATCGCGATCCACCCGTACGGCGTCCCGGTCGACAACACCAGCACCCCGTTCTGCTACAACAACTACCTCGACGGCAACGGCTGCAAGCCCGACGTGCGCGCGTACGCCGACCCGCAGCCGGGCGTGTGGGAGATCGAGGTCGAGTCGCGCCGCACCTCGCCGCTGCTCGACAACCCGTACAAGCTCGACGTCGCCGTGCTCGGTGCGGCCTTCGACCCGGAGACCGTGACCGTGCCCGAGGCCAAGGTGGGCGTCCCGTCCGCCGCCTCCTGGAAGGTCACGAACAACTTCGCGGCCCTCGACGGCACGCTGGTGGGCGGCCCGCTCGGCTCGGCCAAGTCGGCCCGTCCCGCCATCAAGGAGGGTGAGACCCAGACCACCACGGTGGAGGTGCCCGAGGGCGCCAAGTCGCTGGACGTCGCCATCGGCAACGTCTCCGACGCGTCCGCCGACCTCGACCTGACGGTCTACGACTCCACCGGCAAGCAGGTCGCCCAGTCCGCGGACGGCGACTCGGAGGAGGCGGTCTCCCTCGCCTCGCCGGCCGCCGGTACGTACACCATCGCGGTCGCGGGCTACTCCGTCCCGGCCGGCTCGACCGACTACGACTACCAGGACGTCTTCTTCTCCGCCGCCCTGGGCTCCGTCTCCGTCGACGCCTCCGCGCCGGTGAAGCTCGGCACGGGCGCCTCGGCGTCGGTCTCCGGTTCGGTCACCGCGCTGGCCCCGGCGCCCGAGGGACGCGAGTTCTTCGGCCAGGCCCAGCTGGTGAACGCGCGCGGCACGGTCGCGGGCATCGCGAGCGTGAAGATCGAGAAGGTCACGCCGTAACGTCGGGTACGGCATCGGGGGCGGGCGTCCACAGGGCGCCCGCCCCTTCTCGTCCGCCCGCGCTCACTCGCAGGTGAGGGTGCGCGAGCCGGGCAGGGCCCGGCCGACGGCCGCCCGTTCCCGGGCGACGGCGTCGGCTCCGGTGATCCAGGCGTCGGCGAGGGCGGAGTGCTGCGGCACGACGACGAGGACGTGCTGGCCGGCCCGGGCATCCGCCCCGGCCTCCCGCTCCAGCAGGAACCCGACCTCGGCCGGGGACTTCTCCGGCTTGTAGGAACGGGTCACGTGCAGCGTGACCCGGCGCTGCGCGGTGCCCGCCACCGGCTCCACCGCCGTGACGTCGCCCTCGACGACGAGCCGGGCGCACGCCAGGTACTGCGGGCTCTCCAGAAGCGTTCCGGCGGCCGCCTCGGGCCCGACACCCTTGGCGTCCCCCTTCGCGGCGCTGTCCGAGGCGGCGGAACCCCCGCTCACCGCGTTCCCGGCCCGGACGACCAGCCAGCCCGTCCCGACCACCAGCGCACCGGCGGCGGCGACGGCCACGGCGCGCAGCGCCAGGGCGAACGGACGGCGCCGGGGCGCGCGTGGCCGCACGGGGGCGGGTGCGGGCCCGTCGGCGGGTGCGGGCGTGGTCAGGGCGTCCGCGACCAGGCCCAGGTGCCGCCGCAGCAGGGCCACGTCGGCCGTCGCGGCGCGGTGGGCCGCCAGGAACTCGGGGTCCGTGCGGGCCCGCCCGGACAGCGGTTCACCGGTGATCGCCGCCAGCAGTGCCTCGTCGGCGACGTCCGGCTCGCGGCCGTCGTGTCCGGCGGTCATGTCACACCACCTCGTCCTCGTGCAGCCGGACGCGCAGGGCCCGTACCGCCGTGTGCAGCCTGCTCTTGACCGTGCCCTCGGGGATGCCGAGCTCGTCGGCGATCGACCGGACCGGCAGATCGGCGTAGAAACGCAGGACGAGGACCTGCCGCTGGGCGTCCGGCAGTTCGTCCAGGCCCCGGGCGACCGCGAGGGAGAGCAGGCTGGTGTCCTCGCCGGAGTCGTGCGCGGGCTGGCGCAGGGAGGCCAGGCGCTCCCCGACGCGCTCCTGCCGCCGCCGGGCCCGGTGCCAGTCCATGGCCAGGTTGGAGGCGACGACCGCCGCCCACGCCGACACGTCACGCGGCGCCTCGCGGCCGCTCGCGGCCCGTTCCAGCAGCCGCAGGCGGACCTGCTGCACCCCGTCCGGCAGGTCCGCCTGCGGCACCCCGCCCAGGGCGAGCACCGCCCGCACCCGGCGTTCCTGGGCCGCGTCCAGCGGGTCGTCGCCCGCCGTGGCGTCGGCCCCCCGGCCGCGCCAGGCCTTTCTGCGCAGCACAAGCCACCCCCTCCGCACGTTTCCCCTACGACGCCGGCGGGGGCCGAAACGTTCGGCCGGAAGTCCCGGGGCGTCCAGAGGCGTACGTCACATCATCGTGTGGGGGAGGTGCCGGCGGGCAGGGTCCGGAGCAGCACAGCTTGCGGCGCAGAGCCCTCGCCGAGGGAATATCTCCAGCTCAGCGGGGGTTCGGTGGGCAGGAACGCACCTGGCGTCCGCGGGATCGCGTCCCATTCCTCGGGCACACCCGGCAAAGAATTGGACACATGGGCCAGGGGCGGCAGCATGATGGAAAAGCCCCCGTCAGTCACACACGAGCAAACGTACGCAGAGGGAGTCGCCGTGAGGGTCGGAATCGTCGGAGCCACCGGTCAGGTCGGCACGGTCATGCGCAGGATCCTCAAGGAGCGCGACTTCCCGGTCACCGAGCTGCGGCTGTTCGCCTCGGCCCGCTCGGCGGGGACGGTCCTGGACGGTGTGACGGTGGAGGACGCGTCGAGCGCCGACTACTCCGGCCTGGACATCGTGCTCTTCTCCGCGGGCGGCGCGACCTCGAAGGCGCTGGCCGAGAAGGTCGCCGCCCAGGGCGCCGTCGTGATCGACAACTCGTCCGCCTGGCGCAAGGACCCCGAGGTCCCCCTCGTCGTCTCCGAGGTGAACCCGCACGCGATCGCGGACCGCCCCAAGGGCATCATCGCCAACCCGAACTGCACGACGATGGCCGCGATGCCGGTCCTGAAGCCGCTGCACGAGGAGGCCGGTCTGGAGGCCCTGGTCGTCGCCACCTACCAGGCCGTCTCCGGCTCGGGCGTCGCGGGCGTCGCGGAGCTGCACGGGCAGGCACTGAAGGTGGTCGCCGACGCCGACCGGCTCACCCACGACGGCGCGGCGGTCGACTACCCGGAGCCGCAGGTCTACCAGCGCCCCATCGCCTTCAACGTGGTCCCGCTCGCCGGGTCCGTCGTCGACGACGGTCTCAACGAGACCGACGAGGAGCAGAAGCTCCGCAACGAGTCCCGCAAGATCCTGGAGATCCCGGAGCTGAAGGTCTCCGGCACCTGTGTGCGCGTCCCGGTCTTCTCCGGCCACTCGCTCCAGATCAACGCCCGCTTCTCCCGCCCGATCGACGCGGCGCGCGCGACGGAGCTGCTGGCCGGCGCCCCGGGTGTGGTCCTCTCCGACATCCCCACCCCGCTCCAGGCGGCCGGCCGGGACGCCTCGTACGTCGGCCGTATCCGCGCCGACGAGACCGTCGAGCACGGTCTCGCCCTGTTCATCTCCAACGACAACCTGCGCAAGGGCGCGGCCCTGAACGCGGTGCAGCTCGCGGAACTGGTGGCGGCGGAGCTGAAGGCCTAGGGCCTGCCGACCTCGTAGAGGAAGCAGCCGTACTCGACGGCCCGGACGTGGACGAACGCCACGGACGGGTCGTCGAGCGCGTTGTGGAACGCCTCTCGGAAGGCCGTGTCGCCGGGAGTACCCACCAGCTCGCCGCCCAGGATGTGGCCCCCGGCGGAGTAGCGGCGCACGGTCCGGTGGGCGTTGCCGAACGGGATGCCGTCCCCGGCGTCGTCCCGGCCGGGTCCCGCGCACTCCCGCGCGTGGATGAACACGGGGCCCTGCTCGTCGTACGCCCCGAGGTCGGCGCCCGTCCGCGCCGCCCAGCGGCGCAGTGGCGCGTACGAGACCAGGGCGATCCGCTCGCCCGGCTCGCTGTGCCGCAGACAGCAGCGCAGCGGGGAGCCGCCCTCGTCGTCGGTGAACGGGGCGCAGGGCCGCCCGGCGTCGTCGGCGGTGCGCAGTTGCGCCAGGTCCGACGGGGCGATGGGCCGGACCGCGTAGGCCGCGGTCGACACCGCGGGTGCGGTCGGGCGGGGGGTCGGGGCGGGGTGCGTGGCCGGGTGTGTCGTCATACCGTCAGGCTCGCGCTCCTGCGCGCCGTTCACCGGCGGGTTTTGGACATCGCGTTCCGTGCAGGTCGCATGGAAGGATGGCGCAACCGACACATAACGAGGAGATGAACGCGTGCCTGGCACAAACCTGACTCGCGAAGAGGCGCAGCAGCGGGCGTCGCTGCTCACCGTTGACTCGTACGAGATCGAACTCGACCTCTCCGGCGCTCAGGAGGGCGGCACCTACCGGTCCGTGACCACGGTGCGCTTCGACGTCGCCGAAGGGGGCACGGAGTCCTTCGTCGACCTGGTGGCCCCGGCCGTCCACGAGGTCACCCTGAACGGCGACGCGCTCGTCCCGGCCGAGGTGTTCGCCGACTCCCGGATCGCGCTGCCGGGTCTGCTCGCGGGCCGCAACGTGCTGCGGGTCGTCGCCGACTGCGCGTACACCAACACCGGTGAGGGCCTGCACCGGTTCGTCGACCCGGTCGACGAGCAGGCCTATCTGTACACCCAGTTCGAGGTGCCGGACGCCCGTCGTGTCTTCGCCTCGTTCGAACAACCCGACCTGAAGGCGACCTTCCAGTTCACCGTGAAGGCGCCGACCGGCTGGACGGTCGTCTCCAACTCGCCGACGCCCGAGCCGAAGGACGACGTCTGGGAGTTCGCGCCGACGCCGCGTATCTCCACGTACATCACGGCGCTGATCGTGGGCCCGTACCACTCGGTGCACAGCGTGTACGAGAAGGACGGGCAGTCGGTGCCGCTCGGCATCTACTGCCGGCCCTCCCTCGCCGAGTTCCTGGACTCGGACGCGATCTTCGAGGTGACCCGGCAGGGCTTCGACTGGTTCCAGGAGAAGTTCGACTACGCGTACCCCTTCGAGAAGTACGACCAGCTGTTCGTACCGGAGTTCAACGCGGGCGCGATGGAGAACGCGGGCGCGGTCACCATCCGCGACCAGTACGTCTTCCGGTCGAAGGTGACCGACGCGGCCTACGAGCTGCGGGCGGAGACGATCCTGCACGAGCTGGCCCACATGTGGTTCGGCGACCTGGTCACCATGGAGTGGTGGAACGACCTGTGGCTGAACGAGTCGTTCGCCACCTACACGTCCATCGCCTGCCAGGCGTACGCGCCCGGCTCGCGCTGGCCGCACTCGTGGACCACGTTCGCCAACTCCATGAAGACCTGGGCGTACCGGCAGGACCAGCTGCCGTCCACGCACCCGATCATGGCCGAGATCAACGACCTCGACGACGTGCTCGTCAACTTCGACGGCATCACGTACGCCAAGGGCGCGAGCGTCCTGAAGCAGCTCGTCGCCTACGTCGGCATGGACGAGTTCTTCGCCGGCGTCCAGGCCTATTTCAAGCGGCACGCGTTCGGCAACACGCGCCTGTCCGACCTGCTCGGCGCGCTGGAGGAGACCTCCGGGCGCGATCTGAAGACCTGGTCGAAGCAGTGGCTGGAGACGGCCGGCATCAACATCCTGCGGCCCGAGATCGAGACGGACGCCGACGGGGTGATCACCTCCTTCGCCGTCCGCCAGGAGGCCCCGGCGCTGCCGGCCGGTGCCAAGGGCGAGCCCACGCTGCGCCCGCACCGCATCGCGATCGGCCTGTACGACCTCGACGGCGGCAGCGGCAGGCTGGTGCGCACCGAGCGCCTGGAGCTGGACGTCGACGGCGAGCTGACGGCCGTGCCGCAGCTGGCCGGACGGGCCCGCCCGGACGTGGTCCTGCTCAACGACGACGACCTGTCGTACGCGAAGGTCCGTCTGGACGAGGCGTCCCTGGCGTTCGTCACGGAGCACCTGGGCGACTTCGAGTCGTCGCTGCCGCGTGCCCTGTGCTGGGCGTCGGCCTGGGACATGACCCGCGACGCCGAGCTCGCCACCCGCGACTACCTGTCCCTGGTGCTGTCCGGCATCGGCAAGGAGTCCGACATCGGTGTCGTGCAGTCGCTCCAGCGTCAGGTGAAGTCGGCGATCGACCTGTACGCCGACCCGACGGCCCGGGAGGCCCTGCTGACCCGCTGGACGGAGGCGACGCTGGCGCACCTGCAGTCGGCCGCGCCGGGCGGCGACCACCAGCTGGCCTGGGCGCGGGCGTTCGCGGCCACGGCCCGTACGCCGGAGCAGCTGGACCTGCTGGAGGCGCTGCTGGACGGGTCGCAGACGGTCGAGGGCCTGGCCGTGGACACGGAGCTGCGCTGGGCGTTCGTGGAGCGGCTCGCGTCGGTCGGCCGGTTCGACGAGGCGGAGATCGCGGCCGAGTACGAGCGGGACCGTACGGCCGCCGGCGAGCGTCACGCGGCGACCGCCCGGGCCGCCCGGCCGACCGAGGAGGCCAAGGCGGAGGCGTGGGCGTCGGTCGTCGAGTCCGACAAGCTCCCGAACGCCGTCCAGGAGGCGGTCATCGGCGGCTTCGTCCAGACCGACCAGCGTGAGCTGCTCGCCCCGTACACGGAGAAGTTCTTCGAGAGCGTCAAGGGCGTCTGGGACTCGCGTTCGCACGAGATGGCCCAGCAGATCGTGGTCGGTCTGTACCCCGCGCTCCAGGTCGGCCAGGACACCCTGGACCGGACGGACGCGTGGCTGGCCGCCGTCGAGCCCGGCGCGGCCCTGCGCCGGCTGATCTCGGAGTCGCGCTCGGGCGTCGAGCGCGCACTGAAGGCCCAGGCGGCGGACGCGGCTGCGTCCTAGCCCCGTCGTCCTGGCCCTGCCCCGACGGCCCCGGCCGGCCCGCGCTCCGTGTGCGGCCGGCCGGGGCCGTCGCACGTCGGGCGCGGCCGGTCCGGGCGCCTGACGTGGTGGGTCCGGGGCAGCCCCGGCCGATTCGGGCCGGTGGGCGTGCGTACCCGCGGTCCGGACGCACGGCAGGCGCGCTCGGACCGCCGCTACCGGGTCTCCGCCGGGCCGACATGGGCGATGAGCGCGGCCTCGATCGCCGCCGGGCCGGCGGTGTCGGCCGCCCAGGCGACGTATCCGTCGGGCCGCACCAGCAGCGCCGTACGACGGCCGCTCGCCCAGCGGGCCACGGCCAGCCGGTCCCCGCGGGCGCCCGGCTCCTCGTACGCCTCCGGGGTGACCAGCACGAACCGGCCGCCGCGCAGGGCCTCGTACAGGCGGCCGCCGCCGGCGAGGGCGAGGTCGGGGGCGCGGACTCCGGTGAGGGGGTGGGAGCCTCTGGGCGCCGGGTAGCGGTAGCCGATGCCGGTGATCTGGCCGATCACCTTCCGGCGGGCCGGGCCGGCCATGTCGAGGACGGCGGTGAGGCCCGCGCGCAGGACCAGCGTCCGCAGCCGCTTGGCCATCGCGAGGCGCACGATGCCGCCGCTGCTGCGCAGGACCGCCTTGCCGACGGGGTGCCGTTCGGTCTGGTAGGTGTCCAGGAGCGCGGCGTCCGCGTGACCGTGGACCACCTGGGCGAGCTTCCAGCTCAGGTTGGCGGCGTCCTGGAGGCCGGTGTTCATGCCCTGACCGCCGGCCGGGGTGTGCACATGGGCGGCGTCGCCGGCGAGGAAGACCCGGCCGACCCGGTAGGCGGGCACCTGGCGTTCGTCGCTGTGGAAGCGGGACATCCAGCGGGCGTCGTGCATGCCGTAGTCGCGGCCGAGGGCGAGCCGGGTGACCTCCCTGACCTCGTCCAGGCCGACGGGCTCGTGGTCGGGCACGTCGCGGGCGCGGTTCCAGGCGACGACCCGGTGATAGCCGTCGCCGAAGGGCACGACGAGGGCGAAGGCGTCACCGACGGTGTTCACGGTGAGCGGGTTCTCGGGCTCCTCGGCCAGCCGCACATCGGCCAGCACGACGGAACGGATCACCGACTCACCGGGGAAGGGCAGCCCGATCGCGTCCCGTACGGTGCTGCGCATCCCGTCGGCCCCGACCACGTAGGCCGCCGGCAGCTCCCCGGACGCGCCGCCGGGGCCGCGCGTGCGGACCGTCACGCCGGCCGCGTCCTGGGCCAGGGAGACGAACTCCGTCTCGTACCGGAAGTCCACCCCGGCGGCGGCCGCGCGGCGTTCCAGGACCTTCTCCACCTCGTACTGCGGGATGACGAGGAGGTGGTTGTAGCGGGAGGGCAGGGTGCCGAGGTCGATGGTGAGGCTGCCGAAGAGGCGCAGCCGGTCCAGGGGCCGGCCGGCCGCCTCGATGTCGTCGGCGAGGCCGCGGGCGTCGAACTGCTCCAGGGTGCGGGCGTGCAGCACGAAGGCGCGGGAGAGGTTGCTGATCCTGTGCGGGCGCTTCTCCAGGAGCGTGACCCGCACCCCGGCGGCGGCGAGGTCCCCGGCGAGCAGAAGGCCGGTGGGGCCCGAGCCGACGACGACCACGGGGAGGGTGGTGGCGGTGCCGGTGGTGCCGGTGGTGCCGTTCATCCGGGCCTCCTGCGTCTCCTCGGCTGCCCGTGAGATTCTGCCGGAGACGTGCCGAGGGCGCCGTCCTCACCACCCGTACGGGGGGTGGGGACGGCGCCCTCGGTCGAAGCGTCAGGATCCGACGGTGGCCTGGGTCAGGCCTTCGCGCCCGCCCCCGCCTTGACGGCGGTCTTCGGCCGGCGGCTCTTGGGCCGGCGGTCCGTCGACTTGTCCAGGACCATCACCAGGCCCGTGATCACCGCGAAGATCACCAGCGGGAGCACGACATAGAGGCCCAGCGTCTCGATGACGCTCAGGCCCGAACCGGGGTCGTCGCCGTCGTCGCGGGTGAGCGCGAGCGCGGGGGACGACATGAGCAGCATCATCAGCGTCGTACCGGCAGCCAGGGCGCCGGCGCGCAGGGCGTTCTTCTTGTCCACGGTTCAAAACTAGCGAACGCCCGGGTCGACCGCGCGCCCGGGGTGCCGTAGCAGGCCCGAGGACCCCTCGCGACCTCCCCCCGGGGGCGCCCGGTGGGCGCCCGGTGGGCGCTCTCACCCCTCCCCGGGGACGCCTCCCGCCTCCTCGTCCCGGCCCTCCCGGACCGCGTCCATCAGCGCGCGCACCCGCGGCGACGCGGCCAACTCCTCCAGCGTCACCGGACGGCCCTCGGGGTCGGCGATCGGCAGCCGCCAGTTCGGGTACTGGTCCCAGGTGCCGGGGAGGTTCTGCGGACGCCGGTCCCCGACGCCGTCGGGGAGCCAGACCCCGATCAGCCGGGCGGGGGTGCGCAGCAGGAAGCGGTGGACGGCCCGGACCTCGGCCTCCTCCGCGGCGGTGTCGCCGCCCTCGGCGCCGGGCAGCAGTCCGAGCCGGGTGAGCAGGGCCAGCCACTCCCCCGTGTCGGCGGCCGCCTCGGCCCGCTCCTGTGCCAGGGGGCGGGTCGACAGGCCCAGGCGGTCGCGGAGTTCGACGTGGTCGCCGGAGAGGCGGGAGGCGGTGGGCGGCAGGTCGTGGGTGGTGGCGGTGGCGAGGCAGTCGGAGCGCCAGCGTCCGGGCGGCAGCGGACGGCCGTCGCCGTCCCAGTCCCGTTCGAACCACAGCACCGACGTGCCGAGCACCCCGCGTTCGCGCAGTGCCTCGCGCACCCCGGGCTCCACGGTGCCGAGATCCTCGCCGATCACCACCGCCCCGGCCCGGGAGGCCTCCAGGACCAGCACGGCGAGCATGGCCTCGGCGTCGTAGCGGACGTAGGTGCCCTCGGTGGGCGGCAGGCCCTGCGGGATCCACCAGAGCCGGAACAGGCCCATGACGTGGTCGATGCGCAGGGCGCCCGCGTAGCGGAACAGGGCGCGCAGCAGCTGACGGTAGGGGGCGTAGCCGGACTCGGCGAGTTGGTCCGGGCGCCAGGGCGGCAGGCCCCAGTCCTGGCCCCGGGCGTTGAAGGCGTCCGGCGGGGCGCCCACCGACATGCCCGCGGCGAAGTACTCCTGCTGCGCCCAGGCGTCGGCGCCCCCGGGGTGCACCCCGACCGCCAGGTCGTGCACCAGCCCGACCGGCATACCGGCCTCGCGCGCGGTGCGCTGGGCGGCGGTCAGCTGGGCGTCGGTCAGCCAGGCGAGCCGGCTGTGGAAGTCGACGCGGTCCATCAGCTCGACCCGGGCGCGGGCGGTGTCCGCCGAGCGCGGGTCGCGCAGCCCGCCGGGCCAGCGGCTCCAGTCCGGGCCGTGCACCTCGGCGAACGCGTACCAGGTGGCGTGGTCCTGGAGCGCCTCGCCCTGTTCGACGAGGAAGTCGCGGTAGGCGGCGTACCGGCCGGGCCCGAGCGGTACCTCGAAGACCAGCTCCAGCGCCTCCCGCTTGAGCTCCCACACCGCGTCCCGGTCGATCCACGCCCCCTTCTCCAGCACCGTCTCGCGCAGTCGCGCGGCCCGTTCCAGCAGCGAGCGCACCCGTTCGCGGTCCTCCACCCAGGCGAACTCGGGGATGTCCTCGACCCGCAGATGGACCGGGTCGGGGAAGCGGCGTGAGGAGGGCCGGTAGGGGGACGGGTCGGCGGGCGGACCGGGCACGGCCGCGTGCAGCGGATTGACCTGGACGAATCCGGCGCCGAGCGCGCGTCCGGCCCAGGCGGTGAGTTCGCCGAGGTCGCCGAGGTCGCCCATGCCCCAGGAGCGCCGCGACAGCAGGGAGTAGAGCTGGACGAGCAGTCCGTACGAGCGCCCTTCGGGGGTGGGCAGGCGGGGTGGGGCGACGACGAGGTGCGCCTGTGCCGTGCGGCCGTCGGGGGCGGTGGCGGTCAGCCGGTGGACGCCGGGCGGAAGGCCGCCGACGGCGGTACGGGTCTCGCCCTGCCCGATGGTCCGGATCTCGCCCTGTTCGGTGTCGACGCGCAGCCGGGTGCCCTCGGGCAGCGCGTCGAGCGCGCGGGGGGCGGTACCGGTCCGGCAGACCACGGTGGGCGGCAGCAGCCTCGCGCGCAGGGCGCCTTCCCGGGCGGCGAGGGCGGCGCGGGCGGCCTGCGGGGTGCCGGCGTCCACACCGAGGGCGGCCAGGGCGCTGACGACCGCGGTGGCCGAGGCCTCGACGGTGCGGTCCGGGGAGGGGCTGTAGGAGGTGGCGACGCCGTGCAGCGCGGCGAGCCGTGACAGGTCCTCGGAGAGGGGCGCGGCCGTCCCGGGTGCGGTCATCTACGGCCTCGTGACGTCGGTGTCCGCGGCGGCGAGCGGGGGCTCGCTGGTCAGGGGCTCCGCGTCGGGCAGCGGAGGTTCGCTGGTCAGCGGGGGCTCGGCGCAGATCCGCTCGGCGCCGAAGGCCCGGCAGGCCTCGCGTTTGGAGGGGGCGGGGAGCAGGGGGCGGGCGGATGCGGGTGCGGCCACGGGGGCCTCCTTGTCGGGTGCGGACGACGCCGGACGGGATACCGCAGCCCTACCCACCGATGGCTGTTGCAGACGTCCGAGGCGGGTAGAACGCACATGTCGTCACATTCCACACCCGTACTCCACGCTCCGGCCCTCCTACGCCGCTCGGCACCCCCGCGCGCGGGCGCGCGTGAGGGGCGCGCGAGCGCCTCGGGGCGATCGGGTGAACGGACGCACCCGAACGGCGCACGCACGCCGCAGGCGCTGCACGCGTGCGCTCCCGGAACGTCCGGCCCTGGGAGCGCGGAGGGCTCCCAGGGCCGGATCAAGGGGGCAGGGCGAACGCAAAGGCCCGGATCATCAGGCGGAGATGCCGTCGATCCGGGCCATGGCGTCGTCCGCGCCGAACGGCTGCAAGTAGGGCAGCCAGCGCGGGTCCCTATGCCCGGTGCCGATGATGCGCCAGGCCAGGCCGGTGGGCGGAGCGGGTTTGTGGCGCAGCCGCCAGCCGATCTCGACCAGGTGACGGTCGGCCTTCACGTGGTTGCAGCGGCGGCAGGACGCCACCACGTTGTCCCAGACGTGTTTGCCCCCGCGGCTGCGCGGGATGACGTGGTCGACGCTGGTTGCGACGCCACCGCAGTACATGCACCGGCCGCCGTCGCGGGCGAAGAGCGCACGACGGGTGAGCGGAACGGGCCCTCGATAGGGGACCCGGACGAATCTCTTGAGCCGGACCACGCTGGGTGCGGGGATCGTGACGGTTGCGCTGTGCATGAAGGCGCCGGATTCCTCTAGGCAGACGGCCTTGTTCTCGAGGACGAGGATGAGCGCACGATGGAGCGGTACGACGCCGAGTGGTTCGTACGACGCGTTGAGGACCAGGACATGCGGCACGGATGCCTCCTTGTGCGTCGGCGGCGCGTGGCTCGCGCCGGGACGATCTGGAGTCAGTCTCCCCTCATGCCTGGTGAACGCGCCACCATGTCCCGGTAACGGGCTGGGAGTGTTTTCGACCACACGCCCGCGCGCGCCCGGAACAAGCCCTGCTCACGCCCGGGTGAGCGAGGTCTCTCCTTCGGGTATCGCGCCGAAGCACCCGCCGTGCCCCGTTAGTGTGGTGATTCTGTCCGTCCGGTGACCCTTCCGTGACCTTGAAGTGCGTGTCGACCCCTCGACCGCCGCACCGGACACGGCAGCACAGCACCTGGAGGTACCTGCAGTGTCCTTGCCCGCCGTCCTGCCGGCCGCCGGCTCCGCACCCTCGCCGACTCCCACACAGTCACCGACTGTGACGGTGCCGTCCCTCCAGGACGCCCAGGAGAGCGCGACGAACGCGGCCAGCTGGGTCGAGCAGAACTGGTCGACGTGGCTCGCGATCGGTCTGAGAGTCCTGCTGATCCTGGTGATCGCGATGGTGCTCAGAGTGGCGGTGCAGCGGGCGATCACCAAGCTCATCGACCGGATGTCCCGGACCGCGGAGTCGGTCGACGGCACTGCGCTGGGCGGGCTGCTGGTCAACTCCGAGCGGCGCCGTCAGCGCTCGCAGGCGATCGGCTCGGTGCTGCGCTCGGTGGCGAGCTTCCTCATCCTCGGCACGGCCGCCCTGATGGTGCTGGCCACCTTCGAGATCAACCTCGCCCCGCTGCTGGCCTCCGCCGGTGTCGCGGGCGTGGCGATCGGTTTCGGCGCCCGCAACCTGGTCACGGACTTCCTGTCCGGCGTGTTCATGATCCTGGAGGACCAGTACGGCGTCGGCGACCAGATCGACGCGGGCGTGGCCACCGGCGAGGTCATCGAGGTCGGCCTGCGGGTCACCAAGCTGCGCGGCGCCAACGGCGAGATCTGGTACGTCCGCAACGGCGAGGTCAAGCGCATCGGCAACCTCTCCCAGGGCTGGGCGACGGCCGGCGTCGACGTGACCGTGCGCACCTCGGAGGACCTCGACCGGGTGAAGGCCACCCTCGACGCGGTCGCCGAGAGGATGAGCAAGGAAGAGCCCTGGAACGAGCTCCTGTGGAGCCCGATCGAGGTGCTCGGCCTGGACAGCGTGCTGCTGGACTCGATGGTGGTCCGGGTCTCGGCGAAGACGATGCCGGGCAAGGCCCTCACCGTGGAGCGCGAGCTGCGCTGGCGCATCAAGCGCGCCTTCGACGAGGCCGACATCCGCATCGTGGGCGGCGCGACGGCCCTCGTGGAGGCGGAGCCGGTCGACCCGGCCGCGTCGGTCGCGGCCCCGTCGGCCTTCGCCAACGCGGACTCCCCGCAGTCGATGGCGACGACCCCGATCACTGCGCAGCGGGCGGTGGCGCCTCCGACGAAGTAAGCGGTACGGCAGGAGGGCGGCACCAGGAAGACTCCGGGTGCCGCCCTCCTGCCGTACACGGGGACGGCAGCACCCTGGCGCTGGTCGTCCCCGACTTCTACGTCCGCCGCCGCAGGCCGTCCGAACTCGACGAGGCGTACTCCAAGGCCCACAAAGGCCGGTACCCCATCGGCATGCTCGCCCTGGTCGGCGAGGTCACCTCCACCAACCACGAGACGGACACCGGCCCCAAGTTCCGCACCTACGCCGCCGCCAGCGTCCCCGTCTGCGTCCTGATCGACCGCCACACCGGGACGGCCCACTGCCACACGGACCCCGTCCTCCCCGGCGACGACCCCACCGAGGCCTACTACGCCACCGACGTCAAGGTCGACCTCGGCGACCCCCTGCCCCTCCCGGCCCCCTACCCCACCCTGGAGACGGCCCCGTTCCTCGCCGACTGAGCGGGAGCGGAGCGCGATCCATAGGGTCTTCACAGGGGGGCCGCATCGTCTCCGCATTTGAAGATCACCTAGTGTGCCCCTCGTTGCGGGCCTTGTTCTGGAGCGCGAAGCCGCCCGGGGCCCGCTGTCGAATGTGGGGACAGATGAACAAGCTCGCCATAGGCGCCGCCCTGACCGGCGCCCTGGCCCTGACCTGCCTGGCCGCGCCGCTCGCGTCCGCGGCCACGCCGAACCTGGTCTTCTCCGACGTGACCGTCAACAAGGGGAAGGCGATCGTCGTCGGCACCACCGCCACGGTGAACGTGCCGGTGACGTACAACCTGACCCGGCCGGCCGACCTGGTCATCGACAACAAGAAGACCTTCGCCGCGGTGATCCTCTACCGCGGCACCCTGAAGTCCGTCGCCAACGAGCTGGACCCGGAAGTCATGCCCACGTGCACGACGACCGCCACCACGGCCACGACCATCACCGAGCACTGCACCGAGACGATCCCCGTCGACCCGCAGGACTACCTGTACGAGGACGCGGACGCCGGCACCTGGAAGGCGGGCGGCCTGTACGCCCACATGGACGGCACCGTCTCGGACGACTTCCTCAGCTCCGAGACCAACATGGCGCTGTGGGGCAACCTGACGACCGCCAAGGTGCAGCGCGCGGCCAAGCTCACCGTCAACGCGACGCCGGAGCCGGTGAAGAAGGGCCAGACCCTCACCGTCAAGGGCGCGCTGACCCGGGCCAACTGGGGAACCGGCAAGTACTCGGGCTACGTGGGCCAGACGGCGACCCTCCAGTTCCGGGCCAAGGGCAGCAGCACCTACAAGACCGTGAAGACGGTGAAGTCCGGTACGTCCGGCGCGCTGTCGACCACGGTCAAGGCCAACGCCGACGGCTACTACCGGTACACGTTCGCCGGTACGTCGACCACCGCCGCGGCGACCGCCGCGGGCGACTACGTCGACGTGAAGTAGCAGCCGACATGAAGTAACGCCCGTACGGCACCCCCGTACGGCGTCGCACCACCGCAATGCCGCACCACCCCACCGCCCCCGCAGGCAACGGCTCCGTCGCCTGCGGGGGCGGTTTCTCTTGTGCCTCGGGGGCGGTTTCTCTTGACGCCCGCTTCTCCCCGGGCTTAGGTTCCTGCCACCGAATAGGAAACCTTCCTAACAGTGATCACGGGATGGACTTCCCGACCAGGTCGCTGAGAGGCTGGACGGCCGAGAGGCAGGTGTCGACCCCATGGCAGGAACCACCGGTACGCCGGGCACCCCGCGCGTCCTGCGCGCCATGAACGACCGTGCCGCGCTCGACCTCCTGCTGGAGCACGGGCCGCTGTCCCGCACCCGCATCGGCAAGCTCACCGGTCTGTCCAAGCCCACCGCCTCCCAGTTGCTGGCCCGGCTGGAGGCGGCGGGGCTCGTCCTGGCCACCGGAATCAGCGAGGGCCGGCCCGGCCCCAGCGCGCAGTTGTACGAGGTCGATCCGACCGCCGCGTACGCGGCCGGACTCGACGTCACCCCCGAACGCATCCAGGCCGCCGTCGCCGACATCACCGGCCGTACGGTCGGCGCGTACGAACTGCCCACCCCCGGCAGGAAGTCGGCGACATCGGTCGTGCAGCAGGTCACCGACGCGCTCGACGGCGCGGTGAAGGCGGCCGGGCTCGCCCGCGACGACGTCCACCGCGTCGTCATCGGCACCCCCGGCGCCTTCGACCCCAACACCGGCCGTCTGCGCTACGCCTCCCACCTGCCGGGCTGGCACACCCCGGCCCTCCTCGACGAACTCGCCGCCGCCCTGCCGATGCCGGTCGAGTACGAGAACGACGTCAACCTCGTCGCCGTGGCCGAGCAGCGGCTGGGCGCGGCCCGCGGCCACGCGGACTTCGTCCTGCTGTGGAACGAGGGCGGCCTCGGCGCCGCGCTCGTGCTCGGCGGCCGGCTGCACCGCGGCTGGACCGGCGGCGCGGGCGAGGTCGGCTTCCTGCCGGTGCCCGGCGCGCCCCTGGTCCGCCAGGTGACCAAGACGGGCAGCGGCGGCTACCAGGAGCTGGCCGGTTCGCAGGCGCTGCCCCGGCTGGCCCGGGAACTGGGCGTCACCCGGATCCCGTCCGGCCCGTACACCGAGGTCGCCGCCGCCCTCGTGGCCCGCGCGGCCGCGGCGGACGACGGCCCCGAGCGGCAACTCCTCGAGACGTACGCGACCCGGCTCGCCACCGGTCTGGCCTCGCTCGTCTCCGTCCTCGACCCCGAACTCGTCGTCCTCAGCGGTGCCTCGCTCACCTCCGGCGGCGAACCCCTGCGCTCGCTGGTCCAGGCCGAACTGGCCGAACTGGCCGCCGCCCGGCCCCGGCTGCTGGTCGGCGGCGTCACCGAACACCCCGTGCTGCGCGGCGCGTTGGAGAGTGCGCTGGCGGCCACCCGCGACGAGGTCTTCGACACCTCGCGCTGATCCCGACAGCCACCTCCGCCTCCCGCTCCACCTCCACCGCCTCCTGCTTCACCTCCACCGCCTCCACTTCCTCTCACCCCGCCCGTCCCAGGGAGATTCCGTCATGCCCGAAGTCATGCCCGTAGCGGTACGCAAGGCAGCGTTCGTCCTGACCGCGTCGGCGATCCTCCTCACCACCGCCTGCACCGGCCAGAGCGGTTCCGGCGCGAGCGACGACGCGTCGAAGGAGACGACCATCAACTTCTGGCACGCCTGGAGCGCGCCCTCCGAGGTCAAGGCCGTGCAGGCGCTGGTCGACGGTTTCGAGAAGAAACACCCCAACATCCACGTCGACGTCGTCGGCAACGTGACCGACGACAAGATCAACCAGGCGCTGCGGGCGGGCGGTGCCAAGGCGCCCGACGTCATCTCGTCCTTCACCACGAACAACGTGGGCAAGTTCTGTTCCTCGGGCGCCCTGACCGACCTCAACCCGTTCTTCGAGAAGTCCGGCATCGACCCCTCGACGACCTTCCCGAAGGCGATGAACGAGTACACCCAGTTCGACGGCGACCGCTGCGCGGCACCGCTGCTCGGCGACGCCTACGGCCTCTACTACAACAAGACCGCGTTCGCGAAGGCCGGCATCAAGAACCCGCCCCGGACCTGGTCGGAGTTCGAGGCCGACGCCAAGAAGCTGACGATCGCCAAGGGCGACTCGTACACACAGCTCGGGTTCATGCCGAACTACCACGGCTGGGAGTCGACGACCGAGCACTACTTCGGGCAGTTCTCCCCGACGTACTTCGACGCCGACGGCAAGTCCAACCTCGCCAAGGACCCCGCCTTCAAGGCCGGTTTCACCCTCCAGAAGAAGCTCGTCGACGAACTCGGCGGCTTCCAGAAGCTGGAGAAGTTCCGCTCCACGCTGGGCGACGAGTGGGGCCCCAAGCACCCGTTCCACACCGGCCAGGTCGCGATGCAGCTGGACGGCGAGTGGCGGCTGGGCATGGCCACGGAGGCCAAGCCGGACTTCGAGATCGGCGTCGCCCCGCTGCCCGTGCCCGACGACCAGGCGTCCCAGTACGGCAAGGGCTACATCACCGGCACCATCGCGGGCATCGCCGCCAACAGCAGCAAGCAGAACGCGGCCTGGGAGCTGGTGAAGTACATGACCACCGACACGGACGCGGTCGTGGACTTCTCCAACGCCATCCACAACGTGCCCTCCACGCTGACCGCCCTGAAGTCGCCGAAGCTGAAGTACGACCCGCGCTTCAAGACGTTCCTGGACATCGCCGCGAACCCGGCCTCGACCACGACGCCCGCCTCGATCAACGGCGGTGTGTACCTCGTGACGATCCAGCAGTTCGGCTACGACTACGAGAGCGGCAAGGCGAAGGATCTGACGTCGGGCCTGGCCGCGACGGCGAAGCAGATCGACACGGACATCGCGCAGGCGAAGTAGCGCGCAGATGAGCACTGTCACCCTGACGTCGAAGCGCCGCCGCGCGGCGCTTCGCAACCTCGCCTTCCTGTCGCCCTGGCTGATCGGCTTCGCGGTCTTCTTCGCGTACCCGCTGATCTCGACGGTCTACTTCTC
The DNA here is from genome assembly GCF_055657365.1 of Streptomyces sp. NPDC107559. NCBI lineage: Bacteria > Bacillati > Actinomycetota > Actinomycetes > Kitasatosporales > Streptomycetaceae > Streptomyces > Streptomyces sp. NPDC107559. Next base: position 455,095 of record NZ_JBVKBD010000001.1, on the reverse strand, counting down.
GTTCATGCACTACGACGGCTTCAAGCCGCCGACCTGGAGCGGGACGAAGAACTGGACGTACGTCTTCGAGCACTACCCCCTCTTCTGGCCCGCCCTGCGCAACACCCTGTGGCTGGTCCTGGTGATGGTGAGCCTGCGCGTGGTCTTCGGACTGGGCGTCGGTCTGCTCATCACGAAGATCAAGACCGGTACGGGGGTGTTCCGGACCCTGTTCTACCTGCCCTACCTGGCCCCGCCGGTCGCGGCCACCATGTCCTTCGCGTTCCTGCTCAACCCCGGCACGGGACCGGTCAACTCGCTTCTGGAGAAGATCGGTGTCCCCGCGCCCGGCTGGTTCAACGACCCCGCGTGGTCCAAGCCGGCCCTGACCCTGCTCGCCCTGTGGGGCATCGGCGACCTGATGGTCATCTTCATGGCGGCGCTGCTGGACGTGCCGACGGAGCAGTACGAGGCGGCCGAGCTGGACGGGGCCTCGGCGTGGCAGCGGTTCCGCTACGTCACGCTCCCGAACATCTCCCCCATCGTGATGTTCGCCGTGGTCACCGGGGTCATCCAGACCATGCAGTACTACACGCAGCCGCTGATCGCGGGGAAGGTCGCCTCGGGCGTCATCCAGGGCGCGGGCACCCAGTTCGAGCCCGGCTACCCGGACAAGTCGACGCTCACCCTGCCCCAGCTCGTCTACAACCTCGGTTTCCAGCGCTTCGACTACGGCTCCGCATGCGTGGTGGCGCTGGTCCTCTTCGCCCTGTCGATGGTGTTCACCGCGTTCCTGATGCGGCGCCGCGGCGGTCTCGTCCAGGCAGGTGACTGACCATGGCCCAAGTACTCGACAAGCCGGTCGGGCTGACGGCCCCCGTCACGCCGGCCGGGCGCACCGCCCGGCGGCGGGCGATGCTGGAGTGGGTCGCCGTGCACGCCCTCGGGGTCGCGGCCGCCCTGTTCTTCGTCCTGCCGTTCGTGTTCGTGTTCCTGACCTCGCTGATGAGCGACACCCAGGCGCTGAGCCGGGACCTGGTCCCGCACACCTGGGAGTGGGCCAACTACCGGAAGGTCTTCGAGACTCCCGGCTTCCTGACCTGGTGGCGCAACACCCTGCTCTACGCCGGCGCCGGCACCGTCCTGACGGTCGTCTCGTCGCTCCCGGTCGCGTACGCCCTCGCCAAGTTCCGCTTCCGCGGCCGGAATCTGGCGCTGATGCTGGTGATCTCGATGATGATGCTGCCCCCGCAGGTCGTCATCATCCCGATGTACCTCTTCTGGGCGAAACAGCTCGGGCTGTCGGGCACGCTGTGGCCGCTGATCATCCCGATGGCGTTCGGCGACGCGTTCTCCATCTTCCTGCTGCGCCAGTTCCTGACGACGATCCCGAACGAGTACGTGGACGCGGCAAGGGTGGACGGCTGCGGCGAGCTGCGCACCCTGCTGAAGGTCGTCGTCCCGATGGCGAAGCCGGGCATCGCCGCGGTGGCGCTCTTTCAGTTCTTCTACGCCTGGAACGACTACTTCGGACCGCAGATCTACGCGTCCGAGAACCCCGGCGCCTGGACCCTGTCCTACGGCCTGGAGTCCTTCAAGGGCGCCCACCACACCGACTGGAACCTCACCATGGCCGCCACCGTGCTGGTCATGGCCCCCGTGATCCTCGTGTTCTTCTTCGCCCAGAAGGCGTTCGTCGAGGGCGTCACCCTCACCGGAGTGAAGGGCTGAACTACTCGTGAAACTCACCGTGGTCGGCGGCGGCTCGACCTACACCCCCGAACTCGTCGACGGCTTCGCCCGTCTGCGCGACACCCTGCCCGTCGAGGAACTGGTACTGGTCGACCCGGCGGCGGACCGGCTGGAACCGGTCGGCGCCCTGGCCCGGCGCATCTTCGCCAAGCAGGGCCATCCGGGCCGGATCACCACCACCGCCGACCTGGACGCGGGCGTCGACGGCGCCGACGCCGTCCTCCTCCAGCTGCGCGTCGGCGGACAGGCGGCCCGCGAACAGGACGAGACCTGGCCGCTGGAGTGCGGCTGCGTCGGCCAGGAGACCACGGGCGCGGGCGGCCTGGCCAAGGCGCTGCGCACGGTGCCGGTGGTCCTGGACATCGCCGAACGGGTCCGCAGGACCAACCCCGGCGCCTGGATCATCGACTTCACCAACCCGGTCGGCATCGTCACCCGGGCCCTGCTCCAGGCCGGGCACAAGGCGATCGGTCTGTGCAACGTGGCGATCGGCCTCCAGCGGAAGTTCGCCGCGCTGCTCGGCGTCGCCCCCGCCGATCTGCACCTCGACCACGTCGGCCTCAACCACCTCACCTGGGAGACCGCGGTCCGGCTCGGTGGCCCGGACGGCGCGGACGTGCTGCCCGCGCTGCTCGCCGAGCACGGCGAGGCGATCGCCGCCGACCTGCGGCTGCCCCGCCCGCTCCTGGACCGGCTGGGCGTCGTCCCGTCGTACTACCTGCGCTACTTCTACGCGCACGACGAGGTGGTACGGGAGTTGCGGACGAAACCGTCGCGGGCGGCCGAAGTGGCCGCGATGGAGCGGGAACTGCTGGCGATGTACGCCGATCCGGCCCTGGACGAGAAGCCCGAGCTGCTCGCCCGGCGGGGCGGCGCCTACTACTCCGAGGCGGCGGTGGACCTCGCGGCGGCACTGCTGGGCGGGGCGGGCAGCCCGTACCAGGTGGTCAACACCCTCAACAACGGCACGCTGCCGTTCCTCCCGGCGGACGCGGTGATCGAGGTGCAGGCCGCGGTCGGCCCGAAGGGCGCGGCCCCGCTGCCGGTCGCGCCGCTGGACCCGCTGTACGCGGGGCTGACGGCGAACGTGACGGCGTACGAGGACCTCGCCCTGGCGGCCGCCCTGCACGGCGGCCGGGACCGGGTCTTCCGGGCCCTGCTGGCCCACCCCCTCGTCGGCCAGTACGCGTACGCCGAGACCCTCACCGACCGGCTGATCGCACACAACCGGGAGCACCTCGCGTGGGCCTGACCGCGAGCGTCCTCGCCATCGACGCCGGCAACAGCAAGACCGACGTGGCGGTCGTGGCGGCCGACGGGACCGTCCTCGGCACCGCCCGCGGCGGCGGGTTCCGGCCGCCCGTCGTGGGCGTGAGGGCGGCGGTGGACGTCCTGGCGGAGGCGGTCGGCCGGGCGTACGCGGCGGCGGGCGTCGGCGAGGTGCGGCAGGTGTCGGCCTGTCTGGCCAACGCCGACCTGCCGGTGGAGGAGGAGCAGCTGGCCGCCGCGCTGCACGCGCGCGCGTGGGGCGCGTCGGTGGACGTCCGCAACGACACCTTCGCGATCCTGCGGGCGGGAGTGGCCGAGCCGCGGGGCGTCGCCGTGGTGTGCGGCGCCGGCATCAACTGCGTCGGCATGCACCCCGACGGCCGCACCGCCCGCTTCCCGGCGCTCGGCCGTGTCTCCGGCGACTGGGGCGGCGGCTGGCATCTGGCCGAGGAGGCCCTGTGGCACGCGGCACGTGCCGAGGACGGGCGCGGCGTCCCCACCGAGCTGGCCCGGGCCCTGCCCGCGCACTTCGGCCTCGACTCCATGTACGCGCTGATCGAGGCGCTGCACCTGGAGCGGATCGCCCAGCACCGCCGCCACGAGCTGACCCCGGTGCTGTTCGCCACGGCCGCCGGGGGCGATGCGGTGGCCCGCTCGGTCGTGGACCGTCTGGCCGAGGAGATCGTGTCCATGGCCACCGTCGCGCTGACCCGTCTGGGCCTGCTGGAGGAGGAGACTCCGGTCCTGCTGGGCGGCGGTGTCCTCGCCGCGGGCCACGCCCTGCTCGACGACGCCGTACGGGAACTGCTCGCCGCCCGGGCGCCGAAGGCGGTGGCGCGGGTGGTGACGGCGCCGCCGGTGCTGGGGGCGGCACTGCTGGGCCTGGACCGGGTGGACGCGCCGGCCGGGGCGCGGGAGAGGCTGCGGGCCCACTACGCGCCGTGAGGCGGGCGGTGCCGCCGCCGGCCCGCGGGCCCGGGAACCGAACGGATTCCCGCGGCGTATTCATGGGCAGAGGGTGCGGGGGTCCGGACGGGTCGCGACGCGGGACCCGGGTCTTGCGCTGCGATCCGATCAAGATCCGGCGAAGACCCGGTGCGGATGTCGGTCCCGGCAGTGATACTGGCGTCGACGGATGACCACGGGGGAGGTCAGCAGTGACTCAGGCACCGAAGGGCAGTGCGGCACCACCGAGTTCGGGCATGCCCACGACGCCGGTGGTACCTCACCGGGCCGCGCTCCGGCCCGGGGCCGCCGACCGGTCCGCGGCCGCCGCGCCGCCGCCGCGCGCCACCGCGTTCGTGGAGGGCGTCGACCGGCTGCGCACCGCCGCCACCACCGAACCGGGCCGGCTGCGCCTCCTCGGTGCCCTTCTCGCCGTCCTCGTCGTCGCGTTCGGCGCCGTCACCGCCTGGCAGATGACCGACCGCACGGCCGCGGCCGACGACGTCCTGCACAAGAGCCAGCCGCTCACCGCCGCGGCCGCCGACATCTACCGCTCGCTCGCCGACGCCAACACCGCGGCCTCCAGCGGCTTTTTGGCCGGCGGCCAGGAGACGGCCGCCTCCCGCAAGCGGTACGAGCAGGACATCGACACCGCCGCCGCGGGGCTGGTCAAGGCGGCCGGGAGCTCCGACCCCGGCTCCCCCGCCGCGGCGACCATCACCAAGTTGAACATCCTGCTGCCGGAGTACAAGGGCCTGGTGGAGCGCGCCCGTACGTACAACCGGCAGGGCTTCCCGGTCGGCGGCGCCTATCTGCGGTACGCGAACGAGAAGATGCAGGGCGAGATGCTCCCGGCGGCGCAGGACCTCTACACCAAGGAGAACCGCCGCCTCGGCGACGACTACGCGCGTGCCACGCCCTACCCCTGGGTGGCGATCGCCCTGGGCGTCCTCGTCCTGGCCGCGCTCGGCTGGGTCCAGCACCGCAACTACCGCCGTACCAACCGGGTGCTGAACCACGGTCTGGTGGCGGCCACGGCCACCGCGGCCGTCGTCCTGCTCTGGCTCGTCGTCGGCCACGGCGTGGCCCGCGCGCAGCTGAACGAGTCCTACGACCACGGCGTCCGCTCGCTGAACGTGCTGCACGACGCCCGGATCGCCTCCCTCAAGGCCCGAGGCAACGAGAACCTCACCCTGGTGGCCCGCGGCGCCGAGACGGTCAAGGTGGGCGACACCACCGTCGACGTCTACGACCACGACTTCACCGAGGACATGACCGCCCTCGGCAAGGGTCTGGCGCTGGCCCGGACGCTCGCCGACGACCACCAGGGCGCCGAGCCGGTCACCGCGGCCGTCGCCAACATGACGGAGTGGAAGAAGCGCCACGCCGCCGCCCGCGAGCAGGACGAGAACGGCAACTACCAGCAGGCGCTGGACCGGGTGATCGGCGACAAGGGCGCGACCGGCGAGTGCTTCGACAGTGTCGACGCCAACCTCGCCCGCGCCCTCGACCACGAGCAGAGCGAGTTCCGGCAGGCGGCGGGCGACGGCCTGGGCGCGATGAGCGGACTGCCGCTGGGCGCCGCCGTACTGGCCGTGCTGGGTGCGGCGGGCGCGGTGCTCGGTATCGGACGCAGGCTGTCGGAGTACCGGTGAGAGGGGGCGTGACGATGCATGTGCGACGAGTGCGGGCCGGCCTGAAGGGCTGGGGCGGGGTGGGCGCGATGGCGGTCGTCTGCGCCCTGGCCCTGGCGTTCGCCCTGCTGCTGCCGCTGGTCCGGCAGCACCACGACGACGGTGTCGGCCTGGGCGGGCCCGGCCTCGCCACCGGCGACCAGATGCGGGCCGAGAACTGCACGGCCCCGGAGAAGCAGACGCTGCCGCCTTCGGGTGCGGACGGCGCCACCATCGAGGCGATCAAGAACCGCACCGGCGAGAAGCGCAAGCTGATCGTCGGCGTCGACCAGAACAGCTACCGCTGGGGCTATCGGGACCCGAACAACCAGGGCTCCGCGCTGGAGGGCTTCGACATCGACCTGGTGCACCGGATCGCCCAGGACATCCTCGGCGACCCGGACGCGGTCCAGTTCAAGGCCATCCCCACCAACGAGCGCATACCGGCGATCAAGGACGGCCGGGTCGACATGATCGTGCGCACGATGACCATCAACTGCGACCGGCTGAAGGACGTGGCGTTCTCCGCGCCCTACTTCAAGACCGGCCAGCAGGTCCTGGCCCCCAAGTCGTCGACGATCACGGGCTACAACAGCACGCTGGCCGGGAGGAAGATCTGCACGGCGGCGTCCTCCACCGCGTACACCAAGCTCGACGAGGACAAGAAGGCGGGCCGTCTCGCCTCCTCCGTCGACATCTCCACCACCGTCCCCAACCAGCTCGACTGCCTGGTCCGCCTCCAGCTCGGCGAGGTCGACGCGGTGGTCACCGACGGCGCGCTCGCCGCCAGCCAGGCCGCCCAGGACCCCACGGTCGAGTTGAAGGGCGCCCCCTTCACCACGGAGTACTACGGCGTGGCGATGCGGCAGGACGCCGACGACCTGGTGCGCCGGGTCAACCAGATCCTGGTCGGCTACAGCGGCAACGGCTGGCAGGCGTCGTACGACACCTGGCTGTCGGCCACACTGGGCAAGGACGCGACGGCGTCGAGGCCGCCCGCACCGCAGTACCTGCGCACGAGCTGACCGCACGCCGACGGACACCACGAGGACCACGAAGGCAGCAGCAGACCCGAAACCCTATTCAGCAGCGAGAGGTGATCGATGGGCGTCACGGACCCCGCCGGGCCGGTGATGGACCGGGACGAGGTGGACCGTGCGCTGGCGCGGCTCGGCGCCGAGCACGAGGCGATCGAGACCTCGCTGCTCGCCCTCCAGGACCACGCGGGCCGCAGGCTCCTCGAAGGCGCCGCGCTCACCGGGACCACCCGGGAGCGCTGGACGTCCGCGGAGGCGTCGATCACGCTGCTGTGGGCGTACTTCGACGCCTACACGGACGCGCTGCGCTCGGCCCGGGAGATCCGCTCCCGCCGCCGCTGGTCCAGCCGCGAGGACCTGGTGGAGCTGACCGAACTGCTGCGCGGCGAGTCCGTCACGATCGCCGGCAGCGCGACGGCCACGGCGAACGCGCCGACGCTGTCCGGCCCGGGCCGGCTCAGCGAGAGCTTCTCGCTCGTCACGCTCGTGGAGCGGATGAACGAGCTGTACGCGTCCTCGCTGGACATGGTCGTCGCCGCCGACGCGGTCTGGTCGGCGCTGCCCGCCCGGATCGATTTACTGGCCGCGGAGCTCCAGCGCACCCGCAAGCTCGCGCACTCCGTGGGCGTGCGCCCCGGCGAGCACCCGGCGGGCGACGACCTGGAGCGGATCACCCACACCCTGACCGCCCTGCGCGAGCAGGTGGTGTCCGACCCGCTCGCCTACTGGCTGCCGACGCACGGCAGTTCGGCCCCGGGCGGCGGCCGGCCCGACACGACCGTGTACGACCGGGAGGCGCGCGCGCTGGAGGACGTGCGCCGGGAGATCGACGCCGTGCTGACGGTCCGCCAGGACGCCGAGCAGCGGCTGGTCAGACTGCGCGACGTGCTCTCCCGCGCGGACCGCACGCTGGCCGAGGCGCGCACCGCGCGCGGCGAGGTCCTCGCGAAGATCGCCGCCACCGAGGTGCCGGTGGTCGGCGGACCGCCGACCGTGCTCCAGGAACAGCTGGCGACGGCTGCCGAGTACCGCAGGCGCGGCCAGTGGAACCGGCTGTCGCCGCTGCTGGAGTCCCTGGAGCAGCGGGCCGAGGACGAGCTGCTGCGCGCCCGTGAGTCGCTGACGGCGGTCACCGCGCCCCTGGCGGTCCGCGCGGAGCTGCGCGGCCGCCTCGACGCCTACCGGGCTAAGGTCGCCCGGCACGGCCTCGCGGAGGACCCGTTCCTGATCGAGCGGTACGACGCGGCCCGCCGCATGCTGTGGAGCGCGCCCTGCGACCTGCGCGTCGCCGAGCAGGCCGTCCTGCGCTACCAGCACGCGGTCGTCGAGCTGCTCGGTGTCCCGCGCGCGGCGCAGCAGCGTGGACCGCAGGACCACAGGGGGGAGCAGTAGCCATGAGTCAGGCAGGTCAGGCGTGTCAGCGGCCGGGCTGCGACGGGTCGTACGAGGACATGGGCGGCGGCGAGCTGTACTGCGGCACCTGCGGTCTCGCCCCGGTCGTCCCGGCGGCGGCCGCGTCCGGCGCGATCGGCGGCAAGGGCTCGGCGGGCAGCGGCAGTTCGCGCACCGGTGCGGGCGCGGGCGGCAGTACGCGCACGTCGTCGCAGTCGTCGAGGTCGCGGCGCTCGGTCTCCGGGCGGCTCTCGCGCTCGGTGTCGGGCCGGACCTCGGGCCGCTCGGTGTCGGTGCGCAGCTCCGGTTCCGGCACCGGGAGTTCGGCGCGCAGCCGGCTCGGCGCCGGGCTGGTCGCGGTGCCGCAGGTGCCACGGCCCGACCCGCGGGCGATGGTCCTGGAGAACCCGGAGGTGCCCGAGCGCAAGCGGTTCTGCTCGCGCTCCGACTGCGGGGCGCCGGTGGGGCGTTCGCGCGGCGACCGGCCCGGGCGCACGGAGGGGTTCTGCACCAAGTGCGGGCACCCCTACTCGTTCGTGCCGAAGCTGCACACCGGTGACATCGTGCACGGCCAGTACGAGGTCATGGGCTGCCTGGCGCACGGCGGTCTCGGCTGGGTCTATCTGGCCGTGGACCGCGCGGTGTCGGACCGCTGGGTCGTACTGAAGGGCCTGCTGGACACCGGCGACGAGGACGCCCTGGCCGCGGCGGTCGCCGAGCGGCGCTTCCTCGCCGAGATCGAGCACGCCAACATCGTGCGGATCTACAACTTCGTGGAGCACCTGGATCAGCGCACGGGATCGCTGGACGGGTACATCGTGATGGAGTACGTCGGCGGCAAGTCGCTGAAGGAGATCGCCAACGAACGGCGCACCGCCGACGGCAAGCGTGACCCGCTGCCGGTGGAGCAGGCGTGCGCGTACGGCATCGAGGCGCTGGAGGCCCTCGGCCATCTGCACAGCCGCAACCTGCTGTACTGCGACTTCAAGGTCGACAACGCGATCCAGACCGAGGACCAGCTCAAGCTGATCGACATGGGCGCGGTGCGCCGGGTGGACGACGAGGAGTCGGCCATCTACGGCACCGTGGGCTACCAGGCGCCGGAGGTGGCGGACGTCGGCCCGTCGGTGGCCAGCGACCTGTACACGGTGGGCCGCACGCTCGCCGTCCTCACCTTCGACTTCCAGGGCTACACGAGCGTGTTCGTGGACTCCCTGCCCGACCCCGACAACATCGAGGTCTTCCGCCGGTACGAGTCGTTCTACCGGCTGCTGGTGCGCGCCACCGACCCCGACCCGGCACGCCGGTTCGCGTCCGCGCAGGAGATGGCGGAGCAGCTGACGGGTGTGCTGCGGGAGGTCGTCTCCCTCCAGACGGGACAGGCCAGACCGGCCCTCTCGACCCTGTTCGGGCCCGAACTGAAGGTGACGGACACGGAGTTGTTCCCGCGACTGGACGGGGACGTGTCGCGGCTGGGGGTGCGGACGGCAGCGGTGCGGCCGGCACCGATGCGGCGCTCCGTCCCCGCGGCCCGGACGGGGAGCGACCCCGTTCCCGGGGCCGGCCCCGGTCCGGTTCCCGTGACCGGACTCGTCCGGCAGATCGCCACCCCGGCCGCCGCGCTCGCCCTGCCGGTCCCGCACGTCGACCAGACCGACCCCAACGCCGGTTTCCTGGCGGGCCTGATGACCTCGGCCCCGGCCGAGCTGATCAGCGCGCTGTCGGCCGTGCCCGCCCCGTCCGTCGAGACCCGGCTGCGGCAGATCCGGGCCCGGCTGGAGCACGGCGACCCGGCGGCCGCGCTGAGTTCCCTGGGCGCGCTGGAGGAGGAGCGCCCGGACGACTGGCGGGTGGTCTGGTACCGGGGCGTGGCCGCGCTGGTGACCGGCGACCACGAGGGCGCGGCGCTCTCCTTCGACGCGGTCTACGACGCCTTCCCCGGCGAGAACGCCCCCAAGCTGGCGCTCGGCCTGTGCGCCGAGGTGCTCGGGCAGCTGGACAACGCGGCCGAGTACTACCGCCTGGTGTGGGCGACCGACCCGAGCTATGTGAGCGCCGCGTTCGGCCTGGCCCGCGTCCAGCTCGCGACCGGGGACCGCCGTGCGGCCGTACGGACGCTGGAGTCGGTGCCGGAGTCGTCCATCCACTACACGGCCGGCCGGGTGGCGGCGGTGCGCGCGCGGCTGCGGCAGCGGACGGCGACCTCCGCCGACGTGTCGTTCCCGGAGGATCTCAGCGCCGCCGCGGCGCAGGTCGAGGCGCTGGACGCGTACGGTCTGGATCCGACGCGGCGCGAGCAGTTGTCCACGGAAGTGCTCGGCTGCGCGCTGGACTGGATACTCTCCGGAGGCCGGGCTTCCGCCCCCACCGCCTCCGGGGAGCGGGCGCTGCTCGGCAGCGGCCTGGACGAACGGGGCCTCAGGTTCGGCCTGGAGCGCTCGTACCGCACGCTGGCCCGGCTGGCGACCGGCGGCGAGGAGAGGATCGACCTGGTGGAACGTGCCAACCGTTACCGCCCCCGGACGTGGGTGTAGGTGATGTCCCAGATGTCCCAGCAGGCCGCCCTGGCGCGATGCCCGAGCTGCGAGGAGCCGCTCGAGGCGGGCGACCGCTTCTGCGGTGCGTGCGGATACGACCTGTCCGCCGTGCCGCCGCAGCCGGACGACCATCCGACGCTCACCATGAACAGCCCGGCGCCGCACCCGGCCGCCACGCCGGCGCCACCGGCTCCCGAGGCTGCCCGGGCCCCGTCGGCTCCCGCGGCCCCGCAGGCCCCCGGGGCCCTGCCAGCTCCCGCGGTGCCGCAAGCCCCGTCGGCTCCCGCGGCCCCGCAGGCCCCCGTGGTCCCGTCGCCCGCCCCGGCGCCCTCGGCCCATCCGGCGGCCGTCCCCGCCACCGGCGTGCGCTTCGACCGGCCGCCGGAGCCCGAGGAGTACGCCCTCCAGGCGCCCGACCCGCGCGTGGCCGCCGAGCTCGCCGCGCCGGCCGAGGAACCCAAGGTGTGCGTCGCCTGCCGGACCGGCCGGGTCGACGACGACGGCTACTGCGAGGTCTGCGGGCACGCCCAGCCGCGCGAACGCGACCACATGGAGCAGGAGTCGGGCCCGATCGCCGCCGTCAGCGACCGGGGCCTGCGCCACCACCGCAACGAGGACGCGTTCGCCGTCTGCACGAGCGCGCTGCCCGACGGCTCCCCCGCGCTGGTCGCGATCGTCTGCGACGGCGTCTCCTCGGCGACCCGTCCCGACGACGCCTCGCTCGCCGCCTCCCGCGCGGCGGGCGAGTCCCTGGCGGCCGCCCTGCCGCGCGGCACGCACCCGCAGCAGGCGATGCACGACGCGATCGTCGCCGCCTCGCACGCGGTCGACGCGCTGGCCGGGGAACCGGAGACGGCCCGCGAGCACGCCTCGCACCAGAACGCGCCCGCCTGCACCCTGGTCGGCGCCGTGGTCACCACCGGACTGCTGGTCGTCGGCTGGGTCGGCGACAGCCGCGTCTACTGGGTACCGGCCGACCGCGGCTCACCGCCGGCCCGGCTGACCGAGGACGACTCGTGGGCCGCGCAGATGGTCGCCGCCGGCCTGATGAACGAGGCGGAGGCCTACGCCGACGAGCGCGCCCACGCCATCACCGGCTGGCTCGGTGCCGACGCCTACGAACTGGAGCCGCACACCGCCGCCTTCAAGCCGGACCGGCCCGGTGTGCTGGTGGTGTGCACGGACGGCCTGTGGAACTACGCCGAGGCGGCCGAGGAGATGGCCGAGGTGCTCCCCCTCGACGCCGCCGCACGGCCGCTGCACGGCGCCCGGGTCCTGGTCGGCCACGCGCTGGACGGCGGGGGCCACGACAACGTAACAGTGGCCGTGCTGCCGTTCCCCGCCCCGCCACCCGGGGCAGGATCGGCCTGAGGCCGCGAACCGGGACGAAGACACGTGCGTACCGACGGACCGGAGGGGACCGGTCCGTACCGAGACATCACCCCCGCGGACGTGGGGGCTCCTAGGGGGATTTGAGCAGGTATGGCCAACTTCTCGAAGTCCAACGTGCCGCAGTTCTCGGTGGACGTCTACCAGAACGAGTACCTCCCGGAGGGCGGTCGCGAGGTCAACGCGATCGTCACGGTCACCGCGACGGGCGGCGGAACGGTCGGCAGCGCGGCCTCGGCCCCTCAGGTGTACACACCCGGGCGGGGTCCGTCCGCGGGCGTGGCGATCATGGTCGACTGTTCGGGCTCGATGGACTACCCGGCCACGAAGATGCGCAACGCCCGCGACGCCACGGCCGCCGCCATCGACACCCTGCGCGACGGCGTGCACTTCGCGGTGATCGGCGGCACCCATGTGGCCAAGGAGGTCTATCCGGGCGGCGGCCGCCTCTCGGTGGCCTCCGCCACCACCCGCGACCAGGCCAAGCAGGCGCTGCGCAAGCTGAGCGCCGGCGGCGGCACGGCCATCGGCACCTGGCTGCGGCTCGCCGAGAGCCTGCTGTCCTCGGCCGACGTCGCCATACGGCACGGCATCCTGCTCACCGACGGCCGCAACGAGCACGAGTCGGCACAGGACCTCAAGGCGTCCCTGGACCACTGCGCGGGCCGTTTCACCTGTGACGCCCGCGGTGTCGGCACCGACTGGGAAGTGAAAGAAGTCACAGGGATCGCCTCCGCGCTGCTCGGCACCGCCGACATCGTCGCCGACCCGGCCGGACTCGCCGCCGACTTCACGCGGATGATGGAGACGGCCATGGGCAAGGAGGTCGCCGACGTCGCGCTGCGGCTGTGGACCCCGGTCGGCACCTCCGTCAAGTACGTCAAGCAAGTCGCGCCCACGGTCGAGGATCTGACCGATCGCAGAACCGAGGCCGGACCGCGTGCCGGGGACTACCCCACCGGCTCCTGGGGCGACGAGTCCCGCGACTACCACGTGTGCGTCGAGGTCCCGCCCGCGGGCCTGGGCCGGGAGATGCTGGCAGCCCGGGTCTCCCTGGTGGTCCCGCAACCCGGGGGCGCGAGCGCCCCGAACCCGGGCGCACAGGGCCTCGTACGGGCCGTGTGGACCGACGACATGACGGCGTCGACCTCGATCAATCCGCAGGTGGCGCACTACACCGGCCAGGCCGAACTGGCCCGGGCGATCCAGCAGGGTCTCGACCTTCGCAAAGCGGGCGATTTCGACGGCGCAACGGCCAAGCTGGGCCGTGCCGTTCAGCTCGCCAGCGCCTCCGGGAACGCCGATACTGCGAAACTGCTTGCGAAGGTGGTGGACGTGGTCGACGCGACGACAGGTACTGTGCGATTGAAGGCAAAGGTCGCGGAGGCCGACGAGATGACTCTCGAAACTCGGTCCACAAAGACTGTTCGTGTAAAGAAGTGACCTAGCGGAACACCGCAAGCAGCGAGCCTGGCCCCTCTCGGGGTCGGAGTAAATCCGGTCAGAGCGGCCGGAAAAGGAGAGGGGGAAGCGCCGACATGCCGACCTGCCCGAACGGACATCAGTCGGGTTCCGACGACTGGTGCGAGGTCTGTGGTCACCGCATGGCCGGTGCCGTGCCTCCGCCCCCTCCGCCGCCGCCCCCGCCGGGCGACTACGGCTTCCCGCCGCCGCCTCCCGGCCCCGGCGGTCAGCAGGGCCACGGCGGCCGGCATCTGTCCGCCGTGCCCAACGCCGAGCCCGAGCTCTGCCCCCAGTGCCGTACGCCCCGCGAGAACGGTGCGCCGTTCTGCGAGGAGTGCCGGTGGAACTTCCTCACCAACACGGCGACCTCCTACACCCCGGCCGCCCCGCGCCCGCCCGCGCCCGGCCCGGCCGTCCGCTTCCAGCAGCCGCCCGGTGGCCCGGGGGGTCCCGGTGGCCCGGGGGGTCCCGGTGGCCCGGGGGGTCCCGGTGGCCCGGGGGGTCTCGGTGGCCCCGGCGGCCCGGGTCCCTCCTTCGGCGGCGGTGACGCCTTCGACTACCAGAGCTCCCGGCCTTCGCAGGTGAACCGGCCGGCCGAGCCGATCCCGCCGTTCGGCGGCGACCCGTCGGCTCCGCCGTTCGGCGCGGACCCCTCGCAGCGGCCCGGACCGCCGCCCGGCCAGGGCGGTCCCGGTCAGCAGGGCCCCGGTCAGCAGGGTCCCGGCCGTCCGGGCCCGTCCGGGTTCCCCGGCTCCTCCGCGGCTCCCGGGTTCGGCGCGGACCCCTCACGGCCCGTTCCGCCGCCCACCGCCGGCGGCCCCGGCGGCTTCGGCGGTCCTGGTGCGCCCGGTCCCGGTGTGCCGAACGGCGCCGCGCAGATGTACCAGCAGTCCGGCCCGCAGGCCCCGCCGATGTTCCCGCAGGAGACGGGCCGTCCGCCGCAGGGCGGTCCCCAGCAGGGCGGGCCGTCCTTCGGCGACGACGACTGGGTGATCTCCCCGCCCTCCGGCAACGCTCCGGGCGGCGCCGGTGGTCCCGGTGGTCCGGGCGCCCCCGGTGCGCCCGGCGGCGGTGGTTACGGCTACCCGCAGCCCGGTGCGACGCAGGGCCCCCCGCCCGGCTCCGCCTTCCCGCAGCAGCCGGCGACCTGGACGGCGACCATCGGTCCGGACCGTACGTACTTCATGGCGATGATGCAGCGCTCCGGGCCCGAGGCCGCGGGCCTGAACCTGCCCGCGTACTCGCCCGAGCAGCGGCGCACGCTCACCGGCAACCAGATCACCATCGGCCGTCGTCGCCACTCCACCGGCGAGACCCCCGACGTGGACCTCTCGGTGCCGCCGGAGGACCCGGGCGTCTCGCACCAGCACGCCGTGCTGGTGCAGCAGCCCGACGGCGGCTGGGCGGTCGTCGACCAGAACTCGACGAACGGCACGACGGTCAACGGCTCCGAGGAACCGATTCAGCCCTTCGTGCCGGTACCGCTCCAGGACGGCGACCAGGTGCACGTGGGCGCCTGGACGACGATCACCATCCGGCGGGGCTGAGCGAGCCGGACCGGCCGACCGGCGGGAACGGCCGCCGGTTCGCCGGTCAGTCGGTCGGCTGGTCAGCCGGTTCGCCGGTCAGCCGGTCAGCCGGTCAGCCCGGAAGGGGCCATACGTACGGCCCCTCCGGGTCGTCCAGCCACGCCCACGCCGAGCCGCCGGCGACCGTGACGCCGTAGCGCTCGCGCTGCGGTGCGTGCTCGCGGTCCCACAGCGCGTACGCCTCCTGCGGATCGAGGCTGCCGCGGGTGAGCGTGAGCAGGAACCGGAGCAGTTCGTGGTCCCGGGCGGCCCGTGGCACCCCGCTCGTCGAGGCCGCCGCATCCGGCTGTGGGCGACCCTCGCCGCGCAGCGGCACGAAGTAGGCGGGCGTGTGCAGGAAGTGTCCCTCGGCGCGCTCGGCGTCCCGTACGGTCAGGGTGATCAGGCCGGTGGCCAGCGGCGCCAGGATCCGGGCACCGGGATCGCACTGGGCGAGCCAGGCGTGCGGGATCGACGTCAGCGTGCAGGTGGCGATGATCCGGTCGAACGGGGCCCGCTCGGGAACCCCGCGCGCGCCGTCGCCGGTGACGACGGCTGGGTGGTACCCGGCCGCCGCGAGGTGCTGCCGGGCCGCCTCGGTGATCTCCGGATACAGGTCGACGGTGGTGACCCGGTCCTCGCCGAGGCGGTACGACAGCAGCGCCGCGTTGTACCCGGTGCCCGCGCCGATCTCCAGGACCCGGCTGTCGTCCGTCACCCGCAGCTCGGCCAGCATCTGCGCCATGAGGGACGGCTGGCTGCTGGAGGAGACCAGCTCGCCGTCGCGCAGCCGGGTGGCGAGCGGGGCGTCGGCGTACGCGCCGCGCACCCAGCGCTCCCGGGCCCGCAGGTCGGGGTCCTCGCCCCAGCAGCGCTCGTAACCGCCCAGGGCGCCGACGTAGTAGTACGGCACGAAGAGGTGCCGCGGGACCGCCGCGAACGCCTCCCGCCAGGCCGGATCCGGGTCGAAGGCGCCGCTGATCCCGATCTCGCGCACCAGCGCGGCCCGCGCCGAGGCGGCGAGGTCCTCCAGGTCCTTGTCGAGCGCGCGCGTGCCCATAGCTCCACTGTCCTGCGCGACGGCGCCCGAGGCGAACCAGCTCCCGGTGGCCCCTTGGCCAGGTCCTAAGCCTTGAGTCCTCCGCCACCCCGTCTGAGACCATGGGGACGTGAAAGAGATTCGGCGCGGCACGCTTCAGGAGCAGACCTTCTACGAGCAGGTCGGCGGGGAGGAGACCTTCCGTCGGCTCGTCCACCGTTTCTACCAGGGAGTCGCCGGGGACCCGGTGCTGCGGCCCATGTACCCGGAGGAGGACCTGGGCCCGGCCGAGGAGCGCATGACGCTGTTCCTCATGCAGTACTGGGGCGGCCCCACGACCTACAGCGAGAACCGCGGCCACCCCCGGCTGCGCATGCGCCACGCCCCGTTCACCGTCGACCGGGCCGCGCACGACGCCTGGCTGAGGCACATGCGGGACGCCGTCGACGACCTCGGCCTGTCCGAGGAGCACGAGACGACGCTGTGGAACTACCTGACGTACGCGGCGGCCTCGATGGTGAACACGCCGGAGTGAGGCCCGCGGGCTGCCGGGCCGGACCCTGCCGGGGTCCGGCCCGGGAGCGCGGTCCGGCCCAGGAGCGCGGTCCGGCCCAGGAGCGCGGTCCGGCCCAGGAGCGCGGTCCGGCCCAGGAGCGCGGTCCCGCGCGGGCACGCGGTCCCGCGCGGGGTCAGCGGACGCTGACGCCCAGCGTCCCGAGTCCCGCCGTCCGTACGGCGATCGACCCGTACGGCGTGCGCAGCCGCAGCCACGCACCCGACGAGAACATCCCCAACTCCGCCTCGGCGGACGTCTTCACCGCGCGCAGGAAGCCCAGTGACTGGGCCGCGTGCACGACCCGCACCGGCAGCCGGGTCTCGCCCACCGTCCGGGACCAGATCTCCCGCCCGATCCGGTCGAGTTCGGTCCGGGTACGCAGGCCGTCCGGCAGCTCACCGGTCCGGGAACGGAACTCGGTGACGGCCGCGGCGACCAGGCTGCGCAGGCCGTCCGGCGCCGGCAGCCCCGGCTCGGCCTTCCAGCCGCCCCGCGGCGGCAGCACCCCCGCCCACGGCGGCCCGGTCACGGCGGCCGGGACGGTGGCCGTGGCCGCCTTCTCGTCCACCGACTCCAGGAGCTCACCGGCGGACACGGTCACGTCGAGCGTGGCCTCGAGCCCGTTCTCGTACGGCTTGGCCAGCCGCACCGCGCGGATGGCCAGCACCTCGAAGGACGGCGGCCGGCCGAACACCGCGAGTGCGGTGCCGGCCGCCTGAAGACGCACCGCCGCTCCACGGTCGTAGTGGAGCAGTCGGGAGAGGAAGGCCGCGAGGTCCGCCGCCTCCCCCTCGTCGGCGAGGTGGAGCACCGTCATGCGGCGACGGCCTCGCCCTCGTCGGCGCTCTCGTGGTCGTCCATGTACTCCTGCAGGAACTCCCGCTCCTCCGCGGTGATCCGCCGGGGCCGCTGCTGTGCGAAGTCGAACGGCACTATCACCGTCGAGGCCCGGACATAGACCTGGTCCGGGTCCTTGACCTCGTAGTTGATCGTGAAGGACGCCGCCCTGACCTGGGTGACCCACAGCTCGATGTCCACCGGCGCGTGCCGGTGGACGAGCTGGCGCTTGTAGTCGATCTCGTGGCGCGCCACCACCGACCCCTGCTGGAAGTCCTTGTCCGGACGGAAGAGGAAGTCGATACGGGCTTCCTCCAGGTACCGGAGGAACACCACATTGTTGATGTGCCCGTACGCGTCCATGTCCGCCCAGCGCAGCGGGCAGCGGTAGATGTGCCGCAAGATCGATCAGCCCCGGGTCAGCTTCTTGTAGGTGGCACGGTGCGGACGGGCGGCGTCCGCACCGAGGCGCTCGATCTTGTTCTTCTCGTACGACTCGAAGTTGCCCTCGAACCAGAACCACTTGGATTCACCCTCGTAGGCGAGGATGTGGGTGGCGACCCGGTCCAGGAACCAGCGGTCGTGGGAGACGACCACGGCGCAGCCGGGGAACTCCAGCAGCGCGTTCTCCAGGCTGGAGAGCGTCTCGACGTCGAGGTCGTTGGTCGGCTCGTCGAGGAGCAGCAGGTTGCCGCCCTGCTTGAGGGTGAGCGCGAGGTTGAGGCGGTTGCGCTCACCGCCGGACAGGACGCCGGCCGGCTTCTGCTGGTCCGGGCCCTTGAAGCCGAAGGCGGAGACGTAGGCCCGCGAGGGCATCTCGACCTGGCCGACGTTGATGTAGTCGAGCTCGTCCGAGACAACGGCCCACAGGGTCTTCTTGGGGTCGATGTTCTCGCGGCTCTGGTCGACGTAGGAGATCTTGACGGTCTCGCCGATCTTGATCGAGCCGGAGTCCGGCTCCTCCAGGCCCTGGATCATCTTGAAGAGCGTGGTCTTGCCGGCGCCGTTCGGGCCGATGACACCGACGATGCCGTTGCGCGGCAGGGTGAAGCTCAGGTCGTCGATGAGGACCTTCTCGCCGAAGGCCTTGTTGAGGTTGTTGACCTCGACGACCACACTGCCCAGACGCGGGCCCGGCGGGATCTGGATCTCCTCGAAGTCCAGCTTCCGCATCTTGTCGGCCTCGGCCGCCATCTCCTCGTAGCGGGCCAGACGGGCCTTGGACTTGGCCTGGCGCCCCTTGGCGTTGGAGCGCACCCACTCGAGCTCTTCCTTGAGGCGCTTCTGCCGCTTGGCGTCCTTCGCCCCCTCGACCTTGAGACGGGTCGCCTTGGTCTCCAGGTACGTGGAGTAGTTGCCCTCGTACGGGAAGGCGCGGCCTCGGTCGAGTTCGAGGATCCACTCGGCGACGTTGTCCAGGAAGTACCGGTCGTGGGTGATGGCCACGACGGTGCCCGCGTACTTGGCGAGGTGCTGCTCCAGCCAGTTCACGGACTCGGCGTCCAGGTGGTTGGTGGGCTCGTCGAGAAGCAGCAGGTCGGGCGCCTCGAGCAGCAGCTTGCACAGCGCGACGCGGCGCTTCTCACCACCGGAGAGGTTGTTGACCGGCCAGTCGCCGGGCGGGCAGCCCAGGGCGTCCATGGCCTGCTCCAGCTGGGCGTCGAGGTCCCAGGCGTTGGCGTGGTCCAGGTCCTCCTGGAGCTTGCCCATCTCCTCCAGCAGCGCGTCCGAGTAGTCGGTCGCCATCTGCTCGGCGATCTCGTTGAACCGGTCGAGCTTGCCCTTGATCTCGGCGACGCCCTCCTGGACGTTGGCCAGGACCGTCTTCTCCTCGTTCAGCTTGGGCTCCTGCATCAGGATGCCGACGCTGTAGCCGGGCGAGAGGAACGCGTCACCGTTCGACGGCTGCTCGAGGCCCGCCATGATCTTCAGGACGGTCGACTTACCGGCTCCGTTCGGGCCGACCACGCCGATCTTCGCTCCGGGCAGGAAGCTCAGCGTCACGTCGTCAAGGATGACCTTGTCGCCGTGTGCCTTGCGCGTCTTGCGCATGGTGTAGATGTACTCAGCCAAGAGAAACCGTCCGGCGTTGAAATCTGGCAATGGGCAGAGGGCAGATACACCCCATCTTGCCTGACGGCTACCCCTGGGGGGAAACGCGTTCCGCCGAGGGGCTGTGACCTGGGGTTCTGCTGCCGGTCTCCGTAGCTCGCTCGTCACTGCCGGTCGCCATCGGTCGGCCTCGGCGCCCCTCGGACGGCCCAGCCCTGGCGCACTCGAGCGACGGCGGCACCTTCGACACGCCCCGCCTGAACCTCAGCCGACGAAAGTCAGCCACGACGGCGGGCGCGTCGACCGACGACGAGCGTCACCCCCGGGTGAGCGGGGGCTCGCCGATCGAGTCGAGGGTCACATGGCTTGTGTTCCCGCCACGACGGCCACGGCCCAGTGGATGTCGGACCCGTCAACCTGCATGGAGAGGATCTGCGGCTTTCCGCGATCGGTGTAGACGCGGCCGACAGTCACCGGGGTGCCGCATTCGACCTTGCTGGGATCCTCATCGTGAGAGCCGTAGTGGATACTCACGGTCCCCTTGCCGGTGCACAGAGCGTGAATGCTGTAGACGCCTTCGGTCGGCGTGAAGGCCGGCAGGTCTTCGCTATGACTTCCCTGGGTGACGGGAACCAGGAAGCTGGGCTTCTGCGGGAGAGCGAGAGAGTCCTGGGGGTTCTTCGGGGAAGCGGGACCCGAGGGCGCCTTGGTTGCTGCGGATGCGGCTGCGGGGGTGGCGGGCTGAGTACTGCCTTCGGCCTGAGCAGAGCATGCCGACAGGAGCAGAAGAAGCAGAAGGACCGGCACGGGCGCGACTGGACGCATACGGTTTCTCCTTGGCTACAGACGTTCACGCCTCAGCCGGTTGGACCGATCGAGGCGCGCGAGCGTGAAATACCTGCTAGCTCGTCAGGTGCCTGCTACTTGATGACCCAGCCCTCTCGGTAAGGTGCCCGGACCGTAGCGTAAGTCTCGGCAGTGGCCGTGCAGTTGCTGTAGCCACGTACCGTCTTCGCCGCTGACAGCGCCTGCGGCGGAATCATCGGTAACGCTGCCCGGCTCGACAGCCGCGCCATCGGCGACCGCGGCCGGCGCAACAACACCGCTTTCCGGCTCCGTGCCATCGGCGAAGGCCGGTGCCGCAGTTGCCAGCATGAGCAGACCGGCAAGACCGGCAATGGCGCTGGACCTTCTCTTCATGGCTCCCCCAAGTTTGTGCGTCACCCCCGGGCGGCGAGTGACGTTGATCCGAAGTTCCGCATACACAGGACGAGAAGGCGCGCAAATTGAGCAAGATCAGAGGCAATCTGAGGCCAGTTGGTGGGCTGAACTGGGCGAACGGCTGATGCGTGGCTCTGGAGGCTCGGCTGATTTCACCGAGGGTCCCCGCTGTTCCGCGCTCGATCTATCGGATGGGTGGGCCGTCGGGTTGGGCATCGCGGACCAGTCACGGCGTCGACGGCATCGAGGGACACACTCGCATTCTGCCCAAGCGCGGTACAGACACGGGGAGCGCGACCGAAAGGACCAGCGGCCTCCATACTCTAGATCCTGGTCATCTTCGCGCTCCGCTCTGATGACCTGGTGCTTCTTCGACCACCACGGCGACCCGGCCGGCACTCTCCGTCCGCGTACTCGGGCGGAGATGAGTATGCGCACTCTGTGCCGTGACGCGGCGGGCCGGGAGGCTCGGGGCATGAACCGACACCTGACGGACCCCGTTTCCCGACTCCTGCCAGTACTCGCGTCGGCCGGGGCGGCCCTGGCGCTGTGGGCCGCCTGGCTGGGCTGGGACCAGCATCGCGACGTGCGGCCCGACGGCACGTCGACCGGCCCCTACGAGCCGTGGCAGGTGATCGGGTTGGTGCTGACCCTGCTGGCCCCGGTGTGCTGGGCGGCGTACCGGGGGCATCGCACGAGTGCCGTGGTCGGCACCACGACCGGCCTGGGCGTCGCCGCGTTCTACGACTGGTCGGGCGACGGCGACGGTCTCTTCGTGATCGGCGTGGGGCTGGTCGTGCTGGGGAGCCTTGCCGTGACCGCCGTCGTCTCCTCGGTGGTCTGCGCCGTGGCCGCCCGGGATCGAGGTGCCTCTGTCAGCCCTGGGTCGGGTTCTGCTTCCTGCTGACGAGGATCAGCGCCGCGCCGCCGATGACGACCAGGCCGATGGCCACACCGACGATCAGCGGGGTCGCGCCGGAGCCGCCGGTCTCGGCGAGGTTCGGGCCGGTGGAGGTGCCGCCGACCGTGGCCGGGCTGGGCTCGCTGAGCGTCTGCACGGCGTTCCCGCCGACGCCGCCCTGGGTCTTGCAGTCGAGCACGCCGGTGAACCGCTTCTGGAAGCCGGCCTGGCCGTCGATCGTGAAGCCGTAGGCCTGATCCTCCTGGAGGGGGATCGTCACCGTCCGCGACACCCCCGCCGGAATGCTGTGCTCGGTGCCCATCAGCTCGAAGGTGAAGACCTCGTCGCCCCTGTTGGCCACGGTGACGTCCACTCCGCCCTTGGCGCAGTTCTTCACCGCCGACAGGGCGGGTATCGGGCCCAGCGCCGCCCAGGCCGCGCTCGCCGTCGCCGAGACCGTCGACTCGCTGGAGCCGGCCAGGATCTGCGTCTGGCTCCTGGACTCGGAGGTGAAGGCCCGGCCGACCGGGACGGTGGTCGAGGCCTGCACGGTCAGGTCGGCCGACCCGTCCGCGGCGCCCTCGGGCACGTCGAAGAACAGCTGGCTGCCGTCCTGCGCGGACGTGACGGCCTTGCCGTCCTTGCCGACGATCCGCACCCCGTCGACGGCCGGGTCCGCGGACGGGGTCACCGTCACGCTGTCCGCGTCGGTGTGCACCGTCACCGGGCCGAGCAGGCCCCCGGGGTGACCGGAGACCGCGGGCGGGTCGAGGCTCAGCGACGCCTCGGGCTCGGCGGCGGTACGGGCGGCCTTCTGGAGGTAGTCGGCGAGCTTCTCGGCCTGCGGGTCGATGGCGTCCACGTCGGCGGCGTCCGAGTAGCGCCAGATGGCCACCTGGGTACCGGCCGCCGCGTCCTGCTCGGTGAGGCCGGAGCCGGTGCCCGCCGCCTCGGCGAGCGCGGCCAGGTCGTTGACCTGCGGGTAGGAGTTCTGGAGGATCCAGCTGATCTTGCCGGCGTTCTTGTTGGCGGCCAGCGACGTACCGCTCCAGGGCGTCTCGTGGTAGCTGGCGTCCCGCTGGGTGGGGTTGTGGAGGTCGACGCAGTACGTCTGAAGGGTGCCGCCGCCCTCGACGGACATCTCGAACAGCCCCGCCGACACCTGCTGGTCCCCGCTGTCGCCGTGGACCACCGCGCCGCCGTACGTCTTCAGACCGCCCATGGTGGCGATCGCCCCGCCCTGGCTCTGCACCGTCTCGGCGGCGACCGCCGGAGCGGCGACGGCCACCGCACCTGCGGTGACCAGACCGGACACGAGCACCGCGGCGGCAGACCGGACCACCCCTCGCCGACGACGTGGAGACGGCGCGGAGAGCGAAGAAAGCACAGAATTCCCCTTCGAGCAGGACCCGTTGACGTGGGGGTACGGTCCCACCAGCAGAATCAGCAGCCTTGACAGCTATGCCCGGCATCCTAAGGAAGAGCCACTCCGCCTTTCGCTCGTCATATCGTCAGACAACCGATCCGACTCGGAATCGTTATCGCCGGGATCACCCCGGAGCAGGGCTTATCGACAAATCAACCGGGCTGTTCGGGGCAAGTCCCGGTGGAATTCACCGATAAGCCGCAGTTCGGCCGAGTCGGGGCATCGGCTGACATCACGTCACCGCGGCCGGCTCCGCGGGCCGGTGCACCGCCTCCGGGCCGCCGCCCTCGGCCGGGTTCTCCCAGGCGGGCTCGGGCCTGTCCGGCGGACCGGCCGTGCCCGCCTCCGGCCGGCCCGTACGCCGGAACGCGCAGGTGCCCCGGGCCAGATCATGGCCGATGGCCACCGCGTCGATGTCCGCCGACGTCCGGCTCTGCCCGTCGCGCACCTCGGTCCGCACCTTCAACCTGCCCTGCACGATCACGGGTTCGCCCACCGACAGGGACGCCGCCGCGTTCGTGGCGAGCTGGCGATTGGCCCACACCGTGAAGAAGTTGGTGTGCCCGTCGGTCCAGGCGCTCTTCTCGCGGTCCCAGTAACGCGAGGTCACCGCGAGCCGGAACCGCGCGGACGGCCCCGAGGCCAGCTCCCGGTACACCGGCTGCGTGGCCACGTTGCCCACCGTGCACACGATCGTCTCGTTCATCGCGAACCCCTCCCTCACCCGGGCACCCGGCCCGGTCCGGCACGCGTACGGGCCCGTCCCGTACGGCTGCGTCCGCCGCGTCGGTCACGCTCACGCGCGTACCGCCGCCGCCACGGCGACCGCGTCCGTCGCGACCGCCGTGGCACCAGACTGCCTCCGCCGGGACGAGCCCGCCGAGCCCTGTGGGTCACCCCCCGCCTGTGGAGAACTCCCTCACCCGCAGGGGTGATCCGATCCGCGCCCCTGCGGGCCCGGAACCGACCTCACCGCACCCCTGCGGGCCCGGCGCCGACGTCACCGCACTCCTGCGGGCCCGGCACCGACCTCACCGCACCCCGACGCCCGCGCCCACGACCCGGCCGTACTGCTCCCGGACCTCCCGGTAGCGCAGCAGTTCCGCGGCCACCGGATCCAGGACCCGGGCCCGCCCGCAGCCCGCGGCGGCCTCCCGCAACCGCCGCTCCGCCTCCAGTCCGTACCGTTTCGCCGGTCCGCGCGCCGCCATCCGGCAGCTCCACTCGATCAGCGGACCGCCCACGATGCCGGCCAGCATCAACAGCACGGGCACCCCCAGATTCGGCGCCATGACCCCGGCGATCTGCCCCACCAGCCACAGCCCGCCCACGATCTGAAGCAGCGTCATGGCCGCCTGGGCCAGCACGGCCAACGGCCACCAGCCCGGCCGCGGCGGCCGCCCGGGAGGCAGTCCGGCCCGTGCCGCCAGCTCGTCCAGCGCCTCGGACAGCCCCTGGGACCCCCGCACGGCGGCCTCGCGCACCGCCTGCGCCCACGGCGTCGGCAGCCCGGCCGACGCCCGCTCGGACACCCCCCGCACCGCCTGTTCCACCCGCTGCCTGGCCGTGGCCTCCTCGTCGGCCTGGGCCCGCTGCCCGAGGCGGCCCGTGGGGACCTGCGCCCCCCGGCCCTGGAACCAGCGCCACAGCCGCAGCCAGGGCGTCCCGCAGGCACGGTTGGCGTTGCGCAGCCAGGCGCGTTCGGCCGCCTCGCCCGCCGCCGCGGCACCCACCGCGTCCGCCAGCCGGGCGGTGAACTCGTCCCGCGCCTCCTCGCTGAGCCCGCTGCGCCGCCCGGTCGCGTACACCGGCCGCAGCCCGACCGCGGCGGCGTCGACGTCGGCCGAGATCCGGCGGGCCGCCGCCCCGCGCTCGGCCACGAACTGGCCCAGCGCCTCCCGCAGTTCACCGACCCCGTCGCCGGTCAGCGCGGAGAGGGCGAGCACGGTCGCGCCCGGTTCGTCGTACTCGCCGAGCGCGATCCCGTCCTCGTCCAGCAGCCGCCGCAGATCGTCGAGGACCAGGTCGGCCGCCTCCTCGGGCAGCCGGTCGATCTGGTTGAGGACGACGAACATGACCTCCGCGTGCCCCGCCATGGGCCGCAGATAGCGCTCGTGCAGGACGGCGTCGGCGTACTTCTCGGGATCGACGACCCAGATGACCGCGTCGACGAGCGCCAGCACCCGGTCCACCTGCTCCCGGTGCTGCACGGCCGCCGAGTCGTGGTCGGGCAGGTCGACCAGGACCAGCCCGCCCAGCAGCGCCTCGGCCTCCGCGCTCTGCAACGGGCGCCGCCGCAGCCGTCCCGGGATGCCGAGCCGGTCGATGAGGCCGGACGCGCCGTCGCTCCAGCTGCACACGATGGGGGCGGCGGTGGTCGGCCGCCGCACGCCCGTCTCCGAGATGGTCACCCCGGCGAGCACATTGAACAGCTGCGACTTTCCGCTGCCGGTGGCACCCGCGATGGCTACGACCGTGTGCTGCCCGGAGAGCCTGCGCCGCGCCGCCGACTCGTCCAGCACCCGGCCCGCCTCGGCGAGCGTCCTGTTGTCGAGCCGGGCCCGGGAGAGCCCCACCAGCTCCCGCAGCGCGTCGAGACGCGAGCGCAGCGGGCCGTCGTAGGCGAGCGGTGCGGGGATCTGCGCCGACTGCGCCCGGCTCTCGACGGCGGCAGCGGCTGCGGGGGCCGTCGCGGCGGCGGCCTCCTCGGTCACCCGGCGCGCGATCAGCCCGTCGTCCCAGGCGCCGGAGGAGTCACCACGGTCCGCGCGTTCGGCGAGCTCGGTGTGCTCGGCGCGCCCCTCGCCGTCCACACGGTCGCCCCGGCCCGCAGGACCCGCATGCCCCGTACGGTCCTGGCGGTCCTGGCGGTCCTGACCGTCCAGGCGGTCCTCGGGACGCTCGGGGCCTCCAGGGTCCGAGGGTTCCTGGTGGTCTCCGTGGTCCGCAGCGCCCCCATGACCGGCAGGCACCACATGATCCACGTGATCCGCATGATCGACGTGAATCACGTCGCTCAGGTGATCCATACGATTGAAGCGGCCCGCGCGACCCGTGCGACCTGCACTGTCCGCGTGATCCATGTGATCGATGTGATCCATGTGATCTGCGTGATCCGCCTCGCCCCCGCGCCCTACGCGCCCATCGCGCCCCACGCGCTCCCTGAGCCTCATACGCTCCTCGCGCTCCTCGCGCCTCACGCGCTCCTCGAACCGCTCGTCGCCGACGGCATCGGACATCTGACGCACTCCCTCCGGCTGCCCTTTCCGGACGCCCGTCGCGATGCCCCGACCGGCCTCCTCCCGTTCCCGTGCGGGCGGCCCCGGCGGCCGCACGGGGTCCGTCCCCCCGCCATGATCGGCATGTTCCGTGTGGTCCTGGTCGGCGACGGCGGTCACTGGTCACCTCTCCTTCTGCAGTACGGACAGTGCGGCAATGAGTTCGGCCTGGGGTTCCACGTGGATGTCGAGCCCGTCGAGGGGTGCGAGGCGCCGCTCGCGTTCGGCCTGGAGCACCCGGTCCACGTACGTGGTGAGCAGCCGCCCGCCCCGGTCGCGCAGCCGCAGGGCGCCGTGCGCGCCGATCCGCTCCGCGAGCCGCTCGCCCGCGTTGCGCGCCCTGCGGCCGCCCAGCAGGACGGTGGCGACCAGCGCGGAGACCGCCTCCGGCTCGACGGCGGCACCGCGGTCGAGCCCGCGCAGCTCGTCCTCGGCGCACTCCTCGAGCTCGCGCCGCCAGCGTCGTACGGCCACCCCGATCCGGTGCTCGGCGCCCTCCGGCGTCGGGTCGTGCCCCGTCAGCCCGGGGGCGCCCGCCGCGGGCTCGCGCCGCCAGGCCTCGTCGATGCGTTCGTCGGCGGCGGTGACGGCGCACAGCAGGAGTGAGCCGAGACTCTCGACGAGGGCGTCGAAGAGTTCACCCGCCGTGCAGTCGAGCGGGAAGGCCCGCCATCGCTTCAGGGCGCCGCCGGCGAGTACGGCGCCGCTCTGAAGCCGTCCCCGTACGCGCGTGTGCTCGCTGTCGTACGCCCCGTCGACGGCGGCGGTGAGCCGCAGAGCCGCCGCGTGCTGGGCCGCGGCGGCGCCGGCGAGCTCGGGCATCCGTGACTTGAGGGAGTCCAGGACGCCGTGCGCCGTGCGGGCCACGACGTCCTGCCGGGCGACGGGATCCTGGGCGTGCTGGACCAGCCAGGTCCGCAGGGAGGCCACCGCGGTGGCCGGGAGCAGGCCTCCGCCCCAGGCCGACTCGGGCAGCTCGGGCACGGTGAAGCGCGGTACATGGCCCAGCCCGGCCTTGGTGAGCAGGGCACCGTACTGCCGCGACACCTCCGACACCACCTGGTGCGGGACCCGGTCGAGCACGGTCACCAGGGTGGCGCGGTACTCCTTTGCGGTACGCAACAGATGCCACGGCACGGCGTCGGCGTAGCGGGCGGCCGTCGTGACCATGACCCAGATGTCGGCCGCGCAGATGAGCTCGGCGGCCAGGACCCGGCTCTCCGCCACCAGGGAGTCGATGTCGGGTGCGTCGAGGAGCGCGAGGCCGCGCGGCAGGGTCTCGGCGGTCTCGATGCGCAGGATGCGCTTGCCGTCCTCCCCGGGCATGAGCAGTTCCTCGCCGGGGTCCTGGTGGGGCACCCACACGCGCGTGAGGTCGGGCAGGACACGCATGCCGCTGAACCAGTGATGGTCCTCCGGGTGGCACACCAGTACGGGAGTCCGTGTCGTCGGCCGCAGCACCCCCGCCTCACTGACCCGGCGCCCCACGAGCGAGTTGACGAGCGTCGACTTCCCGGCGCCGGTGGAACCCCCGACGACGGCCAGCAAGGGTGCATGGGGCTCCCTCAACCGGGGCACCAAGTAGTCGTCGAGCTGGGCGAGCAGTTCGTCGCGATTGGCACGCGCGCGCGGGGCCCCTGTCAGGGGCAGCGGAAAGCGTGCGGCGGCGACACGGTCGCGCAGGGCGGAAAGTGCGTCGAGCAGCTGAGGCCGTACGTCCAAGGTCACCACATGCGAAGAATGCCCAATTTCGGGGGATTTCTGAAGCATATAGACATGCCTGCGCGCCGACTGAACACAAGGGACGGAAGGTACGACTGGGACAAGGGCACAGCCCAGCCATAACGAGTGCACAACACCCGTAG
This sequence comes from Streptomyces sp. NPDC107559, assembly GCF_055657365.1. Taxonomy (NCBI): domain Bacteria; kingdom Bacillati; phylum Actinomycetota; class Actinomycetes; order Kitasatosporales; family Streptomycetaceae; genus Streptomyces; species Streptomyces sp. NPDC107559. The sequence goes on along the minus strand of NZ_JBVKBD010000001.1, from coordinate 426,915 downwards.
CGCGAGACCCCAAAAGCGATGCACGATTCGTACCTGCCTGCGATTATCAGGACCGCTTCACCGAACCTCCACATCGAGCCACGGAGGCGAAGCAACAGGGAGAAGGATCCGGGAGCCCTATCCTTGTCCCCGGCATCGTCGCGGATCAGCCCGCACCCGGGCACCACGCAACGAGGCCACCACACCAGGCCCCCGTAGCTCAGTGGATAGAGCAGGCGCCTTCTAAGCGCTTGGCCGCAGGTTCGAGTCCTGCCGGGGGCGCCAGTCTCCGCCCTCCCCTTGGGGAGGGCTTTTTGCTGGTCAGAGCCAGTCTCATGCGACACGACGAAGCCCCGGGCACTCCCCCGACGATCAAGGGGAAGTTCCGGGGCCGTCCGGCTGTCACCGGGTTTTCGCGGGTGGCCCTGTCGAATACGTGTCGAAGTTCTCGGCTGGCGGCCTCAGTCCGTGCTGCTCCGCTCGGGGAGATCTCCCGCGGCTTCCAGGCGCCGCTTCAGGTCAGGCAGCTGCCTCTCGACGCACCGGGCGTAGGCCGCCGGGAACACCAGAACGTTGTTCCCGGCCAGTACGTCGCCCTTGCGCGCAGCGCACCATGCCCGGCGGATGACCGAACGCCCGAGTCGGCAAGGTGATCGCGGAACCTCAGCCTGTTGTCGCCCCTTCCTTCGAAGGTGCGCGGCGAGGTGTCGCACCGTCCAGATGGACCGCCACGCTGGTGTAGAACCGGTGCACCGCGTCGTCGACGCTCCGGATGAAGCCCGATTCCGCGTTTCCGCGGCTGCTCCCCATGCCCTTGAGGAGGGACAGCCGGAAGCCGACGATCTGGGCGGCAGCCTCCTTGGGCAGCATGTCGGCCGGCTCGGGGCGGAGGCGTTCGAGCGTTCCCCGCGGCCCGGCCGTTTCCCCCTCGACGAGAGTTTCGACGTGAAGATCCGCGGGCGCTTCGGCCAGGCGCCGGACGAGTCGCTTCGCCCACGACAAGGGGTAGCCCTGCTCGGGAGCCGGGATCTCGATGGAGGTGCGGAGCTTGCCCGTACGCAGGTCCGCGCTGATCGCCAGGACGCCGGGCGTTCCCTCGATGCGCAGCTCCGATTGAAGTCGCCCGTCGAGACAGAACTGATCCGCGAGACGGGCGCGGAGTGCTTTCGGATCCGTTCCTCGCCTGGCGCGCTGGACCGGCAGTACTTTCTGCCCCAGTTCACCACCCAGCCGCAAGCAGACCTGCCGGACGAGACGCTCCCAGCTCTCGACGACCTCCAGCGCGCGCGGGTCTCCCTGGCACAGGGTTTCGTCGTCGATTCCGTTGCGTACCGGCACCCAGGCCGGTCCCATGTTCTGGAAACCGTGACAGCCGGAGTTCTCGTGCTGCAAGTAATGCAGCAGCTCCTGGAGGAGCCAGGCGTGCGCCGCGTTGCCGACACCCTCGTGCCTGATCAGCATCTGTGCTTGATGGGCGACCTCGGCCCATGACAGGTGCCAGAGGGCTACCTTGTGTTTGCGCCTTCCGTCGATCTTGACCTCGACGAGCGGGCTGCCCTCCAACGCGACGTCGTTCGACAGGGTGATCACGGCCTCGTAGCCGCGGCGCGCGGCGATGTCCATGTACGCCTGTACCTGGTCGCTCTTGAGGGCGCTGCCGTTGGTCTTCGTTTCGACGAGTGCAGTCCACAGCTTGCCGGCGCGTTCGACCCGGATCACTCCATCGGGACGTCGCGGGGTGTCACCGTGCGGAAGGGTGACCTCGGTGAAAGTCTCCATGCGACCGGCCGGTGCCCCGAACGCGGCGGTGAGTCTCCTGCCGAATTCGGGCACCTGAGCCATAACAGCCAGCAGCACCGAGGTTGCACGCGTTTCACGCTCACGGTCACTCTTGAGCGCCGACGCGGGGAAGAGTCTTGCGTCCTTCCACGACTCGTTCTCCGCCAGCGTCTTCTTGGCCGCCTTGGGCAGGGTGACTTTCTTCTTGGCCGTACGAGGTCGCGCGGCAGGCTTCCTCGGCTGGTCCTCGCCTTCAGGGCGACGAGGGGAGGGAACCATCCCCAGCGCCTCTTGTTGCTTCGGTTCGTCGGCCGACGGCATTGCCGCCGTGTCCATCTGAGCGTCGTCAGCGGCCCCGTCCGGCGTCTCCTCGGCCGTCGCATCGTCGTCGACATCGACCCCGAAGTCCGCTGCCAGGCCGGCAAGGCCTGCGTCGTAGCCCTGACCGACCGCACGGAACTTCCACTCTTCCGCACGCCTGTACAGCTCACCGAAGATGATCGCGCTCACCGAATCGGCGTCGTCGATGGCGAATCGGAGGAGTTCTTCACCTCCGCCGTCCGCCAACGCCAGCTTCACGCCTTCCAGTTCTCCGAAGCGAGCACCCTCGTAACGGCTGGCGGCCAGGACGATGCGGTCGACCTCGGAGGGCACTGCGGTCAGATCGAAGCTGATCCGGTCCTCGTTGCCGTCAGCCGTCGGCGTTTTACCCAGGAGCTGCACGCTTCCGTCTGCGGCTACCGGGTTGTTGTAGAAGTAGAAGTCGGCATCGCTGCGGACCTTGCCGTTCGCGTTCAGCAACAGGACGGACACGTCGGCGTCCCCTTCGCCGGTCACGCTCCCCCAGCCCAGACTGACGATCACCGAATCGACGTTCTCGCTCAAAGCCGCAAGAGATACGTTCGACCCCTTGACCATTTCACGCATAAAACCCCCACAATGGCGCAACTCCGGTGTGACCGCCCCGCCGCCCCGGTTGCCTCATGTTTGGTGTTATGGGGTGATCGGTGCGCAGGTGACTGTAGTACCTGCAAGGCGCATGTGCAGGAGTCGTGCGGAACCTGCGCAGGATTCGCGGAAAGATCCGTAGGGTACCCATCCTGATCGGGCCCGGCAATGGCGAAGGCCCCTGGCTAGCGCAGGGGCCTGAAGGGGCGCGACCAGTCGCGCTCACGGCACCACTCAGGGGGAGTCGGGAGCGGCCCGCCGGTGAATGTGTGGTGAGGGGACGCGGGTTCGAGTCCTGCCGGGGGCGCCAGTCTTCGCCCTCCCTTTCAGGGCATCCAGGACCGGTGAGTCTTCCCGCTCGTAGACGGCCAGCTCTGCCGAGAGTCCCCGCTGCTCTGCTTCGTACACCGCTCCTGAGTGGTGAGCGACCAGTCGTACGAGGCGTGCTGGCGCACCCAGCGTTTCCAGATGACGTGCGCCATCGATGGGGTGGAAGCCGGTGTCACGCAGCTCGGGGGCGTAGCCGATGTCGTGCAGCCACGCGGCGGCGACGAGAAGATCCCGGTCAGCCTCAGACACAGCCGCAGCGACCTCCTGCGCCCGAGCGGCCACGGCCTGGGTGTGCAGCCAGCGGTTCCCGAGCGGAGGAAGCAGGGACTCGGCGAGGTCTGCCGCCCCTTGGGGTGTGTCCAGTGCAGAAGGCATGGACGGAACGGTAGCCGAGGCAGGTACGGAGCCGACAGGCCACGATCGAGCGGTTCGTGATCGCGGCGCGGTAGAACTTTCCCTACATCATCAAGGCACCCACCGCGCACGGCGCGGTGCGCGCGGCCCGTCGCCCGGGCCTGCGCTCCTGTCTGACGCCCCGCTCCAGCCCGGGCGCCGTCCGCACGCCTGACAGCTTGGGTTGATGGGCAGCCAAAGCAGGCCTTCAAGCACGGCAACCGTCACATGGCACGCGTAGCCACGAGCGCTGCCGACCACGGCCAGGACGGGCGGCCAAAAGACAGCCAGCGGCGAGGGAGCGGTGGCCTCTTGCACACGGCCGGCCGACTGCGGGGCCTGAGGAGGGCGCGGCGCCGTACCCCCGCCGTCACGGATGACGGGAGCGTGAGGCGACCGCACTACCGGGAATGGGCGGGTGGGGAGCGGCTGCTGCCGCGATGCGGCGGAGGCCGGTATGGTCGCTCCGCGTCGGTACAGGTATCACCGTGGCTGATGAGCGTGTCGTCTAGACATCAGGACCTGCGCCACACGGCGTGCGAGTCGACGGCAGACAGGATGGGAGCTGGACACGTGACAGCTCACGGCCACATCACCGGGGGATCCCCTGTCCCGCCTCGGTGAGTACCAAGGTCAAGCATCCCAACCACTCGCCAGCCTGCGGGTACTCCCAGTTCTCGGCGTCTGCCAGAAGGGCTGGAAGATCCTGCTTCGGGATGGGAGGCCCGGGTTGAAACCCTGCTCCCCCATCGGGTGCAGTCCAGGGAATCACCCGGCACACCTCGATCCACCCTCTGTCGACAAGCGGCATGAGGATCGGAATGAGATCCGCGGCAGGCCCGGACCTCAGCGGCTCATCCAGGTCACCCCAGACACCCGGAAGGATGTCGATCTCGGTCGCATTGATCATGAAGGCGCGTTCTTCGGAGGACAGCTCGTCTGTTGCGGGATAGCTCACCCAGAGAGTTTCGCAGGCTAGAACACTCCCGGGCCACGGTGTGTGGGTCGACGGCAGACAGGTTGGGAGCTGGGGTGAGTGGTGGGTTAGAGGCTCCACCGACCGCGCGGTACCGTGCGCCCAGGAGGGGGCTGCATGACCACAAAGGCTGCTACTGGATCAACCGGCCGACAGCTAAAGCGGTGGCGGTGTCGGCGACGCGTGAAATCGTGGTTCTGGATCACTTTCCGTGCCAGAGCCACAGAGCGTCACCGGAACCGCAATCATGAACGATCGTGGCTGACGACCTCCTCCAAAACCTCTGGCTCCACCGAACCGCCGATGTCGCGGTCAACGCCCTGACCGTTCGCGCAGACCGCATCACCGTCCACGCCGCCACGACCGGCGGTCAGGCAGGCTGTCCGTCGTGCGGAACTGTCTCGACCCGGGTGCACAGCAGCTACGTGCGGCGGTTGGACGACAGTGCGTCGGGCGGGCGTCGAGTGGTGGTCGAGTTACGGGTCCGTCGGTTCCGCTGCCGTGAACAAGCGTGTCCCCGGGCCACGTTCGTTGAGCAGGCAGCCGGGTTGACCTTCCGTCACGGACGGCGGAGTCAGGGCCTGCAGGCCGCGCTCCAGCAGCTCGCCCTGGCCTTGGCTGGCCGGGCCGGCTCCCGCCTGGCGAAGACCTTCTCGGTCCCGGTGAGCCGTTCCACGCTCCTGCGACTGATACGTGTCTTGCCCGACCCGGTCCCCGCGGCGCCGCGCGTGCTGGGCATCGACGAGTTCGCCCTGCGCAAGGGACACGTCTACGCCACTGTCCTGGTCGACATCGAGACCCGCCGCCCCATCGACCTGCTTCCCGACCGCACGGTCGAGAGCGTCCGGTCCTGGCTGGCCGACCACCCGGGAGTGGAGGTCGTCTGCCGCGACCGCTCAGCCTCCTACGCCGAAGCCGCAAGGCTCGGCGCCCCGGACGCGATCCACGTCGCCGACCGCTTCCACCTGTGGCAGAACCTCGCCGATGCAGTGGAGAAGACCGTGCTCCAGCACCGGGCCCTGCTGCCTGAACCAACTCCTGCATCCAGTCCTGACACGGCTGTTGTCCTGCCGCCCGTCACGGCCGAGCCCCGTCGGACCGGACGTTTGTCCGACCGGGTCCGTGAACAGCACGCCGCCGTCCACACCCTCATGGAGGACGGGTTCAGCCTGCGCGTCATCGCCCGCCGACTGGGCCTGGCCCGCGGCACCGTCCGCCGACTGGCCGGCGTGAAGGATCCCGACGAACTGCTGGTCGGCCGCTGGACGGGACGCTCCAGCATCCTCGACCCCTACAAGCCCTACCTCGACCAGCGGTTCAGCGAAGGCCATACCATCGCCCGGCGCCTGTTCGAGGAGATCCGGCAGCGCGGATTCCCCGGTCAGGAGCAGATCGTGCGCGTCTACGTCCGCCGGCTGCGGGAGGCCTTCCCGCGTCAGGACCCGCCCCGCCGAAAGCCCTCGGTCAGGGACGTGACCAGCTGGATCACCCGCCATCCCGACCGTCTCCCCATCGACGCGGGCCGGCAGCTCAAGGAGATCCTGGCCCACGTTCCGGTCCTCGCCACCACGGCCAAGCACGTCAGGGCCTTCGCCGAGCTGATGAACGACCGCCGCGGCCAAGAGCTCAAGGACTGGATCACGCGAGTCCAGCAGGACCAGGTCCCAGCTCTTCGGAGCTTTGCCACCGGACTCCTGCAGGACCTCGACGCGGTCGTCGCCGGCCTCACCTTGCGCTACAGCTCCGGCGCGGTCGAGGGCCACAACAACAAAATCAAGATGCTCAAGCGCCAGATGTTCGGCCGCGCAAACTTCGACCTCCTGCGCAAGCGCGTCCTCCACGCGTGAGGTCGCCGGTCGTGGCGGCGTGGACGGTGATGCGGTCTGCGCGAACGGTCAGGGCGTTGACCGCGACATCGGCGGTTCGGTGGAGCCAGAGGTTTTGGAGGAGGTCGTCAGCCACGATCGTTCATGATTGCGGTTCCGGTGACGCTCTGTGGCTCTGGCACGGAAAGTGATCCAGAACCACTTTTCAGCCGTCGCCGACAGGCGGTGGGGGTGGTTGGTGTTCATCGCCAGTCAGGCCTACTTGGGACGAAGAGCTTGGGGTAAAGCCGCAGACGGCAACCCCCTCATGTTGAGCACTCTCGCCCTCGTGATCCTTTTGTTGTGTTGTGCTGTCTGGTACAGGGTTCGGCTGGCCAGACGCGCACGCCAGACCGAGCCTGCTCGTCAAGGACAGCTCGATTCCTGACACCAACAAGTACGAACGGCGCCGGTCAAGGCCGCACTTCCGCGACCAGCCGGCCGAAGCACAGCGCGGGTTGACCCAGGTCGACAACTCCAGTGATCGACCTGATAAAGATGAGGCCAGACCTCAAAACTCGTCTCTACCGCAGGCGCCGTCCTTGATCCAGGGGCGGCGCCCCGTCAGCTTGACTCGCCCGTTGAGACTCCGCCGCCCCCATCCCCACAGGACCGACCGATCGAGCAGACCTGCAAAATGGGTGCGGCCTGGAAGGGGAACGCAATGAGTGCGTGGAGCAGGGCGGTATACGACCTCGGGTTCGGGATGGCCCTGATGTTGGTGGCGCTCAATGCGGGCAACGCCGCTGAGCGGCTTCACCGCGGTGTGGCAAATCATCCAAGGGTCAGCGCCGTCCTCACGCCCGCGGTGCTGAGGGCCACGAGTGCGGTCCTCGGAGTGATCGGAATAGCGATCGGCACCGTCCGCCTGGTGCACGCCTAGAACGGTTCAGGCTGCACTGGCTTCGGCAGGCCGACGCTCCTCGGCCGGCGCGGAGCTCGTGCCACTCTCGTGCCAGAACGGACGGGGACTCACGGGGAACCGGGGTCCGTAGGGGCGTGCTCGGCCTGCTCTGACCAACGCAGGGAATCCGCAGGTCACGCCCGTGATCGCCCAACCTCGCTCCTAAAGCGGTGCTCAGGGCTCCCGTGGATGACCTGCGGGCGAGCCCTATCCGATGTCGCGTCTGCAACGCCCTGAACAGCGGCATTGCCTCAGAGCCCCAGCACCTCGGCAACGGATGATGCTTGGAGCCGAGCTCACTACGAAGAAACTGACGGTTGCCGGTCAGGGCAGCCGTCAGCGTGTATACGGAACGGGGAGTACGGCCCTGGGACTATCCAGCCCTCCAGCCAGCCCGTGAGCCACCGCGCGAGGGTCAAGGTGGTCGGTACCAGGACGCAGCAGTCATTGGGGTCCCAGTCCCAGACGCATCCCTCGGGAGTGCTGAAGTCGACCATGGTCCACATGCAGCAGCCGCGGTCCATGAGCGGGACGACCCCGTCGGGCGTTGCGGGGATGCTGGAGTCGTCCTTCGCCGAGAAGAGCCGGTGGGCCTCGATCATGTCCCGCTCGTTGCTGAACCAATTGCCGGTGTCCGTCAGCGAGAGGCATTCCCAGACTCCGAAGCCGCCGTTGGCGACTTCGAGGTAGAAGCGGCGCAGCAACTGTGGCATCGGACGGCCGACCGCGCGTTCGACCGCCGCGATGTCCTCCGGCATGGCCGGCGGGGGCAGGTCACGATCGGTGACGCGAGTGCGGACGGCTTCGACAAGCTCGTCGTCGGTCATGGCCTGTCGCCCCCAGCCGGCCCGGTTCGAGTAGGACTCGTACGAGTAGCGGGTGCCGCGATCCCACTCCTGCCCAGTGAGGGCCTTGTATGCCCGGTCTGGCACGTAGAGCAGAGACTCGGCCCACTTCAGGCCCGCGGCATACGTCGTGAAGCGCGCGGGATCGAGGAGGACGCGCCGGTAGGTTTCGCGGCCATCGGCGACGACGGCCGCACGCGTGTAGAGGAACGCGTCGCCGGAGAGGCCACGGCCGTACTCCTGAAGGTCCAATCGGTACAGCGCCCAGGCCAACTGCTCGGCGAACTCGGCGATCAAGGACACCGGCCCGGCCGCAAGCCGAGCGGTAAGGGCCGCCGCGAGGCCATCGCCATCGGGGTCAGGCCCGGACGGTCGGAATTCCTCGATCAGCGCCCAGAAGGCGTCCTCATCCATGCCGGCCATCATGGCACTCGCATCTGACAGCGGGAGGCTGCCGACTGTCGCGCAGGCCGCACCACAAGCGCACCAGAGCGAGCGGGGAACAGCGGGGAATCACGGTGAAAGCAGTGGAGCCCGGCGAGGCTGCGCCTCGGCTGTTCATCCCAGGTCAGCGCCCAAACTCGCCGTAAATGACCGCAGCTTCCCAAGCTGAGGGCCCACCAGAAGGCAGTAAGTCTCGATGGCCGCCATCAGGGACGATGGCAGCATGCGCTACTTCAACGGGACAGGTTGGCTTGCGATCTTCACCGGTACGGAGACGATGATCGGCCGAACGGTGGACGTGGATGCTTGGGAGGCGGCAACAGGCGTGGCCCTCGTCGTTGATCCCCAGCAGGGAACCCGCCGGCCGGTGACCGACTATCCGGACTTCTCACACCTGGAGCGAGCCGACCAGGTGGTAGCCGCCATACCGGGTGGTGGCTGGCGTGCGTACTGGAAAGACGAGGGACCCGACCACGGACCGTTGACCGAGCAGGTGCTTGCTTGGCTCGTCACGTCCAAAGGACGGGCCACCCCGATCACCGTCGACGCGCACGGATATGTGGACGACGCAGAGAGCGCCGATCGCCTCATTCCGCCTGGGGAAGAGTGAAAGAACCCCGGCCGTGCGAGTGCCTAACTGCGTGACAACGCCAACACACAGCTGCGAACAACTGCGGACGGCTGCGGACTGTCTCAGCAGGTGAGAGGTACAGCTACTCCAGGTCGAGTGACCGACGACGTTGCTTCGGGACGAAGAGGTCAGTCATCCGTGTCTTCTGGACCAACGTCGCGGAAGACACTTCTGTAGTCACCGTTCCGAACAAGGTCGTCGACGACGTCAACCATGCCAGGGATGCCTCGGTCGCGGACGATCAGCCCATCCCAGTCGTAGAAGTACCTGCCACCAAGGCATTCACCGGTCTGTCGCCCACGGTCCATGGTGCGGTGGACATTGTCCAGGGTGTAGATCGTCCCCGACCAGCGTTCCCCGTTGTCGAAGATCACCCACATGTTGATGTCGTCGATCTCTTCGAGTGATACTCCGGCATCGGGCACGAAGCAGATTTCGTAGCCGTCACGTTGAACGCGGTAGAACGCCCCGTCCCACATCAGATTGGCTCCCCCACCACTTGGCCACGCAAGGCGGATATCAGCCCACCTGGCCCGGCTCGAACGGGCTGGCCCCCTCCACAACGGGCCGGTGCTGCGGGTCTACAGCTGCCAGCCGACGCAGGCAGGGTGATCGTAGATCAGGGTTGAGTGCTGCCGCACCGTCGTTTCCTGCGCGACCACCTAGGCCCGGGCCGCCTCCGAGCCGTCCGAGGTCACCCGACGCCGACCGACAACGACAGAAGCCCACAGCATCTGAACTGGTCAGAGCTGTGGGCTTCTTCGGTGTCGCTGGTCAGCTAAACCGGTGATCAGTGTTGGCTGTGCAGATCACGCATCGCCGAGCTGAGCGGCCAGGAAAACCGCTGCCACCGAGGGGCGCACTGCGTACGTCGCGCCCGCGCTCCCCTCGGGTGCCTCCCACCAGTAGAACGGAAGTCGCCGCCCACTGTTGCTGTGTGCCTTACTCATCCCGGACAGCACCCCTGCCACGCGCCGCGCCGGATCACTCTCGTTCGGCCCACCCAGGGCCTTGTCCACCAGCTCCGTGCAGTGGATCCGCCGGCCAGGGTTGCGCGCCAGGTACTCGAGCACCTGCCGGGCCTGCGGTGCGAGTTCAGCCAAGAACGCTGCGGCGCGCTGCAAGTCCGCCGGGCCCCATTCCGGGGCGCCGTAGTGCCCCTCTTCGCCCGAGTGCTCGGCCCATCGCGGATCAACCTCAGACAGATACTCCGTCATGCCCGCCCCCAACAGTTGTACTCAGCGTGTGTCGTTGGCACCGTACAGAGCCACCAGGACACTGCGTGTCGAATCTGTGTCGAAGTTCTACCGACCAGCCGCTCAACTGAGGAAGAGCCACAGGTCAAGAGGAGGACGGAGCGCAGCCACAGAGCGCCTTCTAAGCGCTTGGCCGCAGGTTCGAGTCCTGCCGGGGGCGCCAGTCTCCGCCCTCCCCTTGGGGAGGGCTTTTTGCTGGTCGGTGGAGGGCACGCCGGGGCCGGGCAGGTGGTCAGGTGCCCTGGTGGTAGGCGCGGGCGTCGGCCGGTGAGATCCGGTCGGGCTCGGTGCGGATCGCCGCGTCGAGCAGGGGCAGCAGCTTGTCCACCTCGATGCCGAGCTTCTTGTCGCGGCCGGCGAGTCCGGTGTGCCAGGAGCGGGCGTTCCTGCCCACCCAGACCTTGTCGCCGCCCAGGTCCTCGGTGGGACGCCGCAGGGCCGTCCGCAGCCGCTCCACCTCCCTGGCCAGATCACCGCGCAGCCTGACCAGGTCGGCCTTGCGCGGGTTGGCCACCTTCTGCTCCGTCACGGATGCTCCTTCCGCGTTGCGGGTGGCGTCGTCGTCCGCTCCTGCGGCCGCCGGTCGCGCAGCCGGCGGTGGCGCAGTACGGCCAGCAGGACCGTCCCGGCCAGGAAGAACGGGGAAAGCACCAGCCCCCAGAGCATCGGCGCCGTCACGGCCGGCGGGTGCCGGACCCAGGCGGTGGTGAGCACCCGGTGGGGGTCTTGTCTGTCGTAGGTCACCGAGACCGTGCCGCCCGGCTCCAGGCCGTCCGGGCGCTCGCCGCCCCAGTCGCTGAGCACGGTCTCGACCGTCCGGCCGGAGGCGGTGAACCGGACCTCGACGTTCCCGGCACTGCCGAACTTGTCCCTGGGGGACGAGGTGACCTGGGCCCAGGTGGCCACTCCCCGGGTGCGCAGATCGTGCACCAGGGTGTGCGAGGGCAGCCAGAGCAGGAAGAACGTCCCGCAGGCGGTGCCCAGGAACAGGACGGCCAGCGTGGCGATCAGACGCCGTTGCGGCACCGGCCGCCGCACCCGGGCCGTCGCCCGGCGCATCTCGGCCAGCCGGGCCTTCTGCGCGGAGGCGGGCGGCGGAGGTGCCCCGTCCGGGCGCGTCCGCTGCGTGCGTGTCTTCTTCGTCATCGATCCGGTTCCCGTGTGTCTCAGAGGCCCAGCCAGCCGCCGAGCTTCCCGGCGGCTCCGCCGATGTCCTTGCCGACGTCCTCGACCGCGTGGGTGACCGCGTGCACGGCCTTCTTGCCGGTGTCGGTGTTGAGGGCGTAGTAGGCGGCGTAGCCGAGACCGGCGCCGACCAGGATGCCCGCGCCCACGGCCCAGCCCACGGGTCCCCCGACGGCCGCGACGACGGCGGCCTCGGTCGCCCAGGTGCCGACCATGCCCGCGCCGAGGGAGGCGACGTTGGAGACGACGGCCACATCGGTGTCGGAGTGGTTGACCTCGATGTCGTAGGCGATGCCGCCGAGGGTGAGCACGGTGCCGACCAGGGGCAGCCGGTCGCCGGTGCGGAACGCCTTGGCGAGCCAGCCCGCCTCCGCGCTCGCGGACACCGCGCCGACCGGGACCCGGGTGGCGATCCAGCGGCCGGAGTCGCCGACCGAGGCCTCCATGAACCGGGACAGCGGACCCAGTCCGAACCTGCCGTAGATCTGCTCGGCCTCGCGGGAGGCGCCCTTGGCGGCCTTGGCCGCGGCCCTGGTCTGCTTGCGGAACAGGGCCCGTTCCTGGGGGGTGAGGGCGTTGAGGCGGCGTTCGTAGGCGGCCTTGGCCTCCTGGGAGAACTTGTCCGCCTCGTCCCACAGGTTCTCCGCCTGGTGGGACTGGAACCCCACGACGCCCGCGACGAGTCCGGCGTGCACGGTCCAGGTCGCCTTGGGGTCGCCGAGGTCGGTGGTCGCCTTCTCCAGGTGCTTCCAGGCGGTGTCCCACAGGCCGGGGTCGTCGCCCTGCATCAGGGCCCGGTCGAAGACGGCCGCGGGCTCGTTCTCGGGGATGTCGCCGTGGAACAGGTCCAGCACCTTGTCGAAGCCCGGGGAGGGGGCGTCGGCGTCGATCGCGGCGGTGAAGGCCGCGCCGAAGATCCTGGCGTCCTCCCGTGCGGTGGGCGCGTTCGCGGTGGCGATGACCGAGGGGAGGTTCTTGACCAGGCCGGGGTCGGCCTCGGCGTAGAAGGCCGAGGCGAAGTCGCCGTCGCCGCGGTGGGCGGCCAGCTCCGCCGCGATGCGGTGCAGCGCGGGCCCGGCCCGGTCGGGCTCCATGGCACCCAACGCATCGGCCTGCTCGGCCAGTTCGGCGCCCTGCTGTCGGGCCTGGGAGACGGTCCAGACGGGTTCGGGCACCTGCACCATGGTGGGTCTGGGGCCGACGCCCTGGAACTCCATGGCGGCGGCCAGCGCGTGCCGACGGCGCAGCATGGGGAGTTCGCCGTCGACCCAGGCGGCTGTCTTCCCCATCTCGATGAGACTGCCGGTGTCCAGGCCGAACTTCCGGAAGCGGGCGGCGTAGGCGGTCCCGGCCTGCCGCAGGGACGTACTGGCCTCGGCCAGGTCGCCGATGGTCTTCGCCAGGTTGTCGGGGTTGATGCCGGAGAAGTCCGGGTCAGTCATGCCCCGGCCTCCCCGCCGCCCCGGCCGGCCGGGGGTCCAGCAGGACGGCCTCGGCGCCCGATCCGCTCAGGGCGCCCGCCAGGTCCGCGCCGGCGACGGCGACCCAGGGCTGCTCCTCGCCCATCGCCGCCACCAGGCCGGCGACGGTGGAGAAGGCCAACGCCGTCAGCCGGTCCTCCCCGGGCCGCGCCGGCAGGGGCAGCAGCATCAGGTCCACGGTCCCGTCCAGCAGGGGTACGCCGTCCGCGTCCCGGCACACGTCGGCCATGGTGGGCAGCACGACGACGTCCGGAACGGGCGGTGTGCGGAGCGCCGTTTCCATCCGCACAGCCTAGGAGCGGTCCCTTCGGGCAGAGGTATGGAGATTCCCAAGCTTGTCGCAAGCCTCGCACCGGGGGCCGTGCCCGTCGCCGGGCGCCGCGCCACGTCGCCGCGGGCGGTCCGCCCTCGCCGACCCACGCCGTCCCTGTCGACCCACGCCGGTCCCTGCCGACCCACGCCGGTCCCTGTCGACCCGCGCCGGTCCCTGTCGACCCACGCCGGTCCCTGTCGAAAATAAAAAATGATGTGCGTCTTACGCCGTGTCCCGGCCCGGATCTCCGCGTTGAACGGAGCGTGCGGCGGCGGGTCCTGCTGCCGCCCTCGCCCAAGCAATAGAAGGAGAACGCATGTCTCGCATCGCGAAGGCCGCCGTGGTCGCTCTCGGCACGGGTGCCGTGGCGCTCGGCGGAGCCGGTCTGGCCATGGCTGACGCGGGTGCCCAGGGCGCGGCCGTCGGTTCGCCCGGTGTGCTGTCCGGCAATGTCGTCCAGGTCCCGGTCAATGTGCCGGTCAACGTGTGCGGGAACACCATCGACGTGATCGGACTGCTGAACCCGGCCTTCGGCAACGCCTGCGTCAGCGACGGCCACCTCCGTGGGGTCGGCCACCACACCGGCCACCACACCAGCCACCAGTCGGGTAACGGCTACGGCCGCTGACCCGGACGTACGCGAAAAGAGCCCCGGCGCCTCGAGCGCCGGGGCTCTTCCCATGGCCGCTCACGCGTACCGGTACACCCCTCTGTGGTCCTCCAGGCTGTCCGGTGTCACGTCCCACGGCGGCAGCATCTCGTTCCGGGCGACGACCCGGCCGTGCTGCGGGGTGCCGGGGCCGGGCGGCTTGGCGGGCAGGTAGCGGTGCTCGCGGTGCCGGTCCTGCCAGCGGGACCACAGCAGGTCGACGAAGGCGTGGTGCAGCCAGAAGACGGGGTCGTTGACGGACGCCCCGCCGAGCATGGCTCCGCCGACCCAGCGGTGCACCCGGTTGTGGTTGCGCCAGGAGGCGCTGCCGCTCCCGGGCCCCCACCCCTCCAGCTTGTTGCGGAAGCCCTTCGTGGTGGTCGAATCCCAGGGCGAGACGTCGTAGACCGGGTCGGACAGCGCCCGGTCCACGTCGTTCCTGGTGGGCAGGGAGATCGGGGCGCGGGCGCGGCCGAGGTCCCGGGTGAGGTACTCCCCGTCGGTCACCCCCGCCCGGATCGTCCAGTTGCCCGCCGCGTACGCGAAGGGGCCCGTGGTCACCTGGTGGTCGGAGCGCCGCCCGTTGCCGCCGAGCAGGTCCGCGGTCCACGGCGCCGACGTCGTCCCACGGTCGCGGGTCCAGTCCCAGTACGGCACCGTCACGGAGGAGTCCACCCGGCGCAGCGCCTGCTCCAGCTCCAGCAGGAACCGGCGGTGCCAGGGCAGGAAGGACGGCGCCATGTGGGCCGTGCGCAGGCCGGTCTCGCCGTCGGCGACGTAGTGGTCGATGTGCATCTGCACGAACTCGTCGTACTCGCCCCGCCGTTTGACCTCCAGCATCGCGCGCACGAACCGCCGCTTCTCGGCGGCCGTCAGCGTGGCGGCGTCCTTACGCGTGTAGACCATGCCGTCCCCCCTTGTGTCCGCTGTGGTCCTGCCCCGTTTCCCCCCGCTCCCCCGGGCCGTGGGCCGGGGCGGCCGCCACGCGCAGCCGTTCGCCCGGCCCCAGTTCGTCGACCGCCGCGCGCGCCGCCTCCAGCGGGGTGGCGTACGAGCGGTAGTGGTCGACCATGCTCAGCCAGGTGCCGTCGGCCCGCCGCATCAGATGCAGCGGCCGGCTGTCCACGGTGACCTGCCAGGCGACCGCGCCGGGCATGGCCGTGCGCCGCCCGGCGGAGAGCGGGACGCCCTGGATGCGGCGGCCCCGGTAGGTCTCGTCGAAGGCGGCCCCGCCGGATCCGCCCGCGGCCCGCGGGGGCCGGGAGGCCGCGACGAGGGGAGCGAGCAGGAGGGCGGCCGCGGGAGCCAGCAGCCCGCGCAGCAGGTCCCGTCGCGTTCCCGCCCGTCCCCGTCGTGCTCGCGGTCCGGGTCTCCCCGGGCTCTCCGGTCCGTACTCGGCGCTCACCACCACAGCGCCGCCCACGCTGACGACCATGTTGTGCTCCTCGGTCCGGTTCGGTTGTCCCCAGAGGTAACCGTCCGGCGGGCCGCCTGGTCACCCGCGGCGGCCGGACCGGGCTCCACATGGCCGTAACACGCACCTCTGCGGCCCGGTCGCCGCGCCCGTTCCAGCGCTCACCCGGTCCCGGTCCAGAAGGTCCACCACCGGGTGAGGACCAGCATGCCGACGACGCCGATGTGCAGCAGGGGCAGCACCCAGGTGAACTCCGCGAGGAACATCCGCACCGAGGTCGGCGCGGGCAGGAACCGCTTCCGTACGGCGAACGACGTCACGTACCAGAACATGATGATCGTGGCGACCCAGGCCAGACAGCACCACAGGCACAACGCGCCGATCCGGTAGAGCGACTGGAACTGGAGCCATGACACGAACCCGACGCCGAACAGGCATCCGGCGTCGAAGGTCAGCCAGTACCAGCCCGGGAACACGGCGTCGGCCAGCAGGCTCACGCCGACACAGACGACGATGCCGTAGGCCACCAGTCCCAGCATCGGGTTGGGGAACCCGAACACCGCGGCCTGGGCGCTCTTCATCACGCTGCCGCAGGAGACGACCGGGTTCAGGCTGCATCCCGGGACGAAGGCGGGGTTCTCCAGCAGCTTGAACTTGTCGAGGGTGATGACCCAGGAGGCCAGCAGCCCGGCCGCGCCGGTGAGGACCAGCATCAGGGCGAACCCGCGGCCCGCGCCCGCGGCCCTGGCCGTCAAGCGCGCAGGCTGCGGGCCGGAAGGACGAGGTGCGCCGCCGCGTTGAGGGTCTCGTCCGCGCCGGCGAAGGCCGCCAGCGCCTCCGGGGTGACGGGCGTGCCGGGCGCGGCCTGCGGCCAGGGGCGGGTGGTGAACACGAAGTAGGCGTACCCGCGGTCGGCGACCGCCTCCAGCCACTCCGGCGGCGGGGTGCACTGGACGTTGAGATGCGGCGGCATGGAGACGACGGCCTGACCGGCCTCGACGAGCAGGCTGACCGGGAGGCTCGGCCTGGCGTTGCCGTCGACCAGGTCTCCGCCGACGGGCAGACCGTTGCTTTTCAGCAGTTGCGCGACGGCGGCCGCCGAGGCCTCGGGCCCGGCCTGCGCGTCCCCGAGGGAGTAGGCGAGGAGGTAGGACATGTCGCCGCCGTCGGGGGTCTCGCCGCTCCAGGGGAGTACGACGAGCGTGCCGAGGTCGGCGACGCGAAGGGGGCGGGTTTCGCTTGAGGTTGAGGTCACCGCGCGACCTTACCGACGCTCCGGAAGACCGCCGGGCCCGTTCTCACCCGACCGGGCGACGCTCCGGAGGTGCTCCACACGAACGAGGGACGCAGTGCGGCAGCGCCTCTCGAACAGGACCGGGAGACCGGCTCCGTCCGGTGCAGCACCCCGGTGCCGCCCTTGGCCGGCACGCCTTCATCGGCGCCTCTTGGCCGGCTCTCCTTCGTCGGCACCTCTTCGCCGACGCCCTCGCCGACATCCTCGGCCAACACCCTTCACCGGCATCCTCGGCCGACACCCTTCGCCGGCCCCGGCAGCGGCGCGTCAGCTCTGGAGCGGCAGGCCGCCGAGGAGCGGGTTGTGGGTGTTGAGTGCGGTGGCCGCGCCCTTCACCGTGTGCAGTACGGAGTCCTTGTTCTCGGTGTTGAGCGCGTCCGACTGGTGCTGGAGCGGCATCACGTCGTGCAGCTCCAGGGGATGCCGGGCGAGCGTGTCGACGGCACCGTTGAGGCTGGAGGGCGTGAGGTCGGCGGTGCTGTGGGCGAACGCGGGCGCGGCGGCACCGGCCATGACAAGGGACCCGGCGACGACTGCGGCGGCCTTCAGCGACTTCATCGTGTTCCTCTCTTCGGCAACTCGCGTCGCCTCGGTTGTGTCTGACGTCGTGCCTAACGACTCCTGACCGGGGCGGAAACCCCGCGCACGCAGACTTTCTGCGCCGGGCGCGAAGACTCTCCGCGCCCGGCGCGAAAGAAACCCTCGTACCGCCCGGAGCCTTGCGGACGGGCCGGCGGGGCGAAGCCTCGTCCGCGCGGTGGAACACCGTTTCGAACCCGGCCCCCCGTTCGGAGTAACACCGCGGGAGTGCACCGGGCCGGGACCGGGCTCCCGCCTCCCGGAGCGGTCACGCTCCGTGTCCAAAAACGCGGAACCGGCCGCCCTCCGTCCCGGAGAGCGGCCGGTCGCGATGGATGCGCCGACGTCAGTCGCTGAAGCAGAAGCCGCCGAAGGCCGGGTTCAGCAGGCCGACGACGTCGACGGTGTCGCCGCAGAGGTTGACCGGGACGTGCACCGGAACCTCGAGGACGTTGCCCGACAGCACACCAGGGGAGTTGGCGGCGGCGGCGTGCGCCTCGCTGTCGGCGGCGGCGATGCCGGCGGTCCCGGCGATGGCCGCGACGGCAACGGTGGTCAGGGCCAGGCCCTTCGCGATACGCGACATGGAGAGGTGCTCCTTGGGAATTGACACAGACAGCCGGACGGGGGTGTCCGGCGCTGTGTCAACGCGCCGGGCGCACACGAGTTGTGCCGCCATTGGGGTGATCCCCGAGGCGAGGATTCACGACTCCGACACAACTGTCCGCTTTCTACCGATTAGCACGTATAGCAGCTAGAGTTGCGGACCTCTCCGCACTCCTACGGCAGGCGTCCGATTCCGCTGACCCCCCGGTCGACGAACCTCCTCGAAAGGGCAACGCCGGTCATGCGCCATTTCCTGGGTCCGCCGCTGCGCCGCGCGACGGTACGCGCTCTGCTCGGTACCGCGCGACGGTGCGCGCCCTGCTCCGCACCATGCACCGAACCGCGATCCGCGCGCCCGGCGCGGGCCCTGGTGCGCGAACACGCTCGGTCACGACCACGGAGTGTTCGATCCGGACCGGGCCGTGCTGCGGCGTGGTGACCAGCTGACTGCCCGGCTCGTTCCCCAGCGGGACGCGGCGTGGACCGGCGCACTGTTCGTCGCCGTCGACGCACAACGGTGAGACGGCGCGTTCCCGCACGAACCGAGCGCCATCGTGAGCGAGGAAAACCGCGCAATGCACCTGCCAGCAACGGACCCTCGGCCACGGGTCCTCCACCTCACCCAACCCGTGGACGGCGGGGTCGCCCGAGTGGTGACCGACCTGGTGAGGGCCCAACTCACGGCCGGTCTGCACCTCACGGTCGCCTGCCCGGACGGCGAACTGCCGAGCACGCTGCGCGCGTCGGGCGCCGACGTACGGCACTGGCGGGCGACCAGGTCGCCCGGTCCGGCCCTCGCGCGCGAGGTACGACGGCTCGCCCGGCTGCTCGACGAGGTCCGGCCCGACCTGGTGCACGCACACAGCGCGAAGGCCGGGCTCGCCGGCCGGATCGCCGTACGGGGGCGGATCCCGACCGTGTTCCAGCCGCACGCCTGGTCGTTCGAGGCGGTCGGCGGTACCGCGGCGGCGCTCGCGCTGAAGTGGGAACGGTGGGGCGCGCGTTGGGCCTCCCGGGTGGTGTGCGTGAGCGAGGCGGAACGCATCACCGGTGTGCGCGCCGGAATCGCCGGACGGTGGTCGGTGATCCCCAACGGCATCGATCCGGAGCGCTTCAGCCCGGCCGCCGCGGACCACGGGCGAACCGTGCCGGGGGCGGCCGTCGATCCGAGTGCTCCGCTGGTCGTCTGTGTGGGGCGGCTGTGCCGGCAGAAGGGCCAGGACGTCCTGCTGGACGCCTGGGACGCTGTCCTGCGGCAGCTGCCGGACGCCCGGCTGGTGCTGGTCGGCGACGGCCCGGACGGGGACCGGCTGCGCGCCCGCGCGCCGCGGTCCGTGCTGTTCGCGGGGGCCGTCGCCGACGCCGTGCCCTGGTACCGGGCCGCCGACCTGGTGGTGCTGCCCTCGCGCTGGGAAGGGATGGCACTGGCCCCGCTGGAGGCCATGGGCTGCGGCCGTCCGGTGGTGGTGACGGACGTGGACGGCGCTCGCGAGAGCCTGCCGCCCGCCCTTTCCGGGCACTGTCTCGTCCCGCCCGGGGACCCGGGGGCGCTGGCCGCCGCCGTGACCGGGCTGCTGCTCGACCCGCCGCTGCGCGCGTCGCTCGGCGGGCAGGGGCGTCGGCACGTCCTGTCCGCGCACGACGTACGGCGCACGGCAGAGGCCGTCGCGGCCGTCTACGACGACCTGCTCGGCGGCGTCCGGAACCAGGCGACAGGGCGCGCGGCGCCCTCCGAAACAGGGCGCGTGGTGCCCTCCGAGTGCAGGGAGTCCATCCACCCGTGACTGCGGAAAGTACCGTCCCCTCCCCCGGCGCGCAGCCACGGGACCACGGATCCTCGCCCGTTTCGGTCATGCCCGCGCGCGAGCGCGGCACCGGCTTCCGGTTCCCCGCCCGCCGGCCCCCGGCACGGCCCGCCTCCTCGCTTCCGCTGCCGCTCGCGGACCTCGCCGCGGCCTTCGTCGCCGCTTCGGTGTTCGGCGAGGCGCAGCGCACGCCGCTGGTGGTGGCCCTGCTGGTGGGCGCCACGATACTGCTGCGCGCCAGGCGCGCCGGGCCCGTGCGGGGCGTGCTCGACGAACTGCCCTCCGTCTGCGGGCGGATCACGGTGGGCTGGCTGGCGCTGGCGGCGCTCGTGGCGGCGTACACGCCGGAGCACGTGCTGTCCGTGCACACGCTCGTCCTCGGTGTCCTGGTCCAGTCGGCGACGGCCTGCCTGGGGCGCGGCATCGCGCACGGGCGGCGGCGCGCCGCGCTGCTGCGGCGCCCGCGCGCGGCACTGGTCATCGGGCCCGCGGCGACCGCGCAGCGGGTGGCCGCGGCCGTGCTGCGCCATCCGCGGTGCGGGGTGCGGCCGGTGGGGATCGTCGCCGCGCGGCCCGAAGGACCCCAGGGCCACCAGGGGCTGCCGGTGCTGACGACCGGTCAGGAGGTGCAGCGGGCGCTGATCCAGAACGGGGTGCGCGAGGTGCTCGCCGTCCACCCCTCGGTGCGCACCGCGCAGGGCCCCCTGCTGCGGGCGCTCGCCGAGTCCGGCTGCACGGTGCGGGAGATCGACGCGGACTCCCCGTCGTACGCGACCCGCGACCAGCTGGCCGGGTACTCCTGCCGACGGCTGGACATGGGCACCCGGCGCCGGGGCAGTCTCGGCAAGCGGACCGTCGACGTGCTGCTGTCCGGGGCCGCGTTGCTGCTGGTCAGCCCGCTGCTGCTGGTGTGCGCGGTGGTACTGCGGATCAGCGACGGACCCGGGGTGGTGTTCCGCCAGGAGCGCATCGGCAAGGACGGGCGCCCCTTCACGCTGCTGAAGTTCCGCACCCACCGTCCCGTCGACGAGCACGAGGCGGCCACCCGCTGGAGCGTGGCGGGCGAGCCGGAGATGAGCCGCTTCTGCCGCTTCCTGCGCCAGACCTCGCTGGACGAGCTGCCCCAGCTGTTCAACGTGCTGTCCGGCGACATGAGCCTGGTCGGCCCGCGGCCGGAACGCCCTTACTTCGTAGCCCAGTTCAGCCAGCACCACCCCGGTTACGCGGCCCGCCACCGAATGCCGACCGGTATCACCGGACTGGCCCAGATCAACGGGCTGCGCGGCGACACCTCGATCGAGGACCGGGCCCGCTTCGACAACGCCTACATCGACAACTGGTCGCTGTGGCAGGACATCTGCATCCTGCTGCGCACCGCGGCCGCGCTCGTGCGCCCGACCGGGAGCTGACGACGATGAGCCTCGCCCCACCCCCGGTCCGCTCCCCGCGGCTGTCCCCCGGAACCCTCGGGAAGCTCTCCCCGAAGGTCTCGCCGGTGCTGCCCGTGGTGGCCGTGCTCGCCCTGCTGACACTGCCCGTCTCCCCCGGCGGGGAGGGCGGCGCGGGCCCGGCCGACGCGCTGTCCGCGCTGGTGGTCGTGTTCTGCGTGGTGCGTCTCGTACGGCAGCGGCGGCGCCCGCTGTCACCGGTCGCCGCGGTGGTGCTGGGGCTGCCGGTCGTCGGGCTGGCGGTCGCGGCGCTGGGCGCGTCCTCGCCGGGGGCCGCGGCCGCCGGCCTGGGCCGCTACCTCCAGGTGTTCGTGCTGGTCCCGGCGGCCGTGGTGCTGCTGATCCGGGACCGGTCCGACTTCCGGCTGCTGGCCTGGTCGTTCGTAGCGCTCGCCGGGTGGCAGGGGGCGGTCGGCGTGCACCAGTACGTCACCGGGACCGGTGCCTCGTACCAGGGCGAGGAGATCCGCGCGGTCGGCACCTTCGGGCCGCAGGACGTGATGGGCATGGCGACCGTCGTCTCCTTCGGCCTGGTGTGCGCGCTGGGTCTGGCGCTCGGGCGGACGCGGCTGCGGCACCGGGTGATCGCCGCGGGCTGCGCGCTGGCGCTGCTGCTGCCGCTCGCCCTGTCCTTCAGCCGCGGGGCGTGGATCGCCACCGCGCTGACCTGCGTCGTACAGCTGCTCCTGGCCGGGCTGCGGCGCGCGCTGCGGGTGGGCGCCGCGGTGGCCGCCGCGGGCGTGATCCTGGTGGGCGGCTTCGGGGTCGGTACGGCGATGCTCCAGGAGCGGATCAGCAGCATCACCCGGGTCGCGGACGCGCCCGATCAGTCGGTCACCGACCGGTACACCCTGTGGGCGGCGGCCACCGGCATGTGGCGGGAGCGGCCGCTGACCGGCGTGGGACTGAAGGGTTTCCCCGACCACCGGGACGCGCACGCCTCGCTGGCGCTGTCGTCCGGCAGCGACACGGAGGGCGCGGGCGCCGCGTTCCGCAGGCAGCCCCTGCTGTCCCCGCACAACATGTATCTGCTGGTGCTGGCCGAGCAGGGGCTGATCGGGCTGCTGGCGCTCGCCGGGAGCTGGCTGGCGCTGCTGGTGTGCGGGCTGCGGGGGCTGCTGCGGGTGCGCACGGCCGGTCCCGGCGCGGACTGCGCCCTGGTCGCCTGCGGGCTGCTGGTGTGGCAGCTCGTCGACTTCCTGTACGCCGACATCGGCGGCCCCTCCACCGTGCTGACCGCGGTCTGCTTCGGGCTGGTGGCCTGGTGGGCGCTGGCCGGGGACGAGGGCGAGCGGCGCCCGGCGCACCCGCCGGTGCGCGCGGACCGGCCGGCCGGGGAGGCCGGGGCGCGATGACGGTGACACCTCCTTCCAGGCCGCCCCGGGCCGACCGGTCGCGCTGGACGGACCGGTCGCGCTGGACCGGCCGGCCGCCCCGGGCCGACCGGCCGAGCCGGGCCGACCGGCCGAGCCGGGGTGACACCGAGGACAGGGACGACACCGAGGGCAGGGGTGACACCGAAGGCAGGAGCGACGCCGAAAGCAGGGGTGACACCGAGGGCAGGGTGTCCGTGCCGGCGGCCCGGTCCGCGCCCGCCGTACCGCACCGGAGCGACAACGCCTCCGTCACCCGGCGGTTCCTCGCCAGGGCCGCGCTCGTCACGGCTGCGCTGTCCATCGCCGGGTCGCTGCTCGGGCTGGTGCGCGACCAGGCGCTGGCCCGGCTGTTCGGGGCGGACAGCGAGACGGACGCCTTCCTGGTGGCCTGGACCGTGCCGGAGTTCGCGGCCACGCTGCTCATCGAGGACGGGCTGGCGATCGCGCTGATCCCGGCGTTCAGCATGGCGCTGGCCCGGCGGGCGCAGGGCGCGCCGGGCGACCCGGTGCGGTCACTGGTCGCCACCACGCTGCCCCGGATGGCGCTCGGTTTCGCCGCGGTCTCCAGCCTGCTGATCGGCGCCGCCCCTCAGCTCGTCGAGGCCCTGGCGCCCGGTCTGCCCGATCCCGCGCTCGCCGTCGACTGCACCCGGCTCACCGCGACCTGCGTCCTGAGCTTCGGACTCGCCGGGTACTCCAGCGCGGCCCTGCGGGCGCACCGCCGCTTCCTGGCCCCGGCGGCGATCTACGTCGTCTACAACATCGGCATCATCACCGGGATGTTCGTCCTCGGCGGGCGCTGGGGAGTGCGTTCGGCGGCGGCGGGGGTCGCGGCCGGCGGCTTCCTGATGGCGCTGACGCAACTGCCGTCACTAATGCGGCAGTTGCGACGCGGAGGCAAGGGCGAGGCCGAGGGCGACGACAGGGGCGCGGACGGGGACGGGGGTCTTCCGGGGCCGGGCGACAGGTCGATGGGCTCCGCCCTGCTCGCCAGCGTCCTGCTCTTCGCCCTGTGCCGCCAGTCGCAGGTCCTCGTCGAGCGCTTCCTCGCCTCCGGGCTCCCGGCCGGCGCCATCTCGCACCTGAACTACGCCCAGAAGGTGGCGCAGATCCCGATGACGCTGTCGCTGATGCTGTGCACGGTCACCTTCCCGGTGGTCGCGCGGGCCCTGGCCGACGGCGACACCGAACGGGCCCGCGGCCGGGTCGAGCGGGACCTGGTGCTGGCCGCGTGCGTGGTGCTGCTGGGCACCGCCACCGTCGTGGCGTGCGCTCCGCAGTTGGTCGAACTGCTCTTCCAGCGCGGCGCGTTCACCGCGCAGGACACCGCGGCGACGGCGGCCGTGCTGCGGGTGTACGCGCTCGGGCTGCTCGGCCAGACCCTGGTGGGCGCGCTGGTGCGCTCGTACTTCTCGGCGGGGCGGGCCAGTTGGTATCCGCTCGGCGCGATGGCCGCGGGGCTGGCCGCGACCGCCTGGGTCGGCGCGTGGACGGTGGGCCGCTGGGGCGTCACCGGGATCGCCGCCGCCAACGCCTTCGGCATCACCGTCACGGCCGTGCTGCTGCTGACCGGCATGGGCCCGCGCAGTGTCCCGGTGCGCACCGTGCGGGTGCTGCGTGAGCTGACCAAGCCGGTGCGCGCCGCGGCGGTCGCCACGGCGGCCGGCGTGTTCGTGGCGAGCCGCCCGGCCTCCGCGCCGGCCGGTCTCGCGGCCGGCGCGGTGACCGTGGTCTGCGTGTTCGTCCTGGCCGGGCTGGCCCTGGGTGCCCAGGGCTTCGCCCCCGCACTGAGATCCGTATGTTCCGCGACCCGAAGGCTTGCGCATGGCCTCTTCCGTTGACTCCGCCGACCCTACCGACCCCACTGTCTCCGCCGACCCCACTGTCTCCGCCGGCTCCGCCGAGCCCGCCCGGGAGGCCGGGCGGACCCGGCGTCCCCGGCGGACCGGTGCCGCCCCCGTCCCGTTCGTCGCGATGTACCACTCCGTGGGCGACTGCTCCGACGACCCCTACCTCGTCACCGTCACCCCGGACCGGCTGGAACGGCAGCTGGAGTGGCTCGGCAGGCGTGGCCTGACGGGCGTGTCCATGGCCGCGCTGCTCGCCGCCCGGGGCCGCGGACAGGGCCGGGGCCTGGTCGGGCTCACCTTCGACGACGGGTACGCCGACTTCGTCGAGCACGCCCTTCCCCGGCTGCGCCGCCGGGGTTTCGGCGCCACCCTCTTCGTACTGCCGGGCCGGCTCGGCGGCGACAACGCCTGGGACCCCCTCGGCCCGCGCAAACCGCTGCTGACCGCCGACGGCATCCGGCACGCCGCCGCCGAGGGCGTCGAGATCGGCTCGCACGGGCTGACCCACGTCGACCTGACCACGGCGGACGATCTCACCCTGAAGCGCGAGACCGTCGAGAGCAGAGCGGTGCTCACGGAGCTGACCGGTGCTCCGGTCGAC
Organism: Streptomyces sp. NPDC107559; assembly: GCF_055657365.1. Lineage (NCBI taxonomy): Bacteria > Bacillati > Actinomycetota > Actinomycetes > Kitasatosporales > Streptomycetaceae > Streptomyces > Streptomyces sp. NPDC107559. The sequence continues at coordinate 401,964 of NZ_JBVKBD010000001.1, read as the reverse complement.
GGCTTCTGCTACCCGTACGGCACGGTCGACCGGCGTGCCGTCGACGCCGTACGGGACGCCGGATACGACTACGCCTGCGCGATCGACCCCGGCCCGCTGGGCGGGCGCCTGGCCCTGCCCCGCGTCCACATCGGCCAGAACGACGGCGCCGTACGCCTGTTCCTGAAGCACCGGCTGCACCGGCTGCGCCGCCGGCCCGTCGAGGGGCTGTGATGAAGGCCCTGCACATCATCACCGGGCTCGGCGTGGGCGGCGCCGAGCAGCAACTGCGACTGTTGCTGCGCCATCTGCCCGTCGACTGCGACGTCGTGACGCTCACCAACCCCGGCGCGGTCGCCGACGGGCTGGTCGCCGACGGGGTGCGCGTCATCCACCTCGGCATGAGCGGCAACCGCGACCTGGCGGCCGTGCCGCGCCTGGTCCGGCTCATCCGCGGAGGCCGCTACGACCTCGTCCACACCCACCTCTACCGCGCCTGTCTCTACGGGCGGCTGGCCGCCCGGCTCGCGGGCGTGCGCGCGATCGTCGCCACCGAGCACTCGCTCGGCGACTCCCGGATCGAGGGCCGCAGGCTGACCCGGGGGGTGCGCGCCCTCTATCTCGCCGGGGAGCGGCTGGGCACCACGACCGTCGCCGTCTCCCCCACGGTCGCCGACCGGCTGAAGCGCTGGGGCGTGCCCGCCCCGCGCATCGAGGTCGTCCCCAACGGCATCGACCTGGCCCGCTTCCGCTTCGACCCGGTCCAGCGGCAGCGCACCCGGCGGCGCCTCGGCCTGCCCGAGGGCGCCTACGTCGTCGGCGGCATCGGCCGGCTCGTCGCAGGCAAGCGTTTCGACGTCCTGGTCCGCGCGCTCGCCGCGCTCCCCGGCGACTGCTGGCTGCTGCTGGTCGGCGGCGGCCCCGAGGAGAGCGTGCTGCGCCGCATCGCGTACGAGGCCCGGGTCGCGGACCGCGTGCTGTTCACCGGCGAACGTCCCTGTGTGCCCGACGGCTCCCCCGGACCCGATCTGCCCTCGCTCACCGCCGCGATGGACCTGCTGGCCTCGCCGTCCCCCGAGGAGGCCTTCGGACTGGCCGTCGTCGAGGCCCTGGCCTGCGGGCTGCCCGTGCGCTACGCCTCCTGTCCGGCGGTCGAGGACCTGCCGCCGCACACCGCGCCCGACGCCGTACGCGTGACGGGCGGCCCCGAGGCCTTCGCCCGGGCGCTCGCCGAGGCCCGCGCCCAGGGTCCGCACCCGCGCACCGCCCCCGCCGCCGCCCGCCACTACGGCATCGAACGCAGCGCCGCCCGGCTCCTGGGCGTCTACACGGCGGCCCTCTCCGGCAGGGCCGCCGCACTCCCCCCTCCGACTCCTCCAACTCCTCCAACTCCTCTGCCTTCTCTCCCTTCTCTGTCACTTCAGCCCCCGCAGTCCCCGTCGCCTCAGGAAGCCAGCAGCTCATGACCGAGAACCCGACCGGACCACACCGCCCGGCCTCCTCCCACTCACGCTCCCGCTCCCGGACCCTGCCCGTCTGGACCCTGCTCGCGTCCGGCGTCCTGGCCGGCGGCCTGCTCGGCGGCGCGTACGGCGTCCTCGAACCACCGTCGTACACGGCCACGGCCTATGTCGTCGCCGTACCGACGGAGAAGTCCGACCCGGCCGCCGCGCTCGGCTTCGCCCAGGCGTACGGGCGGGTCGCCACCCAGCTCGCGGTGCTCGGGGACGCGCAGGTCAGGGCGGGCGTCTCGGCGAAGGTGCTGCAGGCGAGCGTGCAGACGGCGACCTCGCCGGACGCCCCGATGGTCGCCGTCACGGCCACCTCCTCGCGTCCGGCCCAGGCCGCCGACATGGCCAACGCCGTCGCCTTCGCCCTGGCCAAGCACGCCGACGACAGCAAGGACGCAACCCATGTAGAGCTCCAGCAGTTCGCCCGGGCGGTCCGGCCGGGCTCGCCGTCCTCGGCGTCACCCGAGGTGACCGGCCTGGTGGGCGCGAGCGCGGGCGGGCTGCTGGGCGGACTGCTGCTGCTGGTGCGGCCCCGGCGGACCCCCCAGGAACCGCCCCGGTCCGCCTCCGTGCCCGGACCGGCACTGGCCGCCGACATGCACGGAAAGCTGTGAGCTCACGGGCGTGGGTGAAACCCGCGTACACCACCGACCTGGTCACCGACGAGGGCACCTTCGCCGCGCTGGCCCCCGCCTGGGACCGGCTGTACGCGCGGTCCCCGACGGCGACCCCGTTCCAGAGCCATGCCTGGCTGTACTCGTGGTGGCTGTCCTACGGCCGGCCCGGCCGGCTGCGGCTGCTGGTGGTGCGCGACGGCGGCGAACTGGTCGCGGTCGCCCCGCTGACGGCCGTACGCCGTCCGGTGTCCGCGCTGGTGCCGCTCGGCGGCGCGATCTCCGACTACGGGGACGTCCTCGTCGACGACGAGCGCGGGGAGGCGGCGGTGGCCGCCCTCACCGCCGGTCTCGCGGCCGCCGCCCGGACCGCGCTGATCGACTTCCGCGAGGTACGCCCCGGCGGCGCGGTCGAACGGGTCTACGACCGCTGGACCGGGCCCCGCCGCCGGGTGAGCGACTCGCTGTGCCTGGAACTGCCCGCCGTGCCGATGGAGGACCTGGTGGCCCGGCTGCCGCCGGCGAAGGCCCAGCGGGTACGCGCCAAACTGCGCAAGCTGACCGCGCTTGGCGTGCAGCGCCACCTCGTGCGGCCGGACGAGGTCGATCCCGCGCTGCGCCGGCTGCTCGAACTGCACCGGCTCCAGTGGCAGGGCCGGAAGGTGACGTCCGAGCACCTCCAGGCGCGGTTCTGCGAGCACCTGGTGCGGTCGGTGGGGCCGATGGTGCGCTCCGGGGACGCGGTGGTCACCGAGTTCCGGCTCGACGACGACGTGGTCGCCGTGGATCTGACCCTGCTGTCGCGGCGGCTGGCGGGCGGCTACCTCTACGGCGCGCACCCCCGGCTGCGCGAACGCAAGGCGGACGTGGCGGTGATACTGCTCGACGCGTGCGCCGAGCACACCCGCGCGGGCGGGCGCGGCACGCTGAGCCTGCTGCGCGGCAACGAGCCGTACAAGCACCACTGGCGCCCGGAACCGGTCGTCAACCAGCGGCTGCTGCTGGCCCGGCGGCGTACCGCCCCGTTGCTCTCGGCAGTGGTGTGCGACGTCGCCGCGCGGCGGCGGGGCAAGGAACTGCTGACCCGGCTGAGGGAGCGCGACGGTGGCGACAGGTCCTGACCGGGCCCGCCGCCACCCGTGGAAACACGCCCTAGGCGCGTGGCAGCCCGACGATCCGGGTGCAGATCTTCCCGCCGATCCAGTACTCGACCCAGTCCCCGAGCTCCAACGGCATGCAACCGGCCCCGGTTTCCGGGGCGGGGAGCTCGGCCGACGGGACCGTCGGGACGGTCGGAGCGGTCGGGACGGTCGGCACCGTCGGAGTGGCCGGGGTGACCGGGGTCGTCGGGGCGGTCTGCGCGGTGGGCGACGCGACCCGGGCCCGGTAGGCCGCGGACGACTCGGGGTTGCCCGAGCACTGCCACACGCCGTGCGGGCAGTAGTCGGTCAGCGTGTTGTACAGCGGCCGGTGCTCGTCCATCCAGGCGAGCATGCTCCGCATGTACGCGGTGTTGTCCCCGTTGCGGAAGAGACCCCACTCCGGATAGGAGATGGGCTTTCCGTGCGCCCTGGCGAAGTCCACGTGCTCCTGAAGGCCGTAGGGCTCCTTGACCTGCTCGTCGAACGACCGCCCGGACGGCTGGTCGTAGGAGTCCATGCCGACGATGTCGACGGTGGCGTCGCCCGGGTAGCACTGCGTCCAGGGAACGGCGTCCAGGCCCCGGCTCGGCGTGAAGTCGAACCGGAACCGCTGGCCCGGCACCGACCGCATGGTGGTGACGATCCTGTTCCAGTACTGCTTCCAGGCCTCCGGGTCCGGTGCGCAGCGGTGGGTGTACGTGGTGCCGTTCATCTCCCAGCCGAGCACGATCACCGTGTCCGGCACCTTCAGCGCCACCAGCCGTTGGGCGAGGGCACGGAAGTGGTGGTCGAACTGCCCGGCGGCGCCCTCGCGCAGCAGCTGCCGCACCTGCTCGTCGGAGACACCGGCCTCGTTGTGCTCCAGCATGGGGACGTTGAGTACGAAGATCCGGTCGCTCTTCTGCCGCCGCCAGTCGGCCCACGCGCCGAGGAAGCCGACGTCGCCCTCGATGTTGCTCCACATGTCGCCCGGCAGGTAGGTGTGCCCGACCCGCACCTCCGCGCCGCCCAGCCAGTTGCTGAAGCCCGCGATCCGGGCCACGCCGAGGGCGCCGTAGTCGAGGTAGGCACCGAAGGCGGGGACGTCCTTCCCGGCCTGCCGCGGCCCGGGGTTCCGGGTCGCGGACTTCGGGGCCGCGGACTTCGGGGCCGCGGACTTCGGGGCCGCGGACTTCGGGGCCGCGGACTTCGGGGCCGCGGACTTCGGGGCCGCGGACTTCGCCGCGGCGGCCGTCGTGGACGGGTGGACCGGATCGGACGCGGCGAATCCCGGACCGGAGGCCAGGACCGTCGACGCGGCGACCGCGCCCACGACGACGGCCAGCCGTCGGGACCGGGCGTGCGACTGCTGTGAAGCCATGCCTGCTCCGCTCTTCATGCTCGCACCGACTCCTGACGCTTCCTCTGAAGGCTCCGGCACTTCAGTCAATGACAATCAGACATATACCTACGAATCAGGCCAGCGCCGCGGAGCCTTCGGGTGATCCGCTCCGCCGCGCAGGTGAACCGACGTGAGGGAAGAAACCCGTGCCACTGCTCGACATCCGCGTCCCCGCCGTGCTGTTGCGGGTCGACCGGAACCCCTTCCACCACGGCACGCTCGGAGCCGTGCGCTCGCTCGGCAGGACCGGCGTGCAGGTGCACGTGGTCGCCGACTTGACCGGCAGCCCGGTCCGTGGATCCCGCTACGTGACCCGGCTGCACCTGCCGCCCCCGCCCGGCGCGTCCACGGCCGAGATCGCCGCGACCCTGCGCCGGGTGGCCGCCCGGATCGCGCGCCCCGCCGTACTGATCCCGATGGACGACGCGAGCGCCGTCGCGGTGGGCCGGCTGCGCAAGGAACTGGCGCCCTCGTATCTGCTGCCGCAACAGCCCGGCGCGCTGGCCGAACGGGTGGCGGACAAGGCGGAGCTGGCCGCCGTGTGCGCCGCCGTGGACGTGCCGCATCCCGTGACCGTGATCCCGGACAGCGCGGCACAGGCCGCCGGGGCCGCCTGGCAGCTCGGTCTGCCGGTGGTGGCGAAGTGGAGCCGGCCGTGGCTGCTGCCCACCGGCCGTGGGCTGCGCAGCACGGTGGTGCTGCGCTCCATGCGGGAGGCCCGCGAGCTGTACGCACGCGCCGAGGAGGCCGGCAGCCGCCTGCTCCTCCAGGAGTTCCTCCCGCCGGGCCCGGACCGCGACTGGTTCTTCCACGGGTACGCCGACCGCACCGGAGCCGTCCGTGGCGGCGGCCCCGGCCGCAAGCTGCACGCCTGGCCGCGCGGCGCGGGCCTGACGGCGGTCGGCCGGTGGACCCCCGACGCCCAGGTGCAGGCGCTCGCCGAACGGCTCACCGGCGAGCTCGGCTACCGCGGCATCCTCGACCTGGACTTCCGCCGCTGCGGCACGACGGGCCGCTACCACCTGCTCGACTTCAACCCGCGCCCCGGCGCCCAGTTCCGGCTCTTCTGCGACACCGCCGGGCTGGACGTCGTACGCGCCCTGCACCTGGATCTGACCCATCGGCCGCTGCCGGACGGGGCGCCGCTGCCCGGACGGGAGTTCGTGGTGGAGAACTACGCACCGCTGACCGTGCTGCGGCCTGCCCTGGGCCGCCGGGAGCTGGCCTGGCACGCCTCGGACGACCGCGGCCCCGGGCGGGCGATGTGGGGACTGTGGTGCCGTCATGTCTCGCACCGGCTGACGGACCGGCTGCGCGGCAGGCACGCGCGGCGGGACCCGCAGGTCCGGCCGCGCGTGGTACGCCAGGCGCCCCCGCCCACCGTCCCGTCCCACCCCGCTCTCGACGAACGAGGTGACCGGGGCAGCCGCGCCGAGGCATGACCTGCCGCGCCGTGGCCGGAGCCCGGCGGGCAGGGCGCGGGGTGCCGGGGGTGCCGGGCGGGAGTGCGACCGGCACCCGGCACGTCACCGCCGGGACGCGGCCCTGCCCCGCCGGAACAGGAAGGCTCCGCCCGCGATCAGCGCGGCGCTGATGCCCGAGGCGGCGAGCATGGCCTTGCTGCCGGTGCGCGCCATGCTGGGCGGGCCCTCGTGATGGTCACCGTAGGGCGGGGTCTCCTCACCTCCGTACGGCGGGGGCGGGGTCTCCTCCCCTCCGTAAGGCGGCGGGGTGGTCTCGTCGCCTCCGTAAGGCGGCGGGGTGGTCTCGTCCCCTCCGTAAGGCGGCGGGGTGGTCTCGTCGCCTCCGTAAGGCGGCGGCGTGGTCTCATCCCCTCCGTAAGGCGGCGGCGTGGTCTCGTCGCCTCCGTAGGGCGGCGGCGTGGTCTCGTCGCCTCCGTAGGGCGGCGGCGTGGTCTCGTCGCCTCCGTAGGGCGGCGGCGTGGTCTCGTCCCCTCCGTACGACGGAGGCTTGCTGTGGTCGCCGTAGCCCGAGTGGTCGTCGTCGCTTCCGTAACCGGCGTCCTTGCGGGAGCCCTTCTCGGTCTCCTCGCGAGACCCGTACCCAGAGTCCTCCTTGGACCCGTACCCGGAGTCCTCCTTGGACCCGTACCCGGAGTCCTTCTTGGACCCGTACCCGGAGTCCTCGCGAGACCCGTACCCGGAGTCCTCCTCGGACCCGTACCCAGAGTCCTCGTGATGCCCCTTCTCGGTCTCCTCGCGAGACCCGTACCCGGAGTACCCCTTGGACCCGTACCCGGAGTCGTCGTGGGACGCGTCCCGCGGCTCCGACCGGTGTGCGCCCGGCTCGTGGGCGCACACGTCGCCGGCCGCCGGGTCGAGTTCGGCGGTCGCGACCGTGTCGCGGCAGCCGGCGGACCCGCCCGCGTGCGTGTCCGCGAGGGCGGGACTACCGTAAAGGGACAGAATGCCGGTCGCGGCCGCTGCCGCGACCATTCCCCTGCTCAGGGACTGGCGCAATCTCGTGGTCTTCCTGCTCGAAGCGGAGTGGGGAAAGGCCGGCCCCGGGGCGAAGAGCCTTGGTCCAGGGCCGGCCTTGAGACAGCCGTGTTGCTGAGGTGCCTACGCCGTCAGTCGTTGTCGCAGCGGTTGCCGGCGGCCGGGTTCAGCAGGCCGATCAGGTCGATGCTGTTGCCGCACAGGTTGACCGGGATGTTGACCGGAACCTCGATCACGTTGCCGGACAGGAGGCCGGGGGAGCCGACGGCGAGGCCCTCGGCGTCGGCGTCGGCGAAGGCCGGAGCGGCTCCGCCCAGGGCCAGGAGCAGGCCGGCGACGACAGCGGCAGTCTTCTTCATGGAGTTTCCCTTCTCAGCGGTCATGTTCCTGTGACGGTCGAAACCGAGCGAGCGCAGTCGGAGCGGCTCGCACCATGACCCGCAGGCTGCAAACGAGACATAGACAGCCGGAGAAACTACGGAACGTGGGCCGGTAGGGAATTCACTCGAACGCATCCAGATAATCGATGCACAGCATCCACCCGAGCGCAACTCTTCGCCCGAGCGATGGAGAATGGTTTCGGCAGGAAACGCGCCCGGAATACCGAAAGCGCTCGGGCTGCCCGCAGGCGAAGCGGGACGGCCCGAGCGACCTTGGTGGGGGGATTCGAACCGGACGGCGATTCAGGCGCCGCCCGGGTCGGACGTCAGCGGTTGCCGACGCCGTTGCCCGTGAGGACCGAGATGTCGTCGACGATGTGCGACAGCGGCTCGTCGCCCTTGGCCTGGGTGGAGTTCTCCGCGCACTGCTGGTTCTGCGGGGCCGAGAGGACGTTGAGGTCCTGGGCCGCGATCGGCAGCAGCACACCCAGCACCGGACCGACGTTGGCCTTGGCCGGCAGACCGACGCAGAGCTTGTTGAGCGAGCCCTGGACCAGCGTGGCCTGCGGGCTCATGCTGCCCTTGGTCACGGAGTTGCCGAACTGCGAGACCGCCAGGTTGCCACTGGCGGAGTGGGTGCCGTCGTTGCCGATGGCAAGCGCCTGCGGGGCGACCGCCGCGGACGCGCCGACGACGGAGGCGGCGACCGCCGCCGCAGCCATTGCCTTCTTCAGCATTTTGCTTCCTTTCCTGGCTTTCGGGCCAAGACGTGTGTTCCTGCCTCCGCAACAACCGGATTCACCGCGATTGGTTGCGGCCGTTCACCCAATGAGCGAAAAGTCCGGGCAGTGATAGGCCATTGGAGTGAATTCCAGGAACCAAGCAGGACAGTTCCCGTTGTGCCGGGCAGCGCTCCGGTGGACGGGCGTTTCCTCAGAAGGGATTAGTAAGTGATCAAGAAGGTTCTGGCCTCTGCCGCGGTCGCCGCTTCCGTGGTCGGCGTCTCCGCCGCCGCCGCGCCGCAGGCACTGGCCATCGGCAACGACGGCACCTCGTCCGCCAGCGGCAACGGCGCCTACCAGGCGTTCGGCAACTCGGCGACCTACGGCAACATGAGCCCGCAGCTGGCCCTCATCCAGGGCTCGCTCAACAAGCCCTGCATCGGCCTGCCGGCCAAGGTCAACGCGGGCTCGCTCCTCGGCGTCGTCCCGATCTCGGTGCAGGACCTCAACGTCCTGTCCTCCCCGCAGAACCAGCAGTGCGTCGAGAACTCCACCCAGGCCAAGGGCGACGAGCCGCTGTCGCACATCCTGGACGACATCTCGGTCCTCACGGGCAACGGCACGAACAACCGCTGAGCCCCCCGGCATGACCCCCGGCTCCTGTTCCGAGCCCGGGAGCTGAATCTCCTCCGCATCGAAGAGCGGGCCGCCGAACTCCCGGCGGCCCGCTCTCTCGCATGTCCGCTCTCTCGCATGTCCGCTCTCTCGCATGTCCGCTCTCCCGTATGCCCGTTCTGCTGCATGTCCGCTCTCCCGTATGTCCGCCATCTCGCATGCCCGTTCGCAGCTCGGGACGTCCGCTCGGCGCGCCGGAGCGCAGAAGGGGCTCTCGTCACCTGATCGGACTGCGCTGGGCCGATCGGGTAACACATCGCAACCCCCGCCCCGATCTGCCCGTTGACGATCACGCAGCTCCCCCTGGAGTCCGCCTTTCGAAGGGAAAGATCATGAAGAAGCTGTGGGCAACCGCGGCTGTCGCCGCCTCCGTCGCCGGTGTGGCGGCCGCGGCCGCTCCTCAGGCCATGGCCATCGGCAACGACGGCACCCACTCGGCCAGCGGCAACGGCGCCTCGCAGGCGTTCGGCAACTCGGCGACCTACGGCAGCATGAGCCCGCAGCTCGCGCTCGTCCAGGGCTCGCTCAACAAGCCCTGCATCGGCCTGCCGCTCAAGGCGAACGTGGGCTCGCTCATCGGCGGAATCCCGGTCGCGCTCCAGGACATCAACGTCCTGTCCTCCCCGCAGAACCAGCAGTGCGTCGAGAACTCCACCCAGGCCAAGGGCGACGAGCCGCTGTCGCACATCCTGGACGACATCCCGGTGCTCTCGGGCAACGGCGTCGGCAACCGCTGAGTCGAAGGCTCCGCGCGGCGGGTCACCGGTTCCTCCGGTGACCCGCCGCTTCGTCGTTCGTGCTCCCCGGTGGCCGCCCTGCGGGCCACGCCACGGGGCGCGCCCCGTGCTATCCGTCGAGCCGGGCCGCCGCCGCGATGCTCTCGCCGAGCTGTCGTACGTCGGCGTCCTCGGTGGCCGACGCCAGACGGGCGGAGCGCCTGCGCAGCTCGCCGAGGGACGGGGCGCCGGGCAGCGAGCTCCAGCGGTCGTCCCCCTTGCGGAGCGCGTCGGCGAAGTAGGCGGCGGTCGCGGTCACCTGGAAGCGGGGGCTCGCGCTCCACACCGACCGGGCGAGGGAGTCCGTCTCCAGTTGGCCGGACTCCTCGTGCGGGGCGCGGGTGGCGGGGTCGAGCCAGCGGACCGTCGCGGTGGCGAGGTGGCCGCCGGCGCCATGCTTCAGCCGGACGGCGTACAGCGCGGTCACCGTGTGGCCGGGGCCGACCTCGCCCCCGTCCACGCGGTCGTCGCGGAAGTCGTCGTCGGCGACGCGCCGATCGTCGTAGCCGATGAGACGGAACGCGGCGACCGTCCGGGGGTCGAAGGCGACCTGGGCCTTGGCGTCGCGGGCGGTCAGGTCGATGTTCTGCGGGAGCTGGTCGCAGAACACCTTGCGGGCGTCGTCCTCGTTCGAGACGTACACGGTGTGGCCGTCGCCCTTGTCGGCGAGGCTCTCCATCAGGGCGTCGCCGTACTCGCTGCCGACGCCGACGCCGAAGAGCGTGATGCCGTGCTCGCGGCGGGCGGTGGAGATGCGTTCCAGGATGGAGTCGGGGTCGGTGTCGCCGTTGTTGGCGAGCGCGTCGGAGATCAGCACCACCCGGTTGGTGGCGCCCTTGCGCAGGCCCTCGACGGCGGTGGCGTAACCGGTGCGCAGGCCCGCGCCGAGGTTGGTGGACTCCTGCGCCCGAAGCCGGTCGACCGCCCGGTGGACGCGGTCGCGGTGGCCGCCCAGCCGGGTCATGGGCAGGACGGTCCGGGCCTCGTCGCTGAAGGTGACGAGGGCGACGGAGTCGTCGTCGCGCAGCTGGTCCGTCATCGCGCCGAGGGACTCCTGCGCCAGGTCCAGCCGGCCCGGCTCCTCCATGGAACCGGAGACGTCGATGACGAAGGTGAGCGCGGCGGGCGGCCGCTCGCCGTCCGGGTCGGCGGCGCGGGTGGCGAGGCCGACCCGGACGAGGGACCAGCCGTCCTCGCCGGTGCGGGCGCCGTCGACGGTGACCGAGAAGCCGTTGCCCTCGGGCCGCTCGTAGTCCTGGCGGAAGCTGTTGACGAATTCCTCCGGGCGGACCGTCGACGGGTCGGGGCGGCGGCCCTCGGCGAGGGCGCGGCGCGCGTAGCCGTAGGACGCGGTGTCCACGTCGAGCGCGAAGGTGGAGAGGTAGTCGGGCGCGGGGGCGATGTCACGGGCGTCGCCGTCGTCCTGCCCTTGTTCGCCGCCGCCCGAGGACGGGGCGGGGGCCGGGAATCCGCCGTTGGCGCCGTTCGAGTGGTTCGAACGGTCCGGGCTGTCCGTGCTCCGGTCGTTGCCGGCGCCGCAGCCGGTGAGCAGCAGGCCGGTGGCGACCAGGACGAGCAGTGCCCCCCGCGGCCGCCGTGTTCGACAAGTCCCCATCTCCCGTGCCCCCTACGGTCCGTGGCCGCCGCCCTCGGTGGACGGCGGCTCTCTGTGACTGTGACGGCGTGGGGCGCCGGAACGTGCGGCACGGGGCGTTGCGGATGGATCTCGAACAGGGCACGGCGGGGGCCCGTCGAGACCGGTGGGTGATCCACCGGTTATCTAGGAGACCACGTCCTTGCGGGCGAAACCCCGGAAGGCCAGGGCGAACAGCACCAGGGCGTACGTTATCGACAGCGCCGTCCCCTGGATCATGCCGGACCACTCCGGGCGGGGCTGGATGGCGTCCGCCCAGGCGAACTGCCAGTGCGCGGGCAGGAAGTCGCGCCAGTCGCCGAGGGCGGTCACCGCGTCCAGGACGTTGCCGACGATGGTGAGGCCGACCGCGCCGCCGACCGCGCCGAGCGGTGCGTCCGTCTTCGTCGACAGCCAGAACGCGAGTCCGGCGGTGACCAGTTGGGACACGAAGATGTACGCGATGACGACCAGCAGGCGTTGTGCGGCGGTGCCGGCGCCGAGCTCGCCGCCGGTGGGGATCTCCAGCGGGCCCCAGCCGTAGCGGGCCGTGCCGACGGCGAGGGCGACCAGCGGCAGCAGCACCATGGCGGCGAGGCTGAGGCCGAGTCCGACCACGAGCTTGGACCACAGCAGGCGGGCGCGGGGCACCGGGGCCGCGAGCAGATAGCGCAGCGAGGACCAGCTCGCCTCCGAGGCCACCGTGTCCCCGCAGAACAGGGCCACCGGGATCACCAGCAGGAAGCCCGCGGAGACGAACAGGTTCACCGCGGCGAAGTTGGCGCCGGACGCGGTGGCCGTGTCCATCAGGGTGACCTCGCCGTTGCGGCTGCCGGGCTGTCCGCCGATGGCGAAGGCGACGGCCAGGACGAAGGGGAGGACGGCGAGGATCCCGCCCATGACCAGGGTGCGGCGCCGCTTGAGCTGGCGGACCAGCTCGACCCGCAGCGGCAGGGTGCGGCCCGCCCGGTAGCCGGGGGCGACCTCCGCGGGCTGCGTACGCTCGGTGAGCGTGCTCATGCGGAACCTCCGATCAGGGTGAGGAAGGCGTCTTCGAGCCGGCGGTGCGGGCCGACCGACTCCACCGGTACGTCGAGCCGGACGAGTTCAGCGACCAGGCGGCGTGCGCTGCCGTGCTCGTCGAGCCGGACCAGGAGTCCGTCGTCGGTGCGCACGGCCGAGGCGACGCCGGGCAGCGCGGCCACCTTCTCGGCCACGGGCTCGTCGACGGGCGTGGTGGTGCCGACCAGCAGGGTGTCGCCGGAGCCGACGATGTCGCCGACCCGGCCCGCCTGGACGAGCCTGCCGCGGTCCATGACGACGAGGTGCGTGCAGGACTGCTCGACCTCCGCAAGGAGGTGGCTGGAGACGATGACCGTGCGGCCGGCGGCCGCGTACCGGATCATCACCTCGCGCATCTCGCGGATCTGGGGCGGGTCGAGACCGTTGGTGGGCTCGTCGAGGATGAGCAGGTCGGGCAGGCCGAGCATGGCCTGGGCGATGGCGAGGCGCTGGCGCATGCCCTGGGAGTAGGTGCGTACCGCGCGGGCGAGCGCGTCGCCCAGGCCGGCGATCTCCAGGGCCTCGACCAGGTGGGCGTCCTCGGGCGGGCGGCCGGTGGCCGCCCAGTACAGCTCCAGGTTCTCCCGGCCCGACAGGTGCGGCAGGAAGCCCGCGCCCTCGACGAAGGCGCCGACCCGGGACAGCACCGGGGCGCCGGGCCGGATCGCGTGGCCGAAGACGCGGATCTCGCCGCCGTCCGGGGTGATCAGACCCATCAGCATGCGCAGGGTGGTGGTCTTGCCCGCGCCGTTCGGGCCCAGCAGGCCCAGCACCTGGCCCTGTTCCACGCGGAAGGACAGGTCCGCGACGGCGTACCGGTCGCTCGACTTCGCGTACCGCTTGGTCAGGCCGGTGATCTGGAGGGGGACCTCGGCCAGGGCGGGGTCCGGTGCGGGGGCGGTGCCCCGCCTGCGGGCCGTCAGCAGCAGGGCGAGCGCGAGGGCGGCACCGGCCACGGGCAGCCACCACACCCAGGCGGGCAGCGCGGCGGGCGCGGTGGTGACCTCGGGGGCGGTGGGTACGTGCAGGTCGCTCTTCAGGGAGACGGTGTACGTAGCCGGGGCGGCCGGTGAGGCGTAGGCGAGGTCGGTCGAGGCGAGGACCAGGCGCAGCCGGTGGCCCTTCTGGACCTGGTGGTCGACGGCCGGGAGGGTGAGTGTCACGTCCTTGCCGGAGCGGGCGCCCTCGACCCGGACGGGTGTCACGAGCTGGGCGGGCAGCACCTGCCCGGTGCCGCCCCCGCCGACGTCGTAGAGCTTGGCGAACAGCACGGCGTCGGGGCCGGTCGAGGTGACGTGGACGGTGACGGTCGGGGATCCGGTGACGGTGAGGTCGTGGGTCAGGGGCGCGGACTCGAAGGCGGCGTACTGGCCGGGGAAGTCGAGCGAGACCCCGACCCCCAGGCTGGACAGCTGGGCGAGTCCGCCGCCGGCGCCGAGGCCGGGCAGCGCGGAGACCGCGGGCGGGGTGGCGCCTGCGGGGTTGTCGAAGCGCTGCTCACGGCCGGTGAGCGCGATGGTCCTGGTGCCGCTGTCCAGGCCGGGGTAGGTGTCCGCGCTCGCGCCGCGCAGCCGGGCGGCGCCGTCGGTGGAGTCGAGGCCTCCGGTGCGGGTGACGCGGAAGGCGGGGCCGGTGTCCGTGCTCTTGTCGTTCTTGAGCCAGCGGTCGAACCAGGTGGCGACGCGGGCCTGCACGCGGTCGTTCTCCCAGTCGCCGCCGTCGTGTCCGCCGGCGATCCAGTCGACGTCGACCGGGACGCCGTTGGCCCGGATGGCCCTGGCGGCGGCGTCGGCCTGGCCGAGCGGGAAGAGCGAGTCGGTCTGGCCCTGCACCAGCAGGGTGGGGACCTTGATGCGGTCGGCGACGGCGGCCGGGGAACGCTCCTGGAGCAGCTCGCGGGCCTTCGCGTCCGGTGTCCCCGACTCGGCCACCCGCTGGTACATCGCGCACAGCGTGGGCTCGAAGCGGGCGCAGCCGCCGCCGGTGTTGACGAAGATGCCGGCCCACAGCTTCTTGAACACGCCGTTCGGGAACAGGGCGTCGGCGAGGTTCCAGTAGGTGACGGCCGGTGCGATGGCGTCCACCCGGTCGTCGTACCCGGCCGCCAGCAGGGAGATCGCGCCGCCGTAGGAGCCGCCCGCGACGCCCACGCGCGGGTCGCCGGCTCCGTCGAGCCGGACCTGGGGCTGCCGGGCGAGCCAGTCGATCAGCTTCGAGACGTCGGCGACCTCGCCCTCGGGGTCGTTCAGCCCGATCCTGCCCGTCGACCGTCCGAAGCCGCGCGCCGACCAGGTCAGCACCGCGTACCCGTCGCGGGCCAGGTCCTCCGCCTGGCGGCGGACGTCGTCCTTGCTGCCGCCGAAGCCGTGCGCCAGCAGGACGGCGGGGCGGCGGCCGGGGGTGGCGGTGGTGAAGTACGAGGTGTCCAGGTGCACGCCGTCCACGGTCAGGACCCGGTCGGCACGGCGTACCGGGGGCGCGTCGTCGGAGGCGACGGCGGACCATGTCCCGGCACCGGCGAGCACGACGACGGCGGCCGCGGCGGCCAGCAGCCGCCGCGGCTTCCGCAGCCCGCGCAGCGCGGGCAGTCGAAGATCCATGCGTCAACGGTACGGTCCGCCACCGACATCCGAAGCAGTCCCCGGTCGGAGCTCCCGGCCCTCCCCCGGGTGTACGGAGCCGGTGCCGCGTACGCCGAGCGCGGTACGCGGGACCGGCGGGCCGGGCCTGCGGGGGCGCCGCGGGAACGGCGTCGTCCTCGCCACCTGCCGGAAAGCGGGTGACGAGGACGACGGGAGGTGCAGGGGGTGGCGGGGACCGTTCGGGCGCCCGGGGCTCAGGCCTGGGCGTCCTCCGGGATGGACACCAGCCAGCGGGTGTCGCGGCGCGGGCGCAGGTAGAAGGCCCAGTACAGGGTGGCGACGGCGGTGATGCCGCCGGTCCACAGCAGGTACTGCGTCTCCTGCTGGGTGAGGACGTAGGCGAGGACGACGATCAGCAGGATCGGCATCGCGGGCCACAGCGGCATCCGCCAGGCGGGGGTGTGGCGGTGGTGGCCGCGCCGGGCGAGCAGGGCGGCGACCGCGACGAGCAGGTACATGGCGGTCACCGACACGCCCGTGACGCCGTACAGGGTGTCGAGGTTGACGAAGCAGAGGGCCGCGCCGGGGACGCCCACCAGCAGCGTGGCGACCCAGGGGGAGCCGAACCGGCCGAGCTTGGACAGACCGTTGTTGACCGGCTCGGGCCACGCCTTGTCACGGGCCGAGGCGAACAGGACGCGGGAGTTCTGGATGACCATGACGATGCCCGCGTTGATGATCGCGAGGGCGACGCAGAGACTGACGAAGGTGCCGACGGCCGAGTTGGACCAGGCGGTGACCATGCTGCTGATGTCGCCGCCGGTGAGTTCCTGGATGTCGGAGGCGCCCATGGTGATGGCGACGACCGGGACCAGGATGACGACGGTGGAGATGGCGAGGGTGGCCAGCACCGTGCGGGCGACGTTGCGCCGCGGGTTCTCCAGCTCCTCGGAGAGGTAGACGGCGGTGGAGAAGCCCTGGGTGGCGAAGAGGGCGATGGCGAGCCCGGAGATGACGAGCATGCCCGTGACGGCGTCGGTGTGCCCGCCGGTCCCGCCGACCTGCATGGAGGTCAGGCTGCCGAGGCCGCGCTGGCTGTGGGTGAAGCCGAGCAGGGCCACCACTCCGGCGGCGACGACCTCGAGGACCAGGAAGATGCCGGTGATCCAGGCGTTGGCGCGCAGGTCGAGCAGTCCGGCGAGGGTGGCCAGCAGCATCACGCCGGCGCCGGTCATCGCCGGGTCGAGGTGCACCACGGGGGCGAGGTAGTCGGCGGTGCCGATGGCGATCACGGGCGGGACGATCACGACCACCAGCAGGGACATCACGAAGACCAGCCAGCCCGCGAGGCGTCCGGCCATCGTCGAGACCATGGCGTACTCGCCGCCGGCGCTGGGGATGAGGGTGCCCAGTTCCGAGTAGCAGAACGCCACGGCGATACAGAGGAGGGAGCCGATGGCGATGGTGAGGGCGGTGGCGGTGCCGAGCGAGCCGAACAGGTCGGGGATGACCACGAAGAGCGTGGACGCCGGGGTCACGCAGGAGAGCGTGAGCAGCGTGCCGCCGACGACTCCGATGGAACGCTTCAGTGTCCGGGGACTGCTGTCGGGGGCCTCGGTGACGTCGGTGACGTCGGGGGCGACAGGGCGGAGCGTATCGGTCATGCGGCGGTTCCGATCAACTGGTGCGGGGAACTTCGGGCGGGAGCGCTATCGCCTCCGGCGGCTCGCGTCGTACGTCTTTTCGTCCGCTCCCGATGCCCGCATGGAACCCCGACGAAAACCGACGCGTCAATAGCTGTTTACCTACGGAATTCGTAGATCGAAGCCGCCGTCGATCGCGAATACGTCGCTTCCACCGGACCCTTCCTCGCTTGCAGGCGATACGAGAATCGCAGCACACTCGTCAAAATCGCGTATAGACGTCCGGAATACGGACGCCTGAAACGTCCCGATCCTGTCTCCGCGCAGCAAATTGGGTCGCGGCAGTGTCGGTGGGGCCCACTACAGTCGACAGCACAGTCGAATCACAGCAACGGGTGGGGACAGATGAAGCTGAGGTACACGGCGGCCTGGGTGGGGTTCACGGCCGCCGCGCTGATGGCGACCTCCGCGTGCGGCGCGGGGCAGACGGCCAAGAAGGCGGCCGACAGCGTCGCCGACAACTCCGACAAGATCATGGCGGCGCTCACCCGGGCGTCCGACCGCACCGAGCAGCTCGGCTCGGCGTACGTGAAGATGTCCACCGACATGGGCACGGGCACCCCGGTCGCCATGGAGGGCACCTACTCCTGGGGCGACGGGTTCGCCTTCGACGCCGAGATGGACACCAAGGCCGCCCAGATGCAGCAGCTGACGTCCGCCCCGAAGGTCCGCATGCTGTTCGTCGACGGCGCCTACTACTACGACATCGACCCGCAGCCCTCCGGCCCGCTCAAGGGCAAGGAGTGGATGAAGGTCGACGCGTCGGCGGTCTTCGGCAAGCAGGGCGCGCAGGCGCTCGCCGGCAGCGGCGGCGGCAGCCCGTCCGCGTCCATGAAGGGCCTCAAGTACGCCAACGACGTCGAGGACCTCGGCAAGGAGACCGTCGACGGGCAGAGCACGACCCACTACCGGGCCGTGATCGACAAGGCGCACATGGGCAAGCTCAAGGACGCCTACGGCGACAAGGACAGCCTCTTCGGCTCCGTGACCGGCGGCACCGACTCGATCACGATGGACGTCTGGGTCGGCGCCAAGGACCTGCCCGTGCGCATGAAGGAGAAGTTCGGGGCGGCCACGGTCACCATGGACTTCGAGAAGTTCGGCGCCACCGCCGCGGTCAAGGCGCCCCCGGCCTCGCAGGTCGGCGACGTCACCGAGCAGATCAAGAAGGCCCAGTCGGCGCAGAACTGACCCCGGCCCCGGTCCGGCACCGGAGCGACGGCGCCCCGCCCTCCCGGTGCCGGGCGGGCGGGGCCTCGCGAGCTCTACGGCTCAGTGGTTGCGCGGGAAGCCGAGGTCGACGCCCGAGGGGGCCTCGGACGGGTCCGGCCAGCGCGTGGTGACGACCTTGCCGCGGGTGTAGAAGTGCGTGCCGTCGTTGCCGTAGATGTGGTGGTCGCCGAAGAGCGAGTCCTTCCATCCGCCGAACGAGTGGTAGCCCACCGGCACCGGGATCGGCACGTTGACACCGACCATGCCCGCCTCGATCTCCAACTGGAAGCGGCGCGCGGCACCGCCGTCCCGGGTGAAGATCGCGGTGCCGTTGCCGAAGGGCGAGGCGTTGATCAGCGCCACACCCTCCTCGTAGGTGTCCACGCGCAGCACGCACAGCACGGGGCCGAAGATCTCGTCCCGGTACGCGTCGGCCGAGGTCGGCACCCGGTCGAGCAGCGAGAGACCGACCCAGTGGCCGTCCTCGAATCCCTCGACGGTGTGGCCGGTGCCGTCCAGGACGACCTCGCAGCCCTGCGCCGCCGCGCCCGTCACATAGGAGGCGACCTTGTCGCGGTGGGCCTTGGTGATCAGCGGGCCCATCTCGGAGGACGGGTCGTTGCCGGGACCGATCTTGATCTTCTCGGCGCGCTCGCGGATCTTGCCCACCAGCTCGTCGCCGATCGCGCCGACCGCGACGACGGCCGAGATGGCCATGCAGCGCTCACCGGCGGAGCCGTAGGCGGCCGACACGGCGGCGTCGGCGGCCGCGTCCAGATCGGCGTCGGGGAGGACCAGCATGTGGTTCTTGGCGCCGCCCAGAGCCTGGACGCGCTTGCCGTTGGCGGCGGCCGTGGTGTGGATGTAGCGGGCGATCGGGGTCGAGCCGACGAAGGAGACGGCCTTGACGTCCGGGTGCTCCAGCAGACGGTCGACGGCGACCTTGTCACCCTGCACGACGTTGAAGACACCGTCCGGCAGCCCGGCCTCGGCGAGCAGCTCGGCGAGCTTGAGGGAGACCGACGGGTCCTTCTCGGACGGCTTCAGCACGAAGGTGTTGCCGCACGCGATGGCGATCGGGAACATCCACATCGGGACCATCGCCGGGAAGTTGAACGGCGTGATGCCCGCGACGACACCCAGCGGCTGCCGGATCGAGGACACGTCGACCTTGGAGGCCACCTCGGTGGACAGCTCGCCCTTGAGCTGCACGGTGATCCCGCAGGCCAGCTCGACGATCTCCAGGCCGCGCGCCACCTCGCCCAGCGCGTCCGAGTGCACCTTGCCGTGCTCGGCGGTGATCAGCTCGGCGATCTCGTCGCGGTGCTCGTCCAGCAGGGCGCGGAACTTGAACAGGATCGCGGTCCGCTTCGCCAGCGACGAGGTGCCCCAGGTCGCCCAGGCGTCCTTCGCGGCGGCCACCGCCGCGTCCACCTCGTCGACCGTCGCGAACGCGACCTTCGTGGTGACCGCGCCGGTCGCCGGGTCGGTGACCGGCCCGAACGTACCCGACGCGCCTTCGACGGCCTTGCCGCCGATCCAGTGGTTGACGATCTTCGTCATGCCCAGTTGCTCCTTCACAGATGGCGGCGTCGGGTGGAGACGTGCCGTTCGTACAGCTCGCGCGCCTCGACCGCCGACGTCCGGGTCGCGGTCTCGGCCACAGGTACATCCCACCAGGCCTGTGCCGGAGGCGGGCCCGACACTGTGTCTGCGGTTTCGGTCTCCACGTAGACACATGTGGGAGTGTCGGCGGCCCGCGCCCGCGCGAGGGCTTCGCGCAGTTCCCGTACCGTCCCCGCGCGCAGCACCCGCATACCGAGGCTGGCCGCGTTGGCGGCAAGATCGATGGGCAACGGCGCCCCGGTGCAGGAACCGTCGATGGGGGAACGTTGGCGGAACGCCGTGCCGAACCGCTCGGCGCCGACCGACTCCGACAGACCGCCGATGGACGCGTAGCCGTGGTTCTGCACCAGCAGCATCTTGATCGCGATGCCTTCCTGCACGGCGGTGACGATCTCGGTCGGCATCATCAGATAGGTACCGTCGCCCACCAGTGCCCACACCGGGCGGTCCGGCGCCGCGAGTTTCACCCCGATGGCGGCCGGGATCTCGTAGCCCATGCAGGAGTAGCCGTACTCCAGGTGGTACTGGTCGTGCGAGCGGGCCCGCCAGAGCTTGTGCAGGTCGCCGGGGAGGGAGCCGGCCGCGTTGACGATCACGTCCGTCCCGTCGACGAGGGCGTCCAGCGCGCCCAGCACCTGCGTCTGGGTGGGCCGCAGGTCCGGGTCGGCGGCCGCGTAGCAGGCGTCGACGCGCCGCTCCCAGCGCTCCTTGCCCTCGGTGTACGCGTCGGCGTACGCCTGCGCGACCCGGTGGTCGTGCAGGGCCAGGGCCTCGGTCAGCTCCTGGAGACCGCTGCGGGCATCCGCGATCAGGGGCAGCCCGCCGAGCTTGTGGCTGTCGAAGGCGGCGATGTTGAGGTTGAGGAAGCGCACGCCGTCGCCGGTGAACAGGGTGTGGGAGGCGGTGGTGAAGTCGGTGTACCGGGTTCCGACGCCGATCACCAGGTCGGCTGCGCGGGCCAGGTCGTCGGCGGTCGCCGTGCCGGTGTGGCCGACGCCTCCGACGTCCTGCGGATGGTCGTGGCGCAGGGAGCCCTTGCCGGCCTGGGTGGAGGCGACCGGGATGCGGGTGGCGGCTGCGAACTCCGCGAGCGCGTCCTCGGCCCGGCTGTGGTGGACCCCGCCGCCCGCCACCAGCAGCGGCCGGCGAGCGGCGCGGATCGCCCGGACCGCCTCGGCGAGCTCCGCCGGGTCGGCGCCGGGACGGCGGACCGCCCAGGTGCGCTCGGCGAAGAACTCCGGCGGCCAGTCGTACGCCTCGGCCTGCACGTCCTGCGGCAGGGCGAGCGTGACGGCCCCCGTCTCCACCGGGTCGGTGAGCACGCGCATCGCCTGGAGGGCGGCCGGGATCAGCGCCTCGGGACGGGTGATCCGGTCGAAGTAGCGCGACACCGGGCGCAGACAGTCGTTGACCGACACATCGCCCGCGTACGGGACTTCGAGCTGCTGGAGGACCGGGTCGGCCACCCGGGTGGCGAAGGTGTCGCCGGGCAGCAGCAGCACCGGCAGATGGTTGACCGTGGCCAGCGCGGCCCCGGTGACGAGGTTCGTCGCGCCCGGACCGATGGAGGTGGTCACGGCGTGCGTCGACAGCCGGTTCGACTGCCGGGCGTAGCCGACCGCCGCGTGCACCATGGACTGCTCGTTGCGGCCCTGGTGGTACGGCATGACGTCGGCGTACTCCACCAGCGCCTGGCCGATCCCGGCGACGTTCCCGTGCCCGAAGATGCCCCAGGTCGCGCCGATCAGCCGCTGCCGGACGCCGTCCCGCTCGGTGTACTGGACGGACAGGAAGCGGACGAGGGCCTGCGCGACCGTGAGCCTCGTCGTCGAACCGGACGAGATCGGTGAAGTGGGCGAGGCCGGTGCGGTGGGCGAGGCCGGTGCGGTGGGCGAGGCCGGTGCGGTGGACGAGGTCTGCGAGGTCTGCGAGGTCACCGGTAGCCTCCTGTGCTGTCCACGTGGTCCGGGTGGAAGCGGATCCGCCACTCCCGCGTCGCGCCCGGACCCGCCATGACGTTGAGGTAGTACATGGCGTGCCCCGGCTGGGCGACGGACGGGCCGTGCCACCCGTCCGGGACGAGCACGACGTCGCCGGTGCGGACCTCGGCGAGGACGTCGGATCCGCCCTCGCGGGAGGGGGACACGCGCTGGTAGCCGAAGCCGTTCGGGCCGTCGATCTCGAAGTAGTAGATCTCCTCCAGCTCCGACTCCTCACCGGGCCGGTGCTCGTCGTGCTTGTGCGGC
The DNA here is from genome assembly GCF_055657365.1 of Streptomyces sp. NPDC107559. Lineage (NCBI taxonomy): Bacteria > Bacillati > Actinomycetota > Actinomycetes > Kitasatosporales > Streptomycetaceae > Streptomyces > Streptomyces sp. NPDC107559. Next base: position 380,261 of record NZ_JBVKBD010000001.1, on the reverse strand, counting down.
GGGTACGAGGACCAGTTGCCGCCGGGAGTGACGACCTCCACGGCGATCAGCCGGTCGCAGTCGAACGCGTCGGCGGAGGCGAAGTTGCGCACCTGGCGGGCGCAGGTGCCGCTGCCGCGCTGCTCGACGGGGACCTCCGGCGCGGGGCCGTAGCGGGCGGGGAGTCGTCGCTCGCACTTCGCTCCTGCCAGGGCGAAGCGGCCTCCCGCGCCGGAGGCGATCTGGACCTGGGCGTCCCGGGGCACGTAGGCGAAGTCGGAGACTCCGCTGAAGACGCTCTCCCTGCCCAGGAGTTGAAACTCTCTCCGCTCTGTCCGCACGGTACATCCGCCTTCCAGCGGAAGCACGATCCATTCACTTCCCCCGCTGGTGAACGTATGCGTTCCGCCCGGTGTCAGCTCGACGACCCGCAGACTGCTGTACGCCCAACCGGCCCGATCGGGGCCGATGTCGAGCACGTGCCACGCGTCGGCGGTGCTGCCCCTGGGCACGTGGAGCCGCGTGCCCGCCGTGCCGCTTGTCGTGGCGTTCGTCGTGGCGTTTGCCGTGGTGTTCGTCGTGGTGTTCGTCGTGGTGTGCGGCTCGTTGTCCGTCATCCGGCCCTCACAGCATTCCTACGGCGGTGTCCACGGCGGCGGCCACGTCCCCGTCCGCCGGGTAGAGCAGCGAACGGCCGACCACCAGGCCCTGGACGGTGGGCAGTTGCAGGGCGCCGCGCCACTTCTCGTAGGCGGCGACCTGGTCCTCGACCAGACCGCCCACCTCGCCGCCGAGCAGGACGGCGGGCAGCGTGGAGGTCTCCATCACCCGGGCCATGTCGTCGGGGTTCTCGGTGACCGGCACCTTCAGCCAGGTGTAGGCCGAACTGCCGCCCAGGCCGGAGGCGATGGCGAGGGAACGGGTGACGGCGTCGGCCGACAGGTCGTTGCGGAGCCGGCCGTCGGGGGCGCGGCGGCTGATGAACGGCTCGACGAAGACGGGCAGTCGACGCGCGGCCATCTCGTCGATGGCACGGGCGGTGGACTCCAGGGTGGTGAGGGAGCCCGGGTCGTCGTAGTCGATGCGCAGCAGCAGCTTGCCCGCGTCGAAGCCGAGGCGGTGGATGTCCTCGGGGCGGTGCCCGGTGAAGCGGTCGTCGAGCTCGAAGGACGCGCCCTGGAGGCCGCCGCGGTTCATGGAGCCCATGACGACCTTGTGGTCGAGGGCGCCGAGCAGGAGCAGGTCGTCCAGGATGTCCGCGGTGGCCAGGACGCCGTCCACACCCGGCCGGGACAGCGCCAGGCACAGGCGCTCCAGGAGGTCCGCACGGTTGGCCATGGCGAGGCCGCGGCCGCCGGCGCCGAGGGCACCGCGGGCCGGATGGTCGGCGGCGACGATCATCAGCCGGCCGTGGTCGCCGAGCAGCGGTCTGCGCCGGCGGCGGGCGGCGGCCTCGGCGATCCGCTCGGGGTGCCGGGTGCGGATGCGCACGAGTTCCGCGACGTCCACGCGCGCGTGGGCGAGCCCGGATCCGCCTTCGCGGTGGACCTCGCCGACGCGGCCGGCCCTCACAGCACCGCTCCGGCGGTGAGCGCGGCGTCGATCTCGTCCGGGGTGGGCATCGCGGAGGAGCACTCCAGCCGGGAGGCGACGATGGCGCCGGCCGCGTTGGCGTACCGCATGGTCCGCTCCAGGTCCCAGCCGCTCAGCAGACCGTGGCAGAGGGCGCCCCCGAAGGCGTCGCCGGCGCCCAGGCCGTTGAGGACGTTCACGGGCAGCGGCCGCACCTCGGCGCACCCGCCCTCCCGGTCGACGGCGAGGACGCCCTTGGGGCCCTGCTTGACGACGGCGAGTTCGACGCCGGCCGCCAGCAGGGCGCGGGCGGCGGCGTGCGGCTCGCGCAGCCCGGTGGCGACCTCCACCTCGTCCAGGTTGCCGACGGCGACGGTGGCGTGGCGCAGCGCCTCGGCGTAGAAGGGGCGCGCGGTGGCGGGCGGATCGCTCCCGTTTCCGCCCTTCCAGAACATGGGGCGCCAGTCGAGGTCGAAGACGGTCGTACCGGCCCGGGCACGGTGGGCGAGGGCCGCCAGGGTCGCCGTACGGCTCGGCTCCTCGCTCAGGCCGGTGCCGGTGACCCAGAAGACGTGCGCGTCACGGGCGGCGTCGAGGTCGAGGTCGCGGGCGTGGATCTCCAGGTCGGGCGCCTTGGGCTGGCGGTAGAAGTACAGCGGGAAGTCGTCCGGCGGGAAGATCTCGCAGAAGGTGACCGGGGTCGGCAGCCCGGGGACGGGGGTGACCCAGCGGTCGTCCACGCCGAAGCCGCGCAGGGCTTCGTGCAGATAGGCGCCGAAGGGGTCGTCGCCCGTCCGGGTGATCACGGCGGTGCTCCGGCCGAGCCGGGCCGCGGCGACGGCGACATTGGTGGCGGAGCCGCCGAGGAACTTCCCGAAGGCCGACACCTGGGCCAAGGGCACGCCCGCCTGCAACGGATAGAGGTCCACTCCGATCCGCCCCATGGTGATCAGGTCGTACGCCATCGGGTTCCCTTCGCCTCGGCTCCTCCCGGTTCTAGTGCCGGACCCCGAGCCCTGTCAATGTTTTGTCCGGACATTCGGACCAGAGCTTGACACCCGTCTGCCGGAACCGCACGCTGACGGCCATGACTTCGTTGTCGACGCAGTCCTCACTCTCCCGTATCCGGATCGGTTCGGCGCCCGACTCATGGGGTGTCTGGTTCCCCGACGACCCGCAGCAGGTGCCCTGGCAGCGCTTTCTCGACGAGGTCGCCGACGCCGGCTACGAGTGGATCGAGCTGGGGCCGTACGGATATCTGCCGAGCGATCCGGCCGTGCTCGCCGAGGAGACCGCGCGGCGCGGCCTGAAGGTGTCGGCCGGGACCGTCTTCACCGGCCTGCACCACGGTCCGGACGTGTGGGACCGGACCTGGGCGCACGTCTCGGACATCGCCGCGCTGACCCGGGCGATGGGCGCCGCCCACCTGGTCGTCATCCCGTCCTTCTGGCGGGACGACAAGACCGGCGAGGTGCTGGAGCCGGACACGCTGACACCGCGGCAGTGGCGCGATCTCACCTCGCTGACCGAGCGGCTGGGGCACGAGGTGCGCGAGCGGTACGGGCTGGAGATCGTCGTCCACCCGCACGCCGACACCCACATCGACAGCGAGGAGAACGTCACCCGCTTCCTCGACGGCACGGACCCCGCGCTGGTGTCGCTGTGCCTGGACACCGGGCACTACGCGTACTGCGGCGGCGACAGCGTCAAGCTGATCGAGACCTACGGCGAGCGCATCGGGTATCTGCACCTGAAGCAGGTCGACCCGGAGATCCTGGCGCAGGTGCGGGCGCAGGAGATCCCGTTCGGGCCGGCCGTGGCTCGCGGTGTCATGTGCGAACCCCCGTCCGGGGTGCCCGCGCTGGGGCCGGTGCTGGAGGCGGCGCAGAGGCTGGACGTGGACCTCTTCGCGATCGTCGAGCAGGACATGTACCCGTGCGAGCCGGACCGGCCGCTGCCGGTCGCCCGGCGGACCCGGGAGTTCCTGAGGTCCTGCGGAGCCTAGGGCCCGCCCAACCCCAGGGCCTGCCCAACCTCAGGGCCGGACAGGCCCTGGGGCCCGGGGAGCCATTGCTTCACTTCTGTCACAAATGCCTCTGACATGTCACGGATGTCGCGTGTACGCGGGTTTCACGTCACACCCGGGCGACGGACAGGGCCGGGTCCTCACTCCGCGTCGTTCACGGAACACAGGCTCGTGATCGCCAGCGCAGCGCCCGGCTCCCCAGACGGCCACCCCCCGGCCGCCGCTGCGGCGCGCGCAGGGAGGTGCAACCCATGACCGACCGAAGGCTCTGGTCGTACAAGGAGATCGCGGCGCACATCAAGGTGCAGCCGGACACCGTACGGTCCTATCGCAAGCACGGACTGCTGCCCCCGCCCGACCATGTGGAGAGCGGAAAGCCCTACTGGTACGTCGAGACCGTCCGCTCCTGGGTCGCGTCCAGGCCCGGCAACCGGGGACGCAGAGCGGACTGAGCGACCGGCCCGGTCCGCCGGCACGGAACGTCCGGTCAGCTCCACGGCTCGATGACCGTGACACCGGCGCCCGGGGCCGCCGGTGTCCCCATCGCGGCGAGCGCGTCCGGCGCCGCGTCCAGCGGGATCGTCGCCGTCACCAGCAGGTCGGGGCGCAGGACGCCCGCGCCGACGAGCCCGAGCATCGCGGGATAGGCGTGCGCGGCCATGCCGTGGCTGCCGAGCAGTTCCAACTCCAGGGCGACGGCGCGGGCCATGGGGACGGGGGTCGTGCCGTCCGCCGACGGCAGCAGGCCGACCTGGACGTGCCGGCCGCGGCGGCGCAGCCCGTTCACCGAGGCCGCGCAGGTGGCCGGGGAGCCGAGGGCGTCCAGGGAGAGGTGGGCGCCGCCTGCGGTGAGCTCGCGGACCGCGTGCGCCGGGTCCGCCGTACGGGTGGCGTCGACGCACTGCGCCGCGCCGAACTTCCGGGCCAGGTCGAGGGCCCCCGGCGCCACGTCGACGGCGACGACCCGCGCCCCCGCCGCGGCCGCGATCATCACCGCCGACAGGCCGACGCCTCCGCAGCCGTGCACCGCGACCCACTCCCCCGCCGCCACCCGGCCCTGCTGCACCACCGCCCGGAACGCCGTCGCGAACCGGCAGCCGAGCGAGGCCGCGGTGGCGAAGGACATTCCGTCGGGGACGGCGACCAGGTTCACGTCGGCGTGGTCCAGGGCCACGTACTGGGCGAAGGAGCCCCAGTGGGTGAAGCCCGGCTGGGTCTGGCGCTCGCACACCTGCTGTTCCCCCGCCGCGCAGGCCCGGCAGGTGCCGCAGGCGCAGACGAACGGGACGGTGACCCGGTCGCCGGGACGCCAGGCGGTCACCCGGGGGCCCACCGCCTCGACGACACCGGCGAGTTCATGGCCGGGCACATGCGGGAGGGTGATGTCCGGATCGTGGCCCTGCCAGCCGTGCCAGTCGCTGCGGCACAGCCCGGTGGCCTCCACCCGCACCACGACCCCGTGCTCGGCAGGGCGTGGATCGGCCACTTCCCGCACCTCGGCCGCTTCGCCGTACCGCTCGAAGACCACAGCCCGCATGTGTCCCTGCCCCCTCTTCGTCGTCTGCCGCCGTTTCCGGGCCCCGGGGCCGGCCGCCCCGGGGTTCCCGTGCCGCTTCGGCGGAACGCTATCCGGGCACGCCGACCTTGTCCCGGCCCGGCAGGGGCCCGGCGGCCTCGACGGACTCCCCCTCGCTCAGTCCGAACCGCTGATGGAACCGGCGCAGCGGGGCCGGCGCCCACCAGGTCGCACGGCCCGTGAGCCGCATGATCGCCGGGACCAGCAGACTGCGGACGACCATCGCGTCCATCAGCACGGCCAGCGCGATGCCCAGCCCCAGCATCTTGGTGTTGGTCACCCGGGAGGTGCCGATGGCGACCATCACCACGGCGAGGATGACCGCGGCGGCGGTGATCAGGCCGCCGGTGCGCTGGAGGCCGTGCCGGACCGCCTCGCGGTGGTCGCCGGTGTGGTCGTACTCCTCCTTGATGCGGGAGAGCAGGAACACGCCGTAGTCCATGGAGAGGCCGAAGGCCACACAGAACATCAGGACGGGCAGGGTGGTCTCGATGGAACCGGGACTGGTGAAGCCGAGCAGGCCGGAGAGATGACCGTCCTGGAAGACCCAGACCACCGCGCCGAACATCGCCGTCAGGCTGAGCGCGTTCAGCAGGACGGCCTGGAGCGGGATGAGCACGCTGCCGGTGAGGAGGAAGACCAGCAGCAGGGTGACGACCGCGATGAACACGGCCGCCCAGGGCAGGCGCTGCCCGATGGCGTGCTTGGAGTCGACCAGGACCGCGGCCGTGCCGGTCACCTTGGTGTCGAACGGGGCGTCCAGGGAGCGCAGGTCGCCGACCAGCCGCTGGGCGGCGTCGTCCACGGCCTCGCCCTTCGGCAACACCGTGAAGTACGCCGAGTCGCCCCGCACCAGGGGACCGTCGACCCCCGCCACCTCCGGCAGGGCGGCGATCCGAGCCTTGTAGGCGGCGTACTGCGGCTGGGTCGCGGCGCCCTCGGCGAGGATCTCCAGACCGCCGCCGGGGTTGCCCGGGAAGTCGTCGCGGACGTGCTGCTGCACGGCGTGGGACTCGGCCGTGGTGGGCAACTGGCGGTCGTCCGCGGTGCCGAACTTCACGCCCAGAAAGGGCAGGCCGAGCAGGACGAGGACGGCCGTGGTGGCCAGCGCGAAGAACGGCGCCCGGCGCATGACCAGGGTCGCCGTGCGCGCCCAGGCGGTGCCCTCCTCGCCGGGGCTCCTCGGGGTCCGGCCGCGGCGCAGCAGTCGGCGCAGGTCGAGCGAGTCGACCCGGTGGCCGAGCAGGACCAGCGCGGCCGGGAGCAGGATCAGGGCGGCCGCGGCGGCCAGCAGGACCACCGCGATGCCCGCGTAGGCGAAGGAGCGCAGGAAGTACTGCGGGAAGACGAGCATCGCCGCCAGGGACACGGCGACCGTGAGGGCGGAGAACAGGACCGTGCGCCCGGCCGTGCGCAGGGTGGTGGCGACGGCGGTCAGCGGTTCGGCGCCGGTGGACAGTTCCTCGCGGTAGCGGCGGACGACGAACAGGGCGTAGTCGATGGCCAGGCCCAGGCCGAGGGCCGTGGTGAGGTTCATCGCGAAGACCGAGACGTCGGTGAACTCGGACAGGCCGCGCAGCACCGCGTTGGTGCCGAGGATCGCGACGATGCCGATGCCGAGCGGCAGCAGGGCGGCGACCGCGCTGCCGAAGACCATCACCAGCAGCACCAGGGTGATCGGCAGGGCGATCATCTCGGCCCGGGTCAGGTCCTCACGGATGATCGTCTGCATCTCGTGCCGTACCGCGACGATGCCGCCGACCTTCACCGTCAGCGGGCCCCGCACCCCCCGGTAGGAGGGCGCGATGCGGTCCAGGGTGTCGCCCATCGCCTTCTCGTCGCCCGTGATGCGGGCGGCGATCAGCGCCTCGTGGCCGTCCTCGGCACGCAGGGCCGGGGCCTTGGACTGCCAGTAGGAGCCGACGCCGGTCACGCCCTTCTCCCGGGCCAGCCGTGCGGTGAGGCGGTTCGCCTCGGCGGCGACGGCCGGGTCGTCCACCGAGGCGGCGCCGGTGTCTATCAGCAGCAGGAGGTTGGGCTGGGAGCCGGGGAACTCGCGCTCCAGCGCCTTCGTCGCGTAGGTCGACTGTGCGTCCGGGTCCTCCCAGCCGCCGCTGCCCAGGCGGTCGGCGACCCCGCTGCCGGCCAGCACGGCGAGCACCGTGAGCACCAGGGCGGCCAGCAGCGACAGCCGTGGGCGCGCGGTCACGAGACGCGTCCATCCTCCGACGCGGGGTGGCCTGTTGACTTCGGTCATTGTGCGGTGTCCCCTTCACCGTGATCCGTGATCCGTGCTGTACGCAGGCAGGAGCATGGGTCGGTCATTGCCATAGACTGGCAAACACGAGACATCGCTCGCGTTTCTCCAGAATGCGAGCGGCCGCTCGTGTTTGTCAATCGCGTGCCGAGAGCTGGGGATAACGCGTGCCCGACAAGTCCGACACCTGGGAGCAGAATCGGCCGTCCGAGCGGGGTCAGCCCGAGCAGGGACAGCCCGGACAGCCCGCCGAACAGGGGCAGCCGCGCCGCCGTCAGGCGCGCGGCGAGCGCCGTATCGCCCAGCTGCTCGAGGCCGCGGCCAGCGTCTTCTGCACGACCGGGTACACGGCCGCCAGCACCAACGCCATCGCCCGCGAGGCGGGCGTCTCGCCCGGCACGCTCTACCAGTTCTTCCCGAACAAGGAAGCGATCGCCATCGAGCTGGGCGACCGGCTCATGCACGAGATGCGCGAGACCTACGGCGAGGCCCTCGCCCCGGTCGACCCCGCGACCTCGCTGGAGGACGCGGTCGGCGCCGCCGTCGACCGCTTCATCGCGTTCAACTGCGACCATCCGGTGTTCTTCGCCCTGATGCACGGTCCCGACATCCCCGGCCGGATCGCCGAGGAGCACGACGCGCTGCACGCCACACTGCTCGCCCGGATAGAGGGCCTGCTCTCCTCGTTCCTGCCGGACGCGGCCCCGGCCGACCTGTCCCGCACCGCGCACCTGTGCCTGGGCCTGTACAAGGCGGGCCTGGAGCTGGTCCTGGGCCACGAGGGCGCCGAGCGCGCCGCGTACGTCCAGGAGCTGAAGAACGCGCTGACCCGGTATCTCGCCCCGCTGGTCGGCGACCGGCTCGGCCGCCCCGCGGCCCCGGCCTCCTGACCCGGGACCGTCCGCGCCCGCCCCCACCCCGGCCCGGCCCACCCCGGGCGCCGACCGACCCGGCCCGGCCCGTCCCCACCCCGACCCGCCCGGACTCCTCCTGGATTCATACCCCCTAGGGGTATAGTGTGGAGACGGTGGGCCCCCGTGGGCCCCGCCGGCCCCACCCGCCTCGACGAGGAGCAACGACATGACCGCCCAGACCGACACCCCGGGTACCGTGACCGCCGTCTACAAGGTGAGCGGGATGAGCTGCGGACACTGCGAGGGCTCGGTCTCCGCCGAGATCTCCCAGATCCCCGGCGTCACCTCGGTGACGGCCGTCGCCGCCGACGGCGACGTCACCGTCGTCTCGGCCGGCCCGCTGGACGAGAAGGCGCTGCGCGCCGCCGTCGACGAGGCCGGCTTCGAGCTGGTCGGCAGGGCCTGAGCGGCATTCCCGTACCCGCTTCCCGACCGGGCCGTGCCGGCCAGCCGACACCGGTGGCGCACGGCCCGTTCCGTTCTCTGGAGCACGTACACATGACCAGCACCGCCACGGACACCTCGATAGACGCCCCCGGCGCCCCCGCGGGCAGCACCGCGACCGCCGAGGTCGAACTGCTCGTCGGCGGGATGACCTGCGCCTCCTGCGCGGCCCGCGTCGAGAAGAAGCTCAACCGCATGGACGGCGTCACCGCCACGGTCAACTTCGCGACGGAGCGGGCCAGGATCGTCCACCCCGCCGGGCTCCAGGTCGCCGACCTGATCGCGACCGTCGTGAAGACCGGGTACACGGCCGAGGTGCCCGCACCCCGGGAGCCCGAGCCCCAGGAGACCGGCCCCCGAACAACTGGCTCCCAGGAGCCCGGGGCGCGAGAGCCGGCACCCGATGCCGACCCCGAGCTCGCGTCGCTGCGCCGGCGCCTGCTCGCCTGCGCCGCGCTCGCGCTGCCCGTCGTGCTGCTCGCGATGGTCCCCGCCTGGCAGTTCGACAACTGGCAGTGGCTCTCGCTCACCCTGGCCGCCCCCGTGGCCGTCTGGGGCGGCCTGCCCTTCCACCGCGCCGCCTGGACGAACCTGCGGCACGGCGCGGCCACCATGGACACCCTGGTGTCGGTCGGCACGCTGGCCGCGTTCGGCTGGTCGGTGTGGGCGCTGTTCTTCGGCACCGCGGGCATGCCGGGGATGCGGCACGGCTTCGACCTCACCCTCTCCCGTACGAACGCCTCCTCGACGCTCTATCTGGAGGTCGCGGCCGGGGTCACCGTCTTCATCCTGCTGGGCCGCTGGCTGGAGGCCCGCTCCAAGCGGCGGGCCGGCGCTGCCCTGCGGGCACTGCTGGAGCTCGGCGCGAAGGACGTCGCGGTGCTGCGGGACGGACGCGAGGTGCGCGTCCCGGTGGCCCGGCTGGCGGTCGGGGACCGGTTCGTCGTACGGCCCGGGGAGAAGATCGCGACCGACGGCACGGTCGTCGAGGGGGCCTCGGCGGTGGACGCGTCCATGCTGACCGGCGAGTCGGTACCGGTGGACGTGACGGCGGGGGACGCGGTGACCGGCGCGACCGTCAACGCCGGGGGACGGCTGGTCGTCGAGGCCACCCGGGTCGGCGCCGACACCCAGCTGGCCCGGATGGCGCGGCTGGTGGAGGACGCGCAGAACGGCAAGGCGCAGGTGCAGCGGCTCGCCGACCGAATCTCCGGGATCTTCGTGCCCGTGGTGCTGCTGCTGGCGGCCGCCACCTTCGGCGGGTGGTTCCTCGCCACCGGGGAGCCGGCCGCCGCCTTCACCGCGGCCGTCGCGGTGCTGATCATCGCCTGCCCGTGCGCGCTGGGCCTGGCCACCCCGACCGCGCTGCTGGTCGGCACCGGGCGCGGGGCGCAGCTCGGCATCCTGATCAAGGGCCCCGAGGTGCTGGAGTCCACGCGCCGGGTCGACACGGTCGTCCTGGACAAGACCGGCACGGTCACCACGGGCCGGATGACTCTCCAGGAGGTGTACGTCGCCGACGGCGCCGACGAGCGGCAGGTGCTGCGGCTCGCGGGCGCCCTGGAGCACGCCTCCGAGCACCCCGTCGCGCGCGCGGTCGCGGCGGGCGCCGAGGAGCGGACCGGGACCCTGCCCGCGGTCGAGCGCTTCGAGAACGTCCCGGGGCGGGGCGTGCGCGGACGGGTGGAGGGTCACGAGGTGGCCGTGGGGCGGCTCGCCGAGCTGTCCGCCGTCCTGCCCGCGGAGCTGGCCCGTGCCAAGGAGGAGGCCGAGCGGACCGGCCGTACCGCCGTCGTGGTCGGCTGGGACGGAGCGGTCCACGGGGTCCTCGCGGTGGCGGACGCGGTCAAGGCGACCAGCGCCGAGGCCGTACGGGAGCTGCGCGCGCTGGGGCTCACGCCGGTGCTGCTGACCGGGGACAACCGGGCGGTGGCCGAGAGCGTGGCACGGACGGTCGGCATCGACCAGGTGATCGCGGAGGTGCTGCCCGAGGACAAGGTCGCGGTCGTACGGCGGCTCCAGGGCGAGGGGCGGACCGTGGCCATGGTCGGTGACGGGGTCAACGACGCGGCCGCGCTGGCCACCGCGGACCTGGGGCTGGCGATGGGCACGGGGACCGACGCGGCGATCGAGGCGAGCGATCTGACGCTGGTGCGGGGGGACCTGCGGGCGGCCGCGGACGCCATCCGGCTGTCCCGGCGGACGCTGGCCACGATCAAGGGCAACCTGGTGTGGGCGTTCGGCTACAACGTGGCCGCGCTGCCGCTGGCCGCCGCGGGACTGCTGAACCCGATGATCGCGGGGGCGGCCATGGCCTTCTCGTCCGTGTTCGTGGTGAGCAACAGTCTGCGGCTGCGGACCTTCCGCTGAGGCACCCTTCGTTACCGAGGATCAACATCACGTCACCGCATCGGAAGTAAGAGTCCCCCTAGAGTCCGGCGCGAGCCTCACATAAGCTCTTCACAAGGCTCGCGCATCATCCTTACGCTTGAGCCCCGATCGGCGTATCAGGACTCTTGCGAACCTAACGGACACCAGCAAGAGACGCAGATCACAGTGCTGTGAACGTAACCATCGAAGGGATTCGAAGGTCTAAGTTTGGCGATGTCAGGAAGCGTCTTGGGGGGCGCCTCCTGGCATCTGGGGATGTCTTGGGGGACTTCCTCAGAGATGCGTCGCCGGGGCACACACACCGGGGAGCTTTGAGCGGCCCTCCCAGCGTGCGGTGTCCCGGCAGATCGCAGGTACCGACCAGTACGTACGACGTGCTCGTTCTGTTCAACAACCGCATACAGCAATACAGCGATTCAGGCGCTGCCTCAGACGCCCGGCCGGATCCCGTGGGGGGAATCCGCACCGGGACATGGGAAGGCGCCCTGCACGCCGGCCCGTGGGGGGACCGGCGGCAGGGCGCCTTCTGCTGTCTCAGACCCGCTGTCTCAGACCCCTGGCGGGGCTCAGCGCTCCTCGACCGGCACGAAGTCGCGCTCGACGACGCCGGTGTAGATCTGCCGCGGACGGCCGATGCGGGAGCCCGGCTCCTTGATCATCTCATGCCACTGGGCGATCCAGCCCGGCAGACGGCCCAGGGCGAACAGGACCGTGAACATCTCGGTCGGGAAGCCCATGGCGCGGTAGATCAGGCCGGTGTAGAAGTCGACGTTCGGGTAGAGGTTGCGCGAGACGAAGTAGTCGTCGGAGAGCGCGTGCTCCTCCAGCTTCAGCGCGATGTCCAGCAGCTCGTCGGACTTGCCGAGGGCCGAGAGGACGTCGTGCGCGGCGGCCTTGATGATCTTGGCGCGCGGGTCGAAGGACTTGTACACCCGGTGGCCGAAGCCCATCAGGCGGACGCCGTCCTCCTTGTTCTTCACCTTGCGGATGAAGGAGTCGACATCGCCGCCGTTGGCCTGGATGCCCTCCAGCATCTCCAGGACAGACTGGTTGGCGCCGCCGTGCAGCGGGCCCCAGAGGGCGTTGATGCCGGCCGAGATCGAGGCGAACATGTTCGCCTGCGAGGAACCGACCAGGCGGACCGTGGACGTCGAGCAGTTCTGCTCGTGGTCCGCGTGCAGGATCAGCAGCTTGTCGAGCGCGGAGACGACGACCGGGTCGAGCTCGTAGTCCTGCGCCGGCACCGAGAACGTCATGCGCAGGAAGTTCTCGACGTAGCTGAGGTCGTTGCGCGGGTAGACGAACGGGTGACCGACCGACTTCTTGTACGCGTACGCCGCGATCGTCGGGAGCTTGGCGAGCAGCCGGATCGTGGAGAGGTTGCGCTGCTTCTCGTCGAACGGGTTGTGGCTGTCCTGGTAGAACGTGGACAGCGCCGAGACCACCGAGGACAGCATGGCCATCGGGTGGGCGTCGCGCGGGAAGCCCTTGTAGAAGTTCTTGACGTCCTCGTGCAGCAGCGTGTGCTGCGTGATCTCGTTCTTGAACGAGGTGAGCTCGTCGACCGTCGGCAGCTCGCCGTTGATGAGCAGGTAGGCGACCTCCAGGAAGGTGGAGCGCTCGGCCAGCTGCTCGATGGGGTAGCCGCGGTAGCGGAGGATGCCCGCTTCGCCGTCGAGGTAGGTGATCGCGGATTTATAGGCGGCGGTGTTGCCGTAGCCGCTGTCCAGAGTCACGAGACCGGTCTGGGACCGGAGCTTCCCGATGTCGAAGCCCTTGTCACCGACGGTGCTGTCGATCACCGGGTAGGTGTACTCGCCGTCGCCGTACCGCACTACTACAGAGTTGTCGCTCACGTCTTCCCTCACCGACTCTGTGCCTCATCTTCGAGGTTGCCCTGACTGTCTCTACCATCCCCCATTTGGCGCAGGAGAGTGCACTCGGGGTCGACCATTGGGCTTATCGGCGGCACTCAGTGCCGTTAACTTGCTCATCCTGCCCCCTCACACCCGTAACCGGAAGAGCTCTGTGACCTTCGCGACTCATTTGATCGATCATTTTTTGTGAGCCCTGCCGCACGGGCGCGGATCAGGCGCCGGCGAGCCGGAAATCCAGTGCTGTGCAGCGCCTTCCCGCCGACACGGTGCGCACGGCCTGCCCGATCGCCTTGCGCGAACCCACCAGCACGACCAGCTTCTTGGCCCGGGTCACCGCCGTGTACAGCAGATTCCGCTGGAGCATCATCCATGCACCGGTGGTGACGGGGATCACCACGGCAGGATATTCACTCCCCTGTGAACGGTGGATGGTCACCGCGTACGCGTGTGCCAGTTCGTCCAGTTCGTCGAACTCGTACGGCACCTCCTCGTCCTCGTCCGTCAGGACCGTCAGGCGCTGGTCGACGGGGTCGAGCGAGGTGACCACGCCCACGGTGCCGTTGAAGACCCCGTTCTCGCCCTTCTCGTAGTTGTTGCGGATCTGGGTGACCTTGTCGCCCACCCGGAAGACCCGGCCGCCGAACCGCTTCTCCGGCACGTCGGGGCGGCCCGGTGTGACGGCCTGCTGGAGCAGGCCGTTGAGCGTGCCGGCACCGGCCGGGCCGCGGTGCATGGGTGCGAGCACCTGGATGTCCCGCCGCGGGTCGAGCCCGAACCTGGCCGGAATACGGCGGGCCGCCACGTCCACCGTGAGCCGGCCGGCCTCCTCCGTGTCGTCCTCGACGAAGAGGAAGAAGTCCTTCAGCCCGTCGGTGAGCGGATGCTGACCGGAGTTGATGCGGTGCGCGTTGGTCACCACGCCCGACTGCTGGGCCTGGCGGAAGACCCGGGTCAGGCGCACGGCGGGGACCGGGCTGCCGTCGGCGAGCAGATCCCTGAGCACCTCCCCCGCGCCGACGCTGGGGAGCTGGTCGACGTCCCCGACGAAGAGCAGGTGGGCGCCCGGCGGCACCGCCTTGACCAGCTTGTTGGCGAGCAGCAGGTCCAGCATGGACGCCTCGTCGACCACCACCAGGTCGGCGTCCAGCGGACGGTCCCGGTCGTAGGCCGCGTCCCCGCCCGGCTTGAGCTCCAGCAGACGGTGGACGGTGCTGGCCTCGGCGCCGGTGAGCTCGGCCAGCCGCTTGGCGGCCCGGCCGGTGGGCGCGGCCAGCACCACCTTGGCCTTCTTGGCCCGGGCCAGCTCCACGATCGAACGGACGGTGAAGGACTTGCCGCAGCCGGGGCCGCCGGTGAGCACGGCGACCTTCTCGGTGAGCGCCAGCCGGACCGCGGCCTCCTGCTCGGGCGCGAGCTCGGCGCCCGTGCGCCCCTTCAGCCAGCCGAGCGCCTTGTCCCAGGCCACGTCATGGAAGGCGGGCATCCGGTCGGCTTCCGTGCGCAGCAGACGCAGCAGCTGGGCGGAGAGGGAGAGTTCGGCGCGGTGGAAGGGGACGAGGTAGACGGCGGTGACGCTCTCGCCGCCGTCCGCTCCCGGCACCTTCTCGCGTACGACGCCGGGGTCCTCGCCCTCCTCGGGCGGCGCGGCGAGTTCGCCCAGGCAGTCGATGACCAGGCCGGTGTCGACCTGGAGGAGTTTGACCGCGTCGGCGATCAGCCGCTCCTCGGGCAGATAGCAGTGGCCCTGGTCGGCGGACTGGGAAAGCGCGTACTGGAGGCCCGCCTTGACGCGGTCCGGGCTGTCGTGCGGGATGCCGACGGACCGGGCGATCTTGTCGGCGGTCAGGAAGCCGATGCCCCAGACGTCGGAGGCCAGCCGGTAGGGCTGGTTCTTCACCACGGAGATCGAGGCGTCCCCGTACTTCTTGTAGATGCGCACGGCGATCGACGTCGAGACCTCGACGGTCTGGAGGAAGAGCATGACCTCCTTGATCGCCTTCTGCTCCTCCCAGGCCTCGGTGATCTTCCTGGTGCGCTTGGGGCCGAGGCCCGGGACCTCGATCAGCCGCTTGGGCTCCTCCTCGATGATCCTGAGCGTGTCCAGGCCGAAGTGCTGGGTGATGCGGTCGGCGAAGACGGGTCCGATGCCCTTGACCAGCCCCGAGCCGAGGTAGCGGCGGATGCCCTGGACGGTGGCGGGCAGGACGGTCGTGTAGTTCTCGACGGTGAACTGCTTGCCGTACTGCGGGTGGGAGCCCCAACGGCCCTCCATCCGCAGGAACTCGCCGACCTGGGCGCCGAGCAGCGCGCCGACCACCGTCAGCAGGTCACCGGCGCCGCGGCCGGTGTCGACGCGGGCGACCGTGTAGCCGTTGTCCTCGTTGGCGTAGGTCACGCGTTCGAGCACGCCTTCGAGTACGGCCGTACGCCGCTCTCCCGGCTCCGGGGAAGCCTCCGTCTGATGGGACATGGTCCGACGGTACCGGCGCGGTCCGACAACGCGGACGGCCACCGGTTCTCACGAGCACCGGTTCTCACGAGCACCGGGGAAACCCGGGGAAACATCGAGGGGGCCCGGTCCGTCGACCCGGCCCCCTCGGATTCCCTCCCCATCAGAACCCCGCGATCCCCCCGGATCCCCTCCAGAAGTCCTGATGCCACGTACGACCCGGCAGACGGGGGAAGGGTTGTACGGTCCCCGCGGTTTTTTTTCCGGCCGTTTCCCGCCCCGCTCAGCGGGCGTCGGCCGGGCGGTCCGCCGCGGATCCGGGCGGGTTCACGTGCGCGGCGAACCGGGCCGCCGTCTCCGCCAGCACCTGTCTGCCGTCGCGTGCCCACAGTCCCTCGTTGAAGAGTTCGACCTCGATGGACCCGGTGTAGCCGGCCGCGTCCACGTAACCCTTCCACTCCCGCATGTCGATCGCGCCGTCGCCGATCTGGCCCCGCCCGTCGAGGACGCCCGCCGGCAGCGGGGTGGTCCAGTCGGCGAGCTGGAAGGCGTGGATCCGGCCGCCGGCGCCCGCGCGGGCGATCTGCCGGGGCGCCGAGTCGTCCCACCAGACGTGGTACGTGTCGACCGTGACGCCCACCTGGTGCGCGGGGAAGCGCTCCGCGAGGTCCAGGGCCTGGGCGAGGGTGGAGACCACGCAGCGGTCGGCGGCGTACATCGGGTGCAGGGCCTCGATCGCGAGCCGGACGCCGTGGGACTCGGCGTGGGGGCCCAGTTCCGCCAGGGCGTCGGCGATCCGCTCCCGCGCCCCGTGCAGATCCCGGGAACCGGCCGGCAGGCCGCCGCAGACCAGGACCAGGGTGTCCGTGCCGAGGGCGGCCGCCTCCTCGACGGCGCGGCGGTTGTCGTCGAGGGCGGCGGCGCGCCCGTCCGGATCCGCCGCCGTGAGGAAGCCGCCCCGGCACAGGGTGGTGACGGCGAGGCCCGCGTCCCGGACCAGCTTCGCCGTCGCCCGCACCCCGTACGCCGCGACCGGTTCGCGCCACAGGCCGACACCGGGCACGTCCAGTTCCAGGCAGGCGTCGACCAGTTCGGGCATCGACAGCTGCTTCACCGTCATCTGGTTGATCGAGAAACGCTCAAGTCCGGTCACTGGGCCACTCCGTACAGGGCGAGCAGGGTCTTCATCCGCTCCTCGGCGAGCTTCGGGTCCGGGAACAGGCCCAGTCCGTCGGCGAGTTCGTAGGCGCGGGCGAGATGCGGCAGGGAGCGGGCCGACTGCAGACCGCTGACCATCGTGAAGTGGCTCTGGTGGCCGGCCAGCCAGGCGAGGAACACCACGCCCGTCTTGTAGAAGCGGGTGGGGGCCCGGAAGAGATGCCGGGACAGCTCGACGGTGGGGTCGAGGAGGTCGCGGAAGCCCGCCGTGTCCCCGGTGTCCAGGACCCGGACGGCCTCGGCGGCCAGCGGGCCCAGCGGATCGAAGACACCGAGCAGGGCGTGGCTGAACCCCCGCTCGTCGCCCGCGATCAGCTCGGGGTAGTGGAAGTCGTCGCCCGTGTAGCAGCGCACACCGTCGGGCAGTCGGCGGCGCAGGGCGATCTCGCGTCCGGCGTCCAGCAGCGACACCTTGATGCCGTCGACCTTGTCCGGGTGGGCGGCGACGACGTCCAGGAACACCTCGGTGGCCGCGTCCAGGTCGGCCGAGCCCCAGTAGCCCTCCAGCGCCGGGTCGAACATGGGGCCGAGCCAGTGCAGGACCACCGGTTCGGCGGCCTGGCGCAGCAGGTGGCCGTAGACCTCCTGATAGTCCTCGGGACCGGAAGCGGTTGCGGCCAGCGCGCGGGACGCCATCAGGATCGCCCGGGAGCCGGACTCCTCGACGAGGGCGAGCTGTTCCTCGTACGCCCGCCGGATCTCGGGCAGCGTCCCGGCGGTGAGCTGGTCGGTGCCGACACCGCAGGCGATCTCACCGCCGACCGCCTTCGCCTCGGCGGCGCTGCGGCGGATCAGTTCGGCCGCGCCCGCCCAGTCCAGACCCATGCCCCGCTGGGCGGTGTCCATGGCCTCCGCGACGCCCAGCCCGTGGGACCACAGATGGCGGCGGAAGGCGAGGGTGGCGTCCCAGTCGACGGCGGCCGGGGAGCCGGGGCCCGCGTCGGCGAACGGGTCGGCGACGACATGCGCCGCCGAGAAGACCGTACGGGAGGTGAAGGGGGCGCCGGGGGTGAGGTCGCGGGGTTCCGTACGGGGCTCGTACGCGCGCAGTCCGCCGTGGCGGTCGGGGAGCCGGAGGGTCACAGCGAGATCTCCGGTACGTCGAGACGGCGGCCCTCGGCCGAGGACCTCAGGCCGAGTTCGGCGAGCTGGACGCCGCGGGCGCCGGCCAGCAGGTCCCAGTGGTAGGGGGCGTCGGCGTAGACGTGCCGCAGGAACAGCTCCCACTGGGCCTTGAAGCCGTTGTCGAACTCGGCGTTGTCCGGGACCTCCTGCCACTGCTCGCGGAAGGCCTCGGTGGCGGGGACGTCCGGGTTCCAGACGGGCTTGGGGGTGGCGGAGCGGTGCTGGGCGCGGCAGCCCCGCAGTCCGGCGACGGCCGAGCCCTCGGTGCCGTCGACCTGGAACTCGACGAGCTCGTCGCGGTGGACGCGCACCGCCCAGGAGGAGTTGATCTGGGCGATGGTGCCGCCCTCCAGCTCGAAGATGCCGTAGGCGGCGTCGTCGGCGGTGGCGTCGTAGGGCTTGCCCTGCTCGTCCCAGCGCTGCGGAAGGTGGGTGGCGGTGAGGGCCTGGACGGACTTCACCCGGCCGAACAGCTCGTGCAGGACGTACTCCCAGTGCGGGAACATGTCGACGACGATGCCGCCGCCGTCCTCGGCGCGGTAGTTCCAGGAGGGGCGCTGCGCCGACTGCCAGTCGCCCTCGAAGACCCAGTAGCCGAACTCGCCCCGGACGGAGAGGATCCGGCCGAAGAAGCCGCCGTCGACCAGGCGCTTCAGCTTGAGCAGCCCCGGCAGGAAGATCTTGTCCTGGACGACGCCGTGCCGGATGCCCTTCGCGTCGGCCAGGCGGGCCAGTTCCAGGGCGCCGTCCAGTCCGGTGGCGGTCGGCTTCTCGGTGTAGACGTGCTTCCCTGCGGCGATCGCCTTCCTGATCGCCTCCTCGCGGGCCGAGGTGACCTGGGCGTCGAAGTAGATCTCCACGGTCGGGTCGGCGAGGACGGCGTCCACGTCGGTCGAGAGGTGTTCCAGGCCGTGCCGCTCGGCGAGCGCGCGCAGCGCGTGCTCGCGGCGCCCGAGCAGGATCGGTTCCGGCCACAGCACGGTGCCGTCGCCGAGGTCGAGCCCGCCCTGGTCGCGGATGGCCAGGATGGAGCGGACGAGGTGCTGGCGGTAACCCATGCGTCCGGTCACGCCGTTCATGGCGATACGCACCGTCTTGCGTGTCACGTCGGTCCCTTCGTTGGCGCCGAGCGCCCGGTTGCCCTGCTCGTACTGGTAAGCCGCACAGCAAGCGCTTTCTACGCAAGAAGAAGCTAGCCTCTGACCAGTGGTCCGGACAAGGCCGTATCCACTTCGAGTTGTTCGAGGGGGCGAACAACAGGGGGGTGTGGCCGTAAGGTCTGCTCGAACTGCACGAAACCGCGGCTGTGGCTCGTGGGCCTGTGTATCCCCTGTACATGCACTGCGTATGACCTGCGCATGGCCTGTGCCCACGACGACGTACGACGGCGTACGACGAGGTTCGACAAGATGCGCGACCGGAGGACGACGAGATGACGGTGACCCTGGCGGACGTGGCGGCCCGCGCCCAGGTCTCCCCCGCGACGGTGTCGCGCGTGCTGAACGGCAACTACCCGGTCGCGGCCTCCACCCGAGAGCGGGTGCTGCGCGCCGTCGACGAGCTGGACTACGTGCTCAACGGTCCCGCCAGCGCGCTGGCCGCCGCCACCTCCGACCTCGTGGGGATCCTGGTCAACGACATCGCCGACCCCTTCTTCGGGATCATGGCCAGCGCCATCCAGGCCGAGATCGGCGGTCCCGGCGGGCGGGCCGGCGGGGAACGGCTCGCCGTCGTCTGCAACACCGGCGGCTCCCCGGAACGCGAACTCACCTACCTCACCCTGCTCCAGCGGCAGCGGGCCGCCGCCGTGGTGCTGACCGGCGGCGCCGTGGAGGACCAGCCGCACGCGGCGGCCGTGGCGGCCAAGCTGCGCAAGCTGACCGAGGCCGGGACCAGGGTGGTGCTGTGCGGACGGCCGCCCGCGCCGGACACCAAGGCGGTCGCGCTGACCTTCGACAACCGCGGCGGCGGACGGCAGTTGACCGAGCACCTCATCGGGCTCGGGCACCGCAGGCTCGGCTACATCGCGGGTCCCGAGGAGCGCACGACCACCCGGCACCGGCTGGAGGGACACCGGGCGGCGCTGGCGGCGGCGGGCATCGAGGAGGATCCGCGCTGGACGGTGCACGGCCGCTACGACCGGCGCTCCGGCTACGAGGCGACGCTGGAACTGCTGCGCCGCGATCCGTCCCTGACGGCCGTCGTCGCGGCCAACGACTCCGTCGCCCTGGGTGCCTGCGCCGCGCTGCGCGAGTCCGGGCTGCGGATCCCCGAGGACGTGTCGGTGGCCGGTTTCGACGACCTCCCCTTCAGCATCGACGCGGTGCCCTCCCTGACGACCGTGCGGCTGCCGCTGGCCGAGGCGGGGGCGCGCGCCGGGCGCATCGCGATGGGGCGGGAGGAGCCGCCGCCGGGGGAGATCGCGACGGTCCGGGGCGAACTGATGGTCCGGGGGTCCTCCGGGGTGCCCCGCAGGTGACCTTGCCGCCGGGCGGGCACGTTCGGGCGGGTGTTGTCCGGGGTGCCGCCCGGGGGAGGTCCTTCCCCACCTGTGCCGTCCGGCCGGTCGTGGCACGGCGGTGAGCCCGAGGGGGCGGGCGGACTCGGCACGGCGGTGAGCCCGAAGGCGCCGGCCGACCGCGACACGGCCGTGAGCCCGGGGGCCGGTGCGACACGGCAGCGAGCCTGGGAGCCGGTCGCGGGGCGGGATTCAGGAGCCGGTCGCGGCGCGGGATTCAGGAGCCGGTCGCGGCGCGGGGTTCGGGGGCCGGTCGCGGCGCGGGGTTCGGGGGCTGGTCGTGGTGCGGTGGAGGTTCTACGCTCGGTGAGAGCGTTTCCCTGACTGAGTCAGCCATCGGATCACCGGGATCGATCATGACCGTCCAGGACATCCGCACGTTCAACCGCTTCTACACGAACGTCATCGGCGCCCTCGACTACGGCCGCCACCTCTACGCCCCGTACACCCTCACCGAGTCCCGCGTCCTGTACGAACTCGCCCACTCCCCCACCGCGGACGCGGCCGACCTGCGCACCGGGCTCGCCCTGGACTCCGGCTATCTGAGCCGGATCCTGAACAGGTTCGAGCAGGACGGGCTCGTCGAGCGCGCCGCCGCGCAGGACGATCTGCGGCGGCGCCGGGTCACCCTCACCGCCCGCGGCCGGGAGGCCGCCGAACTGCTGGAGGAGCGCGCCCGGGACACCGTCGGCGCCCTGCTGGCGGACGTGCCGCCCGCCGACCGCCCGCGCCTGACGGAGGCCATGCGCACGATCCGTACGATCCTGGGCGACCGCGGCACGCCCCGCGCCGAGGACGTCGTCCTGCGCGAACCGGGCCCCGGCGACCTCGGCTGGATCGTGCAGCGCAACGCCGCCCTGTACGCCGCCGAGTACGGCTGGAACACCGACTACGAGGGGCTCGTGGCGAGGATCGTGGCCGACTTCGCCGAGGACCACGATCCGCACCTGGAGCGGGTGTGGATCGCCGAGCTCGACGGGCGGCCGGTGGGCTGCGTGATGTGCGTACGGGACGAGGCACCCGGCACCGCCCGGCTGCGGCTGCTGCTCGTCGAGCCGGACGCACGCGGGCTGGGACTGGGCGACCGCCTGGTCACGGCGGTCGTCGCGTTCGCGCGCGGAGTCGGTTACCGGGAACTCGTCCTGTGGACCAACGACGTCCTCGCCGCCGCCCGGCGCCTCTACCTGCGGCACGGCTTCGTCCTCGCCGCCGAGACACCCCACCGCTCGTTCGGCAAGAACCTAGTGGGCCAGGACTGGCGGCTGGACCTGCGCGAAGCGGCCGAGTGAGGGCGGAAACGGCCGGGTGAGGGCGGAAGCGGACGCGGCCGGCGGCGATGACGGGTACGGTCGGTGGACATGAAGCTGGCCTTCTCCACCCTCGGTGTCCCCGGCCTGCCGCTCGCCGACGTCCGGCGGCTCGCCTCCGAGCACGGCTATCACGGAGTGGAGCTGCGCACCCACCCGGAGGAGCCCGTGCATCCGGGCCTCACCCCCGCCGAACGGGCCGAGGTGGCCGCCGCGTTCGAGGCGGCCGGGGTCGAGATCCTCGGCCTGGCGGGGTACGCGCGCGTGGCCGCGCCCGGCGGCGACGACGCCGTGATCGAGGAGATCCGCGACCTCCTCACCCTGGCCCGGGACCTGGGCGCGCCGTTCGTCCGGGTCTTCCCCGGCGGCGCCGACGGCTCCCCCGAGGAGGCCGACGCCACGGCCGCGCGCAGGCTGGGCACGGCCGCCGAGTACGCGGGCGACGTCGGCGTACGGATCCTGCTGGAGACCCACGACTCGCACCGCACCGGGGCCGACGCCATCCGCATCCTCGGTCTGGTGGGCCATCGGCAGGTGGGGGCGCTGTGGGACGTGATGCACACCTGGCTGGGCGGCGAGCAGCCCCTGGACAGCTACGCGGCCCTCTCCCCGTACCTCGGCTACGTCCAGGTCAAGGACATCGCGTCGACCGACGACACGACCCCGCTGGCGCTGGGCGCCGGGGTGCTGCCGCTGGCCGAGTGCGTGGAGGTGCTCTCCCGGCACGAGTGGGACGGCTGGCTGTGCTGGGAGTACGAGAAGCGCTGGTACGAGGCGGCCCCGCCGCTGCCCGGGCTGCTGGACACGGGCCGGGACCAGCTGAGGCGGCTGCTGAACGAGTCGGCGTAGCTCTGAGCCCGCCTGCGGATATTGGTTCGCGGGGACGGGGGAGCACGGGTTAGCCTCCCCGCCGTGAATCCGCCCGGCCCCGCCGCCCTCTCATGAGTCTGGCGCACGCCCTTCTCGACGTACGTCCGCTGCGCTCCTCCCCCGTCTTCCGGCGGCTGCTGATCGGCCGGACGGTGTCCCTGCTCGGCAGCTTCATGACCATGGTGACCGTCATGTTCCAGGTCTGGGACATGACCCACAGCACGGTCTGGAGCGGTGCGGTCGGCCTGGCGCAGGCACTGCCGATGGCTGCGCTCGGGCTGTTCGCGGGGTCCTGGGTGGACCGGGCCGACCGCCGCCGCGTGTACCTGCTCGCCACCGTCGGCCAGGCGGTCTGCTCCCTGCTGCTCGCCGTGCAGGGCTTCACCGGGCATGTGCCGGTGGCCGTGCTCCTCGCGCTGGTCGCCGCCCAGTCGTCGTTCGGCGCGGTCGGGGCGCCGGCGGCGGGCGTGTTCGTACCGCGACTGCTGCCGAAGGAGCAGGTGGCGGCCGGGCTCGCGCTCAACCAGATCACCGGCCAGGCGATGATGCTGCTCGGCCCGGCGGTCGCGGGCGTGCTGCTGGGCCGGCTGGGGATCGGCACCTGCTACCTCCTGGACGCCCTGAGCTTCGGTCTCTCCTTCTACGGCGCGTTCGGGCTGCCCGCGCTGCCGCCCGAGGGCGAGCGCTCCCGGCCGGGTCTGCGCGGGGTGCTGGACGGGCTGCGGTTCCTGACCGGCCACCGGGCGGTGCGCGGAGCGCTGCTCACCGATCTGGCCGCCACCGTCCTGTCGTTCCCGGTGAGCCTCTTCCCCCTGGTCAACGCGGAGCGCTTCGGCGGCGACCCGGGCACCCTCGGCCTGTTCCTGTCGGCGCTGGCCGTGGGCGGTCTGACCGCCTCCGCGTTCTCCGGCGCGGTCACCCGGCTGGGCCGCCCGGGTCCGGTGATGCTGTGCGCCTCGGCCGGCTGGGGTGCCGCGCTGGTCCTGTTCGGTCTGACCACGGGCCCCTGGACGGGACTCGGACTGCTGACGCTGGCCGGCGCCGCGGACACCCTGGCCGTGGTGTCCCGCAGCACCATCGTGCAGACCCGCACCCCCGACGCCCTGCTCGGCCGGGTCACGGCCGCCGAGCAGATCGTCGGTCAGGCGGGCCCCAACCTGGGCAATCTGCGCGGCGGTCTGGTCGCGGGCTGGACCTCCGGGGCGACGGCCCTGATCAGCGGGGGCCTGCTGTGCCTGGCGGCGGTGGCCGCGGTGGCGGCGACGACCCCGCAGCTGCGGGGCGGGGCTACGGACGGGGACTGAGCCTGCTGTCGCCGTCCAGGCACCACTCCAGCACGGAGGGCCACGGACCGTAGCCCTCGACCAGGGAGAGGTGGCCTGCGCCCGGGAGGATCTCGGCCGGGATGCCGAGGGGGTCGGCGAAGAGGGTCCGGGCGCCCTCGGGGCAGTACGGGTCGTCGTCGCCGGCGACGAGACGGGTGGGGCCCGGCAGGGTCAGGCCGTCCAGGGGCGGCGGGGCGAAGGCCGCGATCTCCGGGTGACCGGCGAGCACCGAGGCGGACGGCGGGGACACCAGCAGGACCCGGTCGACGTCGCCGAGCCCCGACACCCCGCGCGCGACGGCGTGCAGCCACAGCACGGCGGAGGCGCTGTGGGCGAGCACGACCCGCTCGCCCCCGGCCGGCAGGGCGCGCAGGTGCCGGGCGAGCTCGGCCAGCCACGCCTCCAGGTCCGGCTCGTCGGGATCGGGCAGCTGCGGATACGTGACGTGGTGGCCGCGTTCCCGGAGCTGGTCGGCGAGCCAGTGCTGCCAGTGCTCCTCGGGGCGGCGGTTCTGCCAGCCGTGGAGGACGAGGTAGGAAGACGTCGGGGTCATGCCCGCGATGTTTTCCCGATCATGGCCCGGGGTCCAGCCCCGGTCCGGTCCATGGACGGACCGGACCATCGTCGGCGGTGTCGGCGTCGGCGGTGTCGGCGTCGGCGGTGTCGGTGTCGGCGGTGTCGGCGGTGTCGGCGGTCATGCCCTCCGGGACAGGAACCCGGCCACCCGCCGCTCCAGCCGCTCCCGGCACTGCGGCCACTCCTGATCCGTGACGGAGAAGATCGCGGAGTCGCGCAGCCGGCCGTCCTCGCCCGGGGCCCAGGAGCGGGACCAGTTGCGCAGCACGCCCTCGAAGCGGGCGCCCACGCTCTCGATGGCCGCGCGGGAACGGCTGTTGCGGGCGTCCGTCTTCAGGTCCACCCGGGACACGCCCCACTCCTCGAAGGCGTGCCGGAACAGCAGCAGCTTGGCCTCGGCGTTCACGCCCGTGCCCTGCGCCGAGGCGGCGAGCCAGGTGAAGCCGACCTCGACGGCGTCGAGGCGGTCCTCGTCCCGCCAGTACCGCGGCTCCCAGTACGAGGTCGCCCCGATTGCCCGCCCGGAGGCGAGGGACACCTGCGCGTAGGGCGCGAGCCGGCCCGTCGCCGCGCGGGCCAGCTGCGTGTCGATGTAGGCGCCCACCTGATCGGCCCTGGGCACCCAGGTGAAGTCGTAGGTCTGCCGGTTCTCCTCCGCCGCCAGCGCGAGATCGGCGGCGTGCCCGTGCCCCAGCGGCTCCAGGCGTATGAGCGCGCCCTCCAGAACCGGCCCCTCCAGCTTGTCGCTCACCGCACGATGTCCCTTCTCAACTCCGCGAACGCCTCGTGGAAACCGGGGAAAGTCTTACGGACGCACCCGGGGTCGTCGAACGAGATTCCGGGCACCCGCAGTCCGGTGACCGCGAAGGACATCACGATGCGGTGGTCGCCGTACGACGTGACCCGCGCGCCCTTCGGCCCGTCCGCCCCCGGCCGGATCTCGATCCAGTCCGCTCCTGTGGCCACGTCGACGCCGAGCTGCCGCAGGTTGTGCGCACAGGCCTCCAGCCGGTCGCACTCCTTGATCCTGGTGTTCGCCACGTCCTCGATGCGCACCGGTCCGGAGGCGAACGGCGCGATCGCCGCGAGCGTCGGCATGGTGTCGGAGATGTCCCGCATGTTCACCGTGACACCGCGCAGTTCGCCGGTGCCGCGCACCCGGGTGCCGTCCGGTCCGGTGGCCACCTCGGCGCCCATCCGCCGCAGCACCTCCACGAAGCCCAGGTCGCCCTGGAGCGCGCCGGTGCCGAGGCCCGGGACGGTCACCTCGCCGCCGGTGACGGCCGCCGCGGCGAAGAAGTAGCTCGCGGTCGACGCGTCGGGCTCGATCGCGTACGTCGTGGCGCGGTAGCCGCCCGGGGGGACCACGAACACGTTCCCCTCCCGTGCCACCTCGACCCCGAACGCCCGCATCATCGCGAGGGTGATCTCCACATAGGGCGCCGAGACCAGGTCGGTGACCCGGATGCGCAGGCCCTTGCGGGTCAGCGGGCCGAGCAGCAGCAGGGCCGTCAGGTACTGGGACGACTGGCCCGCGTCCAGGACCACCTCGCCGCCCTCGACGCCCGCCGCCGTGACCGTCAGCGGATGGTGCCCCTCCACCTCCTCGTGCCGCAGGTCCACGCCGAGGTCGCGCAGCGCCCGGGTGAGCGGCAGCAGCGGACGGCGGCGCATCTGGGGCGAGGCGTCGAAGCGGTAGGTGCCGCGGCCGACGGCCGCCAGGGTGGGCAGGAAGCGGGCCGTGGTGGCGCCGTCCCGGCAGTGGACCTCGGCCTCCGCGGCGGCGGGACCCTGCGGACGGCCGTCGACCTGCCAGGCGCCGGGGGTGCGGCCGAGGCGGTAGCCGAGCCGGGTCAGGCCTTCGGCGAAGCCCTCGGTGTCGTCCGAGCGCAGCGGCCGCAGCAGGGTCGTGACCCCGTCGGCCGCCGCCGCCAGGAAGAGGGCACGGGCGGTGATGGACTTGGAACCGGGGATGTCGACACGGGGCATGGACTCATGATCCCGCCGGGGTGGGCTCGGGAGCGGGCACGTCCACGGGATGGACCGCGTGTCGCGCGGGCGCCAGGGACGTCAGCGCCACCCCGCCGACCAGAAGCGCCGCCGCGCACCAGCCCAGCGGGCTCACCGACTCGTCCAGGAAGAGGGCCGCGGACGTCATCCCGAAGACGGGGACGAGCAGCGAGAAGGGGGCGACCGCGGAGGCCGGGTGGCGGCGCAACAGCCACCCCCAGGCGCCGAAGCCGAAGACGGTGCTGACCCACGCGACGTAGCCGAGGGTCCCGGCGCCCTGCCAGTCGAGCGCGCGCAGGGCGTCGTAGTCCCTGGTGGGGCCCTCCAGCAGCAGGGACAGGGCCAGCAGGGGCAGGACCGGGACCGTGCTGACCCAGACCATGAAGTTCAGGGCGTCCGGGGGTGCGGCCCTGCGGGTCAGGACGTTCGAGGCGCCCCAGCAGAGGGCGGCCGCGACGACCAGGGCGAAGGCGCCGAGCGGGCCGGAGGTGCCCTCGTCCGCGGCGGCGACGCCGATGCCCGCGAGGGCCACCAGCATGCCCGCGGCGCGGACGGCGGTGGGGCGCTCGCCGAGCACCGCGAAGGCGATGAGCGCGGTGAACACCGCCTGGATCTGGAGGACCAGGGAGGACAGTCCGGCGGGCATGCCCGCGTCCATGCCGACGAACAGCAGTCCGAACTTGGCGACTCCCAGCACCAGGCCCACAGCCGTGATCCACTTCCACGCGACCTTCGGGCGGCCGACGAACAGGACCGCCGGAACGGCCGCGACCAGGAAGCGCAGGGCCGAGAAGAACAGGGGCGGGAAGTGGTCGAGTCCGATCTCGACGACCGTGAAGTTCACGCCCCAGACGGCGGCGACGAGGACGGCGAGGGCAAGGTGCGCGGGTTTCATGGAATCGAGGATCACTTCCCCGGACCGTGTAGCACCAGCGATGATTGCTGCACGGTTGGATGTAGCAACGCTGATGAATGAAGGAGGGGGCGGGGGACATGCTCGATCTCCAGCGCCTGCGCGCCCTGCACGCCGTGTCCGTCCACGGCACCGTCGGAGCGGCCGCCATCGCGCTCGGGTACACCCCGTCGGCCGTCTCCCAGCAGATCGCCAAGCTGGAGCGGGAGACCAGGACCGTGCTGCTGGAGCGGGAGGGGCGCGGGGTGCGGCTCACCCCCGAGGCGCACCAGCTCGCCGCCACCGCACGGGAGTTGCTCGCCATCGTGGAGCGGGCCGAGACCGAGCTGGAGGAGCGCCGCGGGGCGCCGGCCGGGCGGCTGAGCGTGGCGGCGTTCGCGTCGGCGGCGCGCGGCCTGCTGCCTTCGGTGCTCGCCGACCTCGCCGGGCGGCACCCGGCGCTGGACGCGCGGCTCACCGAGGTCGACCCGCATCTGTCCGTGGACCTGGTCGCCAAGGGCGCCGTGGACCTCGCGGTGACGCACGACTGGGACATCGCGCCGCTGCCCGCGCCGGCCGGGGTGGAACAGGCGGTCATCGGGGACGACCTGTGCGATCTGCTCGTCCCTTCGGGGCATCCGTTCGCCGGGCGCAGCGCCCTGCGGCGGGAGGAGCTGGGCGGCGAGCGGTGGATCTGCCAGCCGCCGGGCCGGGTCTGCCACGACTGGCTGGTACGCACGCTGCGCGCGGCCGGGCACGAGCCGGACCTGGTGCACCAGGCCGAGGAGAACCCGACGCTGATCGCGCTCGTCGCGGCCGGGCTGGGCGTCGCCCTCGTCCCCCGGCTCGGGCGCGGCCCGCTGCCCGAGGGAGTCGTGGAGGTGCCGCTGGACCCGATGCCGGTACGCCGGCTGTACGCGGTGTGGCGCGCGGGGGCGGCCCGGCGGCCGGCGATCGCGGAGACGGTGCGGGTGCTCCAGGCCCACTGGCCGCGTGTGTCGGCCCACACGTCCCGCTGAGCAACACCCTTACCGACTTGCGGAAATCGGGCGGGAGCCGGGAACCCGGGCCGCGCCCCCCACGTCCAAGCGCCGGACTGCCGGACGAGTCACCGCGGTGCGGTGTCGGCCTCGCCGCAGGCTGCGAAGCGCTGACCACCCTCTCAGCCGTACCGCGGCCGGCAGCACGCCGTCATCGGCGCGCCCCCCTCCAACAGCGCCGATGGCGGCCCCTCCGCGGCTACTGTGCACTCCCTTGACTGGAAGAAACTTCCCGGATATTGGTGATTCCCTGGAAGTTTCCTTCAGCGGTACTCCTTCGGAGGGAGCGCACGTGCCCGACACCAGCACGGCAAGCACAGGAAACACCGCACGTCCGTCCAGACGCACCGTCCTCGCCGCCGCGACGGCCGGCGCCACCGCTTCCCTGGCCTTCGGTTCCCCCGGGTACGCGGCCGGGCACGACGACCGGACCGTCCGCGCCCTGCTCTCCCGCATGACGCTGGAGGAGAAGGTCGGTCAGCTGTTCGTGATGCGGGTCTACGGCCACTCGGCCACCACGCCCGACCAGGCAGACATCGACGCCAACCTCGCCGAGATCGGCGTCCGCACCGCCGCCGAGCTGATCGCCAAGTACCGGGTCGGCGGCATCATCTACTTCAGCTGGGCGCACAACACCCGCGACCCGCACCAGATCGCGGACCTGTCGAACGGCATCCAGGCCGCCTCCCTCGCGCAGCCGCGCGGCCTGCCGGTGCTGATCTCCACCGACCAGGAGCACGGCATCGTCTGCCGGGTCGGCGCGCCCGCCACGCTGCTGCCGGGCGCGATGGCCGTCGGCGCGGGCGGATCGCGCGCCGACGCCCGCACCCTGGGCCGGATCTCCGGCACCGAACTGCGCGCGATCGGCATCCGCCAGGACTACTCCCCGGTGGCCGACGTGAACGTCAACCCGGCCAACCCGGTCATCGGCGTACGGTCCTTCGGCGCCGACCCGGACGCGGTGGCGGACCTGGTCACCGCCGAGGTGCAGGGGTACCAGAGGGCGGGCGTGGCCGCGACGGCCAAGCACTTCCCCGGGCACGGCGACACGGCCGTCGACAGCCACTTCGGCTTCCCCGTCATCACGCACAGCCGCGAGCTGTGGGAGCGGCTCGACGCGGTGCCCTTCCGGGCGGCGATCCGGGCCGGCATCGACTCCATCATGACCGCGCACATCATGGTCCCCGCACTGGACGACTCCGGCGACCCGGCCACCCTCTCGCACCCGATCCTGACCGGCATCCTGCGCGGTGAACTCGGCTACGACGGACTGGTGGTGACCGACGCCCTCGGCATGGAGGGCGTGCGCACCAAGTACGGCGACGACCGGGTGCCGGTGCTCGCGCTGAAGGCCGGGGTGGACCAGCTCCTCAACCCGCCCTCCCTCGACGTCGCCTGGAACGCCGTGCTGAACGCGGTGCGCGGCGGCGAGCTGACCGAGGCCCGGCTCGACGAGTCGGTCCTGCGG
The DNA here is from genome assembly GCF_055657365.1 of Streptomyces sp. NPDC107559. NCBI lineage: Bacteria > Bacillati > Actinomycetota > Actinomycetes > Kitasatosporales > Streptomycetaceae > Streptomyces > Streptomyces sp. NPDC107559. The sequence continues at coordinate 350,427 of NZ_JBVKBD010000001.1, read as the reverse complement.
GTACTGCGGCTGAAGGCGAAGCTGGGCCTCTTCGAGGACCCGTGCGTCGACCGGGCCGGTGTGGACCGCACGGTCGGCACCGCGAGACACCTGGCGACGGCCGACCTGATCGCCGAACGGACGACGACGCTGCTGGTCAACGAGGGCCGGGTGCTGCCGCTTTCGCACCGCAGCCGCAACCGGGTGCTGGTCGTCGGCGCCGACCCGGCATCCCCGTCGGGCACCACCGGCCCGCCGACGGGCGTCCTGGCGCACGCCCTGACCGAACTCGGCTTCACGGCGACGGCGTTGTCCACCGGCACCGCCCCCTCGGCCACGGTGATCGCCCAGGCGGTCGCGGCGGCCGCCGACGTGGACGCGGTCGTCGTCGGCACGTACAACGTCACCGCGGCGAGCAGCCAGCGGGCGCTGGTGGAGCAACTGGTCGCGACGGGCAGGCCGGTGGTCGTCGTCGCGGTCCGCAACCCCTACGACATCGCCCAACTCCCGTCCGTACGCGCCTGCCTGGCGACCTACTCCTGGACCGACGTCGAACTGCGGGCCGCCGCACGGGTGATCGCCGGACGGGTGGCGCCGCGCGGCCGGCTGCCGGTGCCGGTCCCGCGGGCGGACGATCCGGCGCAGGTGCTGTATCCGATCGGGTACGGGCTGACCTACTAGCCGTACGCCCGCCCGCCCCGCGACGCCGAGCACGCACCGCATGCGTGCCGGGCGCCGCGGGGCCCGCCGTCCGCCGTCCGGGCGGACGGCGGGAACGGCGGGAACGGCGGGACAGGGTTTCGCGTCACGGGCGCAGGGCGGGCTCCCGCTCCACGTCCCGGACGTCCAGCCGGGCGTCGAACCGGGCCAGCGGCTTCGCCGCCGACGCGTCCGCCTGCACCGCGGGCGACGCGACCCCGGCCCAGGCCAGGATCCGGGCGGTGGCGAGCGCCTTGTCGCCGGCGGTCAGCCCGGCCACGTTCGCGCCGTGGTTGAGACCGGGCGCGGTGAAGACGTACGCGTCCTTCGCGCCCGCGCCGACGCGGAACCGCTCCCCGCCCCACGGGTCGTTCTGCCCGTAGACGAACAGCATGTGCTGCGCGTGGTGCGTCACCCAGTGGTCCACGTCGCGCATCGCGCCCTGCTGGAACCGCATCGGGATGTCGCGCGGGACGAAGTTGCGCGGCGGCTGGTAGCCGTAGCGGACGTACTTCTTCTCGATGTACGGGAAGTGGATCGTCGGCGCGCCCAGCTGGGTGCCCGCCTGGTAGTAGTACGGCGTGTACGGCTCCAGGCCCTGGTCGGTGTAGAAGGAGAAGCCGGAGATCGTGTCGACGGAGTTCCAGATCTCGTCGTCGGTCGCGGTGGCCGCGTCCGCCGGGATCGTGTCGCAGTCGGACAGCAGGCTGTACTGCCAGAAGCCCCAGACGTAGTCGAGGACGACCGCCTCGTAGGCCCGGTCGAGGCTGCCGACGGTGGTGAAGGTGTAGCCGTTCTCGGCGGCGTACGCCTGGTACTTCTTCTCCAGCGGCTCCCGGCGCACCAGCGCCTCGCGCTGCACGGCGTTCAGCCGGTCGCGGCACTCCTTCGTGCCGACGGAGGAGAAGAAGCGGTCGTAGGCGGAGTCCTCGTCGTTGACGACGTCGTTCGGGGCGACGTAGGCGACGACACCGTCCATGTCGTGCGGGTAGAAGCGCTCGAAGTAGGTGGCGGTCATGCCGCCCTTGGAGCCGCCGGTGGCGATCCAGTTCCTGGTGTAGATCTTCTTCAGCGCCTTGAAGATGCGGTGCTGGTCGCTCGCGGCCTGCCAGATGTCGAGCTTGGACCAGTCGGCCGGGGCGGGCCGGGACGGGGTGAAGAAGCGGTACTCCATGGAGACCTGGTTGCCGTCCACGATCTGGGTCGGCTCGCGGCGGCTGGGCGTGGTGGAGACGTTGTAGCCGCCGGTGTAGAAGACCGTCGGACGGCTGACGTCCTTGTGCAGCACGGTGATCCGCTGCTGGAACGTGCCCTTGGACGGGTGCCGGTGGTCCACCGGCTGGGTGTAGTTGAGGACGAAGTAGCGGTAGCCGGTGTACGGCTTCTCCTCGATCAGGCTCATGCCCGGTATGGAGAGCAGCTGCTCCTTGATGTCGGTCGTTCCGGTGGCCTCCGGCACGGCAGCGGTGGCTGCCCCGGCCGTGCTCAGCGTGCCTATGAGCACGGTGAGCGCCAGCAGCCATCTGAGCGCCTTACGCATGCACCCTCCCTGTGAAACGGATGTGCGCCGGAAGCTATCCCAGCAACACCCTTCACACCAGAGGGAGTTGATACGTCAGCGGACAAAAGGGGCGGCGCTCGTCAGCACAGGATCCAGCCCGTGCCGATCGACGACGGTCCCACCGACCCCCTCACCCGCACACAGCGGTGCCCCGCGTGCACGGTCACCGGACCGGCTCGCAGCGTGAACTGTCCGCTGTCGACGACCGGGCGGTTGCCGCGCGCCTGCACGCTGACCGACATCGCGGTCCGGTGGCCGGGGTGCCCGGCGAGGGTGACGGCGCAGACGTAGCCGTTGCGCTTGAAGACCTGGACCGTGCCGGTGGCGAAGGGAAGGACCTTCACCTTCCGGCCGGCGCACTGCGCGGGGGCCGCCTCGGCGCTGGCCGGCGACGCGAGCGCGAGCAGCCCGGAGGTGGCCAGCACGGCCGTGCCGAGTGCCAGCCGCCGGCGTATCGCACCACTGTCCACACTCGCCCCTCCCGCCACACGCTCCGACCGTACTGATGTACGGACGCATGACAGGTGTCGAACGGTTGCGCACATCCCCGTGCATCCCCCGCGCATCCGCCGCGCATCCCCGTGCATCCCCCGCTCCGGGCGCCCGCCACGGCGGGACGGGCGCCCGGAGCGGACGGGTCAGCCCGTCGTGACCGGCTCCCCCACGAACGTCCGCCACAGCTGCGCGTACCGCCCGTCCCGCGCCAGCAGCTCCTCGTGGGTGCCGTCCTCGGCCACCCGGCCGTGGTCCATCAGCACCACCCGGTCGGCGCGGGCGGCGGTGGTCAGCCGGTGGGCGACCACGAGCGTCGTACGACGGCCCGCCAGGCGTTCCGTCGCCAGGTTGACCTGAGCCTCGGTGGCCAGGTCGAGGGCGGCCGTCGCCTCGTCCAGGAGCAGGATGTCGGGGTCGACCAGCTCCGCGCGGGCCAGCGCGATCAGCTGCCGCTGTCCGGCGGAGAGGTTGCGGCCGCGCTCGGCGACCTCGTGCAGATAGCCGCCTTCCAGCGTGGCGATCATCTCGTGCGCGCCGACCGCGCGGGCCGCCGCCTCCACCTGCGCGTCACTCGCGTCGGGCCGGCCGTAGGCGATGGCGTCGCGCACGGTGCCCGGGAAGAGGTAGGCCTCCTGCGGGACCACGCCGAGGCGATGGCGGTACGCGGTGAGGTCGTACGCCCGCAGGTCCGTGCCGTCGACCGTCACCCGGCCGCCGGTCGGGTCGTAGAACCGGGCCACCAGCTTGACCAGGGTCGACTTGCCGGCGCCCGTCTCGCCGACGAAGGCGACGGTCTGGCCGGCCGGGATCTTCAGGTCGATGCCGCCGAGCGCCTCCTCGTCGTCGCCGTAGGCGAAGCGCACGTCCTCGAAGGCGATCTCGCCGCGCAGCGTGCCGGCCTCGACCGGCTCCCCGGCAAGCCGGGTGGACGTGGGCTCGCGCAGCAGCTCCTGGATGCGGCCCAGGGAGACGGTCGCCTGCTGGTAGCCGTCGAAGACCTGGGAGAGCTGCTGCACGGGGGCGAAGAACAGGTCGATGTAGAGGAGGTAGGCGACCAGGGCGCCCGTGGTGAGGGTCGCCGCCTCGATCCGGCCCGCGCCCGTGATCAGCACCGCGGCCACGGCCGCCGACGACAGGAACTGGACGAAGGGGAAGTAGACGGAGATCAGCCACTGACCGCGGATCCGGGCCCGCCGGTAGCTGTCGCTGCGTTCGGCGAACCGCAGGCTGCCGGCCCGCTCCCGCCGGAAGGCCTGCACGATCCGCAGCCCTGACACCGACTCCTGGAGGTCGGCGTTGACCACCGACACCCGCTCACGGGCCAGCTCGTACGCCTTCACGCTGGCCCGGCGGAAGAAGTAGGTGGCGATGATCAGCGGGGGCAGCGTGGCGAAGACGACGAGCGCCAGCTGGACGTCGATCAGCAGCAGGACGCCCATGATGCCGAAGAAGGTGACGACCGAGACGAAGGCGGTGACCAGGCCCGTCTGCAGGAAGGTGGAGAGCGCGTCGACGTCGGTCGTCATCCGCGTCATGATCCGGCCGGTCAGCTCGCGCTCGTAGTAGTCGAGCCCGAGCCGCTGGAGCTGGGCGAAGATCTTCAGCCGCAGTGCGTACAGGACGCGTTCGCCGGTGCGTCCGGTCACCCTGGTCTCGGCGGTCTGCGCCGCCCACTGCACGAGCACCGCGAGCAGGCCGAGCAGGGAGGCAGCCCAGACCGCGCCGAGGGCCATCCGGCTGACGCCCTGGTCGATGCCGTGCCGGATCAGCACCGGCAGCAGCAGGCCCATCCCGGCGTCCGTGGCGACCAGCAGCAGGCTGATCAGCAGCGGCCGTCCGAAGCCCCGCAGCAGCCGCCGCAGGCCGTAGGACTCCTCCGGGCGCACCGCGCGGTCCTCGTCGACGTCCGGGGTGTCGGTCGCCGGGGGCAGCGCCGCGACCTGGGTGAGGAGTTCCGGGGTGGCGGGCATGCCGGACAGGGCGCTGTCCTTGGGCTCGCGGTCGCCTGTCCACAGGCGGGGCGTCAGTCCGGCCTCGGCGTCGAACTCGGCGTCCAGCTCTTCGCGGACCGAGGTGTCCTCGCGCGGCTCGGCGGGCGGGGTGTGACCCGGGGAGACCCCGCCCAGCTCGTCCGGGTCGGTGAGCAGACGGCGGTAGAGGGCCGAGCGCTGCTGGAGCTCCTCGTGGGTGCCGAGGTCGGCGAGGCGGCCGCCGTCGAGGACGGCGATGCGGTCGGCGAGGTTGAGGGTGGAGCGGCGGTGCGCGATGAGCAGGGTGGTGCGCCCGCGCATGACCTGCTTGAGCGCCTCGTGGATCTCGTGCTCCACCCGGGCGTCCACCGCCGAGGTGGCGTCGTCGAGGACCAGCAGGCGCGGGTCGGTGAGGATCGCGCGGGCGAGCGCGAGGCGCTGGCGCTGGCCGCCGGACAGGGTGAGGCCGTGCTCGCCCACCTTGGTGGCGTAGCCGGCGGGCAGCTCGGCGATGAACCGGTCCGCCTGGGCGGCGCGGGCGGCGGCCTCGATCTGCTCGTCGGTGGCGTCGGGACGGCCGTAGGCGATGTTGTTGCGGACGGTGTCGGAGAAGAGGAAGGAGTCCTCGGGGACGAGTCCGATCGCGGCCCTGAGCGAGTCGAGGGTGAGTTCGCGCACGTCGTGGCCGCCGATCAGGACGGCGCCGTGGGTGACGTCGTAGAAGCGCGGCAGGAGCAGGGAGACGGTGGACTTGCCGGAACCGGAGGAGCCGACCACGGCGAGGGTCTCGCCCGCGCGGATCTCGAAGGAGAGGCCCTGCACGACCGGGCTGGTCCGGCCGTCGGCCTGCCGGTACCCGAACGAGACGTCGTCGAACTCGACGGTCGCGGGCGCGTCGGCGGGCAGCTCCAGATGGCCGTCCTGGATCGTCGGCGTGGTGTCGATCAGCTCCAGGACGCGCTCGGTGCTGGCGCGGGCCTGCTGTCCGACGGTGAGGACCATGGCGAGCATCCGGACCGGGCCGACCAGCTGGGCGAGGTAGGTGGAGAAGGCGACGAAGGTGCCGAGGGTGATGTGCCCGCGCACGGCGAGCCAGCCGCCGAGCGCCAGCATCGCGACCTGGCCGAGCGCGGGGACCGCCTGGAGGGCGGGGGTGTACCGGGAGTTCAGCCGGACGGTGCGCAGCCGCCCGGCGAAGAGCCGACGGCCGACCTCCCGCAGCTTCCCGGTCTCCTGTTCCTCCTGCCCGAAGCCCTTGACCACGCGTACGCCGCTGACGGCGCCGTCGACCACACCCGCGACGGCGGCCGCCTGGGCCTGGGCGTACCAGGTGGAGGGGTGCAGCCGGGTGCGGCTGCGGCGGGCGATCCAGCCGAGCGCGGGGGCCACGGCGAGCGCGACCAGGGTCAGCGGCAGGGACAGCCACGCCATGATCACCAAGGAGATCAGGAAGAGCAGCACGTTGCCGATCGTCATCGGCAGCATGAAGAGCAGACCCTGGATGAGCTGGAGGTCGCTGGTGGCGCGGCCTATCACCTGCCCGGTGGACAGCTCGTCCTGGCGGCGCCCGTCGAGCCGGGTGATCGTGTCGTACATCTCGGTCCGCAGGTCGTGCTGGACGTCGAGGGCCAGCCGGCCGCCGTAGTAGCGGCGGATGTACGTGGAGACGTAGACGAGGAGGGCCGCGACGATCAGCGCGCCCGCCCAGGGGGCCATGGCGCGGCTGTGGTCGGTGATCACGTCGTCGATGATCACCTTGGTGAGCAGCGGGACCAGCGCCGTGACGGCCATGCCCGCCAGGGAGGATCCGAGGGCCAGGACCACGTCCCCCGGGTGGCGCCAGGCATATCCCGCGAGCCTGCGCGCCCAGCCCTGTTTCTCCCCCTGTTGCGCTGCCACGCCGGTGCCTTCCGTTCGACCTGCTCTGCCGGAAAGCACCAACGCGGATGGGAGCGGATTTCATCCCTCCGCAATATTTCGGAGGGAGCGGACGGCCTGGGGCGCCTGCCCGCAGGGCAGCGGTCCTCAGGACATCAGGTCCTTGTGGATGACCTTCGCGACGCCCTGGATGGTGGTGATGCCGTAGCTCATCGTGCTGTTCCCGTGGGTGAGCACGGTGATCGTGTAGTCGTGGCCGCCGCCCTTGAACGTGCCGACGCTGTGCACCCGCCAGCCGAGCGTGGCGCGCTGGAGCCAGCCGTTCTTGACGTGCACGGAGACACCGCTCGGCGCTCCGTACGGGGTGCCCCAGCGCTGGGAGGAGACGACCTGCCCCATCAGCTTCTGGATGTAGGCCCGGGAATTGTCGGAGAGCACCGTGTTCGCGGCGGTGACGAGCTTGAGCAGCTTCTGCTCGTCGGTCACGGTGATCTGGGTCAGACCCCAGTAGCCGTTCGCACCGGGCTTCGTCTGGGTCATCTTGGCGGCGGCCAGGAAGCCCTTGATCTTCGTCAGACCCAGCTGCTTCCACAGCTTGCTGGTCGCGGTGTTGTCCGACTTGGTGATCATGGCCGTGGCGAGCGAGGTCTCGGTGCTCGTCAGATAGCGGTTGTGCTTCTTGGCGTCCCACAGCAGCGTGGCCAGCACGGTGACCTTGACCACACTGGCCGAGTCGTAGGCGCTGGAGGCACGCAGCGTGCAGGTGGTGTTGGTGGTGCGGTCGTAGAGGCCGACGGCGACGGTGCCCTTGCGGGTGGCGAGCGCGGCCGTGATGTCCTTCTTGAGCTTGGCGGCCAGGCCCGCCTTGGACGACGTGCAGCTGACGGCCGGCGTGGCGGCCGAGGCGGGCGCCGCGGCCGCCACGCCCGATATCAGCACCCCGGCCGTGAGGCCACCCGCGACCACTTTCGCGCGTCTGGATATCCCGTGAGTCATGCCTTGATGACTCACGAGTTCGAGCGAATGGTTGTACGAGTTGGTGTGGTGATTGTGTGGCGGTGGCCACGACGACGGCACGCACCGGGGGCGAGGCACGCAGCGGAGAGCCTCCGGGACCCGGGCGGCGGGTCCCGGAGACTCTCCGGGTGGTACTTCGCGGGATCACTCCCCGACGGCGCCGGGGCGGACGCCGAAGGCCCGCGGTCCGGCTGCCGCGCTCACGTCAGCTGACGCTGCCCGACCAGTTCTGGACCGGTGCCTGAACCGAGGTGCCCGTGCTGCGGAAGGAGTAGAGAGCGCTGATCCGGCGGCCGTCGGCCGTCTGGCCGAGGTCGTACACCACACCGACGTCGGCCTTCTTGTCACCGTTGTAGTCACCGGACGTCAGCTGGCCGGCGTTCCAGTCGAAGGCCGTCGAGCTGGTCCACACCTTCTGGGGGGCGGCGATACCACTGGCATTGCCGGTGAAGGTGTACAGCGACGTGACGGGCACGCCGTCGGCCGAGGTGCCGGTGTTGTAGAGGACACCGACGTCGTCCTTGCCGTCACCGCTGAAGTCGCCCGAGGTGACCTTGCTGGCGGACCAGCTGAACGAGCCCGTGCTGGTCCATACCTTGGCGGCCGTCATGTCGGTGCCGTCGCTGGTGAAGGTGTAGAGGGACGAGATGGCCTTTCCGTCGGCCGAGGTGCCGCCGTTGTAGAGCACGCCGACGTCGTCCTTGCCGTCACCGTTGTAGTCGCCCGAGGTGACCTTGCTGGAGCCCCAGGTGAACCCGCCCGTGGTGGTCCATGCCTTGTGGGCCGTCATGCTGTCGCCGCTGCTGGTGAAGGTGTAGACGGACGAGATGTTCCCGGTGGCGGAGGACCCGCCGTTGTAGAAGACGCCGACGTCGTCCTTGCCGTCACCGTTGTAGTCGCCCGAGGTGACCTTGCTGGAGCCCCAGGTGAACCCGCCCGTGGTGGTCCACACCTTCTTGGGCGCGTTGAAGCCGGTGCCGTTGCTGGTGAAGGTGTAGACCGACGAGATGTTCCCGGTGGCGGAGGACCCGCCGTCGTAGAAGACGCCGACGTCGTCCTTGCCGTCACCGTTGTAGTCGCCCGAGGTCAGCTTGCTGATGGACCAGGTGAACCCGCCCGGAGTGCTCCACGCCTTCTTGGGCGCGTTGAAGCCGGTGCCGTTGCTGAGGAAGGTGTAGATCGACGCCCGGCTCTTGCCCTCGGGCGAGATTCCGTTGTCGTAGAAGACGGCCACGTCCTGCTTGCCGTCGCCGTTGAAGTCGCCCGAGGTCGTCTGGGACGCCTGGGGAACCGCGCGGACCTGCTGGATCCAGCTGTTGATGTCGTCGAGACGGGTCTCGACGGCACCCGTGCGGGTCTCGGCCGGATCCTGGCCGAAGCAACCCCCCTGCCAGGACCTGCTGTTGATGGCGACGAGCTCGACCTTGCCGCCGCTCTCCCGCAGGGCCGGCCCGCCGGTGTCGCCCTTGCAGACAGCGGCGTCCCCGGTCGCGGCGAGGTCGAGGGTGCCATCGCCCACGGCGCCGACGCTGAACGCGCCGGTGTGCAGGGCGAGGGGGGCCCACTCGTCCTTGGTGCGGCCGAAGCCGGCAACGCGCAGCTGCTCTCCGGCGCTCGGTGCGGTGGTGGCGACGGCCACGGGGGCGACCGCGGTGACGGGCTCCGCGAGCTTGGCCATCACCAGGTCGCGGTCGGTACGCGGGACCAGCTCGGTGACCTCCACGACCTGACCGGCGGTGGTGGACAGGTCGGCACGGCCGACGGTGGCGACGGTCTTCCACGCCGGCGCGCCGGGCGGGACCGTCAGGCCGGCGGCCGGGTCGGCCACGAAGCAGGAGGCGGCGGTGAGGACCCAGTTCGGATCCACCAGGACGCCGGAGCAGGCGCGCTCGTGGCCGATGTCGAGACGGACGGAGAAGGCGTAGGCGGCTCCGGTGTCAGGCGTGCCGGTGACGGCCAGGGCCGGCAGGGCGGCCGCGGCGAGGGGCACGGTGACCAGGGCCGCGGCGAGGGCGGCAAGACGCGTGGGTCTGGTGAGATGCATGACTTTCCTTGGGCGAGGCGTACGGGGTCGGCAGTCGCCGCGGAGCGCGGCTGACAGAGATCGGCCGTCCTGCCGGCAGGGCAGGCGACGGACCGGGAAGGAACCCGGCGGCGCTACTTGGTGGTCCTGATCTCCATGAGCATGAACTCGCGCCCCTGCTCGTCCGCGCTCTCTCCCACGGGCGTCCAGGTGTTCTTGGTGATGTCGAAGGACTTCTCCTCGTCCCCGACGGTCATGTCCACCTGGGTCGCGTAGTCGTTGCCCTTCACCACGTACACCGAAGGGATCTCCAGCGTCAGCCAGCCCGAGTTGCCCACCGTCCTGAAGCAGATCGACCCCGACCGCTCCCGGGCCATGATCTGGAGGAGACCGGTACCACTGGCACAGTCGGCCAGGGTGATGTGACCGTCACCCCGCTTGAGCACGATCCCCTGCTCGGCCAGGATCCTGTCCGCCTGCGGGTAGTTGAAGTCCTCGATCGCGTAGCCCGGGGCCTCGTCCGCCACGGCCACCGCCGGGCCGCCGGTCTCCGTCTGGAGGCCGTGCGCCAGCGCGACCCAGGCCAGGCCGCCGGCGGCCAGCGCGCTCAGCACCCGCGCCACGAATCTCTTGCGCTGCGGCTTCACCGCAGGGGTGATGCGTAAGTTCATCTCGGTCCTCAGCAATTCGTTTCCCTCGGGCCGGATGTCCGCCATCCGGCCCCGCGACAGGCGTGAAGGCTCCGCCTTTCAAAAGAGGGCCCCCACCCCATGCGGGAATACCGGAGAAAAGCTCTTCCCGCCCCGGCCCCCGCTTGATCGTCTCCATGCCACATCCACACGCGGGGTCCTGTCCACCACGCGAACTGAGCCAAAACAGACGCCAGTTGACGGTCTCATGTGACTCTCGACACTTCTCGAAAAAGTTGCCCAGCACATGTGGAGAACGCGTGAAGACACAGGGGGACCCTGTGTTGCCAAATCCGCCTTTGCGTCAACTCGCCTCGCTGTCGCCTCATTTATCGATCGTCGCGCATCGAATACGACCCCTTGCGATGTCCCCGTTCCGGTCATTCCATCGACCAGGCCGCGAGGAGAGCGTTTTGGTGCAGCGAATTCCTGAGGGTCACCGCGGCGGTGCACGCGAAGAGCCTCCGGGACCCGGGCGGCGGGTCCCGGAGACTCTCCGGGTGGTGCTTCATGGGATCACTTCGCGACGGCGCCGAAACCGACGCCGTCGACCGTCACGCGTCAGACGCGCAGACGCGCAGACGCGCAGACGTCAGGCGATCTTCGTCCGGTCCCAGGTCCAGGAGCCGGTGTCGGAGTCCCACTTCTTCACCGGGCCGCTGATGCCCGTACCGGTGGAGGTGAACGTCCACAGGGCCGAGTGACCGCGACCGTCGGAGGTGTTGCCGTACTTGTAGAAGGCGCCGACGTCCGACTTGCCGTCGCCGTTGAAGTCACCCGCGACCAGCATCGAGCTGTCCCACGTCCAGGAGCCCGTGTCCGAGTCCCACTTCTTCACCGGGCCGTTGAAGCCGCCGCCGGTGGAGGTGAACGTCCACAGCGCCGAGTGACCCCGGCCGTCCGAGGTGTTCGGGTACTTGTAGAGAGCGCCGACGTCCGACTTGCCGTCGCCGTTGAAGTCACCCGCGACCAGCATCGAGCTGTCCCACGTCCAGGAACCCGTGTCCGAGTCCCACTTCTTCACCGGCGCACCGAAGCCCGTACCGGTGGAGGTGAACGTCCACAGCGCCGAGTGACCCCGGCCGTCGGACGTGTTCGCGTACTTGTACAGAGCGCCGACGTCCGACAGGCCGTCGCCGTTGAAGTCACCCGCGACCAGCATCGAGCTGTCCCACGTCCAGGAACCCGTGTCCGAGTCCCACTTCTTCACCGGCGCACCGAAGCCCGTAC
>NZ_JBVKBD010000001.1:0-338794 GCF_055657365.1 Streptomyces sp. NPDC107559 | reverse complement strand
GCCCGTACCGGTGGAGGTGAACGTCCACAGCGCCGAGTGACCCCGGCCGTCCGAGGTGTTGGCGTACTTGTACAGGACGCCCACATCGGCGAGGCCGTCACCGTTGAAGTCACCGGACACCGGAGCGGAGCTGTCCCAGGTGAAGGAGCCGGTGCCGGAGTCCCACACCTTCACCGGCGCGTTGAAGCCGGTACCGGTGGAGGTGAACGTCCACAGCGCGGTGTGGCCGCGGCCGTCCGAGGTGTCGGGGTACTGGTAGAGGGCGCCGACGTCGGCCAGGCCGTCGCCGTTGAAGTCGCCCGACACCAGCTTGCTGCGGTTCCAGTCCCAGGAACCGGTGCCGGAGTCCCAGGGCTTCACCGGGGCGTTGAAGCCGCTGCCGGTCGACGTCTGGAGCCACAGGCCCGTGTGGTTGGTGCCGTCGGCGTTGGTCCCGTAGTTGTACAGGTACGCGACGTCGGACTTGCCGTCACCGGTGTAGTCGGTGACCCGGGGGACGGAGACGATGGAGGTCACCCAGTCGCGCAGATCGTCGACGCGGGCGCCGACGGCCCCGGTCTGCGTCACGGCCGGGTCGATGCCGAAGCAGCCGCCCTGCCAGGACCTGCTGCTGAGCGCGACCAGCTCGGGCTTGCCGGCCACCGTGCGCACGGCCGGGCCGCCGGTGTCGCCCATGCACACCCTCGCGCCGTCCTTGCCCGCGATGTCGACGGTGTCCGCGGCGGCCGAGCCGACGGTGAAGGTGCCGCTGTGCAGACCCAGCGGGGACCATTCGGTCGCGGTGCGGCCGTAGCCGGCCACCGTCAGGTCCTCGCCGGCCGTGGCGGCGGTGGCGCTGACGGCGACGGGCGCGACGGTGGTGACCGGCCGGCCGAGCCGCGCCAGCACCACGTCCCGCGACGAGGACGAGTACGGGACCAGTTCCACGACGTCGCGCGTCTCACCGGCCGTGCTCGTGAGGTCGGTGCGGCCGATGATCGCGGTGGTCTTGAGCTTGGGGGCGCCCGCGGGTACGGCGAGGCTCTGCGCCGGGTCGTCGGCGAAGCAACTGGCCGCGGTGAGAAGCCAGTTGCGGTCGACCAGGGCGCCCGAGCAACCCTTCTGGCCGTCGCCGATGTCCAAGCGCGCGGTGAAGGCGAGGGAGTTGTCGCTCACGGCCGGACCGGAGACGGCGCTGGCGGGCGTGGCGGTCAGCGCCAGCGGCGCCGTGACGAGCGCGGCGGCGAGCACCGTGGTGAGTGTGGCGGGACGGTGACGTCTGGGGTGTCGCATGTGACCTTCGGCTTCCTTGGTGGGAGAAGTGCGGTGCCGGTGCCCGGCGAAGCGCGGCGGCTCCGGCGCGAGGCGCCTGCGGCGGGCTACTTGGAGGTCCTGATCTCCATGAGCATGAACTCGCGTCCCTGCTCGTCCGCGCTCTCTCCCACGGGCGTCCAGGTGTTCTTGGTGATGTCGAAGGACTTCTCCTCGCTCCCGACGGTCATGTCCACCTGGGTCGCGTAGTCGTTGCCCTTCATCACGTAGACGGAAGGGATCTCCAGCGTCAGCCAGCCCGAGTTGCCGACCGTCCTGAAACAGATCGACCCCGACCGCTCCCGGGCCATGATCTGGAGGAGGCCGGTACCACTGGCACAGTCGGCCAGGGTGATGTGACCGTCACCCCGCTTGAGCACGATCCCCTGCTCGGCCAGGATCCTGTCCGCCTGCGGATAGGCGAAGTCCTCCACCGCATAGCCCGGGGCCTCGCCCGCGACCGGAGCCACGTCGGCGCCCGACGCACTCGCCCCGGCGGAAGCGCCCGGCAGGCCCTGCGCCACAACGAGCCATCCCAGGGCGGCCGTTGCCGCCAGTCCCACAACACGCCGCACAAGTCTCCCGCGGCTCGTCCGCGCCTGAAGCGCGGTACGCACACGTGCCTTCATCACAGTCCTGATCCACAGCCCTCGTCGTCGGTTCCGGAAAACCCGGAACACGGAATGAAAGGCGAGCGCGAAGGCCACGCCCAGCACCGAGGGCACGTTCGAGGACATGCGGATGAATAATTCCAGGCATAACGGAGCGACAGCTTGCACGCGCATATCCATGAGCTCACCCCCACCCCTGGAAGCGCGGTTTCCCGCTCGGAAATAACCGCCAAAAGACTCCGGCCCGCCCAACCTGTCGCACAACTGGACAAGAGATCGGAGAAACGCGAGACCCGTCGGCGACCGGCCTTGAAAGCGCTTGTGCGTCTCGGCGGAAATCCTTTGACCGCGTCATGAAATCTCAAGATCCATACTTTGTCCAGTGGTTTAACTCTTCACGAAACTGGATAAAAGGCCATCTTCCCCTGTGGCGCGCATCACTCACCGCTGAGTTGCCCGCACGCCGCGTGATTTCTCTCTCCACCGGTAGTCCATGACGAGTCGACGAATAGGCAATCCGGCGCACGCCATCTGTGCAATCCTTCCGCCGGTAATCGATGGCATCGGCACCTGTTTCGGAGAGGAGAACAGTGGGGCCCTTGCTCCGCTTATCCCTTTCGCGGGTGCCTTTTGCTCCTCCTCAGGAGGTTCATCCAGTGATGCGAAACAACGGCAAAAGACACGAGGGCGTGGTCGGACGATGCGCGTGAAGCAGTGGAGCAGGCGGAACTTCCTCCGCACAGTGGTCACCGGCAGCACCGCGATGGTCGCGGTGTCCGCCCTCGGGTTCGACCTGGCGCTCGCCACGTCGGCCGCGGCAGACGACACCGCGGGCGCCGATCCGCTCGCCTTACCGGACACCGACCGGGCGAAGGCGGTCAAGGCGTGGCTGACGGGCGGACAGGCCGTCAAGGCCGCCGCGGCCACGGCGCTCGTCGGCGGCGACGCCGAGATCACCGCCTTCCTCACCGAACACCTGCCGACGGCGACCGCGGAGGACAACCGCACCGTCGTCCTCACCTATCTGGCGAACGCCGGCACCGGTCTGCGCCGTGCGGGCACCGCCGCCCTCGACAACGGCGACAGCGCCATCAGGGACTTCCTCAACGGCGGCTTCACGTCCGCCTTCGAGGAGGACCTCCGCGTGGCCACCGCCACCGTCATGAGCACCAGCGGCAAGGCGGTCACGAAGGCGGGCAACGCCGCCCTGAACTCCGGTACCCAGGCGGCTCTGTCGGCGTTCCTCACCGACGGTCAGTTCAACGCACGCCTCGATGACATGAAGGTGCAGGTCACCTCCATGCTGGTCATGGCCGGCCCGGAGGTGCAGAAGTACGCGAGCCGTGCCCTGGACGGCACCGAGACGGACCTCCAGTGGTTCCTCGACACCGGCCAGCACATCGCGCGCGCCCGTGACCAGGAGTCGGCGACGATCGATGAACTCGTCGCGGTGGTCGAGCGGGAGGGCCAGCGCGCCCAGACCGAGACCGACCTCGCCGTGGAGGCCTCCCAGCGGGCCCAGACCGCCGCGGACAAGGCGAAGGAAGCCGCCCAGAAGGCCGCGGCGGAGGCCGAGGCTGCCAAGAACGACGTGGCCAGGTCCGGGGCTGCGGCGCGCAAGGCCGCCAGTGCCGCCGCGGGGGCCGCGGACGCCGCCCGTAACGCCATCAGCGCCTCGCAGGCCGCCGTGAGCGCCTCCCGTCGCGCCGCCAACGCCGCCACCGCCGCCTCGCACGCCGCCGCGGCCGCCGGGTCGGCCGCGTCCAGCGCCTACAACGCCGCGATCGCCGCGTCCAAGGACGCCTCCAAGGCGAGCACGGCCAAGAACGCCGCGGTCGCGGCCCGCAACGCCGCCGCCAAGGCCCGGTCTGCCGCCAAGGCCGCCGACTCCGCCGCGACCGCCTCCGCCCAGGCGGCGAACGCCGGTTCCGCGGCCGCCTCGGCAGCCCGCAACGCGGCCGCCGCGGCCAACGCCTCCGCCCAGGCGGCGAGCGCCGCGGGAGCGGCCCAGGCGGAAGCCGCGGAGGCCAAGCGCCAGGCGGCCATCGCCAACGCCGCAGCGAACCGCGCCACCAACGCCGCCTCCACCGCACAGGCCCTGGCCAACTCGGCCGCGGCAGCAGCGCGTACCGCACGCGACGCCGCCAACTCCGCCGCCGCGCATGCCGAGAAGGCGGCGGACGCCGCGGACGAGGCCGTGAAGTACGCGGGCCAGGCGCTCGACTACGCCAACAAGTCCACCGCCCACGCGGCCGCGGCGATCGCGGCCGCCGACACCGCCACCCAGGCCGTCACGGACGCCCTCGCGGTGGCGCAGGCCGCGCGGGACGCGGAGCTGGCCGGCATCGAGACGGACAGACTGCGCGGCATCGACGAGGCCAGACAGCTCGCCCAGTACGAGGCGGACGAACTGGCCTCGTCCGAGAACAAGCGCACCCAGGAGCAGCAGACCGACCAGGCACTCAAGGATCTGATCTCCCGGGCCGAACAGGCCCTGGCGGGCAACGACCTGACACTGGCCGCCACCCTGGGCCGCCAGGCCGCCGTCGGTCTGCTGAGCTCGAAGGGCTCCTGGTCCCGGGAGGCCGCCCAGTTCGCCCTGTCCGGCTCGGACGCCGACACCCACGCCTGGATCGACACCGACCGGGCCGTCGCCCAGAACCAGGACGACCGGGAGACCGCCCTCTACCTCGCCCAGATCTCCTCCCCCGCGATCGCGACGGCCGCGACCACCGCGCTGACCAGCGACGATTCCGAGGCGGCGCGAAACTTCCTGACCGACGGCGCGGTCCAGGCCGCGGCGGAGGACAACCGCGTCCAGGTGGGCCGTGTCCTCGGTACCAACCCCGGCAGGGCCGTCAAGGCGGCAGCCCAGTCCGCCCTCGACGCGAACACCGCCTCGGCGTTGCAGGACTTCTTCCAGACCACGTTCCCCGCCGCCATGCGGGAGGACGACGGGGTCGCCACCGCGACGCTCCTCAGCACCGGAGGCCCCTACACCAAGGCGCACGCCGAGGTGGCCATGGAGGGCCCGACGTGGATGCGCCGGAACTTCATCAGTTTCGCGCAGTACAGGACCGCACAGCTCGACTACGACTCCGCGACCCACATCGCGGCGATCAGCGGAGCGATCGCCGCGGCCGCGAAGATCGCCTGCAAGGCGCAGCAGAACGCGGCGCTCGCGTCGAAGGCGGCCGCCGAGGCGCGCCAGGCGGCGGCCGAGGCGGCGCAGTGGGCCACCAAGGCACAGGCCTCGGCGGACCAGGCCGACACCTACGCCACCCAGGCCCGGCAGAACGCCGACGACGCGGACCGCTCCGCCGCCGCGGCCCAGGCGTCCGCGGCCCAGGCCAAGGCGGCGGCGGCGACCGCGCACAGCGCCGCCCGTTCGGCGAACTACTCGGCGAACAGGGCGATCGACTCGGCCCGCAGCGCACTGAATTCCGCCTACAGCGCCAAGGCCTCGGCGGCAAACGCACGGGCGTCCGCGATCGCGGCGGGCAAGGACGCGAAGACGGCGTCGGCCGCGGCCACCGACGCCCGCAAGATCGTCGTTCAGAAGCGGCAGGCGGAGGTCGCGGCTGCCGCGAGGAAGGCGGCCGACGAGGCAAAGCAGAACCGGGCGAACGGAACCAACCCGGCCGACGGCACCCCGTGCGACAGGGTCAACTCGAACGGCAGCAACGGCAGCAACGACGAGTGGTACACGGACGCGGGCTTCTACGCGGACGCGTTCAACTACATCAGCATCGGCACCGGGTTGATCTCCGCCGGCCTCGGCCTGGCCAGCCTCGCCTTTCCGCCTCTGGAGCTTGCCGCGTCGGTCTTCGGCTTCGTGTCCCTCGGGACCGCGGCCCTCAGCACCGTGTTCACCGGCATCGAATACGGTGTAGGCAGCCCCGAGTTCAGGGATTCCGCCGTCAGTACGGCCATCGGCCTGATCACGTTCGGCCAGTCCCAGGCACTCAGCTCGCTCATGAAGGTCGGGGGCGAGGTGGCACCGGTGGTCAGTCGTGTCACACGGTTCGGCCACGACCTGATATCCCCGGCCATCGGCATCATGTCGTTCTTCTGATGAGTCTCCCGGGCGACGGCACAGACGTGCCGCTGGGCCGTCGCCCCGTCGTGTGAAGCAACCAGCAGGGGCTGGTGATCCGTCACCGGCCCCTGCACCCTTCTCCCGGAAGGACCCGGCCTCATGCTCGCCTCCGTCCCGATCGAGTGGCTGTGGCTGCTGGCCGTGGCCGCCACCGTGATCCACTGCGCAGCCATGGCCACGTGGATCCCCGTCCGGAAGTTCCGGGTGGTGTACCCGTTCGTCATGGTCGGCTGTGGCGCGGCAGCGGTCGTGGTCGGCCTGCTGTCCCGCTTCGGGCTGGCCGCCATGCTGGTCATGTACGCGTTCGCCCTGATCGGCCTGACCATAGGGCTGTTCCCGACCCGCAAGCTGTTCACGGCCTACTTCCACGCGGTCGACAACGAAGTGACTCCCGACCGGTTCGATCACCCGCGCTCGCACCTCGTGTTCTGCTCCGTCGTCGTGGTCGCCCTGCTGTTCGCGGGCTTCGCGCTGACCCGCTGACCCCGTCGGTCCCGCTCGCCGAACACACGCAGGGAGCCTCCGGGACCCGGGGCGCGGGTCCCGGAGGCTCCCTGTGGACCGGACTGCTGCCGTGTCTACTTCACGACGGCGCCGAAGCGGACGCCGGCGGCCGGGAGGCTTCCGGTGCCGGGGGCGTACGTGGTGACCGCGCCCACGGTGCCGCCGGTCACGTTGGACCAGGGCAGCACGTGCACCGCACCGTACGTCGACGGGCCGTAGGGCATACCGACGTACAGGTTCGTACCGGTCGCGTTGAGGCTGATGCCGAGCTGCTGGTTGGCCGCCGGGGTGCCCGGCAGGCCGACGTTGCCCGCCTGGATCCAGAAGTCGGAGTCGCCCGGAGCGCCCAGCAGCGAGAAGGTCTGGATCGCGCCGGCCTTGGCGGCAGTGCCGACCGCCTCGCCCGGCATGCCGACCGCGAGCTTCATCGTGGCGGCGGTGCCCACCGAGCGCGGCGCGGTGTTCACGACCGCCACCCGCTCGCCGAAGCGGTCGCCCACCTCGGCGCCGCCGCTCACGCCGTCGGCCTCCTGGTGGATGTCGCCGATCTGGCTGACCACGCCCGCGGCGGTGATCCGCAGGGTCACCACACGTCCCGCGTTCGCCTTGTCGACGTCGCTCACGGTCAGCGACTCGCCCGGCGAACCCACCGCCAGGATCGAGTCGGTGGCGGCCGTGGCCCCGGCCGGACGGTACTCGGTCATCGACAGCGAGGCGCCGAACTGGTCGCCCGCCTCAGCCCCACCGGAGATCCCGTCGGTGTCCTGGTCGATGCCCGCCACCGGGGTCGGGATGCCGCCCGCGTTCAGCTTGTGGTCGAAGACCGCGATACCGCCGGACGTCGCGAACGTGCCGATCGCCTCGTTCGGGATGCCGACCGCGATGTGGTTGGCGTCACCGGCGACCGAGGTGCCGAAGCGGTCGTTGGCCTCCGCCGTGCCCGGCACGTCCGTCTTCTCCTGGTGGACGGCCACGTTGGTGGTGCCGCGCAGGTAGAAGATCTCGCCCGCCTTGGTCACCGTGCCGAGCGACTCGCCCGGCACGCCGATGACCAGCCACGCCTCACCCGCGGCGGTCGTGCCCGCGGCCAGCGAGTAGCCCATGTTGTCGCCGGCCTCGGGGGCCGAGGCGGCGATCGCGCCGGAACCGGCCCCCTGCTCCAGGTGCAGCGCGGCCGGGCCGGTGCCGAAGCCGCCGGGGCCGCCGTACAGCACATCCACGAAACCGGCGTCCGCCACGCTGCCGACGTCCTCGTTCGGCGTGCCGACGACCAGGTCGGTGTAGCCGTCCTGGTTGTAGTCGACCGTCGCCATGGCCGCGCCGAAGCCGTCGCTGTTCTCCGCGCCGCCCGGCACCCAGTCCAGGTCCTGGGTGATCTCGGCGGTGCCCTTGCCCCCGCCGTACACGACCCGCACCAGACCGGCCTTGGTGTGGGTGCCGACGGTCGCCTCCGGGTCGGCGACGGCGATGTCCTCGATGCCGTCGCCGTTGTAGTCGTTCACCCGGGTGGCGTTGACCTTGGACGCGACCCAGGAGCCGAGGTCGTCGACGCGGGTGGCGACGGCGCCGGTACGGGTCTCGGTGGCGTCGATGCCGTAGCAACCGCCCTGCCAGGAGCGGCTGTTGATCGCGGCGAGCTGGGCAGTGCCGCCGGAGACGCGGATCTGGGGGCCGCCGGTGTCACCGAGGCACACGGACACGCCGTCCTTGCCCGTGACGGTGGCGGTGGTGGCGTCCGAGGCGTCCACCGAGAAGGCACCGGTGTGCAGGACGAGGGGGGCCCACTCGTCCTTGGTGCGGCCGTAGCCGGCGACGCGCAGTTCCTCGCCGACGGTCGGCGCGGCGGTGGCCAGCGCGATCGGGGTGACACCGGTCGCCGGGCCGGACAGGCGGGCCAGGACCAGGTCGCGGTCGGTGCGCGGGACCAGCTCGACCACGTTGCGCACCACGCCGGCGGTCCCGGTCAGATCGGTGCGGCCGATGGTCGCGGTGGTGGCGAGCTTCGGTGCGCCGGCGGGCACGCTCAGTCCGGCGGCGGGGTTGTCGACGAAGCAGCTGGCGGCGGTCAGCAGCCACTCGGGGTCGACGAGGACTCCGGAGCAACCACGGGTGCCGTTACCGATGTCCAGGCGCGCGGTGTAGCCGTAGGTGGTCTCGGCGGCGGGCACGGCGGGGCCGCTGACGGCCTGCGCGGGCGCGGCGCACAGGGCGAGCGGCGCGGCGATCAGGGTCGCGGCCAGCGCGGCGAGCCGGACGGGTCTGGCGTGTGGGGTGAGCATGACGTCCTTGGGGCGAGAAGACGGAAAAAGGAAGCGGAAAGAGATCGGCCGACAGCAACAGGGCGCGTCTCGGCGCGACTTGGCGCGACTTGGGCAGCCCGGCCTGCAACGCGGAGCTGACGGAGCGAACTCGACTGTTACGGGACGAACTCGGCGAGCCGAGGCCGTAACTGACGGAGCGCTACTTGGAGGTCCTGATCTCCATGAGCATGAACTCGCGTCCCTGCTCGTCCGCGCTCTCTCCCACGGGCGTCCAGGTGTTCTTGGTGATGTCGAAGGACTTCTCCTCGCTCCCGACGGTCATGTCCACCTGGGTCGCGTAGTCGTTGCCCTTCATCACGTAGACGGAAGGGATCTCCAGCGTCAGCCAGCCCGAGTTGCCCACCGTCCTGAAACAGATCGACCCCGACCGCTCCCGGGCCATGATCTGGAGGAGGCCGGTACCACTGGCACAGTCGGCCAGGGTGATGTGACCGTCACCCCGCTTGAGCACGATCCCCTGCTCGGCCAGGATCCTGTCCGCCTGCGGATAGGCGAAGTCCTCCACCGCATAGCCCGGGGCCTCGCCCGCGACCGGGGCCACGTCGGCGCCCGACGCACCCGCCCCGACGGAAGCGCCCGGCAGGCCCTGCGCCACAACGAGCCATCCCAGGGCGGCCGTTGCCGCCAGTCCCACAACACGCCGCACAAGTCTCCCGCGGCTCGTCCGCGCCTGAAGCGCGGTACGCACACGTGCCTTCATCACAGTCCTGATCCACAGCCCTCGTCGTCGGCCCCGGAAAACCCGGAACACGGAATGAAAGGCGGGCGTCGAAGCCGTTTCCAACGGCGAGGACAGGCTCAAAAGTGTGCGGAAAAACGACTCGCGACATAACAAGGCAACAGCTTGCAAACGCATACCCATGAGCTCACCCCCCCTGTGGAACTCCGGCGCCCCGCCCCCAGACAGCCACTCAAAGTCCCGTCCATCTGCCTTGCCGCACGATGGGGCCAGGGGCCGAGGAGGCATCAAGACGCACGGACGATGGACCGTGAAAGCGCTTGTACATCCCGGACGGGAACCCTTTGACCGCGCTATGAAATCTCATGATCCATGCTTTGTCCAGCCATCGCGTTCTACGCAGAAGTGGACATAAGCACAGCTCTTACCGTGACGCAGACCACCTCAGCATGAACGCCCTGCATGCCGCACGCAATCAGAGTGCAAACATCCGATGATGGATCGGCAACGGACGATCCGGTGTACGCAGGCACCTTCACCACTCCCTCACACTCGCGCGACACACACACACGCGCCATGCGGGATAAATCGGACGCGTTTGCCTTGAGTGTGAATTCACCCGCGTGATCTGTGCAATCCTTCCGCCGGTAATCGATGACATCGACACCTGTTTCGGGGGGAACATGGGAACCCTGTGCCGCTTACCCCTACCCTGGGTGCTTTTTGAACGTCCTCGGGAGGTTCATCCAGTGACGCGGGGCGCTCGCCACGCCGGCCTTCCGGCTCGGCGGAGCAAGGCCACCAGCGGTCGCGGCGAGTACGGCATCCACGCCTGCCGCCACAGCGTCAAGAATCCGCACAGCAAGTCGATTTCCTCGCCACCATTGCGCCATGTCCCCTCAGCGCGCTCCGCGCCTCAAGCGGAATGACAGGCCTGCGGGGCGCCCCTCATATCGATGGGTTTCACAGCTACTTCACAAAGGCCCGGCCGACTTCTCGCCGCGAGGGCTGCAGAGCTGCATGGAATTCGCGAACGCAACCAGGGCGACACGGGCATGAAACGTCGACCAACCGTCACCACCTGCTGTAACGCGTGATCTTGATGACACGTCAGGTGTGGCGTTCGCCACCTCGAAGGGTTGCATGGAAGGAGTGACCCGGTTTTTTAACTCTGCTCTCCCTGTGGCGAGTTGGTAGGGTCGCCGTCATTCACTGACGTTTCCACGTATCCCGTGCCGGATCCTGCCCGCGCGCTTTCAGCGGTGCTCATCCCACTTCTCACGCGAGGAAATTCCCCTTATGCAGACAGCTTTCTGGAGCCGACGCCGCGTGCTCGGCGCGCTCGCCGCCGCGACCGCCGTCGCGGCCACCCCTTCGGTCCTGATACCGGCCACCGCCGCCGCCACCGAAGGCACCGCACCCGAACCGGTGCCGCTGCCGGACACCGAGCGCGCCAAGGTCGTCAGGGCGTGGCTGACCGGCGGCAAGGGCGTCAAGGCCGCCGCCGCCGTGGCCCTCTACGGGTCGGACGCCGACATCCAGACCTTCCTCGCCGAGACGCTGCCGAGGCAGACCGTGGACGACAACCGGGTCGCGATCGTCCGCAGCCTGGACCGTGCCGGCAAGGGCCTGCGCCGGGAGGCCGTCGCCGCCCTCGAGAACGGCGACGCCGCGATCGCCGCTTTCCTGCAGCAAGGCTTCAAGCCGGCCATCCTCGAAGACCTCCAGGTCGCCACCACCACCGTCTCGTCCACCGGCGGCAAGGCGGTGGTGCGCAGCGCCAACACCGCCCTCAACACCGGCACCAATCCGGCTCTCACCGCCTTCCTCACCGACAGCCAGTACGACTCGCGCCTGGAGGACACCCGGGTCCAGGTCAGCGCCATGCTGGTGACCGCCGGCCCGGAGGTGCAGAAGTACGCGAGCCGTGCGCTCGACGGCGCCGCGGGCGACGTGCAGTGGTTCATCGAGACCGGCCAGCACATCGCGCGCTCCCGTGACCAGGAGTCGGCGACCATCGAGGAGCTGGTGGCCCTCGTCGAGCGCGAGGGCAAGCTCGCCGAACAGGAGACCAACCTGGCCGTGGAGGCCTCGGCCCGCGCCTCGACCGCCGCCGGGAAGGCCAAGGAAGCCGCCGAGAAGGCCGCTGCCGAGGCGACCGCCGCCCAGAACGACGTGCAGAAGTCGGGGGCGGCGGCCCGCAAGGCGGCGAGCGCGGCGAAGGGCGCGGCGGACGCCGCACGCAACGCCATCAACGCCTCCAACGCCGCGGTGAATGCCTCCCGCCGCGCCTCCTGGGCGGCCACCGGCGCCGCTCAGGCCGCATCCAAGGCGGGCAGCGCCGCGGCCGCCGCCTACAAGGCCGCGATCGCCGCCTCCAAGGACGCGACCAAGACGGCGGCGGCCAAGGACGCCGCGGTCGCCGCCAGGAACGCGGCGGCCAAGGCCCGCAGCGCCGCCAAGGCCGCCGACAAGGCCGCCATCGCCGGCGATGCGTCCGCGACCGCCGGCAGTGCCGCCGCCTCCGCCGCACGCAACGCGGCCGCCGCCGCCACGGCCGCCGCCCAGGCCGCCGTCGCCGCCGGTGTCGCCCAGGCGGAGGCCGCCGAGGCCAAGCGTCAGGCCGCGATCGCCACCGCTGCCGCCAACCGTGCCACCAACGCGGCGTCCGCCGCACAGGCCCTGGCCGGCACTGCCGCCGCCGCGGCCCGCACCGCCCGCGACGCCGCCAACTCCGCCGCCGACCACGCCGACAATGCGGCGGCCGCGGCCGAGGAGGCCGTGAAGTACGCGGGCCAGGCCATCGACTACGCCAACAAGTCGACCGCGCACGCCGATGCGGCCGTGAAGGCCGCGAACGTCGCCACCAAGGCCGTCTCCGACGCCGTCACGGTGGAGCAGAACGCCCGCGCCGCCGAGGCCCAGACCCTTGAGCAGGACAAGCAGCAGGCGATGGAGGAGGCACAGCTGCTCGCCTCCGTCGAGGCGGACGAGCTGTCCGACACCCGCGACAAGCGGCTCCTGGCTGAACGCACCACCCAGGACATCAAGGACCTCACCTCCAGGGCCGAACAGGCTCTGTACTCCGGCGACATGGAAGTCGCCGCGACCGTGGGCCGCAAGGCCGCGATCGGCCTGCTCGAGGCCCGGGGCGCCTGGACCCGGCAGGCCGCCCAGCACGCCCTGGCGGGCTCCGACGACGACATCTTCGCCTGGATCGACCTCGACCGGGCCCTCGCCGAGGCCCAGGACGACCGCGAGACCGCTCTCCATGTGGCGACGGTCGCCGCACCGGCGATCGCCCAGGCCGCGCAGGTCGCCCTTGCGAGTTCCACCTCCACGGCCGTCGGCGACTTCCTCACCATCGGCATAAAAAAGGCCTCCGACGAGGAGCTGCGCGTCGCGATCGGCAAGATCCTCAAGGATGGCGCGGGCAAGGCCGTCACCAAGGCCGCCAACGACGCACTCGACAAGAACACCACCGAATCCCTCAACTACTTCTTCGACGAGGCCTACCCGCTGGCGCAGGAGGAGGACGACAAGGTCCTCGCCGGCCAGCTCATCTCCACCGGTGGCGCCTTCACCCAGGCCTACGCCGAGGTCGCCCTCGAGGGCCCGGCGTGGATGCTCCGCAACTTCATCTCCGTGGTGCAGTTCCAGACGGCCCAGCTCGATTACGACACCGCCACCCATGTAGCCGCGATCCGCGGTGCGATCGCCGCCGCCTCGAAGATCGCCTACCAGGCGCAGCAGAACGCGCAGCTCGCGTCGAAGGCCGCCGCTGACGCCCGTAACGACGCCGCCAAGGCCCAGGAGTGGGCCGACAAGGCGCTCGACTCGTCCAAGAAGGCCGACAGTTACGCGGACGAGGCACGAGCGAACGCGGACGCCGCCGACAAGTCGGCCGCTGACGCCCAGGCTTCCGCCGACAAGGCGAAGGCGGCCGCCGCGACCGCCCGTGGCGCGGCGCGTACAGCCAACTACTCGGCCAACAAGGCGATCGACTCGGCGCGTGCCGCCCTCAAGTCCTCCGCTGACGCCCAGACTTCGGCCAACGCCGCCCGTGCCGCCAAGCTCGCCGCGCAGGCGGACGCGAAGGAGGCCGCCGCCGCGTACTCCGACGCCAAGCGGATCGCCGCCGAGAAGCACCAGGCCGAATTGGCCATCGCGGCCAAGCTGGCCGCCGAGAGGGCCAAGGCGGACCGCGACGCCAAGAAAGACCCCGCCGCCAACGACCGGAACAACCAGGTCAACCCCAACGGCACCAAGGACTCCGCCGACTCCGACGAGTGGTGGAACGACGCCCAGTGGTACGCCGACGCGGCCAACGTGGTGAGCATCGGTGCCGGCTTCCTGGCCGCCGGCTGCACTCTCGCAGGCTTCGTCTTCCCGCCCGCCTTCGTCGCGGCCGGCTTCTTCGCCGAGGTCTCCGTGGGCGCGAGCGCCATCAGCACTGTCTTCACCGGCATTGAACACGGCTTCACCAGCAGCGAGTTCGGTTGGTCCGCCGCAAGTACCGGCCTGAGCCTGGTCACCTTCGGTGCGAGCAAGGCACTGGGCGCGGCTGTCAAGCCCGCCAGCACTCTCGTCAAGCCCGTCGTGGGCCGGATCGCGGGCGTTGCCGAGGACGGGGTCTCCGCCATCACCAAGGGACTCAGCGATGTCTTCGGACTGGCCGCCTGACGAGCGCGTCCCTTTCGTCCGGCCCTGACGCGGTAGAGCGCAGGCCACCCGTCGCTGCCCTTCGGGGGGCACTGCATGTCCGGTGCCCCCCTTCCTCCCTGCCACCAAGACAAAGAATCAAGGAAGAGAGATCTGACTTACATGCACGACATACGCCCCAGAGGCACGGCCCGAATACGGGCCCGGTCGACCGTACTGGCCGTACTGACCGCGGTGACGCTGGGACTCACCACGGCGGGTACGGCCACGGCACAGCAGACCGCGGACGCGAAGCCGCGGCAGGTGGGGAGGGTGGACCTGACGAACCGGACCGCCGCTCCGGCCCCCGCCACCGCCACCAGCGCCTTCCCCAAGCAGTCCGGGGAACACTGTGAGGCTACGAAGGCAGGCTCGAAGGAGCGCAGGGCGGGCGCCGTCGAGGCGTGTGTGAGCACCAGCCCCGCCCCGGCCGCGCGCACCACGGCACAGCCGCAGAGCCTTGCCGCCACTTCCGCCGCCCCCACTGCCGCTGCCGCTTCTGCCGCTGCCGCCAGTTGCTCCGTCACCCCCGGCAACTACTCCTACGAGCGCTTCAGTTACTGCGTGAGTGGGATAAACGTCCTCTACCTCCTGCGCGACAGCAACGGCGGGGAGCTCGGGCGCGCCACCCTGACGGTCTCCACCAGTGCGTCACTGCCCGCGAGCGGCACGACGTGGAGCGAGCAGGTCACCGTGACGATGACCGCCGCGCAAGGCGAGGTCGTCGCCCTCAGCGCCAAGTTCCGTGCCGCCTGCGGGACCGGCTGCACGGCGACGAAGACCGCGCCCTGGTACGTCAGCGACCTGGTCGAGGGACAGTCCCTCACCGGCACCGTCACGTACTCCTCGTCCCCCGCGGCGGGCGCCGTCGCGCAGTTCCTCACCTCGTACAAGATGTACGTGACCTCCCCGGGCGCCACGGCCATCGACCCGAACGCCTCGTGGGACAACCCGCGCAAGATCCGCTGCGACAACGCGGTCGGGGGCACCTCGACGGCGGGCTGTGTCATCCCCTCGATCATGCCCGTCGTGCCGATGAGCGCGCAGGGTTCGGAACCGGGTGGCGCGGTGGCCGCCTATCAGTGGGCCCAGCAGAACCTCGCCGACGGCTGGGGGAAGAACAAGCCGCTGACCAGGAAGAAGAGCGGTGCGGCCGACCGCACGGATCGCACGTGCGGAAGCGCAGCTACGGAGCCTTTCGAGGCGAATCTGGACCTCGTCGATAACGATACCTGTGGCGAATTCCCCTTCGCAGAGGCCGAGGAAGGAGGTATCGACGGCGCTCGGTGCGTCGAGGTGATTCCCAATCTCGGCAATGGTGGATGGGACACCTACGTGCTGGGCGACAGTTTGGAGCTGGATCCCAACCAGCCATGCGTGCGTGCCCATGTCCCGCTTGCTGACAAGCAGTTCGCCGACGCGAAGCTCACCGAGGGGTTCGAGAACCAGCGCGTCATCGACGCCGAGCAGTTCCAGGTGAAGTTCACAACGCCGACCGCCCACCCGCAGGCGCCCTGCCTGCAGCGCACGCCGGCCGGTTCGTTTCCTGCAGGCGACGGATGGATCAAGAACGCCACCGAACCGGTCGCCCACAGGAACAAGACCACCACCCCACTCGGCCCGGCCGGTACGCGGCCCCTCTTGGCGCAAGCTTGCCTGGGAAAGAACCTTCGTGAAGGCAAGGAAGCCGGGGGCAACCCCACAGGCTGGGAGGACGCGAAGCTGTTCAACCAACAGAACCCGCCCGTAGTCGATCAAGCTCGGTGCCACCTGATCGCGAAGATCCTCGGTGGACCGGGCAAGGTTCGGGACGGCGGTCAGGACAACCTCGTTCCTTGCTGGCAAGTCGGTATGAATACCGGTACGCCCAGCATGCGAACCTACGAGGCCGAGGCTCAGGACATGGTGAAAAGCGCCACCTTCGGGGCGGATGACGCGATCTTCTATGAGGTGACACCCATCTACCGAGACGCGACCAGCACGATCCCAGTGGGGGTCACGATGAGCGCTAACATCGAGCGGGTGGACGGAACGACGGAGGTCCTGTTCCCCAACGTCTACGTCCCCAATACCCAGGCGAACACCGGGTTGCTCAACCTCGGTAACTGATCTCAGCAGGATTTATGCCATCGGGAGCCGGAATGAGTCGTACCACCCCGCCGCGGCCACTCGACGTGACCGCACTCTTCCCTCAGCTGGCCCCGCTGGCCCGCACGGCAACCCGGTTGCATCCCCGCCCCGGTACGCCGTCAATGCACGACAGTTCCGTCGGCGGGCCGCTCCTGTGGCCCGCCGACGAGCCGTGGCCGCACTGCGAGGGGCCGCACGACAGTCGTGCAGCAAAAGTGATGCACTCTCCGGACGACATCAGGCTCCTGCGTCGCAATCGCACAGCAGCAGCCGAGCGGCAACTCCGCGATGCCCAGGCACCCGCGGTCACACCCGAGGAACTGGAGATCGAGCAGCGGCTCAGCGAGGGCCGCCCGTGGTTCGACGGCCCGATTCCCATGCTTCCCGTGGCCCAACTGTACGTACGCGACATCCCCTTGCTGCGCCCACCCGGACAGACCGGCGCCGATCTTCTCCAGGTCCTGTGGTGCCCCTTCGACCACCCGGCGCACCCCAGGACCGCGCTGTACTGGCGTTCCGCCGCCACAATCACCGACGCACTCGACGCACCACCAGAGCCGCCTGTGGTCCAGTTCCCCGGCTATCTTCCGGAGCCGTGCCTGTTGGAACCGGAGCAGGTCACCGAGTACCCCAACGTTATGGAGTTGAGCGAGGAGCTGCAGCAACAGCTGGAGGACTGGAACAGGTGGGAGGCGGCCGGAGCCGCAGTGGACAGCTCGTACGAGGTCGCCCCGGAGGAGTTCTACGGGGATACGCTGTCCCACGCTCCCGGCTGGAAGGTCGGAGGCTGGACCCGTTGGGGCCTCACCGACCCCAAGCCCCGGCTCTGCCCCGAATGCGGCACCGAGGCGGATCCGCTGCTGACCATCGCCACCACCGAATGGGGGGCCGACACCGACAATTGGGCCCCCGAGGCGGACCAGGCCAACCCCACTGCGATACTTCCCGGCTATCCCCCGGCGAACTTCACCATGATCGACATCGCGCGCGGCTACGACCTGCAACTCCACGCCTGTCCAGTGTCCCCGCACCATCCCCACATCGAACTGGTCCAGTGAGCAGGCCCGACGCCCAAGCACCGGGACGCCTACCCCATGGGCAGGCTCCATGACGCCCCATCAGTGGTCCAAGACCTGCAACATCGCTACGATTTCGCGCTGGTCAACGCACTGCCGCTCAAGGAATCTCTGGCGCTACTCAGGGCAACAGCGAGGGACTACGAGCGCCATGACTGACCGAGCCATCTCGAACGCGACAGCGCTGGAAGGCTGGCGAAAGTCCTCGTACAGCAATGATCAGGGTGGCAGTTGCCTGGAGGTGCTGGACCGGTACTCGGCCGGCATCCCCGTCCGTGATTCCAAGGTCCCGCACGGTCCCGCACTGGTCTTCGGACCGGCCGCCTGGTCACCGTTCGTGTCCGCTCTCAAGGTCGGGTTCGCCTCCGCCTGATCCGGTGAAGCGCAGCGCCTCTCTCACAGGCTGCGCCCAGCTTCGCCACAGTCGGCACCCATCGGGTGTCTGCATGGTGCAGTGGTGACATCTGCCACCGATCCACTCCCCCAGCCCACCGTGACCCCCGACCCGTCGCCGCCGGTCACGCCACCGGCGCCGCCGCTGGAGGCGCCGCGCTGGTCGCTCCCCGCGTTGATCGCCATCCTGGTGCTGGCGGGCGTGCTCTACTCCTGGAACCTCTCCGGCTCCGGCCTGAACAGCTTCTACAGCTCCGCCGTGTTCAGCGGCACGCAGAGCTGGAAGGCGTGGTTCTTCGGCTCGCTGGACGCGGGCAACTTCATGACCGTGGACAAGCCGCCGCTCGCGCTGATGGTGATGGGCCTGTCCTGCCGGATCCTCGGTTTCGGGACCTGGCAGATGATGCTGCCGATGATCCTGGTCGCGCTGGCGACCATCTGGATCCTGCACGCCTCGGTGAAGCGGGTGTGGGGCCACGGCGCCGCGGCCGTCGCCGCCCTGGTGCTCGCGCTGACCCCGATCACGGTCGCCATCAACCGGGACAACAACCCCGACACCCTGCTGGTGTTCCTCATGGTGGCGGGCGCGGCCCTGGCCCTGCGGGCCACCACGAACGGCCGGCTGCTGCCGCTGCTCGGCTCGGCCGCCTGCTTCGGTCTCGCGTTCAACACGAAGATGCTCCAGGGCTACATCGCGCTGCCCGCCGTCTTCGCGGTCTACCTCTACGCGGCCACCCCGAAGCTCGTGAAGCGGATCGTGAACCTGCTGCTCGCGGGTGTGGTGCTGGCCGTCTCCAGCTTCTGGTGGGCTACGGCCGTCTCCCTCGTGCCCGCCGACGACCGGCCGTACATCGGCGGTTCGACGGACGGCACCGCCTGGGACCTGATCATGGGCTACAACGGCCTCGGCCGGGTCCTCGGCGGCGAGGGCAACGGCGGGGGTGGCGGAGGTGGGGGCGGCGGCTTCTCCGGCACCTCGGGCCTGGGCCGACTGTTCAACGACATCCTGGGCGGCCAGATCTCCTGGCTGATCCCGTTCGCGGCCGTCGCCCTCGTCGGCGGGCTGGTGCTGTGCGGGCGTGCCCCGCGCACCGACCTCACCCGCGCCGCGCTGGTGCTGTGGGGCGGCTGGACGCTGCTGCACTATCTGACCTTCGCCATGGCCGAGGGCACCATGCACCCGTACTACACGACCGCGGTCGCCCCCGGCATCGCGGTGCTGTGCGGGGGCGGCGGCGCCATGCTGCTGCGTGCCCTGCGCGGCGGCGACGCGCGCTGGTCGTGGGTGCTGCCCGCCGGGCTCGCGGTCACCGGAATCTGGGCGGTCGTGCTGCTGCGCCGGGCCACCGACTGGAACGGCTGGCTGTGGCCCCTCGTCGCGGTGGTCATGGCGCTGGCGGTGGTGGGCCTGGTCCTGTTCCGCACCGGCCGGCGCGCCCGGCTGCTGGCCGCGTCCGTGGCCGCCGCGGTCGTGGCGGGCCTCGCGGGTCCGACGGCGTACGCGGTCTCCGTACCGGCGAGCTCCGGTGGCGGCGGCATGGGCGGCACAAACCCGACCGCCGGTCCCTCGACCGGCAACGGATTCGGCGGCGGAGGTATGGGCGGCGGCATGGGCGGCTTCGGCGGCGGCCCCGGCGGCGGCGAACTGCCCGGCGGGACCGGGCAGGGCAACCAGGAAGCCGGCGGGGCGAACGGTGAACTGCCCGGCGGCGCCCCTGAGGGTGGCGGGAACGGCGGATTCCCGGGTGGCGGCGAAGGCGGCGGCGAGGGTGGCGGCGAAGGCGGTCAGGCCGGTGGCTTCCCCGGCGGCTTCCCCAATGGCGAGAACGGTACGTTTCCCGGCGGCACGGCCCCGAACGGCTCGGGCGGGCAGCCCGGCGGCGGCATGGGCGGCGGGCCGGGCGGCGGCACCAGCAGTGAGCTGATCGCGTACCTGGAGAAGCACCAGGACGGCGCCAAGTGGCTGCTCGCGGTGTCCGACTCGCAGTCCGCAGGGCAGCTGATCCTGAGCACCCACAAGCCCGTCATCTCCATGTTCGGCTTCACCGGCAGCGACAACGGCATGACGGTCGCCAAGCTCGAGGAGCTGGTGAAGAAGGGCGAGCTGCACTACATCCAGATCGGTGGCGGAGGTATGGGCGGCGGCATGGGCGGCGGCAACAGCGCCAGTTCGGCCGTCACCGCCTGGGTGCAGAAGCATGCGACCGCGGTGAAGGAGAGCGAGTACAGCAAGACGGCGAGCACCGGGTCGGACTCGGAGTCCGGCTCCGGATCCGACTCCGCATCCGACGCCGACTCCGGTGCGCAGAACGGCCAGTCGTCCTCGACGCTCTACCGGCTGGACCCCTCGGACGTCGGCTGACCCCGTACCGTTCCACACCCCAACGGCCCCTGGACCCCGGCGGATCCCAGGGGCCGTTTCAGCCATTCCTCCACCACGGCCATCAACTCGCGTAGACAAAACCCGACTTGCCCGTCCCCGCCACTTGATAGACATGTCAACTTCATTGCCACGTCTACATGTCCATGCCATCCTCCCGGTTGCCGCCTTCAATCAACCCGCGTAGATGGGACCCCACATGCTGGCGACACACCTGCACCGATGGAAGTCGGTGGCCCTCACCACCGCCGCCGTCCTGGTCGGACTGACCGCTCCCGCGCTCACCGCGTCCCCCGCCGCGGCGACCACCACCGCGTACGACTCGACGTACTACAAGAACGCGGTCGGAAAGACCGGTACCAGCCTGAAGTCCGCACTGCACACGATCATCAGCAGCCAGAGCAAGATCTCCTACTCCGCGGTCTGGGACGCGCTCAAGGTCACCGACCAGGACCCGAACAACACCAGCAACGTGCTCCTGC
Source organism: Streptomyces sp. NPDC107559 (assembly GCF_055657365.1). Lineage (NCBI taxonomy): Bacteria > Bacillati > Actinomycetota > Actinomycetes > Kitasatosporales > Streptomycetaceae > Streptomyces > Streptomyces sp. NPDC107559. The sequence goes on along the minus strand of NZ_JBVKBD010000001.1, from coordinate 318,128 downwards.
TGTACAGCGGTGTCTCGCGCAGCAAGTCCCTCAACGGCGGCGACGTCGGCGACTGGAACCGCGAGCACACCTGGGCCAAGTCGCACGGGGACTTCGGCGAGGTCACCGGTCCCGGCACCGACCTGCACCACCTGCGGGCCGCCGACGTCCAGGTCAACAGCACCCGCGGCAACCTGGACTTCGACAACGGCGGCAGCGCGGTCACCAACGGCGGCGGCAGCAAGGTCGACTCCGACTCCTTCGAGCCGCGCGCCGCCGACAAGGGCGACGTGGCCCGCATGATCCTCTACATGGCCGTGCGCTACGACGGTGGCGACGGCTTCGCCGACCTGGAGCCCAACGAGAAGGTGAACAACGGGAGCAACCCGTACATGGGCAAGCTCTCGGTGCTCAAGGCCTGGAACGAGGCGGACCCGCCGAGCGCCTTCGAGGAGCGGCGCAACCAGGTCATCTACGACACCTACCAGCACAACCGCAACCCGTTCATCGACCACCCGGAGTGGGTCGAGGCGATCTGGTAGTCCGCGCGCACTGCACGTCGAGCCGGCCGCCCCGGGTGGGGTGACCGGCTCGACGGCGTACGGGGATTCAGGCGTCCGGCGTGACGGGGGCCCCGTACCAGCGCCAGCGCGTCAGCCGCGCGTGCCCCTCGAGCTCTCCCCGGCCGGTGGTCCACAGCAGGGTGGCCCACCCGTCGGTGCCGGTCGGGGCGTGCGGGAAGAGGCGGGCCAGGACCCGGTCGCAGAGGTCTGCGTCCGGATGCCACGCGACACCGAGTCCGGAAGCGACGTCGTACAGATGAACCAGGGTCTCCACGACCCCCATGGCGGCGAAGCCCTCGGGATCGGCGGCGCCGAAGACGTGGTGCGCCCGGACGGTCGGCGCCGTGGTGCGCACCATGGCCGCCAGCAGGGCCCCGCTCGCCTCCAGCACCTGCACCAGTCCGGCCGGTCCCGCGGCGCGGTCCGCGAAGACGACGTTCGCCGGGCCGCCGGGCCGCCTGGCGCTCCACACGAAGGGGACCTCCCGGTCCGACGGCGGCCGCTCGGGGCCCAGTTGGGCGGCGTAGGCGAACAGGTCGTCGGCGAGGTGCTCCACCGTCTCCCAGCAACTCCACTCCAGCGAACCGGCCTTGGCGTCCCAGTCGGCCGCCTCCGCCGCCCGCAGGACATCGGCCGCCAGTCGGACGGCGGTGGTTACGTCGTCGGCGGTGACGGGAGCGGAGGTGCGGCGCGCTTCGGGCATGACGGGACCGTATCAACGGCTCGTCCCCGCCCGGAACGAGGGCGGGGACGAGGGCGAGGGTGCCACCGGCGCTCAGCGCTTGGTGTTGCTGTTGAAGAGCGAGCGGGACCAGAAATAGCCGACCAGGGTGATGCCGACGCACCAGGCGAGCGAGATCCAGCCGGCGTTGCCGATCGCCGAGCCGGAGAGCAGACCGCGCAGGGTCTCGGTCATCGGCGTGAAGGGCTGGTACTCGGCGAACCAGCGCAGGCCCGGGGACATGGACTGGGCCGGTACGAAGGCGGAGCCGAGGAACGGCAGGAACTGGACGAGCAGCGGCTTGTTGCTCGCGGACTCGACGGTCTTGGAGATCAGGCCGAGCGCCGTGGACAGCCACGTCACCGCGAAGGCGATGGCCGTGAGAAGGCCGGCCGCGGCCAGCCACTCCAGCGGGGTGGCCCCGGACCGGAAGCCGACGGCGAGCGCGACGCCGACGACCAGCACGGCGCTCAGCATCGTCTGGATGACGCTGCCGACGACGTGTCCCGTCATGAACGACGAACGCGTGATGTTCATGGTGCGGAAGCGGTTGATGATGCCCTCGGTCATGTCGGAGCAGACCGCGATCGAGGTGGACATCGAACCGGCGGCCACGCCCATGACGATGATGCCGGGGGTCAGATAGTTCAGATACGCGTCCCGGCCGCCGCCCATCCCCGCGCCGATCGAGTCGCCGAAGGCGTACACGAACAGCAGCAGCATCAGGATGGGTGTCATGGCGGCGCCGAAGCCCACGGCCGGATAGCGGATCGCGTGCTTCAGGTTCCGCCGCAGCATCGTCATCGAGTCGTGCACGGCGTAGGTGAGGGTGCTCATCGCCGGGTCTCCTTCACGTGGAGCGCAGAGTCGGGGTCGGTGCCGGAGCCGGAGCCGGTGCCGAGGTCGGTGCCCGTGCCGGTGCCGAGGTCGGTGCCCGTGCCGGTGCCGAGGTCGGTGCCCGTGCCGCCGTCGCCGGTCAGGGCGAGGAAGACGTCGTCGAGGTCGGGGGTGTGCACGGAGAGGTCGGCGGCGGCGACCCCGGCCGCGTCGAGCCGGTCGAGCAGGGCGCGCAGCGCGTCGAGGCCGCCGTCGCCCGCGACGCGCAGGGCGAGCTCCTCGTCGTCGCGGACCGCGCCCGGGAAGGCTGCGACGGCGCGCTCGTACTCGTCGGGGCCGGTGAACCGCAGGCGGACGTGGCTGCCGGGGATCTGCGCCTTGAGCTCGGCGGCGGTGCCCTCGGCGACGATCCGGCCGCCGTCGAGCACCGCGATCCGGTCCGCCAGCTGGTCGGCCTCCTCCAGGTACTGCGTGGTGAGGAAGACCGTGACTCCGCCCGCGACCAGCGAGCGCACCGTCTCCCACATGGTGCGGCGGCTGCGCGGGTCGAGACCGGTCGTCGGCTCGTCCAGGAAGATCACCTCCGGGTTTCCGACCAGGGTCATGGCGAGGTCGAGCCGACGCCGCATCCCGCCGGAGAAGGTGGCGGCGCGCTTGTGCGCGACGTCCGCGATGCCGAACCGCTCCAGCAGCTCCGCGGCCCGTCTGCGTCCCTCGCGCTTGCCGAGGCGCAGCAGGTCGGCCATGAGGAGCAGGTTCTCCTCGGCGGTGAGCAGGTCGTCGAGCGCGGCGAACTGCCCGGTGACGCCGATCGCGGCCCGCACGCCGTCCGGCGACGCGGCGACGTCGTGGCCCGCGACCTGGGCCTGTCCGCCGTCGGCGGCGACGAGCGTGGACAGGATCTGCACGGTGGTGGTCTTGCCGGCGCCGTTCGGCCCGAGCAGCGCGAACACCGTGCCGGCCGGGATCCGCAGATCGATGCCGTCCAGGACGGTCTTGTCGCCGTACGACTTGCGCAGCCCGATGGCGGAGACGGCGGCGGGCGGCTGCCCTCCGTCAGGCTGTCCGGGCACCGGTTTTCTAGACATGGGCATGACAGAAAAAGGCATGGGGTCCTCCCCCTCGAAGGCGTGCGAGGCGCGCGAAGACGTGCGAAGGCATATGAAGGCGCATGAAGGCGCACGAAGCGGTGCGGTGGCCTCGGCCGTACGCGGCCGAGGGGGCGGGTCAGGACCGGGCGCGGCGGATGTCGATGTTGCCGTAGCGGGTACGGGCCCTGACCTCGACCGTGTCCTCGGACTCGGCCGGGCCCTCGGACGCGGTGAGCACGTTGTGCACCTGGCCGGAGCCCGAGCCGGCGTCGATCCAGGCGGCCGTGCCCTCGCGGATGCCGATGTCGATGGCGCCGTAGGAGGTCTCCAGCTGGACGGTGCCGCGGGCGACGTCCTCGATGCGCAGGGTGCCGTGGGCGGTGGTGGCGGTGACCGAGCCCTCGGCGCGCCCGACGAGGATGTCGCCGTTGGCGCCGCTGACCCGCAGATCGCCTTGGACCTCGCCGACCGTCGTGCCGCCGTGCGAGTTCTTCAGGACGGCCTGGCCCTCGACGGTGCCGACGCGCAGGCTGCCGGAGCTGGTGGTGATCTCGGCGGAGCCCCGCACGTGGTCCACGGTGATGCTGCCGTGGGACGCGGTCAGGTGCAGCTGCCCGGTGGCTTCGAGGCGGACGTCGCCCGCCGAGGTCTTCACCCGGACCTCGCCGAGGCGGCCCTCGCCGTGCACGTGGGTCCAGGCGCCGGCCACCTCCACCCGCGAGTCCGTGGGCAGTTCGACCGTCACGTCGGCGACGCCGGTGGGTCCGACGGCCCAGCGCCCCTTCGGCGTCCTGACGGTCAGCAGGCCGTTCGCGTAGCGCACCTCGGTCTGCTCGGCGGCCCGTACGTCCCGGTCCTTCTTGGGGTCGCGCGGCTGGACGTCGACGAGCGTGTCGAGCCGGTCGCCGGCGATGAAGCGGATGGATCCGGCGTCCACCTGGGCGGTGACCGAGATCGGTTCGGGGGTGTGGAAAGGGGCGTCGAAAGAAGGCATGGCTGTCCCGTCCTCTTGAGTCCTCGTGGCGTCCCTGCAGGTGGGACGTGGTGTGGGTGGTGCGGGGCGGGCGGGGCGCGGCTAGCGCACCCAGCCCGTGAAGCTCTGCCCGACGGTGCGGGTGGCAGTGGTGGCGCGGGGCTTCCCGGTCGCGGGCGACGCGGTGCCGCCGTCGACCGCGGCCGAGACGGCCCGGACCAGCCACGCGTTGACCGACAGGCCCTCGCGGCCGGCGGCCTCCTCGGCGCGCGCCTTGAGATGCGCGGGCAGGCGCAGGTTGACCCGGGCGGTGCCGCCCTCGTCGGCGTCGGCGGGTGCCGGGGCCGGTGCGGCGAGCGGCTCGGCGGGCCCGCTCCTGTCGTCGTACGGCTCGTCGCGCGGCGGGGGTGTCACCACGAAGTCGGGGTCGAGTCCGCGCAGGCGTACGTCGACCGAGCCGGGGGCGAGATCGCGGGTGATCTCGTCCATCGCGGCGGAGAGCACGTTGAGCATGGTCAGGCGGGTCGCCGACTCCAGGGGGGCGGTGAGCCGCTCGGCCAGCTCGCGAGCTTCGTCGCCGCCGGCCTCGGCGGCCACCGCGAGTTCACGGCGGAGGGAGTCGACATACGGCGTGAGGTCCATGACGCCATCATGGCACCACTGTGGCGCCACAGGCAACCCCACAAAAGAAAAGTGGGTGCACCTGGGTGCACCCACTGGGCCTGACCTGCTAAAACGTGCCGACATCAAGAGGTGTCAGCGCGACACCACGGGGAGCCTCGATCCTGTTTGGCACCTCCGGTGGCGCCATGTGACACCACCGGCGCCACCAGTGGCACCACCCGCTGTACGCCACCTCAGTCCAGGTGCGTCGGCGCGAACATCCGCAGCAGGGCCGGGAGGACGACCACCGACGGTCCCGGTGCCGCCAGCGCCTTCGTCAGGTCCGTCTCCAGCGCCTCGGGGCTGGTACGGATGCCCGGGACCCCGAACGACTCGGCCAGCGCCACATAGTCCGGGCGGCTCAGCTCGGTCGCCGTGGCCTGCCCGAAGGTGTCGGTCATGTACTCGCGCAGGATGCCGTAACCGCCGTCGTCGACGATCAGCCAGGTGACGTTCAGGTCGTACTGGCGGGCGGTGGCCAGCTCGGCGATCGAGTACAGGGCGCCGCCGTCGCCCGAGACCGCGAGGACCGGGCGGGACGGATCGGCGGCGGCCGCGCCGAGCGCCGCCGGGAAGCCGTAGCCGAGGCCGCCCGCGCCCTGCGCGGAGTGCATGGCGTTGGGCGCCTTCGCGTCGAAGGCCGACCAGGCCCAGTAGGCGAGGATCGTCATGTCCCAGAAGGACGGGGAGCCGTCCGGCAGGGCCCGGCGGACCGACCCCAGCACCTGCTGCTCCAGGGTGAGTTCCTGGGCGTCGATGCGCTCGGCGACCTTGGCGAGCAGGGTGCTCACCCGCTCCCGGGCGCTCGCGTCCGCCCGCTCCGGCACCGTCTCCAGCAGTGCCTGCAACGCCATACGGGCGTCCGCGTGGATGCCGAGCGCGGGATGGTTGGACTCCAGCTTGCCGAGGTCCGCCTCGATCTGGATCACCCGGCCGCGCGGCGCGAACGTGTGGTAGTTGGAGGAGAGTTCACCCAGACCCGAGCCCACCACCAGCAGGACGTCCGCGTCCTCCAGGAGGTCCGTGGTGTGCCGGTCCTCCAGCCAGGACTGGAGGGACAGCGGGTGGTTCCAGGGAAAGGCGCCCTTGCCGCCGAAGGTGGTGACCACGGGCGCGTTCAGCCTCTCGGCCAGCTGCCTCAGCTTTCCGGAGGCGTCCGCCCGGACCACTCCACCGCCCGCGATGATCGCCGGACGCTGTGCGCGGGCGAGCAGATCGGCCGCCACGGCGGTCAATTCGGGCCGCGGAAGCAGTTCCTCGGGCGCCGCGTCGACGGCGGTGACCACCGGCAGGGAGGTCTCGGCCAGCAGCACGTCCTGCGGGATCTCCACCCACACCGGACCGTGCGGGGCGCTCAGCGCGGACTTCCAGGCCGCCGCGATCGCGGACGGGATCTGCGAGGCGGCGCGGACCGTGTGCACGGACTTGACGACGCCCCGGAACGAGGCCGCCTGGTCGGGCAGTTCGTGCAGATAGCCGTGGCGGCCGCCGCCGAGCCCCGCGGTGGGGATCTGGCTGCTGATCGCGAGGATCGGAGCGGAGGCCGAGGCCGCCTCCTGGAGCGCGGCGAGCGAGGTCAGCGCGCCGGGGCCGGTGGACAGCAGCAGGGGGGCCGCCTCACCGGTGACCCGGCCGTACGCGTCCGCCGCGAACCCGGCGTTGTTCTCCACCCGCAGGCCGATGTAGCGCAGGTCCGAGCGGCGCAGCGCGTCGAACATGCCGAGGGCGTGCTGGCCGGGCAGACCGAAGACGGTGGTCGCGCCGAGCCCGGCCAGCGTCTCCACGACCAGGTCTCCGCCGATGCGGCCGGGGGGCGGGTTGAGCGCCGCCTCCGTCTGGGCGGGCGTCGGACGGAGTTCGAGGTCGTGGTCGTGGGTCACTTCGCTCGGGCCTCGGCAATCTGGCGGGACATGATCGTGGTCAGTTCGTAGGCGGTGTGGGACGCGGCCACCGAGGTGATCTCGGCGTGGTCGTAGGCGGGCGCCACCTCGACGACGTCCGCCGAGACGAGGTGGCAGGAGGCCAGGCCGCGCAGGATCTCCAGCAGCTCGCGGGAGGTCATGCCGCCGGCCTCGGGGGTGCCGGTGCCGGGGGCGTGCGCCGGGTCGAGGCAGTCGATGTCGATGGAGATGTACAGCGGACGGTCGCCGATGCGCTGACGGAGCTGGTCGGCGACCTCGTCGGCGCCGCGCCGGTAGACGTCCGCGGAGGTGACGATGCCGAAGCCGAGCTTCTCGTCGTCGGTGAGGTCCTTCTTCCCGTACAGCGGGCCGCGGATGCCGACGTGGGAGAGCGCCTCGGTGTCGAGGATGCCCTCCTCGACGGCCCGCCGGAACGGGGTGCCGTGGGTGTACTCGGCACCGAAGTAGGTGTCCCAGGTGTCCAGGTGGGCGTCGAAGTGGAGCAGCGCGACCGGGCCGTGCTTCTTGGCCACGGAGCGCAGCAGCGGCAGCGCGATGGTGTGGTCGCCGCCGAGGGTCATCAGCCGGGCGCCGGTGCCGAGCAGGTCGTCCGCCGCGGCCTCGATGGTGTCCACGGCCTCGTTGATGTCGAAGGGGTTGACGGCGATGTCACCGGCGTCCGCCACCTGGGCGAGCGCGAAGGGAGAGGCGTCCTGCGCCGGGTTGTAGGGGCGCAGGAGCCTGCTCGCCTCGCGGATGGCGTTGCCGCCGAAACGGGCGCCGGGCCGGTAGGAGACGCCCGCGTCGAACGGCACGCCCACGACGGCGACGTCGGCGGTGCCGACCTCGTCCAGGCGGGGCAGCCGGGCGAAGGTCGCGGGACCGGCGTACCGCGGTATGCGGGAGGAGTCGACGGGTCCGCGGGGCGTCTCACTGCTCATGCAACTGCCTTCTTTCCTACGCGTCGCCGCGTATGGGCTGCTTGTTCCCGACTTTACTGGGAGACCGGGACCGGCTCGGGCGTGGCTTCGGCGGTCCGGCCGGCCAGCCGCTCGCGCCAGGCGGCGAGCACGCTCGCGTCGGTCGCCGGGGTGGCCAGGGAGACCACCAGGTAGGCGGCCAGCGAGGCCAGCAGGCCGTAGTAGACGGGCTCGTTGGCGAGGATGCCGTAGGTCGCCATCAGGCCGATCACGGCGAGGCCGCCGACCACGACCGAGGCCAGGGCGCCCTGCACGGTGCCGCGCTTCCACAGCAGTCCGCCGAGGATGGGCACCAGCAGTCCGCCGACGAGCAGGTTGTACGCCACGGTCAGCGCCTCGACCACGTTGTTCAGGGCGATGGCGGTGCCGATGACGACGACTCCCATGATCAGGATGAACGCGCGGTTGCCCTTGACCTCGTCGTGCGCGTCCCCGTCGTGCGCGGCCGCCCCGCCGAGACTGCCGCGCAGCCGCGCCCAGATGTCGTTGTTGGCGACGGTGGCGCAGGCGATGAGGGCGCCGGAGGAGGTCGACATCACGGCGGCGAGCGCGGCGGCCAGCACCAGGCCCCGGACGCCGACGGGCAGTTCGTGCTTGACGATGGTCGCGAAGGCGTCGTCCGGGCTGGCCAGCTTCGGGTAGAGGACCTTGGCGGCCGTGCCGATGACGGCGCCGGCGAGGGCGTACGCCAGGCAGTAGGTGCCGGCGACGGTGCCGCCCCACTTCGCCGTCCGGTCGTTACGGGCGGTGAAGACGCGCTGCCAGATGTCCTGGCCGATCAGCATGCCGAAGGTGTAGATCAGCACGTAGGTGAAGATGGTCTCGCCGCCGATGCCCAGCGGGTCGAAGTAGGTGGTGGGCAGCTTGGCCTTCATCTCGCCGAAGCCGCCGGCCCTGATCACCGCGATGGGCAGCAGCAGGAGCAGCACGCCGATCGTCTTCACCACGAACTGCACCATGTCGGTGATCGTGATCGACCACATGCCGCCGAGCGTCGAGTACGCGACGACGATCGAGCCGCCGAGGACGATCGCGAGGGTCCGGTTCATGTCGAACAGGACGTCGAAGATCGTGGCGTAGGCGATGGTCGAGGTGACGGCGAGCATGAGGGTGTACGCCCACATGACCAGGCCCGAGATGACGCCCGCCCGGCCGCCGTAGCGCAGGTCCAGCATCTCGGAGACGGTGTAGACCTTCAGCCGGGCGATACGGGCGGAGAAGAAGACGGACAGGGCCAGGAGTCCGAGGCCGATGGTGAAGACCATCCAGGCGCCGGAGAGTCCGTACTGGTAGCCCAGCCCGACCCCGCCGATGGTGGACGCGCCGCCGAGCACGATGGCGGCCATGGTGCCGGAGTACATGGCGGGGCCGAGACGGCGGCCCGCCACGAGGAAGTCGCTCTTGGACTTGGCGCGGCGCATGCCCCACCAGCCCATGGCCAGCATGCCGGCCAGATAGACGACGATCACTGTGTAGTCGACGGCCATGCGGGGCCCTCCTTCGCGCTTCGCTCGGTGGCGTGTCGTGCAGGTACGGGGGACGGCCGGCTGCGCTGCGCGGGGACATACGCCGGTACCCGCGGCTGCCGGTCGGGACTGACACTAGGTGGCCGGAAAGCGACGGCGAAGTGTACGTTTCCTCCACTTGAACCGTCTCGGAAGGACGAAACGCACACCATGCCTGACACTTCCGCACCGGCGGTCCCGCCCACGCCGCCCGTCATGCTGTCGGCGCTGCTGGCCCGGGAGGACCTGGCCCTACGGCAGATCGCGGGGCCGTCCGACCCGGACCTGGTGATCCACTGGGTGCACACCTCCGAGATGGCGGACCCCTACCCGTACCTGCTGGGCGGCGAGCTGCTGCTGTCGGCCGGGGTGCACGTCCCGCAGGCGGCGGCCCCGGACGGGGGTTCCGCCGGCACGGGCGGGGCCGAGGGGTGGGAGGAGTACTTCGACGACTACGTCTCGCGGATCGTGGCGGCGGGCGGCGCGGCCCTCGGTTTCGGGCTTGCGCCGGTGCACGACACGGTGCCGCGGGCGCTGGTGGCGGCCTGCGAGGCGCACGCGCTGCCGCTGCTGGAGGTGCCCCCGCAGACCACGTTCTCGGGCGTGGCCCGCGCGGTCTGGCAGCTCATGGCCCAGTCCCGGCTGGCCGAGCTGCGCCGGACCACGGAGGCCCAGCAGAGCCTGGCGGCGGCCGCGTCCCGGCCGGACCCGGTGCCCTCGGTGCTGCGCCGGCTGGCCCAGCGGGTGAACGGCTGGACGGTGCTGTACGGCCCGGACGGAACGGAACTCGCCACAGCGGGCCGCCTGCCCGCGGCCGCGGCGACCGGGGGCACGACGGCCACGACGGCGGCGGCCGGGGGCACGGCGGCCCGGCGCGGCGCAGCCGGAGCCGGAGCCGGTACGACGGCCGGAGGCAGCACCACCGGAGGCAGGCCCGGCGAAGGAGCCAGGCCCGGCGACGGCATCAAGGGCGCGGGGGCCGCGGGGGCCTCGGCCGCTGGGGCTCCCGCGGGCGCCGGCACGGGCACGGGCACGGCTGCGGGCACCGGCACGAGCACGGCTGCGGGCACCGGCACGGCTGCGGGCACCGGCACGGCTGCGGGCACCGGCACGGCTGCGGGCGCGGGCACGGGCACGGCTGCGGGCACAAGCGCGGGCTCAGGCACGGGCGCCGCGGGCCAAAGCGCGGGCTCAGGCACAGGCGCCGCCGGTCCGGTGCGGGCGGCGCTCGCCGGGCTTGCTCGGGTGGTCACCAGCCGGCCTTCCACCACCGCCACCGACACCGCCGCCGGCACCCATCTCGCGGCCTACGCCCTCGGCACCGGGCAGGGCTTCGTGCTCGGGGTCGCGACCCCCCGCCGCGACCCCGCCGACCACAGCGTCGCCTCGGTGGCGGCCGTGCTGCTCTCCCTCCTGACCGGCGAGCACCAGAGCGGCACCGGCGCGGCCCGTTCCTCGGCGCTGGTACGGCTGCTGCTCGGCGCCGCTCCGGAGACGGTGGCCCCGCTGCTGAACGCCGAGCGCGGGCGCGTCGTGCACGCCCTCCCGGACGGGCAGGCCGCCGGCCCGGTGGCCGCCTCCGCGCTGGGCGCGGCGCTCGGTTCCGCGCTGGTCGATCTCGCCGACGGCCTGGTGCGGGTCCTGGTGCCCGAGGACCGGGAACCGGCCGGGCAGCCCGGCTGGACGCTGGGCGTGAGCGCGCCCGCCGCCGCACACGACTGGCCGGCCGCCGACGTCCAGGCGGCCCGTGCCCTGGCCCGCGCGCGGGCCACCCGCGTCCCGCTGGTGCGCCACGGCGACCGCCCCGGGCTCGCGGAACTGGTCCCGCACGACGAGGCGACCGCCCACGCCCGCGCCCTGCTGGCGCCGGTCGCCGGCACCCCCGCCCTCACCGAGACCCTGCGCACCTGGCTGTCCCTGCACGGCAGTTGGGACCGTACGGCGGTGGCCCTCGCGGTGCACCGCAACACCGTGCGGCAGCGGATCGCCCGGTGCGCGGCGCTGCTGGACGCGGATCTGGACGACCCGGACGTACGGATGGAGCTGTGGTTCGCGCTGAAACAGCGATGACGCACGGGCCGTGACGGACCGGCAGGGGCCCTGGTGAGTGACGCGTGTCCCAGCGTGCGGGACGTCAGGTGCGCACCCGGCCCGCTGCCTCACAATGGGGACCATGCCGATACCCGGGACACCCAGCCGCGCCGAACTCGTCGACCACCTCGTACGGACGCGCATCGCGGGCGACGTCGCCACCCCCCGCGAGAACAACCTCTCCCACTACCGCAAGCTGGCGAACGGCGACCGCAACTACTGGCTCGGGCTGGAGCTCGGCGACCGCTGGAGCGACGAGCAGGACGTGCTCGCGGTGATGGCGGAGCGGGTGGGCGTCAACGACGACGACTCGTACCGGTACGGCCAGGACACCATCGATCCCGAGCTGACCGTCGCCGCCCTGGAGCGGCTGGCGGGCCGGCTGCGCAAGGCGGCCGAGGGGCGGCAGCGGGTGCTGCTCGCCACCGGTCATCCGGGCGGCCTGCTCGACGTGCACCGGGCCACGGCCGCCGCGCTGCGGGCCGCGGGCTGCGAGATCGTCGTCATCCCGGACCTGTTGCAGACCGACGAGGGCTACGTCATGCAGTTCGCGGACGTGGCGGTGCTGGAGCACGGCGCCACCCTGTGGCACACCCACTCCGGGGAGCCGATGCGCGCGATCCTCACCGCGCTGGAGCGCGAGGAGCGTCCGTTGCCCGATCTGGTGGTCGCCGACCACGGCTGGGCGGGCTACGCGGGGCAGCACGGCATCGACTCCGTCGGCTACGCCGACTGCAACGACCCGGCGCTCTTCCTCGCCGAGGCGGAGGGCACCCTCCAGGTGGCGGTGCCGCTGGACGACCATGTGCTCAGCCCGCGCTACTACGACCCGATGACGGCGTATCTGCTGGCGGAGGCCGGACTGGCCTGAGCCGGCGGCGGCCCGGTCCGGTGCGGCCCGCCGGCCTCGCGGAAGGCCGTGCGACGCCCGTGCGACGCCGTGATGCGCGGTCCCGGGGAGCGGGGCCGCGCATCGTGCGTTCACCGGATCGCACCGGTGCGCTCAGCGATAGCCTCACCAGTCTCCGTAACCGTTGCCCCAGTTGCCCCAGTTGTTGTAGCCGTTCCAATTGCCCCAGTTCCCGTAGCCGTTCCAGTTGTTCCAGTTCCCGTAGCCGTTCCAGTTGTTCCAGTTGTTCCAGTTGTTCCAGCCGCTGTAGCCGAAGCTGTAGTCGCAGTTGCCGTTGTTCCACCAGCGGCCGTAGCCGGCGTAGTCGTAGCAGTAGCGGTTGTGGCTGGGAGCCTGGCTGGAGGCCTGGCCGGGAGTGTGGCTCGGGGTGGCCGCCGAGGCGGTACCCGCCGCACCGATCGCGGCACCACCGGCCAGAAGCAGACCGGCGGCGGACGTCGCGAACAGACGCCTCACACGTTGGGCTTGCATGGAAAACCTCGTTCCATCGTTTCTCGCGGTCCCGGGAGGAACACGCGAGGCTGATGGCCGCGGCCACAGGGGCGAAGCACTGCGGCGCGGTCTCGGGATCACCGCGTATTCAGGAGAGGTACGCACGCGGCCGCCGACGCCTTCGGGTCGCGAGGGGTCGTCCGGTACGGGTTTCACGCGCGCGTCACCGCGGACGCGGGCCGTCCTGCCGGAAAACCGCCTCGGCCGGTCGTGCCGTGTCCTGCGGCGTTCAATAACCGAGCCTAGTCCTGCACCCGCGACTCGTCACCTCGGGCGACGACCCGTCGCTCGGGGCCGGGCGTCGGGTCCAGATACACCCGGCTCACCACCGGGAAGGCCGCCCGCAGCCGCTGCTCGGCCCGCTCGCAGGCCCGCTCGACCTGGGCCGCGCTCGACGCGTCCCGGAAGTCGACCTTGGCGGCGACCAGGGCCTCCCGCGGCCCCTGCACCAGGGTCGTCAGTTCCAGTACGGCCTCGATGTGCTCGATCTCCAGCAGCTCCTCGCGGATGCGCAGGCGCACGGGCTTCGGCAGCGGCCGGCCGATGAGGAGTTCGGCGTTGGAGCGGCCCAGGATCCAGGCGACGCACAGCAGGAGCAGGCCGATGAGGACGGACGCGACGCCGTCCCAGACGCCGGAGCCCGTGAGCTGCCCGCCGAGCAGCCCGCCGGCCGCGAGCACGAGGCCGACGAGCGCGGCGGAGTCCTCCAGTACGACCGCCTTCACGGCGGTGTCGGGGGTCCGGCGCAGATAGCGCCGGAAGGGGATCCCGGAGCGGTCCGCCTCGCCGCGGGCCTGCCGGGCGCCGGTGCGCAGGGAGAAGCCCTCCAGCAGGAAGGCGACGCCGAGGACGATGTAGGAGACGAGCGGGTCGCCGAGGTCCTCGCCGGCGACGAGGGTGTGGATGCCGTCGTAGAACGAGAAGACGGCGCCGCCGACGAAGGTGGCGACGGCGGCCAGCATCGCCCAGATGTAGCGCTCGGCGCCGTAGCCGAGGGGATGGTCCTCGTCGGCCGGTTTCCCGCTGCGTTTGAGGGCGGTCAGCAGCAGCACCTCGGTGACCGTGTCGGCGACCGAGTGCGCGGCCTCGGAGAGCATCGCGCTGGAGCCGCTGATCACGCCGGCGACCGCCTTGGCGAGCGCGACCCCGAGATTGGCGAGAGCGGCGACGATCACCGTGAAGACGCTCTCGCCGCCGTCGTCGTGCGCTGGTGCTGCTTTCCCCTCGGTCATGTCCCTCAGTGTTGCCGAGGGACGCGGACCACGCCTTCCTGGATCACCGAGATGGCCAGCCGGCCGTCCTGGGTGTAGATCCGGGCCTGGCCGAGGCCGCGGCCGCCGTACGCGGACGGCGACTCCTGGTCGTACAGGAGCCATTCGTCGGCGCGGAACGGGCGGTGGAACCACATGGCGTGGTCGAGGGAGGCCCCGACGACGTCGCCCACCGCCCAGCCGCCGCGGCCGTGCGCGAGCAGGACGGAGTCGAGGAGCGTCATGTCGGAGACGTAGGTGGCGAGGACGACGTGCAGCAGGGGGTCGTCGTCGAGCTTGCCGTTGGTGCGGAACCACACCTGGGAGTGCGGCTCGCGCGGCTCGCCGAACTTCCCGTAGGGCGGTTCGTCCACGTAGCGCAGGTCGATCGCCTCGCGCGCCTCCAGGAACCGCTCCACCACCTCGGCGTCGAGGTGGTCGTAGCCGCGCAGCCGCTCCTGGGAGGTGGGCAGGGTGACGGGGTCGGGCGCGGGAGGCATCGGGGCCTGGTGGTCGAGTCCGTCCTCGTACGTCTGGAAGGACGCCGACAGGCCGAAGATCGGCTTGCCGTGCTGGACGGCGACGACCCGGCGGGTGGTGAACGAGGCGCCGTCGCGGATGCGGTCGACGTTGTAGACGATGGGCGCGCCCGGGTCGCCCATCCGCAGGAAGTACGCGTGCAGGGAGTGGGCGAGGCGGTCCGGGGGGACCGTCCGCCCGGCGGCGACCAGCGCCTGGGCCGCGACCTGCCCGCCGAAGACCCGCGGGACGACGGCGGACCGGGACTGGCCGCGGAAGATGTTCTCCTCGATCTGCTCGAGGTCGAGCAGATCGAGGAGAGACTGAAGTGCCTGACTCATGCAGCCATTTCTACCGGCGGGAAATTGCGCGGACCTTACAGACCCATGTCCTTGGCGATGATCGACTTCATGATCTCGCTGGTGCCGCCGTAGATGCGGTTGACGCGGTTGTCGGCGTACAGGCGGGCGATCGGGTACTCGTTCATGAAGCCGTAGCCGCCGTGGAGCTGGAGGCAGCGGTCGATGACGCGGTGCGCGACCTCGGTGGCGAACAGCTTGGCGCTGGCGGCCTCGGCGGGGGTCAGCTCACCGGCGTCGAGGGCCTCCGTGGCGCGGTCGACGACGGCCTCGGCCGCGTCCACCTCGGCCTGGCAGGCGGCCAGTTCGAACTTGGTGTTCTGGAAGGACGCCACGGTCTGGCCGAAGACGGTCCGCTCCTTGACGTAGTCCTTGGCGAACCGGACGGCGGCCTTGGCCTGCGCGTAGGCGCCGAAGGCGATGCCCCAGCGCTCGGAGGCGAGGTTGTGGCCGAGGTAGTAGAAGCCCTTGTTCTCCTCGCCGAGGAGGTCCTCGACGGGGACCTTGACATCGACGAACGCCAGCTCGGCGGTGTCGGAGGTCTTCAGGCCCAGCTTGTCCAGCTTGCGGCCGATGGAGTAGCCCTCGGCCTTGGTGTCCACCACGAACAGGGAGATGCCGTGGCGGCGGTCCTCGGCGGTGGGCGCGGAGGTGCGGGCGCAGACGATCATGCGGTCGGCGTGCACGCCGCCGGTGATGAAGGTCTTGGAGCCGTTGAGGACGTAGTGCGTGCCGTCCTCGGAGAGCTTGGCGGTGGTCTTCATGCCCGCGAGGTCGGAGCCGGTGCCCGGCTCGGTCATCGCGATGGCCCACATCTCCTCGCCGGAGGCGAACTTCGGCAGGTAGCGCTTCTTCTGCTCGTCGGTGGCGAGCAGCTTGATGTAGGGCAGGCCGAGCAGCACGTGCACACCGGAGCCGCCGAAGGTGATGCCCGCGCGGGCGGTCTCCTCGTAGACCACGGCCTCGAACTTGTACGAGTCGATGCCGGCGCCGCCGTACTCCTCGTCGACGCGGATGCCGAAGACGCCCAGCTCGCCGAGCTTGTAATAGAAGTCGCGGGGCGCCTGGCCGGCCGCGAACCACTCGTCGTAGACCGGAACGACCTCGGCCTCGATGAAGGCGCGCAGGGTCTCCCGGAACGCCTCGTGATCCTCGTTGAACACCGTACGGCGCACGCCGCCACCTCCAGGTCTTTGCCGACGTCGGCTGTCTAAGCGCTTGCTCAGATCAACCGTACCGGCCGGTAGCGACAGGAGTCGAGGGGATCGGCCGTAACGCTCGTCACGCCCGCGCGGGGTGCTCCGCCTCCTCGGGCCCGGCCGCCGCCCCCAGCGCGCCGCGCGCCATCCGGTGCAGCAGCCGCGCCGTCACCGCGCGCCCCGGCAGGGACCCCGGGCGGCCGAGGTGGGGGGTGGAGTTCAGCAGACCGAAGACCGAGTGCACCGCCGAGCGGGCGGCCGGCTCGGCCAGCGCCGGATAGACCTCGCGGACCAGCCCCACCCAGAGCTCGACGTACTGCCGCTGGAGCTGGCGCACCAGCTTGCGATCGCTGTCGCGCAGCCGGTCCAGCTCGCGGTCGTGCAGGGTGATGAGCGGGCGGTCGTCGAGCGCGAAGTCGATGTGCCCCTCGATGAGCGAGTCGAGGACCGCCTCGGCGGACCCCCCGTCCGCCTCCTCCAGGCGCCGGCGGGCACCGGTCAGCAGCTGGCCGCTGATCCCCACCAGCAGCTCCGCGAGCATCGCGTCCTTGCCCGGGAAGTGGCGGTAGAGCCCGGGACCGCTGATGCCGACCGCGGCACCTATCTCGTCGACTCCGACACCGTGGAAGCCGCGCTCGGCGAACAGCCGCGCGGCCTCCTTGAGGATCTGCTCGCGCCGGGTGGGGGCGTCGGTTCTGGTGGCCATGGAAGCAATTCTAGACAGCGGGGTTAGCGGTCGTTAACCTGAAGGAAATGGTTAACGCTCATTAACAGTCGATCGCTGGGTGAGGGGACCGCAGGATGCAAGAGGCACCGGAGCTGACGAGCGCGGCCGATCCCGCGTCGGAGGCCTGGCGGGCCAACGAGGACGCGCACCGCGCCCTCGTGGAAGAGCTGCGCGCGAAACTGGCCGCGGCCCGGCTGGGGGGCGGTGAGAAGGCGCGGGCCAGGCACACCGCACGCGGGAAGCTGCTGCCGAGGGACCGGGTGGACGCCCTCCTGGACCCCGGCTCGCCGTTCCTGGAGCTGGCCCCGCTGGCCGCCGACGGGATGTACGAGGGACAGGCCCCGGCCGCCGGCGTGATCGCCGGGATCGGGCGGGTGAGCGGCCGGCTGTGCGTGGTCGTCGCCAACGACGCCACCGTCAAGGGCGGCACCTACTACCCGATGACGGTGAAGAAGCACCTGCGCGCGCAGGAGGTGGCGCTGGAGAACCGTCTGCCGTGCATCTACCTCGTGGACTCCGGGGGCGCCTTCCTGCCCATGCAGGACGACGTCTTCCCCGACCGCGAGCACTTCGGGCGGATCTTCTTCAACCAGGCCCGGATGTCCGGCGCCGGGATCCCGCAGATCGCCGCCGTGCTCGGCTCGTGCACGGCCGGCGGGGCGTACGTGCCCGCGATGAGCGACGAGGCCGTGATCGTGCGCGACCAGGGCACGATCTTCCTGGGCGGGCCGCCGCTGGTGAAGGCGGCCACCGGAGAGGTCGTCACCGCCGAGGAGCTCGGCGGCGGCGAGGTCCACTCGCGGGTGTCGGGCGTGACCGACCACCTCGCCGAGGACGACGCCCACGCGCTGCGGATCGTGCGGAACATCGCCGCCACCCTGCCCGCGCGCGGCCCGCTGCCCTGGGAGGTCACCACACCGGTCGAACCGAAGGTGGACCCCGCCGGGCTGTACGGCGCCGTGCCGGTCGACTCCCGCACCCCCTACGACGTCCGCGAGGTCATCGCGCGCGTGGTCGACGGGTCGCGGTTCGCCGAGTTCAAGTCCGAGTTCGGCCAGACCCTGGTCACCGGCTTCGCCCGGATCCACGGTCACCCGGTCGGGATCGTCGCCAACAACGGCATCCTGTTCTCCGAGTCCGCCCAGAAGGGCGCCCACTTCATCGAGCTGTGCGACCAGCGCGGGATCCCGCTGGTGTTCCTCCAGAACATCTCCGGCTTCATGGTGGGCAAGGCCTACGAGGCGGGCGGCATCGCCAAACACGGCGCCAAGATGGTGACCGCGGTGGCGTGCACCCGGGTGCCGAAGCTGACGGTGGTGGTCGGCGGGTCGTACGGCGCGGGCAACTACTCCATGTGCGGACGGGCGTACTCGCCGCGCTTCCTGTGGATGTGGCCCAACGCCAAGATCTCCGTGATGGGCGGCGAGCAGGCCGCCTCCGTCCTCGCGACCGTCAAGCGGGACCAGCTGGAGGCCCGCGGGGAGTCCTGGCCGCTGGAGGACGAGGAGTCCTTCAAGGACCCGATCCGCGCCCAGTACGAGCGCCAGGGCAACGCCTACTACGCCACGGCCCGGCTCTGGGACGACGGCGTGATCGACCCGATGGAGACCCGGCAGGTGCTGGGCCTGGCCCTGACGGCGTGCGCGGGCGCGCCGCTGGCCGAGCCCGCCTTCGGCGTCTTCCGGATGTGAGGGGACCGCAGACCATGTTCGACACAGTCCTTGTGGCCAACCGGGGCGAGATCGCCGTACGCGTCATCCGGACGCTGCGCGCGCTCGGGGTGCGCTCGGTGGCCGTCTTCTCCGACGCCGACGCGGACGCCCGGCACGTCCGGGAGGCCGACACGGCCGTACGGATCGGCCCGCCGTCCGCGGCCGAGAGCTATCTGTCGGTGGAGCGGCTGCTGGAGGCCGCCGCCCGCAGCGGAGCCCAGGCGGTCCACCCCGGGTACGGGTTCCTCGCGGAGAACGCCGGGTTCGCCCGCGCCTGCGCCGAGGCGGGTCTGGCCTTCATCGGCCCGCCGGCGGACGCGATCTCCCTGATGGGCGACAAGATCCGCGCCAAGGAGACGGTGCGGGCCGCAGGCGTCCCGGTCGTGCCCGGATCCAGCGGCAGCGGGCTCACCGACGCCGAGCTGGCCGAGGCCGCCCGGGAGATCGGCATGCCGGTGCTGCTCAAGCCGTCGGCGGGCGGCGGCGGCAAGGGCATGCGGCTGGTGCGCGAGACCTCGGCGCTGGCCGACGAGATCGCCGCCGCCCGCCGCGAGGCCCGCACCTCCTTCGGCGACGACACGCTCCTGGTCGAGCGCTGGATCGACCGGCCCCGGCACATCGAGATCCAGGTCCTGGCCGACGCCCACGGCAACGTGGTGCACCTGGGCGAGCGCGAGTGCTCGCTCCAGCGCCGGCACCAGAAGATCGTCGAGGAGGCTCCGAGCGTGCTCCTGGACGAGGCGACCCGCGCCGCGATGGGCGAGGCCGCCGTCCAGGCCGCCCGCTCCTGCGGCTACCGGGGCGCGGGCACGGTGGAGTTCATCGTCCCCGGCGGCGACCCGTCCTCGTACTACTTCATGGAGATGAACACCCGCCTCCAGGTGGAGCACCCGGTCACCGAGCTGATCACCGGCATCGACCTGGTGGAGTGGCAGCTGCGGGTGGCCGCGGGCGAGCCGCTGCCGTTCACCCAGCACGGCATCCGGCTGACCGGTCACGCCGTCGAGGCCCGCATCTGCGCCGAGGACCCCGCGCGCGGGTTCCTCCCCTCCGGCGGCACCGTGCTGCGGCTGGCCGAACCCCAGGGCGACGGGGTGCGCACCGACTCCGGGCTCAGCGAGGGCACCGAGGTCGGCAGCCTCTACGACCCGATGCTGTCCAAGGTCATCGCCTACGGCCCCGACCGTGCGACGGCGCTGCGCCGGCTGCGCGCGGCCCTCGCGGACACGGTCACGCTGGGCGTGCCGACCAACGCGGGGTTCCTGCGCCGGCTGCTGGCCCATCCGGCGGTCGTCGCGGGCGAGCTGGACACCGGCCTGGTCGAGCGGGTGGCGGCGGACCTGGTCCCCACCGAGGTGCCCGACGAGGTCTACGAGGCCGCCGCGGCCGTCCGCCTGGACGCGCTGCGTCCCGACGGCGAGGGCTGGACCGATCCCTTCTCGGTGCCGAGCGGCTGGCGGCTGGGCGGCCGGCCCAGGCCGGTCGGTTTCCATCTGCGGGTGCAGGACCCGGTGGAGTACGTCCCGCGCGGCACCCACACCGTCACCGAGGACCGGGTGTCGGTGACCCTGGACGGCGTCCGCCACACCTTCCGGCGCGCCGCCGACTGGCTCGGCCGGGACGGCGACGCCTGGCACGTGCGCGACCACGACCCGGTCGCCGCGTCCCTGGACCGCGCCGCGCACGGCGGCGCCGACTCGCTCACCGCGCCCATGCCCGGCACGGTCACCGTGGTGAAGGTGGCCGTCGGCGACGAGGTGACGGCCGGTCAGAGCCTGCTGGTCGTCGAGGCGATGAAGATGGAGCACGTCATCTGCGCCCCGCACGCCGGCACGGTCGCCGAGCTGGACGTCAGGCCGGGCAGCACGGTCGCCATGGACCAGGTGCTCGCCGTCGTCGCCCCGCACGAGGAGACGACGTCATGACCGCCCCGGGACTGCCGATGGCCGTGCCGGACCCGGAGCTGCCGGCGCGGGTGCGCATCCACGAGGTCGGCGCGCGCGACGGCCTGCAGAACGAGAAGGCGACCGTACCGACCGAGGTGAAGGCGGAGTTCGTGCGCCGGCTGGCCGGTGCGGGTCTGGGCACCATCGAGGCGACCAGCTTCGTGCACCCGAAGTGGGTGCCCCAGCTCGCCGACGCCGAGCAGCTGTTCCCGCTGGTCGCCGACCTGCCGGTGGAGCTGCCGGTGCTCGTGCCCAACGAGCGCGGGCTGGAGCGCGCCCTGGCGCTGGGCGCGCGCCGCGTCGCCGTCTTCGCCAGCGCCACCGAGTCCTTCGCCAAGGCCAACCTCAACCGGACGGTGGACGAGGCGCTGGCGATGTTCGAGCCGGTCGTCGCGCGGGCCAGGGCCGAGGGCGGCCACGTGCGCGGCTACCTCTCCATGTGCTTCGGCGACCCGTGGGAGGGCGCGGTCCCCGTCGACCAGGTCGTCCGGGTCTGCAAGGCACTGAGGGACATGGGCTGCGACGAGCTGAGCCTCGGCGACACGATCGGGGTCGCGACCCCGGGCCATGTGCGCGAACTGCTCGTCTCGCTGGACGCGCAGGGCATCCCCGCGGAGGTGCTGGGCGTGCACTTCCACGACACCTACGGCCAGGCCCTCGCCAACACCCTGGCCGCGCTGCGGCAGGGCGTCACCACCGTCGACGCCTCCGCCGGCGGTCTCGGCGGCTGCCCCTACGCCAAGTCCGCGACCGGCAACCTCGCCACCGAGGATCTCGTGTGGATGCTGCACGGCCTCGGCATCGACACCGGAGTCGACCTCGGCCGTCTCGTCGCCACGAGCGTGTGGATGGCCGACCGACTGGGCCGACCCAGCCCGTCCCGCACCGTACGAGCCCTCTCCCACCAGGAGCAGTGAACACGATGGACCACAAGCTCTCCCCCGAACTGGAAGAACTCCGCCGCACGGTGGAGGAGTTCGCCCACGACGTCGTGGCGCCGAAGATCGGTGACTTCTACGAGCGGCACGAGTTCCCCTACGAGATCGTCCGCGAGATGGGCCGGATGGGCCTGTTCGGGCTGCCGTTCCCGGAGGAGTACGGCGGCATGGGCGGCGACTACCTGGCCCTGGGCATCGCGCTGGAGGAGCTGGCCCGGGTGGACTCGTCCGTGGCGATCACCCTGGAGGCGGGCGTCTCCCTGGGGGCCATGCCGATCCACCTCTTCGGCACCGAGGAGCAGAAGCGCGAGTGGCTGCCGCGGCTGTGCGCCGGCGAGATCCTGGGCGCCTTCGGTCTGACCGAGCCGGACGGCGGCTCGGACGCGGGCGCGACCCGTACGACGGCCCGCCTGGACCCCGAGACGGACGAATGGGTCATCAACGGCAGCAAGTGCTTCATCACCAACTCGGGCACGGACATCACCGGCCTGGTGACGGTCACCGCGGTCACCGGCCGCAAGCCGGACGGCAGGCCGACGATCTCCTCGATCATCGTCCCCTCGGGCACCCCCGGCTTCACGGTCGCGGCGCCGTACTCGAAGGTCGGCTGGAACGCCTCGGACACCCGTGAGCTGTCCTTCGCGGACGTACGGGTCCCGGCCGCGAACCTGCTGGGCGAACAGGGCCGCGGGTACGCGCAGTTCCTGCGCATCCTGGACGAGGGCCGGATCGCCATCGCGGCGCTGGCCACCGGGCTGGCGCAGGGCTGTGTGGACGAGTCGGTGAAGTACGCGAAGGAGCGGCACGCCTTCGGCCGCCCGATCGGCTCGAACCAGGCCATCCAGTTCAAGATCGCCGATATGGAGATGAAGGCGCACATGGCCCGCGTGGGCTGGCGCGACGCCGCGTCCCGTCTCGTCTCGGGCGAGCCCTTCAAGAAGGAGGCGGCCATCGCCAAGCTGTACTCCTCCACCATCGCGGTGGACAACGCCCGTGACGCCACCCAGATCCACGGCGGCTACGGCTTCATGAACGAGTATCCGGTGGCCCGCATGTGGCGCGACTCCAAGATCCTGGAGATCGGCGAGGGCACGAGCGAGGTGCAGCGCATGCTGATCGCCCGGGAGTTGGGGCTGGCGGGCTGAACCACCCTGCGCGGCCCTGGGCCGCGGCCGGTGGACACGGGCGGGTCGTCGTCGACGGCCCGCCCGTCCGCATCCGGGCGGGCACTCCGCCGCAGGCGCAGGGTCGGGTCAACTCGCCCCGGAACAGGCGGAGTCGGCCGATCCATCGACCTCACAGTCCACGCACAGGGTGAAGTGGTCGCCCCCACCCCCTGGGACATCAGCTGAGGTTAGGCTAACCTACCTTCGAATTGTCCGGCGGGTGATCCGCCCTGTTCGAAAGCAGCGTAGCCATGCCCAACGCCAGAGCCACCCACCTCTCCCGTCGCGGCATCCTCGCCGCGGGCGGAGCCCTCGGCCTCGGTGCCGTGCTCGCCGCGTGCGGGGACGACGACGCGAAAGACGGCGGTTCGGCCAAGGAGACGGCCGCTGCCGCCAAGTCCGGCCCCTGGACGTTCAAGGACGACCGTGGCACCACGGTGAAGCTCGACAAGATCCCCGCGAACATCGTCGCCTTCACCGGCGTCGCGGCCGCCCTGTACGACTACGGCATCTCGGTCAAGGGCGTCTTCGGCCCCACGAAGACCACCGACGGCAAGGCCGACGTCCAGGCCGGCGACATGGACATCAGCAAGGTCACCGTCCTGGGCAACGTCTGGGACGAGTTCAACGTCGAGAAGTACGCGGCCCTGGCGCCGGACGTGCTGATCTCCACGATGTTCGACAACGCCGGCACCCTCTGGTACGTCCCCGAGGCCTCCAAGGACAAGATCGCCAAGCTCGCCCCGAGCGTCGGCGTCTCCGTCTACGACCGCCAGCTCGACAAGCCGCTCCAGCGCATGTGGGAGCTGGCCGAGTCGCTCGGCGCGGACATGAAGGCCGCCGCGGTCACCGACGCCAAGAAGCGTTTCGAGACGGCGGCCGCCCGGCTGCGCGCGGCCGCCAAGGCCAAGCCCGACATCAAGGTCATGGCGGGCTCCGCCAGCCAGGAGCTGTTCTACGTCTCCGGCACCAACCTCTCCATCGACCTGGAGTACTTCAAGGCCCTCGGCGTGAACTTCGTCGAGCCCCCGGAGAGCGCCAAGAAGCAGGGCGGCGGCTGGTTCGAGAGCCTGAGCTGGGAGAACGTCGACAAGTACCAGGCCGACATCATCATGATGGACGACCGCTCCCAGACCATCCAGCCGGCCGACATCACCGAGGCCACCTGGAAGAAGCTCCCGGCGGTCAAGGCGAACCAGGTCATCGCGCGTTCGCCCGAGCCGATCCTGTCCTACGCCAAGTGCGTGCCGCTGCTCGACAACCTCGCCGAAGCGCTCGAGAACGCGAAGAAGGTCAGCTGACCGCCCACCCTTCCTGAGCCTCAGGAGCTCTCATGACGACGGCCGTGGCCGCCCCGTTCCGCTTCTTCTCCCTCCGAGTCGTACGGACGAGGCGGCTCGGCCCGTCTCTGGTCCGGATCACCTTCGGCGGGTCCGACCTCGCCCACTTCCGCTCGCACGGGCGCGACCAGAGCCTGTCGCTGTTCCTGCCGCACCCCGGCCAGAGCGAGCCCGCGGTCCCGATCGAGCTCGGTGACGGCTGGTGGCAGGGGTGGCGGGAACTCCCCGACGACGTACGGGCGGTGATGCGTTCGTACACCCTGCGCTCGCTGCGCCGGGACGCGCTCGGCGACACCGCCGAGATCGACATCGACTTCGTGCTGCACGGCGTGGAGCCGGGCGCGGCCGTCCCCGCGGGCCCCGCCTCCCGCTGGGCGTCGCGGGCGTCCGCGGGCGACCGCGTCCGGCTGCTCGGCCCGGCACTCGCCGACAATCGCGCGATCCGCTTCCGCCCGCCCGAGGACACCGACCTGGTGCTCATCTGGGGCGACGAGACGGCTCTGCCCGCCGTCTCGTCGATCCTGGAGTCCCTCCCGGCCGGCACCCGCGCCCGGGTGTGGCTGGAGGTGCACCACGCGGGCACCGTCCAGGACCTGGCCACGGCGGCCGACGCCGAGATCACCTGGCTCCTGCGGGACGAACACGCCGCCACGGAGGGCCCCCTGGCGCTCGACACCCTGCGCGCGGCGCACCTGCCGGCCGCGCAGCACCCGTACGTCTGGATCGCGGGCGAGTCGGGCTGCGTGAAGCAGTTGCGCCGGCACTTCGTCGGCGAGCGGGGCATCGACCGGCGCCGGGTCACCTTCGTGGGCTACTGGCGCCAGGGCCTGTCCGAGGAACAGCTGCGCGAGCAGGAGTGAGCCTCCGGGCCCGACCGAGCGGGCCCGGAGGCGGCCTCCCCGACCAACAGAACCCGGCGGCGGCCGCCCCGACCAACAGAACCCGGAGGCGGCCGCCCCGACCAACAGAACCCGGAGGCGGCCGCCCCGACCAACAGAACCCGGCGGCGGCCACCCCGACCAACAGAACCCGGCGGCGGCCACCCCGACCAACAGAACCCGGCGGCGGCCACCCCGACCAACAGAACCCGGCGGCGGCCGCCGCGAAGAACGGAGCCCGGGGGCGGCCGCTGCGACCAACAGGGTTCGGCGGCAAGGCAGGTGGGACCGCCGGGGTCAAGTGATCGCGGTCACGGAGGAGTCGGCGTTTCGGCCTCGTTAATTAGGTTAGGCTTACCTAAGTTGAAGCCGGGAATCTTGCCGCCTTCTCCCCCTTCTCGTCCCGCTCGGACTCTCCCCATCCGGAGGACCCCCACATGCGCTCGCACCTGCTCAATGACCTCACCGCGGAGGACTACCGTCGCTCCGTGACCGAAGGAGTCGAGCGGGTGGCGGCCAAACTCGCCACCACCGAACGGCCGTTCACCGGCGTCACCGCAGACACCCTCGCCCCCCGCATCGAACAGATCGACCTCGACCGGCCGCTGCACGACACCACGGCCGCCCTGGACGAACTCGAAGAGGTCTACCTGCGCGACGCCGTCTACTTCCACCACCCCCGCTACCTCGCCCATCTCAACTGCCCGGTCGTCATCCCGGCCGTGCTCGGCGAGGCGGTCCTGTCCGCCGTCAACTCCTCGCTGGACACCTGGGACCAGTCGGCCGGCGGCACCCTGATCGAGCGCAGGCTCATCGACTGGACGGCCGCCCGGATCGGCCTCGGCCCGTCCGCCGACGGGGTGTTCACCTCCGGCGGCACCCAGTCCAACCTCCAGGCGCTGCTGCTGGCCCGCGAGGAGGCCAAGACCGACAGCCTCGACCGGCTGCGCGTCTTCGCCTCCGAGGCCAGCCACTTCAGCGTCAGGAAATCCGCGAAACTGCTCGGCCTGAGCGCGGACGCGGTGGTGAGCATCCCCGTCGACCACGACCGGCGGATGCAGACCGTCGCCCTCGCCCACGAGCTGGAGCGCTGCCGCAGGGACGGCCTCGTCCCCATGGCCGTCGTCGCCACCGGCGGCACCACCGACTTCGGCTCCATCGACCCGCTGCCCGAGATCGCCGAACTGTGCCGGCAGTACGGCGTGTGGATGCACGTCGACGCCGCCTACGGCTGCGGTCTGCTCGCCTCGGTGAAGTACCGGGACCGCATCGACGGGATCGAGCGCGCCGACTCGGTCACCGTCGACTACCACAAGTCCTTCTTCCAGCCGGTGAGTTCCTCCGCCGTCCTGGTCCGCGACGCCGCCACCCTGCGGCACGCCACCTACCACGCGGACTACCTCAACCCGCGCCGCATGGTGGAGGAGCGCATCCCCAACCAGGTGGACAAGTCCCTCCAGACCACCCGCCGCTTCGACGCGCTCAAGCTGTGGATGACGCTGCGCGTGATGGGCGCCGACGGCATCGGCTCGCTCTTCGACGAGGTCTGCGACCTCGCGGACGAGGGCTGGCAGCTGCTGGCCGCCGACCCGCGCTTCGACGTGGTGGTCCGGCCGTCCCTGTCCACCCTGGTCTTCCGCTACATCCCGGCCGCCGTCACCGACCCGGCCGAGATCGACCGCGCCAACCTCTACGCCCGCAAGGCCCTGTTCGCCTCCGGCGACGCCGTCGTCGCGGGCACCAAGGTGAGCGGACGCCACTACCTGAAGTTCACCCTGCTCAACCCCGAGACCACCGCGGACGACATCGCCGCCGTCCTCGACCTGATCGCCGGCCACGCCGAGCAGTACCTGGGAGAATCCGTTGACCGCGCTTCCTGAGTCCCGAGAGAAGACCTACGACTTCGTGGGGATCGGGCTCGGCCCCTTCAACCTCGGCCTGGCCTGTCTCACCGAACCGATCGCCGAACTCGACGGCGTCTTCCTGGAGACCAAGCCCGACTTCGAGTGGCACGCGGGGATGTTCCTCGACGGCGCCCACCTCCAGACGCCGTTCATGTCGGACCTGGTCACCCTCGCCGACCCGACCTCCCCGTACTCCTTCCTGAACTACCTCAAGGAGCGCGGCCGACTCTACTCGTTCTACATCCGCGAGAACTTCTACCCGCTGCGGGTCGAGTACGACGACTACTGCCGCTGGGCCGCCGGCAAGCTGAGCAGCATCCGCTTCGGCACGACCGTCCGGACGGTGACGTACGAGGACGCGGACGAGACCTACGTCGTGACGACCACCGCGGGCGACACCTACCGCGCCCGCCACCTGGTCCTGGGCACCGGCACCTCGCCGCACCTGCCCGCGGCCTGCCGGGACCTGGGCGGCGACTTCATCCACAACTCCCGCTACCTGGAGCACAAGGCGCAGCTGCAGCGCAAGGAGTCGATCACCCTGGTCGGCAGCGGCCAGTCCGCCGCCGAGATCTACCAGGACCTCCTCGCCGAGATCGACGTGCACGGCTACCGGCTGAACTGGGTCACCCGCTCGCCGCGCTTCTTCCCGCTGGAGTACACCAAGCTCACGCTGGAGATGACCTCCCCGGAGTACGTCGACTACTTCCGCGAGCTGCCCGAGGACACCCGCTACCGGCTCACCGCCGAGCAGAAGGGCCTGTTCAAGGGCATCGACGGCGACCTGATCGACGAGATCTTCGACCTGCTGTACCAGAAGAACCTCGGCGGCCCGGTCCCCACCCGGCTGCTCACCAACTCGGCCCTGACCGGCGCCCGGTACGACGACGGCACGTACACCCTGACGCTGCGCCAGGAGGAGCAGGGCAAGGACTACGAGCTGAGCAGCCAGGGCCTGATCCTGGCCACCGGCTACGCGTACACCGAGCCGGAGTTCCTCGCCCCGGTCCGCGACCGGCTGCGCTACGACGGGCACGGCAACTTCGACGTGGCCCGCAACTACGCGATCGACGTGACGGGCCGGGGCGTCTTCCTCCAGAACGGCGCCGTCCACACGCACAGCATCACCTCGCCCGACCTGGGCATGGGCCCGTACCGCAACGCCTACATCATCCGGGAGCTGCTCGGCACCGAGTACTACCCGGTCGAGAAGAAGATCGCGTTCCAGGAGTTCGCCATATGACCGCCCCCCGCACCGGCATCGGGACGTTCACCGTCCGCCCGCTCGACCCGCTGCACGACGCCGAGCTGCTGCACGGCTGGGTCACCCACCCCAAGGCGGCCTTCTGGATGATGCAGGACGCGAAACTGGAGGACGTCGAGCGGGCGTACATGGAGATGGCGACGGACGAGCACCATCACGCGCTGCTGGGCCTGCACGACGGCGTACCGGCCTTCCTGATGGAGCGCTACGACCCCGCCCACCGCGAGCTGGTCGGCCTGTACGAGCCGCTCCCCGGTGATGTCGGCATGCACTTCCTCGTCGCCCCGACGGACACGCCCGTGCACGGCTTCACCCGCGCGGTGATCACCGCCGTGATGGCGCACCTCTTCGCGGACCCGGCGACCGCCCGGGTCGTCGTCGAGCCCGACGTCGGCAACAAGGCCGTGCACGCCCTCAACGAGGCGGTCGGCTTCGTGCCCGACCGCGAGATCGAGAAGCCGGAGAAGACGGCGTTGCTGAGCTTCTGCACCCGCGCGCAGTTCGAGAAGGCGGTGGCCGCATGACCCTCGCCGACTCCGTGGCCCACCTCTCCCCCGAGCGCTGGGAGCAGGCCAACCGGCTGCTGGTCCGCAAGGCGCTCGCCGAGTTCGCGCACGAGCGGCTGATCAGCCCCGAGCCGGACGGCGACGGGTACGCCGTGCGCAGCGACGACGGTCAGACCGTCTACCGGTTCACCGCCGTCCGCCGCGCCCTCGACCACTGGCAGGTGGCCGCCGACTCCCTCACCCGTCACCGCGACGGCGTCGAACTTCCCCTGGCCGCGCTGGACTTCTTCATCGAGCTGAAGAAGTCACTGGGGCTGAGCGACGAGATCCTGCCGGTGTACCTGGAGGAGATCTCCTCCACCCTCTCCGGCACCTGCTACAAGCTCACCAAGCCGCAGATCCCCTCGGCCGAGCTGGCCGGCGCCGGCTTCCAGGCGATCGAGACCGGCATGACCGAGGGCCACCCCTGCTTCGTCGCCAACAACGGGCGGCTCGGCTTCGGCGTCCACGAGTACCTGTCGTACGCGCCCGAGACGGCGAGCCCGGTACGGCTGGTGTGGCTGGCCGCGCACCGCTCACGGGCCGCGTTCACGGCGGGCGTGGGCATCGAGTACGAGTCGTTCGTACGGCAGGAGCTGGGCGAGGAGACCGTCGACCGCTTCCACGCCCGGCTGACCGGCCTGGGACTCGACCCGGCCGACTACCTCTTCATCCCCGTCCACCCCTGGCAGTGGTGGAACAAGCTCACCGTCACCTTCGCCGCCGAGGTCGCCCGCCGGCACCTGGTCTGCCTGGGCGAGGGCGACGACGAGTACCTCGCCCAGCAGTCCATCCGGACCTTCTTCAACTCCTCCCACCCCGAGAAGCACTATGTGAAGACGGCGCTGTCCGTCCTCAACATGGGGTTCATGCGGGGCCTGTCGGCCGCGTACATGGAGGCCACCCCCGCGATCAACGACTGGCTCGCGCAGCTCGTCGCCAACGACCCGGTGCTGCGGTCGAGCGGCCTGTCGATCATCCGCGAGCGGGCCGCCGTGGGCTACCGGCACCTGGAGTACGAGGCGGCCACGGACCGCTACTCGCCCTACCGCAAGATGCTCGCCGCACTGTGGCGCGAGAGCCCGGTGCCGTCGCTGGCGGAGGGCGAGTCGCTCGCGACCATGGCCAGTCTCGTCCACGTCGACCACGAGGGCACCTCGATCGCGGCCGCGCTGATCGAGCGGTCGGGGCTGGCGCCGGCCGAGTGGCTGCGCCGCTATCTGCGGGCGTACTACACCCCGCTGCTGCACAGCTTCTACGCCTACGACCTGGTGTACATGCCGCACGGCGAGAACGTCATCCTGGTCCTGGCGGACGGGGTGGTGCGGCGCGCGATCTACAAGGACATCGCCGAGGAGATCGCGGTCATGGACCCGGACGCGGTGCTGCCGCCCGAGGTGCGGCGCATCCGTGTGGAGGTGCCCGAGGACATGAAACTGCTGTCGATCTTCACGGACGTCTTCGACTGCTTCTTCCGCTTCCTCGCCGCGAACCTCGCCACCGAGGGGGTCCTGGCGGAGGACGAGTTCTGGGGCACGGTCGCCGAGGTCACCCACGAGTACCAGGAGGCGAACCCCGAACTGGCCGACAGGTTCCGCCAGTACGACCTGTTCGCCCCCGAGTTCGCCCTGTCCTGCCTCAACCGCCTCCAGCTGCGCGACAACCGGCAGATGGTGGACCTGGCGGACCCGTCCGGCGCCCTCCAGCTGGCCGGCACCCTGGCGAACCCCCTCGCGGGCCGGTAACGGCCCCCCGACGGACGGGCACCCCGCGGTACGGTCCCGCGGGGTGCCCGTCGCTCTGCGGCGGAGAATCGCCGGGGTCGGCGAACTGCCGTGATGAAACAATTGCCGTATGGCGGAGATCATCCAGAAGGACGGCACCTGGGTCTTCGACGGGGACGCCGTGCGGCTGACCCCCGGACGGGACAAGAGCGTCGGCGTGCTGCGCCGGACGCTGGGTGAACTCGTCGTACCGCTGGAGGCGTTGGCCGGGGTGTCCTTCGAGCAGGGCCGCAAGGCGGGGCGGCTCAGGCTGC
This sequence comes from Streptomyces sp. NPDC107559, assembly GCF_055657365.1. Taxonomy (NCBI): domain Bacteria; kingdom Bacillati; phylum Actinomycetota; class Actinomycetes; order Kitasatosporales; family Streptomycetaceae; genus Streptomyces; species Streptomyces sp. NPDC107559. Next base: position 287,637 of record NZ_JBVKBD010000001.1, on the reverse strand, counting down.
GGCTGCGCGAGGGCGCCGACCCCCTGTTGCACGCCACCGGCGGGCGGCTCGGCGAACCGCATGACCCCTACCAGTTGCCGGTGGATCCCGAACGCCATGGCGTCGCCGAGTACTTCACCGACGAGGTGCGCAACGCGCTGTTGCTGGACCAGGTCGGCTCCGGCCCGGTGGACCGGTTCCTGCTGCCCGGCCCGTCCGTGCCGCTGTCGGTGTCCGCCGGGGACGGCACGGCGAGCTTCGACGGGGACCATGTGCGCCTGGAGTGGAACTGGAAGACGGAGGACGCCAAGGCCGCGGCCGGCACCCGCACCCTCGCCGTCGGCGACATCACGGGCGTCGAGTGGCACCCGGCCGTCGGCCTGGAGAACGGTTCGCTGCGCTTCGCCGTGCGGGGCGCGGCCACCAAGGCCCCGCCGAAGTACGACCCGAACTCCGTGGAGCTGTGGGGCTTCAAGCGGGACCCGCTGATGGCACTGGTCGCGGCCGCCGTGCAGGCCCGGCTGCCGCATCCGACCGCGCCCCCTGCCGGGGACGTACGGCCCTCCGGGCCCCTGGCGCCCCGGCAGCTCGCGCCCGCCCCCGCCGAGGACGGGCACGACGCGCTGCTGCGGCGGCTGCGCGAGCTCGGCGAGCTGCACCGCACGGGGGTGCTGACGGACGAGGAGTTCACGGCGGCCAAGCAGGCGATCCTCGGACGGATGTGAGGACCGCCCGCCCGGCTTGGCCTACTTCGCCCTGCGGGCCACCGTGAAGTGGTCGATGCGCTCGCCGGTCTCGGCGATGCCCTGGACCTTCAGGGTGGTGTAGCGGCCCCTCGACGCGGGGGTGACGTCCACGCGCAGGAACGAGTAGTTCAGGTAGCGCACCCGCGACCAGGTGACGGTCTCGTTGACCTTGCCGTCCTTGGTGTTGATGAAGGAGGCCACGGAGTCGACCTCGTTCTGGTGGCCCTCGTAGGAGTCGGGGGCGGTGAAGGCGTACAGGCTGCGGCCCGCGGCGCCCGCCGTGACGTACACGGTGCCCTCGCTGTCCGAGTAGGCCGTCTCGCCGATCGGCAGCTTCTTGACGACCTGGTCGCCCTTGATGACGTCGGTGCGCTCGTACTGGTGGTTGTGGCCGTTGATGACCAGGTCGACCTGGTACCTGTCGAACAGCGGCACCCACTCCTGGCGCACGCCCCCCTCCGAGGCGTGCGCGGTGGAGGTGCAGTACGCGCAGTGGTGGAAGAACACGATGACGAAGTCGATGTTCTTCGAGGCGCGGAACTTCTTCAGCTGCGCCTCGAACCACTTGGTCTGGGTGCCGCCGGAGATGCCGAGGTTGGCCGGGATCTCGAAGGAGACGTCGTTGGGGTCCAGCGAGATGATCGCGGTGTTGCCGTAGACGAAGGAGTAGACGCCCGGGAGGTTCTTGGCGTCCGGGCCGTTGTCCGGGAGGGTCCAGCGGGCTTCCTCGCCGCCGTAGCCGTTGGGCGAGTACCAGGCCTCCATGTCGTGGTTGCCGTACGAGACCATCCACGGGATCTGCTTGGCGACCGACTCGGTCTGGTACAGGAACTGGTCCCAGGTGCGCGAGTCGAACCCGGTGTCGGAGGTCTTGCCCTGGCCGGCCGGGTCACCGTAGGCGATGTCGCCGGCGTGCAGGTGGAAGGCCGGGTTCTGGCCGAGGATCAGGCTGTCGTTGGCCAGCGCGTGGTAGCTGACGCCCTGGTCGCCGAAGGCGGTGAAGGTGAACGGCTGCTTGCAGTCGGGCGCGGTGGTGAAGGTGCCCAGGGTGCCGGCCAGGTGCGCCGCGGCCGGGTCGAAGCCCTGGTGGCCGACGCCGTAGTAGTACGTGCGGCCCGGGCGCAGGTGGGTCAGCTTGGCGTGCAGGTAGTACTGGTTGTGGTCGCCGCTCGCGCCGACACCGGCCGGGGTGTAGAGGGTGCGGACCTCGGCCTCGATCTTGCGGGAAAGGTCCCAGGGGTGGGCACCGATCCGGATGAACGGCTTCTTCACCGCGACCGGGACCTGCCACGAGACCGTCATCTCGGTGCTCGGGTCGTTGCCGTAGGCCAGGTGACGGCCGAAGGGAGCCACGAGGGCGCCGTCGACCGTCTCGGCCGCGGGCGCGGTGGACTGGGTGGGCACGGCGGCCTGGGCGGTGGCCCCCGGCACGAACGCGCCACCGACGACGGCGCCCACGGTGACCGCGCCGCCTCTCATCATCGTGCGCCTGGAGAATCTTGCGCGCAGGTATTCGTGCTGTTCGGCCATGCTCATGCGATCGGCCAGCTGCTCGGGTACGCCCATGCGAGGAATGTCCATGGCGTCTGAAACTCGTCTCCCAAGGCTACGGACCGCAAGACTCAGGATGGACAGCTGACGAACAGCGCCTCATAAGAGATTCAACACAGCCCTGCCCGAAATCGGGCAGGATTGTTGCGGATCTACCGCCGGTACCCCAGGATCTACCGGGTGCACGACGAACTCGTTGATCACCTGACGCGGTCCACCCCCCTCAACCGGGGTGAGGCCCTGCGGGTGATCCAGGACGTGCTCGCCTACTTCGACGAGACGACCGAGGACTACGTCCGTCGCCGCCATCGCGAGCTCCAGGCCCAGGGCCTGGTGAACGCGACGATCTTCGAACGGATCGAGGCGGACCTGAAATACCGGGCGGTGTCGCCGCCGGAGCTCTCGCTCCGACAGCTGCGCCGCATGGTCTACGGCTGAGGAATACCTATATATGTGCGGAATTGTCGGATACATCGGTCGGCGTGACGTCGCTCCCCTCCTGCTGGAGGGCCTCCAGCGCCTGGAGTACCGCGGCTACGACTCCGCGGGCATCGTCGTCACCTCGCCGAAGACGCCGGGTCTGAAGCTGGTCAAGGCCAAGGGCCGGGTCCGCGACCTGGAGGCCAAGGTCCCGGCGCGCTTCAAGGGCACCACGGGCATCGCCCACACCCGCTGGGCCACCCACGGCGCCCCCTCCGACGTCAACGCGCACCCGCACATGTCGGCCGACAACAAGGTCGCGGTCGTCCACAACGGCATCATCGACAACGCCTCCGACCTGCGCAAGAAGCTCGAGGCCGACGGGGTCGAGTTCCTCTCCGAGACCGACACCGAGGTGCTCACCCACCTCATCGCGCGCTCCCAGCACGAGAAGCTGGAGGACAAGGTCCGCGAGGCGCTGCGGGTGGTCGAGGGCACCTACGGCATCGCCGTGATGCACGCCGACTTCAACGACCGCATCGTGGTGGCCCGCAACGGCTCCCCGGTCGTCCTCGGCATCGGCGAGAAGGAGATGTTCGTCGCCTCGGACATCGCCGCCCTGGTCGCCCACACCCGGCAGATAGTCACGCTGGACGACGGCGAGATGGCCACCCTCAAGGCCGACGACTTCCGGACGTACACCACCGAGGGCACCCGCACGACGTCCGAGCCGACCACCGTCGAGTGGGAGGCCGCGTCGTACGACATGGGCGGCCACGACACGTACATGCACAAGGAGATCTTCGAGCAGGCCGACGCCGTGGACCGCGTGCTGCGCGGCCGCATCGACGACCGGTTCTCCACCGTCCACCTCGGCGGCCTGAACCTGGACGCCCGCGAGGCGCGCCAGATCCGCCGCGTGAAGATCCTCGGCTGCGGCACCTCGTACCACGCGGGCATGATCGGCGCCCAGATGATCGAGGAGCTGGCCCGTATCCCCGCGGACGCCGAGCCGGCCTCGGAGTTCCGCTACCGCAACGCCGTCGTCGACCCCGACACGCTGTACATCGCCGTCTCGCAGTCCGGTGAGACGTACGACGTGCTGGCGGCCGTCCAGGAGCTCAAGCGCAAGGGCGCGCGGGTGCTGGGCGTGGTCAACGTGGTGGGCTCGGCGATCGCCCGCGAGGCGGACGGCGGCGTGTACGTGCACGCGGGCCCCGAGGTCTGCGTGGTCTCCACCAAGTGCTTCACCAACACCACGGTCGCCTTCGCGCTGCTCGCGCTGCACCTGGGCCGCACCCGCGACCTGTCGGTGCGCGACGGCAAGCGGATCATCGAGGGTCTGCGCAAGCTGCCCGGGCAGATCACCGAGATCCTGGAGCAGGAGGCGGAGATCCAGAAGCTGGCCGAGGAGTACGCCGAGGCCCGCTCGATGCTCTTCATCGGCCGCGTCCGGGGCTACCCGGTGGCCCGTGAGGCCTCGCTGAAGCTCAAGGAGGTCTCCTACATCCACGCGGAGGCCTACCCGGCCTCCGAGCTCAAGCACGGTCCGCTGGCGCTGATCGAGCCCGCTCTGCCGACGGTCGCGATCGTCCCGGACGACGACCTGCTGGAGAAGAACCGCGCGGCCCTGGAGGAGATCAAGGCCCGCAGCGGCCGGATCCTCGCGGTCGCGCACCGGGAGCAGGAGAAGGCCGACCAGACGATCGTCGTGCCGAAGAACGAGGACGAGCTGGACCCGATCCTGATGGGCATCCCGCTCCAGCTGCTGGCGTACCACACGGCCAAGGCCCTGGGCCGGGACATCGACAAGCCGCGCAACCTCGCCAAGTCGGTGACGGTGGAGTAGGACTCCGCTCGCGCAGTGACGTGAACGACCCCCTGTGAGCCACCGGCACAGGGGGTCGTTCCTTCAGGGGCCGGGGCCGCCCGGTACCCCGGCCCGCGCCAATCTCAGCCGGTGGCCGTCACCCCCCGGCCGGCGGCGCGTCCGGGAAGTGCCGTGGGCCAGTGGGCCAGGGCCGCGGTCGCCGAGTACCAGGCCACCGCTCCGGCGGCCACGGCGAACCAGCCGCCGGCCTTGGTCAGGCTGCCGCTGTCCGAGAAGGCGGCGATGGCCAGCAGCAGGAGCGAGACGAAGAACAGCCCGTAGGTGCCCTGGCCGAGCTGGTCGCCGCCCGCCAGGGTGAGGCTGAGCGCCACCGAGGCGAACAGCAGCAGGAAGAGTCCCGCGGCGTTGGCGGAGGCCTGGGTGCCCGCCGAGACGGCCCAGGTGAACCACAGTGCGCCGAGGACGGTGTAGGCGGTGCCGTTCGCGGTGTCGCGGTCGCGCAGGGCGAGCAGCCCGGCGAGGAACAGGGCGACACCGCCGACGTAGTGGGCAAGGGTCACGGCGTCCGCCGCCGTCACGCCGTCGATCAGGTCCGTGTATCCGAGCCCGAACGCCAACAGGGTGATTCCCAGGGCGAGTCGGCCGAAGGTCGTGGTGGTGGTTCTTCCCGCAGAGACGTCGTTGTCCACGGCGGGCTCCCTTCATGCATGTGCGTTGCGCGGTGAGCGATATATGCCCTTCACAAGGGCACAAACACTTGCTACGCACGAGTAGATTCGCGCCGCGCATCAAGTGAGTTGAGCCGGCCCGCCGGGCATCTCGCCCGCGGACGCGGGGAGTTACGGAATGACGATGACGGGCCGCTTGGCCCGCTTGGCGAGCCGCCCGGCGACCGAGCCGAAGATCCGGCCCACGATGCCGTGCGTGGAGCCGACGACGATCGCGTCGGCCTCGTACTCCCGCCCCACCTCTTCGAGTTCGTGGCAGATGTCGCCGCCGCGCTCGACCAGGATCCAGGGCACCTCCGCGAGGTACTCCGCGCAGGCGAGTTCAAGACCGAGCACCTCGGTGCGGTGGTCCGGCACGTCCACGAAGACCGGCGGTTCGCAGCCGGCCCACACCGTGGTGGGCAGCCGGTTGGCGACATGGACGATGATCAGGCCCGACCGGGAGCGGTGGGCCATGCCGATGGCGTACGCGAGGGCCCGCTCGCTGGACGTGGAGCCGTCGAAGCCGACGACCACACCGTGCTTGAAAGCGGGGTCGCACGCGTGGCGTTGCTCTTCCGCCGCGAGGGGCTCGGCCGCCGTGGGGTCGGCGACGGGCCGCTTGCGGTCCGCGGGTTCGAAGAATTCGTGACCGGCCATGACTGTCTCGGCGTTCAGATCCTCGTGGGTGGGGACGACGGTGTGGGACAAGAGGTGTGTCCGGGAATCATCTTCCCAACCCCATACCCCAAGGGTACGGCGGCACTCCTCCTTCGCCCAGATCCCGTGCACGCTCCGTGCAGGTTCCCCGGAGCATGCACGAGGGGACGCCCGGGACGCAACGGTTGCTGCCCCGTACAGGCGGTTCGCACAGGATTCAACAGGATTCCCCTGACCGGCGCTGGTGACCGAGCGAGCGGGCGGGCGTTGAACCCGCGTGACCGACCGCCACAGGGAGCACGCCATGCCCTCACCCCGCACCGGCCCCGATGCGGGGCGCGCCGCCCCGCCGGCCCCGGACACGGCGACCGACGTGGTCCGCTGGGCCGCCTTCAGCTGTGTGCTGGTCCCGGTGGTGCTGCTCTGGTACGGCTCCTCGCTCGCCGGTGCCGCCGGCACGGCGTTCGGTCTCGCGGCCGTCACGGCCGCCTGCCGGGTCCTGCTGCGCAGGTCCGAACGGGGCGCGGCCCTGCTGCGGGCCGAGGCGGGCGCCCCGTCCGGCTCGGCCCGCGGACGGCGTCACGGGGTCGGAACGGGGGCGCACGGAGGCGGACGCCGTCCGGGCGGAAGTACACCGGTCGGCTGACCGGTTTTTATGCACGCGAGCGTTTGTTTTCAGCCAACTTCTCGCCCCCGTGCATTCCTTGCCCCGAGTACCCCCCACCCCCCGTTCGACCTGCACCGATAGGGCCTCGGGGACCCCGCGCACCCTACGGGGATTGGCCACTGCCACGAGGCGCACTTCCCTGCACGCCCCACGAGTGCAACGCTTCGTGATCGAATGCTTCACGCCAAGTTGCCATGTCGACAATGTGCCCAGTGGTGAACTGGTCACGACGGCAGCACGCGACACAGTAGATTCGATCTTGACTGTTACGGCGGGGGACTCGTGCAGGACCGAGGGGAAACGTGCAGGAGCGACACAACCGAGGAGCCGCGACCACCGAGGGGGGCTTAGCAGTATGAGCCACGACTCCGCTGCCGCGCCGGAAGCCGCGGCCCGGAAGCTTTCCGGGCGACGCCGCAAGGAGATCGTTGCGGTGCTGCTGTTCAGCGGCGGCCCCATCTTCGAGAGTTCCATACCGTTGTCGGTGTTCGGGATCGACCGCCAGGACGCCGGCGTGCCACGCTACCGATTGTTGGTGTGCGGAGGCGAGGACGGCCCACTGCGGACCACAGGGGGCCTGGAACTCACCGCACCACACGGCCTGGAGGCGATCTCCCGGGCGGGCACGGTCGTCGTGCCGGCCTGGCGTTCGATCACCTCGCCGCCGCCGGAGGAGGCGCTCGACGCACTGCGCCGGGCGCACGAGGAGGGCGCCCGCATCGTCGGGCTGTGCACCGGCGCCTTCGTCCTGGCGGCCGCGGGCCTGCTGGACGGACGACCGGCCACCACGCACTGGATGTACGCGCCGACGCTGGCCAAGCGCTATCCGTCGGTACACGTGGATCCGCGTGAACTCTTCGTCGACGACGGCGACGTGCTGACGTCGGCGGGCACCGCGGCCGGGATCGATCTCTGTCTGCACATCGTGCGGACGGACCACGGCAACGAGGCGGCCGGTGCGCTGGCCCGCCGGCTGGTGGTCCCGCCGCGCCGCAGTGGCGGTCAGGAGCGCTATCTCGATCGGTCTTTACCGGAGGAGATCGGCGCCGACCCGCTGGCCGAGGTCGTCGCCTGGGCGCTGGAGCACCTCCACGAGCAGTTCGACGTGGAGACCCTCGCGGCGCGCGCGTACATGAGCCGGCGCACCTTCGACCGCCGGTTCCGTTCACTCACCGGAAGCGCTCCGCTTCAGTGGCTGATCACCCAGCGCGTGCTCCAGGCACAGCGCCTGCTGGAGACGTCGGACTACTCGGTGGACGAGGTCGCGGGCCGCTGCGGCTTCCGCTCGCCGGTGGCGCTGCGCGGGCACTTCCGGCGTCAGCTGGGCTCGTCGCCTGCCGCCTACCGGGCCGCCTACCGGGCCCGGCGTCCGCAGGGCGAACGGCAGCTGGAGAGCGAGGGCCCGTCGGCCCCGGTCCCGGCGGGGCCGTCGCTCGCGCTGCACCCGGAGGGCGGGCCGGTCCCGCCGCAGACCCGCCGTACACCGGCGGCGGCGCTGGCCGCCTCGGCGTCCGGCGCCGGGGACGGTGGCCGGGAGGCGTACCTGTCCGGCCGGGCGAGCCTGCCCGGCCAGCGCAGCGCGACGTGACGGCGTACGGAAGCGACGTACGTGACGGCGCAGGGGACGACGTCCTTGCGGCGTACGTGACGATGTGACGTACGGCATGAAAGGGGCGGTCGGGGCCGGATCTTCCGGGCCCGGCCGCCCCTTCGCCGTCCCTGCGCCGCCCCTTCGGCGTCCCCGCCCACGCGGCCGCCGCCCGCGCCGCCCCTGCCACCGCGGGGTCCGTGCCACAAGCTCGCCGCACGACCGGTTCGGCCCACGGCGGCGCGCCGTAAGGTTAGACACATGAACGATCGCATGGTGTGGATCGACTGCGAGATGACCGGCCTCTCGCTGTCCGACGACGCTCTCATCGAGGTGGCCGCCCTCGTCACCGACTCCGAGCTCAACGTGCTCGGCGACGGTGTGGACATCGTCATCCGTCCGCCGGACTCCGCCCTGGAGACGATGCCGGAGGTGGTGCGCCAGATGCACACCGCGTCGGGTCTGCTCGACGAGCTGGCCGGCGGCACGACGCTGGCGGACGCCGAGGCACAGGTCCTGGCGTACGTACGCGAGCACGTCAAGGAACCCGGCAAGGCCCCGCTGTGCGGCAACTCGGTCGGCACCGACCGCGGCTTCCTGCTCCGCGACATGCCCGCCCTGGAGAGCCACCTCCACTACCGGATCGTCGACGTCAGCTCGGTGAAGGAGCTGGCCCGGCGCTGGTTCCCGCGGGCCTACTTCAACAGCCCCGAGAAGAACGGCAACCACCGCGCCCTCGCCGACATCCGCGAGTCCATCGCGGAACTCCGGTACTACCGCGAGGCCGTCTTCGTCCCCCAGCCCGGCCCCGACTCGGACACCGCGAAGGCCATCGCGGCCAAGCACGTCCTGCCAGCTCAGCAGGCGTAGAAGAGGCTCCGGAAGGGCCGCCGCAAAAGGTGTGCGCGAGCACCCCTCCAGACCCTGTACACTTTTTCTCGGCCGGTAGGGGAAACCGAAAAGTCAACCACCGGCCCATGGTGGGTGTAGCTCAGTTGGTAGAGCACCTGGTTGTGGTCCAGGTGGCCGCGGGTTCGAGTCCCGTCACTCACCCTGATGGTTCAGCGGGTGACCTCCTCAGGGAGGTCACCCGCTGACGCGTTTCCGGAAGGCTCACCTCACCGTGCACACCGACCCCCTGGGCGCCGGTCCCCTGCGCGCCGAACTCCTGCGCACACAAGCCCTGCGCAGCGTCCGGCTCGACCTCGTCCCGCTGCGCGTCGAACACGCCGAGGACATGGCCGGCGTGCTGTCCGATCCGGCCCTGCACACCTTCATCGGCGGCTCGCCCGCCACCGCCCAGGCCCTGCGCTCCCGCTACGCACGCCTGGTCGCCGGTTCCCCCGACCCGTCCGTCACCTGGTGCAACTGGGTGCTGCTGCGGCGCCGGGACCCGTGCCTGGTCGGCACCGTCCAGGCCACCGTGACCGGCGCGAGCCTCGCCGAGATCGCCTGGGTCGTCGGCACACCCTGGCAGGGGCGCGGCTACGCCTCCGAGGCCGCGCAGACCCTCGTGGCCGCCCTGCGCGCACGGTCCGTCCGTACGGTCGTCGCCCACATCCACCCGGACCACCTGGCCTCCGCCGCCGTCGCCGCGGCGGCCGGGCTCTCCCCCACCGACGAGGAGCAGGACGGCGAGATCCGCTGGCGGCTGTCCCTGACGCCGGACCCCGGCGCCGTCGGCCCGCCGCGCGGCTGACCGTGCGGGCGGGGCCCGCCCGTGTCACGAGGACGCCCGGGCCACCAGCTCCGTCGCCAGCACCACCTGACGTCGCTCCAGGCCCCGGGAGGCCGAGGGGCGGCGGTCGGCGATCTCGTTGAGCAGCAGGTCGATCATGGTGCGGCCCATCTCCTGGATGGGCTGGCGGACACTGGTCAGCGGCGGTTCCATGTGGCGGGCGATGGCCGAGTCGTCGTAGCCGACGAGGGCCACGTCCTCCGGGATGCGGCGGCCCGCCTCACGCAGCGCCTGGCGGGCACCGGCCGCCGTCACGTCGGAGGCGGCGAAGACCGCGTCCACGTCCGGGCGGCGGGCGAGGAGCTTCGCCATCGCCCTGCTGCCGCCCTCCTCGGTGAAGTCGCCCGCTTCGATCAGGCCCTCGTCCGGCGCGTGGCCCGCGTCGCGCAGGGCGTCGCGGTAGCCGTCGACACGCCGCTGGGCGCCGTACACGTCGAGCCGGCCGGTGATGTGCGCGACGCGGCCGCGCCCCCGGGACAGCAGATGCTCCACGGCCGAGCGGGCGCCGCCGTAGTTGTCGGAGTCGACCGAGGTGAGCGTCTCCGCCGCCGAGCGCGGGCCGCTGATCACCGCCGGGATCTCCAGCTGGGCGAGCAGGTCGGGCAGTGGGTCGTCGGCGTGCACGGACACCAGCAGGACACCGTCCACCCGGTGCGCCGCCAGGTACTCGGCGAGCCGGCGCCGCTCCCGGTCGCTGCCCGCGAAGATCAGCAGCAGCTGCATCTCGGTGTCCGCCAGCTCGGCCCCGACACCGCGCAGCATGTCCGAGAAGTACGGCTCGGCGAAGAACCGAGTCTCCGGCTCGGGAACGACCAGCGCGATGGCGTCCGTACGGTTGGCGGCGAGGGCGCGGGCCGCGGTGTTCGGGACGTATCCGAGCTCCGCGACGGCCGCCTCCACGGCGGCACGGGTCGCGTCACTGACCCGGGGCGAGCCGTTGATCACCCGGGAGACCGTGCCGCGGCCGACACCGGCGCGCGCGGCGACCTCTTCGAGGGTCGGCCGCCCGCCGCTCCGGCTCCGAGCTCCGTGGCCTGCCATGCGCTCCGCCCTCCCGTAGTACCCCGTACCCCACGTTGGCCTGGAATCTAACAGTCCCGCCCGGGACGACGGCCGTGCCCTGCGGGCGCGGGGCCTCGCACGGCACGGCCGCCGACCGGACGGGAACCCCGGACCGGCCCTCCACTTGGACCGGCCCACCACCGCACCGGACCGGACCCGACCGGCCTTCCGCCCGGACCCCGGCGGGTCCGAAGCGGCACCGGCCCGCTCCGGACCCGGCACCGCCCCGGCTCCGCTTCCGATTCCGGTCCGGTTCCGGTTTCTAACGGAACCTCTTACTCCAGTTAACAGCCCGATAACTGAACGCATCTCTGCGCGCCGACTCCCTTGACACCCCCGCGCGGACCGGCGACTCTTCAACTCATCACCTGTGGGAGCGCTCCCACAGTACCTGACACATACACATCCCGCACGTTCCCCGCCCGAGCCGCAGCGAGAACAACGGGCGCCACCAATGCAGTTGGCCGGGGGGTCGGCACGTCAGGCAACAGGAGGACGCTATGCGCACGAGTACCCGCCGGTCCCGCCGGATGATGGCCTTCACGGTCGTCGCCGCGCTGGCTACGGGGCTGCTGGCCGGTTGTTCCAGCGACTCGGACGACAGCTCGTCGAACTCGAACGGTGGCGGAGACGCCAAGGGCAAGACCACTCTGACGATAGGCACCTTCGGCGTCTTCGGCTACAAGCAGGCCGGCCTCTACGACGAGTACATGAAGCTCCACCCGAACATCTCCATCAAGGAGAACGTCACCACCCGTACCGACGTGTACTGGCCCAAGACCCTCACCCGGCTCCAGGCCGGCTCCGGCACCGACGACATCCAGGCCATCGAGGTCGGCAACGTCACCGAGGCCGTCCAGACCCAGGCCGACAAGTTCGTCGACCTCGGCAAGGAGGTCGACAAGTCGCAGTGGCTGGACTGGAAGCTCTCCCAGGCCACCACCAAGGACGGCAAGACCATCGCGCTCGGCACCGACATCGGCCCGATGGCTATCTGCTACCGCAAGGACCTCTTCGAGAAGGCCGGTCTGGAGACCGACCGCACCAAGCTCGCCGCGTCCTGGAAGGGCGACTGGGCCAAGTACGTCGACCTCGGCAAGCAGTACATGAAGAAGGCGCCGAGCGGCACCAAGTTCGTGGACTCCGCCTCCTCGGTCTACAACGCGGCCCTCGGCGGCGAGAGCCAGCGGTACTACGACAAGGACGGCAACGTCATCTGGGACAAGTCCACGGGCGTCAAGAAGTCCTGGAACGCCGCCATGACCGTGGCGACCAGCAACATGTCGGCGAAGCTGAAGCAGTTCGACCCGACGTGGGACCAGGGCTTCGCCAAGGGCTCGTTCGCGACCGTGGCCTGCCCCGCCTGGATGATGGGCTACATCCAGGAGAAGTCCGGTGACTCGGGCAAGGGCAAGTGGGACGTGGCGGCCGCGCCGACCGCGGCCAACTGGGGCGGTTCGTTCATCGGTGTCCCGACGGCCGGCAAGCACCAGAAGGAGGCCATCGAGCTGGCCAAGTGGCTGACCGCGCCCGAGCAGCAGGCGAAGGTCTTCGCCAAGCAGGCCAGCTTCCCGTCGACCCCGTCGGCGTACGGCAGCCTGACGCCGGCCGCCGCCACCACGGAGTACTTCTCCAACGCGCCGATCACGCAGATCTTCGGCGACTCGGCCAAGACCATCCCGGTCCAGTACTTCGGCACCAAGGACCAGCCGATCGGCACCGCGATCACCGACGTCGGCATCCTCCAGGTCGAGCAGAAGGGCAAGTCCCCGGCCCAGGGCTGGGACGCGGCAAAGGCTGAGATCAAGGACGTGCTCGGCCAGTGACCAGCTCCAAGCAGGCTCTCGCGCAGACCGCGACGAGCGCCGACGCCGCGCCCGGCTCACAGCCGGGCGCGGCCCGGGGCGCTCAGGGTCGGGGTACGCCGCCGCCGGGCCCGGATTCCTGGCGCAGCCGGCTGTACCGCTGGGACATGAAGGCGGCGCCGTACGCATTCATCTCCCCCTTCTTCATCATCTTCGGGGCCTTCGGCCTCTTCCCGCTGCTCTACACGGCCTGGTACTCGCTGCACAATGTGCAGCTTTCCGGTCTGGACCACCAGACCTGGGCGGGCCTGGACAACTACAAGAACCTGCTGTCCTCGGAGTTCTTCTGGAACGCCCTGGAGAACACCTTCACCATCGGTGTGATCTCCACGGTGCCGCAGCTGCTCATGGCGCTCGGCCTCGCCCATCTGCTCAACTACCGGCTGCGCGGCTCGACCGTGTGGCGGGTCGTGATGCTCACCCCGTACGCCACCTCGGTGGCGGCGGCGACGCTGGTCTTCACGCTGCTGTACTCGTGGGACGGCGGCATGATCAACTGGCTGCTGCACTTCGTCGGGGTCCACCCGATCAACTGGCGCGAGTCGGACTGGGGTTCGCAGTTCGCCGTCTCCTCGATCGTGATCTGGCGGTGGACCGGCTACAACGCGCTGATCTACCTCGCGGCGATGCAGGCGATCCCCACGGACCTGTACGAGTCGGCCGCGCTCGACGGCGCCGGCCGCTGGCAGCAGTTCCGCCATGTGACGATCCCCATGCTGCGGCCGACGATCCTGTTCACGGTGGTCGTGTCCACGATCGGCGCGACGCAGCTGTTCGGCGAACCGCTCCTGTTCGGCGGGGTCAGCGGCTCGAAGGGCGGCTCCGCGCACCAGTACCAGACGCTCGGCCTGTACATGTACGACCAGGGCTGGGGCATCGGCAACCTCGGCAAGGCGTCAGCGATCGCGTGGACGATGTTCCTGATCCTGCTGATCGTCGCCGCGATCAACATGCTGGTCACCCGACGGCTGAGGAAATCCCAATGACCACGACTGAACTGACTGTCTCCCAGGCGGAGCCGAAGGGAACCGCGGGCGTCCGGGAGCCCGGACGCCGCCGGGTGCTCGGCGCGGGCAAGCAGTTGCACGCGGGTCCGGTCACCTACATCGTCCTGACCGTCTTCGCGCTGGTCTCGCTCGCTCCGCTGGTGTGGACGGCCATCGCGGCCTCGCGCAACAACACGCGGCTGGCGCAGACCCCGCCGCCGCTGTGGTTCGGCTCGAACCTGTTCAAGAACCTCGAGGCCGCATGGGACCAGGCCGGGCTCGGCACCGCGATGATCAACTCCACGATCGTGGCCGGGACCATCACCGTCGGCACGGTCGTGTTCTCCACGCTCGCCGGATTCGCCTTCGCCAAGCTGCGCTTCAAGTTCTCCGGTCTTCTGCTGCTGCTGACCGTCGGCACGATGATGATCCCGCCGCAGCTGGCGGTCGTACCGCTGTATCTGTGGATGAGCGACCTGGGCTGGTCCAACCAGCTCCAGACGGTCATCCTGCCCACCCTGGTGAGCGCCTTCGGTACGTTCTTCATGCGGCAGTACCTGGTGCAGGCGCTGCCCTCCGAGCTGATCGAGGCGGCGCGGGTCGACGGCGCGAACAGTCTGCGCGTGGTGTGGCACGTCGTCTTCCCGGCGGCACGCCCGGCGATGGCCGTGCTCGGCCTGCTGACCTTCGTGATGGCCTGGAACGACTTCCTGTGGCCGATCATCGCCCTGAACCAGCAGGAGCCGACGGTCCAGGTCGCCCTCAACTCTCTGGGCACCGGTTACATCCCCGACCAGGCCGTCATCATGGCGGGCGCGCTGCTCGGCACGCTGCCGCTGCTGATCGCCTTCCTGCTGTTCGGCAAGCAGATCGTGGGCGGAATCATGCAGGGCGCGATCAAGGGCTGACGTCCCTGCCGTCCAGGGGGCCGGGCCACCGCCGCCCCGGCCCCTTCGGCCCGCCCCCTCCCCTTTTTCCTTCCGTCGGTCACCCCGACTTCCCTTGGGAGCGCTTCCATGCCTGAACCCATTACGCCCGTGGCCTTTCCCCCCACCTTCCTGTGGGGCGCCGCGACCTCCGCCTACCAGATCGAGGGGGCGGTGCGCGAGGGCGGCCGCACTCCCTCGATCTGGGACACCTTCAGTCATACGCCGGGCAGGACGGCCGGTGGCGACCACGGTGACATCGCTGTCGACCACTACCACCGCTTCCACGAGGACGTGGAGCTCATGGCCGGTCTGGGGCTGGGCGCGTACCGGTTCTCGATCTCCTGGTCACGGGTGCAGCCCACCGGCCGGGGTCCGGCGGTCCAGGTCGGCCTGGACTTCTACCGCCGCCTGGTCGACGACCTGCTCGCCCATGACATCAAGCCGGCCGTCACCCTCTACCACTGGGATCTCCCGCAGGAGCTGGAGGACGCCGGCGGCTGGCCGGAGCGCGACACGGCGCTGCGTTTCGCCGAGTACGCGCAGATCGTCGGCGAGGCGCTCGGCGACCGCGTGGAGCAGTGGATCACCCTCAACGAGCCCTGGTGCAGCGCCTTCCTGGGCTACGGCTCCGGTGTGCACGCCCCCGGCCGTACGGACCCGGAGGCGTCGCTGCGCGCCGCCCACCACCTGAACCTCGCGCACGGCCTCGGCTCGACGGCGCTGCGCTCGGTGATGCCCGCCCGCAACACGGTCGGGATCAGCCTCAACTCCTCGGTGGTCAGGCCCCTCACCCAGGACCCGGCGGACCTGGCCGCGGCCCGCAAGATCGACGACCTCGCCAACGGTGTCTTCCACGGCCCGATCCTGCACGGCGCGTACCCGCAGAGCCTGCTGGCGGCGACCTCTTCGGTCACGGACTGGTCGTACGTCCTCGACGGCGACCTGCGGAAGATCAACCAGCCGCTGGACACGCTGGGCCTGAACTACTACACGCCCACCCTGGTGTCGGCCGCCCGGCCGGACCGGCAGGGCGCGCGGGCGGACGGTCACGGGGCCAGCGAGCACTCGCCCTGGCCGGCCGCCGAGGACGTCGACTTCCACCAGACCCCGGGCGAGCGCACGGAGATGGGCTGGACGATCGACCCGACCGGCCTGCACGAGCTGATCATGCGGTACAACCGGGAGGCCCCGGGGCTGCCCCTGTACATCACGGAGAACGGCGCGGCCTACGACGACAAGCCGGACCCGGACGGCCGGGTCCACGACCCCGAGCGCGTCGCCTACCTGCACGGCCACCTCTCGGCGGTCCGCCGGGCCATCTCCGACGGCGCCGACGTGCGCGGCTACTACCTGTGGTCCCTGATGGACAACTTCGAGTGGGCGTACGGCTACGAGAAGCGCTTCGGCGCGGTGTACGTGGACTACGCGACGCTGGAGCGTACGCCGAAGTCGAGCGCGCTCTGGTACGGGCAGGCGGCCCGTACAGGCTCGCTGCCGGAGGTCGAGAGCGCCTGACCCCGGGCCCGCGGAGGCCCCCCGTCCCGGGGGAGGGGGCGTCCGCCGGTCCGGAACACAAGCGCGCCCCGGCCGGATGGGGGTGGGAACCGGCCGGGGCGCGCGACCCCGTTTCCTGGATGTGGCTCGGATCGGATGCGGCTCGGGTCAGATGCGACTCGGGTCAGTTGAAGGCGGCGAACGCCTTCGAGAACGCGGAGTCGCCCTGGGCGATCGAGCTGCACGTGGCGTCCGCGACGTTCTTCGCGCCGCCCGCGCACTGCTTGTCACGGGTGGCGGACCACATGGACAGCCCGCCCAGACCCTTGGACTTGGCGAAGGCGACCAGCTGGGCGGCGTCGTCGACCTTGAAGATCTCGCTGGCGACGTCGTTGACGCCGATCATCGGGGTGACGGCGACCGCCTTCCAGGCCGCGCTGTCGGAGAGGCTCAGCACGCTCTTGATCTGGGCCTGGGTGGCGGTGGCGGCCTGCTCGGCGTACGTGCCCATGTCGCCGCTGTACGCCGGTCCGTAGTCCATCGCCATGATGTTGACGGTGGAGATGGCCACGCCGTTCTGCTTGGCGTCGGCGAGCAGGTTCACGCCGTCCTGGGTGAGGCCCTCCGGCATGACGGGGAGCGTGAAGGAGACGTCCAGGCCCGGGTGCTGCTTCTGGAGCTTGGCTATCGCCTGCGCCCGGCGCGTGTTCGCCGTGGTGTTGGGCAGCGCACCGCCCTCGACGTCGAAGTCGACCTTGGTGAGCTTGAAGGTGTCCACGGCCTTGCCGTACGCCGCCGCCAGCGCGTCCGCCGAGGAGCAGGTGGTGGCCAGTTCGGAGCCGGACGCGCCGCCGAAGGAGACCCGGACGTCACCGCCCTTGGCGCGCAGCGCGCCGATCTGCGACGCGACGCCGTCGTTCGCCAGGTCCGACACACCGCCGAACTTCGGGTTGCAGCCGCCGCCGTCGGTGACGAAGGCGAGGTTGTAGTTCTTCACGCCGGTCGCCGTGACGTTCGCCAGCAGGTCGTAGGCCGGGTAGAGGGAGGTGTCGACGTACGGGGCGAAGCCGGCCGTCGTGCCGGTGCCCGTGCCGGTGCTCTGCGAGGGGGACGCCGTGGGGGTCTGGGTGGCGGTCTGCGTGGGCGTCCTGGTGGGGGCGGCGGTCGCGGTCGGGGTCGCGGTGGGGGTCGCCGTCTCGGTCGGGCGGCCGCTCGGCTGCGGCGTCGCGCCGGTGTCGACGGAGCAGCTCGCGCCGTCGATCAGACAGCCGGTCGGGTCGCCGCTTCCGCTGACCACGAAGCCGACGGTGGCCGACTCGCCGGCGGCCAGTCCGTCCGTGTCCCACTTCGGCGGCTTGACGGTGACGTGCTGGCCGCTGACGGTCGACTCCCCGTCCCACAGGGAGCTGAGCTTGGTGCCCGCGGGCAGGTCGAACTCCAGGGTCCAGGTCTTCTCCTGCTGCCCGCTGTTGTTCGTGACGACATACTGCGCGGTGTAACCCGTCGACCAGGTGCTGGTCTTGGTGTAGGCGGCGCCGATGCCGGCCGCGCTCGCGACGCCGCTGAGGACGATGGCGCCGCCACCGATCACGGCCGCGGCGACCGCTCCGCCGATCGCCTTGTTCCTGCCACTGATTCTGCGCCGGTGCGTGCTCATCGCGTGCCTGCCTTCACTCACTGCTCACGGGGGGGCGTCCCAGACCTGGGCCGTGGCAGCACGCTAGCGATCCGGAATCGGGCAAACCGCTTTATCCGGAGGGCTGTTGGAGATCTTAGGGTGCGCTTAAGGAAGGCATCGGAGACGGTTAAAGGAAGGGGCGGACGAGCCGGATTCAGCGGACCTTCAGGCCTCGTCTGCGCCGCCGGACCCTCCCGCGGTGCCCGCCGCGCTCGGGCACGCGCCCGTCCAGCTGGATCCAGATCCGCACCTCCGTGCCGCCGAGCACCGAGGAGCCGATCCGTACGTCGCCGCCCGTCGACTCCGCGAGCCGCCGCACGATGTCCAGGCCGAGCCCGGTCGAGCCGTCGTTGCCCGATCCCCGCCCGCGGGCCATAGCCGCCTCTGGGTCCGGGATGCCGGGCCCCGCGTCCGAGACCAGCACGATCACCGCGTCCTCGCCGTTGTGCACGTCGACCGCGAAGGCCGTGCCCTCGGGGGTGTGGCGGAAGATGTTGCCGAGCAGCGCGTCCAACGACGCCGCCAGGTCCGCG
Source organism: Streptomyces sp. NPDC107559 (assembly GCF_055657365.1). Taxonomy (NCBI): domain Bacteria; kingdom Bacillati; phylum Actinomycetota; class Actinomycetes; order Kitasatosporales; family Streptomycetaceae; genus Streptomyces; species Streptomyces sp. NPDC107559. The sequence goes on along the minus strand of NZ_JBVKBD010000001.1, from coordinate 269,203 downwards.
CGGGCCACGGGTATGCGCACCGGGTGGTCGGCCACGGCCACCCGCACCTTGCGGCCCTCGTCCTCCGCCAGCGCCGACCAGAACTTCATCCGCTCACGCACCACCTCGCCCGCGTCGCACCCCGCGCCGAGGCCCGCCGCCACGGTCTGCGGCTTGGCCTCGCGGGCCGTGCGGATGATGGTGTCGACCTCGCGCTCCAGCTGCGCGACGGCCGCCCGGGTCTGCTCGGCGGCCGGTCCCTCGCCGAGCGAGGCCGCGTTGAGCCGCAGCACGGTCAGCGGGGTGCGCAGCCGGTGGGACAGGTCGGCGGCCAGCTCCCGCTCGTTGGCGAGCAGTTGGACGACCTGGTCGGCCATGGAGTTGAACGCGACCGCCGCCAGCCGCAGTTCGGTCGGCCCCTCCTCCGGCACCCGGGCGCCGAGCCGCCCCTCGCCGAGTTCGTGCGCGCCGTCGGCGAGCCGCTCGGCGGGCTGCACCATCCGGACGCCCAGCCGGTCGGCGACCGCGACCGAGCCGACGACCAGGGCGGCGCCGACCCCGGCGAGCACCGCCCAGGCCGTGCCGACGCCGTTGCTGACCTCGGACTCGGGGACGTACACCTCGACCACGGCCATCGCGCCGGAGCTCAGCGCGACCGGCTGGAGCAGGATGGAGCCGCCGCGCACCTCGGTGGTGGAGACCCGGCCCAGCCTGCGCACCATCGCGATGTCCCCGTCGGCGGCGCGCTGCCGGCCGAGTTCGACGGCCGCCTGGCCGTCGACCGCGGGTATGTGCACGGCCATCCCGGCGTCGGAGCCCGCGGAGGCGATGACGCGCTCCAGCTCGTCGCGGTCGGTGGTGATGGACAGCGCCGGGACGATCGCCGCGGCCTCCCGCTCCGCGTTGGAGAACGCGCGGTCGCGGGCCATCTCCTTGATGACCAGCCCCAGCGGCACGGCGAAGGCGATCACGACCATCGTGGTGACCGCCAGGCACACCCTGACCAGCGCCCACCTCATCGGACCGGCTCCACGGGCGGCTCCAGCTTGACGCCGACGCCCCGCAGCGTGTGCAGATAGCGGGGCCGCGCCGCCGTCTCGCCCAGCTTCCGCCGCAGCCAGGAGAGATGGACGTCTATGGTCTGGTCGTCGCCGTACGACTGCTGCCAGACCTCGGCGAGCAGTTCCCTGCGGGGTACGACGACTCCTGGCCGGCCGGCCAGGAAGGCGAGCAGGTCGAACTCACGACGGGTCAGGTCGAGCCGGGCGCCGTCCAGTTCGGCCTGGCGGCGCAGCGGGTCGACGGTCAGTCCGCCGACCCGGATGACGGTGGACGGCGGAGTGTCCGCGGCGACGGCACGGGACCGGCGCAGCACCGCGGCCATCCGCGCCGAGAGGTGCTCGACCGAGAACGGCTTGGTGAGATAGTCGTCCGCCCCGGCGTTCAACAGCCGTACGATCTCCGCCTCGTCGTCCCGGGCGGTGGCGATGATCACGGGGACGTCGGTGATGCCGCGCAGCATCTTCAAGGCCTCCGACCCGTCGAGATCGGGCAGGCCGAGGTCCAGGATGACCACGTCGAAACGGAAATGAGCGACCTCGCGCAGCGCTTCCAGCGCGGTGCCGACACTGCGCACCACATGGGCCGCTTCGGTGAGATGCCGGATGAGCGCCGAGCGGACGAACTGATCGTCCTCGACCACGAGCACACTTGCCATGCGCCGCACCGTACGCCATCCGGGCGACACCGATCGGCGCCTGTGGATAACTTCGACCGCGTGCGGCCGGTGGGACGGGTGAGGCAGTATGGCCCGCGATGCGCAGAGGACTTGTACACGTACTGGCCTGGCTGCTCGCCACGGGCGCGGCGGTCACGCTGTCATGGTGGGGCGTCCACACGGTGATGACGGGCACGGCCTACGACCCGCCGCGCGCCCTGCCCATCGCCGCGGCCGACCCGACCATGCAGCGGTCGAGGCCGCTGGCCTCGTCGACCCACCGGGCGGCCGCTTCGCGGACCCCGTCGGCCGAGCCCACCGGATCGGCCGCACCGACCGCCCCGACTGCCACGCCGTCGCCCTCGAAGTCCGCGACGGCGGAGCCGAGCACCGGCCCGTCCGCCGTCTCGGCCACGGCCACGGCCGACAGCCGGATCAAGAGCTACGACACCAAGGGCGGCCGCTCGGTCTTCGACATCGCCGACACCTACGCGACGCTGGTGTCGGCGACCCCGGCCTCCGGCTGGTCGATGCAGGTGTTCAAGACGGAGACCTGGATCCGGGTGGAGTTCAGCGCGGGCACGGACCGGGTGTCGGTGTTCTGCACCTGGCACGACGGGCCGCCCCAGGTGCAGGTCGTCACGTACTGAGCCGGACGGGTTTGCACGGGTCCGCACACGGGTCCGGACGACGGTCCGCCCCGGGCTCCGGGCCGGTCCCCCGGGCGGGTCCCCGGCCTGGTCCCCGGGCCGGGCGCTACCGGAAGACCGAGGGCGGCGGGGCGGGGGACGCGACCGCCGCCGCGTCCGTCACCGCCACGGCGCCGCCGGCGAAGTCGGTGAGCGCGCGGCCGTGTTCGACCCGGCCCGGGTGCGGATCCGAGGCCGCCCGGCGGGTCAGTTCGGCGACGGGCAGCGGCAGGTCGGAGGCGACCAGCACCGCGTTGCCGAACCGCTTGCCGCGCAGCACCGTCGGATCGGCGACCAGGGCGAGTTCACCGAAGCGGGCGGCTGCCGTGGCGATCTGGCCGCGCAGATGCGCCAGCGGCGGCCCGTCGGCCAGGTTGGCGGCGTAGAGCCCGCCGGGCCTGAGCGCCCTGCGCACCTCGTCGAGGAACTCGGTCGAGGTCAGGTGGGCGGGGGTGCGGGCGCCGCTGAACACATCGGCGATGACGAGGTCGGCCCAGCCGTCCGGCACCTTGGCGAGCCCTTCCCGGGCGTCCGCGGAGCGCACCCGTATCCGCGCGTTGGCCGCCAACGGGAGCTCACGGCGCACCAGTTGCACGAGGGCCGCGTCGCGCTCGACGACCTGCTGGGTGGAGCGGGGGCGGGTCGCGGCGACATACCGGGCGAGCGTGAGGGCGCCGCCGCCGAGGTGCACGGCGTGCACGGGCCGGGCGGGCGGCGCGACCAGGTCGATGACATGGCCGAGGCGGCGCTGGTACTCGAAGGAGAGGTACCCGGGGTCGTCCAGGTCGACGTGCGACTGCGGGGCGCCGTCGATCAACAGGGTCCAGGCCCGCGCCCGGTCCCGGTCGCGTATCAGCTCGGCGAGCCCGCCGTCGACGGGCTCGACGACGGCGTCGTCGGCGTCCGGCCGCCGCCGGAGGTTCCTGGACTTTCCCATGGGGTCATTCTCGCAAGCGCCCGGCCCCCGTGCCGCTCAGCCGCGGCCGACGGCCCGCCCGACGCCGCTGCCGACCCGTCCGGCGGCGACCGTACCCGCGCAAGCGGCGGCCGTGCCCGTTCGACGGCTGCCGTGCTCGCTCAGCGGCGGCTGTCGGCCGCCTCGATGAGCCGGGCCGCCTCGTCCAGGGCCCGCCGCAGCACCGCCGGATCGGTGGCGAGCTCCGCCTCGCCCGGCGGCAGCAGCCAGTCCGAGCCCTCGACCGGCGGCTCGGGGTCGAGCCGCAGCCCCCGCCCGTCGGTCTGCGTACAGACGCTGCCGGGGACGTCCCACGCGGCCGCGGTGCCGGGCGGCACGAGGAAGCCGAGCGTGTCGCACCCGTCGTCGTGCAGCACGGGCCCCACCGCGTCCACGTCCGCCCGGCGCAGGATGTCGACCGCCTCCAGTCCCTGGCGGGCCGGCACCGTGACGAGGTCGCACCCGTCGGCCCTGTCGGGCGGCCCGCCGCACTCCGGGGGCGGGACCTGCTCCGCCGTCACCGCGGCCGTCACCACCGCGGCCGCCGTCACCACCGCGGCCGCCGACGCAACCGCGGTCACCGCCGTCACCGCGGCCGCCGACGCGATCGGCGTCACCGTCGTACAAGGACCGACGCTTTGGCTCGTCCCCATCCCGGCCTCCACCACAGAACCTTCTTGCAGTTCGGGCGGTTCAACGCGGCACGGCGTCAAGGGCTACGGCGGAATTCAGCCGCAAAGGATGGCAGTTCATGGCGGATCGTGGATGAGATATCCGATTTGTAGCCAAACACTGCGTGGCGGGTCGACCACAGCAGGTACCTTCTTGCCCGCCGGAAACAGGGTGGCACACGGACAACTCACCCCCAATCCGGCATGGTTCGACGGTTCGCACGAGAGGACCCGGCCATGACGTCGTCAATGGTGACCTCGTCCCAGCCCAACCGGCCCGCGCGGCCCAATCTCGCCTTCCGGCGGATACGCGGACACCGTTCACCGGGCGAGTTCGCCGCGCTGGTGCGGCGGGCCGCTCGCGAGATCGGCGAGCAGGTCAGCTGTGACGCCCGCTACATCGGCCGGGTGGAGGCGGGCGAGATCCGCTGCCCCAACTACGCGTACGAACGGGTGTTCCTGCACATGTTCCCCGGCCGCACGCTCACCGACCTCGGCTTCGTTCCCCGTTCGGCCGTCCGCGGACGGTCGGCGCGGGCTGACGGGGAGGCGCCCCCGGCTCACTTCATGAGCCCGGCGTACACCACCGGTGAGACGCACGAGGCGTACGAGCCGTATGAAACGCAGGACCCGCAGGACCCGTACGAAACGCACCACGACCACGAGGAGAGCGACGTGCTGCGTCGCGCATTCATGACCCGCGGGGGCGCCACCGTGGCGGCCGCCTCACTGGCCCCCCTGGGGCTCCCGCACGACGCAGTGGCGGCGGACCGTCCGTCCCGGCGTCCCGGCGTCCGCGAGGCGAGCGCCCTGGAAGAGGCGGTCCGCCGCATCCGGCTGCTCGACGACCGGCACGGCGCCGACGGTCTCTACCGGCGCGCGGCGGCCCCGCTGCGCACCGCGTACGCGCTGCTGGACGCCGGCGCGACCCGGCAGGCGACCGTCGACCGGCTCCACTCGGGCGCCGGTGAACTGGCCATCTCCGTGGGCTGGCTGGCCCACGACTCGGGCAGATACGACGACGCCCGCTCGCACTACGCGGAGGCGCTCGCCACCGCCCGGGTGACCGACGACCCGGCGCTGGAGGCGCACGCCTTCTGCAACACGGCCTTCCTCGCCCGCGACTCGGGCCGCCCCCGGGAGGCGGTACGGGCCGCACAGGCCGCCCAGCGGGTGGCCCGCCCGCTGGGCTCGGCCCGGCTGATGTCGCTGCTCGCGCTGCGTGAGGCGGGCGGCTGGGCGGGTCTCGCCGACCGCACCGGCTGCGAGCAGGCCCTGGTGCGGGCCCAGGCCCTCTACGAGCGGGGCCCCTGCGACGCCGACCCCGAATGGATGAGTTTCTACGGGGAGGCGGAGCTGGAGGGCCTGGAGGCCCAGTGCTGGTCCACGCTGGGCGACTGGGAGCGGGCGGCCCGGCACGCCCGGCAGGCGGCCCGGCTCCAGGACCCGCACTTCACCCGGAACATCGCCCTGTACACGGCCGAGCTCGCCGACGACCTCGCCCGCGGCGGCCGCCCCGACGAGGCGGCCACGGCCGGGATGCGCGTGCTGGACCTGCTGGACGAGGTCCAGTCCTCGCGCATCCAGACGATGCTGGCGGGCACCGCGCGGGTGCTGCTGCCGCACCGGCGGGCCTCTGGGGTCTCGGCCTTCCTGGAACGCCACGCCGGCCGCCCCCGCACACCGTGAGCGCCCTGCACGCCGTGAGCGCGCCGTGAGCGCCCCGCAGGCCGTGAGCGCCCCGCACCGCGCTCAGGCGGCCGCCAGGTGCCCCAGGTCGTTCCAGCTCTCGATCGCGGGTTCCCCGTACGCCCAGCCGAGCGCGGACAGCGACGTCGGGTTCAGCCGGATCCGCGCCGCGAACGCGATCGGCAGTCCCAGCCAGCGGGCGCCGATCGACCGCAGGATGTGTCCGTGGGCGAAGACCAGCACGTCCCGGTCCTCCTCCCGCGCCCAGGAGACCACCTCGTCCGCGCGCGCGGTCACCTGCGCCAGGCTCTCGCCCTGCGGCACACCGTCACGCCAGATCAGCCAGCCCGGCCGCACGGCCTGGATCTCGGCCGGGGTCATACCCTCGTACGCGCCGTAGTCCCACTCCATGAGCGTGTCCCAGGTGCGCGCGCGGTCGCCGAAGCCGGCGAGGTCGCAGGTCTCACGCGCGCGCGCGAGGGGACTGGTGCGCACCTCGGCACCGGGCAGCCCGTCGAACGGCGCCCCGCGCAGCCGCTCGCCCAGCAGTTCGGCACCGCGCCGGCCCTCGTCGAGGAGGGGGACGTCGGTCCTGCCTGTGTGCTTGCCGGACAGCGACCACTGCGTCTGTCCGTGCCGGGCCAGCAGGATGCGCGGTGCCATGAGCGACCTTCCGGGAAGTCTTCGTTCCGATCTCCTCCATCATCGCTCACCACCGGTGGGGGCAACCCGAGGGGCGACCGCTGCGTCTTTGAGAGCCGGGGGCCCGGAGCCAGGTGCGTGTGAACGCCGTAAAGTGTCACGGCCGCGCCACCGGGCGCATCAGGGACGACGGAGGGGAAGGGCGAATCGGATGCCGCAGACGGAGGCACCTCGCATCGAGGCGGCCCCTCGGACCCGGCTGCGCTGGTGGACCGAGCTGCCGCTGATCCTGCTGGTGTACGCCTGTTACTCCGCGGGCCGGCTCCTGGCCAGGGGTGACATATCCGGCGCGATCGACCACGGCACGGCGATCCTGCGCATCGAGAAGTTCCTGCGCATCAACGCCGAGCACCCGCTCAACCGGCTGTTCACGCGTGAGGCGTGGCTCGGCGTGCCGGCCGACTTCTGGTACGCGTCGCTGCACTACCTGATCACGCCCGTGCTCCTGGTCTGGCTGTTCCGCTCCCGCACCGCGCTCTACCGGTCGGCCCGCACCTGGCTGATGACCTCGACCTTCCTGGGCCTGATCGGCTTCACCCTGCTGCCCACCTGCCCACCCCGGCTGCTGTCGCCCGACTACGGCTTCGTGGACACGATGGCCCAGTACAGCTCGTACGGCTGGTGGGGCGGCGAGGCGAGCGCGCCGCGCGGTCTGGGCGGCATGACCAACCAGTACGCCGCGATGCCGAGCCTGCACGTGGGCTGGGCGCTGTGGTGCGGGGTCATGCTCTGGCGCCACGGCGGCACCCGTACGGCGAAGGCGGCCGGGATCATCTACCCGCTGTTCACCACGATCGTGGTGATGGGCACCGCCAACCACTACTTCCTCGACGCGGTCGCGGGCGCGGCCGTGATGGGCGTCGGACTGCTGCTGACCCCGCTGGTGATGCGGTTCGCGGACCGGATCCGCACGGCCCTGGCGACCCGGTGGGGGACGCGGCTCCCGGCCGCCTCGGCAGCCTCTGCCGGCACAGACACCCCGATTGTCAGTGCCGGATGCCAGACTTCCCCGGGTGAGCGATTTCCACGGCAGCGCGACGCGCGGCTCGGGTCCGCAGCCGAGCCCGGTGCCTCCCCCACGGACGCCGGCGAGGGCACTCCGGCAGCGGCTCGCTGAGCTGCGCGGACCGGACGTAGCGGCCAAGGCGCTGGACGCGCGCGCCCTCGCGGCGCTCGCCGCCAACCCCGGATGCAGACGGCGCGCGCTCCTCGACGGCGCCGGTGTGGACAAGACGGCGCTGGCGGGCGCGCTCGGCTCGCCGTCGGTCTTCGGCCAGTCGCAGTTCGCCTTCACCCGCGGCAACGCCTTCGAGGCCCGGGTCAAGGCGGACGGCGGCGCGGAGCTGCTGCGGCTGGTGCACGAGAGACTGGACCGGACCACCCCGCCGCCGGAGCCGGGCCGGGTCCACGCCCCCGACCTGGCCGCCGTCGGGCCCGAGGGCCGCACCGCGCGGACGGCGCTGGCGCTGCGCGAGGCCACCGGGGCGCCGGGCGTCTGGACGCTGCTCGACCATCCGATGCTCGCGCTCGACGTGGCGGGCTCCCCGGCCTTCCTCGAACCGGACGCGGTGGTGGTGCACCCGGACGGCAGCTGGACGGTCGTGGAGATCAAGTCCTTCCCGATGCTGGACGGCTCGGCGGACCCGGCGAAGGTCGGCGCGGCCGCTCGGCAGGCCGCGGTGTACGTGCTGGCGCTGGAGGCGGTGGCCGCCCGGCTGGAGACGGTCCCGCGGGTGCGCGACCGGATCCTGCTGGTGTGCCCCAAGGACTTCTCCAACCTGCCCACCGCATCGGCCGTCGACGTGCGCAAACAGCGCGCGGTCACCGGTCGGCAGCTGGCCCGGCTCACCCGCCTCCAGGACATCGCCGACGCCGTCCCCGAGGGCGCCTGCTTCTCCCCCGAGCTGCCCGCCGAGGAACTCACGGCCGCCGTCGAGTCGGTTCCCGCGGCGTACGCCCCCGAGTGCCTGGCCGCCTGCGAGCTGGCCTTCCACTGCCGTGACCGCTCCCGCGCGGACGGCGCGGTGACCTCGCTGGGCCGCTCGGTGCGGGCCGACCTGGGCGGTCTGGCGACGGTCGAGGACGTCCTCGCGGCGGCCCGCGGCGAGGCCGGCGACCCGGCCGACCCGGCGGTGGCGGCACTGCGCCGGGCCCACCGGCTGCGTGCCGAGGCGCTCGGTACGGCCTTCGGACCGGCACTCGGCGAGGTGTCCGGTCGGACACTCGGCCAGGCATCCGGTCAGGCACTCGGCCAGACGTCCGATCACGTACTCGGTCAGGTGGTCGGCCAGGCATCCGGTCAGGAGGCGGCTCCTTGTCGCTGATCGCCACTCTCGCCCGGCTGGAGGCCGTCGCCACCGGACGCGCCCAGCCCACCGCGACCGTGCGGCACCGGCATCTGTCCGAGCGGCCGCTGGTCCTCGTACCGCTGGTCACCGCGGGCGAGGCCGGTGCCCCGCTCGGCGCGCTGGTCGGCACCGACCGGGACGCGCCGACCCTGCTCGTCGTGCCGCAGCCGCGCGACCGCGACCTGCGGTTCGTGTTCCTGGCCGAGCTGGCCGACGTGGTCCTTCCCTACGTCGACGGGTACGCGGACGCGGTCGAGGCCGCCGAGCGCAACGAGACCGACCCGGAGACCGGCAAGCGGGTCAAGGTCGAGGTCGAGCTGTGCGCGGACGCGCCCCAGCTGATCGTGCCGAGCCGGGCCGGCCTGGACTTCGTACGGCTGCTGGGGCGCTCCATGCGCTTTCGCCGCACCGCCGAACAGGATCCGGAGGCCCCGCATCCGGCGCCGCCGCGGGTGCCGCTGCTGGGGCGCTGGCTGACCCACTTCGGGGAGCGCTCCCGGGTGCCCGGCTCCGCGCTGCTGCTGGCCCTGACCGAGGTGCTGGGCCGGCACTGGGCGACCGGCCAGTCCAGCCTGGAGGACCAGCACCTGGGCGCGCTGCTGGCCTGGATCGACCCGCCGGAGGGCGTCCCGGGCTCCGAGGCCGCGCTGCGCGCCGAACTCGCCCGTGACGCGGACGGGCAGCTGCTGTGCCCGCCCGCGGGCCCGGCGACCGACCCGGCGTTCGACAACAGGCTGCTCGCGCCCGCGATCGAGCGCTACGACCGCGCGCGCACCGCCCTCGCCACCGCCGAGGACGGGCTGGAGGCGGACGACCGGCTCGGTGAGCTGACCGCCGCCGAGCGGGCGGTCCGCGCCCTGGTCGCCGACGCCACCCGGCCCACCTGGGACAAGGTGTGGGACGGCCTGGAGCTGCTGCGCGCGCTGCCGGAGGGGGCGCACGTCGAGGAGCGGTGGACGCGCGACCGCTGGTCGTTCACCGCCCATCGCGACCGGGTGCTGGCCGGGGAGCCCCCGCAGCCGCGCCGCGACGACGCGGTCACCGCGGCCGGCAAGCTCGCCGCCCGTGAGCGCGAACAGGCTCGTCTCGAGGCCCAGGAGGCCCTGGACGACCCGCTGGTGATGGCGGGCCGGCGGCTGGCCGGGGAGGCGTTCGCGGGTGAGGTCACGGATGTCGTCATGGCGTACAGCGAGGGCAAGCGGCCCAGCCCGCGGCCGCTGGTCACGGTGTGCACCGACGACCGCCCGTACCTGGGCGACCGGGTCAAGGTGCACCGCTCGCTGGGCGGGAAGCCGCAGACGGCCGAGTTCGTCGGGTACGAGGACGAGGGGCTGCTCGTGCTGCGGATCCTCGACCGGATGGGCCGCGGCAAGGAGCCCGAGGCCGGATCCGTGCCGGAGAAGGGCGACCTGATCTGCTTCACCCTGTTCGAGCACGACCAGCGCGGCGGCGCGAAGCTGCCCGACCCGGAGCACACGCCGTGGACGCACGGCGGGCCCCCCGGTGAGACCGCCGCCCTGCCGGAAGCCCCCGACCCCGTCACCGAGGAGGACGTCCTGTGATCACCGAGGCCGCCTTCGACCCCGGTGCCGCCGCCGCGCGGGCCACCGAGGCGATCCTGCGCGACACGGTGCAGGGCACCCATCGCGGGGTCGTCGTCGACTCCCCGCCGGGTGCCGGCAAGTCCACGCTCGTGGTCCGCGCCGCGCTGGAACTCGCCGACGCCGGCCATCCCCTGATGGTCGTCGCGCAGACCAACGCCCAGGTCGACGACCTGGTCTCCCGGCTCGCCGAGAAGAGCCCCGACCTGCCGGTCGGCCGGCTGCACAGCAGCGACGGCGACCCGTACGACAAGGCGCTGGACGCGTGGCCGCAGGTCCGCAAGTCGGCGAAGGCGGCCGACCTCGCCGGGCTGCCGGTGGTCGTCTCCACCGCCGCCAAGTGGGCCCACGTCAAGGTCGACGAACCGTGGCGGCACGCGATCGTCGACGAGGCCTACCAGATGCGCTCGGACGCGCTGCTCGCCGTGGCCGGACTGTTCGAGCGGGCGCTGTTCGTGGGCGACCCCGGGCAGCTGGACCCGTTCGCGCTCGTGGGCAGCGAGCAGTGGGCGGGCCTGTCGTACGACCCCTCGGCCTCCGCGGTGACCACCCTGCTGGCCCACAACCCCGAGCTGCCGCAGCACCGGCTGCCGGTGTCCTGGCGGCTGCCGGCCTCGGCGGCGCCCCTGGTCTCGGACGCCTTCTACCCGTTCACCCCGTTCCGCAGCGGCACGGACCACGGCGACCGGCGGCTGTCCTTCGCCGTCCCGTCGGACGGCTCGGGCCCGGACCGGGTGATCGACGAGGCCGCGCTGTCGGGCTGGGGCCTGCTCGAACTGCCCGCGCGGCACACCCCGCGCACCGATCCGGAGGCGGTGCGCGCGGTGGCCACGGTGGTCCGCCGGCTGCTGGACCGGGGCGGCGAGGCGGCCTCGGAGCGCTCCTCCGCGGCCGCTCCCCTCACCGCCGACCGGATCGCCGTCGGTACGGCGCACCGGGACCAGGCGGCGGCGGTGCGGGCCGCGCTGGCCGAGCTGGGGGTCGCGGACGTCACCGTGGACACGGCGAACCGGCTCCAGGGCCGGGAGTTCGACGTGACGGTGGTGCTCCACCCGCTCTCCGGCCGCCCCGACGCCACCGCCTTCCATCTGGAGACGGGTCGGCTGTGCGTCCTGGCCTCCCGCCACCGCCACGCCTGCATCGTGGTGTGCCGCGCCGGGGTGAGCGACCTCCTGGACGACTATCCGTCGACGGAACCGGTCCAGCTGGGAACCCTCGTGAAGTTCCCGGACGGCTGGGAGGCGAACCACGCCGTACTGGCCCGCCTGGCCGAACACCGGGTCACCTGGCGCCCCTGACCACCCCACCGGGCGCCCGGCAGACAACCAACACCGGACACCACCCCACCCCGCCGGACGGCGTCCGGCACGCCGCCGGAGGCGGCCGACGAGCACAGCCCCGGACGGCTGGGAGGCGAACCACGCCGTACTGGCCCGCCTGGCCGAACACCGGATCACCTGGCGCCCCTGACCACCCCACCGGGCGCCCGACAGACAACCAACACCGACACCGCCACCCGCCGGAGGCGGCCGACGAGCACAGCCCCGGACGGCTGGGAGGCGAACCACGCGGTCCTGGCCCGCCTGGCCGAACACCGGGTCACCTGGCGCCCCTGACCACCCCACCGGGCGCCCGGCAGACAACCAGCACCGGACACCTCGCCCGCCGGGACGCCCGTGGGACGGCGCTCCGGGGCGCGGCGGAGGCGCGGGAACAACGCGGGTGCAGAGAGGCTTGAGAGTGCGGGGTGCGGCGCCTTCGAGCGGTGTCGCCCGTCCCGGCATGCCCTTGCGCCCCCGGGAGAGAATGGAGGGTGGACCACCCGATGGGCGGTGCACCGGCAACCGTACGAGGAGGAGAAGACATGGCGGAGCCCACGCCGCGTCGCAACGAACCGCGGCTACGCCCCGCGCCCCTGCTCTTCGAGCCCGCGGAGGTGGCGGCCGACCCGGAGCACTTCTTCGACCTGGAGTCGATCGACGATCCGGCGGCGCTGCTGGCCCGCGCGACGGAGCTGGCGCTCGCGTTCAGCGCGGCCGCCGACCGGGCCGTGGAGTTCCAGGCCCTCGCCGCCGCCCAGCTGGCCGATCCTCGCCGCTTCGACCGGCTCACGGCGGCTGACATCGCCGAGCGGGCCGAGTGGACCGAGGACTACGCGAAGAAGATGGTCGAGTTCGGCCGGGACCTGATGCGCGGCGGCGTCGAGGGCCGGGAGCACGTCGACCCGGTCTGACCGGCGGCCGTACCCGCGGGCACCCCCACGGCATATGCCAGGCAGGCAAGATACTCGTCCCCACCCCCTCTTGTCCCGGTTTCCGACAACCCTCGGAAGCCGTCCGCTCACAGCCGGTAGATGTGGGCGACATGAGCAGCACACGGGAAGAGCCGGCCTCGGGCCGCGACCGCTGCGACGTCTCGGGGGTCACCGCGGACGGCGCCGACTGGCTGGCCTCCGCCGGGACGTATCCGCGCAGCACGCTCGCCTTCTGGCGCGAGCGGCCCCACGCGCCGGTCGTGCTGCCCTGCGGGGCGGTCTTCGACATCGTCAGCGCTCCCGCGATCTTCGGGCGCAGGATGCTCGACCGGCTCTGGGACGAGGGGCCGGGCTCCGGACCGGTGGCCGTCTTCCGCGGGCGGATGCTGCTGTTCGCGGCGCCCGGCACGGCCCAGCGGCTGCCCTCCCTGCTGGAGTGGGAGGAGTGGGGGGCCCACGGCCGCCGGGACGGCCGTACGCACTCCGTTCCGCCGCTGCTGTGCCACGGCGGCGGCGACGCGGTGACCGTACCGCCCCTCACCCCCACGACGCCCGCTCCGGCCGTCTCCGCCCCGGCCGCTCCGGCCGTCTCCGCTCCGGCCGCCCCGGGGGCGAGCCGGGCCGTCACCCGCTGGCTGGTCGCCCCGGACACCCGCCACCCCTGGCTGCCGGGCCCCGAGATCCTGTTCTGGGCGGCGGTACGGGCGGCTCGCGCGGCCGTACGGATTTCGATTTTTCCTCCCGCCGACCAGGATGCTAATGTCTACGACGTCAGCAGGCGCCGCTAGCTCAGTTGGTTAGAGCAGCTGACTCTTAATCAGCGGGTCCGGGGTTCGAGTCCCTGGCGGCGCACGTGATGAAGGTGATGGGGTCCGTGGTTTCCACGGGCCCCATCGTCGTATCCGGCCGCAGAACACGGCCTCAAGACACCGGTGCAGAACACCCCGCCTCGCGCCCCGCCGCCCCGCGTCACCGTCGCAGGGCGGCCCCCATGGCGATCTCCACCGTCCAGGCCCCGGAAGCCGTGCGTCCCTCCACCGTCACCCGTACGTGGTCGCCCGGCACCGTGAAACTCTCGCCCAGGCCCACCGGCGCGTCGGCGAGCGGCGGATAGACGGAGCTTCCCCAGCAGTCGTCGCCGCGCGGATGGGCGTCGATCACCTCGATGGGGCCCCGGCCCGACTCCGCGCCGCTGTGCACGCGGTAGACGAGGACCCCCGAGTTGCAGGCGGCCTTGTCGTTGCCGAGCGGGCCGCGCGCCTCGAAGGCGAGCGCGTTGTCGGCCCCGGTGCGCACCACCGCGAGCTTGGTGCCGCCCCCCAGGCCGAACGCGGGGGCCCCGGTGGCGCCGGGGACGGTGACGCCGGGGCCCGCGGCCAGGGGTTCGATGGTCAGCCGGGTCGGTCCGGCCCCGCGTACGCACACCACCTGGCGGGGATCCAGCCAGCCCAGTTTCCACTTGTGCCAGGCGAACAGATCCGGGGCGAGTCCGAACTGGCTGCCCATCAGGTCCCAGTCGCCGACGTAGGTGTCCCAGTCCCCCTTGCCGTCCACCGGCCGGTGGTAGAGGTCCGGCAGGTCGAACACATGGCCTGTCTCGTGCGCGAGCACCAGCCGGTCCGGAGGGTGCTTCTCGAAGACGGTCACCACCCGGCGCAGGTCCGTGCCGTCCGCCCGCAGCGGGGTGTCGAGGTTGACGACCTTCGTGGCGTCCGAGTCCACGCCCGGCGCGTCGGGGTCGGCGACGAAGTAGACGATGTCGTAGCGCGAGAAGTCGACCTGCGGGTCGGCGACGGCGAGCGCGTCCCGCAGATAGGAGGACCGGCTCGTGGTGTCCCAGTCGCGTCTTATCGCATACGTGGTGGACGGCTTCGGCATCCGGATCCAGTGCCGCAGCGGATGCGGGCGGAGCGTGAACCTGCCGTAGGAGGCGCGGGCGAAGAACTGGCTGGTGGCCGGAAAGTGGTCGGCGGTGAGCTGGGCGGGGGTGGTCCGCGGGACCGAGTCCGGGAAGGACAGGAAGATCATCACCGCGTCCAGCGGGCGGGTCGGCCGCGGATAGGAGCCGTTCCAGGTGTCCAGGCCCTCCGAGTGGTGGGCGCCGGTGCGCCGCAGCGCGCAGGGTTCGGCCGAGAACGGTTCGGCCACCGAGGTGCTGCCGAACAGCGAGGTCGCCGCGAGCGCCGACATCGTGGTGAACACGGCCGCGGCACTGCGCAGTCGGGTGCGCGGCGCCACACGGCCGAGGCTCCTGAGAGCCCCGCGCCCAAGTCCCTCGCGGAGCGGCTGACGCGGCAACGGGACCTCCGGATACGGTTCACGGTTCGACACCGCATCCAGCCTGCGTAACTTTGTTGTCCTATGTCCTGTTTATCTGACCCGGATGAGTGAGCAGCCCCGGATCTGGGTACAGACGACACCCCCGAAGTACTCACGGAACGTCACAAGCGATCCGCCGCTTGAAGAACCCGCCCAGGCGCGGGCAGAAACGATCTGTCAGAAAGGTCGCACCGTCAGGGACACTGGACAGTGGCTGGAAGGCCTTGGGACCACCCTCTATGATCGGCACACTTTGCTGCGCGGACAGAGATCGAGTGCACTGCGGGAGCGAGCGGTGAGCGGAACGTCCGAAGGGCCGACGCCCGCGGCAGACCTCGACCGGTCGGCCGTCACAGACAGTGATCTTGACGCGTCTCCTCGGAGCGTGTCCACGTACCGCTCCGTCTTCGCGACGGCGCCCCTGGCCATGGCCGTGGTCGACCCCGAGGGCATGGTCGTCGGCGCCAACGCCATGTTGGGCACCCTGCTCGGCAGCGACCCGACGACACTCGTCGGACGCTCCGCCGCCGACCTGGTGGACCTGCCCTCCGACACCCGCGCCTGGCACGCCTACCGCGAGGTGCTGCGCGGCCGGCAGGCGAAGCTGCGCTGCACCCGCCGGCTGAAGCATCCCGACGGCCGTGCGGTGTGGGTGCAGGTCACCGTCGCGCCGCTGGCGGGCGGCGAACCCGGAGTCCTGCTCTCCGTCGCCGACATCAGCGACCGCCGTGAACTCCAGGCCAGACTGCGGCACTTGCAGATGCACGACCCGGTGACCCGGCTGCCCAACCGCACCCTGTTCTTCGAGCGGCTGACGGCCGCCCTGGAGGCGGAGTCGTACGAGCGCAGCGGCACCGGGCGGATCGGCCTGTGCTACCTCGACGTGGACGGCTTCAAGGCGGTCAACGACACCCTCGGCCACCGCGTCGGCGACCGGCTGCTGGCCGCCGTGGCCGAACGGCTGACCCAGGTCGCCGAGCAGGCCGGGCTGGCCAGGGCGGGCACCCCGCTGGTGGCCCGGCTCGGCGGCGACGAGTTCGCGCTGCTCGTCGAGGACTCCACCGGCACCGACCAGCTCGCCGAACTCGCCGAGTCCGTACTGACGGCCCTGCAGGCCCCCTTCGAACTGGCGGGCCGGCGCCTGTCGTTGTCCGCCTCGATCGGCGTCGTGGAACGGCACGCGGCCGGGACCACCGCCACCGGCCTGATGCAGGCCGCCGACACCACGCTGTACTGGGCGAAGGCCGACGGCAAGTCCCGCTGGACGCTGTTCGACCCGGAGCGCAACGCCCACCGCATGACCCGGCAGGCCCTGGCCTCCGCACTGCGCCCCGCCATCGAGCGCGGCGAGTTCGTGCTGGAGTACCAGCCGCTGGTCGGCATGGAGGACGGCCGGCTGCACGGGGTCGAGGCCCTCGCGCGCTGGAACCACCCCCAGTTCGGCCTGCTGACGCCGAACCGGTTCATCGCGCTGGCCGAGGAGGACGGCTCGATCGTCCAGCTCGGCCGCTGGGCGCTGGCCACCTCCTGCCGACAGGCCCGCCGCTGGCAGCTCGACCACCCGGACGAGCCGCCGATCTTCGTCAGCGTCAACGTGGCCGTCCGCCAGGTCTGGGACTCCGATCTGGTCGCGGATGTGGCGTCGGTGCTGGCGGAGGCCGAACTCGCCCCGAGCCTGCTCCAGTTGGAGCTGACCGAATCGGCGGTGATGGGCTCCGCGGGCCGCCCGCTCCAAGCCCTCCAGGCCCTGAGCGACATGGGCGTACGGATCGCCATCGACGACTTCGGAACCGGCTACTCCAACCTCGCCTACCTCAGCCGGCTGCCCGTGTCGGTACTGAAACTGGACGGTTCCTTCGTCCGGGGCTTCCAGTACGACGAGACGGGCGAGCGCCCGAACCCGGCGGACGAGGTGGTCGTGGAGGCGATGATCCAGCTCGCCCACCGTCTGGGCCTGACGGTCACCGCCGAGTGCGTGGAGACCCTCACCCAGGCCGCCCGGCTGCGGCACATCGGCTGCGACACCGGACAGGGCTGGCTGTACTCCCGCCCGGTGCCGCCGGATCGTATCTCCGAACTGCTGGGGACGACGTCCTACGCGGTCGGCAACCCGTAGGCGTCCGCGATGAGTTCGTAGGAGCGCAGCCGCAGTTCGCCGCGGTGGGCGTGCGAGGTGAGCATCAACTCGTCGGCGCCGGTGCGCTTCTGGAGGCCGTCCAGGCCGGCGCGCACCTCGTCCGCCGTGCCGTGCACGATGTTGCCCGCCCAGGAGTCGACGAACTCCTGCTCCAGCGGGCTGAATTCATGGGCCTCCGCGTCCGCGGGGTCGGGGAAGAGACCGGGCCGGCCGGAGCGCAGCCGGATCATGTTCAGGGCGGTGGCCCGCACCTGCCTGCGGGCCTCCTGCTCGTCGTCGGCGGCGAGCGCGGAGACCCCGATGAGGGCGTAGGGCTCGTCGAGGACGGCGGACGGCCGGAACTGCTGCCGGTACACGTCGAGCGCCGGAACGGTGTTCTGCGCCGAGAAGTGGTGGGCGAAGGCGAACGGCAGGCCGAGCATGGCGGCCAGTCGGGCGCTGAAGCCGGACGAGCCCAGCAGCCAGACGGGCGGCCGGTGCGGGGACTGCACACCGCCGGGCGTGCTGCCCTGGACCGGGCCCGGGATGGCGTGGATACGGGCGTAGGGATGCCCGTCGGGGAAGTCGTCGTCCAGGAAGCGCAGCAGCTCCGCGAGCTGCTGCGGGAAGTCGTCGGCGCCCTCGTTCAGGGAGTCGGTGCGGCGCAGGGCGGCCGCGGTGGCCCCGTCCGTGCCGGGGGCTCGGCCGAGGCCGAGGTCGATCCGGCCGGGGGCCATCGCCTCCAGCGTGCCGAACTGCTCGGCGATCACCAGCGGGGCGTGGTTGGGCAGCATGACGCCGCCCGAACCGAGCCGGATGCGCTCGGTGTGGGCGGCGAGGTGGGCGAGGATCACCGCGGGCGACGAGGAGGCGACGCCCGGCATCGAGTGGTGCTCGGCGACCCAGTAGCGGTGGAAGCCGCGGGACTCCGCGAGCCGGGACAGCGCGACACTGGTGCGCAGGGCGTCGGTGGCGGTGCTGCCCGCGCCGACGGTGACCAGGTCCAGTACGGACAGGGGAACGGGCGCGCTGCCCCGGGCCTCGGCCCGGATGCCGTGCGCCTCGTCGCGGGTGCCGCGGGTGTCCTGTGCCTCGCCCGGGATCTCGTCTGCCGTCACGGTGGGTGCCTCCTGCTCTCGGCCTGCTTACGGCCCTGCGCTGTCCTCGGGCGAGCAACAGGAGACTGTCCCCGCTTATTCCCGGCCGCCCCCGGCCGTTCCGGGAGCCCGCCCGGGAAGCCCGCCCGGGAAGCCCGCTCGGGAAGCCCGCCCGGGGACCCGCTCGGGGATCCGCTCGGGGATCCGCCCGGGGACCCGCCCGGGGACCCGCCTGGGGACCCACTCGGGGATCCGCCCGGGTACCCGCCCGGGGATCCGCCCGAGGGGGCTCACCCCGGGAGCCCGCTCGGCCGGCCCGGCTCACACCTGTACGAGCGGCTCCCGCGCGAACAGCGATCCCAGCGCCGGAGCGTTCACGCGCCGGTCCGCCAGGCGCAGCGCCTCCCACACGGTGACCTGGGCGGCGGTGAGGACCGGCTTGCCGAGCTCCTCCTCCAGGGCGGGCAGGTGCGCGGCCGTGTGCAGGACGGTGTCCGGGAGCAGCAGCGCCTCGGCGGACGGGTCGTCGGCCGACCGGGCCAGCGCGAACAGCTCCGCCTCGCCCCAGGCGCTCACCTCGGCGGCGGTGACGACGTCCGCGCCCGCGCCGCGGACCGCGGCCACCTCCGCGCCCCCGGCCCGCAGGAAGTCCGCGAACAGTCCCGCCACGTCGTCCGGGTAGGTCGCCCCGACCGCGACCCGTCGCACCCCCACCTCGCGCAGCGCGTGCGCGAAGCCGAAGGAGGTCGAGGAGGCCGGTGTCCCGGCCGCCCGGGCGAGGGCGCGCACCTGGTCGCGGGCGCCCTCCCAGCCGAGGACGAAGCTGCCGGCCGTACAGGCCCACACCACCGCCTCGGCCCCGGACAGCCGCAGCTCCTCGACGGCCGGTGCGAGCAGCTGCGGTGTGCCCATCGCCCGCAGCGCCTCCACCCGGTGCACGTCCTCGCCGGTCTCCGTGTGGACCACGTCCAGCCGGATGTCGCTGCCCAGGAGCTGTTCGATGCGCGGGTAGTCGTCCTCGGCGGAGTGGCCCGGGTGGAGGAATCCGAGTGCGGTCATGTCCAGCCTTCCTGCTGTTCTTCCGGCAGTACGGGCCGCTCGCGCGCCGCGATGTCCGCCGGCGCCCGATACGGCCCCACGGCTCGGGTACCCCGCCTGCGCGGCGCCGCCCACATCGTTACCTGGTTGGCCGACAGGACCGGCACACGTCCGCACCGCCGTCCGGGGGACGGGGGACGGGGGACGGGGGACGGGGGACGCGCCGGCGGGGCCGAGCGCGCGCCGACGGCCCGACGCGGGCGGGACCGCCGGGAAGGGCTCCTGCCGCGGCACTGGCACGCCGGACAGGCCCCAGGGTCGGGGACCCCTTTCGGGCGCCTTGCTCACCGTACGGAAGGGCGCGGCAACGGACCGGGTACGCGCCCGTGTTGACGCAGGTGGGTTCGAGTGCGAGCGTGGTCAATCCGCTCCTGCCGGACGCCGGGCCGTGTTCGCAGGGCCCGTCCGCCCTGCGCCGCCTGGCACGCACGCCCTAGGCCACCGCGAAGAACGGCTGCCCATGACCGTCCCCACGCTCCTCGTCCTCGACGCCGACCCCCCGCCCCGCCTGGGCCGTCTCACCGGCCGGGTCCGGATCGTGCACGCCGACGCGGACACGGTCGCCGAGCGGCTGCCGGAAGCCGACGTGCTGCTCGTGTGGGACTTCGCCTCCACGGCGGTACGGGCCGCGTGGCCGGGCGAGGGGCCCCGGCCGCGCTGGGTGCACACGGCGAGCGCGGGGGTGGACCATCTGCTGTGCCCGGAGCTCGTGGCCTCGGACACCGTGGTGACGAACGCGCGCGGCATCTTCGAGCAGCCCATCGCCGAGTACGTCGCCGCCCTCGTCCTGGCGATGGCCAAGGACCTGCCGCGCACCCTGGAGCTGCAGGGCCGTCGCGAGTGGCGTCACCGGGAGGGGCAGCGGCTGGCCGGCACCCGTGCGTGCGTCGTCGGCTCGGGCCCCATCGGGCGGGCGATCGTACGCACGCTGAAGGCGCTCGGGGTGACGACCGCGCTGGTCGGCCGGGTGCCGCGCACCGGCATCCACGGCCCCCAGGACCTGGACCGGCTGCTCGCCCGCGCCGACTGGGTGATCGCGGCGGCACCGCTGACGGAGCAGACGCGCGGCATGTTCGACACCCGCCGCTTCGGGGTCATGCAGCCGTCGGCCCGGTTCGTGAACGTCGGGCGCGGGGAGCTGGTCGTGCAGGACGCGCTCGCCCAGGCGCTCGCCAAGCGCTGGATCGCGGGCGCCGCGCTGGACGTCTTCGAGGACGAACCCCTCACCCCGGACAGCCCGTTGTGGCAGGTGCCCGGACTGATCGTGTCCCCGCACATGAGCGGTGACACGGTCGGCTGGCGGGACGAGCTCGGCGCGCAGTTCGTCGAGCTGTACGAGCGCTGGGCGGTGGGCCGGAGCCTGCCGAACGTGGTCGACAAGCAGCGCGGGTACGTACCCGGGCGCTGAACCCGGCCCGGCGGGTGCGGGCCGCGCACCGGTCAGGGGCGCCTCGTTCGCGATCGGGACGGGTCCGTGTCGGCATAGGTCGCCGGGGCCCGGGTAGCAGCGCGGCCATGGCACCACCTATAGGAATCGGCGAGAACAGACCTGGCCCCACCCGCAGATCGCTGCTCGCGGGGGTGGCGGCACTCGGCGCGCCGGCCGCGGCCGGTTGCAGTCGCGTGGCCGCGGCGTCCACCACGAAGGGCGGTGATCTGCTCGACCGGCTCAGGGCGCAGGGCGTCGTACGGCTCGGCATCGCGGGCGAGATCCCCTTCGGCTACATCGACAGGAACGGTGATCTGACCGGCGAGGCACCCGAGTTGGCGAAGGCCGTCTTCAAGCGGCTGGGCGTGGACCGGGTCCAGCCCGTGCCGACGGAGTTCGGCTCGCTCATCCCCGGCCTGAACTCGCAGCAGTTCGACGTCGTGGCCGCCGGGATGTACGTGAACCCGGACCGCTGCGAGCAGGTGATCTTCGCCGATCCGGACTACCGGATGCTCGACTCGTTCATCGTGCGCAAGGGCAACCCGATGGGCCTGCGCACCTATCAGGACGTGGTCGCGAAGAAGGCGAGATTCGCGACCGGAACCGGTTACGCCGAGATCCAGTACGCGGTGGAGGCCGGCTACCGGGAGAGCGACATCCTCGTGGTGCCGGACCAGGTCGCCGGACTGAACGCGGTCGAGGCCGGGCGCGCCGACGTGTTCGCCGGTACCGCGCTGACCACCCGCGAGGTGGTCAGGAAGTCGCGCAAGGCCGAGGCGACGAAGGCCTTCGCGCCGCTCGTCGGCGGCAAGCCGCACGTCGACGGGGGCGCCTTCGCGTTCCGGCCTGCCGAGACGAGGCTGCGGGACGCCTTCAACGTGGAGCTGCACGGGCTCAAGAGGAGCGGGGAACTGTTCCGCATCCTGCGGCCGTTCGGGTTCACCGAGGCCGAGATGACCGATCTGACCGCGAAGGAGCTGTGCGGCGGATGACCCCGGGACTCTGGGAACTCGTACTCAAGGGCGTGTGGACCACGGTCCAACTGCTTGTCTGCAGCACCCTGCTGGCCGCCGCTGTCTCCTTCGTCGTCGGGATCGCCCGCACCCACCGCCGGTGGATCGTCCGCTTCCTCGCGGGCCTGTACACCGAGGTGTTCCGCGGGACCTCGGCCCTGGTCATGATCTTCTGGGTGTTCTTCGTGCTGCCGATCGCCTTCGGCTGGCAGCTCGTGCCGATGTGGGCGGGCACGCTGGCGCTCGGGCTGACCTACGGGGCGTACGGCTCGGAGATCGTGCGCGGCGCGCTGAACGCCGTCGACCCGGCGCAGCCGGAGGGCGGCATCGCGCTCGGCTTCACGCCCTGGCAGCGGATGCGGCTGATCCTGCTGCCGCAGGCGGTGCCGGAGATGGTCCCGCCGTTCTGCAACCTGCTGATCGAGCTGCTCAAGGGCACGGCGCTGGTGTCCGTGATGGGCATGGGCGATCTGACGTTCAGCGCCAACCTGGTGCGGCTGGCGCTCCAGCAGAGCGCCGAGATCTACGCCTACGTGCTGCTGATCTACTTCGTGATCGCCTTCCTGCTCACCCGGCTCATGCGCGCTCTGGAACGGCGGCTGAAGGCCGGGGTCGGAGGTGGTGTCGCATGACCTGGGACTGGAACGCCGTGACGGACTTCCTGCCGCTGCTGCGGGAGGGTCTGGTGGTCACCCTGGAGGCGCTGGCCCTCGGCTCGCTGATCTCGTTCGCCCTGGGGCTGGTGTGGGCGCTGCTGATGCGCACGCCGACGCGCTGGGTACGCTGGCCGGTCGGAGCGGTCACCGAGTTCGTCCGCGACACCCCGCTGCTGGTGCAGCTGTTCTTCCTCTTCTACGTGCTGCCCGAGTGGGGCCTGGCCCTGTCCGCGCTGACCACCGGTGTGCTGGGCATCGGCCTGCACTACTCGACGTACACGATGCAGGTCTACCGGGCCGGTATCGAGGCGGTGCCGGCCGGCCAGTGGGAGGCGGCGACGGCGCTGAGCCTGCCGCCCGGCCGGACCTGGCGGGCGGTGATCCTCCCGCAGGCGATCCGGCGGGTCGTGCCGGCCCTCGGCAACTACGTCATCGCCATGCTCAAGGACACACCGATGCTGATGGTGATCACCGTGCTGGAGATGCTCGGTGAGGCCCGGCTCTTCTCCCAGCAGAACTTCCGCTTCACCGAGCCCCTCACGGTGATCGGTGCGGCCTTCATCCTCATCTCCTATCTGGCCTCCCTTCTCCTGCGAGCCCTGGAGCGACGCCTTGTCCGCTGACACCTCCCTGACGAGCGATCCCGACATCCACGCCAATCCGCCGGTGGACGGCAGCGAGCTGATCCGCTTCGAGCAGGTCACCAAACGCTTCGGCGACAACACCGTGCTCGACCGGCTGGATTTCTCCGTCGACTCCGGCAGGCACGTGACGCTGATCGGACCGTCCGGATCCGGCAAGACGACGATCCTGCGGCTGCTGATGACGCTGACCCGGCCCGACGAGGGCACGATCACGGTGGCCGGGGAGCGGCTGCACCCGGCCGGGGAGAAGCAGACCCGCGAGATCCGCAAGAAGATCGGGATGGTGTTCCAGCAGTTCAACCTCTTCCCGAACATGAGCGTGCTCAGGAACCTCACCGAGGCGCCCGTGACCGTCCTCGGGCTGTCCCGGGACGAGGCGGAGGCCCGCGCCCGCGAGCTGCTCGACCTGGTGGGCCTGGCCGACAAGTGCGACGTGCGCCCGACCCGGCTGTCCGGCGGGCAGCAGCAGCGGGTGGCGATCGCCCGCGCCCTGGCGATGCGGCCGCAGGTGCTGCTGCTCGACGAGGTGACCTCGGCGCTCGACCCGGAGCTGGTGGCGGGCGTCCTCGACCTGCTCCGGGACATCGCCCGCAGCACGGACATCACGATGCTGTGCGTGACCCACGAGATGAACTTCGCCCGGGACATCTCCGACCAGGTGCTGATGTTCGACGCGGGCCGTGTCGTCGAGTCCGGGCCGCCGGAGAAGCTCTTCGGCGACCCCGACCACGCGCGCACCCGGGAGTTCCTCGGCGCGGTGCTGTGACCTCGGTTACCGACCAGGAAAGTTTTGGCGTGCAATTACAGGACGCGCACAAGTCATCACCCCAGGTCTCGCCGGGGTGACATGACTTCGGCATATGCCAGAGAGCCAGCGCCCCAGTTGAGAGGGCCACATTCTCGCCAACAACCCCTTCCGGGAGGCTTCTTGCCGGTTATCGTGGAGAGGATCCGCTGTCCGGATCACGGCCCAGGAAGCGACCGGGGGGATTCACCGTGGCGCTCAAGCAAGAGCCGACCGCGCCGTACCACTCGGCTCAGGACGCCCTGCGCGTCCTGGAGACGGTGGCGCGGCACTCCAGCGGTGTGACCGACATTCTGCTCGCCCGCGAGACCGGCCTGGGCCCGGAGCGACTGCCCGCGCTGCTGCGCATGCTGCGCCGCGAGGGCTATGTCGAGCAGGTCGGCGACGGCGCGTACGTCACCGGACACGCCCTCGCCCGCCTGGGGTCCAGCCACGACCGCGAACAGGCCCTGCGCGAGAAGCTCCAGCACACCCTCGACCGACTGCGCGACTCCGTCGGCGCCGCCGTCTACATCAGCCGGTACGTCGACGGAGAGGTCAAGGTGACCCAGTACGCCGACAGCCCCGCGACCCCGGCGGTCAACGAGTGGGTCGACTTCCGCTTCTCCGCGCACGCCACCGCGGTCGGCAAGAGCCTTCTCGGCCAACTCGACCACAACGGCCGACGCGACCATCTCGCCCGGCACAAGATGGCCCGCCTCACCTCGCGCACCATCACCAGCGACAAGCTGCTGCTCTCCCGGCTGGAGGCGCAGCCGCCCACGGTGCCGGTGCTCGACCTCCAGGAGTACGCGGTCGGCACGGTCTGCGCGGCCGTACCGATCACCGCCGGGTCCGCGGTGGGCTGCCTCGCCGTGTCCCTCCCGCTGGAGCACGCCCACCGGCTCCGCCAGGCGGCGGACGCGCTGAACCGGAACGCGGCACCGGTCCTGCTGTCGCTGGCGATCTAGAGCTCGGGGCAGCCTGTCCCCGTACCTGCCGCCCCGGTCGGGCCGGGGCTACAGGTCCGTGGTCACGAGCACCCCGCGGACCAGGTAGTATTTTCTTCGTCGCCGGCCGCACAGAGCGGAAGGCGGGAGTCATGCGCCGCTAGCTCAGTTGGTTAGAGCAGCTGACTCTTAATCAGCGGGTCCGGGGTTCGAGTCCCTGGCGGCGCACAGAAGAGGGGCCCTTCGCGACAGCGGAGGGCCCCTCCGCTATGTGCTCCTCGGCCATGAGCTCCTCGGCCAAGAGTCCCTCCCGCCCCCGTGCCCGGAACTCCGCCTCCAGCCCGGCCAGGTCCGCGGCGCCGAACCTGCGGTAGGCGCTCGCGCCGGGCGGCCGCCACCACACCGGATCGGCACACCGGAGACCCTCCCGCCTGAGCCCCGCCCGGTGGACCTTGTTCGTGGCGGTCACCGGCATCCGCTCCACCACCCGCACGAACCGCGGCGCCATCTTCGTCCCCAGATCCGGCTGGGCCGCCAGGAACTCCACGAAACCGGCCGGGTCGAAGTCCCCCGCGAGGGTCGCCATCACCTGGTCCCCGGCCACCGGATCGGGCACCGCGTACACCGCGACGGCCGCCGCGCCCTCGTACCGGGCGAGGATGTTCTCGATCAGTGCGGCGGCGAGGTTCTCGCTGTCGACGCGCAGCCGGTCGTCGGCCCGCCCAGCGAAGTAGAGGAAGCCGTCCCGGTCCCGGTAGAAGAGGTCGCCGGTCCAGTACCAGCCGTCCCGGCGCCGCTCGCGTTCCGCCTCGGGGTTGCGCCAGTAGCCCTCGAACGGGTTCGGTCCGCGGTTGACCAGCTCGCCGATCGCCGCGTTCCCGTTGAGCAGCCGCCCGGCCGCGTCGAAGGCGGCGGGCGGGCACTCCGCGCGGGTGTGCGGGTCGAGGACGACGAGCTCGGCCCCGCGCCCCGGCCTGCCGACCGCCCCGGACGGCGTCCCCGGCGTCCACTGGACCGCGGCTCCGCCCTCCGAGGAGCCGTACCCCTCCACCAGCCGGACCCCGAACCGCCGCTCGAAGGCGGCCGCGTCCACCGCCCCCGCCTCCGTCCCGAAGCCCAGCCGCAGCGGGTTGTCCCGGTCGTCCGGGCGGGCCTCGGTGGCCAGCAGGTACTGCACCGCCCGCCCCACGTACGTGAAGTAGGTCGCCCGGTAACGCCGTACGTCCGGCAGGAACCGCGAGGCCGAGAAACGGCGGCGCAGCGCCACCCCCGCACCGGCGGCCAGCGCGGGCGCCCAGTCGGCGATCACCGCGTTGCCGTGGAACATCGGCATGCAGACGTAGTGCACGTCGTCCCGCCGCACCCCGAACTGCTCCACCAGCGAGCGGGCGGCGGCGGCCAGCCGGCCCTGGGAGCAGATCGCGGCCTTGGGCGCACCGGTCGAGCCGGAGGTGAAGCAGAGCAGGACGCGGTCGGCCGGGGTGGCCCGGGAGGCGTCCGGCCGGGCGTCCGCGTAGGGGGCGAGCAGGTCGGCGTAGGCCTCGGTGTCGGTCACCAGCAGGCGCACGCCGGGGAGTTCGAGTCCGTCGAGGAGGGGCAGGTGGGCCCGCTCGGTGACGACGATCCGGCATTCGGTGTGCCGGATGTCGCGAGCCAGCTCGGGCCCCCGGCGGGTGGGGTTGATGCCCACGACGGCCGCCCCGGCCAGCGCGGCCGCGCCGAGCCACAGCGGGAACTCCGGGGTGTTGTCGAGCAGGACGCCCACATGCGGCTCGGCGCCCCGGGGCAGCAGCTCGGTCAACAGCTGCGCCCGGGCCGCCGCCCCGGCCGCCGTCTCGTGGTGGGTCAGCTCCTGCTCCCCGCACCACAGCCCCGGCCGGTGGTCCCCCCACCGTTCCGCGACGAGTTCGGCGACCGTGACCCTCGCGTTCCGCGTGGACTTCATGGCCGTGCACCGTAGTTGACGACCCGTCAGATAGCCACGGCTACGGCATGAGGTCATCGACCGCGGAGAACATCAGGTGCGCGGTGACGATGAAGGTGACGCAGAAGGCGAGCGCCACGCCGAGGAACAGCATCAGGCATCCCGACTCGGCGAAGAGCCGGCCGTGCGCCGGCGGCTTGGCCGTGCCCTGCTCGGGGCGGTCGGCGGCGTAGTGGACGGTGACGACGTCACCCTCCAGGGTCGTGCCCGGTCCGCCCGCCTCCTCGAAGCGGACGGTGCGGCCGTCCCGGGTGGTGAACTCGTAGACGTGATGCAGGGTCGTCGACACACTGCTGTCGCCGCCGCCTCCGCTGGTGGTCGTGTACGTGCGCAGGCAGCGTGCCTCGGCGACGAGGCCACTGCCCCAGGCCCGGCTGACCCGCCGGGAACGCTTGACCACCGCGTACATGGCACAGAGCAGCCCGACGATCATGATCGACGGGATGAAGACGAAGAAGATCTCCACGGGTCCCCCGGCCTCGAGTGCGCCTACCCCCCGGTAGGCGTGTCAGGAACCTACCCCCGGGCGGCGACCGACCGGCTCAAGGGACGCTCAGAACTCACCGGGCGGGCGTCCGGCGACGGATCCGCCCGCGGCGGACCCGTGTGCGCCGGGCACCGGTGACACCGGCGCGCACGGACCCTGCCCGTGGGGGGATCAGAAGGTGACGTCGGAGCAGGCGTAGAACGCGTTGGCCGTGTCCGCGATCGTCCACACGGCGACGATGACGTGGTGACCGCTCAGCCCGGAAGGCAGCGTGCCGCTGTGGGAGAGCGTGGACGGCGGGCGCTGGCCGTTGTAGGGCACCGTCAGGAACGGTGTGGTGGTGAGGTCGGCGCGGGTCAGGTTGTGGTTCTGGTTCCAGCCCGCCTTGGTGACGTAGTACCGGAAGTCGGTGGTGGCGTGCATGGCGGTGAACTGCCAGCGGAAGGTGTAGCTCTGCCCGCCGGTCACCTTGGTGGTCGGCCAGGCTCCGCCCGAGGGGGTCTTCGGGCTGTCGAGCTGGGCGAACCGCGTGTTGTTGCCGGAGCAGATCTGGCCGTCGGCCGGACCCGCGGCCGGGAAGCCCTTGGGGCCCTCGACGCTCTGCGGCTCCCACTGGATGTCGCCGCAGTTCGTGACCGTGCCGTTCTGGCAGAGCTTCTGCCTGCTGACGGGCAGGTCGGTGTAGCCGTGGCTGCTGGCGCCGCCGGCCGAGAGCACGAAGGCTCCGGTGGTGGCGAGGCCCAGCACGGCGGCGTACCACTTGGTCCGTGTGCGCATACTGCCGCTCCTGGAGAACGTGGGGAGGTTCACTGAGGCGTGCAGGTCTAGACCAAGTCTCAGATTATTGCCGTCAATTGAACATGTCCATACCAATCACGGGCTTGCTTCCCCCCGGCCCGCGCAGAACGCCACCGTCAGGTCCTTCACCAGTGCCTTGCGCTCGTAGTCGTCCAGTTCGACCAGTCCGCGCATGGTCAGCCGGGTCACCGTGTCCTCCACCGAGTCGAGGACCGAGGTGAGCACGCTCGCCCGCTGCCGCGCGTCCAGCGCGGCGATCCGGCGGCGCTGCATCACGGCGGCGACCTCCGGGGCGTACTCCACCCGCACCGGCCGCACCGAGAACACCTCCAGGCCGACCGCCCCCGCGTCCCGCGCCACCCGTCTGCCCAGCGCGTCGGCGGCCGCGTCCAGCGAACCCCGCGCCGCGCCCGGCATCTCCACCGGCACCCGGGCCAGCGCCGCCTCCACGCACTCGCGCAGATACGTCTCGTGGTCCTCGACCCCGAGCACGGCCCGCGCGGTGTCCCGCACCCGCCACACCACCAGCACCAGGACCCGCAGCGCGACCCCGTTGCCGTCGGCCGCCTGCATCGGCTCGCTGCGCCAGTGCCGCAGCCGCACGTCGACCCGGCGGCGCAGCAGCAGCGGGTTGACCCACGTCAGGCCGGTACGGCGGACGGTCCCCCGGTAGCGGCCGAACTGGTCGAGCACCCAGGCCTGTCCGGTCCGGCCCCGGGCGAGACCGCCGAACCCGAACAGCCCGAGCGCCACGGTCCCGGCGTACGCCGCCCACTGCGCCGGGCCCAGTCCGGCACCCGTCGACGCGGGCAGCCACAGCGCCTGCGCGACCGGCACCGGCAGCGCACCCGCCCACCAGGAGACCGCCGCGCAGCCGGCCGTTCCACAGGCCCCGGCGAGCACGCCCAGCGCGCCGGGCAGCGCCCGCCCGCGGTGCTCCACCAGGTCGGGGTCGACCTGCGGCAGACCGGGCGCGGTCGCGAGCGCGGGCCGCCGCAGGCGCGGCTGCTCGTCGGCGCCCGGCCGGCGCCCCACGGCCGCGGGCCCGACCGGTACGGACACCGGGTCCGGCTCGTCACGGAAGAGCAGATGGACGGGGATCTCGGTGGTCGTCTCGTTCTGGATCAGCCGGACGGGCCTGGACTGCCCCTCGGCCGGGCCCGGCCCGTCCTGCCCCTCCGCCGGTCCCGGTCCGTCGGATTCGGGCGTCTGTGACATGGTCGTACTGCTCATACGTGCCTCCAGCCTCCGCGCCAGATGCGTCGCATCGGTGGGCGGGTAGGGGGTCCGCGAGTGGTCGCCGGTGGGGCTGCGGGGGTCGCCGGTGGGGCTGCGGACGACCGTCGGGCCGTCGGGCCGGGGGTCCGGTCCGCGGCCCGGCGGTCACGAGAAGATCCGGCGCCAGGTCTCGGGCCCGGGGTAGCCGTCCGCCGCGCCGCCCCGCCAGCCCTGGGCGCGCTGGAACGCCTCGACCGCCCGCCGGTCCGGCTCGCCCCAGCGCGGCCCCGGCCCGGTGGTGAAGTACTTGCCGAACCCCTTCGTCACCAACTGGCGGCCGAGCTGGGCGACGTACACGTTGTCCGCGCCCGGCCGGAACATGCCCCGGCCCGGGTAGGCCGGGATCTTCGCCGGATGCGTCCCGGCCGCGATGTCCCGGCCCGCGCCGGTGGCCAGCAGCGCCCAGGTGCGTGGGCCGGGCCGCCCGTCCACGGCCGCGCCCGTCCAGCCCTGGGCGCGCTGGAACGCCTCGGTGGCCCTGCGGTCGGCGTCCGACCAGCGGGGGCCAGGACCGGTGGCGTAGTAGGCGGCGGCGCCCCGGCTCACCAGTATCCGGCCGAGCTGGGCGACGTACTTGTTGTTCGCGCCGGGACCGAAGTACGCCGCTCCGGGGTACGGCGTCGCACCGGTGCCCGCCTGTCCGCCCGCCGTGATCAGTTTTCCGCCACTGCCGGCCGGCTTCGTGGCCGCCGCCTCCGTCGCGAGCCCCTTGTAGCGGTAGGCGACGTATTTGGCGGAATGACTCCAGTAGGCGTAGGGGGTGCCCTGGCGGCGGGTGTGCGGAGGCGTCTGCTCATAGGCGGTGTAGTAGGTGTGCGTGTAGTCCGTCCAGCCGCCGAAGAGGACGACGTGCGAGCCTTTCTGCGGGTCCTTCGTATTGTGGAAGAGCAGCATGTCGCCGGGCCGGACCGTGTCCTTCGTGACGCGTTCCCCGTACTGGCCCAGGCTGCCCGTCCATTCGTTTCCGGGCAGGCTCCAGGCCATGGAGACAAAACCCGAGCAGTCCTGCCGGTAACCGTCGGACCAATAGGCGCCCATGCTGTACGGCACTTTCGCGTCGATCCATTTCTTAGCCCGGTTGACGATCTCCGTACGGGTGGTCCTGGGCGTCTTGAGCCCGCCCGGCGTACCGGTCTGCCCGCGGCCGTGGCCGTGCAGCGGGGCCTTGCCGCCCTGGGGGGTGCCGGGCTCGTCACCTGCGGGGACGCCGGGCCGGGCGGGTCCGTGCGGGGCGGCGTGCGCGGGCGCCGCGGCCACCGCGCCGAGCGCCGCCGACGCGGCCGAGGCGGCGGCCACGGCCAGGACGCGGTGGACGGCCGGGTGGCCGACGGTGCGGGTGCGGGAGAAGGGCAGGAAACGGTGCCACAGGGCGCAGCCCGGGCAGTCGCAGTCGCTCGCGGGATCGAATTCCTCGAATACCGGAGTCCTCATGCGATTCCCCTCACACTCCAGGTGGACCTGTCCGCGTGTGTACACGTAGATCAGTTTCCCAACTGTCTTCCGGGTGCGCATGTTGACGGTCCGAACGATGTACAGCGGCCGGCCGGAGGGGGCCGAAGGGGCCGGGGAGCCGCGCGGGGGCGGCCGGGAGGCGGCCTGGAGTGGTCGGAAGCACCTCCGGACGTCATGTAGAGTTAACGACGTCAGCAAGCGCCGCTAGCTCAGTTGGTTAGAGCAGCTGACTCTTAATCAGCGGGTCCGGGGTTCGAGTCCCTGGCGGCGCACAGACGGGAGAAGCCCCTCGCAACAGCGAGGGGCTTTTTCGTTGTTTGGCCGGATACCCTCTCGCCATGGCAGCCCGAGACCTCCAGGAGCGGATCAAGAAGCTCATCATCGACCGCCGGCTGCCCTCCGGGGCCCCGCTGCCGACCGAGCCCGAGCTGATGGAGTTCCTCGGCGCGAGCCGGAACTCGGTGCGCGAGGCGCTCAAGGCGCTCCAGGCGATGGGCATCGTCGAGATCCGGCACGGGTTCGGCACCTATGTGGGTCCCATGTCCCTCGCCCCCATGATCGAGGGCCTCGCCTTCCGCACGGTCGCCGGGCACTACCGGGGCGAGGACAGCCTGCTGGAGCTGCTGGAGCTGCGCGAGGCGGTGGAGACCGGTCTGGTCTCCCGGCTCGCGGGCCGCATCCCCGAGTCCGGCCTGGCCGAGCTGGACGCACTCGTGGACCGGATGGAGCAGGAGGCCGAGCGGGGGGCCGGGCTCGCCGAGACCGACCGGGCCTTCCACGCCGCCCTCTACCGGGGGCTGGGAAACCCGCTGTTGCGCGAGGTGCTTGAGGCGTTCTGGGACGCCTTCCACCGGGTCCGCACCGATCTGGCGGATGTCCCACAGGACCCGCTGGTCACCTGCCGCCAGCACCGGGACATCGTGCGCGCGGTGCGCTCGGGTGACGCGATTCGAGCAGAAGCGGCCATAAGAGATCACTTCGGAAACATTCGCACCCGACTGTCCACAACTGATCCACAACTCCCCCACAGCTGCCACAATGAGCGCGTATGACCGGTAAACAGCGCGTATCGCGTCTTGCGATCAGGCCGGACGCCGTAGAACCCTGTTTCCCAAGATGCTGTCGTTCGACGGCACTTGGGGGGCAAGAAGCCGGTTGCCGTTGATACGGGTGGAGGGAACCCGTTCACGGGAGTGTGTCCAGGGGGGCGCCCCGCAACCGGGAGTGCGCAGTTTCGTGTCCATGGGTTGTACGACGACTGCGCCTCGCCACTGAAACGCCTGTGCGGCCGAGGGGGGCCATGGCAGGTGTCAGAAACCGACAGACACGCGCTGACCAGCGTGTTGTGGGGGGGGAAGACTCATGACGTCCATACCGACGGGCGCCCGGCACGATCCCGACCCGTCCGAGACGGTGCAGCTGAGAGTGCCCACGCATTCGACCGGCCAGTTACGCCGAGCCAGAAGGGCACTGCCGAGATACGACTACGAGCACTACAGCCGGCTGGCGGGTCCGCTGACCCAGCCCGACCCGGCCAAGCCGTACCGGGTGGAGTACCGCTCGCTGCTCTCGCAGGAGCCGCACCGGATCCGGGCCGCCCTGATGCTGGGCGCCGCACCCGTGCTGTCCCTGGTCCTGCTGGGCTGGCTGCTGCGGCCGGAGCACTGGACCTCGCGTGACTACCCCGCCTTCTCCTGGCTGCCGGCGCTCGACGTCGTCATGCTCGTCTCGATCGGCCTGATCGAGTTCTTCCGCTGCATGAACGTACTGTCGAACGCGCACGCCACCCTGGTCGCCCGCGACCCGGTCCCGGTCGTGCCCGAGACCGGCACCAGAGTCGCCTTCCTGACCTCCTTCGTGCCCGGCAAGGAACCGCTGGAGATGGTGACCCGGACCCTGGAGGCCGCCGTCCGGCTGCGCCACCGGGGGCTGCTGCACGTATGGCTGCTCGACGAGGGCGACGACCCCGAGGTCAAGGCGGTCTGCGCCCGGCTCGGCGTGCACCACTTCTCCCGCAAGGGCGTCGAGAAGTGGAACCGGCCCAAGGGCCCGCACCGCGCGAAGACCAAGCACGGCAACTACAACGCCTGGCTGGAGGCGCACGGCGACGCGTACGACTACTTCGCCTCCGTCGACACCGACCACGTACCGCTGCCCAACTACCTGGAGCGGATGCTCGGCTTCTTCCGCGACCCGGACGTCGGCTTCGTCATCGGCCCGCAGGTCTACGGCAACTACGACACGTTCGTCACCAAGGCCGCCGAGTCCCAGCAGTTCCTCTTCCACGCGCTGATCCAGCGCGCCGGCAACTTCTACGGCGCCCCGATGTTCGTCGGCACCTCCAACGCCGTACGCATCAGGACGCTGAAGCAGATCGGCGGCCTGTACGACTCGATCACCGAGGACATGGCGACCGGGTTCGAGATCCACCGGCACCGCAACCCGGACACGGGCCGCAAGTGGCGCTCCGTCTACACACCCGACGTACTCGCGGTCGGCGAGGGGCCGAACGCCTGGACGGACTTCTTCACCCAGCAGCTGCGCTGGTCCCGGGGCACCTACGAGACCATCCTCAAGCAGTACTGGAAGGGCTTCTTCTCGCTGCCGCCGGGCAAGCTCTTCAACTACACGATGATGATCATCTTCTATCCGATGTCGGCCCTGAACTGGATCCTCGCGGCGCTGAGCTGCGCGCTGTTCCTGGGCCTGGGCGCCTCGGGCGTGGACATCGACCCGACCGTGTGGCTGATGCTCTACGGCAACGCCTCCGCGCTCCAGATCGGCCTGTACATCTGGAACCGGCGGCACAACGTCTCCCCGCACGAGCCGGAGGGCTCGGGCGGTGTGGCCGGCATGGTGATGTCGGCGCTGTCCGCGCCGATCTACGCCCGCTCGCTGATGGACACGGTGCTGCGCCGCAGGAGCAGGTTCGTGGTGACGCCCAAGGGCGACTCGGCCAGCCCGGACACGCTGTTCGGGACCTTCCGGGTGCACCTGTTCTTCATCGTGGTGTTCGCCGGGTCGATCACCGCCGGCTTCGCACAGGGACACTCCCACCCCGCGATGACGGTCTGGGCCTCGCTCGCCCTGCTGATCACCGCGTCGCCGATCCTCGCCTGGCGGTACACGCTGCGGCAGACCCGGAAGCAGGCCGCCCAGGCCGCCCCGGAGCCGCGGGACGCGGTCCCGCCGCAGTTCACCACGGCCGGCCCGCACGGCCCGGTGCCCCGGCCCGGCCGGGCCGCGTCGAGCGGGAGCGGCGACCAGACCATGCGGATAGCCCTGGGCGGACCGGGAGGTCGTGAGGAATGAGCGAGCGAGCCGGACGCCGGCGCGCACGGCGACTCGCGGTGGGTACGGCGGTGGTCCTCGCGCTGGCCGGGATGAACGGCCCGTGGATGTACCGCTTCGGGACCGAGAAATACCACGAGTACGAGATCGACAGACCGCAGTACAAGGCCGAGAACGGCCACTGGCAGATCGTGCAGTTCCCCGAGAAGTACCGCCAGGACACCATCCACGCCGTCCTGCTGCACACCGGCAAGGTCCTGCTCGTGGCGGGATCGGGCAACAACCAGGACAACTTCGACGCCAAGAAGTTCGACAGCCGCGTCTGGGACCCGGTCAAGGGCACGATCAAGAAGGTGCCCACGCCGAACGACCTGTTCTGCACCGGCCACACCCAGCTCGCCGACGGCAGGATCCTGATCGCGGGCGGCACCAAGCGGTACGAGAAGCTGAAGGGCGACGTCACCAAGGCCGGTGGCCTGATGATCGTCCACAACGAGAACCCCGACCGGCCGATCACCCTGCCCGCGGGCACCCGGTTCACCGGCAAGGAGAACGGCAGGACCTTCGTCTCCAAGGACCCGGTGCTCGCACCGCGCGCCAAGAAGGTGTTCGACCCGGCGACCGGCCGGTTCCTGCACAACGACCCGGGCCTGGGCCGCATCTACGTCGAGGCGCAGAAGTCCGGCTCGGCGTACCAGACCGGCACCCAGGACAACTATGCGATCCAGGGCCTGACCGGGGTCGACGCCCGCAACACGTACGGCATCGCGCAGAAGCTCGCGCTCGACAAGAAGGACTTCCAGGGGATCCGGGACGCCTACGAGTTCGACCCGGTCGCCGAGAAGTACATCAAGGTCGACCCGATGAACGAGGCCCGCTGGTACCCGACGCTCACCACCCTGAGCGACGGGAAGGTCCTCAGCGTCTCCGGCCTCGACGACATCGGCCAGCTGGTCCCGGGCAAGAACGAGATCTTCGACCCCGCGACCGGGAAGTGGACCTACACCTCCACGATCCGCCAGTTCCCCACGTATCCGGCGCTGTTCCTGATGCAGAACGGCAAGATCTTCTACTCGGGTTCCAACGCGGGCTACGGACCCGACAACGTCGGCCGGGACCCGGGCGTCTGGGACGTGGCCGGCAACCGGTTCACCAAGCTGCCCGGACTGAGCGACCCCGACCGGATGGAGACGTCGGGCACGGTGCTGCTGCCGCCCGCGCAGGACGAGCGGTACATGGTGATCGGCGGTGGCGGGGTCGGCGAGTCCGAACTGTCCAGCAACCGGACGCGGATCATCGGCCTGAAGGACGCCCACCCGGCGTTCACGGACGGGCCGACCCTGGAGAAGGGCACCCGCTACCCGCAGTCCTCGGTGCTGCCCGACGACACCGTGCTGGTGTCGGGCGGCTCGCGGGACTATCGGGGGCGCGGCGACTCCGACATCCTCCAGGCCCGGATCTACCACCCGGACACCAACACCTTCGACCGGGTGGCCGACCCGCTGGTGGGCCGCAACTACCACTCGGGCTCGCTCCTGCTGCCCGACGGACGGGTGATGTTCTTCGGCTCGGACCCGCTGTACGGCGACGAGGCCGACACCAAGCCGGGCACGTTCGAGCAGCGCATCGAGATCTACACACCGCCCTACCTCTACCGGGACGCACGGCCGTCGCTCTCCGGGGGTCCGCGGACGATCGCGCGCGGCGGCACGGGCATGTTCACCTCGCGGCACGCCGCCGCGATCAGGAAGGTGCGGCTGATCCGGCCGAGCGCCTCGACCCACGTCACGGACGTCGACCAGCGGTCGGTCGCGCTGGACTTCACGACCTCCGGCGACCGGATCACGGTGACCGTGCCGAAGAGCCGCAACCTCGTGCCGTCGGGCTGGTACATGCTGTTCGTGGACGATGACCAGGGCACGCCCAGCAAGGCACAGTGGGTGAAGGTGCCCTAGCCTGCGGGCCGGTGGTTCCGTGCCGCCGGTGTCAGTGGGTGGCCCGCGCCAGGTCCAGTGCGTACTTCGGCCACCACTGGCCCGCCTTGGGGCCGCCCTTGCACTCGCCGTCCGACTCGCCCGGTCGTTTGACCCACAGGTAGGCGTCGGCCAGCGCGTCCGCCGTCCTGGTCGTCGGCGGCGTGCCCAGCGCGCGGCCGGGCGGGTTGCACCAGCGCTCGTCCGGATCGCCTTGTGTGTAGGGCCCGTTGCCGTTGCGGCTG
Source organism: Streptomyces sp. NPDC107559 (assembly GCF_055657365.1). Classification (NCBI taxonomy): domain Bacteria; kingdom Bacillati; phylum Actinomycetota; class Actinomycetes; order Kitasatosporales; family Streptomycetaceae; genus Streptomyces; species Streptomyces sp. NPDC107559. The sequence goes on along the minus strand of NZ_JBVKBD010000001.1, from coordinate 232,984 downwards.
GTGTCGATGACGAAGTGCTTGCCGCCGACCTTCGCCGAGAGGCCCCTGCCGTAGGCGAGGGAGTCCTTCGTGGAGTAGAAGTTGGAGACGTTCACCGCGAAGCCGTCGGCCTTGTCGACGCCCGCCCGCCGCAGCGCGTCCGCCACCTGGTCGGGGTGGCTCCAGCCCGCGTTGCCCGCGTCGAGGTAGACCTTCGTGTTCTTCAGGGACTTGAGCCTGTCGACGGCGCCCCGCAGGAGGTCGTAGCGCTCCGCGTGGAAGTCCTCCGGGGTGCAGCCGTCCACCAGGTGCAGAAGGGCGTCCGGTTCCAGGACCACCGTGCTGGGACGGTCCCCGATGCCCCGGGCCACGCCGTCGATCCAGGCCCGGTAGGTGTCGCCGTCGCCGGCGCCGCCCTGCGAGTACTGGCCGCAGTCGCGGTGCGGGATGTCGTAGAGGACCAATAACGCGGTGCGGCCCACCCGGTCGGCGGCCTCGGTGAAGCCCCGGGCCTCCGGCTCCGGGTTCTCCGGGCCGATCCACTCACCGGTCGGCTGCTCGGCGATCTTGCGGATCTGCCCGGCCTCGTCCGCGCGGCCGGCCTTGGCGTAGGACGCGAGCTGCCGTGCCGCGTTCCCGTCCGGGTTCACCCAGAACGGGTCGGTGCGCTCGGGCTGTTGAGTGACCCCGGCGCTCGCCGCGCCGCCCGGCTCGCCGTCGTCCCCGCCGCCCGACGAGCATCCCGCGACAGCCAGCGCCGCCCCCAGCGCCACCACGGAGATCCCACCCCGGACCGAAGACCGCGCCCCCCACGTGCGATACATCCAACTCCCCCTAGGGTGCACTGTTCTGCACAGTTTTTCCCGGTGCCAATCCTGACATACGCGCCCGTACACCCACGGGATCGCCCGAATTTGTCGAGGAGTTGTCGAGAGCGCCGAGGGTTCGACGCGGTACGCTCCCGGGTCACCTGCGGGGATGACGGAGAGCCACGGCCGGGGAACCCGGTGTCATACGCCCTCTAGGCCCGCGGGCACATCCGTTCTACAGTCTTCTCGCACGGCCCGGCCCCGGCCGGCCATGCACTCACCGTGGCCTGCGCAACCTCCCGCGTCGCCCGCCGGGTTACTCCCGCAACCCGTGCGCACGCGGTCGAGGACCGGCCCGGTCGGCGTCCCCAAGGGGGAGCGGGCCGCCGGCCGGGCCCGGTGACCCCCGGTCCGTCCACGGTGCCGGGGACGGCCACGGGGGCATGCGCGACCGGCCGCGCTGCTCCGTACCGGTGGATCGCCCGGTGCCGGGCGTCTCAGATCCGTTCGACGAGATCCGCGATGGAGTCCACGATCTCCGAGGGCCGGTACGGGAAGTCCTCGACCTGCTCGGGCCGGGTCAGCCCGGTGAGCACCAGGAACGTCCGCATCCCGGCCTCCATGCCGGCCAGCACGTCGGTGTCCATCCGGTCACCGATCATCGCGCTGGTCTCGGAGTGGGCGCCGATCGCGTTGAGGCCGGTGCGCATCATCAGCGGATTGGGCTTGCCGGCGAAGTACGGCTTGCGGCCGGTCGCCTGGGTGATCAGCGCGGCCACGGCACCGGTGGCGGGCAGCGGGCCCTCGGCGGACGGGCCGGTCTCGTCCGGGTTGGTGCAGATGAAGCGGGCACCACCGAGGATCAGCCGCACGGCCTTCGTCATCGCCTCGAACGAATACGTCCGGGTCTCGCCGAGCACGACGTAGTCCGGCTCGTGGTCGGTGAGGATGTAGCCGATGTCGTGCAGCGCGGTCGTGAGGCCGGCCTCGCCGATGACGTACGCCGTGCCGCCCGGCCGCTGGTCGTCCAGGAACCGGGCGGTGGCCAGCGCCGAGGTCCAGATGGACTCGACCGGCACCTCCAGGCCCATGCGCCGCAGCCGGGCGTGCAGATCGCGCGGGGTGTAGATCGAGTTGTTGGTCAGCACGAGGAACGGCTTGCCGGACTCGCGGAGTTTCTTGACGAAGGCGTCGGCACCGGGAATCGGGACGCCCTCGTGGATCAGCACACCGTCCATGTCGGTGAGCCACGACTCGATGGGCCTGCGGTCTGACATCTGCAAGGTCTCCTGCCGTACGCGGTACGTGAGCCCCAGCCTAGACACAGGCCCGATCTTGCGGAACGGCCTTCCGATACGCGGTCAGCGCCGCCTGCGCACCAGTACCAGTACCAGCACACCGCCGGCGAGCAGCAGGGCGAGGGTCGCGGCGAGCACGGCGGCCGGGGCGCCGAGGCCGGTACCGGCGAGCTCCTCGACGAAGGGGAGGTCGTCGGCGGAGGCGGAGGCGGCCGGGTCGGCGGAGCCGGTCGATTCGGTGGAGCCGGTGGAGTCGGGCACGGACGCGGACGAGGTGCCCGAGGCGCGGGGCCGCGGGGCGGCGGAGGCGGCGGGGGAACCGGCGGGAGTGCGTGGCGCGGCCTCCGGATCGCTGCCGATGCCGGTCCCGGGACCGGCGCTCGGGCGGGGGGACGACGCGGCAGGCGGGCGCACGGTGCCGGAGGCGGCGGGGGTGTCGGCGCGCGCGTGTCCGCCCGCCTCGGTGTCCGGGTCCGGGTCCGGGTTCGGGTTCGGGTTCGGGTTCGGGTTCGGGTGCGCGTTCGGGTGCGTGTCGGAGTGCGTGCCCGTACCCGTACCCGCGTCGGCATCGGTGTCGGGGCGGGCGTTGGAATCCGCGTCGGCCGCGACACGGAAGCGGTAGGCGTTCGACTCGCCGACCCAGTCACCGTCGTCCTTGTGGCGCTGGACCACGGCCGCGTTGACGGTGATGTCCTTGGCCGCCGTGTCGGAGGTGAGGGCGAGCCGGACCTTCACCGTGAGGGACTTGCGCGGGGCCACCGTGAAGCCGGCGAAGTCGTCCGTGCCGTCGTCCTCCGCGTCGAACGCCCCGACCAGTTCGTCCTCGTCGGTCGTCTCGAAGTGGACGCGACGTGGGCGCGTGCCGTCGTAGAACTCCAGGAGCAGTTGGTCGGGCTTCAGGGCGTGCTGCCCGTCGACCAGCACGACGACCGGGTGGATGCCCGCGCAGGGGCGGGTGGTGGTGTTGGTCAGGTCCAGGTACCAGGTGCCGTAACCGCCGCCGGGCTCGTAGGCGCCGGGGCCGCCGCGGATCCGGGTGGTGAGAGGGAAGGCGTTGCCGTCGGAGGTGGCACAGGCCGGGTCGGAAGCGGCGCGAACCGCCGAGGCGTTCGCCGCGGAAGCGTTCGCCGTCGAGACGGTCGCCGTCGAGGCGTTCGCCGCGGGAACGGTCACGGCGACAGCCGTCACGGCGGCAGCCGTCACGGCGGCAGCGGTCGCGGCGGAGACGGTCGCCGCAGCAGCGGTCGCCGCCGGTACGGGAAGCAGGGCGGCGGCTGCCGCCAGGCACAGGGAGACGGGGGTGCACGGTCGCATGGTCAAGTGACCCTGCCCGACCAGGGCGGCCGGGCCCCGGCGCCATGCCGGGCCGAAGGACGACAGAACTCGAACGAGTGTGCAATTCCGGCCGATCGGCGCACCCCCGGTTGCCGCCCCGGAAACTGCGGCCCCACGCACCCGGAGCCCCAAGACCCGAAGTCCCGAAGTCCCGGACTCCGGAGCCGCACGCTCCCCCGCGGCTCCCCCGGCTCAGGTGTCGTCCCGCCCGAACAGCGGCCCGAGCAGCAACTGCGCCGCCCCCTCCGCGACCGCGCGCGCCCCGCCCGGCGCCACCCGCACCGGCACCGCACCCTCGGCCGCGCCCCCGCGCCGGGCCCGCGCGTCGAGCACCTCCGCCACGCCGCGCACGAACCGCTCCGGCGCCGCGGCGACCGTACGCCCGCCGAGCAGCACCTGGTCGATGTCGAGCAGCCCCACCAGGTTCGCCGCGCCCGCGCCCAGCACCCGGGCCGCCTCCTCGATGTCGCCGCGCGCCACGGCGCCCAGGCACAGGGCCTCGATGCAGCCGCGGTCGCCGCAGCCGCACGGCGGCCCGTCGAGCTGGATGACCTGGTGCCCGAACTCCCCCGCCCCGGTGCGCGCGCCCCGGTGCACGCCGCCTCCCACGACCAGTCCGGCGCCGAGTCCGGTGCCGAGGTGCAGATAGGCGAAGGAGTCGCCCTCGCCGCCGACGGCCAGTCCGAGCGCCGCCGCGTTGGTGTCCTTGTCGACGACCACCGGCACACCGCCGAGCCGTCGGGCGAGCGCGTCCCGCAGCGGGAATCCGTCCCACTCGGGGAAGCCGGTGACCCGGTGCAGTACGCCGTGGGTGTGGTCGAGGGGGCCGGGCAGGGCCACGCCGACCCCGAGGAGGGAACCGGAGCGCCGGGCGGAGGCCAGGAGTTCCGCCTCCCGGGCCACCGCCGCGACCACGGCCTCGCCCCCCGCCCCCAGGTCCAGCGGACCGCCCCGCTCCGCCACCACGCTCCCGGCGAGGTCGACCAGGACGGCCCGTGCCTCGTCCCGGTCCAGGTGCACGCCGACGGCGTACCCCGCCTCGGGCACCAGCCGCAGCACCGTGCGCGGTTTGCCGCCGGTCGACGCGCGCCGCCCCGCCTCCGTCGCCAGCCCCTCGGCCCGCAGCCGGGCGGTGATCTTGCTGACGGCCTGCGGGGTCAGGCCGGTCCGCTCGGCGAGTTCGAGCCTGCTTATGCCGTCCGCACCCCCGGCGCCCGCCGTGCGCAGCAGGTCGAGGACCAGCGCGGTGTTGTGGCTGCGCAGCGCGAGCAGATTGACGCCGGCCGTCGCGCCCGTACGGCCGCCGCTGTTCCCGCCACCGCCGCTCCCACTTCCGGTCCCGGTCCCGCCGACCGCGCCACCGCTGTCGGCGCTCCCGCCGCCACTGCCACCCCTGGTCCTGTTCACCCCGCCATTCTCCCCCGCGCTTGCACTTTGGCAACAGCGTTGCGAAAGTGGAGGGCATGACTGCTACCCCCCTCCGCGTGGGCCTGATCGGTTACGGCCTTGCCGGTTCCGTCTTCCACGCCCCGCTGATCGCCGCCACCGAGGGCCTGGTCCTCGACACGGTGGTCACCTCGAACCCCGAGCGCCAGGAACAGGCCCGCAAGGAGTTCCCGGACGTCCACGTCGCCGTGAACGCCGAGGAACTGTTCGACCGCTCCGCCGACCTCGACCTGGTCGTCATCGCCTCGCCGAACAAGACGCACGTCCCGTTCGCCACGGCCGCGCTGAAGGCCGGTCTGCCCGTCGTGATCGACAAGCCGATCGCGGGCACCGCCGCCGAGGCCCGCGAGCTGGCGGCCCTCGCCGAGGAGCGCGGCCTGCTCCTGTCCGTGTTCCAGAACCGCCGCTGGGACAACGACTTCCTCACCCTGCGCAAGCTGATCGCCGACGGCGAGCTGGGCGACGTCTGGCGCTTCGAGTCGCGCTTCGAGCGCTGGCGCCCGCAGCTCAAGGGCGGCTGGCGCGAGTCCGGCGACCCGGCGGAGATCGGCGGTCTGCTCTACGACCTCGGCAGCCACGTCGTCGACCAGGCGCTCGTCCTGTTCGGCCCCGTCACGCAGGTGTACGCCGAGTCGGACGTCCGGCGCGCGGGCGCGGCAGCGGACGACGACACCTGCATCGCCCTCACGCACGCGAGCGGCGTCCGCTCCCACCTCTACGTCTCCGCGACGACCGCCCAGCTCGGCCCGCGCTTCCGGGTGCTGGGCTCGCAGGCGGGCTACGTCAAGCACGGTCTGGACCCCCAGGAGGCGGCGCTGCGGGACGGCGATCGTCCCGGTGCCGGCTGGGGCGCGGAGCCCGAGCAGCTGTGGGGCCGTCTCGGCTCCGGCGAGTCCCCGCTGTCCGGCGGCGGCGCCCCCGTACCGACGCTGCCCGGCGACTACCCCGCCTACTACGCGGCGGTGGCGAAGGCCCTCACCGACGGCGGCCCGAACCCGGTGACCGCGCTGGAGGCGGCCGCGGCCCTCGACGTCCTGGAGGCGGCCCGCCGCTCGGCCCGCGACGGTGTGACGGTGAACCTGTGATGAGCGCACGCGAGATCACCCCCCGGTTCGCCCCCGAGATCACCCCGAGCGTGGAGGAACTGGAGGCGCAGGAACGCCGGCTGGTCTTCCGTCAGTTCACCCACGACGACGCCTGGTCCCTCGGCTCGCTCCTGGTGGAGCTGGCCCGGGAGCGCCAGGCCCCGGTCGCCATCGACATCCACCGCGCGGGCCAGCAGCTCTTCCACGCCGCGCTGCCGGGCTCCACCCCCGACAACGACGCGTGGATCGCCCGCAAGCGCCGGGTCGTCGAGCGCTACGGCGTGGCGTCCTACCTCGTCGGCGCCCGGTTCCGGGCCAAGGGCACCACGTTCGAGGACTCCTCCCGCCTCGACCCCGACGCGTACGCGGCGCACGGCGGCTCCTTCCCGATCAACGTCGAGGGCGTCGGCGTGATCGGCTCGGTGACGGTCTCCGGGCTGCCGCAGCTGGAGGACCACCGGTTCGTGGTGGCGACGCTGGAGCAGTTCCTCGGTCTGTAGGACCGGTCCGTACGCGGGATTACCGCGCGGCTCCCTCCGGTTGGGACGGACGTGCACGACGATCACGGCACGACACCCATCCGGAGGGAACGGACCCGATGACCGAGTCGACGAACGGCACCCCCACCGTCAAGGAAGCGATCGGCAGGTACGGCGTCTGGAGCACGGGCCTGCGCTCGGAGGACCCGGCCCGGCGCGGCGAGATCGCCGAGGCGGCCGCGGAACTGGAGGAACTCGGGTACGGGGCGGCCTGGCTGGGCGGCAGCAGCGCCCCCCGGCACGCCGGACCGCTCCTCGAGGCGACGTCCCGGCTGGTCGTGGGCACCAGCATCCAGAGCATCTGGCAGTACGAGGCCGACGAGAGCGCCGCCGGGTTCGCGGAGCTGGCGCAGTCCCACCCGGGCCGTTTCGTGCTCGGCCTGGGCGTGAGCCACGCCAGGCTCGCGGAGCAGTACCGCCGTCCGTACTCGGCACTGGTCACCTATCTGGACGCGCTGGACAAGACCGGAGTGCCCGCCGGGCGGCGCGTCCTGGCGGCCCTCGGCCCGAGGACCCTGGAGCTGTCCCGGGACCGGGCGGCGGGCGCGGTCCCCTATCTCGTCACGCCGGAGCACACCGCGAGCGCCCGCGAACTCCTCGGCGACGGGCCGCTGCTGGCCCCGGAGTTCGCGGTCGTCCCGGAGGCCGACCCGGCCCGCGCCCGCGCCCTGGCCCGTGGGCACCTGGCGCTGTATCTCTCGCTGCCCAACTACACCGGCAACTTCCTGCGCCTGGGCTTCACCGAGGACGACCTGGCCGACGGCGGCAGCGACCGTCTGGTCGACGCGCTGTACGCGTGGGGCGACGAGGAGCGGATCCGGGAGCGGGTCGAGGCCTTCCACCGGGCGGGCGCCGACCATGTGGCGATCCAGGTGGTGGACGCGGGCGCGCGGGACGACCTGCCGCGCGAGACCTGGCGAAGGCTCGCGGCCGTACTGATGTGACCGGATCCGATGTGAGCGGATCCGATGTGACCTGATCAGGTGCGAGCGGATCAGGTGCGACCCGGTCCGGGCCCGCCCCCGCGCCGTGCCCGGCGGGCCCGGCCTACGCGTCCTTCAGTTCCTGCCGCTGACGGCCGAGTCCGTCGATCTCCAGCTCCACCACGTCCCCGGCCCGCAGGAACGGCTTCGGCTCGGGCCGCCCCACGGCGACCCCGGCCGGAGTCCCGGTGTTGATGACGTCACCGGGGTACAGGGTCATGAAGTGGCTGACGTAGCGCACCACTTCGCCCACCGGGAAGATCTGCTCGGCGGTCGTCCCGTCCTGCCTCAGCTCCCCGTTGACCCACAGCCGCAGCGAGAGCTCCTGCGGGTCCCCCACCTCGTCGGCGGTGACCAGCCACGGGCCCAGCGGGTTGAACGTCTCGCAGTTCTTCCCCTTGTCCCAGGTCCCGCCCCGTTCCATCTGGAACTCGCGCTCGGACACGTCGTGCGCCACCGCGTACCCGGCGACATGGGCGAGCCCCGCCTGCGCCGACTCCAGATAGCGGGCGGTCCGTCCGATGACGACGGCCAGCTCCACCTCGTGGTCCGTCTTGGTGGAGCCACGCGGTACGAGAACCGTGTCGTTCGGCCCCACGACGGTGTCCGGCGCCTTGAAGAAGACGACGGGCTCGGTGGGCGGCTGGACCCCCATCTCCCGGGAGTGGTCGTGGTAGTTCATCCCGATGCACACGATCTTGCCGATCCGCCCCAGCGGCGGCCCGACGCGCAGCCCGGCCGGGTCCAGCACCGGCAGCCCGCCGTCGCCCTCGGAGGCTTCGGCGGCGGCGCGGATTCGGTCGAGTGCGGCGTCGTCGGCGAGCAGCGCGCCGTCGATGTCGGTCACGAGACCCGACAGGTCCCGCAGGACGCCTCCGGCGTCGAGCAGCGCGGGCCGCTCCGCGCCCGCCGTCCCCACTCGCAGCAGCTTCATGGTCACCGTCTCCTTCGCTCGCGGGCGCCCGGCCGACAGGTGCGGCCATCGAAGAACCGGTCGATCATCCAAGGTCCGCATCCAGTCCGCAAGACCGTGTTCACGGACCGGACCGAACCGGATCGAACCGGACTGAACCGAACCGGTACGGCGGGGCGGACCGTCAGCGGTACAGCACCGCCCGTTCCACCGCGCTCCAGGCCGTGCTGGTCACCATGTACAGCGCTGCCGCCAGCGGCATGACGGCCACGGTGAAGAGCGTGAGGAAGGACATGAACGGCATGACCTTGCCGACCGCGCCGAGACCGGGCAGCTGCCCGTCCGCGCCACCCCCGTCGCCGGCGCCGGCCATGGCCCCGGCACCGACCGTGGCCCCGGCCGCGGCCATCTGCTTCGTACGGCGGTAGTTGAAGGTGGCGACGGCGGCGACGACCGCGAAGAGTGCGAGGTACACGACTCCCGCCGGTCCGAACATCCCGCCGTCGGCCAGGGCGTCGGCCCAGCGGCCGCCCAGGGGCGCGGCGAACAGCCGGTGGTCCAGCAGGCCGTTGGGGGCACCGCCGATCGTCCGGTTCGAGAACAGGTGGTACAGCAGGAAGAACGCGGGCAGTTGGAGCAGGCTCGGCAGACAGCCGGACAGCGGCGACACCTTGTGCTCGGCGTGCAGTTCCAGTACCGCCTGCCGGAGCTTCTCGGGGTTCTTCGCATGCCGCCTGCGCAGTTCGGCGATCCGCGGTTGCAGTGCGGCCCGGGCCCGCCCGCCGCGGGCCGCGACCCGGGACAGGGGGTGCACGAGCAGTCGTACCAGAGCGGTGAACAGGACGATCGCGGCGGCGGCCGCGCAGGCGTGGAAGAGCGGTTCGAGCAGGTCGGCGAGCTGCTCGACGAGGTGCACGAAAACGGACATGGCTGAGCCCTCCGGGGGTCTCGTCGTGCCGGAAGCGGGTGGCTGTGCGACGGCATGACGATCCGGGCGGGGGCACGTCGGAGGGTGCGGGGTCACCGGAGGAAGGAAGTGCGGTGCCCCGGTCGTGCCCGGCCGGCGTGTCCTACGCGGAGATCGTCGGGAGGGCGGTTCCAGGGGCCCTGGGCCTGCGCCGGCCGGGGGCGTCGGGGTCGCGCTGGGGCAGGAACGCCGTACGGCGGGCCCGGTCGCGGATGGCCGTACGCACCCGGGTGGGCGGCACGGCGGGCGCGCAGCGCGCGGCGAGACGGGAGCAGAGACAAAGGGCGGACGCGGCCGCGGCGGTCGCGGCGAGCGCGACGGCGGCCGGGAGGCTGCCGGTGTCCAGCAGCGCGATCTGGAGCAGCAGGACCAGCAGCACGGCGAGCGGGCGTACGGCGGCGCGGCTGCGGATCATCGCCCCTTCTCCCCCTCGCCCTCTCGTACCCACGTATGCCCTGGCGGTCGTGCGTGTGCCCTGCCGGTCGTGCGTGTGCCCTGCCGGTCGTGCGTGTGCCCTGCCGGTCGTACGTGTGCCCTGCCGGTCGTACGCGATCCGCCGGAGGGGATCCGTCAGGCGGGATCCGCGCCGGCAGGTTGCGCACCTGCGGGTTCCGCGCCGGCGGGTTCCGTGGCGAGGGGTTCCAGCAGCCGCCTGGGCTTCAGCAGGGCCCGGCTGACCGGGTCCGCCGGGTTCGGGTCAAGATCCGGTCCCGGCACCATGAAGACGTCGGAAACCGGTACGACGGTTGCGCAGGCGGGGCATTCGCCGTACGAGCCGAGTTCCGTGCCGCACTCGACGTGCCGGAACTCGCGCAGCAGGGACCCGTCGATGTTCTCGCGCCCCCACCGGCCGAGCGAGCGCAGCACCGGCCACAGGGACAGGCCGCGCTCGGTGAGGACGTACTCGTCGCGCGGCGGCGACTCCTGGTAGCGGTGCTTCTCCAGGATCCCCTCGGCCGTCAGCGACTGCAGGCGGGAGGCGAGGACCGCGCGCGGGATGCCGAGGTGGACGAGGAAGTCGTTGTAGCGGCGTACGCCGTACAGGGCGTCGCGGACGACCAGCAGCGTCCAGCGTTCGCCGATGATCTCCAGTGCTCGGGCGATCGAGCACTCCTGCGATGCGTAGTCCTTGCCCAGTGCCATGACGTCCACTGTAGCCACTTTTCCTCTCGTTGGTTCAATGAACGAACCATGGATGTTACGGTCGGAGGCATCGGTAAGTTCAATAACCGAACTCGCACGATCGCCGCCCCTCTCCGGAAGGACGCCATGACCAGGCTCGACTCCACCGCCACGACCACCGGCACCGCGGCCGTCGCGGCCACCGGCGCGGTGCGCGGGCAGCACCCGGACCAGCCCGCACGCCCCCGCGCGACCTTGGCCCTGACCAGCGCCGCGACCGCCGTGGCGCTGATGACGTACACCGCGCCGATGGTCGCGCTCCCCGACATGGCCGCCGATCTGCACACCCCTCTCTCCGCCCAGGCCTGGCTGCTCAACGGCACCCCGCTGGGCCTGGCCGCCCTGCTCCTGGTCGCCGGCAGCCTCGCCGACGACTACGGCCGCCGCCGGATCTTCGTGGCCGGCACGCTCGCCCTCGGCCTCACCACCGCCCTCGGCGCGCTCGCCGGCTCGACCTGGCTGTTCACCCTGACCCGGGTAGCCCAGGGCGCGGCGAGCGCGGCCCTGCTCGCCAGCAGCCTGGGACTGCTCGTGCACGCCTTCCCCACCCCGCGCGGCCGGCTGCACGCGACCGGCGTGTGGGGCGCGTTCGTCAGCGGCGGCATCGCCGTCGGCCCGCTGCTCACCGGGGCGCTGCCCGACTGGCGGCTGGGCTACGCCGTCCTGGCCACCGCCGCCCTGGTCGTGGCCGGCCTCTCGGCGCGCACCCTGTCCGAGTCGCGCGCCCCGCGCGGCGGTCGCCCCGACCTGCTCGGCGCGGTGACCTTCGGGCTGGCGCTGGTCGCCCTCGTCGCGGCGCTCACCCTGGGCCGGGACGGCTGGCTGCGCGCGCCGGTCGGCCTGCTGCTGGCCGCGTTCGTGCTGCTGACCGGCGCCTTCACCCTGGTCGAACGCCGCTCCGCCACCCCGATGATCGACCTCGCGCTGCTGCGCAGGCCCCGCTTCCTCGCCTCCTCGGCGGGCGGCCTGTTCACCGGCCTCGCCGTCATCGGCCTGTTCAGCTTCCTGCCGACGCTGCTGCAGCGCTCCCTCGGGCTGTCCGCGCTGGAGACGGCGTGGCTGTTCCTGCTCTGGTCCGGGCTGTCCTTCACGGTCGCGTTGCAGGCCCGACGGCTCGCGGGCCGGATGGCGTCGCGCCACCAGCTGGTCCTCGGTTTCGTGCTGCACGCGGTCGGTGTGCTCGCCATGCTCGGCGCCATCGACGCGGGCTCCTGGCCGCGTCTGCTGCCCGGCCTGCTGATCGCGGGTGTGGGCAGCGGCCTGCTCAACGCCGCCCTGCCGCTGCTCTCGGTCGAGTCCGTACCGGCCCAGCGGGCCGCGATGGGCTCGGGGGCGCAGCAGACCTTCCGCTACATCGGCTCCTGCGCGGGCGTGGCCCTGACGATCGCGATCGCCACCTCGGCCGGCAGCCTGGCGCACGGCGCGGACATCGCCATGGTGGTGTCCGCGGTCCTCGCGGCGGTCGGCGCGGTCAGCGTGGCCGCATGGAAGTGAGCGTGCCCCACACCACCAGGCGGTAGCGGGAGGTGTACTCCGGGGTGCACGTCGTGAGGGTGATGTAGAAGCCGGGGCCACGGTAGCCGTAGCCGGACCGCACCAGGCTGCGGGGTACGGGGGCGATGACACCGGAGTCACGCGCCGAGGTCTGCGGGAGCGTCCGGTCGACGGTGTACGTGTAGACGGCGCCGGCGGTCTCCACCCGGACCTCGTCGCCCTTGCGCAGCCGGTCCAGGTGCCGGAACGGCTCGCCGTGGGTGTTGCGGTGCCCGGCGACGGCGAAGTTGCCCGCCTGGCCCGGCTGTTGGGTACCGGGGTAGTGGCCGACGTAGCCCTTGTCGAGCACGTCGCGCTTGCCGGTGCCCTCGGCGACGGGGACGCGCAGATGCAGGCGGGGGATGCCGAGGACCGCGTAGGCCTGGGACCACCGGGGTGCCGTGGCCTGCCGGGCGGCGGTGGAGCGGTGGCCGCCGGACCCGGCCGGCTCGGGGTCCGTGCGGCCGGGGGCCGCTTCGGAACCGGCGGCACCGCTGCCCGCGGACGGATCCGTCTCCGTGTCCCACTGCCGTTCCAGCGCCTGCACCTTGCGGTCGGCGCCCTGCCGGGCCTCGCGGTTGGTCCACCACAGCTGGTGGACGACGAGAAGCAGCAGCACGAGCCCTGCGGTGACGAGGAGTTCGCCCGTCCCCCACAGCGCACGCCGCAGCCGGGCACGGCGGCGCCGGGTGCTGTGCCGCACGACCCGGGAGCGCAGCCGCACGCGGGGCCAGGTCCACGCCCGCACCCGCACCCGCACCCGCAGGCGTGGACGCGTACCCGTCCGTACACGTGGACTCGTACGCACACGGGAACTCGTAGGCACACAGGAACTCGTAGGCACACGGGAACTCGTACGCATCCGCACGCCGTCACCTCCGCCCGCCGGGGCCGACCGCAGGACAGACGGCCGCAAGATAGACGGCCGCGGCCGAAGTCTCCAGGCCCATGCACCGTCGACCGCACGCCCACCCACGGTCTGCACACCTCCGCCCCCACTTCGGCGCGCACCCCCGACTCCCACGAACGGCCGCACCGGCGAGCGCCCGGCCGTGGGCTCGGGCAGGCTGGCCATGGCGGAAGCCCGAGCCGGCTGCCGGAACCTGCCGGAACCCCAGGACGCACGGGAGTGGTGTGCCATGCCCTTCGACCCCGACTCCGACCCCTCCACCGCCTCGGGCGCCGCCGCACCGCCCCCGCCCGTGAGGTTCTGGCCCGTCGACGACCTGCCCGCCCTCGATCCCGACCCCTTCCTCGACGAGCTGCTGCGCGCCGAGCCGGTCACCCGGATCAGGCTGCCGCACGGCGAGGGGCATGCCTGGCTGGTCACCCGCTACGAGGACGTCCGGTTCGTCGTCTCCGACCCGCGCTTCTCCCGCGCGCAGCTCATCGGCCGCCCGGTGACCACCATGCGGCCCACGCCGGTGGCGTCCCAGACGGCCGGGCTCCAGTACATCGACGCGCCCCGGCACACCGAGCTGCGCAGGGTCGTCGCCCGCGCGTTCACCGGCCGGAGCATGATGCGGCTGCGCCCGATGGCCGAGCGCACGGCCGCCGGGCTGCTCGACGCGATGGAGTCGGCGGGTCCCCCGGCCGACCTCATGCAGCAGTTGCACGGCCCGTTCCCGATCGCCGTGATCCGCGACTTCCTCGGGGTGGACGAGAGCGACTGGCAGAGCTGGGCGCAGACCGGCGAGGCGCTGCTGTCCGCGGGCGCGGACTCCGAGGAGCGCGCGGCGGCGGCCCGGGCGGCGACCCGCGCCCGCATCGTCGACCTTCTCGACCGCCGGCGCGAGGACCCCCGGGACGACCTGGCCGGCGTCCTCGCGCAGGCCGCCGCCACGGGCGAGATCACGGACGACGAGGCGGTGTCCCTGGCCATGGCCATCCAGGTCAGCGGGGGTCACGCCGTACGGAACAACAGCGGCTCCATGATGTACGCGCTGCTCACCTACCCCGAGCAGCTCCAGCGGCTGCGCCGCGAGCCCGAGCTGCTCCCGAAGGCGGTCGACGAGCTGTTCCGCTACGTACCCCACCGCAACGGCGTCGGCATCCCCCGCATCGCCACCGAGGACGTGACGCTCGGCGGTCATGTGATCCGGGCGGGCGAGGTGGTCTACAACGCCTATGTCGCCGCCAACCGCGACCCCGACGTCTTCCCCGACCCCGACGCCCTCGACTTCGACCGCAGCGGTGCCGGTCATGTCGCCTTCGGGCACGGCCCGCATCACTGTCTGGCCGCCATCATGGCCCGTATGGAGGCCGAGGTGATCATCAGCTCGGTGCTGGACCGCTTCCCCGGCATCCGGCTCGCCGTACCCGCGCGGGAGGTGGAGTTCCAGCTCCAGGGACTCATCCGCGGACCGCGGACGCTCCCGGTCACCTGGTGACCGCCGTCGCCCGTCCACCGGGCGTCGGACCGCCCGGAGTCCGGCTTCTTCCATAGGTTTGAGAAAGGGCTGTCAGAACGCTCGACAACCCACGCGTCACACCCGATGCTTCCTGTTGCCATGAACGGGACAGGCAGCAACACCGGTTCGACGACCGGTAGTTGAGGGAATCGGAGACGCGAATGATCCGACGCAGAACCCTGCTGGCCGCGGCGGGAGCCGGAGTCCTCGGCAGCACCCTGGCGACGGGCACCGCCCGCGCCGACGCCACGATCGCCGTGAACCCCTTGGTGGGTTACGGAACTTGGGAGGGCTGGGGCACCTCCCTGGCCTGGTGGGCCAACGTCTTCGGCGCCCGGGACGACTTCGCCGACGTCTTCTTCACCTCCAAGTCGGTGACGTACAACGGCAAGTCCCTGCCCGGCCTCGGCCTCAACATCGCCCGCTACAACCTGGGCGCGTGCAGCTGGAACAGCGTCGGCGGCGAGAGCATGACGGCCTCCGCCGGCATCCCCGCCTTCAAGCAGATCGAGGGCTACTGGCAGGACTGGAACAACGAGGACCCGACCTCCACGGCCTGGAAGTGGACGGCGGACGCGACCCAGCGGGCGATGCTGGTCAAGGCCACCGCCCGGGGCGCGACGACCGAGCTGTTCGCGAACTCCCCGATGTGGTGGATGTGCCTGAACCACAACCCGTCGGGCGCGGCCGACGGCGGCAACAACCTCCAGTCCTGGAACTACCGCCAGCACGCCTCCCACCTGGCCGCGGTGGCGCTGTACGCGAAGTCGAACTGGGGGGTGGACTTCGCGACGGTCGACCCCTTCAACGAGCCCAGCTCCAGCTGGTGGACGGCGACCGGCACCCAGGAGGGCTGCCACATGGACGCCACCGTCCAGGCGGCCGTACTGCCCTACCTGCGCAGCGAGTTGGACAAGCGCGGCCTGACGGGTACGAGGATCTCGGCGTCGGACGAGACGAGTTACGACCTGGCCCGCACGACCTGGAACTCCTTCAGCTCGACGACGAAGGGGTACGTGAACCGGGTCAACGTCCACGGCTACCAGGGCTCGGGCGGCCGCCGCGACCTCCTCTACACCGACGTGGTGACGACGGCGGGCAAGGCCCTGTGGAACTCGGAGACCGGCGACAACGACGGCACCGGCCTGACCATGGCGAGCAACCTGCTCTACGACTTCCGCTGGCTGCACCCGACCGCCTGGGTCTACTGGCAGGTCATGGACCCGTCCACGAACTGGGCGATGATCGCGTACGACGCCGGCACCCTGGCGGCAGGCTCGGTGACGACCAAGTACTACGTGATGGCCCAGTTCAGCCGGCACATCCGCCCCGGCATGAAGATCGTCGACACGGGCGTGAGCTACGCGGCCGCCGCCTACGACGCGAGCGCGAAACGCCTGGTGATCGTCGCCGCGAACACCGCCGCCTCGGCCCAGACCCTGACCTTCGACCTGTCCCGCTTCACCACCGTGACCGGCGGTTCGGGCGGTCTGGTCCCCCGCTGGAACACCCTCACCACCGGCGGCGGCGACCTCTACACCGCCCACTCGGACACGTATCTGAGCGGGAAGACGGTGAGCGTGCCGTTCGCGGCGAAGTCGGTGCAGACGCTCCAGATCGACGGCGTCACGGCGTAGTACCCGAAGCCCTCCCGGGCCCGGCGCCCTGGCCAGCAGATATCTCACCTTCCGCCGGGCCCGGCAGTACGGTGTCCACCATGCGCCCCGACACGCCTGCCGAGAACGTCGACCACACCGCCGAAGCGGCACGCCTGGAGCGGACCGCCGGCCTGTATCCCGAGGACGCCGAAGCCCTGCTGTTGCAGGCCGCGGCCCACCTGGAACTGGCCGGCGACCGCCCCGCCGCGTCCACCCTCTACGACCGTCTGCTGAGCACGTCAGACCCGTTGGACAACCCCCACCTGGTCCGCGCCCTGAAGGCCTCGAACCTCTGGGAGTACGGCCACGAGGCGGAGGCGCGGGCGATCATCGACGGCATCCGCACGGCCGCCCCGCGCGACCCGGCCCCCTGGGTGATCGTGGCGGAGTCCCTGGAGTCCCACGACGAGCTGGAGGCGGCGCAGGAGACGTTCACGGAGGGCGTACGGCTCGTCCTCACGGACACCTCGGAGCCCTCGTACGCCACCCACCCGCTGCTTTTCGGCCGCCACCGGGTACGCCGGATGCTGGGCGTGGCGCACGACGACTGGGACACCCTGGCCGACTCCCTGCACTCGTCCCCGATCCCCCTGGACGAACTCCACGACCCCAAGCGCGTCTGGTCGCTGGGCTCCGACAACCCCGAGGAGCTGGCGGCGGAGATCTCCCGCCTGCGCGCCGAACTCGGCACCTACCGCGAGGCCCTCTCCCGCCCCTTCCCGGTCGCGGTCCTGCACTGGCCGACCCAGGAACTGACCGAACTCCTCGCCGCCTATCCGCCCCTGGCCGCGGAGTACCCCTCCCACGAGGAACACCTCGCGACGATAGAGGCGTCCCTGCGCGAGCTGTCCGCGTCCGGCACCCCGAACCTGGGCATCGTCACCGGCACGGTCCCCTCCTACGAGGCCTTCGCCGCCTCGGAAGCCACCACCCCGTCCGACTCCGCCCTCCTCCCCCAGTACGCCACCACCCTGGCAGCCCGAGGCCGAGCCATCGTCTGGCCCCCGCAACGGGGCACGGCCTGCTGGTGCGGATCGGGACGGGGGTACGAGGGGTGTCACGGGATCCCGGCGCCGTGACACCGGGCGGACTCACGCTTCCTGGCCCCCCGCCCCAGGAACGCGCCGCCCGCGGACATCGAGTGCTTTTGTTCCGATCCCGTTACACCTCGCACAACCCCCTCACGATAACTTCACACGTGAACAGCTGAAACTGGCACGCCCGCACGCGCTCCGGGCATGTCCCGGCCCGCGAGGAAGACCTGCATGCCGCCCTACCAGCCGTCCTCGGACTGGCAGTTCGACGTACCCACCAGTGGAAGCAAGCGGCTCCCCCCGGCGGCCAGGTCCTTCGAATCGCTCGCGCACCAGGGCTACGGCTTCGAGGCGGCCATCGCCGACCTGATCGACAACTCGATCGACGCGAAGGCCCGCAACGTCGTCGTGAGCTTCCTGCGGGACACCGGTGAGCGCGGCGGACGGGACCGTCTCGTCGGCCTGCTCGTCATCGACGACGGCGAAGGGATGGACGAGGCGGGTCTGGACACGGCGATGACCGTCGGCGGCCGCGAGCGGTACGCCGCCGACGCTCTCGGGCACTTCGGCGCCGGCCTGAAGGCCGCCTCGCTCTCGCACGCCGACGCGCTCACCGTGATCAGCCGGACCAAGCGCAGCCCGTCGGTCGGCCGCCGCTGGCTCACCGCCCGCGCGCAGGCCGACTTCACGTGCGACATCGTCGACGCGACGTACTGTCAGAACCTGGTCGACCGCTACGACGGGATCATCGGCTGGCACGGCACGATCGTGCGCTGGGACCAGGTCCGCGCGTTCGAGACCATCGTCGCCGGCCAGACCGACCGCTACCTCAACGACGCGATCGAGCGGCTGGAGACCCACCTCGGTCTCTACCTCCATCGCTTCCTCGCCCGCGACGGCTTCCACATAGACATCGTGGTCGAGGACGTCCACACCCGGGAGGAACTGGACCACCGGGGCGTGGAGCCCATCGACCCGTTCGGCTACCGCGTTCCGGGCCGCGCCGGCTACCCGCGTACCTACCTCGCGCCCGTCGAAGGCGTCGGTGACGTGGCGCTCACCGCGCACATCTGGCCCGCCAAGTCGCCGCTGGTCGCCTACCGGGGCATCGGCCCGCTCGCCGAGCGCCAGGGCTTCTACCTCTACCGCAACGACCGTCTCGTCCAGGCCGGCGGCTGGAACGACACCCGCAGCCCGGAGGGCCACCTCGCCCTCGCCAGGATCGCCGTGGACCTGCCGCCCGAGCCCAACGACGTCTTCGCCCTGACCGTGAAGAAGGACGGCGTCCAGGTCACCCCGGCGTTCGCCCGAGGGCTGGAGCGGGCGGCCGTCCCCGACACCGGTCACACCTTCACCGAGTACGTCCACGAGGCCGACGCGGCCTACCGGGAAGCGGCCAGACGGAACACCGAGGTGAAGCGCACGGCCGTCATCCCGCCCGGCAAGGGCATCGACCCGAAGCTGAGGCGGACGCTGCGGGACGAACTTCCGCAGCTGGAGGGCGACGACCCCATCACCTTCACCTGGGCCCGGCTCGACGTGCCGCCCGGCACCGACTCCGCCGAACTGCTCTTCACGATCGACCACAAGGAGCGTCTGGTCGTCCTCAACAAGGACTACCGGCAGGCCTTCAACGGCGGCCGGCGCGGAGGTTCCAACGACGCCCCGGTCCTCAAGAGCCTCCTCTATCTGATGCTCAACGAGATCTTCCAGAAGGAACGGGTCCGGGCCAACCAGACCGACAGGATCGCCCTGTGGAACAGCGTGCTCGTCACCGCGGCACGCGCCGAACTCACCCGCGCCGCCGACTAGCCGACTCCTGCCCCACGCGTCCTCCCGCACCTCCAGAAAGGCCGCCCAGCCGCTGTGACCGCCGAGACCACACCTCTTCCCGACCACCTCACCGACCTGCACGGCGAGGTCCTCGACGCGATGAGCAGGCGCGGCCCCAAGCACTTCGCCAAACTCGCCTTCGTACTCTCCGAAGCCGACGAGCCGGCGGACACGGACGAGACCCACTTCCGGGCCCGCATCCTGGCCGCGGCCCCCGGCGACGACCTTCTCGCCCTCTGGCACCGCAAGCTCACCGCCTGGGACTTCGAGCAGTCCCCCACCTGGTCGGCCACGGCTCCCCGCACCCCCGAGCGCCGTGCCGAGATCTACGACAAGCTCGTGCTCGGCCCGGATCTGCGCAAGGCACTCGACGCGGCCGTACCGGTCCACGAAGAAGCGGGCCCGGTCACCATCAGCCGCGAGTTCCAGCCCTGGTACACCCGGGAACAGGCGGCGAACCGCTCCTTCTACTGGGCCTCGTACGAGCGTCTGCTGCGCCGCAAGGGCTGGCCCGACGCGGCGGTCGCCGGCCTGGACGAGGCCGCCCACGCGGTCGTCGAGCGGCTCGCCGACCCGACCCGTGGCGACGCCTACGGCGCGCGTGGACTGGTCGTCGGCTACGTGCAGTCGGGCAAGACCGCCAACTTCACCGGCGTCACCGCCAAGGCCATCGACGCGGGCTACCGGCTGGTCATCGTCCTGGGCGGCACGCTGAACCTGCTGCGCGGCCAGACCCAGCGCCGGCTCGACATGGAACTGATCGGCCAGGAGAACATCCTGGGCTCGGCCGACCCGGACGACCCGGACGCCCTGGTCGGCATCGACTACCAGGACGACGAGGACTGGCCCGCGAAGTTCGTCTCGTTCGGTGCCCGCCCGTCCGCCCTCGGCGCCTTCGACATCGAACGCCTCACCTCCCGCGACCGTGACTACATGTCCCTGGAACGCGGCATCAGCGCCCTGGAGTTCGAGAAGCCGGACCGCACCCGTCCGCTGTACGACCCGGCGAACCTGCACGCGGCCCGCGCCCGCGTCATGGTCGTGAAGAAGAACAAGTCCGTGCTGGAGAAGCTGGTCAAGGACCTCAAGAAGTTCGGCCCGATCCTCGGCGAGGTGCCGGCCCTGATCATCGACGACGAGTCGGACCAGGCCTCGGTGAACACCACGGACCCGAAGAAGTGGGAGGACGGCAAGGTCACCCGCACGGCGATCAACGGCCAGATCAGCGCCCTGCTCAAGCTCCTGCCCCGCGCCCAGTACGTCGGCTACACCGCCACGCCCTTCGCCAACGTCTTCATCGACCCGGGCGACGAGGAGGACCTGTTCCCGCGGGACTTCCTGATCTCCCTCCCGCGCCCGACCGACTACATGGGCGTCCAGGACTTCCACGACTTGGACACGGTCGACGACGGCGAGGGCGAGGCCGAGAAGAAGCACGTCCGAGGCATCTACGACTCCACGGGCGACCGCCTCCAGGAAGCCCTGGACGCCTTCGTCCTCACCGGTGCGCTGAAGGTCTACCGCGCCGAACACGGCGTCCCCTCCGACCCGTTCCGGCACCACACGATGCTGGTGCACGAATCGGTCCGGATGGCCGAGCACACGGCGCTCGCCCTGCGCATCAACACCATGTGGCACAACGCCGCGTACACGGGCCCGGAGGGCCACGCCCGCCTGGCGGACCTCTTCGAGAGGGACTTCCGCGCCTGCGCGGACGGCTCCCTGCCCACTCCCACGACGTACGCCGACCTCAAGCCGTACGTCGCCGAAGCCCGCCGCCTGATCAACCAGGGCGGCAGCCCCGTCATGGTCATCAACGGCGAGAGCGAGCGCGACTACGCCCAGCCCGACCTGGACTTCGACCGCACCCCCAACGTCTGGAAGATCCTCGTCGGCGGCACCAAGCTGTCCCGGGGCTTCACGGTCGAGGGTCTGACCGTCACCTACTACCGCCGTACGACCCAGCAGGCCGACACGCTGATGCAGATGGGTCGCTGGTTCGGCTTCCGCCCCGGCTACCGGGACCTGGTGCGGCTGTACATCGGCCGCGAGGAGACCCTCGGCAAGGGCCGCAGCGCCAAGACCGTCGACCTGTACGAGGCCTTCGAGGCGATCTGCCGGGACGAGGAACTCTTCCGCGCCGAGCTGGCCCGCTACGCCCCGCTGGTGGACGGCCGCCCCCAGGTCACCCCCGCCCAGATCCCGCCCCTGGTGGCCCAGCACCTGCCATGGGTGAAGCCGTCGGCCCGGAACAAGATGTTCAACGCGGAACTGGTGGAGGTGCGGTCGCCGGGCTCATGGGTGGAACCGACCGCCCATCCGGAGACCTCGGGCGGCCTGTCCCACAACACCGAATGCTGGGAGCCCGTGCTCGCCGCACTCGGGCAGGACCCGGTGCATCTGTCGGTCGGGGACGGCCCCGCGTACGAGGCACGTGTGGGAACGGTCTCCCACGAGGTGCTGACCAAGGTGCTGTGTGACCTGCGGTGGTCGATCCCGAGCCAGTTCTCGCCCCACTTGGAGTTCCTGCTGGAAGCGGGGCGGCAGCCGGGAACGATAGACGACTGGCTCGTGATCACGCCGTTGCAGACCTCGACCAAGCGCGTGGAGGCCCGCCTCCTGGGACACGGCCCGTTCACCCCGGCCCGTCGTACCCGTCGACGCGGCGCACTCTTCGGCGCTCTCAGCGAGCCCAAGCACCGCGCCGCCGCCCTGCGTATCGCGGGCGCCGTCGAGACAGCGGGAAACACATCGGTCGAGGAGTTGGCACGCCCGCGTCGAGGGGCGGTGCTCCTCTACCCGGTCGTCGAGTCCGAGCCGCGCCTCGCCGGCGACGGGACCCTGGACCCCGGTGCCGTGGTCATGGCCTTCTCCTTCGTCGCGCCGAAGTCGTCGGGGGCGACCGGTGGGCCCCTGATCCGGTTCCGTGCGATCGACTCGGGTCGGCAGGACGCGATCGTCATCGACCGTGACGACTTCCACTCCTGAGGCGCGACACCATTGGACAACGTGAAGCCCTCCTCGCCCGGCGTCTCCGCACGCATGTCGCGTCAGGCCAGCAAGGACACGAACGCCGAGCTGGCCGTACGACGCCTGCTGCACGCGGCCGGCCTGCGCTACCGCGTGGAGTACCCGGTGCCGGGCATGGCGCGGCGGCGCATCGACGTGGCGTTCACCCGGGCCAAGGTGGCCGTCCTGATCGACGGATGCTTCTGGCACGGGTGCCCGCAGCACGCCACGCAACCGAAGTCGAACGCAGAGTGGTGGCGCCAGAAGCTGGACCGGAACATGGCCCGCGACCGGGAGACGACGGAGCACCTGACCGCACAGGGGTGGACGGTCCTGCGGTTCTGGGAGCACGAGGCGCCCGTGGAAGTGGTCGTACGGGTGACGGCAACCGTGGAGCGACGTCTTACAGAACGCTCGGGCAAGGGGGAAACATGGGGGATCTGACCTTCGTCGACGTGTGCTCCGGAGCGGGCGGGCTCGCCCTCGGGCTGGAGAGTGCGGGTTTCTCGCCGGTGCTCCTGCTCGACAACAAGCCCCGAGCGTGCGAGACGCTTCTCGCCAACCGACCGGACTGGAAGGTCGTCTGCGAGGACCTGATCAGCTTCCTCCCTGAAGAGCACCCGGAGACCCTGGACGTCGACCTGCTCTCGGCGGGCCTGCCCCGCGTGAAATCCTCGGCCGCGGTCAGGCGGCCGGACAGCGAGCCGGAACTGCGACTGCTCACGGCCACGGTCTACCTGCTCCACGCCGTCCAACCCCGCGCCCTGCTGCTGGAGAACCTCCCGGCACTCGTCGACTCGCCCGCCTATGCGGAAGTGCGCGCGTTCGCCGCGGAGGAACTGGCGCACCTCGGCTACCGGTTGCGCTGGTTCGTACTGAACGCCGCGGACTTCGGCGTGCCGCAGGACCGTGAACAGGGTGTCCTGGTGGCACTCAAGGAGCCCTGGTTCGATGCCTTCGCCCCACCGGAGCCGACGGTGGGCGAGCACGTCTCGGTCGGTCAGGCATTGCGCGGCTCGATGGCAGCACGAGGCTGGCGGGAGGCCGGCGCATGGGCGGATCAGGCGAGCGCCGTGGCTCCGACCCTCGTCGGCGGCTCGGACAACCGGGGTGGCGCCGATGTCGGCCCGACCGGCACGAAGCGCGCCTGGGCGCGGATGGGGATCAACGGAAACGCCTTCGCCGACGAGGTGCCGGGACCAAACTATGTGTGGCCCCGCTCCGACGACGTGGCGCATATGCCGAAAATCACGGTGGACCAGGCCGCCATCGTCCAGGCGTTCCCCCTCGAGTGGCGGATCACCGGCCAGAAGACCGCGCGCTACCGACAGATCGGGCATGCCACGCCTCCACCGGTGGGCAGGGCACTCGGTGAGTCCATCGCGACCGCGCTTCGGTCCTCGGACCGGACGTAGCCGATGGGCGGTCGCACACCGGACAGCCGGCTAAACTTCTCGCACATGAGCCACGTCAAACACACACCCTCCGCACCTGCGGTTTTTCGCATCGTGGACTTGTTCGCGGGGCCTGGAGGGCTGGATGTGGCAGCGGAAGCCCTCGGTCACCAGGTCACCGGCATCGAATGGGACGACAACGCCTGCCGGACCCGTGAGGCCGCGGGGATGGACACCTTCGCCGGTGATGTCAGGGACTATCGGGCAGCCGACTTCCCGCACGCCCAGGTGCTGACGGGTGGGCCGCCCTGCCAGACGTTCACCGTCGCCGGACACGGGGCCGGTCGCAGGGCCCTCGATGACGTGCTGGAGTACATCGGGCGGCTGCACGACGCCGTGCGCTCGAAGGAGACGCCTTGGCCTGATGTCGAACGTACCTGGAACGAGATCTCCGAAGAACTGCGACTCAGGGCCGCCGAGGCGGACGAGGTCAAAGCTCAGAAGCGTGAGGACGAGGCGCTCCGCTCGGTCGCTCGCAGAGCGACCAGGAAGAGCCTCGCCGAGCACGGCTGCTCGCCCGAGGAGATCGAACTCGCGCTGAAGGCGACGGAGGCGCCACGTGGACTCGCCCGTCGGGACACCGACCTCAAGAACCTCTTCGACGGCCTCGTCTCCTTGGAGAAATCCCTGGACGCACACCGGGCCAGGCTGGAGGAACTGGGCGACGAACGGACCGGGCTCGTCCTCCAACCGTTGTGGTGGGTGATCGAACGCAGCCGGCGCCCTGAGCTGGAGCCCTACAGGGCCGTCGTGCTGGAACAGGTGCCCGCCGTGATGCGTGTGTGGGAGGAGTACGAGAAGGTGCTGGCCACCCTCGACTACCGGACCAAGACGCAGCTGATGCACACTGAGGCGTTCGGCGTCCCGCAGACCCGTAGGCGTGCCGTGCTCATGGCCAGGCTCGGGGACGTCGAGATCCCGGAGCTGGAGGAGACCCACCACCGCTACCGGCCGGGCGGTGTTGCCTCAGCGTCCCGTGACGCAGAGCGTGCGGACGCCCCTCTCTGGGGCGTCGACGAGGAGAACGTCAGCAGGAAGGGACCGAAGGCCTCCTGGGTGTCCATGGAGGCCGCCCTGAAGAAGGCCCGAGACATCGCGCTGGAACTGGACCTGCCGGACATCAACCTGCCGGACCGCCCTGCCTTCACCGTCGTCTCGAACTACGGGACAGGCGGTGACCCGGCCGCACGAGGACGCCGCGACCACGACGCACCCTCCTCGACTGTCACCGGGAAGGTGTCCCGCAACCGGCTCGTCCACAAGGGCACGAACACGGACCTCCCCCGATTCGAGCTCGCGGAGGCCGGGGTGCTCCAGACGTTCCCCGTCGCGTACCCCTGGCGAGGCGGCGACCGGTCCCAGCAGATCGGCAACGCGGTGCCGCCCCGGCTCGCTCTGCACGTACTCCGGCACGTGCTCGAGCCGGAGCTGAGCGAAGAGGAGGCCGACGCCAGGCTGGAGCAGGCCCTGGCGAAGCTCGAGAACTGGCGTCCGCCCAGCGAACCGGTGAAGGTCCGCCGGCGGGAGGGCCTGAAGGGCCACCCTCTCAACGGTGGGTGATCCCTCCAGCTCACCCCTGCGGCGCCCGCCCTCGGACCGGTGCCGTCTCGAAGAGGTCGGCGAAGTACTTCGTCAGTGTCTCCACGGACTCCTCGGGGACGGGCTCTTCCTCCGGTCCGGTCGGCAACTGGTGGCGGGGCACGGGAGGAGCGGTCTCGGCCTCCTCGATCCAGCGGCGCAGATCTTCGGGGTCCCGCGACTCGTCGGCGGCCATCGCGTCGTAGATCAGAGTGGCGCCGGCCGTGTTGATCGCGGCCATGAGGCCGTTGATCTCACGGCCTGTGGTGGCGATGCCGCTCTGGAGAATACGGACCAACGCCTGGGCCGTCGGACGGTGGTCGACCAGGTCCGACCGCATCACGGTGTGGATCAAGTCCTGATTGGAGCAGGCGACCACCACTGGGGCGTAGTCGCCGCCGTTGCGGAACAGTTCGGCCGCCCACCACAGGCGTGAGAAGCACTGCCGGTCGGGGGCGCCCTTGAAACGGGCCGCGGCGACACGGGGATCGGGGGTCTTCGCCGAAGGCACAGGAGGATGCCGCCACACCACGTAGTCCGGGGCGACACCGAGCGCGAGGTGGTTCCAGATCCGCCGGTCGGCGGCCTCCCGCCGTGTCAGGCGGAGAGCCGCGTGCAGACGCGGGGCCAACCAGGCGTCGGCCTCCGTCCGGTTCTCCTTGAACTGGTGCAACGCGTCGTCGATCAGTTCCCGGAGGGGTTCCACCCGCCAGCGGGGGTCCTCCTCCGGCAGAGGCTCGACGACCTTCGCCAGGTCCACGCCCCCATGCCCCTGGATCCCGCGAAGAAGATCCTCGGTCAGGAAGGGATCGGCGGCCGTCGCGGAGAGCAGACCGAGTCGCGGGGGAAGGTAGTGGGGCTGCTCGATCACGGCCGGTCCTCTCGGTTGATCTGCTGCAGCGCGCGCAGGGCGTTGGCGAGCGATTGGCGCGCACCGGCACGACGCACGGCGGCGTAGTGGACGCGGGTCTGGAGTTCCGCCCATCCCGCGTCGCCGGTCCGCCGACGATGCACCTGGCGCAGCGCCTCCTCGGCCCGGAGGCCGGGCACCACATCGGGGAGCATCTCCCGCAGCACCTCTCCCCTCCAGTCGGAGGGGAAGACGGGCGAGCCGTCGGGCTCGACCTCCAGATCACCGACCGCGCTGTGGAAGACGGCTGTCCACACGTCGGTGGCCATCTGCGAGAGCAGCAGCTCCTGAACCTTGTTCTCCATCCCGCCGGTCTCGCCGCCGAGAAGGTCAGAGAACCCCTCGACATCGGTGTTGACCATCACCACCGGAAGCCGGCCCGAGGCGTCGACGACCCAGGGTGCGTCGGCGTAGGGACGCAACCACTCCCGCGCACTCTTGGTGAAGCTCGTCTGCTTCACATCGAGGCGGAGTCCGCCGAGCGGTTCCTCGGCGGTCGTGTCGATCGTCCAGTCGGTGTCGGTCTCGGTGATCGCCCGGCCTTCCACACCGTCCACGGTGGCAACCGCGTGGACCGCCAGATCGGCACGACCGACGTGGTCGTCACGGCGCACCTCGATCGCGCCGGACCATTCCTTGCTGTCCGGGGCGTCCTGGCGGAGTTCGACCGTGGTGCGGACGTTGGTGTCGCCGTCGGTGAGCACCGCAAGGACCCGTAGGTCGCTCCACGGGGCGTCGGGGTCGGTGGCACCGGGGGGCAGGGTGGCGGACAGGCCGATCCTTGCCGACAGCCAGTCCTCGTGCTGTGCCACACCCAGGGCGACGGTCCTCTGGGGCGTCGAGAACGCCGAGGTGTCCAAGTGGTCACGGGTGCGGTCGGGCAGCCTGAGCGAGACCGACGTCACCCTCAGTCCGACCGGGCGGTTGAGTCGCTTGTACGGATAGAACTTCATGCCTCACTCCCCTGAGCCGGCACGGAGTTCGAGCGCGAGTCGCGTGAGTTCGGTGCGGACCGGATGACTGGTGGGATCGGTGGCCCCACGGAACACCGCCTTGCGGGCGCCTTGCTCGAAGTGCAGAACTCCGCCTTCCACCTGGCAGCCCTCCACTGCAACAAGCTCAGCCCAGTCGAGTCTGGGCCTGCCGCCCGAGCGGACGTCGAGGAGGACCACAGGGGTCATCGCGGGCAGTTCGTCGGCGCGTGGAAGCTTCACCTCCGCGGTGATCCGCCACTCCTTGCTCTCGCCGATCTCGGCGTCCAGCTCGACCAGTTCCGGCACCGTCGGCCCGGAACCCCGCTTGGGTGCGGCGGTCTTGCGCTGGACGGTGAGCTTCTTGCGCAGCTTGGCGCTCTCCTCGAGGCCGATGCGCTTCGGCCGGACCACCA
The DNA here is from genome assembly GCF_055657365.1 of Streptomyces sp. NPDC107559. Classification (NCBI taxonomy): domain Bacteria; kingdom Bacillati; phylum Actinomycetota; class Actinomycetes; order Kitasatosporales; family Streptomycetaceae; genus Streptomyces; species Streptomyces sp. NPDC107559. The sequence continues at coordinate 205,641 of NZ_JBVKBD010000001.1, read as the reverse complement.
GCTCCTTGACGGCCGCGTTGACCTCGGTGGTGAGTCGGGAGATCCGGTTGTGGGCACTGTGGGACCAACGGAGGGTCAACTCCTCGGTCTGCCCCCATCGGTCGTGCTCGGGAGGCTCAGCGGCCCGCAGGAACTCCTCGGCCTCCCCTGCGAAGGGCGCCGCCTCTCCCGCCGCGTGGCCCACCAGGAGAACGGCCTGGAACTGGGTGACGCCCAGAGGCAGACCGTGGACGGTCGACTTCTTGATGGTCATCCGGTTGCCACGCAGCGAGTGGACCTGGTTCGGTACCCCGTCCTTGTCCTCGGCCTCCGTGACCAGGAGCACCCCCTGGTGCGTGCCGAGCGTGCCCGAACGTCCCCCGGACAGAGGGAGCCTGAGCGGAACAGCACGGAGGGCCACCTGGCCGGCCTCGGTGAGCCGGTCGACGGTCGTACCCTCGTAGAACGCGCGCAACGCCCGGCTGCGCGAGGGCTGGGTGTCGGTGGGGTCGACCGTCTCCTCCTCCACGACGACCTCGCCGTTGCGATACGTGCGCACCGAGGTCTCCAACAGCGGGAGCCTGCTGCCGCCTCCGGTCATGGCCGCCCAGAAATCCCGGCCCAGCGCCTCGACCAGGCGTCGATGCATGACACGGATGTCGCGGATCCCGTCGCCGTCGCCCGTGTTGCCTTCATCGTCGTCCGAGCCCGTTGCACCCTGTTCGAGACTCGCCACGTCGTGGGCACCGACGATGAGGAAGGACGTGCCCGGCTCGTCGTTGTCGCGGGTGAGATGGAGACGTTCGACTGTCTCCTCGTCGGCCCACCAGGAGCGGACCACCTCCGCGTTGTGCGTCTCGGGATCGGGGCGACCCAGCCAGGCCGGGCCCGCATACGGAGTGCCGTCGACGGAGCGCCACGGCAGCTCCAGCCGCCCGATGACGCGACGTTCGGTGCGACCCTCGTGCGGCACGGAGAGCGTGGAGTTGATGAGCACCATGCCCAGCGCGCTGGTGGCCCAGAGCGTCGCCTTGCCGAGGCCGTAGGAACCGCCCGCGCCGCGCCCCGACTTGAGGCTTTCCAGCTGCCTACGGACCACGGCCGCGAACTTGCCGTCGCCGTAGTCGTCGCCGGTCAGGCCCGAGGCGTTGTAGTCGTCGATCCGAAGGAGGACCAGGCGACCCTTTTCGAACATGTCGCGTACACCTGCGTCCACGACGCGGCCGACCTTCTGGTCGGCGGCGGACTCGGAGACCGCCGAGTAGTGCGGTTGGAGTTCGTCCCAGAGCAGGGCTGCCCGAAACGCCTCCAGCTTCTCGCCGGTGAGCTCGTGAAGGGTGTAGCGCACCCGGACGGGGCGTCCGTTCTCCACCAGCCGCTCGTCGAGGCTGTTCTGACAGGTCTCGCGCGCGAGGACCTGGACGTCCGCGTCGAAGGCGAAGGCCGCGGCGTTCCCGCCGTCCCGCCCTCCGTCCTGGTAGCCGGGTCGGTGGTACCAGGTGACCGGGAGGCCGGCCTGCGTATCGGTGGTCCGGGTGTGCACGGTACCCAGGTCCGTACCGAGCGCCTTGGCGATCTCCCCCATGACAGTCGGGCGCGGGACGGAGCGCTTCGTGATCCACGCCGAGACCGCGGCCCTGGTCAGACCCAACTCGTCGGCCAGCTCTGCCTGCGTCTTGCCCGCGATCTTGAGCTGACGGGACAGCCAGGGCCCGAACTCCTCGCCGACCTCCATATGGCCTCCCACTCCTCGCCGTATGTCACTGTTCCCACGATCACGGACAGGCTAATTTGACGACGCGAATCCCGTCAACTACCGCTTGACGCAAGCCGATCACCCTCAACGAGCATCAGGAAGTCCACTGTGCACAGTATGTCCGGTTTGAGAATTCCGGTCGGTCATCTCTCGCGAGCCACCGAATCCCGAATGTGAACATTCACTGCAAAGCGGAGACGTCAACTCCAGTAACTAGCAAGCCAATTGGGGGTGACACGAACGGGTGACGGGTCCTAGGATCTTCGACGGCGGCATTGCCCGCCCCGCTCGGAGAACTCCCGTGCGGCAATAGGTGAGTTGTGCCGTTTTACATTCACACAGCCCCGGACGTGCTGCAGACACGGGGACCCTCGACAGAGAACCGAAGGGCGCTGAAAACCCATGGAAGACCCTCCCGAGGAGACGGACTCCCCGCACCCTTACGTCCCCCATTCACTGCGCGAAATCCACTCCGTTTCCTTACAGCTCCGCTTAGCCAGCTCCGACACAGAGAGAAAGCAGATTCTCGACTCGCTCGGTATGACGGTCGAGGAATTCGACGAACTCTTCGGCCAGAACTACAGATTCACCGGCCTGGACGACGACTGAACAAACCGGTCCCTTCTCAACGCGCACATCAGCGAGTCCACAGCTCGCCGGACCACATCACCCCAGTTCAAGCGGGTTCGGACCACTTCATGCCCGACTGTGTCGTCCCCTTTACGCCATGCCGTCCACAACAGGAGCCGTGAAGAAGCATGTCCGCTTCCCCGCTTTCGGTCATTCCCACTGTCGTCGAACAGTCGTCTCGCGTCCTGCAGACCTACGAGGTCGACCCCGGACTCGTCCCGGAACACGCCAACGGAGAACGTCGCATCACCCAAGGAGGGTATGGCGACCGGCAGCTCTTCGAACTCGTGCAGAACGCGGCCGACGAGATCGCCGCCGAGCCCGGTGGCTCCGTCCAGGTCGTTCTCACCGACACGCACCTCTACTGTGCCAACGAGGGCGCCCCGGTCACTCCCGAAGGTGCGGAGACCATCCTTCGAATGAGCATGTCGCGCAAGCGAGGAGGGCAGATCGGCCGTTTCGGCGTGGGTGTGAAATCTGTTCTGGTCGTGACAGACACCCCGCAGTTCTTCAGCAGCTCCGGCTCCTTCGGGTTCGACCGCGAATGGGCACTCGGGAAGATCCTTTCGGTTCCCGGCGTGCGGGAGCGCCTGGGTGAGCGGTTCGAGGCACCGGTGCTTCGTATGGCACGTCCCCTCGACGCGGATGCGGAGCGGGCTCAGGACCCCGTCCTCGACGAGTTGCTGGGTTGGGCCACGACCGTCGTCCGCCTGCCGTTGCTCGACGGAGCCGCCGGCCGATTGGCGCTGGACATGCACGGCGGTCGCACGACCGCCGGATCGGCTCGCGAAGAGTTCCCGCTCGGGTTCCAGCTGCTCTCCCCGCACGTGGCGAAGGTCGTCCTCGAGGACCGTCGACCTCGGCCGGCCGTCCGGCGCGTGCTGAAGAGCGAGCAGTCCGGTGACCTGCACACCGTGGTGGAGGAGAGGACGGGAAGGTCGGCTTTCAGCACCCGTTGGCGGGTCTTCTCCACCACGCACGAACCCGGTCCGGCAGCTCGGGCCGACGCCGGCGAACTGCACGATCGGCTCACTCTGGACCTCGCCTGGGCCGTTCCCGCGCTGGAGAAGGACGAGAAGAGTGGCCTCTACGTCAGCCCCCAGGCCCGGGGACGGGGACGCTTCTGGTCCTTCTTCCCGACGAAGTACGAGATGTCCCTGAGCGGCATCCTCAACGGCGCCTGGAAGACCAACGAGGACCGACAGAACCTGCTCGACTCCTCGCCGTTCAACGAGGAGATGGTCAAGGTCTCGGCGACGCTGGTGATCGACTCCCTCACACGCCTGGCTCCCGCCGAGGACCCCGCCGCGTACCTCCCGCTGCTGCCCGGCCGGGTGAAGGAGGCGATCAGCTGGGCCGACGAGTTCCTGACCCGAGAGATCTGGGAACGGGCGGCCGTCCGTCCGTCGCTGCCCGACCAGGAGGGCGTGCTGCGCGTCCCCACCGAGTTGCTCGTCGCCCCGCGCCTCGACAAGGACAAGAACGCAGGCTGGCTGCGGATGTGGCACGAGGCCCCCGGTCGCCCGTCGAACTGGCTGCACCCGAACGCCGAGGCCGACACGCTGCGTTCGGGCAAGGTCGAGCACATTCTCGGTGCGGCCGGTCACCGGCGGGCGGGCGTGCGCGAATGGCTGGAGGCTCTGGTCGCGTGCGGCGACGCCGAGGCGTCCGCCACGGCGATCCGCATTCTCGCCGACATGATCGAGAGCAGGTCGCCGTACGCCGAGGAGGCCCGCAAGGCCGAGATCGTGCTCACCGAGGAGCACGGCCTCGTCGCCCCGGTACCTGGTCAGGTGTTCCGGCGTACGGACGAAGGCGGGCTGCGTGAATCCCTGAAGTACGTGGTCGGCGAGATCGCACAGAACCCGAGGCTCGTCTCCGCCCTCGACCTGCTCGGCATCCGCGAGGCCGACGTCGAAGGCCGGTTCATCAGCGTGCTCGACCAGGGCTTCGACGGCTACGCGGACGCCGAGTGGGAGCGCTTCTGGGACCTGTTCCGACAGGCCGGCGGTCGCCGTCTGACCCACACCGTGCTCCAGCAGGTGCCGAACGCCCGCGAGACTCTGCGGGTACGGACGGCGGACGGGAAGTTCCGACCTGTGCGCGACTGCATGCTTCCGGGTGCGGTGGTCGACGCGAGGCGCGACCCCGGCATCGCTGTCGATGTGCGGTTCCACTCCGACGACCTCGCTTTCTTCCGCGAGATCGGCCTGCGTGAAAGACCGTCGGGCTCGATGCGTCCGGAGGGCGAGGCCTGGTTCGAGGAGTACCGGGAAGCCGTCCACGCTTCCTACCTGCGCGCACCGGACGCCCCTCGCGTCGGCATCAACAGGATGAAGGTGGAGGGGTCCCCGATCGGTGGTCCGCTGCACCTCTTCCGGTCGCTCTCGCAGGAATCGCGCGCGGCCTTTCTGAAGGCGCTTCCTGACGAGGCCGTGGTGGACAACTGGACGCGGCAGATCGGCGCCCAGACGAGCACCCGCAGGGCCGTGGTGTCCCCGATCCGCTGGATGCTGCGGAAGTACGGGTCCGTCTCCACCTCCCAGGGCATCAAGCCGTTGGGGGAGGCCGTCGGACCCCAGCTCGCCGCCTACCGCGATGTGCTGCCGGTCGCCGACATCTCCCCGGAGAAGGCTCGCAAGCTGCGCCTGCCCATCACGGTCGACGAGGTCCCGGCCGAGCACTGGGAGACCCTCCTGTCGGAGGTGACCCGGAGCGAGGACGACGCCTTCGTGGGCAACACCTACGTGATGCTGACCCGATTCGACGCGGCCTTCCCCGAGGACTCGCTGACCCGCTGCCGGATCGGCGACACCTGGGACACCCGCCCCGACGACGAGATCACCGTCGCGGTCGGCCCTACCGAGTACCGGGCACTGCGCGCGGAACAGCTTCCCGCCCTGCTGGTGGCGACCTCTGAGGACGCCGAGCTGATGATCGAGAAGTGGGGCATGAAGCGGTACGCCGATGCCATCACCCTGGAGACCCGCGAGGTCCCGGACGGCGACCCGGTCCCGCTCGTGGAGCTGTACCCGGCCCTGCGTCAGCGGTTGAACAACGGCAACCGGAGCACGGTGATACAGCAGTGCACCGAGTTGGAAGAGGTGACCCGGACCCTGAACGGCGTGAAGCCCCGGCCTCTCGACGCGGTACGCCAGGGCGGCACGATCAAGGTCCGCGTCCCCTTGGCCCCCGAACCCATGCTCCGTCTGATCGACCGGGAACTGGAGCTCGGTCTCGGTGCCGCCGGCTGCAGGGCAGTGTTGGACCACCAGGAACGCATGGCACGTGACGCCAGGACGAAGGCGGGCCGGCAGGCCGTGCGCGACGCCGACGACGTGGTCACCAAGATCGAGCTGCTGATCGGCGCGGAAGCCCTGCGCACCGGGCTGCCCGACGGGCTGATGGACGCCGAGCTGCAGGAGAGCGACGGCGCCGAGCCCTCGGGGCACCGGATCGCGCAGATGGCCTTCAACTCGCACGGTGACGGTGTGCTCCAGGAGCACGCCCGCGACATTCAGGCCCGCTTCCCCGACGCGCCGGTGGCCTACGCTGGTTCGCCTGCCGCCGTGGCGTTCGTGTCGGACCTGAGACTGCCGGTGGGCTTCGCCGGTTCCAGGACTCCCTCACCGCCCTCCTTCGAGACGGTGGACGGCCCGCGGGACTTTCCTCGTCTCCACGACTACCAGGAGGACCTGGTCCGCAACATCACCACCCTGCTCGACCGGCTGGCCCCGCAGCGCGCCATGCTGTCGCTGCCCACCGGCGCGGGCAAGACGCGGGTCACGTCCGAGGCCGTGATCCGCTGGGTGAAGCGGGTGGGTGACCTGGGAGGTCCGCTGCTGTGGATCGCACAGACCGAGGAGCTGTGCGAACAGGCCGTACAGAGCTGGAAGTTCGTGTGGAGCAGGGTGGGCGCGGAGCGACCGCTCACCATCAGCCGGCTCTGGAGCAGTCACGAGGTGGGGAACGTGGTCGATCATCCGCATCTGGTGATCGCCACGGACGCCAAGCTGGAGCGATGCCTGAGCACCGACCAGTACGCCTGGCTGCGAGAGGCCGCGCTGGTGATCGTGGACGAGGCCCACACCGCCATCTCCAAGCGGTACACCGGAATACTGACGCAGCTGGGGCTCACCCAGTACCAAACCGGGCGGCATCTGCTCGGGCTGACCGCCACCCCCTTCCGCAACACCAACGAGGAAGAGACGAGCAGGCTGGTCAACCGCTTCGGCAACCGTCGCCTCGATGAGGGGGTCTTCCCGTCCGGCGATCCGTACCGGGACCTCCAGGAATGGGGAATGCTCGCGCAGGTGGAGCACCGCACCCTGGAGGGTGGCCGGATCGAACTGAAGCCTGAGGAGAAGGCGCAGGCCGACCGGATGGCGACGCTCTCCCGCGCCGCCGAGCAGCGGCTCGCCGACGACCACGCACGCAGCCGCCGCATCGTCGACGAGGTCGCCGCTCTCCCGGAGAATCCGCCGACTCTGCTCTTCGCCACCTCCGTGGATCACGCCAAGTACCTGGCCGCCATGCTCAACGACCGCGGGATCCCGTCCGCCGCCGTGGACTCGACCACCAGCGCGCAGGACAGGCGTCGGCGCATCGAGGACTTCCGTGCCGGACGTATCCAGGTCCTCACCAACTACGGCGTCCTCACACAGGGGTTCGACGCTCCCTCCACGCGTGTCGTGGTGGTGGCCCGCCCGGTCTACAGCACCAACGTCTACCAGCAGATGATCGGCCGAGGCCTGCGTGGACCGAAGAACGGCGGCGAAGCCACCTGCCTGATCCTCAACGTCAGCGACAACATCGCCAACTTCGACACCCAGCTCGCCTTCACCCAGTTCGAGCACCTCTGGAGCAGAAAGTGACCGACGCCTACCTCGACAGCCCTCCGCTCACCGACGAGCAGCGGGCCGTGGTCGAACAGCCCTGGGACGCGCGTGTCCTGGTCACCGCCGGAGCGGGCGCGGGGAAGACGCACACCCTGGTGCGCCGGCTCGACGCGCTGTGCGGCGACGAGAGCCCGGACGGGGCGCTGGAGGCCGCCGAGATCCTGGTGCTCACCTTCTCCCGGGCCGCCGCCCGGGAACTGCGCGAACGGATCTCTCGGCACGGGGAACGGGCCCATCGGGTGCGGGCCCGGACCTTCGACTCCTGGGCCTACGAAGTGCTCCTCCAGACTCATCCGGACGGCGAGTGGGGATCGGTCGGATTCGACGAGCGGATAGCCGCCGCGACCCGTGCGATCGAGAAGGGCGCGCTGGAGGTCGGCGACGCCGTACCACCCGCGCATGTCGTGATCGACGAGGTCCAGGACCTGCTGGGGGCCCGTCGCGAACTGGTGGAGACCCTCCTCGACCGGTACCAGGACAGTTGCGGATTCACCGTCGTCGGGGACGCCGCCCAATCCGTGTACGGCTTCCAGATCGCGGACCTGGACGAGCGTGCCGACGAAACCGGTCGGTTCTTCGACTGGCTGCGCTGCTCCTACCTCGACGACCTGGTGGAACTGCACCTCACCCGGAATTTCCGGGCCACCACCGCCGAGGCCCGGGTGGCACTGGCGCACGGCCCCCGGCTGCAGCAGCTCACCGACCCGGACGAGGCGGGAACGCTCTACAACGAGCTGCGCGACCTCCTCCTGGACCCGGCGAACGGCATGGGCGGCCTCGACGACGGGTTCACCCTGGACGGACTGCGGGACCTCCCCGACACCTGCGCGATCCTCGCCCGTGACAACCGGCAGGCCCTCGTAGTCTCCGGCCTGCTGCACGCCCACGGCGTCGAGCACAGGCTGCGGCGCCCGCTCGAAGAGCGTCCGGTGCCGTACTGGGTCGCCGAACTGCTCCGCCGCACGGAGGCGACCGGTCTCACCGAGGACCGGTTCCGTGCCCTCCTCTCGGAGATCCCGCTCCCCTACGAACCGAACGCCGGCGCCCTCTGGACGGTGCTGCGTCGAGTTGCGCGAGGAGCCGGGCGCAATGTGCTCGACCTGGACCGGCTGCGCCGCGCGGTCGCGGACAGCCGGTTCCCCGACGAGGCAGCCGACCCGGAGACCGCCCGGATCGTCGTCTCCACCGTGCACCGGGCCAAGGGCCTGGAGTTCGACCGGGTGATCGTCCTGACCCCGCCGACCGTCGCGGACCTCCAGAAGCGCCACAAGGACGAACTCGATCTCCCCGCCGAGGCTCGCGCTCTCTACGTGGCGATGACCCGAGCCCGCCACGACCTGTACCACGCGCCCTCTCCCGAACTGCCGCATTTCAGGAATGCGGGGCATCGGCAGGGTGGTCGTCGTTTCCTCGGGACGTGGCGGTCGTACGACAGGCTCGGGATCGTCGCCGAAGCGGGCGACATGAGCCGGGACGACCCGCCCGGCCACGAGACGGACGCCGTCGCCACCCAGAGGCATCTCCTGGAACAGGTCCGCTCCGGCCAGGAAGTGGTGCTGCGCAGGCGGCACGACGTACCGATGGGCGAGACGCAGAGCCCGCCGTACGTCCTGCTGCACGACGGGCGGGAGATCGGCGAGGCCTCGCAACGGTTCCGCGAGGAGCTGTTCCAGGTACAGAAGGTGAACCGCACCTGGGACCCCTGGTGGCCCGACGAGATCCACGACCTGTGGATCGACACCCTGGAGACCGTGACGGGCAGCACCGCCGCCGGTGCCAACGCGGGGCTCGGTGACCGGGGTGTGTGGATCGCCCCACGGATCACCGGCATCGGCCGGTACCGGAGAGCCGACGACAACAAGGAGCAGAGCTCGTGACACAGACATCAGGTCGGCACTCCGAGCACTATCGGGTCCGGGACGAGGAGCTCCTGACGGGACTCCGTCGCGAGCTCCTCGGCCCCGCCGAGGACGCCGAGCCGGACGACCGGGACGAAATACTCACCCAGGACGCGCCGATCGATCGCTATCTCACCGGCGTGCTGTATCCGCGTGCCGCCGACAAAGCCGCGCAGAAGCGGAAGGACGAGGACGTCGCCGAACAGGAGGGCCTGGACGTCACGCCTCTGCTCCGCCGCGACGACGTCGAGGATTCCGGTACGGCGCAGGACGTCGGTGCCGCGGCGGACCGTCGTCCTTCCTCGATGGGCCTGACCTTCGCGGTCGACCCGGGCATAAGCGACACGATCGTGGTCTCGGCGCGCGCCGCTGTCTACGAGCCCACAGACGCGGACGGCCATCCGATCCCGGCCCACCGTGCCGAGGCCCGTACCACCGCCGACCAGCGGGAGCATTGGCGGCGCAAGGAACTCGAACTCCCGGACTTCGAGGTCGACGTCACGACGCCCGACAGCGACAGGCGCAAGGAGCTCGACGACAGGGTCCTACTGCGAGTGAACGTCCGTCGCCCCGACCCCACCACCGGCACGGTCACGATCACGGTCACTCTGATCAACACGCAGAAGGTCGGCGAGCGGGATCTCCAGGATGCGTTCTCCCTGTTCCAGTGCGGTCTGACGGTACAGGCCGCCAACGGTTCCACTGCGTTCGTCGAACGTCCTGCCCCGGCCGCCGCCCATGACCCGGAGATCGCCACCAGTCGGCTGCTGCACCGCCACGCCCCGACCTTCGCCGTCGGTCACGGCTGCTCCGCCGAATGGGACTGGACCCCGCCGCCGATCGGTGTGACCGACCCCGTTCCGGCCGCGGTCACCGAGGTGCGGAGCGAGTTCGTGCCCACCGTGGAGGTGCTGCTCACCGACTCCAATCCGGAGATCGACAGCTCGGCGCTGTCCATGCTGGGGCTGGCGGAGAGGTCCGACGCCGAGGTGCTGGCCGCCCTGGAGAAGCTGGCCATGGGCTACGACCTGTGGATCGACCGTAAAGCCATCGAGGCGGCGGCCCTGACGGGCAGTACGCACGAGAAGCCCGCTTCGATCCAGGTGGAGGCCTGCAGCGAGGCTCTCGACCGGATCCGTGAGGGCATCGAGCTGCTCCGGACCAAGCCCGACCTGATGAGGGCGTTCCGACTGGCCAACCGCGCCATGGCCGAGCAGCGCGCCCGCAGCGCCTGGGTGAAGAGCGGGCGCGTCGGCTCCCCCGATCCGGCCGCCGGCCGCTGGCGCCCCTTCCAGATCGCGTTCGTGCTCCTCTGCCTGGCCGGCATCGACGATCCCGGGCACCGCGATCGGGAGGTCTCCGACCTGTTGTGGTTCCCCACCGGTGGTGGCAAGACGGAGGCCTATCTCGGGCTGATCGCCCTCACGTCGTTCCTGCGTCGCATCCGCAAGGGCGCGCACGGCGGCGGCGTCACCGTCCTCATGCGCTACACGTTGCGTCTGCTCACCCTCCAGCAGTTCGAGCGCGCGGCGATCCTGCTCTGCGCCATGGAAGACATGCGACGCCGCACTCCCGAGCTGGGCCGGGAGGAGTTCTCCGTCGGCATGTGGGTGGGCCGTTCCGCCACCCCCAACACACTGGCCGAGGCGAGCCTGAAACTCGACGAGCTGCAGCGGACCCTCGGCAAGCGCCTCGCCACCGAGAACCCCGTCCAGTTGCACGCCTGTCCCTGGTGCGGGACCCGCCTCGACGCCCGGGACTACAACGTCGACGAGGACGCCAGGCGGATGAACATCCGCTGCCCCGGTACGGGCTGCGACTTCGCCGACGGCCTGCCCGTCCACCTGATCGACGAGGCGGTGTACGACGCCCGTCCGACGCTGGTGATCGCCACCGTCGACAAGTTCGCCTCGATGCCGTGGCGTCCGGCGACCTCGGCGCTCTTCAACCGCGACGACCCGAACGACGCCACCCCACCCCCGGAGTTGATCGTCCAGGACGAACTACACCTGATCTCAGGCCCGTTGGGAACGCTCACCGGCCTCTACGAGACCGCCGTCGACGCGCTCGCCGACCGCCCCAAGGTGATCGCGTCCACGGCGACCATCCGTCGCGCCGCCGACCAGGGTCGACATCTCTTCGCCCGCGGCGTACGGCAGTTCCCGCCTGCCGGCCTGGACGCCCGCGACTCGTGGTTCGCGGTGGAAACACCGCGCGAGGAGAAGGTGAGCCGCCGCTACGTCGGTCTCCTGGCCCCCGGCACCAGTCAGTCCACCCTGCTGATCCGCACGTACGCCACTCTGTTGCACCGGGCCAAGCATGCGAAGACCGACGACGAGGTGCGCGACGCGTACTGGAGTCTCGTCGGCTACTTCAACAGCCTCCGACTGCTCTCCGCGGCCGAACTCCAGGTGCACGACGACGTGGTGGCCTATCTGGAGCTGCTCGCCGAACGGGAGGGAGTGGAGGTCCGCTCGGTCGCCAACTACTCGGAGCTGACGAGCCGGATCGACGCCAGCGAGATCCCCACCCGTCTGAAAGGCATCGAGAAGCGACTTCCCGACGAGGACACCGTGGACGTCCTGCTCGCCACCAACATGATCGCGGTGGGGGTCGACGTGGACCGCCTCGGTCTCATGGCCGTGATGGGCCAGCCGCAGACGACCGCCGAGTACATCCAGGCCACCAGTCGGGTCGGCCGCGCGTACCCCGGTCTGGTCACGGTCATGCTCAACTCGTCCCGCTCCCGGGACCGTTCACATTACGAGAGTTTCCAGCACTTCCACTCGGCCTTGTATCGCGAGGTCGAGTCCACCTCGGTCACCCCGTTCTCCGCCCGCGCCCGCGAGCGGGGCCTGCACGCGGTGATCGTCGCTCTGGCCCGCATCATGATCCCGGCCGCCCGGCCGAACGACGGGGCCGGCAAGGTCGATTCCTACGAAGACGTGCTCCGGGGCACCATCAAGTTCGTGCTCCTGGAACGCGTCCGCGGAGTCACCCCGGAAGAGACCGAGGCCGTGTCCCAAGGCTTCGACGAGTTCGTCGACTGGTGGTGCGAGGAAGCCGACATCCACAGCGGCCTGCTCTTCGAGCCCCTCCGAGGCCGTCGCACCCCCTCGCTCCTGAAGGCGTACGACGACGAGACCGAGGATGCCCAGGCGTGGTCCACGCTCTGGAGCCTGCGCGACGTCGACGCCGAGTCCGCCCTGTTCATGGAGGGAACCCGATGACCCCACCCCCCGCCCGCCGTCGCCGGACCGGTGCGAACGGCGCCGCCCCCGCCCACAGCTTTCCCCGACGCGGCACGGTCCGCCGCGCTCAGGCGATCACCACATACGGTGTCGGATCGCTCCTTGCCGTCGACCACGAGTCCTTCGTGGTCTCGGGCCTGGACGGAGCCGACCGGAGCTGGAGCTCCGACGAATCGCCGCGGATCCACGAGAGACGCCTAGCCCGACTGCTCGACGTCAAGTACTTCAGGCTGCCGCCCGCGTCCGACGACACCAGCAAGGACGGGCTGCGGGTCCGACGATTCCCCCTGATGCACTCCTGCCCGGAGTGCACGGAGCTGCAACGGCACCAGGACTTCAACCCACCCTCCGGTCGAAGCGTGTGCGGCACGTGCGAAGTCGATCTCGTGCCCTCCCGTTTCGTCGTTGCCTGCGAGGCCGGGCACCTCGACGAGTTCCCGTACCGGCAGTGGGTGCACCGCTCCACCGAACGCGGGGCCTCGACGGTCGGGTCGTGCGGCGGGAAGCTCAGGTTGCGCTCGTCCGGGCGGACATCCTCGCTCCGCTCCATCCTCGTCTCCTGCACCTGCGGAAAGGCCTCCGAGGTCTCGATGGAGGGTTCCTTCCGTAGGAACGCGCTCAAGGATCTGGGGCTCAAGTGCCAAGGCACCCGACCTTGGCTCGGCGCCTCCGCTCCCGCCCAGGAGTGCGGGCTGCCCCTGCGGACGCTCCAGCGCGGTTCTTCGGCGGTGTGGCAGCCGGTGCTGAAGTCCGCGCTCTCCATCCCGCCGTGGAGCGACGGTCGCACAGATCCGCTCGCCGAACACTGGGAGAAGCTCCGGAAGTACGACGACCGCACGTCCGTCGGGATCTATCTCGATGCCGTTTTCCCCGAGAGGTGGCCCATTTCCCTCGATGAAGTGATGACGCTGCTCGATGCGGAACGCGAGGAGGACGCCGACGGTGAGACGGCTCCCACCTTCGACCATCGCTACCGCGCCCTGCGCAACAAGGAGTACGAGCGTCTCCGCTCGGGCAACGAAGAGAGCGAGCAGTCCCACGACGAGCAGTTCGTCTGCGAGACCCCGCTGGGCGACCAGAGTGTGCTCGGTCCGCTCGGTATCACCGGTCCGATGCTGGTCAAGAAACTCCGAGAGGTGCGCGCGCTGAAGGCGTTCACCCGACTCGCCGATCCCGACTCGACGACCGATTCGAAGGAGATGCCCCTCTCTTCGTCGCCGATGCTCTGGCTCCCGGCCATGGAGGTACGCGGTGAGGGAGTCTTCCTCCGTCTGGACGAGGACCGGCTCGGCACCTGGGAGAAGGCCGTGGCGGTGGCGGCCCGGGTCGAGCGGATGCACACCGCTCACCAGCGCGTGCTGGACCAGCGGGCCGGCGACCAGGGCCAGGCCGTGCCCTCTCCCGCCACACCTCGCCTGGTGCTGCTGCACACGTTGGCCCATATCCTCATCAACGAGTGGAGCCTTGAGGCCGGATACCCTGCCGCTTCTCTGCGCGAGCGCCTGTATGCCGACGACGACATGGCCGGAGTACTCGTCTACACGGCGACGAGCGACTCGGCAGGCAGTCTCGGCGGTCTCGTGGCGCAGGGCGAGCCGGAGCTTCTCGATCGCACGGTGCGTTCGGCCGTCCACCGCGCCGAGTGGTGTTCCTCGGACCCGCTCTGCGTGGAGACGGAGATGTCCGGCGCAGGCGGAGTCAACCTTGCCGCCTGTCACGCCTGCGTGATGCTCCCCGAGACGAGCTGCGAGCACAACAACATCCTGTTGGACCGCGCGCTGCTCGTCGGCACCCCGGAAGATCCTGACCTGGGCTTCTTCGCGGACATATCAAGTCTGTAGCGTCCAGCTGGCAAGCACGCCGAGCAAGCAGTGGCTACCGCCCTGGTGCAGGGTCACCCCTCCCAGGGCAAGGGGTCGGGCGGCCCGCGCGAGGCACTTCCGCTTGTCGCGCGCGGGCACGCCTCCAACGGAGTCCCAGGGTGAGTGCCGGGACCGACGAGACGATCAGTTCGTTTCAGCAGTCCGGCTCGGCATCGCAGCGAATCTGGGCACGGTCCAACGCCTCGTCCACGTCGCAACCGTGCGCACGGAGCCAGTGGAGGAAGTCTGCGATGACCGTCCCAGCCTTCCCGGGCCGGGCGGGAAGGGCGGCTTCGTACCTGTGTAGAACTCCATCAGTGCTTCCGCCCGTTGCACTCCGGGACCCTCCACGTGCCCGTTCGGGGACATGAGTCCCGTCGCCAGCTCGCACCAAGTGGTCTTGCGGTCGACCTGAAGCTGCACTCCCCAGCGGGCGGCGATCGCACCGACCAGGGCCATGCCCCGCCCGCCCTCCGAGTGGATGTCGGCGTCGACGAGGGTGGGCAGAGCTCGCGTGTCGGTCGATACGCAGATGCACCCCGCTCATGGAGACCGAGAGTATGGCCGGGGTTCCGGGTCCGACGTGCCGGATGACATTGGACGCCAACTCGCTCACGCAGAGCTGTGCCGCGTCCGCGATTCCATGCAGGCCCCAGATGCCCAGATGCAGCCGCACGACCCCACGCAGGGCGGCTACCTCCATCGGCTCCGCCGTGAAGGGGAGGTCCCAGCGTTTGCGCTTCATGCATGCTTCCGGCTCCACGTCAGGTTCCGCCAGTACCAGTGCGAGTTGATCCCGGGGCTCATGCAGACCCACGCCTATGCCTCCGAACTCCACAGGGCCGGTGCGCACATGGCCTTCGAGGACATCGAAAGGGCCGTACAGGTACGCATGGAGCGCCAAGCCATGCTGACGCGCCAGGACGCCCTCGAAGCCTGGTTCATCGTGTACGAGGGAGCTCTGCGCAAGGTGATCGGAGACCGGTCGTTGATGCGGGACCAGATCGAACGCGTCCTGGAAAGCGCCCGGTTGCCGGCCGTAACCCTTCAGGTCCTTCCGTTCGACTCGGGCACCTGCCCGGTGACGGGCTCCTTCACCATGCTGGGCTTTCTCGCCCCGGAGGACCCGGACCTCGTCTACCGGGACGGCATCACCGACGCCGTATACCTGGAGGGCGAGCATCATGTCCGTGAGTACGAACGAGCCTTCGACGGCCTACGGGCGGCAGCCATGAGCCCACAGCGCTCGACCCGGCTGGTCGAAACGGTCCTGAAGGAATACGCAGGTTGAGCATGGTGGCGGACAGTGGGAATCCGGTGTGGTTCGCATCGTCGTACAGCAACGGGGCGGGCGGGGAATGCGTCGAGTGCGCACTGACCGGGGACGGCACCGTCGTGCGCGACTCCAAAGATCCGGAAGGACCGGTAATGACCGTGAGCCGTGGGGCTTGGCGTGCCTTCGTGGCCGGACTGGCACGACCGCATCCGGTATGCCAGGGGGCAGGTCCGTCCAGCTGAGCTCGGGCGTTAGCCTCAGGGGGGGCAAATGAGGAGGTAATCATGGCGAAGGTTCCCAGTGCGGTGGTGGCCGCGGGTGGGCTCGTCGGTGGGTACGGGGTGGCCCGGTGGACGAAGAAGCGGCAGCTCGGTGGGGCCGTGCTGGCCGTGGCCGGGGTCGCGGCCGCCCGGCAGTGGCGGGAGCAGGCCGGCGGGGCGGCCGCGGGTGCGCTGAGCGCCGCGTACGTCGCCGCGTTCGCCGGGTCACACCCGCTGGCCAAGAAGGTGGGCGCCTGGCCCGCCGTGTTCGGAGTGGCGGGGGCCGTCGCCCTGGCGTCCTGGGCCGTCGCCGACCGGCAGGCGTGAGGCGGTACGGCCACCCTGCCTAGTGGGTACCGGACCTCGCCGACCGGCAGGCTTGAGGCTGCGCGGCCGCGGCGCCCGGCGGGTGCCGGCTGTCGCCGACCGGCAGGCGTGAGGTCGGCGGCGCGGGCACAAGCCCGGCGTCGGCCGCACGGCAGGTGCTGGCAAGAATCCGTTGATCTCTGGCACTCCCGCCACTTCTGTGCCAGTGGGGCGCCGCCTACCGTCGGGGCGTGAACAAGTTCCTGCTCGCCGTCCATGTCCTTGCCGCGATCGTCGCGATCGGGCCCGTCACCGTCGCCGCCAGCATGTTTCCGCCCGCCGCGCGCCGGGCGATGGCCGCGCCGGACGATCCGCGGGCGGTGGAGACCGTACGGCTGCTGCACCGGATATGCCGGGTGTACGCCGTCGTAGGCGTCGCCGTTCCCGTGTTCGGGTTCGCCACGGCGAGCAACATGGGGGTGCTGGGCAGTGGCTGGCTGATCGCTTCGATCGTGCTGACCGCGCTGGCCGCGCTCGTGCTGGCCGTGCTGGTGCTGCCCCGGCAGGAGGTGCTCGCCGAGGGCGGCGGGACGCGTGAGGCGACCGTGCGGCTGGCCATGTTCACGGGGATGTTCAATCTCCTGTGGGCGGCCGTGACGGTGCTGATGATCGTCCGGCCGGGGTCCACCACGGGGGTCTAGGCCAGGCCAGGCCTGGCCTCTGTCGCCCGCACCCGCTTCCCCGCCTTCCGGGGGACGCCGGGCACACCCCCGGGCCCGCTTCCCGCGGCCGGAAACGGCGTCCTAGGATCCCGCCCATGAACGCACAGCAGGAGCAGTCGGCACCAGGTGCCTATCTGACTTTCGTGGAGAGACAGTTGACCGCGGACGGATGCACGACGCGGTGGGAGGACTGGGCCGGGGTGTCCGTGCTCGTCGGGCGGCGGGCCGAGTTCAGGATGCGCTGGATGGCGACGCGGCTGCATCTGTTCACGGTGGCCGCCACCGTCCCGGAGATAACCGTGCCGGTCATCTCGGACTTCACCGACCATGTGATGCGGTACGCCAAGGACACCAAGGGCGGTCTGCCGGTCGGCATGCAGACCGGCATCGGCGCCTTCCCGCTCCTGGTCAGCGACCGGGTCGATCCGGCCGCCGTGCAGTGGGCGGAGGCGCAGCAGCGGGTCAGGTTCGCCTGCATGACTCGGCCCGTCGTGGTCGACAGTTCCCGCCGGTACGTGGGGATGTACCGCGGCAAGCCGGTCCTCGGGCGCGTCTACGCCTCGTACTTCAACGAGAAGGGCGCACTGTACTTCCACGGCCAGTGAGGACGGCGCAGTCTCAACTCCATGGCCGGTGAGGACGGCGCAGCCTCACCTCCATGGCCGGTGAGGACGGCGCAGCCTCACCTCCATGGCCGGTGAGGACGAGAAGACCGGACGGCCCGCCCGGCCTACGCTCCCAGCACCCGGGACAGCGTGTAGATCGCCAGGCCCGCCAGGGAGCCGACCACCGTGCCGTTGATCCGGATGAACTGGAGGTCGCGGCCGATGTGGGCCTCGATCTTCTTCGTGGTGTGGCGGGCGTCCCAGCCCGCGACGGTGTCCGTGATCAGGGAGGTGATCTCCTTGCGGTACGTCGTCACGACGTGCACCGCCGCGCCCTCCACCCAGCTGTCGACCTTCTCCTGCACCTTCGGCTCATGGGCCATCCGGGCGCCCAGCGTCAGCAGCGAGGCCCGCACCCGCAGCCGCAGCTCGCTGCGCTCGTCCTCCGCCGCCGCCACGATCATGGACCGTACGGCCGTCCACGCGGACGCGATCAGGTCCTGGACCTCGCCGCGGCCCAGGACCTCGCCCTTGAGCCGTTCGACCCGTGCCCGGGTGTCGGTGTCGGACTGGAGGTCGGTGGCGAAGTCGGTGAGGAAGCGGTCCAGGGCGCCGCGGGCCGGGTGGGAGGGCATGTCGCGCATCTCGGTGATGAAGCGCATCAGCTCCTTGTAGACGCGCTCGCCGACCTTCCGGTCCACGAACCGCGGGGTCCAGCCGGGCGCGCCGCCCTGCACCGCGTCCATCACGGAGTCTCCGTGCAGCACCAGCCAGTCGTGCGCGCGGGCCACCACGAGGTCCACCGCCCGGCGGTGAGCGCCGTCGCCGACGATCCGCTCCAGCAGTTTCCCGATGCCGGGCGCGATCTCCTGGGCATCGGCGCGGCGGGTGATCGCCTCGCTGACCACCGCCTGGACGTCGGAGTCGTGCAGCACGGTCAGCGCACCGCGCAGGGCGGTGGCCAGTTCGGACGTCACCCGGTCGGCGTGCTCGGGCTCCGCCAGCCAGGTGCCGAGGCGGCTGCCGATGCCCACGGCGCGCAGCCGCTGTCGTACGACGTCCTCGGAGAGGAAGTTCTCCCCGACGAACTCCCCGAGGGAGACGCCCAGCTGGTCCTTCTTGTTGGGGATGATCGCGGTGTGCGGGATGGGCAGGCCGAGGGGATGGCGGAACAGGGCGGTGACGGCGAACCAGTCGGCGAGCGCGCCGACCATGCCGGCCTCGGCGGCCGCGGCGACGTACGCCGTCCAGGCCCCGGCACCGGAGTGCCGGGCCCAGGTGGCGAGGACGTAGACGAGGGCCACGAGGAGCAGCAGACCGGTCGCGGTGAGTTTCATCCTGCGCACCCCGCGCCGCTTCTCCTCGTCGGCGGGGCTGAAAGTGGTCATCGTGCGCCGGCTCGCGGCGGGCGCCCCCGCCTCGACCCCTTCGGCCCCTTTGGTCGCTTCGTCGATTTCGCCCTGATTCGTGACGTTCATCCACTCCACCCGTTCGCTACCCCTCGGACCTATTGTCCCTTCCTCGCCCCTCAGTGACGGACTCCTGGAACGGAACAAGAGTTCCCGTCGTTCGTGTTCGAGGAGGGTTCGAGGAAACTTCGAGAAGGCTCGCGAGGGTTCAAAAAGGCTCGAGAAGGTTCGAGAAGGCTCGAAGCGCGGCGGACCTCTCCGTTCGTCATGAGCTGATCACAGCGGAGCCCCGGGCTCCCCATGCCCGAGGAGACCCGCGCCGCATGACCAGGCGTCATGGTTGTGCCCTGCTGTCCGCGATCATGGCCCTGATCGTGGCCCTGTCCGCCGCCATATACGTGGGCGTCTCGGTCGGCGACGGCCGCACCGGCGCGAAGAACGGCGGCTCCCCCGGCCGCGCCGACGCCGTCCCCGCCTCCACCGGCGTCTGGGTCGGCGCCTGGTCCGCCTCCCCGTCCGGCGCCGAACCGGACACGGAGACGGACGGCACGGCGGGCCGCTCGATACGCAACGTCGTGCACGCGGGCGTCTCCGGGACGAGTGCCCGTATCACCCTGTCCAACCTCTACGGCACCCGGCCGCTCACCGTCACCCACGCCTCGATCGCCGTCGCCGCCGGAGCGGACACCGCCGCCGCGGCCACCGGCACCATGCGCAGGCTCACCTTCGGCGGCGCAGCCTCGGTCGTCGTACCGGCGGGCGGTCAGCTGGTCAGCGACGCCGTGGCCCTCCCCGTCCCGCGCGGCGCCGACATCCTCGTCAGCACCTACTCCCCCGCCTCCTCGGGCCCGATCACCTTCCACGAGGAGGCCCGCCAGATCAGTTACGCGGCCGACGGCGACCACACGCAGGACGCGACGGGGACGCCGTACGGGCAGCGCGACGACCACTGGCGCTATCTGACCGCCCTGGACGTGCTGAGCGCCGAGGCCGACGGCACCGTCGTCGCCCTCGGCGACTCGCTGACCGACGGCGCCACCTCCACCGAGAACGCCAAC
Organism: Streptomyces sp. NPDC107559; assembly: GCF_055657365.1. Classification (NCBI taxonomy): domain Bacteria; kingdom Bacillati; phylum Actinomycetota; class Actinomycetes; order Kitasatosporales; family Streptomycetaceae; genus Streptomyces; species Streptomyces sp. NPDC107559. The sequence goes on along the minus strand of NZ_JBVKBD010000001.1, from coordinate 185,731 downwards.
CGCCGCTGGCCGGACGCCCTTTCGGACCGGCTGCGGACGGCCCTCGGCTCGGGTACGGACGCGCCCCGCTACAGCGTGGTCAACGCGGGCATCAGCGGCAACCGCGTCCTCGTGGACGGAGGGCCGGGCAACCCCGCCGGCAACATCAGCGGCCTGAAGCGCTTCGCCAGGGACGTACTGGCCCGCCCGAACGTCAAGGTCGTCGTCATCGACCTCGGCGTCAACGACATCCTGCGCAACGAGCAGCGTGCCGACCCCGACGCGATCCTCGACGGCCTGCGCGAGCTGGTACGGCAGGCGCACGCCCGGGGGATCAAGGTCGTCGGCGCGACACTGATGCCCTTCCAGGGTCACCCCCGCTACACCGGCGTCCGCGAGGAGGTCCGCCAGGAGGTCAACGCCGGGATCCGGGCCGGGACGGTGTACGACGCGGTCGTCGACTTCGACGAGGCGCTGCGCGACCCGTACAACCCCCGCGCGTTCCGCCCCGACTACGACTCCGGCGACCACCTCCACCCCAGCGACAAGGGCTACCGGGCCATGGCCGGGGCGCTCGACCTGGACGATCTGAAGGGGTCGGCTCCGGCGCGGCTGTGACCGGCAAAGCGTCGGCGGACGTCCGGCGGACGTCCGCCGCACGTCCGATGCACATCCGGCGGAGATCCAGCGGAGATCCGGCGGACAGGGCCGAGCGGACCGGGCAGGGCCCCCGGCCCCGGCCCCGGCCCGGGGCAGCGGGGACCGCTCAGTCGTCGTAGCGCCGCCGGTGCCGCTCCTCGCGGCGGGCCTCACGGCGTTCGCGCTGGGCTTCCCGGCGCTCCTCGTGGTGCGCCCGCCGCAGGTCGCGGTGGGCGTCCAGCATCTTGCGGTGCGCGCCCTCCACCTCGTCGCGGAAGGTCGAGTGCAGGTCCCTCATCTCCGCCTTGCGGTCCAGCTTCTCCTGCCGCCGCTCCTCCTTCAGGCGCAGCCGCTCGGCCCGTGTCACCTTGCGCTCGACACCCACCCCGCCCCAGAAGGCGAAGCCGCTCAGGATCACCCTCGGCGCCCCCGGGTCCCCCGGCACGCCCGCCTGGCTGTGGTCGAAACCGCCCATGATGCCGATGCCGCGCACGACCACCTCGACGCCGGGCGGCACGATGACGTTCAACCCGCCCATGACCGCGACGCAGTTGATCTCCACCTCGCGGTCGGCGAAGTTCGCCTCGCGCAGGTCGATCTCCCCGCCGCCCCAGAAGGCGAAGCAGTTGAACCGCTTCGGCATCGTCCAGCGCCCCTTGCGCTGGAAGCCCGACATCACGGCGACGGCCCACGGCGACGAACCCTCGCCGCCGACGATCCGTCCCGCCCAACTCCCGTCGCCCTCGGGCTCCTTGATCAGGGAGATGGTGGGCGGTGTGACTCCGGCCGACGGCAGGTCGCGGGTGATCGGGGCCAGTTCGCCGTACGTCCGTGCCTTGTACGTCGCCTCCAGCCGCTCCTCGAACTCCTCCATGTCGAGGCGGCCTTCGGCGACGGCGTCCCGCAGGACCTCGGCGACTCGCTCACGATCGGCGTCGGAGGCACGCAGCTCCGGGGCATCGTCGGTCATGCCTGACAGCCTACGAGTTCCCGGCTCCCGGCACTACGCGGTGGCCCGCTCCGACGGGGGGTCGAGGGTCCCCTCTCCCTGCTCCATCCCCGACGCGGTCTCCGTCGTGTCCGTTGCATCCGTTGTATCCGTCGTGTCCGTCGTGTCCGTCGTGTCCGTCGTGTCCGTCGTGTCCGTCGTGTCCGTCGTGTCCGTCGTGTCCGTCGACCACAGCATCTTGGCGATCACCGCCTCGATGTCCGGCTCCCGGACCGACAGATCGACCAGCGGGTACGACGCCGCGATCCGCGCCACCAGCGGCGCCGCCGACGCAGCCGCGGGGAAGGCCAGCCACTGCCGCGGCCCCTCCACCTTCACCACCCGCGCCCCGGGCACCTCGACCGGCGGCACCTCCCGCTCCAGGTCCACCACCAGCGTCCGCTCGCTCTCCCCCACCTCGTGCAGTCCCGCCAGCGCACCGTCGTAGACCAGCCGCCCGTGGTCGATCACCATCACCCGTGAGCACAACTGCTCGATGTCCTGGAGGTCGTGCGTGGTCAGCAGCACCGTCGTGCCGCGCTCGGCGTTCAGCTCGCGCAGGAACTCCCGCACCCTGGCCTTGGAGATCACGTCCAGGCCGATGGTCGGCTCGTCGAGGTACAGCACCTCCGGATCGTGCAGCAGGGCCGCCGCGATGTCACCGCGCATCCGCTGCCCCAGTGACAGCTGCCGTACCGGAACGTCCAGCAGGTCGCCGAGTTCGAGCAGTTCCACGCACCGGTCGAGGTTCTCCCGGTAGCGGCCGTCCGGGATGCGGTACATACGGTGTATCAACCGGTACGAGTCGATCAGCGGCAGGTCCCACCACAGCGTCGTCCGCTGCCCGAAGACCACCCCGATACGCCGTGCCAGCCGCGCGCGCTCACGGGACGGGTCGATGCCCGCGACCCGCAGCCGGCCGCCGCTGGGCGTCAGGATGCCGGTCAGCATCTTGATCGTGGTCGACTTCCCGGCGCCGTTCGGCCCGATGTAGCCCACCATCTCCCCACGCGCCACCGTGAAGGAGATCGAGTCCACCGCCCGCACCTGGCGCGACTCCCGCCGCAGGAAGCCGGTCTTCCTGCGCACGGAGAAGACCTTCTCGACCCGGTCGAGTTCGATGAGAGCGCCGCCCTCGCCGAGGACACCGCCTTCTCCGAGGGCGCCGTCCACGTCGTCCGCACCGCTCACACCGTCGCCCGTATCGCTCATGCCGTCGCCCGTATCGCTCGTGCCGTCGTCCATGCCCCGGGTCCCTCCTAACTTCCCGTACTCCGATAGGCCCGCAGCCCCGCCCGCCAGGCCAGGCCCGCCAGCGCGCAGCAGGCCACCGCCACCGCGGGACCGGCGAACGCCACCCAGCCGGGCAGCCCCAGCGGCAGCGGCCGCCCCAGCACATAGCTCGCCGGCAGCCAGTTCACGAAGGCCAGCGGCAGCACGAACGTCACCCCCCGCACCAGGTCCTGGGCGAAGACGGTCGGCGGATACTGAAGCAGCGTCGTACCGCCGTACGTGAACGCGTTCTGCACCTCCGAGGCGTCCTGCGCCACGAACTGGAAGGCCGCGCCCGCGACGAACACCGCGCAGAAGATCCCGCAGCCGCTCACCACCATCCACGGCATCAGCAGCACCCTGGCCGGGGTCCAGTCGATGTCGAGCGACGCCACCGCGTAACCCAGCACCAGCGCCCCCTGCACCACCCGGCCCAGTCTGCGCAGCCCGAACCGGTCGGCGGCCACCTGTGCGAGCACCGGCACCGGCCGCACCAGCAGGGTGTCCAGCGTTCCGTCACGCACCCGGCTGCCCAGCCGGTCCATCGACCCGATCGCCAGATCGGCCAGCCCGAACGCCATCCCGGACAGGCCGTAGAGGAACGCGACCTCCGGCAGCGACCAGCCGCCGAGCGCGTCCACCCGGGAGAACATCAGCAGGATCGCCACGAAGTCCAGCGCGGTCGCCGCGAAGTTCCCGAACGTCGTCATGACGAAGGACGCCCGGTAGGCCATCGTGGAGCGGATCCACATCCCGGCGATCAGCCGGTACGCCCGCAGGCCCTCCGTGAACCGCAACCGCATGGGCTCACCCACCCTGCACCACCACCCGCCGCGTCGCCGCCGACTGCACCAGCCGCCCCGCCCCCAGCAGCACCACCGCCCACCCCGCCTGGAAGGCGTAAGTGGACCACGGACCGGCCTCGCCCAGCAGCACGTCGGCCGGCGCCTGGAGCAGCGCGGACCACGGCAACATCCGTACGACGTCGCCCAGTTCGCCCGGGAACACGTTGAGCGGGACGATCATCCCCGAGCAGAAGACCCCCACGATCCACGACATCTGCTGCGCGCCCGCTCCGTCCATCAGCCAGAACGCGCTCAGCGCCACCAGGAAGCGCACCCCGAAGCCGACCACCATCGCCAGCACCACCGCGGCCAGGAAGGCCACCCAGGTCAGCGGGTCCTGGGGCAGCGCGGTCGGGAAGAGCAGCGCGCCGAACACGAAGGGCACCACGCCCCGTCCCAGCAGCTGGAACAGGGCCCGGCCCAAGTCGGCGGACAGCCACCACAGTTGGAGGTCGGCCGGCCGGTACAGGTCGATCGCGATGTCCCCCGTGCGGATGCGCTCCATCAACTCCGTCTCGACCCCGCCACCGCCCAGGGCGAGCGTGGACAGCAAGGCCTGTCCCAGCCACACATAGGTCACTGCCTGCGCCTGGTCGTAGCCGCCCAGGTGCGGTTTCTCGTCCCACAGTGCCAGATATGTGTAGACCAGGATCAGGCCGAAAACAGTGTTCGTGAAGACCCCCGCGGCGGTGGCCACCCGGTACGTCGCGTACCGTCGGAATCCCCCCGCCGCGACGGCCCCGTACAACCGTCCCGCGCCCACGTCCACCGCCTTCCAGGTCTCCCGGCACCGAAGCGCAGGAGCCTACTGCGCGTGTGACCGGGCACACCACGCAATTTCCGGCGGAACGCGTGCCGATTTTCGGGAACGAAACGCTTGATGCGACAGTCTTTATCTGGGGGCAGAGAAGGCGTACGAGGGCGTACGGGAACGTACGACGCGAAACAGGAGTCCGTGCACGACATGAGCGACGAGCCGCAGCCGCAGCAGCCGACCGAGGGCCCGGCCCGGAGCGCACCACAGACGGCCGACGAGCCGGGCGGCCGGCGCGACCGCGGTGGCCGGGACGGCGGCGAGGGCGGCGCGGACGAGGGCGCAGGCAACCAGCGGGCTGCCGGGACCGGCGCGGCCGCCGCGTCCGGCCGGGTCACCCCGGCCGCCGGAACCACCGGGGCCGCCGAGGCCGGCGATGCCGCCAGGACGGCCGGAGCCGCCGAAGCCGCCGCGAGTGACAAGGCCGACACGGGCGACGCCAAGGCCGGAGCGGCCGAGGCGGAGATGACCGCGCGGCTCCCCCGGGTGACGTCCGAGCCGGACGCGACCGCACAGCTCCGCCGGGTGACACCCGAACCGGACGCGACAGCGCAGCTCCGCCGGGTGACACCCGAGCCGGACGCGACCGCACAGCTCCGCCGGGTGACACCCGAGCCGGACGCGACCGCCACCCGGACCACCCGCCCCACGGTTCCCGCCCAGGGCGCCCGCCGCCCCTCCCTGCCCGCCGAGGCCGCACCGCTCGCGACGGCGGCGGCAGCAGCGGCCGCGGCAGCCCACACGCCTCACACGCCCCACACGGCGCCCGTATCGGCGCAGGCCCAGGCCGCCTACGCGCCCCAGGACCCCCGGACCGCCCAGGCCGTGCACACCGTCGAACCCGACCGGGCCTCCGAGCCCGTGAACGGCGGGAAGAAGCCCAAGCGCCCCAAGCGCACCGGCTGGCGCCGGATCTTCCCGACCTGGCGCATGGTGCTGAGCACCGTCGTCATCGGCGTCCTGCTGCTGATCGGCCTGTTCTTCCTCGGCTACTCGATGGTCAAGATCCCGCCGGCCAACGCGCTCGCCACCAAGCAGAGCAACGTCTACCTCTACGCCGACGGCTCCGAGATCGCCCGGGACGGCGAGATCAACCGCGAGAACGTCAGCCTCCCGCAGGTCTCCAAGGACGCCCAGCACGCCGTGCTCGCCGCCGAGGACCGCGACTTCTACACCGAGTCCGCGATCGACCCCAAGGCGATGCTCCGGGCCGGCTGGAACACCGCCACCGGCAAGGGCAAGCAGTCCGGCTCGACGATCACCCAGCAGTACGTCAAGAACTACTACCTCGCGCAGGAGCAGACCGCCAAGCGCAAGGTGAAGGAGTTCTTCATCTCCATCAAGCTCGACCGCACGGAGAGCAAGGACAAGATCCTCGAGGGCTACCTCAACACCAGCTACTTCGGCCGCAACGCGTACGGCATCCAGGCCGCCGCCAAGGCCTACTACGGCGTCGACGCCGTGGACCTCGACCCCGCCAAGGGCGCCTACCTCGCCGCGCTCGTCAACGCGCCCAGCGAGTACGACGTCATCGCGCACCCCGAGAACAAGGCGGCCGCCCAGGCCCGCTGGAACTACGTCCTCGACGGCATGGTCACCAAGGGCTGGCTCAGCGCCTCCGAACGCGCCGGCATGAAGTTCCCGACGCCGAAGGAGAACAGCGCCGCCTCGACCGGCATGTCCGGACAGCGCGGCTACATCGTCGACGCGATCAAGGAATACCTGAAGGACAACAAGATCGTCACCGCGGACGAGCTGGAGGCGGGCGGCTACCGCGTCACCACCACGCTCCAGAAGTCCAAGCAGGACGCCCTCGTCGACGCCGTCAACGACAACCTCATGTCCAAGCTGGACAAGAAGGGCCGCAAGGTCGACAACTCCGTCCGCGCGGGCGGCGCCTCCGTCGACCCCAAGACCGGCAAGGTCGTCGCGATGTACGGCGGCATCGACTACATCAAGCAGTACACGAACAACGCCACCCGCGGGGACTTCCAGGTCGGCTCCACCTTCAAGCCGTTCGTGTTCACCTCGGCCGTCCAGAACGGGTCGAAGACCCAGGACGGCCGCCTCATCACCCCGAACACCTACTACGACGGAACCAACAAGCGACCCGTCCAGGGCTCGAGCGGCGACGCCTACGCGCCGGCCAACGAGGACGACGTCTCCTACGGCAACATCACCGTGGGCACCGCCACCGACAAGTCCGTCAACTCCGTGTACGCGCAGATGGCCGTCGACGTCGGCCCGCAGAAGGTCAAGGACACCGCGGTCGCCCTCGGCGTCCCCGCCGCCACCAAGGACCTCAACCCCTACCCGTCCATCGCGCTGGGCACCGCCACCGCCAGTGTCCTCGACATGGCGGAGGCCTACGCGACCCTCGCCAACCACGGCAAGGCCGGCGCGTACACGATGATCGACAAGGTCACCAAGGACGGCCGGAGCATCATGGACACGCCCGAGGCGAAGACCCGCCGGGCCGTCACCCGCGAAGCCGCCGACACCACCACCTACGTCCTGCGCAGCGTCGTCCAGAACGGCACCGCCACCGCCGCCCAGGCCGCCGGCCGCCCCGCCGCCGGCAAGACCGGCACCGCCGAGAACGACACGGCCGCCTGGTTCGCCGGCTATACCCCCGAGCTGGCCACCGTCATCTCGGTCATGGGCCAGGACCCGGTCACCGCCGCCCACACCCCGCTCTACGGCGCGATGGGCCTCCCGCGCGTCAACGGCGGCGGCGCCCCGACCGAGATCTGGGCGCAGTTCACCAAGAACGCCCTCAAGGGCAAGCCGGTGACCGACTTCGACCTCCAGCTCCAGGAGGGCGCCGACCAGCCCGCGCCCCCGCTCCCCGACCCCTCCCAGAGCGCCCAGGCCCCCTCCGGCCAGAACGACGGCACCGCCACCGAGGGCACGGACGACGGCGGCAGCGACGGCTCCGACACGACCGGGAACACCGGCACGCCGACCGACGGCACCGGCGACGGCTCCACCACGGACGGCAGCGCCGACGGCTCCACCACGACCGGGAACACCGGCTCGACGACCGACGGCAGCAACGGCGACGGCTCCTCCGGAGCGACCACCGGCAGCACCACGGGGGACACCGGCAGCACCGGCAACGCGGGCACCATCGGCACCACTCTGGGCACGGGCGCCCTCGGCACCCGCAGGGAGTGACCGGCCGGCCCGCCGGTCAGTGACCCGAGGTCGCCTTCAGCCCCACCACGGCGACCAGCAGCAGACCCACGAAGAAGATCCGGGCGGCGGTCGCCGGCTCCCCCAGCAGCACCATGCCGACCACCGCCGCACCGGCCGCCCCGATCCCCACCCACACGCCGTACGCCGTGCCGATCGGCAGCGACCTCGTGGCGTACGACAGCAGCACCATGCTCGCGACGATGCCGGACCCGGTGAGCAGACTGGGCACGAGCCGGGTGAACCCGTCGGTGTACTTCATCCCCACCGACCAGCCGACCTCCAGCAGACCGGCGACGACAAGCAGAACCCAGGCCATGACAGGCACCTCCGAGACGTACGGCACTCTTGCGGGTGCGTCGTCTTTCCCTGTCACGCGGACCCGCCGACCTGCGTCGGCAGCGTGTGACCCCGGTACGGCGCGTCTCGTCGGGCTCCTTCCAAACGTAGCAAAGGCATGAAGAAAGGGCTGGTGACCATGGTCACCAGCCCTCTTCAGTCGCTGAATCAGAGATACAGCCCGGTGGAGTCCTGCGACCCCTCGAACCGGTCCGCCGCCACCGCGTGCAGGTCGCGCTCGCGCATGAGCACGTACGCCACTCCCCGCACCTCGACCTCGGCACGGTCCTCCGGGTCGTACAGCACCCGGTCGCCCGGCTCCACGCCCCGTACGTTCTGCCCCACCGCGACGACCTCGGCCCAGGCCAGCCGGCGCCCCACCGCGGCCGTGGCCGGGATGAGAATGCCGCCACCGGAACGCCGCTCGCCCTCGGCGGTGTCCTGCCGCACGAGTACGCGGTCGTGCAGCATCCGGATGGGCAGCTTGTCGTGCTGCGGACTGTTTCTGTTGGCGCTCACACCACTGAACCTACCTGCCCGACCCGGATCCGTACGCGGGTGGGTCGCACGCCGCTCAGCGCCTGCGGCGCCTGGACCCGACCACGAGCAGCCCCACCAGGCCGACCGCGACCAGCGCGACGGGCACGATCCGCTCCATCCTCGGCGCGCCCTCCTCGTCGACGAACTGCGCCTTCACATCGCTCACGGCCCGGTTCACCCCGACGTACGCCCGTCCGAGCGTGTGGTCGATGTTGGAGACGACCTTGGCCTTGGCGTCGCCGACGATGGTCTTCGGGTGCACCCGCACACCGATCTCGTCGAGAGTCTCCGCCAGAACGTCCCGGCGGCGCTTGATGTCCGCCTCGATCTGCGCCGGGCTTCTGGTGTCCGACGTTTCCGACGTGTCCGCCACCGTACGGCCTCCAAAATCTGCTGATGCGTTGTTCCGGACAGTCTGTCAGGTTCGCGCCGCGCTGCACGGCCAGGACCCCCGGTTACGCTAGGCCGATGAGCGAGCGACTCCAGCCCGGGGACACCGCCCCCGCCTTCACCCTGCCAGACGCCGACGGGAACGAGGTGTCACTGGCCGACCACAAGGGCCGCAAGGTCATCGTCTACTTCTACCCGGCGGCCCTGACCCCCGGCTGCACCAAGCAGGCGTGCGACTTCACGGACAACCTGGACCTCCTGGCCGGCGCCGGGTACGACGTCATCGGCGTCTCCCCCGACAAGCCGGAGAAGCTGGCCAAGTTCCGCGAGAAGGAGTCCCTGAAGGTCACGCTGGTCGGCGACCCCGACAAGACGGTCCTGGAGGCGTACGGCGCCTTCGGCGAGAAGATGAACTACGGCAAGACCTACATGGGCGTCATCCGCTCCACGATCGTGGTGGACGAGGACGGCAAGGTGGAACGCGCCCTGTACAACGTCCGCGCCACGGGCCACGTAGCCAAGATCATCAAGGACCTGGGCATCTGAGGTCCCACCCCCGCATCCGCGAAGCGGCCCGCCCCGGACACCCGGGCGCGGGCCGCTCTGCATTTCGGGCGTGACTGTCCGATGAGCTGCTCGTTGATCCGTACGAGTCACGAACGGGTGGCCGGGAGCGGAGGGGGTCTCGATGGGCGCGAGCGCGTACACGAGAGAACGGCTGGAGGAGGCGGCCCGGGAGGCTCGGACGCTGTCCGAGGCGCTGGAGAGGCTGGGGGTGGAGCCGGGGGGTCCGACGCGGGGATACCTCCGGGAGCGGATGCGGAAGCTCGGGGTGAATACGTCGCACTTCGAACGCGAGGGGGTGCGATGGACCAGGGAGGTGCTCCAAGCGGCGGTCTCCGTGTCGACGAACATGTGCGAGGTGCTGCGCCGTCTCGGGCTGGAGGTCGTGGGCGGGCATCACACGCACATCAGCCGCAGGATCAGGGCGTACGGGATCGACACGTCGCACTTCCAGGTACCGACGCGGCGCGGCAAGCCATGGCGGCCCCGCACCCCCGAGGGGCTGCTCGTCGAGCAGCCGGAGGGGAATGCCCGCCGCATCCCGAGCGATCGCCTGAGATGGGCGATGAAGGCCTCGGGCATGCCGGAGCGGTGCGCCCTGTGCGGGATCGAAGCACTGTGGCAGGGGCGTGCACTTCCCCTCGAGGTCGACCACATCGACGGCGACTGGCGCGACAACCGCATCGGAAACCTGCGCCTCCTGTGCCCCAACTGCCATTCGACGACCGACAGTTATCGAGGGCGCGGCAAGGGACAGGCGTCATGAGCGGCGGCGCGCGGCACGCCCGGGAGCAGTCGGCGACGGCGGCGCAGCGTTCCAACGCCGAAGAGGCCGTCACCGATGCCTCCGACACACCTCGCGGCAGGAGGGCGAAGGAGGTGCCCAGGCCGACCGCCGACGAGTTGCGCCGGGCCGTCGAGCAGTCGACGTCCCTCGCGGACGCGCTCCGCGCTCTCGGAATGGAGCCGTACAACGGCACACTGCGCGGCCTGCTCCGCCGGTGGATCGTGGAGGACGGCCTGGACACCGCTCATTTCCTGGGGCAGGCACACCAGCGAGGCAAGCCGGGCTCCGTGCCGCTCAGGCGGGCCGCGGACATCCTGGTCAAGCACGACGACGGTCGCAGGACGAGAACCCATCTGCTGCGCCGGGCCCTCCTGGAGGTGGGCGAACCGGAGGAGTGCGCCGAATGCGGCGTCGGCCCTGAGTGGCTCGGCAGGCCCATGACGCTGGAGGTCGATCACATCAACGGTGACTGGAGCGACGACCGGCGGGCGAACCTGCGGTTGTTGTGCCCTAATTGCCACGCGGTTACCGACACCTGGTGCAGAGGCGGCAGACGCCGACGCATGTCGCCCAGTAAAGTAGGCCCGACACTGGCGCCCGTACGCCAAGGGCTGAGCGGCGATCTTTAGGTGGTCGTGTCTGTCGGTTCGAATCCGACCGGGCGCACAAATCGGCCCCTCGCCTTCGTCATCGAAGACGAGGGGCCGTTGTGCGAGCTCAGCCCAGCAACTCCCGCACCACCGGCACCAGCCCCCGGAAGGCCTTGCCGCGGTGGCTGATGGCGTTCTTCTCGGCCGGGGTCAGTTCCGCGCAGGTGCGGGTCTCGCCGTCCGGCTGGAGGACCGGGTCGTAGCCGAAGCCGTTCGTGCCGGCCGGGGTGTGCCGCAGGACGCCCCGCAGCCGGCCCTCGACCACGCGTTCCGTGCCGTCGGGCAGGGCGAGGGCGGCCGCGCAGGCGAAGTGGGCGCCGCGGTGCTCCTCGGCGATGTCGGAGAGCTGGGCGAGGAGCAGGTCCAGGTTGGCCTTGTCGTCGCCGTGGCGGCCGGCCCAGCGGGCGGAGAAGATGCCGGGTGCGCCGCCCAGGACGTCGACGCACAGGCCGGAGTCGTCGGCGACGGCGGGGTGACCGGTGGCCTGGGCGAGGGCGTGGGCCTTGAGCAGGGCGTTCTCGGCGAAGGTGACGCCGGTTTCCTTGACGTCGGGGACGTCGGGGTAGGCGTCCGCGCCGACGAGGTCGTGGGGCAGTCCTGCGTCGGCGAGGATCGCCCTCAGTTCGGTGATCTTTCCGGCGTTGCGGGTGGCGAGGATCAGGCGGGTCATGGGGACCAGTATCCCGGCCGCGGCCTGGCGGTTCTTACGGTGTGCAGACCTTGGTGAGTTCGCCGGCGGCGTCGGTGACGGGGCCGAGGTCCGGGGTGGTGTCGCCCTTGTCGACGGCGGTGCGGACGTTGCCCACGGCCTTGCGGAGGTCGTCGACCGCCTTGTTGACGTCGGCGTTGTCCGTCTTGTCGCCGATCCTGTCGAGGTTGTTCTCGATGGCGGTGAGGGACTCCCCGGTCTGGGTGGGGTCGTTGGCGGCGTTCTCGACGGCCTGCTGGAGGTCGGTGACGCTGTCGGCGATGGTGTCGGCGGTCTGGACGCAGTCGAGGGCCGTGCCGACGGCGTCGCAGCCGGTGGTCAGACCGGTGGTGAGTGCGACGGCCGCGAGGGCGGTGGCGATGGTGGTGCGGCGGCCTCGGCGTCTGTTCGCGCCCATGGGTGGTTCCCTCCCCTGTCCGGGCCCGAGGGCCCCGTTCCCGTTGCGATACGGGGCGCACGGCGGTGTGCCGTGCGCCCGTACTCGTAGGGACGCTGCGGGTGAGGGGGAGGTTGCCCGGCGGAGCCGTTCTGCTTGGTGCGTCTTTTACTTTTCGAGGACGGCCTCGAGTGCCGCGCGCTGTGCGGCGGCGAGGTCGATGCAGCCGGAGACGGCGAGATCGAGGAGGGAGTCGAGTTCGTCGCGGGCGAAGGGCTGGGCCTCGGCGGTGCCCTGGACCTCGACGAAGCGGCCGTCGCCGGTGCAGACGACGTTCATGTCGGTCTCGGCGCGGACGTCTTCCTCGTAGCAGAGGTCGAGCAGGGGCACTCCGGCGACGATGCCGACGGAGACGGCGGAGACGGTTCCGGTGAGGGGCTGGCGGCCGGCCTTGACGAGCTTGCGGCCCTGGGCCCAGGTGACGGCGTCGGCGAGGGCGACGTAGGCGCCGGTGATGGCGGCGGTGCGGGTGCCGCCGTCGGCCTGGAGGACGTCGCAGTCGAGGACGATGGTGTTCTCGCCGAGGGCCTTGTAGTCGATGACCGCGCGCAGGGAGCGGCCGATGAGGCGGCTGATCTCGTGGGTGCGGCCGCCGATCTTGCCGCGGACGGACTCGCGGTCGCCGCGGGTGTTGGTGGCGCGGGGAAGCATGGAGTACTCGGCGGTGACCCAGCCTTCGCCGCTGCCCTTGCGCCAGCGGGGCACGCCTTCGGTGACGGAGGCGGTGCAGAAGACCTTGGTGTCACCGAAGGAGACGAGGACGGAGCCTTCTGCGTGCTTGCTCCAGCCGCGTTCGATGGTGACGGGGCGGAGCTGTTCGGGGGTGCGGCCGTCGATTCGAGACATGGCGCCGAGCCTAGCCGCACAACGGGAGGGGCCCCCTCCCATACCGGGAAGGGGCCCCGTCCGGGGGAGGCGGATGCCTCACATCATGTCTTCGATCTCCGCGGCGATGGGGTCGGCGTCGGTGCCGATGACGACCTGGATGGCGGTGCCCATCTTGACGACGCCGTGGGCTCCGGCGGCCTTGAGAGCGGCGTCGTCGACGAGGCTGGCGTCGGCGACCTCGGTCCGGAGCCGGGTGATGCAGCCCTCGACCTCTTCGATGTTCTCGATGCCGCCGAGCCCGGCAACGATCTTCTCAGCCTTGGTGGCCATGTTCCTTCTCCCTGTTACGAACCGCTTTGTCGCAGTAACCCACAGTTGGCCCAACTTTGCGAGCGGCCGTGTCGTGGGTGCCGAATGCTGGTGTTCCCGACAACGGAACCGTCCGCGAACTGGTCTACACCACCAGGCGGACGGCCGCCAAACCAGGCCCCCGCCGCGAGGAGCCCGATGAGCGCAGACGCCACGATCAGCCCCGCCCGGCAGCGCTGGAACGGTTTGTTCCAGGGTTTGCAGAAGATGGGCCGGAGTCTTCAGTTGCCGATCGCGGTGCTGCCCGCCGCCGGCATCCTCACCAGGCTGGGGCAGCCGGACGTGTTCGGGGACGAGGGGCTGGGCTGGACCGACGTCTCGAAGGTGATGGTGGGCGCGGGCGGGGCGCTGCTCGACAGCGCCTTCGGGCTGCCCATGCTGTTCTGCGTGGGCGTGGCCATCGGCATGGCGAAGAAGTCGGACGGGTCGACGGCGCTGGCGGCGGTCGCGGGATTCCTCGTCTACTTCAATGTGCTGCGCCAGTTCCCGGAGGACTGCGCGCCGGGGTCGAAGCCGGTCGCCACGGGCTGCCAGTTGACGGACGGTTCGGTGACGGTGTTCACGTACCAGAATCCGGGGGTGTTCGGCGGCATCGTGATGGGGCTGCTGGCGGCGTTCTTCTGGGCGCGCTATCACCGTACGAGGCTGGTGGACTGGCTGGGCTTCTTCAACGGCCGGCGGCTGGTGCCGATCGTCATGGCGTTCGTGGCGATCCTGTTCGCGGCGCTGTGTCTGTGGGTGTGGCCGCCGGTGGGTGACGCGCTGGAGAGTTTCAGCAACTGGCTGAGCGATCTGGGCTCTTACGGGGCGGGGATCTTCGGGGTCGCGAACCGGGCCCTGCTGGTGATCGGGCTGCACCAGTTCCTGAACGTGCCCCTCTGGTTCCAGTTCGGCAGCTTCACCAAGCCGGACGGCACGGTGGTGCACGGTGACATCAACATGTTCCTGGCGGGCGACCCGACCGCGGGCCAGTTCACCTCGGGCTTCTTCCCGATCATGATGTTCGCGCTGCCGGCGGCGGCGTTGGCGATCACGCACTGCGCGCGGCCGGAGCGGCGCAAGGAAGTCGGGGGCCTGATGCTGTCAGTGGCGCTGACGTCGTTCGTCACCGGGATCACGGAGCCGCTGGAGTACTCCTTCCTGTTCGTGGCGCCGCTGCTGTACGTGTTCCACGCGCTGCTGACGGGCGTGTCGATGGCGGTGACATGGGGGCTGGGGGTGCACGACGGGTTCAGCTTCTCGGCGGGACTGATCGACTACGTCATCAACTGGAGTCTGGCGACCAAGCCTTGGCTGATCGTGCCCATCGGACTGTGCTTCGCCGCCGTCTATTACGTGGTCTTCCGGTTCGCGATCACGCGGTTCGATCTGAAGACGCCTGGGCGGGAACGGGAGGATGAAGTCGAGGACGTCACAAAGGTATGAGTTATCGCTTTTGTCACAGGGCCCCCGGACCGCCGGTCCGGGGGCCCTGCGCTTTGTCCGGTGCGCGCTGGATCGGCGCGTTCGCCGCGCACCGAGGGTAGCCGTCCGGTAGCAGGAATCGCGGGTTCCTTATGCGGTCTTCATCGGCTATAACAGGTCTACACCACTCAGTGGTGTAGACCACCCCCTTGATGGAGGAACGCTATGAGCACCGCCACCGCAACGGCGGCCCCCGCAAAGAAGCGGGGATCCGGCCTGTTCCAAGGCTTGCAGAAGGTCGGTCGCAGCTTGCAGCTGCCGATCGCCGTACTGCCGGCGGCGGGCATCCTGCTGCGACTCGGCCAGCCGGATGTGTTCGGCGCTGACGGCCTCGGCTGGAACAAGGTCGCTTCCGTCTTCGCCACCGCCGGTGACGCGGTGTTCAGCAATCTGCCCCTGCTGTTCTGCGTCGGCATCGCCATCGGCTTCGCCAAGAAGGCCGACGGCTCCACCGCACTGGCCGCGCTGGTCGGCTTCCTGGTCTACAAGAACGTGCTCACCGCGTTCCCCATCACCGAGGCCAAGGTCACCAAGGGCGCGGACATCGCCGCGACATACAACGACCCGAAGGTCCTCGGCGGCATCGTCATGGGCCTGATAGCCGCCGTCACCTGGCAGCGGTTCCACCGCACCAAGCTGCCCGACTGGCTCGGCTTCTTCAACGGCCGTCGCCTGGTCCCGATCCTGATGGCCTTCATCGGCACCGCCGCCGGCGTGCTCTTCGGCCTGGTCTGGGAGCCCATCGGCGAGGTCATCACCAACTTCGGTGAGTGGATGACCGGTCTCGGCGCCGTCGGCGCGGGCATCTTCGGTGCAATCAACCGAGCGCTGCTCCCGGTCGGCATGCACCAGTTCGTCAACACGGTTGCCTGGCAGGAGATCGGCTCGTACAAGGACGCCTCGGGTGTCACGTGGCACGGCGACCTGCCGCGCTTCTTCCACGGCGACCCCACCGCCGGACAGTTCATGACCGGCTTCTTCCCCATCATGATGTTCGCGCTGCCGGCCGCCGCGCTGGCGATCACGCACACCGCCCGCCCCGAGCGCCGCAAGGTCGTCGGCGGCATGATGATCTCGCTCGCGCTCACCTCGTTCGTCACGGGCATCACCGAGCCGATCGAGTTCGCGTTCATGTTCATCGCGCCGGTCCTGTACGTGATCCACGCGGTCCTGACTGCCCTGTCGATGGCCATCACCTGGGCCCTGGGCGTGCACCACGGCTTCAGCTTCTCGGCCGGCGCGATCGACTACTTCCTGAACTGGAACCACGCGACCAAGCCCTGGATGATCATCCCGATCGGTCTGGTCTTCGCGGCGATCTACTACGGCGTCTTCCGCTTCGCCATCGTCAAGTGGAACCTCCCCACCCCGGGCCGCGAGCCCGAGGAGGAGGTCGAGGACCTCACGAAGGCGTGAGTCACCTCTGATCTGAACGACAGAACGGCGGAAGGCCCCCGGAGCACTATGGCTCCGGGGGCCTTCGTCATGTCGTGGGGCCTGCCCGGCAGTTCGTCACGCCGTGGCACCCGCGGGTGGGCACCTAGATGTCGTACGACACCCTCGGCGCCGCCAGTTCCACCGGTCCGTCGTACACCGCTCGGGCGTCGGCCAGGTTGATCGCGGGGTCCGTCCACGGCGGCACATGGGTCAGCACCAGGCGGCGCACGCCCGCGCGGGCCGCGATCTCGCCCGCCTCGCGGCCGTTGAGGTGCACGTCGGGGATGTCCTCCCGACCGTGGGTGAAGGCGGCCTCGCACAGGAACAGGTCGCTGTCCCGGGCGAGTTCCGTCAACGCGTCGCTGACTCCCGTGTCGCCCGAGTACGTCAGCGAGCGGCCGCCGTGCTCGATACGGATGGCGTACGCCTCCACCGGGTGGGCCACCCGCTCGGTGTGCACGGTGAACGGGCCGATCTCGAACGTGGACGGCTTGACCGTGTGGAAGTCGAAGACCTCGCTCATCGACGAGGCGGTGGGGGTGTCGCCGTAGGCCGTGGTGAGGCGGTGCTCGGTGCCCTCGGGCCCGTGGACCGGGATCGGGGCGCACGGGCCGCCGTCGTGGCGGTAGTAGCGCGCGACGAAATAGGCGCACATGTCGATGCAGTGGTCGGCGTGCAGATGACTCAGGAAGATCGCGTCGAGGTCGTAGAGACCGCAGTGACGCTGCAACTCTCCGAGGGCACCGTTGCCCATGTCGAGAAGCAGCCGGAAGCCGTCGGCCTCGACGAGGTAGCTCGAGCAGGCCGATTCCGCGGACGGGAACGACCCCGAGCAGCCGACGACGGTGAGCTTCATAAAGCAGAAACCTCCGCTGGCGGGAATACTGGGAAAAGGGGTGACGGGGGTCGTGCGGTCCGTCGAGCGTAAGGCGCAAAACCGTCGGTCGCTCCTCCGCCAGGGGCCGTTGTGGGCGAACTCACCCGTGGTGTCACCGGATCGGCTGGAAGCGGAGCCCGGGGGCGTGGGGGCAAGGCGCGCGGCGGGGATTGCGCGCCGGTAACGTCGTCGTATGGACACGTCATGGTGGCTGGCGCTGGCGGCGGTGGTACTGCTCGCGCTGGTCGCCGTGCTGGTCGACGGCTGGGGGCGCAGCGGCAGACCGGCCCGGCGCCGCAGCCGTCCACCGGGACGCCCGGGGCGGCCGGGACGGCCGGGACAGCCGGGGCGCGCGGGCGGTGCGGGGCGGCCGCGGCCGGCGGAGATCTGGTGGGCGAGCGTGCCGTACGAGGACCGGCCCGGAGGCAAGGACCGGCCGTGTCTGGTGCTGTCGGTGCGCGGGCGGCGGGCGACGGTCGCGAAGATCACCAGCAGGTATCACGACGAGCGGGCCGGGGTGATCCCGCTGCCGCCGGGTGCGGTCGGGGACGCGCAGGGGCGGACGAGTTTCCTGGAGACGGACGAGTTGCGGCAGGTGCCGCTGATGGACTTCCGGCGTCGGGTGGGCGTGGTGGACCCGGCCCTGTGGGACCAGGTACGGCACCTGGCCGGCTGAGGAACGCGCGCGGGCTCAGCGCACTGTCACGGTGACGGTCCATTCCTCGACGCTCTTGCAGGACATCTGGCCGGGACTGCCGTGCTGGGGGCACACCGGGCGGGAGGAGCCGAGTTTCGCGTCTCCGGTGGCCACCGCGTCGTAGGCGACGACGGCGTCGCCCGGCAGGATGACGATGCCCGGGTTCGCGGCCTTCAGCACGCCGCCGCTCGCGGTGACCGGGCTCCAGGGCCGTTCCCTGGTTCCGTCCAGGGTGAGGCGGATCTGGCCGCCCGCCGTCAGACAGACGGCGCGGCCGTTGTCGGCGGCGGTGAGTTCCACGTGGGATGTGCAGGCCGGTGACCCTGACGGGGTCGCGGACGCCGACGCGCTCGACGGCGTACTCGGAACTGTGCTCGAAGGGGTAGCCGCGGAGGGGCTGGGGGACGGGGACCCCGCGCCGTCGCCGCCCGTGCCCCCGTGCTGCGCGCCGCAGCCCATGAGGAGGAGCGTCGCCGTGGCGACCGTGGTGACCGTCGTGCGGTGGAGCGTCGTACGGCGCATGGGGTGACCGCCTTTCCGCCGGGACCGGTGCCTGGTGCAGATGTGACGTTCCACCCGCGCATCCGGATCCCGGAAGGACCCCGGCCGTGTCGCACGGCCGGGGCCCCCGCTCAGCGGTACGGGAGGGTCAGCTGGTCGTGACGGCGGTGTCGTCCACGACGAAGCTGGTCTGGAGGGAGGAGTCCTCGACACCGCTGAACTTGATGCTCACGGTGGAGCCGGCGAACGAGGACAGGTCGAAGGTCTTCTGGGTGTATCCCGTGGCCTTGTTGAGGTTCGAGTACGTCGCCAGGGTGGTCGATCCGGCGGTGACCGTCAGCTTGTCGTACGCCGAACTGGTGCTGGTCTCCGCGGTGTCGATGTGCAGCCAGAAGGTGAAGCTCGCCTTGCAGCCGGAGGGGATGGTCACCGACTGGGACAGGGTGTCGGTGTGGCTGGAGCCGTAGCCGTCCAGCCAGGCCTTGTACGAACCGCCGTGGGCCGCCTCACCGGAGTCGTTGGTGATGACTCCGCTGCTCGCGGTCCAGGTGGTGTTGCCGGACTCGAAGCCCGGGTTGCCGAGCAGTTGGGCGGAGGTGCAGGTGCCGCCGCCGGAGGTGCTGACGGTCCAGGTGAAGGAGGCCGATCCGGAGGCTCCGGTGGAGTCCTTCGCGGTGACGGTGGTGCTGTAGGTGCCCGCGGTGGACGCCGTGCCGGAGATCAGGCCGGTCGAGCTGCTGATGGACAGGCCGGTCGGCAGGCCGGTCGCGCTGTAGGTGAGGGTCGCGCCGGCGCTGTCGACGGCGGATATCTGGAGGCCGACCGAGTTGCCGGTGGCGGTCGACTGGTTGCCCGGGTTGGTGACGGTCACCGTGTTGCCGGTGCTGGTCCCGGAGGCGAAGGCGGTGGTGCCGTTGGGGGTGCCCCAGCCGGTCGGGCCGTCGTAGCCGGTGCCCGCGGTGCAGAAGTACGAGGTGGAGCAGCTCCCGTTGTTGCCGCTGGTGACGTCGTACAGGTTGGAGGTGTGGGAGTAGGGGTACTTCGCCGGGTAGTCGCTGGAGCCCGGGGTGCCGGCGAGGGCGTAGACGCCGGCGATGATCGGCGCGGAGGCGCTGGTGCCGCCGTAGACCGCCCAGCCGGAGCCGCCGTAGGTGTCGTAGACCGCCACGCCGGTGGCCGGGTCGGCGACCGCGGAGACGTCGGACTCCATGCGCTTGGTGCAGCCGGTGTCGGTCTGCCAGCTCGGCTTGGGGTCGTAGGCGGAGCAGCCGGAGCCGGTGCCCTCGCTGCTGGAGGTCTTCCACACGGACTCGGTCCAGCCGCGGCTGTTGGAGGACGTGGACAGCGCGGTGCCGCCGACGGCGGTCACGTACTGGGAGGTCGCCGGGTACTCGGCGCCGTAGTCCTCGTCGCCCGAGGAGACGGTGATGGCGACGCCCGGGTGCTTGAAGTAGGAGGTGTCCTCGCTGGTCTGGGAGGAGGACTCGCTGCCGCCCCAGCTGTTGGAGACGAACTTGGCGCCGAGCGCGACGGCTTCGTTCTCGGCGGTGCCGAGGTCGGAGTCGTTCGCGGAGGTGGCCTCGACCAGGATGATGTCGCAGTTCGGGCAGACCGCGCTGACCATGTCGATGTCGAGGGCCTCTTCACCGGCCCAGCCGGTGTCGTTGCTCGGCAGCGAGGTGGTGGAGCCGGTCTGACTGACCTGCTTGAAGCAGCCGTTGGCCTTGGTGCAGGCCGAGAGGCCGTACGTCGAGCGGTAAGTGGCCAGGTCCGACTCGGCGTTGGGGTCGTTGTAGGCGTCGACGACCGCGACGGTCAGCCCGGAGCCGCCGGTCGAGGGCAGGTTGTAGGCGCTGTGCAGGTTGGCCGGGCTCAGGCCGGAGGGCGCGGCGGCGGCGAGGGCGGCGGACAGCTGCTGCTCGATGTCGGTGCGCCGCTGGGCGAAGCAGGACGCGTGGCCGGGCTCGGCGGTGGCGCAGAGGTGCTCGGTCGGCACCTGCTGGCCGGCCTTGCCGGTCGCGTGGACGGCCTGCCGCTCGGGGGCGGTGAGGGCCTTGGCGTTCTGGGTGGTGCGGGAGGTGGCGGTCGCGGCGGGGGCCGCGGTGGTGGTCCGGGCTCCGGCCGCGGGGGCCGCCATGAGGCCGGCGACGGTGAGGGCGAGGGCCGGGACTGCTGCGGTCAGGAGTCTTCGCAGGCTCGGTCGCCGCTTGCTCGGGCGTGACTCACGCATGGGGTACTGCCTCCATCGAACGTGGGGATCTCGACTTGGGTGGCAGGCTTGTGACGCGCGTAGCGGCGGCTCAAAGCGCGGTCATGAGCATGACACTTACAACATCGACTTACGGCATCGACATGACGCTTGGAACACTTGGAACGCTTCGAACGCTTGGAACACCTTCGACGCCTCGCCCTACCCGGATGAGCTAGGCATGACAAGGCGCGGGCAGACCGTAGCCCGCCCGGGGAGGGGGCGGGCAGGCCCGGAGGAAGATCTTTGCCGCCTCATAACGCGCCTTAGCCCCCTCATGAGAGGGGGTTGGCGCATCGATGAGAAGGGCTATGCCCAGAGCTGGCCCTGGAGGGTCTCGATGGCCTGCTCGGTGGTGGCCGCGGTGTAGACGCCGGTGGAGAGGTACTTCCAGCCGCCGTCGGCCACCACGAAGACGATGTCGGCGCTCTCGCCCGCCTTGACCGCCTTGGTGCCGACGCCGATCGCGGCGTGCAGGGCGGCACCGGTGGAGACGCCCGCGAAGATGCCCTCCTGCTGGAGGAGCTCGCGGGTGCGGGTGACGGCGTCCGCGGAACCGACGGAGAAGCGGGTGGTCAGGACGGAGGCGTCGTAGAGCTCGGGGACGAAGCCCTCGTCGAGGTTGCGCAGGCCGTAGACGAGGTCGTCGTAGCGCGGTTCGGCGGCGACGATCTTGACGTCCGGCTTGTGCTCGCGCAGGAACCGGCCCACGCCCATGAGGGTGCCCGTGGTGCCGAGGCCGGCCACGAAGTGGGTGACGGAGGGCAGGTCGGCGAGGATCTCGGGGCCGGTGGTGGCGTAGTGGGCGCCCGCGTTGTCGGGGTTGCCGTACTGGTAGAGCATCACCCAGTCGGGGTGCTCGGCGGCCAGTTCCTTGGCGACGCGCACGGCGGTGTTGGAGCCGCCCGCGGCCGGGGAGGGGATGATCTCGGCGCCCCACATGCCGAGCAGGTCCCGGCGCTCCTGGGAGGTGTTCTCGGGCATGACGCAGACCATGCGGTAGCCCTTGAGCTTGGCCGCCATGGCCAGGGAGATGCCGGTGTTGCCCGAGGTGGGTTCGAGGATCGTGCAGCCGGGAGTGAGCCGGCCGTCCTTCTCGGCCTGCTCGATCATGTGCAGGGCGGGACGGTCCTTGACCGAGCCGGTGGGGTTGCGGTCCTCCAGCTTGGCCCAGATGCGGACGTCAGCGGACGGCGACAACCGCGGCAGGCGCACCAGAGGGGTGTTGCCCACCGCGGCCAGCGGGGAGTCGTAGCGCATGGGTGCCCGAAGACCGATCAGACCATGCCGCCGGCGACGGCCGGCAGGATCGTGACGTTGTCGCCGTCGGTCAGCTTGGTGTTGATGCCGTCGAGGAAGCGGACGTCCTCGTCGTTGAGGTAGACGTTGACGAAGCGGCGCAGCTCGCCGTTGTCCACGATGCGGGCCTGGATGCCCGCGTGGCGGGTGTCGAGGTCGGCGAACAGCTCGGCGAGGGTCTCCCCGTTGGCGTCGACCGCCTTCGCGCCGTCGGTGTAGGTGCGGAGGATGGTGGGGATGCGGACCTCGATGGCCATGGCTGAGGGCTCCTGTCGGGAGTGGCGGGTTCGGTGGGCGCGCGGCGGTGCCGGGCGTGGTGGCGCGGATCGGGCGCCGCGGCTCACGGGCCGTACGGCGGCAGGGGTCGGCGTCAGCAGGGGTCGGCGTCAACAGATGGCGCTGGCGAGCCTGCACAGGTCGACGTGCAGCCGCGCCACGAGCAGTGCGCCCGGCGTCTTCTCGCTCACGTCGTACAGAACCATGGGCTCATCGTATCGATTCCCGGTCCGGGTTCCGGAGTGTCATCCCACATGACGGACTTTTTTCGACCGAGGGGCGAGATCAGTAGGACTCCACGACCTTGACCTCCTCCTCCGTCACCTCTCCTTCGACGATCCGGAAGGAGCGGAACTGGAACTCTCCGGCGTCGTCGGTGTCCGCGGTGGAGACGAGGACGTAGTGGGCGCCGGGCTCGTTGGCGTAGGAGAGGTCGGTGCGGGAGGGGTAGGCCTCGGTCGCGGTGTGGGAGTGGTAGATGATCACCGGCTCCTCGTCGCGGTCGTCCATCTCCCGGTAGAGCTTGAGCAGGTCCTGCGAGTCGAACTCGTAGAACGTGGGCGAGCGGGCGGCGTTCAGCATGGGGATGAAGCGCTCGGGGCGGCCTTCGCCCACCGGGCCCGCGACGACGCCGCAGGCCTCGTCGGGGTGGTCCTGGCGCGCGTGGGCGACGATCCGGTCGTACAGGTCCTGGGTGATGGTCAGCATGCCGGTCAGGATAGACAGACGGGCCCTGCCGTACCGAAGAGTGGTACGGCAGGGCCCGTATGCCGGACGTCCTGAGCGGCTGCCACGGGGGGCGCCACGAGTGCTCCCCGCGGCCGGACGTCCTGGGAGGGTGGTCAGCCCACGTTCTCGAACTCCGGGGCGCGGCGCTCGGCGACCTGGGGGTTGCGGGCCTTGAGGACCGCCCAGCCGACGGCCAGGGCGGCGGCCCAGACGGCCATCACGTACAGGCAGATGCGGGAGTCCGCGTCGTACGCGATCAGGCCGGTGACGAAGAGCAGGAACGCGACGGCGACGTAGCTGCACTTGGCGCCGCCAGGGGCGGGGAAGGACGAGGCCGGGAGGCGGCCCGCCTCGACCGCGCGGCGGTAGAGGATGTGGCTGACCAGGATCATCAGCCAGGTCCAGATGCCGGCTCCGGTGGCCACCGAGGTGACGTACCCGAAGGCCTTCGCGGGGACGACGTAGTTGAGGACCACGCCGATGCCCATGAAGAGCACGGAGACGGTGATGCCGAGGGCGGGCGTCTTGGTCGTGGACAGCTTGGCGAAGACCTTCGGGGCCTCGCCGTTGTCGGCCAGGTTCCGCAGCATGCGGCCCGTGGAGTACATGCCCGAGTTGCAGGAGGACAGGGCGGCGGTGAGGACCACGAAGTTGACGATGCCGGCGCCGGCCGGGATGCCGATCACGGCGAACGCCTTCACGAAGGGGCTCACCCCCGGCACGAACTCGGTCCACTTCACGACGCAGAGGATGACGGTGAGGGCACCGACGTAGAAGAGGGCGATGCGCCAGGGGAGGGTGTTGATGGCCTTCGGGAGGGTCTTCTCGGGGTTCTCGGACTCGCCCGCGGTGACGCCGACGAGCTCGACGGCGAGGTAGGCGAACATGACGCCCTGGAGGGTCATCAGGGAGGAGCCGATGCCGTTGGGGAAGAAGCCGTCGAACTGCCACAGGTTGCCCACGGAGGCGGTGTCACCGGCGGAGCTGAAGCCGAAGGTGAGGACGCCGAGGCCGATCACGATCATGCCGATCAGGGCGGTGACCTTGACCATCGAGGCCCAGAACTCGATCTCGCCGAAGACCTTCACGGAGATCAGGTTGGCCACGAAGAGGATGATCAGGAAGACCAGCGCCGACACCCATTGGTGGATCGACGGGAACCAGTAGTTGATGTAGATGGCGGCGGCGGTGAGCTCGGCCATGCCGGTGACCACCCACATCAGCCAGTACGTCCAGGCCGTGAAGTAGCCGAAGAAGGGGCCGAGGAACTCGCGGGAGTACTCCGCGAAGGAGCCCGAGACCGGGCGGTAGAGCAGGAGCTCGCCGAGCGCCCGCATGATGAAGAAGATGATCACGCCCGCGAGGGCGTACATCACGATGAGGCTGGGGCCGGCCTTGGCGATGTTCGCCCCGGCGTTCAGGAAGAGGCCGACGCCGATGGCGCCGCCGATCGCGATCATCTGGACCTGACGGCTGCCGAGCCCGCGCTCGTACCCCTCTTCGGGGGTGCTGTCCTTGTCGACCTGTACCGAGGTCATGTGTGGTGCGCCTTTCTCCATGCCGACCCAGGCCTTTCGTCGGCCTCGGATCGGGTTGCGATCCCCCCGGATGTATGGAGCGAGCGGGCTCGGGGCTCTCCGAGTCCGCTCCGTGCCTGGCCGACGGTCGTCGGCTCGGTGGCGCACCCGGCGGGGGCATGGGTGGTCCTCGCCGGGCGGTCGTGAAGATTTATCACGCCCCTACTCTTGATCGTCGGGGCGATTTGTGGCGCAACGCACAGGTAGAAGCGGCCAAAGGGTGCACAAAGTGGACACAGTCGGCCGCTGGGGTAATGCGATCGTTATCCGGATTTGAGCGTCCGCTGAGCGAACGCCCGCCCGGGTGGATCAGGGCAGGAGGGTGGACACGAGCGTCTCCTGGAGCCCGCCCAGCCAGAGATAGGCCATCACCATCGGCTTGCGCGGGTCCTCGTCCGGGAGGCGGTAGAGGAGGTCGGTGTCGTCCTCGTCGGTGATCTCCAGCCGGGCGCCGATCGCCAGCCGCAGGTCGTTGAGGGCGCTCAGCCACTGCCGGGACTCGCCGGGCGACAGCTTGAGCACCGCGCCGCTGTCACCGGCGGCGGAGGTGAGCGCGTCCAGGGTCCGGATCACCGCCAGCGCGTTCTCGCGCTTGCCGGCCCGCAGGTCGTTCTCGGTGTACCGGCGGAACTCGGCGGAGTGCGCCCGCCGCTCCTCCGCCTCCTCGGGTCCCGGGGTGGCCTCCGGGTCGCCGTAGGCGTCGGGGAAGAGCCGTCTGAGGACCGGGTCGGCGGGCGGCTCGCTCGGACCCTCGGCGAACAGCTCGGCGAGCGGGTCGGCCGAGGCGTCCTCGGCGGGGCCGGGGCCGATGAGCTCCAGGAGCTGGACGGTCAGCGAGCGGATGATGGAGATCTCGACGTCGTCGAGGGCGACGGCCGCGCCGCCGCCGGGGAGCGGTTCGAAGTGTCCTGGCATGGAGGCGATTCGCTACTTCCGGTCCTGCTGGAGGGTGGCCCACAGACCGTAGCCGTGCATGGCCTGCACGTCGCGTTCCATCTCCTCGCGACTGCCGCTGGAGACGACCGCCCGGCCCTTGTGGTGGACGTCGAGCATGAGCTTGGTGGCCTTGTCCTTGGTGTAGCCGAAGTACGACTGGAAGACGTACGTCACATAGCTCATCAGGTTGACCGGGTCGTTGTGGACGATCGTCACCCAGGGGACGTCGGGCTCGGGTACAGCGAAGACCTCCTCCGCCGACTCGGTGCGTTCGATCTCCAGGGGTGCGGGTGACGTCACAGAGCCCATGCTGCCACCCGAGGGGGGTGGTCGCACAAACAGCCCGCCCGCGGCACCCCGAAACTGAAATCGTCAAACTGACGAAATGGGGGTACGATCCGGGTCATGGACGTAGCGGACCTTGGGCTGCCGGTGGACGTTCCCTCTACCGCGCTCTTCACCGACCAGTACGAACTGACCATGCTCCAGGCCGCACTCAAGGCGGGCACCGCCGAGCGGCGCAGCGTGTTCGAGGTGTTCACCCGGCGGCTGCCGGAAGGGCGGCGCTACGGCGTCGTCGCGGGCACCGGGCGCGTGCTGGACGCGATCGAGAACTTCCGCTTCGACGCGGACGTCCTCGCCTTCCTGCGCGAACGCGCCGTCGTCGACGAGGCGACCCTGGCCTGGCTCGCCGCCTTCCGGTTCTCCGGTGACGTGTGGGGCTATCCCGAGGGCGAGGTGTACTTCCCGGGCTCGCCGATCATGCGGGTCGAGGGCACCTTCGCGGAATGCGTGCTGCTGGAGACCGTGATCCTGTCCGTCCTCAACCACGACTCGGCCATCGCGGCCGCCGCCTCCCGGATGTCCTCGGCCGCCCGGGGGCGGCCGCTGATCGAGATGGGCGCCCGGCGCACCCACGAGCTGGCCGCGGTCGCCTCGGCGCGCGCCGCCTACGTGGGCGGTTTCAGCTCCACCTCCGACCTGGCGGCCGGTTTCCGCTACAACATCCCGACCGTCGGCACCTCCGCCCACGCCTTCACCCTGCTGCACGACCGGGAGCGGGACGCCTTCCAGGCGCAGGTCGCCTCGCTGGGCCGGGGCACGACCCTGCTGGTGGACACCTACGACGTCGCCGAGGCGGTCCGTACGGCGGTCGAGATCGCCGGGCCCGAGCTGGGCGCGGTGCGCATCGACTCCGGCGACCTGCTGCTGGTCGCGCACCGGGTGCGCCAGCAGCTCGACGAGCTGGGCGCCACCGACACGAAGATCATCGTGACCTCCGACCTGGACGAGTACGCGATCGCCTCGCTGGCGGCGTCGCCGGTGGACGCGTACGGCGTCGGTACGCAGCTGGTGACCGGGTCCGGGCACCCGACCTGCTCGATGGTGTACAAGCTGGTCGCCCGCGCCGGTTCGACCGACCCGAAGGCGCCGCTGCTGCCGGTGGCGAAGAAGTCCGGCGGCGGCAAGACCTCCATCGGCGGCCGCAAGTGGGCGGCGCGGCGGCTGGACGCGTACGGGGTCGCCGAGGCCGAGGTCGTAGGCACCGGAGCGGTGCCGGCCGAGCTGCTCGACCGGCGGCTGCTGGTCGATCTGGTCAAGGGCGGCGAGGTCGTCGCCCGCGAGCCCCTGGACGCCGCACGCGACCGGCACCGGGCGGCCCTGGCCGGTCTGCCGCTGTCGGCCGCCCAGCTGTCCCGGGGAGAACCCGTCCTTCCTACGGAGTACGTCCACGGACGGTCGGGTAGCTAGAGCGAGTGCTCGCACGCACGACCCCGGCCGCCCCCTCCCGTACCGCCCGCGAAGTCTCTAGGCTCGGAACTTCCCGGCCGGGTCCCTGTCCCGCACCGTCCCCCGACCGCTCCCCCGACCCCTCGCCCGTCCTCCACCGCCGTCCTCTCCCCCACCGCGATCCCACTGCCGAAGGACATCCGCCATGCGCCGCGCCTTGATCGTCGTAGATGTGCAGAACGACTTCTGCGAGGGAGGCAGCCTCGCGGTGGCCGGGGGTGCCGACGTCGCCGCCGCGATCACCGAGCTGATCGGGCAGGCGCCCGCCGGCTACCGGCACGTGGTGGCCACCCGTGACCACCACATCGCGCCCGGCGGCCATTTCGCCGACAACCCGGACTTCGTCCGCTCCTGGCCCGCGCACTGCGTCGCCGGTACGGAGGGGGTGGGCTTCCACCCGAACTTCGCGCCCGTGGTCGCCTCCGGGGCGATCGACGCCGTGTTCGACAAGGGGGCGTACGCGGCGGCGTACAGCGGCTTCGAGGGCGCCGACGAGAACGGGGTGCCGCTGGGCGACTGGCTCAGGGCGCGCGAGATCGACGAGGTGGACGTGGTGGGCATCGCCACCGACCACTGTGTACGGGCCACCGCCCTGGACGCCGTACGGCAGGGCTTCCGCACCCATGTGCTCCTCGACCTGACCGCCGGGGTGGCCGAGGAGAGCACCGGCCGGGCGCTGGAGGAGCTGCGCGCGGCGGGGGTGGAGCTGACCGGCAAGCCGGTCGTCTGAGCCGGCGGGCCCGTCAGACGGGGGCCGGCGGACCCGTCAGACGGGGGCCGTCGGCTGTCTGAGCAGGGCACGGATGGGGTGCCACAGCTCCGGCGGGGTGACCTCGCCGCAGGGCGTCTTGCGCCATATCAGGCCGTCGGGATGGTGCAGGACGGCGGTGATCTCGTCCGGTGTCGGCGGGGCCGCGTTGCCCCGCAGGTAGACGGCGCGCATTCCGAGGTTGCGCAGCCTGGTCAGGGCCCGGGCACGGTTGCGGGCGTGCACGAGCACCCGGACACCGGGCGAGCCGTCGGCGTCGGGGCTGGGCAGGTTCAGCGCCACCACCACCATGCCGTCCGGCAACTTGCAGAAACCTCCCACAGCCATGCGGTCATACCCCCGTGCGCATCGGTGTCAATAAGAAATCCACAGCACGCACCTAAACACGATCGGCGGCAACCCGCCAAGGGGTTGCCGCCGATACGCCTGTGACCTGCTAAAACGCGATCTACTTGTGGGACGGGGTGACCAGGAGCTTGATCGTCGAGCCGCTCAGCGGCTGCTGGACGATCGTGATCCGGGTGTTGGTGTCAGTGATCTTGACACCGGCGTACGGGTTCGACGCGTCGTAGTACGTCGAGCGGGCGTCGTCGAAGACCGGGACCCCGGCCTGCGACTTGATCTTGGTGGCGACGTCGGCCTTGTGCAGCGTGACGGCGTCGGTCGGGTACCAGCCGAACGGGGAGTCGTAGGCCTGGATGCGGTTGCGCATCAGCGTGCCGTCCGCCCACTTCAGCGGCTTCGGGTGCGAGTCGATCGGCAGGATCAGGCCAGTGCCCGGGTGCGCGCTGGTGTTGTCGTCGACCTGGGAGGTGTCCCACTTCCAGATCAGCAGACCGGTCTGGTAGCCGTAGTGCTCCACCCAGTCCGGACGGGTCGTCGAGAAGCCGAAGTTGTACGGACCGGTCTTCAACTGCTGGTCGTACGACACGTACTGGCGGTTCTCGGCGATGTAGTACTGGTCGTAGTCGTCCGTGACGGACGCGCCGACGCGGGTGAAGCCGGCCGCCGTCCAGGCCGCGTCCGCGGACTCGACGTTGTCGGAGAACACCGTGGCACCGTCGGCGGTCACGGTGATCTCGTCGGCCGTGAAGCCCTTCAGCGCCGCACCGCCGTCGGTCTGGTAGCGGAAGCGCAGGTCGACCTTCTTGCCCGCGTAGGCGTCGAGCGGGAACGTCAGCTTCTGGTACGCGGTCACCGAACCGGTGAGGGCGGGCTTGCCGCTGCCGTCACGCGGGATGGCGGTGCCGTCGGCCAGAGTGCCGTCGACCGGCGTCCAGTTGGCGCCGCCGTCGGTGGAGACCTCGGTGTAGAGGTAGTCGTAGTCCTGCTCGATGTCCCACCAGCCGTCGAGGGTGAGGCTCGCGGACGCCTTGCCGGTCAGATCGACCGAGCGGGTCAGGGTGTTGTGCAGGTCGTTGCCGCTGCCGCTCCACCACTGCGTGGCGCCCTGGGCCGGGGTGACGACGTCCGTGGTGACCGTCTTCTTCGGCAGCTGGACCACGAGGGCCTGCGGGTTCTTGGTGTTGTACTCCGCGACGCCCAGCGTGTGCGCGGACAGCTTGCCGGCCTTCGCCACGTCGTAGTCGAGCCAGCCGAGCTGGAGCTTGTCCCAGGCGTTCATGTCGCCGGGCAGGTCGCCGATGGCGTTCTTGCCGGTGCCGAGCCAGGAACCGGACGACATCAGCGTCCAGAAGCCGGTGGAGTTCTCGCCGCCCGCGGTGTCGTACTCGTCGGGCAGGCCGAGGTCGTGGCCGTACTCGTGGGCGTAGACGCCCAGGCCGCCGTTCTCCGGCTGGATGGTGTAGTCGCCGACCCAGATGCCGGTGTCACCGATCTGCGTGCCGCCGAGCCTGTTGGTGTCCGGGCCGGTGGAACCGGCGTCGGTGCCGAAGGCGTACCAGCGGTGCGCCCAGATCGCGTCCTCGCCCTGGGCGCCGCCGCCCGCGGACTCGTCCTCACCGGCGTGCACGATCTGGAAGTGGTCGATGTAGCCGTCGGGCTCGTTGAAGTTGCCGTCGCCGTCGTAGTCGTAGCGGTCCCACTGGTCGTACTGGGCCAGCTCGGTCCGGATCTGGGCGGCGGTGTCGCCGGCCGCCTCGCGCTGGGCGACCCAGGCGTTGACGCCGTCCTGCACCGCGTACCAGGCGCCGGTGGCGGCGTCGTTGGAGCCGTAACGGGCCTCGTTGTAGGGGACCTTGACCCAGTCGGTGACCTCGCCGTCGACCGAGTAGCGGCCCGAGGACTGCTTCTCGTAGTACTTCTTCAGCGACTCGGTGTTCTTGCCGGTGCCGAAGTACAGGTCCTGGAAGTGCGCCTGGTTGTAGTCCGCCTGCCAGGCGGTGCTGTTGTCCTTGGCGCGGTCCGGAGCGGCGATCTGGTTGTGCAGCGGGCCCGCGGTGCCGCCGTAGCGGCTGTCGACCTGGTCGCCGAACTCCACCAGGATCGTGAAGATCTTGTCGGTCTTCTCGCGGCCGAGCTCGACGTACTTGCTGCCGCCCTGCTTGCCCTTCAGCTGGACGACCTGCGAGCCGTTGCGGTCCTTGACCGTGGCCTGGCCGGATATGACCTGCTGGAGAGCCTCCTTGCGCTGCGCGTCCTGAGTCTTGCTCAGGGGGCCGTCGAAGTCGTGCTCCTTGCTCTTGACCGGCTGCGGATCGTGCCGGTCCACCACGGGGCTTCCCGCGGACGTGCTCTCCGCGGCCTGCGCCACCGCGAAGGTCGAGAACGTCACCGAGGCCGCCGCTAGGGCGACGACCGTGGCGGCCGCTCTGAAGGTCCTGGGTCTGCTGCTCACTTGATGTCCTCCCCTGACGCAACCGAACGCGCGGAAGGGGGTCCTGTTCAGGAAAGGTCCGCGCACGGTTAAACGCGTGTAGTCAAGTGACGTCATTTGACTACTGGTTTACGAGAAAAGACAGACCTTGACTTGAGCAGGACAACTGCACTATGCGAAGCAGGAGTTCGTATTACGGACATGACGCTGTAACACAACAGGCGCGCGCGACAGCCCGCTTGGCGGACTCCATGACTCCGTGCGCCCCCCGTGCATCAGCGCTGTCGGTTAGGTCACGCTTACCGTTCGTTCCGCTCGGGCATGCAGCCGATTAGAGTCGACTGGCGGAAGGCCAGGAAGTCGGCGGAATGCCAGGCCGCTACCCCTCTGACCCCACTTTCTCATCCGAGGACACGATTGCCATGCCTCGTCCGACTGCCGCACAGCTCGCCTACGGTTCCTCCACCGTGATCTTCTCGACGCTCGCCATGCTGCTGCTGTCACAGACGAGTTCGGGCCTGGGGATCGCGGTCATCGCCCTCGCGGCACTCGCGCTGGGGCTCCTGGTCTCGATGACGGTCCCGCTGCCGAAGTCACGCGCCGCCTCGGCCGGGACGCACGCGGACGCCGGAGCCCCGGTCTCGCCCGAACTCGTCGAGACCGCCCACGGCGTTCAGACCGTCGCGGCCGTCGAGGCGGTCGAGGAGCGGGTGCCGACGGCCGGTTGACACAGGAGCCACCCCAGGACGACAGGACGGCGGGCCCGCGCAAACGCGGGCCCGCCGTCCTGTCGTCCTGGGTCAACCGGTGCTGACCACCACCGTCTTGGCCGCCTTGTCGTGCAGCCCCTGCTTGTAGGGCCGGTCGAAGAAGCTCCAGCCGCCCGCGATGGCCGTCCAGATGCAGGCGCAGCAGAAGGCGAACGGGATCCACAGCACCGCCGCGCGCACCAGCGAGGTCTGGGTGGAGGGCGTCGCGCCGTCGGAGAGGTCCGCCACCCGCATGCCCAGCCACTTCTTGCCGAGGGTCTGCCCCGACCTGCTGATCAGGAAGGTGTCGTAGGCGATGTAGAGCACGGCGGCGATGAGCGACTGGGTGAAGGACCTGCCGTAGGAGATCCGGTCGGCGTCCATCCCGAACTCGTGGACCCCGATGGGCCAGGTGACCAGCCAGACGACGATGCCGACGAGGATCATGTCGATGATCCGGGCCAGGGTGCGCCTGCCGCTGTCCGCGAGCGGGGGCATGCCGGCCAGCGGGTCGGCCGGGTACGGGCCGCCGCCGTAGGGACCTCCGCCGCCGTACGGGTCACCGCCGTAGGGACCGCCGCCGGGGGGCGGGGGCTGACCGCCGTAGGGACCGCCGCCGTACGGACCACCGCCGCCGGGGGGCGGCTGACCACCGTCGTGGGGGCCACCGCCGCCCTGGGGCCACCCCCCGCCCGGCGGCGGCTGACCGCCCGGCGGCGGGGTCTGCGGGCCGCCCTGGGGCGCGTCGTACGGCGAACCGGCGCCCGGCCCGGGCGGGGGCTGCTTTCTGAACGGGTCGTCGTCCGGTGGCTGCGGTCCGGAGCCGGGGGGCGGTTCGCTGCTCATGGCCCGAGTCGACCTCGAACCGCCCGGTTCCGCATCCGGCGAGCGGCCGTCCGGAGTACGGACCGTCGTGGTCAGTCCGCCACGAAGGTGTGGGCCGCCTTGTCGTGCCAGCACTGGTGCCACGGGCGGTCGAACAGGCACCACAGGACACCCACGACGCCGAAGCCGAGCAGCCCGGGAACGCTGTAGACGAGCCAGCGGCGCAGGGCCGCGCCGAAGGCCGGGGGCTCGTGGCCCTCGATGTCCCGTACCTCGAGACCGAGCAGCTTCTTGCCCAGCGTGCGGCCCCAACGGGCGGTGGGCAGTACCTCGTAGAGGACGCCGAAGCCGAGCAGGACGGCGAGGACGATCCCGAGGTACACCGACGTCGTGCCGTCGAGCAGCCAGACCGTGACGGTCCGGCCGGACAGCTTGGCCGCGTCGATCTTCTCGTCGATGTGGTCGACCGCCTTCGTGCCGAGCGGGACCGCTGCGACGGCGGTGACCGCCGCGAGGACCAGGGTGTCGACGAACCGGGCGGCGAACCGCTTGCCGAGCCCCGCGGGCCGGGCCGCCGCCTGACGCCGGGCGGCCGCCTGGAACACGTCCTCGACCGGCGGCTTCCAGGGCGCCACGGGCCCGCCGTCCTGCGCGCCCGCCAGCCGGTGCACCTGCTGCGCCCAGGAGGGCTGTCCGCCGCCCGCCCCGCCGCCCATCGGCGTCATCGGCAGGCCGCCAGCGGCGGCAGCGGCGGGGGCCGGGGCGGGCCGGCCGAGCGGTGCGGCCTGCGGGGGGACACCGGCGGCCGCGGGAGCCTCCGCGGGGGTGCGTCCGGGCGCCTGGGCGGCCCCCGCACGGGCCGCCGCGGCCTTCCCGGCCCCGAAGCCGGGTCGTGCGGCGGCGCCGCCCGCGGGCGCCCCGACGGGCCCCTGCGGGCCCGCCCCCGGTGCGCCGTCCTGCTGCTCCGCGCGCGGGGGTACGGGCCGGAAGGTCATGGTGCCGTCGTCCCCGCCGGGGCCGCCGGGACGCGAGACGTCGCCGGGGGCCGGGCCGGCCGGGGTGCCCGGCGTCGCCGCGGGCCCGGCCGTCGGCCGACGCAGGACGAACGAGTCGTCGACGGCGCGCTCACCGGGGTCCGCGGCCGCGGCGGGCGTCGCCGTACCGTCCGCACCGGACGGGTGGCCGTCGGACGCGGGGACCCGGGGGTCGGCGCCCTGCGCGGTGCCCCAGGAGACCCGGCGGTCCTGGCCGGCGCCGAAACCGGACTGTCGGGAGGGGTCGGCGCCCCAGGCGGACGCGGGCTCGGGACGGCTGCCGTGCTGGGCTTCGGCCGGGGTGACCGGACGCGGCTGCGGGTCCTCGTCGAAGAAGTGCGGGCCGGTCTCCTCGACCGGCGCGGGCGCGGGCTGCTGCGGGGCGGCGGCCGGCGGGACGAGCGGCGCTCCGTCGGACGGGGCCGGACGGCTGGTGCCCGGTACCCAGGAGGCACCGTTCCAGTACCGGACATAGCCAGGAATGGACGGGTCCGGGTAGTAGCCCTCGCGGGGCCTGTCGTCACCGGATGCCGGGGTTGGGGCGCTCATGTCCGTCGTCCCGTATCTGCTCGGAGGTCAAATGAGGGCCTCCACATCTATCAGACGAGCGCAATCCGCACCGCCACTCCCGCCCGACCCACCTCTTTCCGGGCAACCTCGTGCATCTGCTTCACACGCTCGGAAGGAAGTGCCGGAGAAAAGTTCCGCGAACCCGCGTAATGGTTGCCTCCCGTGCCTCTCTCACCCGGGCGGGCCCATCCCGGCGGCCCCCGCACGAGAGACGAGAGAGGAACGCAGCGCCATGAAGGAGACCGTGGTCGAGCGCGAGCTGGAGCTCACGCTCATCCTGTCGCCGGAGCACAGCATCCCCGTCCCGGCCCGGCTCACCTACCGCGGAGCCGATCCGTACGCCGTCCACATCGGCTTCCACATCCATTCCGAGCACCCCGTGCACTGGACCTTCGCCCGTGAGCTGCTGGTGGAGGGGGTGTTCCGGCCGTGCGGACACGGGGACGTGCGGGTGTGGCCGACGAAGGTCGCGGGCCGGGGCGTGGTGCTGATCGCGCTCAGCGCGCCGGAGGGGGACGCGCTGCTGGAGGCCCCGGCGGCGCAGGTGTCGGCCTGGCTGGAGCGCACGCTGCGGCTGGTGCCGCCGGGGACGGAGGGCGAACAGCTCGGGCTGGACGACGGCCTGGCCGAACTCCTCACCCCGACGCCCGTGGACGAGCTGTGGCTGCGCGACCCGTGGCCGTCGGACGAGTCCCAGGACGGGGAGTGAGGCGCGAGGTCCCGGCGGGAGGGGAGCCGCGAGAGGGGTCAGAACAGCTTGCCCGGGTTCAGGATGCCCAGCGGGTCGAAGACCTGCTTGACGGCCCGCTGCATCTCCAGTCCCACCGGCCCGAGTTCACGCGCCAGCCACTCCTTCTTCAGCACGCCCACGCCGTGCTCGCCGGTGATGGTGCCGCCGAGCTCCAGGCCGAGCGCCATGATCTCGTCGAAGGACTCGCGGGCCCGCGCGGACTCGTCGGGATCCAGGGCGTCGAAGCAGACCGTCGGATGGGTGTTGCCGTCGCCCGCGTGCGCGCAGACGCCGATGGTCAGCCGGTACTTCTCGGCGATCCGCTCGACCCCCTCCAGCATCTCGCCGAGCCGTGAGCGCGGCACGCACACGTCGTCGATCATCGTCGTGCCCTTGACCGCCTCCAGCGCGACCAGCGACATCCGGCGGGCCTGGAGCAGCAGTTCGGACTCGGCGGCGTCGTCGGCCGGTACGACCTGGGTGGCACCGGCCGCCTCGCACAGGGCGGCGACGGCCGCGAGGTCGGCGGCCGGGTCGGGCGTGTCGAAGGCGGCCAGGAGCAGCGCCTCGGTGGTCTCCGGCAGGCCCATGTGGGCGAGGTCGTTGACGGCCTTCACCGTCGTACGGTCCATGAGTTCGAGGAGGGACGGCACATGGCCCCCGGCCATGATCTCGCACACCGCGTCGCACGCGGCGGCGGCGGAGGCGAACTCGGCGGCCAGCACCAGCTGCTGCGGCGGCTTCGGCCGGAGCGCCAGCACGGCCCGTACGACGATGCCGAGCGAGCCCTCGGAGCCGACGAACAGCCGGGTCAGGTCGTACCCGGCGACGCCCTTGGCGGTGCGGCGGCCGGTGGACATCAGCCGGCCGTCGGCCAGCACCACGTCCAGACCGAGGACGTACTCGGCCGTGACCCCGTACTTCACGCAGCACAGGCCGCCGGAGGCGGTGCCGATGTTGCCGCCGATCGTGCAGGTCTCCCAGCTGGAGGGGTCGGGCGGGTAGTACAGCCCGTGCTCGTCGACCGCCCGGGACAGGACGGCGTTGACGACGCCCGGCTCGACCACGGCGATCCGGTCGACCGGGCTGATCTCCAGGATCCGGTCCATCCTCGTCAGCGACAGCGCGATACAGCCCTCGGAGGTGTTGGCACCGCCGGACAGGCCGGTGCGGGCGCCCTGCGGGACGACGGGCACCCGCAGTTCGGTGGCGACCCGCATGACGTGCTGGACCTGCTCGACGGTACGCGGGAGCACGACCGCGGCCGGGACGCCGGCCGGGCAGAAGCTGGCCATGTCGTTGGCGTACGAGGCGGTGACGTCGGGGTCGGTGAGGACCGCGTCGGCGGGCAGGCCGTCCCGAAGACGGTCGAGGAGGTTTCCGGTCGGGTTTCCGGTCGCTTCGTCACGAGGCGCTTCGATACGGCTCATGATCACAGGTTCGCACTCGCGGCCATCGGTGTGAACCCCGTCCGCGGCTCCCTTCGGCTGCCGCGATGTGGTCGCCGCGCTCCCGCACAGTGAGCGCCATGGACGGAAAACCACCGACTTCCGTGACCTCGTCCCGACTGCCGGGTTCCGCCGGGCGTGTCGTCCGGCGGCTGCTGCTCGTCGCGGCCGTGGTGTGCACCACGCTGGGCGCGACGTTGCTGCTGCTGCCGACGGCGACGACGACGCGGCGGCCGGCCGTGGTGCACCCTGCTCCGGCGCTCGGGGCCCAGGCGTACGGGGCGCGGGCGCTGGCCGCGGTCAGGAGCGGGGCGCCGGCGGCGCTGCCCGATCTGACGGCGCTGATCGGGCAGCGCGAGACGTATCTGCGGGCCCACCCGAAGGACGGCGCGTCCTGGGCGGTGCTCGGGGCCGCCTATGTGCAGCGGGGACGGCGGACGGCGGAGGTCGCCTTCTACCCGCTGGCCGAGAAGGCGCTGCGCACCTCGCTGAGCACGCTGCCCAAGGGCAACACGGAGGCGCTGGACGGCCTTGCGGCGCTGGCGAACGCGCGCCGTGACTTCCCGGCCGCGCGCAAGTGGGGCGAGACGGCGCTGAAGCAGGAGCCGAAGCGGTGGACGACGTATCCGCTGCTGATCGACGCGTACACCGGGCTCGGCGACTACAAGAAGGCCCGCAGCACCCTCGACCGGCTGATGGCGCTGCACAAGGGGCCGGCCACGCTGGCCGAGGCCGCCGCGGTCTACCGGGACCGGGGCTGGCGCGAGGACGCGGCGGCCACGCTCACCGACGCGGCGGCGGGCGCGCAAAGCCCGGCGGAGCAGGCGGCGTACCAGGAGCAGGCCGGGCAGCTGGCGTGGGAGCGCGGGGACACGGCGGAGGCACTGCGGCGCTTCGAGGAAGCGGTACGGCTGGACCACGACCAGTGGGCCGCGCTGGCCGGGCGGGGGCGGGTGCTGGCGGCGCTGGGGCGGACG
This sequence comes from Streptomyces sp. NPDC107559, assembly GCF_055657365.1. Classification (NCBI taxonomy): domain Bacteria; kingdom Bacillati; phylum Actinomycetota; class Actinomycetes; order Kitasatosporales; family Streptomycetaceae; genus Streptomyces; species Streptomyces sp. NPDC107559. The sequence continues at coordinate 148,677 of NZ_JBVKBD010000001.1, read as the reverse complement.
ACGGAGGCGGTGGCCGCCTACCGGGCGGCGCTGGCCGGGCAGCCGCTGCCGCAGTACGCGCTGGAGCTGGGCGAGCTGTACGAGTCGCTGGGCCTCGCACAGAAGGCGCAGAAGCAGTACGACCTGGTGCGGGCGCGGGTCGGCGCCGCGGCCGTGGGTGGGGCGGACGAGGAGCTGGTGCTCGGGCTGTTCGAGGCGGACCACGGCGATCCGGACACCGCGGTGCGGCGGTTGCGCGCCGAGTGGCGGCGGCAGCCGGGTATCGCGGTGGCCGACGCGCTGGGGTGGGCGCTGCACCGGACCGGGGAGGACGAGGAGGCGCTGAAGTTCGCCGGGACCGCGACGGACAAGGTCCACGGGGGCGGGGTGCGCAGTGCCCTGTACGCGTATCACCGGGGGGTGATCGAGCAGCATCTGGACCGGAAGGCTTCCGCGCGCCGGCATCTCGAGGACGCGCTGCGGATCAATCCGGACTTCTCGCTGCTGGGCGCGCCGGCCGCGCGGGCGGCGCTGGCAAAGCTGGGCGAACCGGACGGGAGTCTGCCGCCGGACGTGAAGGGGCCGGGGAGCAAGAGGTAGGGGGCGGGCGGTGTGAGGGGTGCGGGCGGGCGGCCGGGGGGCGGCGCAGCCGACGGGCCGACCGGGTGCCGGTCGGCCCGTCCTCACGTGCGGTCGAAGCGGGCAGTCACAGGTTGCCGCGCTTCTCCTGCTCGCGCTCGATCGCCTCGAACAGGGCCTTGAAGTTGCCCTTGCCGAAGCCCATCGAGCCGTGCCGCTCGATCATCTCGAAGAAGACCGTCGGACGGTCCTGGACCGGCTTGGTGAAGATCTGGAGCAGGTAGCCGTCCTCGTCGCGGTCGGCGAGGATCTTCAGCTCGCGCAGGGTCTCCACGGGGACGCGGGTGTCGCCGACCCACTCGCCGAGGGTGTCGTAGTAGGAGTCGGGGGTGTCCAGGAACTCCACGCCAGCCGCGCGCATCGTCCGTACGGTGCGCACGATGTCGTTCGTGTTGAGCGCGATGTGCTGGACGCCGGCGCCGCCGTAGAACTCCAGGTACTCGTCGATCTGGGACTTCTTCTTGGCGACGGCGGGCTCGTTGATCGGGAACTTGACCTTGAGCGTGCCGTCGGCGACGACCTTCGACATCAGCGCGCTGTACTCGGTCGCGATGTCGTCGCCCACGAACTCCTTCATGTTCGTGAAGCCCATGACCTTGTTGTAGAAGCCGACCCACTCGTTCATCCGGCCGAGCTCGACGTTGCCGACGCAGTGGTCGACGGCCTGGAAGGTGCGCTGGGCGGGCGGCTCGACGATCGGGCCCGCGGTCACGAAACCGGGCAGGTAGGGGCCGTCGTAGCCGGAGCGGTCCACGAGCGTGTGGCGGGTCTCGCCGTACGTCGCGATCGCGGCCAGGACCACCGTGCCGTGCTCGTCCTTGAGCTCGTAGGGCTCGGCGACCGAGCGGGCGCCGTGCTCGATCGCGTAGGCGTACGCGCGGCGGGCGTCCGGGACCTCGATGGCGAGGTCGACGACGCCGTCGCCGTGCTCGGCCACGTGCTGGGCCAGGAAGTGACCCCAGGCGGTGGTGGGCTTGATCACGGAGGTGAGGACGAAGCGGGCCGAACCGTTCTCCAGGACGTAGCTCGCGGTCTCGCGGTTGCCGGTCTCCGGTCCGGAGTAGGCCACCCGGCGCATGCCGAAGGCGCTGGAGTAGTAGTGCGCGGCCTGCTTGGCGTTGCCCACGGCGAAGACGACCGCGTCCATTCCCTTGACCGGGAAGGGATCGTCCTGCCGGGCGGTCGTGTCGGGAGTGTGGTCTGTGGTCTGGGTCATGGCGGCAGCCTGTCCCTGCCCTGCAAGGTGCGCAATAGTTCGCGTATTCATTGGGCAATCTGTGCAGCAGAAGGCCCGGGACGGCGGACTTTCTGTACATGATGACCACCACGGAGGCGCGGGCATGGCGATCGATCGACTGGACGGCCGGATCATCGTGCTGCTGGCCCGTGAACCGCGTATCGGCGTGCTGGAGATGTCGCGGCGGCTGGGGGTCGCGCGCGGGACCGTGCAGGCGCGCCTGGATCGGCTCCAGTCGAACGGGGTCATCCGCGGGTTCGGGCCCCAGGTCGATCCGGCGGCCCTCGGCTACCCCGTCACGGCGTTCGCCACCCTCCAGATCCGGCAGGGGCAGGGGGCGGACGTACGGGCCCACCTGGCGACCGTGCCGGAGATGCTGGAGCTGCACACGACCACCGGCGGCGGGGACATGCTGTGCCGGCTGGTGGCCCGCTCCAACGCCGACCTCCAGCGCGTCATCGACCTGGTCGTCGGCTTCGAGGGGATCGTCCGGGCCTCGACCGCGATCGTGATGGAGAACGCCGTTCCGCTGCGGATCATCCCGCTGGTGGAACAGGCGGCGGAGGACCGGGACCCGGCCTGACCTGCGAGCCACGGGCCGCCCCGGCCGGGCGGCCGCACAGGGCGAAGCAAGTTGCAAAGAAATCCTTGCAAGGATTTCTTTGCAGAGCTATCTTTGTACGCATGACGGAGCACGAGGAACGGAAGCGGCGTCAACTCGACGCCCGTTCGCTGCGGGGGCTCGCACACCCGCTCCGGATGCAGCTGCTGGAGGCCCTGCGGCAGCGCGGCCCGGCGACCGCCTCCCAACTGGCCGAGCGGTTCGGCGAGTCGAGCGGCTCGACCAGCTACCACCTGCGCCAGCTCGCCGCCCACGGCTTCGTCGAGGACGCACCGCAGCAGGGCAAGGGGCGGGAGCGCTGGTGGCAGGCGGTGGACCAGGGTCTGTTCCTCGACACCACCGACTTCGACGACGCCGACCCCGGGATACGGGGAGTGGCCGAGGCGTTCCTGCACGAGATGGCGAACATGCACGCCCACGAGCTGTCCTCCTGGCTCGCCACCCGGGGCGACTGGTCCAAGGACTGGTCCGACGGCTCCGACATGAGCGACGCGACCCTACGGCTGACGCCCGCGCTGGCCGCCGAACTCATCGTCAAGATGCACGAACTGGTCGACGAATACCGGCAGTTGGGCCGCAACACGGACGGCCGGGACACCGAGACGGTACGGATCCACACGCACCTCTTCCCCATCCGCACGGACTGAGAGGAACACCGAGATGCACCTCGAAACCCAGCTCGCCGCGCACCACGCCACCGACCTCCGCGACCGGGCCGAGGCCCACCGCCTCGCCACCCGGGCCCAGCGCCCCGCCGAACTCCGTATCCGCCTGGGCTGGACCCTCGTCGAGGTCGGGCTGCGCCTGGCCAACCCGCCCCGGCCCGCGCTCGCCCACTGAGACCGGCGGGAGCGCGTGCCGCTCCCCCGCCGGGAGGGACCTAGCAGCTCGGAACCGAGCCCTTGCCCTTCTCCAGCGCCACCAGTGCGTCGACCGCGCCCTTCAGCGTGGTCACCGGAACCAGCCGCAGTCCCGCGGGCAGCTGGGACTCGGCGTCGGAGCACTCGTCCTTCGGCACCAGGAACACCGTCGCCCCGTCCCGCCGCGCGGCCTGCGTCTTCAGCGCCACTCCGCCGACCGCGCCGACCTTGCCGTCGGCGGTGATCGTCCCGGTGCCGGCCACGGCCCGGCCTCCGGTGAGGTCACCGCCGTTGCCGTTGCCGTCGAGCTTGTCGACGATCCCCAGGGAGAACAGCAGTCCCGCGCTGGGGCCGCCGACGTCGGCGAGCTTCAGCGTGACCTTCACGTTCTTGTCGGTCAGATGGAGATAGCCCAGCGCCGCCTCGGTCGCCGCGTCCTGGGACTCCTTCATCTGCTCGGTGTTGTGCTGCTCGATCTCCTTGGTGTTCCCACCGCCCGGGTAGACCGCGTCGCGCGGCATGATCGCCCGGTCCTTGGCGAACCAGCCGTCGATCACCTGGCTCAGCGAGACGTCCGTGTCCGGGCCCGTCGCCTCGATGGTCGTCATCCGCAGCTGCCCGCTCGTGCCGCGGACCGGCGCACCGGCGATGGTGATCACCGGGGTGCCCTGGTTCTTGCCGAGGACGTCGGCCGTCATACCCGGCTGCGCGATCGAGAACGGCAGCGGCGCGAAGGCCGCCGTGGCGAGCAGGGCCACGACGGGCACGGCGCAGACGGTGAGAGCCTGGAGGCGTGTGAGGCGAGAGAGCACGGGTTCAATCTAACGCGGCGGCGCCGGCGGACCGGGGGCCGGTCGCTCCCGGCCCTCCCGGACACCGCCACAGCCGCGACCGGCACCTCGCCACAGCACCTCGCCACGGCACCTCGCCACAGCACCTCGCCACAGCACCTCGCCACAGCACCTCGCCACAGCACCTCGGCGCTGCGCTGTGGCCTCGGTCTCAGCGCAGCGCCTCCGCGACCTCGCGGGCCGCGTCGACCACGCGCGGCCCGACCCGCTCCGGCACCGCGTCCGCGAGCATCACGACACCCACGCTGCCCTCGACACCGGTCACACCCAGCAGCGGCGCGGCCGCACCGCTCGCCCCGGCCTCCAGCTCGCCGTGCGTCAGGATGCACCCCGGTTCCTCCGAGGTCTGCTGCCGGGCGGAGAGGATCGCCTTGCCCGCGGCCCCGCGCTCCAGCGGATGCCGGAACCCGGCCCGGTAGGCCACGTGATAGTCCGTCCACGTCGGCTCGACCACGGCCACGGCCAGCGCCTCCGACCCGTCCACCAGGGTGAGGTGCGCCGTGGCGCCGATGTCCTCGGCCAGCGCGCGCAGGGCCGGCAACGCGGCCTCCCGGACCAGCGGATGCACCTGGCGGCCCAGCCGCAGCACACCCAGCCCGACCCGGGCTCGCCCGCCCAGGTCCCGTCGTACGAGCGCGTGCTGTTCCAGGGTGGCGAGCAACCGGTACACAACGGTCCGGTTGACGCCCAGTTTGTTGGAGAGTTCGGTGACGGTCAGCCCGTGGTCGGTGTCGGCCAACAGCTTGAGGACTCGCAGTCCCCGGTCGAGCGTCTGGGAGGTCTCCGCGGTCACGACGCCCACTCCTTAAGTGGTGAGGCCGGCGACCCCTCGCGGCGGATGCGTCATGGAGTCCCGTCCCTGACGCGCTTCAGAGGCCGCCGATCGGCAGGACGGCCCGGCAGGTCCGGGCACGGTCGCTTCACGGCTGCGCTCCGCGGCGGCGCTGCCACGGGGCGTGTGCGTAGCGGGACATTAGCGAAGCCGGTTCGCTCAGCGGAAGGCTCCGTCCAGAATCCGGTCACAGGCCTGTGGGGACTACCTGCCTTTGTCCCGGTACGTACGGCGCACACCGCACCGCTCGCGCTCCACCGCGCACCCCGCAGCCGCGGAACTGATCACGCGGCCCGGTCACACGGCACCGTCACGCGGCCCGGCGGCACGGCACGGTCACGCGTCACGCGGCCCGTCACCCGGCGCGGCCATGGCGGCCCCGGTCACCCGGCGCGACCGTGCGGCGCGACCGCGGCGGGCCGGCCTCAGCGCATCCGGGTGGCCCACTCCTGCACCTTGGCGATCCGCTGCCGCAGCTGCCCGGCCGTCGCCTCGGCGCTCGCCGGTCCGCCGCACACGCGCCGCAGCTCGGTGTGGATCACCCCGTGCGGCTTGCCGCTCTGGTGGACGTACGCGCTGACCATCGTGTTGAGCTGCTTGCGCAGCTCCATCATCTCCTTGTGGGAGACCACCGGCCGCCGCTCGGCGGGCAGTTCGAGCAGATCGGCCTCGCCGTCCGGCTTGCGGCGGCTGTGCGCGATCTGCCGGGCCTGCCGCTTCTGCAGCAGCAACTGCACCTGGTCCGGCTCCAGCAGACCAGGGATGCCGAGGTAGTCCTGCTCCTCCTCGCTGCCCGGGTGGGCCTGCATGCCGAACTCGGCACCGTCGTACAGGACCCGGTCGAAGACGGCCTCGGACTCCAGCGCCTCGAAGGAGAACTGCTCCTGCTCGCCGGTGTCCTCGTCCTGCTCCTTGTTCGCCTCGTCCATCTCCTTCTCGGACTCGGCGTAAGGATCCTCCTCGCCCTCCTTCTTCGGCTTGTCGAGGGCGTGGTCGCGCTCGACCTCCATCTCGTTGGCGAAGGTGAGCAGGTCGGGGACGGTCGGCAGGAAGACGGACGCGGTCTCGCCGCGCCGCCGGGAGCGCACGAAACGCCCGACGGCCTGGGCGAAGAACAGCGGGGTGGAGATGGTGGTGGCGTACACGCCGACCGCCAGCCGGGGCACGTCGACGCCCTCGGACACCATGCGGACGGCGACCATCCACCGGTCGGTGCTCGCGCTGAAGTCGTCGATCCGCTTCGAGGCGCCGGTGTCGTCGGACAGGACGAGCGTCGCCTTCGTCCCGGTGATCTCGCGGATCAGCTTGGCGTAGGCGCGCGCGGAGTCCTGGTCGGAGGCGATCACCAGGGCGCCCGCGTCCGGGATGCCCTTCCTGACCTCGGTGAGCCGCTGGTCGGCGGCGCGCAGCACGCTGGGCATCCACTCGCCGCGCGGGTCGAGCGCGGTGCGCCAAGCCTGCGAGACGGCGTCCTTGGTCATCGGCTCGCCGAGCCGGGCGGCGATCTCGTCGCCCGCCTTCGTACGCCAGCGCATGTTGCCGCTGTAGGAGAGGAAGATGACCGGCCGCACGACGTGGTCGGCGAGCGCGTTGCCGTAGCCGTACGTGTAGTCGGCCGAGGAGCGCCGGATGCCGTCGTTGCCCTCCTCGTACGTCACGAAGGGGATGGGGTTGGTGTCGGACCGGAACGGCGTACCGGTCAGCGCGAGCCGCCTGGTGGCCGGCTCGAACGCCTCCAGGCAGGCCTCGCCCCAGGACTTGGAGTCACCGGCGTGGTGGATCTCGTCGAGGATGACCAGGGTCTTGCGCTGCTCGACGCGGTTGCGGTGCAGCATGGGCCGCACCCCGACACCGGCGTACGTGACGGCGACGCCGTGGTACTCCCGGCTGAGCGGGCCCGCGCTGTACTCGGGGTCCAGCTTGATCCCTATCCGCGCGGCCGCCTCCGCCCACTGCTTCTTCAGGTGCTCGGTCGGCGCGACCACGGTCACCTGCTGCACGACGTGGTGGTGCAGCAGCCAGGAGGCCAGCGTCAGCGCGAAGGTCGTCTTGCCGGCGCCGGGGGTGGCGACGGCGAGGAAGTCGCGCGGCTGCTCCTGGACGTACTTCTCCATCGCCCCCTGCTGCCAGGCACGCAGCTTGCTGGCGGTACCCCAGGGGGCGCGGCCCGGGTAGGCCGGTGAGAGGTGGTGCGAGTGCGACGAACTGGACGAGCTGGAGGTGGCGGCGGCAGTAGTCACGGTCTCCGGGTGGGGGTCGATGCGGCTCGGCTACGTATGACAACCGGGCCACCCTACCGGCGCCCCGACCTCGAATAAGCGTGGACAAGCCCGCGTCACCGCCGGTTGGGACTCACCTCACAGTCCCCACGATCGACCCGGCGCCGTCACCCGGCCGGAGATCACGCCGATGACCAGGATGTACGTCATCTCCGTTGATACGGCGGCGAGATCGCCACCGGGCCGGGGCGAGAAAGGTCACGCTTTGCGCGCCGACGGCCGTCCGCCGACGCGCGGGATCACATCAGCGCTCCCGCAGCCGGGTGGTCACCCAGGCTCCCGCCATGGCAACCGCCGCCATCGGCAGGAACACGGCGGCGAAGGCGGCCGGGCGGGCCCCGGCGGCGTCGGCGACGGAGCCGCCGCCGAGCGCCGCGAAGGCGGCACCGCCAGCCGCGAGCAGCAGGGCGCTGGAGAGGCCGTCGGAGATCTGGAGGGCGGCGGAGTTGGCACCCGCCTCCTCGGGGGCGGAGAGCTGGAGCAGCAGCACACCGGTGGAGGAGATCACCGGGCCCAGCCCGAAGCAGCCGACCGCCCAGACGACGGCGACGGTCCAGACGGGCACGGAGTGGATCAGCACGCTGGGAACCACGGCGATGGCGGCCACGACCAGCACCATGCCGACCGTCGTCAGCCGCTCCCGGTACGGCTCCATCCGCGGCCGGGACTGCACCCACGAACCCAGCGCCCAGGTCACGCCGCCCGCCGCCAGGGAGAACCCGGCCGCCGTCGGCGACAGCCCCCGCTGGGTGACGAGCATCAGCGGTACGAAGGACTCGGCGGCGACGAAGGCCCCGGACGCCAGCCCGCGCAGCAGCACGACCGAGGGCAGCCCCCTGGCCGCCCGCCAGGTGCCGTGCGGCAGCAGGCCGTGGGCGGCCGGCACGAGCAGCACGACGCCCACGACGGCCGGGAGCAGCGAGCCGGGGCGCAGGTCCTGGGCGGCGTACTGGATCAGCCCGGCGCCCAGGGAGATCCCGAGGGCGAACCGGATCCGGCGCCGGTCGAAGGCCGCCGCCTCCCCTCCCACGGGCCCCGCGGCGCGCCGCCGGATCTGCGGCAGCGCGAGCGCCAGCGGGAAGACGACCAGCACGGGTATCCCGAGGAACACCCACCGCCAGCCGAGCTGCTCGGTCACCGCCCCGGCGGCCAGCGGTCCGACCACCGACGGCACGACCCAGCTCGCGGCGAACGCCGCCATGATCGCCGGGCGCAGCCGGGCCGGGTAGGCGCGGCCGACGATGACGTACAGCGCGACGATCACCAGTCCGCCGCCCAGTCCCTGCACGGCCCGCCCCGCGATGAACGGCCACATCGCCTGTGCCGTGCCGGACATCACCAGCCCGGCCGCGAAGGCGGCGATTCCACTGGTCAGCGCGCCCAGCGGCCCCTTGCGGTCGGACCACTGCCCGGCGAGCACCATGCCCAGCAGGCTGGTCGTGAAGTACCCGGAGAACGCGAACGCGTACAGCGACACCCCGTCCAGATCCCGTGCGGCCACCGGCATCGCGGTGGCCACGGCGGTCGCCTCGAAGGCGATGAGCAGGACGACGGACACCATCCCGATGCTGAGCGCCCGATAGGACCGGCTCAGCACGGTGCTCTCGTCGCCCTCGGCGGCCGGCAGGGTGGGAGCGACGTCTGCGACAGCGGTGTCGCGTGGTTCCAGGGCGGTCATGGTCGACAGAGTAAGGTCCTCGACCGAGTTTGACACCTGTCGGGGGGTTGGGAGGGTTCTGAGACCTTGGTCCTACGACCGCCGCTCCCCTCGAAGGCCCCGTTCACCTCGGCGCGAAATCCCCGTTCATGAACGGCGTATGGCAGTCCTGTTGCAGCCCCGGCGTCTCCCTTGAGCCCCTCCCCCGCCCCGCCCTACGGTCATCTCATCGAGTTCGGACCGGAGGACCAAAGCCTCCACCGACCCGGCCGTGTGCCCGAGTGGTTCAGGGGCTCGCCTGCAAAGCGAGTTACGTGGGTTCGAATCCCGCCATGGCCTCTGGTTGTCTGACCAGGCAAAACGAAAGGGCGGCACCTCTCTGAAGGTGCCGCCCTTTCGGTCATCCGTCTCAGTTCCCGTCTCGTTTACCTTCGATCAAACCGCGATCATGGGGCACGGAGTAAGGCAGTGGCCATGATCGGCGGCCACTACCTATGGGCCTACTGGGCGGTTCGTGGGACCGTGGGTCGAGCGAGGGCGCGAAGGCGAGTGGGTTCCGGCTGCGCTTCCGGTCACGGCGCGTCGGCCGCCGAGTCCGCGCGGGGAGAATGGCGCCCTTCTTGGACTGGTGAAGCGGCAAGATCCAAAGGGAGGACGTTTGAGCGCGGGACGGCCATCATCACCTCAGTGGCGAAAGCCGTCGCCACTGGGCTACGGAACTGCCGTTGAGACTGTCAACACTGTCGCCGCACCATTGCTGGCGGGTTTCGCGGTTGCCTCCATCGGCGTCGTAGGCGCAGACAGCGAAAAGTTTCGCTGGCCGGGACAGGCCTTACTGTGTCTGACCTTAGCCGCCTTGCTGTTCGTCACCTGCGTGCAATTCGGATTCCATGCCCGTCAGTACCTCTACTCGCACGCCGATATCACCGACTGGTGGGAGGACGAGGAACTCAGGCAGCGCCGCACCTTGTTGCAGGAGGAGCAAGACGCCGACTTCCGTCTATGGGACCGTTGGCGCCGCCTCGCCAACGCAGCATACAGCGGCGGCTTGGTCATGTTATGGGTGGGGGTATCGCTTGTTCTGGCGCCGAAGACGACGGGTAATCCCTCTGACATGGGCTTCCGTTGGACAGCGGCTGTTGTAGCGGCAGGTGCTGCCGCAGGAGAGGTCGTATGGAGCACCTATCCATCGGTAAGGCGCCGTATTAGGCGCCGCCGGCTCTCCAGGGGGAGCGTGTGACAAACGAGCCAGGGTCATCGTGGCTGCCAGTTCAGCCACGACCTGCGCCGCCATTGCTAGAGGAGCGATGCGTATGGGTGCCCCACCGCCGCCAAGAGACACATGTCCGAGTTGCGGTCACTCAAGTCAGCATGAGCGAGACTGTCCGCTAGCCGCATTGAGCGTGGAAGACGCCTCTCTCCTCGGGTACGAGGCTGCTCTCGCACGTATCCAAGCACGCACTGATGGCGCGGACCCAACATTGCCCAGTCCGACGACCGGCCACCTCCCCGCGTGGCTAGCCAGGCGGCTACGGCGCTGACCCAAAACACGTGTGTGCCAGTGCGATCGGCGCAACGCGCCTCGTCATCGTTTGTGACGGCTGGGCAGCAGAGGTCGGTGCCCAGCCGTCTATGTCTCAATGGATGACTACCGGGACGTCGCCGTCACCATCGTCCGGTCGGTCCTTCACGGAATTCCAGATAAGGCCGTCAACCTGCCTCGCAACGTCAGCGCGTACGGCATCCACCATGTGCTGGTAGCGGGCGGCCATGGCGGTGGTCGACCATCCCATGAGGCCCATAACGGCTCGCTCGGGGACGCCAAGGATGAGTAGGACCGTGGCAGCCGTGTGGCGCGCGTCGTGCAAACGCCCGTCCCGGACCTTCGCCTCTGTTAGGAGGGACTTCCACTCCGCCCAGTCCCTGCGGTGGGACGGGCTACGGCCGTACTCATCCGGGAAGACGAGGCCGTTGTCCTCCCAGCGCTTCCCGGCCTCCGTTCGCTCCGCTCCCTGCGCCTTGTGGTGCAAACGAAGTAGGTCAACGACCTGATCGGGAAGGCCAACCGCACGACGGCCGGCGCGCGACTTGGTGGTGGACAAGTCGGGGTTGGTTCGTCGCCTCTGGGGGCAGTACCCAGCAGCCTTGCGTCCGCAGGGCTCCGTGCACCCGTGGGCGTACTGCGGCCGGTGTCGACTGCGCCGGACCACCAGAAACCCACTGTCAAGGTCCACGTCCTCCCACCTCAGACCGAGCACTTCCCCTTGACGCAGTCCGAGAGCAAGGGCGATAGCCCAGCGTGCGGAGTTGCGGTGCTGGTCAGCCGCCTTGAGTAACCGCTGCACCTCTTGGACGCTGTAGGGCTCCACCTCGTACTCCCCCGTCTTCGGGGCCTTGGCCAACTGAACGGGGTTCTTACCGAGATGGCCGCGCCGTACGGCCTCATTGAGGGCGGTGCGGAAGGTCCGGTGCACCTGGTGAGCGGTCGCGGGCTTGCTGCCGTTGGCCTGCATTTTGGCGTAGAACGTCTCGATGTGCTCAGGCTTGAGCCTGTCGAGCCGGTGAGCGCCCAAGCCGGGGATGAGGTGCTTCCGGACCGCAACGCCGTACCCGACCATCGTGTTGTCGTTGACGGCGAGGGGCGCGACGTTCTCAACCCAGTGCGTCAGCCACGCCTTGACCGTCCACGCCTTCCCTGGCTTCCGTACGGTCTTCGCGTCGCGCTGCTTCTCCAGCTCCCGGACGGCGGCGGTCGCCTCGGCGCGGGTCTTGCGTTCAACATGGCGTCGGTCGGGCGTTCCGTCGTTGCGGATGCCGACCGTGACGCGGCCGTGCCACTTTCCGTCCTTGCCCTGATAGATGGACGACCGGCCGTTCGGCTGTCGGGTGCGCTTCTTCTCGTTCTTGTCTTCTGCCATACATGCTCCTCAGGCGGCGGAGGCGAGGGTGATCGGGACGGCGGGGCGCTGCCGAACGCGGCGGCGGGCGACGAACTCAGGGACGGCGTCGGCGGGGACGCGGCGTAGGTGGCCGACGGTGATGGACTCCAGTTCTCCGGAGCGGATCAGGGCGAAGCACGTGGTGCGTCCGACGCTGAGGCGGCGGGCGGCCTCTTCGACGGTCAGCAGTGCGAGGGTGGGGTCGACGACTTCGACGTGTCGGGCCGTGTCCATGCGCGTGGTGCTCCTTCGGGGCAGGGGAGGAGCGGGGGCTCTTCGGCCCCCTTCTGGAAAGTCCGCTACATCCGCTACGCCGCTACATCGCAGGTCAGCGGGGGTTTTTGTGTAGCGGATAGGTGCGATGTAGCGGCTACGGCCGTTTCGGGGCGCGGGGCCGTAGCCGCTACATCGAGAGTTGCCGCTACAGATTCAGGGGCTCTGAGCTGGGATGTAGCGGTGTAGCGGATGTAGCGGCCCCCGGGGGCGGGCAGTAGCGGGACCAGGCGTCTTCGAGGTCCTTGGCGAAGAAACCTTTGAGGACGCCGCCGGCGGTGCGGATGTTGCGGGAGACGACGGGGTCTCCGTCGGCGGTGACGTAGTCGCTGAGCATCCGGGAGAGTCGGCGGTTGTCGAGCGGCTTGCCGTTGAGGTCAGCCCACGGGGCGTCGTCGAGGGCGTTGAGCCGGTCGAGGATGGCGACGGTGGGCAGGCGGTCGATGCCGATGAGGACGTGGTCACGCAGGTCTGTCAGGAGGCGGATGCCGATGCTGCCTTTGTCGTTGGCACGGGAGGCTTTGACCAGGGTCTGGCAGGCTTCGCGGGCTCGGCGGGGCCAGTCGCTCCCGGCTGCGTCCGCGACGGCGAGCAGGGGTTCCCACACGTCCGCCGGTCGGTCGGTGACCCCGTCGGGCATCTCCGGAAAGGCTCCCGTGATGCGTTCCTGTACGGTCTCGGCCCATTTGGCGAGCCGGTCTCGGAGCTGGTTGCCTTCCCGTACATGAATGCGGGTGCGGAAGGCTTCCACCTTCTCGTTTCGGGCCCGGCGCCGCATGCGGATGATCACCGAGCGGGTCAGGATCGTGTCCGGCAGGGAGCCGAGCCCGGCGACCGCGACCGCGCAGTACGAGGGGAAGCCTTGTACCTGCTGGTTGGAGCCGTCCCCGACGCACCGGTACATGGGGCGTCCGCGTGCGTGACCTGCGTTGATGAAGCCGCGGAGTTGTTCGTTGTCGCCGGCCTTGGGGCCGAAGATGGTGTCGATCTCGTCGAACAGGATGGTGGGCCGGCCGCCGTCGATGCCGGACACGGACCGGAACAGCGCTGCGGCGGATGCGTCCGCAGCGGCCATGGAGCGCGGCACGAGGGTTTCGACCACATCCAACGCGCGGGACTTCCCCGAGCCCGGCTCGGGCGAGAGGAATGCGAGACGGGGGGTGGAGTCGAATGCGTCGAGCAGGTGGGCGTGCGCGTCCCACAGTGCGACAGCGACGTATGCGGCTTCGGTGGGGAAGACGTTGAAGCGGCGGTGGAAGGCTTCCACCTCGTCGAGCAGTGCGGCCCCGTCGATGGTCTCGGTCATGCGGCGGCCCTCCCTTCGGTGAGTACGGCGGGGGCTCCGGTGCAGAAGTGCTTGTGCGCGGCGTACTCGGTGACGAGCGCGGCCACGTCGGCGGCCCCGCTCGCGGTGACGCCTTCACCGCACGCGCAGGCGTAAGCGGCGCACGGGGTGCCGCCGTGCCGCTTCGACCAGCGGGCCCCGTCGTAGTGATGGCGGTAGACGGGCGGGGCGTAGATGCGGATACCGGGCCGGTCCGGCGTCGGATCGTCGCCGTGCTCGGGTGCCGCGCCGGCCTGGTGGCGGTCCGGGCGAGGAAGGACTGAAAGGACGCCCTGACGGGCGACGACTTTCGGTTCGCCCACGGCCGTCGTGTCCACCGGCTGTGGAGCGGCGTCCGGCCCATCCGGGGTGGTGGTGATGCTCTTCAGAGGGGGATGGGGTCGGGGGCTCATGCCGTCGCCCGGCGAGCCTGGTTGTGAGCGATGGACCAGTCCAGGGCGCTGCGCAGGGTGGAGCGGCACTCGGACGCGGACAGTCCGGCCGCCTCGCCCCCTGCCTGAAGAGCCTCCTCGACCACGTGCCGGGGGAGGTCGCCCCACGCGACGAACCGCCCCAACGCGCGTGCGGCCCGGAACAACTTCGCTTCCCGCTGTCCGACTTGAGCCGAAGCCACGTTCCGAGCCTCTGCGGCAAGTGCTACGTCCGCGTATCGACGGGATTGCCCCGCTACGGCCACAGAAGGGCCCTGAGAGCGCTTGGGGGCCGGTTGCAGGACGCTTTGCAGCCATGGGGGCAGAGTGGCCGTTACGGGGCTGCTCAGGGCTTCGTACGTCCCGGCAGGGGTGGTGCTGCCGGTGGCGACGACGTAGCCGCCCCACGCGCGGGTGTCGACCGAATCGGCAACCGTGCCTTGGGTGTTGGTCATCCGGATGCCGGGCGAGACGGCGAAGTACAGGTGGGTTCCGCCGCTCGCGGTCCGCACCCGGTAGGTGTCGGGGACGGCGTGCCCGGCGCGCTCGCAGAGCGCCCCAAAGGTTGCCGCGCCGTCAGGCGCGTCCGAACTGCCCTTGTGCTCGGGCGTGTCCAGGTCGACCACCAGCAGCCCGGAAGGACCAGTGGCGATACCGACGTTGAACGACGCCCCCGACCACGCGGCACGGATGCGCTCGGGGTCGGTCGTGGCGCGCTGCTCCCACTTCCGGTGCCCGTCCGCGCACGGGCCGGTGCCCGTGCAGGCGCGCTCGCCGTGCAGCGCGGGGACCTTGCGGCCGGGACGGAGAGGGAAGACGTGCCAGCCGCGTTCGGCGGCGGACAGGGCCGCGTCCAACAGGGGCCCGCTCATGCCGCCACCCCCAACCGGGGGGCGAGGGCGGTGAGGAAGGCGAGGCCGATCCATTCCGTGTAGGCGGGCGGGAGGGCTTCGCGCAGGCGGAGGTGGTGGGTGGACCAGTCGATCTCCTTGGCCGCGCGGATCTCGTCCACGGTGGCCTTGCCGCCCCCCTTGCCGTACGCGGCGACGTACGGGCCGTCCCGCCAGACGCCGTGGCGGCAGCCCCGGACGTAGCCGCGATGCCGGGGGTGGTCGGGCTGAGGGAACGCCCAGCCTCCGAGTTCGAAGTAGCGGTGCATGATCACCGCGAGCCCGAACTGTTCCCCGCACAGCCGGATGTCCTTGCGGACGTCGGAGCCGGCCACGTTCTCCATGACGTACGGCCGGCCTGTGGCTTCCAGCGCGGCGCGGGTCGGGGCGATGAGTCGGGGGTAGGTCCGGCCGATCGCGGCGTTGCGCGCCTTGTTGGTGCCCTTGGTCGGGGCGCCCTCTCCCTGGCAGGGCGGCGAGGCGTGGATGAAGTCGAATTCGTGGCCGTGGGCACGGATGTACTCGACTGCGTCGCCCTGGTGGAAGGCGTCACCGCAGTAGTCCGGCTGCGCCTGGATGTCGACGCCGGTGATGTGGCAGTTGGCGCCGAACGCACGCCGGTAGCCGGTGGTGGCGCCGCCGATGCACGAGTAGGCGTCCAGGACCCGGAACACGTCCCCGCGTCGGAGCCGTAAGGCGAGGTCTCGCCGGATGTCGGTCGGTTGGTTCATGCTGGAGGTCTCCAGTTCCTTGTTGAGTTGCTGGACAGCAAGGGCGGCCCCGGTTCTTGGCGGAATGGGGGGCCGCCCTTGGCGTAGCTAGCCGTAGATCTTGTTGCGCTTGATGACGGCTTTGCGGATGTTGACCGTGCTGCCCTTGGCGCCGTTGATGGCGCGGGCCGGGGCGCGCAGGGCAAGGACGATGACCGCGACCCACACGAGTGCTCCACCGCTGATTCCGGCGGCGGCGCTGACGATCTCGCCCACGCCGTAGCCGACGCCAGCCGCGAGGGCGCCGCCGCCGAGTCCGGCCCCCATGAAGCGTTGGGCGACGGGGTCCAGGAGCGGGAGCGGGGTCAGGTCGCGCGGCTCGGTGGCGAGCATCGGGGGCGGGGCGAGGTGCTTGGGCATGGGGACCATGCGCCCGTAGGCGTCGGGCACCCACACCACGGGCTGACGCTCGCCGTACGGGTCCAGCACCGCCGACGGGCCGGGGTCGTAGGGGTGGAGGGGGGTGGGGGTGTGGACTTGCAGGGCCGTCGTCTCGTGTCGGGCCGGGCGGCCGTACGTCGTGGGTTCGTTCACGGTGCCGGTCTCCTGTCGGGTCAGCGGCCGACGCCGGGGACGGCGTCGGTGAAGGCGGTGACGAGCTGGTTGACGGTGTGGGCCGCGCCGGTGTGGGCGAGGTAGAAGCCGAAGAGGGCGACGGCGACGGCCGCTCCGGCGCCGACTGCCTTGAACCGCAGCAGCAGCGCGACCACGACGGCGAGCAGCAGGACGAGGGGTATGGTCAGGACCACGGGTGTCTCCCGGCGGGTCAGCGGGTGCCGGCGCGGTAGGTGCGCGCGGCGCGGTTGTAGATCCAGCGGCCGATGCGTATGCGCTTGCCGGTGGCCTGGCAGCGGCGGCAGTCCTTGCCGCGCTTGGTCTTGCCCTTGCGGTCGGTGGTGAAGGCGTGGCCCATGCCGTCGCACTTGCGGCAGTCTCCGAACGGGCTCAGCCAGCACTTGACGACGTAACCAAGGGTGACTGCGAGCAGGAAGGCGGCAGCGAGCAGGGCAAGGCTCATCAGTGGCCTCTCAGAGGGGTTTTCGGGGGTTTCCGCAGGTCGGCCGCTATCTGCTAGCGGCCTGATCAGGGGCGGTTTGGGTCGCTAGCAGGGTTGCTACCGGTAGCGACGTGTGCCGCTACCGGTAGCGGGGTTCGGGACCTATCCGGCGTCCCTCTGGTTGTTGCGCTCCGTAATCGCGGTGGCGATGTCGTCGCGCTTGATGCCGCGCTTGTTGACTTGTTCGCCGTCGATGCGCCGGCTGATCTGCCCTGTGCCGATCCCGTATGGCTTGAGGGCTGCGGTGAGCGCTTCGGCCTTGGGCTTGGCGTCCAGTTCGGCCCACGGTCCGTAGACGTCGGGACGCAGGTCGGCGAGCCGGTCCACGATGGTCTCGGACCACACCTTGGCCTCGCCCTTGCCGAGGACGGCGGCGACGTCGTCGAGAATCGTCGCGGACGTCTTCGGGGCCGGGGACTCGCCGACCGCGTCGCCGGACAGCGTTCCCTCGACCTCGCGCAGGGCGGCGGCGCGGGTGAGGATGCGTTCGGCGTCGCGGCCGTCGGCGAGGTAGGTGCGCACGATCCCCGCGTCGTCGGACATGCCCTTGAGTAGACCGACGCCCTTGTGGGACTTCAGCAGCTTGGAGGCGTCCAGACCCTCCGAGTACGAACCGGCACCCAGGATCGTGTCCGAGACCTGGTAGGCGCCGACCCGCAGGGCGAACCGGGCCTGATGCTGGTCACGCAGCTCGGACGGGCACGCCTTGTCGTCCGGCTTCTGCGTCGCCGTCATCACCGACACACCCACCGCCGGGGCGACCCGGGCGAGGTAGACCAGCAGGGCCAGGATCTCCTTGCCGTGCTCGGGGTGGGTCAGGTACTCCTGCACCTCGTCCACCACGAACAGGGTCAGGGGCATGTTCAGCTTCTTGTCGCGGCTGATCTCCGGGGTGAGCTTGCCCTCGGGGCAGATGTGAAGCGGCAGTTCGGACAGCCGGTGATAGCGGTCCTCGACGTCCGCCTTCAGCTCCCGCAGCGAGGTCAGCAGATGCTGAACCGGATCGAACCCGTTCTTCGGCACGATCCCGAACCCGATCCGGTGCGCGACCAGCGCGAACTTCCGCCAGTCCGGCGACGCCTTCCCGTCGAACAGATACAGCCTGACGTACGGATCCAGCGCGGCAGCGAGCGCGATGGTGCGGGCGGAGAACGTCTTGCCCTGCCGCGGCACGGCGCCGACCAGCAGCGACAGCCACAACATCGTGGCCATGACCGGGTTGCCGCGCTCGTCCACGCCCCACGGGAACGGCTTCCAGAAGTCCACCCGCGTCGCCCCCAGCAGCGGCGACCGGCCCGACGGCACCGCGAGCGGGTCACGGTCGGCGATCCAGTACGACACCCTGCGCTCGCTCGTCTCGTCCTTGTCCAGGAAGAGCTGAGTAGCAGCGATGTCCATGCCCGATGCGACCTTGGTGTGAGCGGTGAGCGCGTCCTTGAAGGACTTGCCGTAGGGCAGGTCGACGACGACGCGCCAGCCGTCGCCGTCCCGGCCGATCGGCCGCGGGAAGCTAATGGACTGGTCCTTGCTGGTCAGCCCCGCCACCTCGTGCGCGCGGATCACGATGTCCGAGGACAGCTTGCGCTTGCGGAACGTCACCTTCGCCATGTCGATCAGCGGCCGGTCCGCCGGCGCCCCCGCCGCCCCTAAGGTCGTGGTCAGCGCGGCCACGGCCAGCATGAGCAGCCACGAGGGCGCCATGACGTACAGAGTCAGCGCGGCGGCCAGACCGATGAAACCGCCGATCGTCGCCACGATCCCCCGCAGCCGGACACGGTCGTTGCGCTGCCGCGACAGCTTCAGGTAGTCCGCCGCGTTCTCGTCGGCCACGGCCGCGAGCCGCAGCGGCTTGCCCTCGGTGTCGAACACCCACCGGCCGACCGCGGTCGACCACCGCCAGGCGCCTCGCGGCGAGTACAGGCAGATCTTCGGCGTGTAGACCAGCGGCAGCCGGACCGCGTGATAGCCGGCCACGGCGGAGTAGTGCCGCACCGCCCACTTACGCACGGCCGCGCGCTGGTCAGGGAGCTTCACCCAGTCCGGCAGCACCGGCATCCGGGCCTTGTCCTTGGCCTCCATCCACTCCGCGACCGAGGGCGGGTAGACCTCGCGCGGCGGGTCGACCGGGGCCCCGTCGCTCAGGCCGTCGTTCTCGGGGTCGTCGGTGTCGGGGAGTTCGGCCTCCCACTCACCCGGCTTGACCGCCCCCGGCTCGGGGACCGGCGCCGGGACGGGCGGGGTGGTCTTCTTCAGCGGGAACGGCAGGACATCCGCTGGCCGCTCGGTGTCGTCCGGACCGGGGACCGGCGGCAGGGAAGGGATTGTTTCCGTCACGATGTACGTACTCCTTCGGGAGTCGAAGGGTCCGGCCGGCTTGCTGTGGAAGGTCAGGCGGCCGGACCCGGATCGAGGTGTTCAGGCAACGCGCTGTTCCTCGGGATAGGCGCAGGTCACGCACGATCCGAGCGTGGGAGGAATGACGTATCCCGCGTCCCGACGGCACTCGGGGCAGGTGCGGCGGGCCCGCATCATCGCGGCATGTGCACGCCACCGGCCCGCCGTCATCGGCCGGACCGGCAAGGCGAGTTCGACGCGGTACAGGTAGGCGACCAGCGGCGGACGCCGGCGGCGCGGGCGTTCGAGGGTCGCGGCGACGTCCTGCCCGCCGGGGCGTAGTCCGCGGGTGCGGAGTTGGCGGCGGGTGGCGTAGCCGTCGGGGGCGAGGCGCCACCGGTAGACGGGCAGGGTGCTCATGCCGCACCGCGCCGACCGGGGCGGCGTCCGGCCACCGAGCCGAGCAGCCGACCGAGCCGCACCGCCCGGCGCGGCCCGGACGGGCCCGAGCGCTTGGCCGCGTACATCGCTTCGTCCGCGCGGCGTAGCAGGGCGGACAGGTCGTCGCCCGGGTGGTCGGCGGCCCGCACCCAACCCAACGACACCGTCGTGTGGACGTCGGCGGCGGTGTCGACGGGCCGGGCCAGGACGCGGCCGAGGGTGTGCAGCCGGTCGGTGGCGGTGCCGTCGCGGTCGATGAGCACGGCCGCGAACTCATCTCCACCGAGCCGTCCCGCGACACCGCCCGGGGCGGTGCCGTGGGCGAGACGGGCAGCGATCGCGGCGAGCAGGGCATCACCGGCAGCGTGACCATGCACGTCGTTGACCCGTTTGAAGTGGTCGACGTCCGCGAGCACGACCACGGCGCGGGGGTCGCGCAGCAGACGGCGGGCCCGGCGGGTGAACGCGTCCCGTGTCCACAGTCCCGTGAGTGGGTCGCGGCGGGCCGTGGTCAGCCGGCGGTGCAGCCACCGGGCGTGGACCGCCCATCCGAGAATGGGCGGCAGGGCCGGTATGAGTGTGGCGAGGGTGTTCATGCCACCCGCTTCCATGCGGCCCGTAGGCGGACCTCGGATGCGGAGTGGCCGGCCGCGCGGAAGCGGGTCGCCATCTCGCGGTAGGACAGGGCGGGGACGCGGCTGGTGCGGATCTCGTCGACGACCGCGTCGAGTTCGGCGTCGGTGAGGGCGGGCCCGGATTCCAGCGCGGTCAGTGCCTCGGTCGGTCCCCAGACGGGGAGTTCCCATCGGGGTGTGACGTCGGGTGTGACGCGGCTCGTCACGCTGGTCAGTGCCCTGCCGGTGTCTTCCCCGGAGCGGGCGGCTTCCAGCGTCGCCCACGCCGTGGACAGGCGTTTGGCGGTGTCGGCCTGGACGCGTGCGACGCGCGCGCCGGCCTGCGTCACGGCCGTCAGCCGGGTCTCCTCGGTTGCCGCTTCCGACCGCAGCCGGGCACGCGCCACGGCCGCCTCGTCGCGGGCTTCCTGCTGGATACCGGCGATCGCGGTCAGCGCGGCCGGGGTGAGTGCGGTCCGCTCCCACAACCCGTGGACCAGCCACAGGGCCTTCGCGGCGAGCGGCAGCCACGCCACCGCCAGCCACGCGCCCGTGTTCGTCGCTGCGGTCAGGGCGTGGGCGATCAGGACCCCCGTGGCGAGCAGACCGAACGACCAGCCGACCGCCGTCACCGCGGTGGCGTGGTCGCCCTGAGCGGCGAGGCGGCGTTCGTAGGCGAGGGTGGCGAGCCATCCCCCGTCGATGCCCAGACCGACCACCAGCGCGACCGGCCACGGCATCGCCGCACCCAGCCACATCACAACCACGGCCAGGGTCAGGACCAGGGACACCGCCGTCACCGCGACGGCGGGTAACGCGGTCGGGCGGGCCATCACGCCACCCCCGCCGCGAACAGCCGCGCACCGTCGGACACCTGCGTGTAGCCGGTCAGCTCGATGTCCGCGCCGCCGTACTCCGCCTGTGCGGTCAGTACGCCGGTGCGATGGTCGCCCTGCACGTGGAAGTCGACGGCGGCCGGGTCGATCCCGAGCGCCGTCCGCCACGCCTCGAATGCGGCGAACCCGCCCTGCGATGTGTGCAGTGACAGGGACAGCCGGTTGGGGTAGATCGAACTGACGTCGACCACCGGGGCTGGCAGGTCCCGGAAGTCGGCCGCCATCCACCGCAGCGCCTGCAACGGCACCCACAAGGCGCCCAACGTGGGGATCTGGCTCATGCCGCGCCTCCCGCAGGGATCGAGGTGGCGGTGCGGTTGGTCAGCTTGGCCCGTTCGGCGAGCACGCGGGCCAGGGCCCGGCGGATCCGGCGGGCGTCGACGTCGTTCGGGGTGTGGTCCATGGCGGTGATCTGTGCGTCGATCAGGTCGACGTCCGCCAGAATCAGCGGCATCTCCTGCTCGATCGCGGCAAGTTCCGCGTCGGTCGGCTCCATGAAGTCGGCGAACGCCGTGAAGGCGTCCAGAACCGTAATCTGGTTCATGGGTCGTGTTCTCCCTGATAGGTGGTACGGCCCGACAGCGGTCCCGGTGTTGGAGCACCGGGGCCGCGCGCCGTTGGGTGATGTGGGTGGGTCAGTCGCGCGTGGTGGGGTCGTTGACGTCGCGGATCCTGACGTTCTGGGCGTAGCCGTCACGCAGTCGCACGAGCGTGAACTGACCACCGCCCACGTCCGTGATCCGGTGCATCTCGCCCCGGTACTGCACATCCGTGCCGACCTGGGCGACGTTCGGGTGCTTGGGGTTGGTGATCCTTCGCAAGACCTGCTCCTCTCGTCTCGGCTCCCCGCACCCCCGCCCGTACGGCGCCCTGCGAAAAGGGGCCGGACGGGAGGGAGAGGCAACCGCCGCAGCTCACGTCGGACGTGCGCTGCGGATGAGTTGGAGTTGCGCGGGTCGTTCACCGCGCGGGCCGCCTTCTTGTCGTGAGGACAGGCGGTAGTTCCTCGGTCCACTGTTGAGTTCTCAAGCAACGCGGCTCACTTCGTACTCACCCCTGCGGGCTTTCCTCCGGGCGCTATTCGTGCAGGTCAAACAGGTCGATCAAGTGCTCCACCCTTTCGGGCCGAGCGACTCTCTCAACTCTGCCTCAGAGTGCACTGTGAGGCAGAGTGCGTCAAGGCCCCTCACGGAACAGGCAGCGTGGGGCGCTGGTTCTACCTCTGAGGCACGGGCACTATGAGGCAGAGACGGAACGAGCTTTGGGGTGCAGATGGTCGAGTGGACTGGCAAGCAATTCGCCTACCAGCAAGTAGCCGATGACCTGCGGCGACGCATCGCAGGCGGCGAGTTCGCAGAGACCGGACAGCTCCCTTCGTACGGGGATCTTCAGAGGGCTTACGGAGTCACGGTGACCGTGGCCCGCGCTGCCATCAATCAGCTGAAGTCCGACCGGCTCGTCGTCAGCCATCAAGGCAAAGGGGTGTTCCTGACTCCCGACGCCGGCCGCTCCGCCGCGCAGCTCGCCGATCCAGTCGAGGCCATGGTCGAGTTGCGCGAAGAAGTCGACAAGCTGCGGACCGAAGTTGGCGAGCTGCGCCAGCGCATCGCGGCCCTGGAAGGGAACTGACCTTCCGCCAGGCCGCGATGGGACCTGTACAGGCGCACTGTGGGGCATCCGGACCTCCTCGCTCGATGTGCCACAAGTTCACCGCCACAGCGCGAAAACCGGTATCACGTCCCGCTACCCGAGAAAGTCAAAGCGGTTTTATACATCCGCTTACACATGCGCTATCACAAATTTCCACAGCGCTAGTCGGGCCGCTACACTCGCGGCTCCGACCAGCTATCTAGGAGGGGCAGATGGCTCGGAAGCACCCGGATTGGAAGCCGGATCTCCTGCGGATGCACCGCGAGGAGATTGGACTCACTCTGGAAGACACGGGGGAGAAGCTCCGCGAGATCGCCGAGCGGCACGGCTTCAACATCGCCGCAAACTTCCAAACGATCTGGGGCCACGAAAAGGGTTCGGTATATCCCGGTCCGCATTACCGCCGGGCGTACTGCCGCCTCTATCGTCGCAATGAGGCTCAACTCGGCTTCCGTAAAGCTCTGCCCGGAGAGGATGCCTCTGTGGAATCCGTACCGGCGCCTGCTTCCGTCGAGCGAAAGCTCCCTGACCAACCGGAAGCGGTACGCAAAGCGCTGAGCAGCATCCGCGAAGGCACGGACGACGTGGACAGCGAGGCTCTGCGCAATCGCGTGGTCAACGCGTGGAGTCGCAACGCGGCAGGGGCAATCACTGACGGGCCGACCGTGATCCTGGTCGGGGGGTACGCGGGGTCGGGCAAGTCAGAGTTCGCGAAATTCCTCGGGGGACTCACCGGCTGGCCGATCCTGGACAAGGACTCACTGACGCGCCCGCTGGTGGACCAGTTCCTTGTTTCGCTGGGTGGAGAGGCACACGACCGGAGTTCAGATCTTTACCGAGAGAAGGTCCGACCGCTGGAATACCGGTGCCTCATGGAAGCCGCGTGGGACAACTTGGATTGCGGGATCTCGGCAATTCTCGATGCCCCTTTCATCACCGAATTCTCTCAGAGCGAATGGATGCAGCGCTTCCAGAATCGCTGCCGCTCAAAGCGGGTTTCGGTTGCAACCATATGGGTTGAGTGCGACCTCGAATCGATGCGCGAATACATCGAATTCCGCGGTGCAGCGCGTGACGCCTGGAAAATGGAAGCGTGGGAAGAGTACGCGTCTGGGCTCAATCTGAAGTTCCGCCCGCAGGGCCCGCACTTCGTCGTCGACAACAGCCTTGGCGCTGCCGTCGCATTGGTCGACGAAGCGCGCGACGTACTGAGCGGCGGTGCGATGTGACGTCGTCCGGCGTGATCCTGTACGGGCCGCCCGGTTCCGGCAAGGACACCATCGCCGGTGAACTTACCCGGCTTCGGCCCGAGTTCGCTCTGTTCCAGCGACTCAAGGCCGGTCCCGGGCGTACGACGGGATACCGGCTCACGACCGTAGACCACATCGAGGAGCTGTCGCGCGCGGGAGGACTCCTCTACCGCAACACTCGCTACGACGCTGAGTACGCCATCGACCGGATGGGCATCGCGGCGCTGGTCGACACGGACCGCATCCCGATTCTGCACATGGGGCAGGTCGTAGGTGCCAGCGCGGTGGCTGCCTTTCCTCTGCACTGGATTCGTGTGCTCCTGTGGTGCCCCTTGGACGTCACGGAGTCTCGTTCCATCGGCCGCGGAGACAAGGACGTAGAGGCTCGGGTAAAGGTCTGGCACGAGACCCGCGAGGATCTGTTGGCCCATGAAGCCGAGCCATGGACCCTCACCCTCCGGACCGACCAGCTCAGCCCGACCGAGTCCGCCACCGCCATCATCAGCGCCATCGCGTCCACCGTCTCAGCCGAGAGACAGAACATTCGGGAGCTTGTCGGATGACGACGCTCGGCATCCTTCACCCAGGCAGCATGGGGGCCGCCGTAGCCGCTCAGGCGCGGCGCTCCGGTGCCGAGGTTCTGTGGTGTCCGGCCGGACGCAGCGCGAGGAGCAAACTACGAGCCGCGCGATACGACCTCACGCCCGTACACGCCCTGCACGAGATGGCCGAGCGGGCAGACATCATCCTGAGCCTGTGCCCGCCGGCCGCCGCCGAAGATGTGGCACGGAACGTCGCGGCTTGCTCGTACGCCGGAATTTACGTCGATGGGAACGCCGTCTCCCCCGCAACGATGGCCAACATCAGCGCCATCGTGCAGCGCTCAGGGGCAACTGCGGTCGACGGCTCTGTGATCGGATCCCCGCCATCGGACTCAAAGAGCCCTCGCCTCTACCTGTCCGGGCCACACGACGCTCTGCATCCGGTGGGCCAGCTCTTCGAGGGGAGCGCCGTTCAAGCACGTCTCCTGTCGGGCGAGATCGGACAGGCTTCCGCGCTCAAGCTCTCGTACAGCAGCTATCAGAAGGCCAGCCGCGCTCTGGCCGCGGTCGCCTACGCCCTCGCCACTGACCACGGAGTGGAAGCGGAACTACTCGACATCGCCAAAGGCCGTACAACCAGCTACCTGGCAGAGACCGCGTACTTCCCGAAGGTCGCCGCTCGGGCATGGCGCTGGGGGCCGGAGATGATGGAAGCGGCTCACGCTCTCGAAGAGGCGGGGCTTCCCTCTGATCTGGCCAATGCCGCAGCCGCCGTGATGAAGCGATGGGAAGGCCTCAAGGACACATCACCAAATCTCGCTCTCGTACTGGAGGAGCTGCACACTGGCCCAGGGAGCGAGCCAGCCTAGACCGCTATCACCTGTAGTACCTCGATGGCCTCCGCGATGCCCGGCACGATGACGTCGGGCTTGCAGAGGCCATCGGTCCATTCAAGGCCGTTGGCCACCCAGAGTGTCCTTAGTCCTGCCGCCCTCGCCCCGTCCATGTCCGTCTGGGGGTTGTCGCCGACCATCCACCCGCTGGCGCTGAGCGACGCGCCGCATTCCGCCGCCGCCGCCTCGAAGAGACGACGCTCTGGCTTCCGTGCACCTACCTCACCCGAGACACAGATGCCGTCGAAGAGCGGGGTCAGACCGGTCGCAGCAAGCTTGGCGCGCTGGATGTCCCCCGCGCCGTTAGTCGCGATGCCGATAGTCCACCCGGCGCCACGGAG
Organism: Streptomyces sp. NPDC107559; assembly: GCF_055657365.1. NCBI lineage: Bacteria > Bacillati > Actinomycetota > Actinomycetes > Kitasatosporales > Streptomycetaceae > Streptomyces > Streptomyces sp. NPDC107559. The sequence goes on along the minus strand of NZ_JBVKBD010000001.1, from coordinate 123,076 downwards.
CGCTTCGAGCCCTTCCCGGGCTCCGCGGAAGCAACGTACCGAACGTGCGACGCCATCGACATACTCATGCCATAGGTCTGCCGGGTCGTCACCGAGACCGAGGACCGCTCCGAGACCCACGAAGTCCTCAGGATGCGCCCGATCGCGGAGCCGATCGCAAACGACAGCTTCCGTCTCCTGGGGCAGAGAGCGCGAGCGCACAAAACCACGAACCCAGCACTCAAGACCCGCGCGACGGTCGATCAGAGTGTTGTCGAGGTCAAAGAGTGCCAGCACACGGCGAACCTTAACAAATAATCCCCACCTTCGCGGCATCACATCAAAGCGCTTGAAATTGCATGCGGCAATCGTCACGTTACTTCGATATCTTCATCCAGGGAAATAGGGTCGCCAATTTCGAAGTGCTTGGCCAATAGGCCACTAACCCGAATCCGATCCGGCTTATCGTATGGAACGAGAAAAGCTGTAAAGAGTGTACGAACCTCATCCAGCCTCTGTGGCGCCTTGGCTTTATACATGGCCGCAAGCGCAACAACGTCATTTGGGTGCCTAGCACCATAGGCATGTAGTACTCGAACGGCGATCGTGGAGTCCTTGTGTTCGTGCAGCACATCCAGAGCGCGAAATACTTGATCTGTCGTAGCGCCCTCACTCCACACAGGAAGTGCCGTTCTTATTACTCCGTACAGGGGGCCACCCTGCGACCATCGGCTATAAAGCTCAAGCAACTCCGTCGTCGTCTTCGACGACGCGATGCTTGTTGCCAGAGTTTGGACGGTGTTATATACAGACCAGTCTGGCGTGCTTTTAATTACCGTTTCCGTGATCGATGCAGTGACTTCTATTGATCCGAATCTGATCGCGTCGTCCAGCAGGCGGATTGCGTCGACCGAGCCACGCCTATTGCGGCCCAACTTCTGCCAAAGCAATGCGGTCTCCGCGCCGCTGAAGTGGGCCGCAGCGAGCGAAAGAAGCCTTGCAGCATCATTGAATCGCTGATCCCTGTGCGCATTGAACACCTCCTCCGCCACCTCGTCGGGATTATATGGAAAGTACCGATCTGGCTGGCTGTCAAACCTTTCTCCGAGTCTTTCCTCGGCCTCCAGTAGCCGCTCTTCTAGTTGTTGGCAGCGCTCTTCCGCATCCCGTCGCAGGGCGTTCACTTCAGCCAGCTGCCGCTTCAGATCGGCCATCTCGGCTTGAAGTGATTCGGCCTCCTCTTTGATTCGCTTGTTTTCCCCAGAAAGAGAAAGGAGTGAGGCTTCAGATTGCACCCGATCCGCCACCCAATCCCCACGCAAAAGCGTTATTTGCTGCTCCGCCTCCCGCGCAGACTCCTCCTTTTGATCGAGAAGTAGCTCCAGGGCTTCTTGCTGTCGACGGAGCTGTTTGACAGCCCGATGAGACCTGTCCACCTCCTCTCGCAGGTTCTCCACCTCGTAACTCTGAGGATCGGAAACCTTTAACGCGCCCATTCGGAGGCGGTGAACCCGTGCTCGCGCTTCCTCAGTAATTGCCCGACCATGATGACGTTCCAGTTCGGCGAAAAGGCGATTGATGAAGTCTTGGTTAGCCACGCGTCGGCCATTTAGATATCGAGACACGATGCTCTTATCCATCGCCACGCGAGCCGCGTACCTCTGCTGCGGGATGTCAAGACCGTTGAAGAGAGTTGTCAACGCCGTTGCGAGTGCTGCAACCTCGGGGAGCTGGCTTACCTCTATCTCTGTTCGTCGGCCTTGTGACCTGGCAACTTCTCCCATACAACCGTGCTCCTATCGGATCAATGCTCTGCTGAGGATTGGCAACCGTTGACGACTTCAGCAACTACGGAAGGTGCCCGATGCTCTTGTCATTCGGTTGCCGTCTAACACAAGGAGTCCCAACCGCCAATGGAAACCCTGTATCACGCGATGGGGCATGCCCGAAGCATGCAGCGCGTCCTCCTCTTCGCCATCGGCATCGTCCCCATGACGCTGGTGACAGTCTCTGCTCTGCCGGCGCTGCTTGTCCTACCCTTCATGGGATCTGGTGGACTTCAGCGAGCTGAGCGACTGGTGCGGGAACTCGTCTCGTGGACCAGGGTGCTACTCCACGGAACCAGGAACAGCCGTGCTAGCGCCTAGCCTTGGGGCATGGCAGCTGGCTACTCGTTGCGGAAGCCCGTCTCAGTTTCCGTCTCGTTCGTCTCCGTTCACTGACGTCCAACACCGCGCGGGCGGCGTCAGTGATCACTTCATACGTACGGGTCTGAACGTCGGTGGACGAGCACAGATCATGCCCTGACCAGCCCGGACGAACCTGCAAAGCGAGTTACGTGGGTTCGAATCCCGCCATGGCCTCTGGTTTGCCTGACCAGGCGGAGCAGAAGGGCGGCACCCTCGGGGGTGTCGCCCTTCGTCATGCGTGCAGGACCCCGCCCGCCTCGTCGCCGAAGGCCTCCGGCCAGTAGCGGCGGCCGTCGTCCGTGGCGGTGGACGGGGTCGGGTCGCAGGCGAGGGGGTCGGCCTGGGCGAGGGTGCGGGACATCGTGTCGGCCAGCTGACCGTAGGCGTCGGTGAGGGCGTGGACCGCGTCCAGGGACTTCTCGCGGTTGATCAGCCAGAGGGTGAAGGCGAGCGTGGAGACGTCGGCGTTGAGGGGGCGCAGGGCGGCGTCGGGTTCGCTCCAGCACAGGACCGTGCCGGTGGCGCCGTCGACGACGAGGCTGGTGTCCTCCAGGAGGTGACCGAGGCGGATCAGCCGGTCGGCGTCGGCCGGGAGGCCTGCGGCGGCGGGCCCGGCGTCCTCCCGCTCGGTGGCGTGGTACTCGGCGAGGGACGCCAGCGGCACGTCCGTGTCCAGCGCGAACCAGTAGCCGTCCTCCGGCAGGCCCGCCTCCCGCAGGAAGCGGCGGGTCGGCTCGTGGGTGAGCGCGGGCGGGAAGTCGACCTCCTCGAAGCGGGCGACCCGGCCCGCGCCGAACGCCTCGTCCAGCAGGCGGGGCGGCAGGTCCAGGGCGAGACCGGACGTCGTCCCCGGGCCCGCCACCAGGGACAGGGGGCGGATCACCGCGGTCATCCGCCAGAAGGGTCCCGGGTCGCCGTCCGTGCCCTCCTCGAACAGGGCGAGCAGGTGCTGTGCGGCCTGCGCCGCCGCCCGGGGGCCGAGGCGTCCCGCGTACGAGGCGAACTGGCCGCGCAGGGCCGCCAGTTCGTCCGCCGCCGTGGCGAAGCGCACCAGCTTCTCCAGCGAGGGGGCCAGCGGGCGACTGTCCATCAGGTCGGGGCGGTCGTGCAGGAAGTACGTCGTCGAGATCGCGCCGGTCGCGCCGTCGAGCAGCAGCGACTCGGTCTCGCGGCCGTCCATGCCCAGGATCCCGCCGATGACCAGCCGGTCGCGCAGCTCCGTGGTCAGCCGGTCGGGAGCGCCCGTGGAGTCGGCGACCGTGCGCAGGCCGTCCGTGCGCAGCGCGGCGAAGGACAGCAGGTCGCCGTCGGCGGGCAGGCCGGGGCCGCTCAGCCAGCGGCGCGTCGGCGCGTGGGTGACGTAGGGATCCAGTTCGTCCTCGGTGAAGGTGATCACCGCGGTGCCGGCGGTGTCGGTCGTGCTCATCATGCCCCCGTGCGTGCAGTCGCTGTCGAAGTGCCGTTGTCCCGCAGTCCCCTGGTGGACCGGCCCCGCGGGCGCGCCGTCCCACTGCCCAGGACACTACGCGGCACCACTGACAACGGACCCGGTGAGAAAGACGCCGGGTCCCTCCCGCACGTTCCCGTCCCACCGAAATCACCCGCAACGTCTCCCCCGACGGGCGGCAGGGCGGCGGGAAGCACAACACGGCGGCCCGGCCCGCGCGGACAGCGCGGACAGCACGGACAGCACGGACAGCGCGCACAGCACGGCGGGGCCCAGCGCCTCAAGACCTCAGCGCCGCATGGCCTCAGCGCGGCAAGACCTCAGCGCCGCAAGGCCTCATGGCCTCAGCGGCCCAAGGCCTCAGCAACTCGGCGCCTCAGGTGAAGTACACGCCGCCCAGCACCACGACCACCGCGGCCAGGACGAACAGCAGGACCCACATCAGCAGTTTGCCGACACCGGGCGCCGGTTCGTAGCCGCGGGGCTCGGGCTCCTGTCCGGGGGCGGTCACTGCGCGGTCACCACCGCGGCCTGCGGGCGGATCGGCAGCCGGTTGACCGGGCGGCCCGTGGCGGCCCGTACCGCGGAGGCGATCGCCGCGGGGGACGTCACGACGGGTACCGCGCTGACGGCCTTGGCCCCGAAGGGCGCGACCACGTCCCGCTCCTCGACGAGCTTGACGATCCGGATGTCGGGCGCGTCCAGCGCGGTGGGCAGCGCGTACCCGGTGAGGTCCGGGTGGCGGACCAGGCCGCGCGGGGTGCGCAGGTTCTCGGTGAGGGCGATGCCGACGCCCTGGGTGACGCCCGCCTCGATGCGCGCCGCGAGCTGGATCGGGTTGAGGACCCGGCCCACGTCCTGGGCGACGGCCAGCTCCACGACCCGTACCGAGCCGAGTTCGATGTCGACGTCGACGACCGCGCGGATCGCGCAGAAGGCGAGACCCACGAAGGCGTCGCCCTGTCCGGACTCGTTCAGCGGCTCGGTGGGGTGGGGGCGGCACTGGGCCGTGGCCCACAGCTCCTTGCCCTCCAGGGCCTCGGTGACGGTGGTGGACAGCACCCCGTCGTACGACGTGATCTTGCCGTCGGTGATCTGGAGGAGCTCGGTGGACATGCCGAACTTGTGCGCCAGGGGCTGGAGGAGCTGCGTACGGACCATCTTGGCGGCCCGTTCGACCGCGCCGCCGGACACCCAGGTGTGCCGGCCCCGGCAGCCGGGGCCCGCGGGCGGCTGGTCGGTGTCGACCGGCGCCACGTGCACCTCGTCGATGCCGAGGGTCTCCTGGACGATCTGGCGGGCCAGGGTGGTGAAGCCCTGGCCGGACTCCACGGCCGCGCACAGCACGGTGGCCACGCCGTCGTGGACCTTCACGGTCGCGGTGGAGACCTCGTCGGCGCCCTCCGCGCCGAGCATGTGCACCATGCCGAGGCCGTAGCCCACGCCCCGGCGCACGGCGCCGGGCTCGCCCGCGCCCTCGGGGCCGCCGGGCAGCAGCCACTCGTCCTCGGGGGTGTCCTTGGGCAGCGGCGGGAGCGGGAACTCCTGTACGGCCTGGAGCAGTTCGGCGACCGGCGCCGGGCAGGTCACGCTCTGGCCGGTGGGCAGGATGTCCCCGGTGGCCAGGGCGTTGCGCAGCCGCACCTCGGCCGGGTCGAGGCCCAGCTTCTTGGCGAGCTTGTCCATCTGCGCCTCGTAGGCGGCGCACACCTGCATGGCGCCCTCGCCCCGGACGTGGCCGGAGGGCGGGTTGTTGGTGCGCACGGCCCAGCCCTCGATGAAGGCGTTCGGCACCACGTAGGGGCCGCAGGCGAAGGAGACGGCGGCGGCCAGGGCCTCGGAGGAGGTGTCGGCGTACGCGCCCGCGTCGAGCAGGATCTGCGCCTCGACCTTCACCAGCCGGCCCTCGGCGTCGGCGTGGTGGCGGTAGCGCAGCAGGGTGGGGTGACGGTGGACGTGCCCGAGGAAGGACTCCTCGCGCGTCGCCGTCAGCTTCACCGGACAGCCGGTCTTCAGCGCCAGCAGACCCAGCGGGAGCTGGAAGCCCTGGTCCTCGCGGTCGGCGGTGGCGCCGGGGACGCCGGTGACCACGATCTTGACCCGGTCGGGTTCGAGGCCGTAGCAGGCGGCGAGGGTGTCACGATCGGCGTGCGGGTCGGTGGAGGCGACGTACAGCTCGACGCCGCCGTCGGGGCGGGGCACGGCGAGGCCGGCCTCGGCGCCGATGGGGGCCGGGTCCTGGCGGCCGATGCGGTACTGGCCCTCGACGACGACCTCGCCGACCGCGTCCGCGTCGCCGTGGCGCAGCGGGATGTGGCGGATCAGGTTGCCGTCCGGGTGCAGGGGCTCCGCCTCGAACGCCAGCTCGGGGTCGATGACCGGCTCGTGCACCTCGTACTCGACGATGACGGCGGCGGCGGCCATCCGCGCGGTGTCCGGGTGGTCGGCGGCGACGGCGGCGATGGGCTCGCCGTGGTGGCGTACGACCTCGGAGGCGAACACCGGGCGGTCGGCCCTGCCGCGGCCGTACAGGGCGCTGCCGGGGACGTCCTCGTGGGTGACGACGGCCCGTACGCCTGGCATCTCGCGCGCGTGGCTGGTGTCGATGGAGACGATGCGCGCGTGCGGGTGCGGGGAGCGCAGCACGGCCGCCCACAGCAGTCCCTCGGCCCACAGGTCGGCCGCGTACGGGAACGTGCCCTCGGTCTTGGCGCGCGCGTCGGCGGGCCGCAGGGAGGCGCCGAGACCGTGCGGGATCGGCTCGGGGGCGGGGGCTGCCTCCGCGGGGGTGATCGCGGTGGCGGCTTCGTTGCTCACGCCTGGCCTCCGTCCTGGCCGTACGTACCGTCGTGCTGACCCGGGGTGCCGGGGATGCCGGGGGCGCCCGGCAGGTTGAACGCGGCCGGGTTGACGCTGCCCGCGCCCGGTCCCGCCTGGTGCGGGATGCGCGCCTCGGCGGCGTCCGGTTCGGCCTCGGCCTCGGCCGCCTCGGCGGCGGCGAGGGCCTCGCGCTCGGCGACCACCTCGTGCACGGCGGTGAGGACGCCCCGGTATCCGGAGCACCGGCACAGGTTGCCGCACAGGGCCTGGCGGGCCTCCAGGTCGGTCGGGGCCGGGTTGCCCTCCAGGAGGTCGTGCAGGGTCATCGCCATGCCGGGCACGCAGAAACCGCACTGCACGGCGCCGCACCGGGCGAGCGCCCGCTGCACGTCCGAGGGCCGTCCGTCGACGGCCAGGCCCTCGACGGTACGGACCTCGCTGCCGGCGGCGGTGACGGCGGGGACCAGGCAGGAGGCGACGAGCCGGCCGTCGACCTGGACGTTGCAGGCTCCGCACTCGCCCTGCGAGCAGCCGTCCTTGGCGCCCGCGAGGCCGAGCCGCTCACGCAGCACGTACAGCAGCGACTCGCCGATCCAGGCGCCCGCGACGGGGCGCTCGGAGCCGTTGACGCGCAGCACGTACGAGGCGAGGGGGTGGTCGTCGTGGAACGGCACGGCGAGGTCGTCGTCCGGCGCGGCGGCGCCGTCCTGCGGCGCGTCGGTCTCCGGGCGGTCCGCCGGCGCCGCGTCCGCGGGGGGTGCGTCGGCCTCGGCGGCCTCCTCGTGCACCCCAGGGGCCTCGTGGGCGCCCTCGGGTACGCCGGCGCCCTCCGGGGCCCCGGAGGGCTCGGGAGCGCCCTGGGCGGCCGCGTACGGCTCCGCGTGCGCCTCGGCGTGGGACTCGGTGCGAGGTTCGGCGTGCGGCTGCGCGAGCGCCTGCTGCCCCCACGGCTCTCCCGCCGCCCCGGTGGTGTCGGTGGCCCAGGGGGCGGGCGCGCCGCCGGGGAGGGTGGCGGGCGGGTTCCCGCCCCACTGCTCCACCAGCGCCGACGTGGTGAACTCGCCGGACTCGTCCGGGAGGTCGCCGGTGGCGACGGGGATCGACCAGCGGCCCGTCACGTCGTGCCCGGCGGCCGGAGCCGCGGCGGACTCGGCCGGTCCGGCGGCCGCGGGGTCCTCGAAGTTCCACTGGCCGGTGGAGCCGGGGTGGTACGTGAACCGGTCGCTCGCACCCGCCTGCTGGGGCATGGCGTCGGGCTCGGGCCAGCGTCCGGCGTCCGCGGGCGCCGCCCAGCCGCCGGTGGCGGCCGGGTCGGTCGGCGCGTCCGGGGACGTGGCCGAGATCTGCGGCGGGACGTAACCGTGGCCGGGCGCGGCCAGCGGGCTGTCGCCACGCCCGGCCAGCAGGGCCTCGATGCCGCCCTCGGGCAGCTTCACGAAGGCGGTGGCCCCGTCGTCGTAGTCGCCCTGGGGCAGCGGGTCCCAGCGGCCACCGCCCCGGGGGGTGTCCTGTCCGTGCTGGTCGTCGCTCACGACAGCGCCCTCCCCAGTGCTCGCCGGGCCAGCGCGGCGACGGTGCGCCGCAGGTGCAGTACGGCGGGCGGAAGCTGCGGCACGGAACCGTCCGCTTCCTGCGCCGGGTCCGGGATGCAGGCCGCGGCGACGTACTCGCCGAAGGCGTGCAGCGCCTCCGGGACGATCGTGCGGTTGTTGTCCCAGTCGATGAGCCGGGCGACCCACTGCTCGGCCTCCAGGGGCCGCAGCGGCATCGGCGCTATGGCTCCGACGGCGCACCTGACACCACGCCGGGCCGGGTCCAGGACCAGCGCGACGGACGCGGTGGCGCGGCCCGGGCCGGTGCGGCCGGTGGCCTTCAGGAAGACCTGCGGGGCGTGCAGCAGCGGCACGCGCACGTAGCCGATGAGTTCGCCGGCGCGCAGCATCTCCATGCCCGCCAGCAGGTGCGACACGGGCATCTCGCGGCGCGCCCCGCCGGGGCCGGCGATGATCAGCGTCGCCTCCAGGGCGGCGAGCACCGGCAGCGCGTCGCCGGTGGGCGAGGCCGAGGCGATGTTGCCGCCGAGGGTGCCCGCGTTGCGGATGTGCGGCGGGCCCGCGGCGCGCGCAGCGGCGGCGAGCGCCGGGATCAGGGCGGCGAAGTCGGGGCGGCCCATCCGGGCGTGGGTCAGACCCGCGCCGAGCAGGGCGTGCCCGTCCTGGTACTGCCAGCCGCGGATCTCGCTGATGCGGCCGAGGCCGACCAGGGCGGCCGGTCTGAGCTGGCCGGAGTTCACGGCGGCCATGAGGTCGGTGCCGCCTGCGACGGGCACGGCCGTGGGCATGGCGGAGAGCGCCGCCACGGCCTCGTCCAACGTCGTGGGCAGCGTCACGGCCTGCGCCGCCTGCGGTGCGTGCGTGGTCAAACCGGCTGCCCCTTCCCGCTGCCCCACTTGGGTCCCACCTGGTCCCACCTGTGCTGCCGTACGGTACGTGCTGACAGGGCGGACGTGGCAACTCTGGCACATCTTCGCAGGACCCGAACGCAGGGGTCCGCTAGGAGGCATTCGCCCACCTCACCGGGGTGATGGCAGGGTTTTGCACGAGATCTCCGGTGTATGCCGATTGACACTCTTCGGTGACTCTTGCGCGGCTTTTCCGTGACCTGTTCGGCGCGACCCGCGCCCGCCCCCCGGCTGCCGCCCGGCACCACCGGCCCGGCGCGACCGGCCCGGCGCGACCCGCGCCCGCCCCGGCCCGCCGTCGGCGCTACCGGCTCGGGGGCGGCCCGTCGAGCGGGCGTCCGGCGACGCCGGGGCGCCGCTGCCAGGGGTGCGGACCGGCGGGCGGCCGGTAGGCGACGCCGAGGGCGTCCAGCCGCCGGTAGTGGACGGCCATGCGCCGCTCGAAGCCGGCGAAGTCCCGGTCCGCGGGGGCGGGCAGCCGGCCCCAGGCCACCTCGGCGAACGCCGCGAGCCGCGGGAACGCCTGGTAGTCCACCCGGGCGTGGTCCTCCATCGCCTCGGTCCACACGTTGGCCTGGGTGCCCAGCACGTGCCGCGCCTGTTCCGGCGTCAGCTCCTGCGGAACGGGTTCGAAGCGGTAGACGTCCTCGAGGGTGCGGACATATCCGATCGGGACGGGCTCGTCCGGTCCGGCGTGCTGCCGGTAGTCCAGGTAGACCTGCTGCTCGGGGCACATGACGACGTCGTGGCCCGCCCGTGCGGCGGCGACCCCGCCCGCGTAGCCGCGCCACGAGGACACGGCCGCGCCCGGGGCCAGGCCGCCCTCCAGGATCTCGTCCCAGCCGATGAGCCGGCGTCCGCGCGCGGCGAGCCAGTCGGCGAAGTGCCCGACGAACCAGGCCTGGAGCCCGTCCTCGTCGGCGAGCCCGAGTTCGCCGATGCGGGCCTGCGCGGTGGGCGACTGCCGCCACTGGTCCTTGAGACATTCGTCACCGCCGACGTGGACGAACTCCGACGGGAACAGTTCGAGCAGTTCCTCGAACACTCCCTCGTAGAAGCGCAGCGTGTTGTCGGTGGGGGCGAGTACGTTCGGAGAGATCCCCCAGTTGTCCCAGACCGTGAGGGCGGACGTGTCGACGACATCGGTGTTGCCGAGTTCCGGATACGCGGCGATGGCGGCCTGCGAGTGTCCCGGTACGTCGATTTCGGGGACGACGGTGATATGCCGCTCGGCGGCGTAGGCGACGATCTCCCGGATGTCGTCCTGCGTGTAGTGGCCACCGTGCGGCTTCTCCTCCCACAGCGGGGAGGCCCGGTGACCGAATTTCGTGCGCGCTCGCCAGGAACCGGTCTCCGTCAGCTTCGGATACTTCTTGATCTCCACACGCCAGCCCTGATCGTCCGTCAGATGGAAGTGGAAGACGTTGAGTTTGTGCGCGGCCATCAGATCGAGATAACGCAGCACGCCTTCCTTGGGCATGAAGTGCCGGGCCACGTCGAGCATGAGTCCGCGCCAGCGGAAGCGGGGGCCGTCCTCGACGGTGACCGCCGCAAGCTCCCACTCCCGCTCCGGCCGCACCGGGGCCCGGCGGAACGCGTCGGGGCCCAGAAGCTGGCGGAGGGTCTGCGCGCCCCACAGGACGCCGGCCGCGCCGCCGCCCTGGATACGGCACTGCGGGCCGTCGACGACCAGGCGATAGTCCTCCGGGGGCAGTGCCGGATCGATGCTCAGCACGATGCGGTCCCCGGCGTCGTCCGCGCCCCCGTCCTCCGCGAGGGGCAGGCCGGTCGCCGCCCCGACCGTCGCCCGCAGCCAGCGCGCGACACCCTCGGTGCCGGGTCCCGCGACCAGGCGCGTCGCCCTGCCGAGCCGCCAGTGGCCCGAGGGGTTCCGGGAAATGTGCCGGGGAGCCGGAATAAGTCCCATCACGTCTGTCACATCAGTCCTTTACCGCTCCGCCCGGTCCGGGGACCGGTCGTCGCTGCACGAGTACGAGGAAGATCCAGGAGAGATCCGAGGAAGATCGGCACCGGAATCGCCGGCATTGCCGAAGCCGCCCGGGCATCCGGCCGGACGGGCGGGAAGAGGGCCCGCCGAGCGAATCCGACAGGGTTCGCCGCATGGATGAACGCGGCCCCCGCCGGGGTCTCCGCACGGCTTTCCGCGACCGTTCCCGGGCTGTTCCGGGGCTGTTCCGGGGCTGTTCCGGGACCGTTCCCGGGCGCTCGCGCGGACCCGAGTGCCGATGCCCGGCGACCCGGCCCGGCAGCGCGGACGGACCGGGAACCGGAAGCGGGCGCCGACGCGCAGGCGGAGGCGGAATCGGGTCGCCGGGTCCCGGAATGCGATCACGGTGATCGAGGCGGGAAAAAGCGATCGGCCCCGACCCCGTGGAAGCCGTGGCCGAATTCCCGCGGCCCGGCCGCAGTGTGCCGGGCCGCACGGATCGGCACTCCGGGCGGGCGGTTTCACGGTGAACCCTTCGGCGGGCGTTGCAACATACGCAACGACGGTTTCGCAACGCACAACACCGCTGAGGCTAGGGACATCACGGACACCCCCACAAGAGGTCTGAACCAATCCGTGACCGTGCCCGCGTCCGCGCCCACCGCATTCGTGCCCACCGCATTCGTGCCCACCGCATTCGTGCCCACCGCACCCACCGCACGGCGAAGGCCCCCGGGGCGCACGGTCGATGCGCCCCGGGGGCCTTCTGAACGTTCTAGGAGGATCCTGCGGACGAGGGGCTACTACTTGCCGTCGCCGCCCTTGCCGCCACCCTTGCCGTCGCCGCCGGCGCCCATGGAGTCGTAGATCTCCTTGCACATCGGGCACACCGGGTACTTCTTCGGGTCGCGGCCCGGCACCCAGACCTTGCCGCACAGCGCTACGACGGGGGTCCCGTCGAGGGCGCTCGCCATGATCTTGTCCTTCTGGACGTAGTGGGCGAAGCGCTCGTGGTCACCGTCGCCGTGGGACACCTGTGGCGTCGGCTCTACGAGGGTTCCCGTACCAGTCCCGCGCTCGGGCTCGAGAGTGCTCATAGGCCCAAGGGTACTGAAGCTCCCCCGCATCAGTTGAGAGAAGGGTCGTCCGGATAGGTGGCCACCATCGCCAGTTCGTTTCGCTGACGGCGCAGGACTTCGCGCCAGAGCCGCTCGGGGGCCGGGGAGGAGACGTCACCCGGTTCGGACTCGACGACGTACCAGGCGCCCTCGACCAGTTCGTCCTCCAGCTGGCCGGGCCCCCAGCCGGCGTAACCGGCGAAGATCCGCAGGGAGCCCAGGGCCGAGGCGAGCAGCTCCGGCGGGGCCTCCAGGTCCACCAGCCCGATCGCGCCGTGCACCCGGCGCCAGCCCAGCGGTGCCGCCGCCGAGCCGCCGCCCGGGATCACCGCGACGCCCAGCGCCGAGTCCAGGGACACCGGGCCGCCCTGGAAGACCACACCGGGCTCGCCGGCCAGATCGGCCCAGCCCTCCAGGATGTCGCGCACCCCCACCGGCGTCGGACGGTTGAGGACGACACCGAGGGAGCCCTCCTCGTCGTGGTCGAGAAGGAGCACGACCGCACGGTCGAAGTTCGGGTCCGCCAGGGCGGGCGTCGCCACGAGCAGCCGCCCTGTGAGCGAGGACACCTCGGTCATGCCAGACATGATCCCGCATCCGCCCGCCGCATGGGGAGCCAATCAGGGCACGGGAGTGAAGGCAGCTCAGGGCGCACGGACGCATCCCACGCGCACGGCCGGGGCGGTGACCCCATGTGTCCGATTGGGAACGGTTCGTGTTGTGACACAGCTATGACCTGGCTGGGCGGTGCCTGGGCTTACGGGAGAGGGGTACGCGGCGATTACTCTGTCTCATCTCCACTGGCCCAACTCATCGGAACGCGAGATACATGACCGTCAACGACGATGTCCTGCTTGTCCACGGCGGAACCCCGCTGGAGGGCGAGATCCGTGTCCGCGGTGCGAAGAACCTCGTGCCGAAGGCCATGGTCGCCGCGCTGCTGGGCAGCGAGCCGAGCCGTCTGCGCAATGTTCCCGACATCCGTGACGTGCGGGTCGTGCGCGGTCTGCTCCAGCTGCACGGCGTGACGGTCCGCCCCGGTGAGGAGCCGGGCGAACTGGTGCTGGACCCGTCGCACGTGGAGAGCGCCAACGTCGCCGACATCGATGCCCACGCGGGTTCCAGCCGTATCCCGATCCTGTTCTGCGGCCCGCTGCTGCACCGTCTGGGTCACGCGTTCATCCCGGGTCTGGGCGGCTGCGACATCGGCGGGCGGCCCATCGACTTCCACTTCGAGGTGCTGCGGCAGTTCGGCGCGCGGATCGAGAAGCGCGAGGACGGCCAGTACCTGGAGGCGCCGACGCGGCTGCGCGGCACCAAGATCCGGCTGCCTTACCCGTCCGTGGGCGCGACCGAGCAGGTGCTGCTGACGGCGGTCCTCGCGGAGGGCGTCACCGAGCTGTCGAACGCGGCGGTGGAGCCGGAGATCGAGGACCTCATCTGCGTCCTGCAGAAGATGGGCGCGATCATCGCGATGGACACCGACCGCACGATCCGCATCACCGGTGTGGACTCGCTCGGCGGCTACACCCACGCGGCCCTGGCGGACCGCCTGGAGGCCGCCTCGTGGGCGTCCGCGGCGCTGGCCACCGAGGGCAACATCTACGTCCGCGGGGCCCAGCAGCGCTCGATGATGACGTTCCTCAACACCTACCGGAAGGTGGGGGGCGCGTTCGAGATCGACGACGAGGGCATCCGCTTCTGGCACCCGGGCGGCCAGCTGAAGTCCATCGCCCTGGAGACGGACGTGCACCCCGGTTTCCAGACGGACTGGCAGCAGCCCCTGGTCGTCGCGCTGACGCAGGCCACCGGCCTGTCCATCATCCACGAGACGGTCTACGAGTCCCGGCTGGGCTTCACCTCCGCCCTGAACCAGATGGGCGCTCACATCCAGCTCTACCGCGAGTGCCTGGGCAGCTCCGACTGCCGCTTCGGCCAGCGCAACTTCCTGCACTCCGCGGTCGTCTCCGGCCCCACCAAGCTCCAGGGCGCCGACCTGGTCATCCCCGACCTGCGCGGCGGGTTCTCGTACCTCATCGCCGCCCTGGCGGCGCAGGGCACGTCCCGCGTGCACGGCATCGACCTGATCAACCGGGGCTACGAGAACTTCATGGAGAAGCTCGTGGAACTGGGCGCGAAGGTCGAGCTGCCCGGCAAGGCGCTCGGCTGACCCCAGCCCCTCCACTCCGGCCCGGGCGGCACTCCCCCGGCCGAGGGTCCGGGGGTCGTCCCCCGGACAGGCACAGCATGGAGAAGCTCGTGGAGCCGGGCGCGAAGGCCGAGCCGCCCGGCAAGGCGCTCGGCTGACCCCAGCCCTTCCGGGCCGGGCGCTCGGACAGCGTCCACGGCAGTACGTACGCCAATGGGGCGGCCCCCGGTCACAGGGGCCGCCCCATTGGCGTCAATCGGTCGTCCCGGACGCGCATGTCGTCCCGGGGCGCGGGCCCCTGACGTCCATGCCGTCCCGGGACGTGGGCGCGGGCGCAGTCGCCCTTCGGGCCTGCCGCCCTGCGACGGGCTTACTTGCCCTTCGCGGCTTCCTTGAGCTTGCTGCCCGCGGAGACCTTCACGCTGTAGCCGGCCGGGATCTGGATCGGGTCGCCGGTCTGCGGGTTGCGCGCGGTGCGAGCGGCACGGTGGGTGCGCTCGAAGGTCAGGAAGCCGGGGATGGTGACCTTCTCGTCGCCCTTGGAGACGATGTCGCCGACGACCTCGGCGAACGCGGCCAGCACGGCGTCGGCGTCCTTGCGGGTCACCTCGGCACGGTCGGCCAGCGCGGCCACCAGCTCACTGCGGTTCATGTTGTTACTCCCGTGTTCTTCTTGCCGTTGAGGCGTGCCACGCGGCGGAGCCGCATAGTTGGGCACAGCGAACTCGATGCTGCCAGGGTGCTCGGACATACCCCGGACCCGGGTCCGTCGTCAGAACCCTCGCGCCCAGAGACGCATCCTGCCCCCACCTGCGGCGGGAAAGCCAATCCGGCACCCCCAGCAGTCGTGAGAACACCCTTGGGAGTCACACGAAATGTGGGGACCGAGCCCGGCCGTCACGATAGAGGGCTGTCAGCAACCCCGGTTCCGCGACGCGCCGGGGCGAAACCCGACCGTGGCAATCGTCACAACGCCCCCACAGGCCGGGTCCCACGCCTTCGCCGAGCCTACGAGACCGACGCGCCCGCGGCCTTCGCGGCCTCCCGGACCGCGCCCGCGACCGCACCCGCGACCTTGTCGTTGAACACGCTCGGGATGATGTAGTTCGGGTTCAGCTCGTCCTCGGTCACCACGTCGGCGAGGGCCTTCGCGGCCGCGAGCATCATCTCGGTGTTGACCGTCCGGGACTGCGCGTCCAGCAGTCCGCGGAAGACGCCCGGGAAGACCAGCACGTTGTTGATCTGGTTGGGGAAGTCGGAGCGGCCGGTGGCCACAACTGCCGCGGTCTGGCGGGCGATTGCCGGGTCGACCTCGGGGTCGGGATTCGCGAGAGCGAACACGATGGCGTTGTCGGCCATCGCGGCCACGTCGTCGCCGTCGAGGACGTTCGGGGCGGAGACGCCGATGAAGACGTCGGCGCCGCGCACGGCTTCCCTGAGGGTGCCGACGAGGCCCTCGGGGTTGGTGTTGTCGGCGATCCAGCGCAGCGGCGAGTCGGCCGCGGCGCCCACCAGGTCCTCGCGGCCGGCGTGCACGACGCCGTGGATGTCGGCGACGACGGCGTTCTTGACGCCCGCGGCGAGCAGCAGCTTGAGGATGGCCGTGCCGGCCGCGCCCGCGCCCGACATGACGACGCGTACGTCCTCGATCGCCTTGCCCACCACACGCAGGGCGTTCGTCAGGGAGGCGAGGACGACGATCGCGGTGCCGTGCTGGTCGTCGTGGAAGACGGGGATGTCGAGGGCCTCGCGCAGCCGGGCCTCGATCTCGAAGCAGCGGGGCGCGGAGATGTCCTCCAGGTTGATGCCCGCGAAGCCGGGGGCGATCGCCTTGACGATCTCGACGATCGCGTCGGTGTCCTGGGTGTCCAGGCACAGCGGCCAGGCGTCGATGCCGGCGAACCGCTTGAACAGGGCCGCCTTGCCCTCCATCACCGGCAGCGCGGCCTTCGGACCGATGTTGCCGAGACCCAGTACGGCGGAGCCGTCCGTCACGACCGCAACGGAATTGCGCTTGATGGTGAGGCGGCGCGCGTCCTCGGGGTTCTCCGCGATCGCCATGCACACCCGGGCCACACCCGGCGTGTAGATCATGGACAGGTCGTCACGGTTGCGGATGGGGTGCTTGGACTGCATCTCGATCTTGCCGCCGAGGTGCATCAGGAACGTACGGTCGGAGACCTTGCCGAGCGTGACGCCCTCGATGCCGCGGAGCTTCTCGACGATCTCGTCGGCGTGTGCGGTCGAGCTGGCCGCGATCGTGACGTCGATACGGAGCTTCTCGTGGCCGGAGGCGGTGACGTCGAGGCCGGTCACCGAGCCTCCGGAGGACTCCACGACGTTGGTGAGCTGCGAGACGGCCGTTCCGCTCGCGGGCACCTCCAGCCGGATCGTCATCGAGTAGGAGACGCTGGGCGCCGTTGCCATGGCCGACTTCCTTCTGCTTTCACCGTGTCGCTTCGCTAATGCCGTCCGATCGTCGCACCTACCCCCGAGTACGTGGTAGTCGCCCCGGATTGCGGACGTATTGTTCGCAGCTCGGCGCCGGTTTCGGAAGACGACTTCCACAATACGAGAAGCAATCGACGATGAAAGAGGCCCACATCACAAGGTGACGTGGGCCTCTTCTGTCGTTCATGACACCGACCCGCCATGCTCGCCTCGCGGCAAGTGGTCGCTCGTGGCGACGAAGGTTGGGCCCGGGGGCTTGGATCGAGCCGGTGTCACACCCAGGCTAACAAACGGATCGGGCAAGACCATTCCCGTGCGTGGAGTTCACAGGAAACAGGCCGAGGTTTCACCGGAATCGCCCCCCGGACGGCCGCCCCTGACCACCCCTGACCACCCCTGGTGGCCGGTCCGGCCGGCCCCGGTGGCCCGTCCGGCCGCCCCCGGTGACCGGTCCGGCCGGCCCGGGGCGGCCGCCGGGTTCAGTCCCTGAGCAGGTCCGGCACTCCCGCCTCGTCCGGCTCGTCCCGTCCGGCCGACACGACCGTCAGCTGCTGGGTGGCCCGGGTCAGCGCGACGTACAGCACGCGCAGCCCCGCCGGTGACTCGTCCGCGATCTCCGCGGGCGACACCACGACCGTCGCGTCGTACTCCAGCCCCTTGGCCTCCAGGCTGCCGAGTGCCACCACCCGGTCGCCGAGCCCGGCGAGCCAGCGCCTGGCCTCCTCGCGGCGGTTCATGGCGACGACCACGCCGACCGTGCCGTCGACCCGGTCGAGCAGCCGGGCGGCCTCCTCGCGGACGGTCTCCGCGAGCGGGTTGCGTACGGCGGCGCCCTGCGCGTTGTTCGTCGCCACGAAGCGCGGCTCCACACCCGTGGAGCGGACGGCGGACGGGGAGACGGAGCCGGGCATGGCGAGCGCGAGCACCTTGGACGCCAGCTCGGCGATCTCGGCCGGGTTGCGGTAGTTCACCGTCAGCTGGAAACGGCGGCGTGGACGGCTGCCCAGGGCCTCGTCGCGGGCCTCGGCCGCCTCGTCGGGGTCGGACCACGACGACTGCGCCGGGTCGCCGACGATCGTCCAGGTGGCGTGCCGGCCGCGCCGGCCCACCATGCGCCACTGCATCGGCGTGAGGTCCTGCGCCTCGTCGACGATGACGTGCGCGTACTCGGTGCGCTCCTGCGCCAGCCGCTCGGCCCGCTCACGCTGCGTCTCCTCGCGTGCGGGCATCAGCTCCTCCAGGCCGGTGAGCTGGTCGAGCGGGTCCAGCTCGCGCCGCTTGCGGGGGCGGACCGGGGCGCCGAGGACGGCTTCGAGTTCGTCCAGCATGGCGACGTCGTGCACGGACAGGCCGTCCCGGCCGAGGGAGCGGGCGACCCGGCGCACCTCGCCGGGGTTGAGGATCCGCCGCGCCCAGCGCCCCAGCCGCCGCTCGTCGGCCATCGCCGCCAGCACGGACCGCGGGGCCAGCTCGGGCCACCAGGCGTCGAGGAACTCGATGAAGCTGTCCTCGGAGGTCACGTCCTCGTCGAAGGAGGAGCGCAGCTCGGCGGCCAGCTCGGGGTCGGAGTGCCGGCCGGCCGCGCCGGACTGCTCCCACAGGGCGTCCAGCAGCAGCTTGCGGGCCCGCGGGCGCAGCAGGTTGACGGGCGCGGTGCCGCCGAGGGCGTTGTTGCGGATGCGCTCCAGCTGGGCCGCCTCCAGCTCCAGCCGGCGGCCGAAGGCGACGACCCGCAGCCGGGTGGGCGTGTCCTTGGTCTCCAGCGCCCCGCGCGCCGCCTTGCGCAGCACCTTCAGCATCCGGTACGAGCCCTTGGCGCGGGCCACCGCCGGGGAGTCGTACAGGGTGGCCTCCGCGCCGTCGACGAGGGAGCCGATCGCCCGGATGGCGACCTGGCCCTCCTCGCCGAGGGACGGCAGGACGCCCTCGGTGTACGCCACCAGCAGGGGCGTGGGCGAGACGATCAGGATGCCGCCCGCGTACCGGCGGCGGTCCTGGTAGAGGAGGTAGGCCGCACGGTGCAGGGCGACGGCGGTCTTGCCGGTCCCGGGGCCGCCCTCGACGTAGGTCACGGAGGCGGCGGGGGCGCGGATCACCAGGTCCTGCTCGGCCTGGATGGAGGCGACGATGTCCCGCATGGTGTGGCTGCGGGCCTGGCCGAGCGCGGCCATGAGCGCGCCGTCGCCGATGACGGGCAGCCGCTCGCCGTCGAGGAAGGCGGTCAGCTCGGGGCGCATCAGGTCGTCCTCGACACCGAGGACGCGGCGGCCCTTGGAGCGGATGACCCGGCGCCGCACCACCCGGCCGGGGTCGACCGGGGTGGAGCGGTAGAACGGCGCGGCCGCGGGGGCCCGCCAGTCGATGACCAGCGGCGAGTAGTCCTGGTCGAGGACGCCGATGCGGCCGATGTGGAGGGTCTCGGCGATGTCGGCGGTGTTGTCCTCGCGGACGGCTCCCTCGGCGGGCTCGACGGCCGTGTAGGCGCCGTCGGGCCCCTTCTTGCCGTCCTTGCCCCGCAGCAGGTCGATCCGGCCGAAGAGGAAGTCCTCGAACTCGTTGTTGAGCCGGTTGAGGTGCACCCCCGCCCGGAAGACCTGCGCGTCCCGCTCGGCGAGCGCGCCGGGCGTGCCGACCTGGCCGCGCTTGGCCGCGTCGTTCATGAGGAACTCGGCCTCGTGGATCTTCTCCTCGAGCCTGCGGTACACCTGGTCCAGGTGTACCTGCTCGATGCCGATCTCCCGGTCCCGTACGGAGTCGTGCGTTTCGCCGTGGACCGAACCGACCGCGGTTTCCTGTTGAGCCTGAGCGGCCACCGGGCCCCCTTCTGACGTGCTGGGCAGCCGTCAACCGTACGCGAAGGGGACCCCGTCCGGGAAGTTACGCGTCGACCTCCACCAACCGCTTGCCGTCGAAGGTCATCACTTCGAAGTGGTCGATCTGGTTGGGGGTGAAGGCGGCACCGCCGTGGACGTACAGCGGGTTCTTCGCGGTCTCGGTCTTGGCGTCGGCCAGGCCGTAGCCCCAGTTCGGTACGGACCAGGAGGTGACGGTCTCGCGCTCGCCGTTCTTGCCGACGGCGATCAGCGAGCACTTCTCCGGTCCGCTGACGTTCTTGAGCTGGAGGACGGCGTGGGTACCCCAGTCCTTCTTCTCCACGGCCACGGTCGCGGTGACATGCGTCGTCGGGTCCGTGGCCGACTTCTTGTCGGTCATGGTCTGGAAGGCGGCCTGCGCCGGTCCCGCCGCCGTGTTGTTCGCCCCGGAGTCCGAGCCGCCGCTCGCCGCCAGCACCGTCAGCGGACCGCCGACGATCAGCGCGGCCGCGGCCGCCACCAGGTAGAAGCCGCGCCGGCGCTTGGCCGCGCGACGCTCGGCGACCTCGTCGACGAGCTTCTCCGCCAGCCGTGGGCTGGGCATCGCGGACAGGGACTCGCCGATCGCGGGGGTGCCGGCGCCGGGCAGGTCCGCGAGGGCGGCCAGCATCGGCTCCATCCCGGCGAGCTCCTCGAGCTGCTGGGCGCACCATTCACAGGTCGCGAGATGGGATTCGAAAGCGGTTGCTTCGGCGTCGTCAAGGATCCCGAGGGCGTAGGCGCCGACGGTCTCGTGCTCGTTCGGGGCCGGTGATCCCTGCATAGGGCCAGACATACCCGAACCACCCGTTCCGAACCCCCCGTATACGCTCATCACGCCGTCACCCCCCGCTCCTCCAGTGCCAGCTTCATCGACCGCAGGGCGTAGAAGACCCGCGAGCGGACCGTGCCGCTGGGTATGCCCAGGGTCTCGGCCGCCTCGTTGACCGTACGCCCCTTGAAATAGGTCTCGACCAGCACCTCCCGGTGGGCGGGGGTCAGGTCGTCCAGCGCGTCCGACAGCGTCATCAACCACAGCGCCTTGTCGATCTCGTCCTCCGCGGGGATGACCTCCAGCGGCGACGGATCGACCTCCTGCGGCCGGGCCTGCCGGCTGCGGTGGCCGTCGATGACGATGCGACGCGCGACCGTCACCAGCCAGGGGCGTACCGATCCGGTCGCCCGATTGAGCTGACCGGCGTTCTTCCAGGCACGGATGAGTGTCTCCTGCACGACGTCCTCGGCGCGCTGCCGGTCGCCGGCAACCAGCCTGAGGACATACGCAAGGAGGGGTCCGGCGTGCTCCCGATACAGGGCACGCATCAGCTCCTCATCAGGCTCCGAGGGCTGGGACATACGATGCCGGGCCCTCGGTCCACGTTCATTGGCCACGGCAGAATCCTTGCGCACGCCCACCTCCGATGTCCGGGGGATCCCCCAGTCGGTCGCTCGCCGAGGGGTACGGACGCGGGTCGCGGGATGTTCAAACCCGAGCGGCAGTTTTCTTCGTGGTGGCATGACGTGACGGACATGAGCGCACATTCCTCCTGCACGATCTTTACATTTCCCCCACGGCGCCAAGATCGCTTCAACTGCCCGCGCCACGCCGGATACAAACGAAGTGTTATCGAAATCACTTCGCCAATTCCCGTGCTCCTGCCCCGCAGAAGCCGCAAAGGCGACACTCAGGCCTGGGCGAGGGCCACCCGCCGACGGTGCCGGGCCACTCTCTCGCGGTTTCCGCAGACCTCGCTCGAGCACCAGCGCCTTCTGCGCCCCCGCGAGGTGTCCAGGTAGACGATCGGGCAGTTGTCCCCCTCGCACTGGCGCAGACCCGCCCGCGCGAGGGGGTCCGTGAGCAGCTCCACGCAGTCCCTGGCGACGGCCGCGAGCAGGGCCGCGCACTCCGGCGGTCCGGCCAACTCCCGCACGAAGGTGCCGTCCTCGCCGCGGACGGCGCGCGGGACCGGCGGCGCGGCACGGGCGTACTCGTTGACGCGTGTCAGCGCGAGGTCCCGGGACACGTCGTCGCCGTCGCCGTGCGAACGGGCGCGGGCGCCGAGACAACCGCTTACCAACCAGGCCGTCTGTGAACGCAGTTCGCGGAAGGCGGCCGGCCAGGAGGCGTCGGCGTGCGCCAGCGGGGTGCCCGGCGGGACCAGTCCGGCGCGGGTGATCCAGGTGTGCAACGCCGCGAGGGAGTCGAGGCGTTCGCCGGGGTGGGTGGTCGCGAGGAGATCCAGACAGATCCGTCCGGCGTCGAACCGCATCTCGTACGGGGCTGTGGCCGTACCCAGTGCCATGTGCCTGTCACCGCCTAGGGGTTGCCCCGCGGGGGACGGGGCCGGTGGGTTCCGGTGCACTCCGACGGCCCCTGCCGGCCCCGCACGGACTGCGCCGGATTCCACCGGATCCTCGGGAAACCCTGGCGGAACCCCGGGTGGATCCCGGGCGGCAGTCCGGCGGAGTCCCGGGGGAAGGGACCGGGAGAACCGTTCCCTCCCACAGTGCCCGCCCGTTCGCTCCCCCGGAACCCCTCGTCACCTCCCGTGCCGTGTACGGCCCTGGGGTCCGCCGCCGCACAGGCCCTAAGCGTCCGCGTACTTCGCGTCCGCCGCCGGGTCCAGCGCCAGGCGGTACCCGCGCTTGACCACCGTCTGGATCAGCTTCGGCACACCGAGAGCCGTACGCAGACGGGCCATCGCCGTCTCCACCGCGTGCTCGTCACGGCCCGCACCGGGCAGCGCGCGCAGCAGCTCCGAGCGGGCGACCACCCAGCCGGGCCGCCGGGACAGCACCCGCAGCAGGGACATGCCGGCCGGCGGTACGGGCTTGAGGTCGCCGTCCACCAGCACCGCGTGCCCGCGGATCTCCACCCGGTGCCCCGCGATCGGCAACGCCCGCGCCCGTCCGGGCAGTTCCTGGCAGAGCAGCTGCACGAGCGGCCCGAGCCGGAAGCGTTCGGGCTGGACCGTGTCGATGCCCCGGGCCTGCAACGGCAGCGCGGTGACCGGCCCGACGCAGGCCGGCAGCACGTCGTGGTGGAGTGCGGCGAGCAGCTCGGGCAGCAGCCCGCGGTCCTCGGCGCGCGAGAGCAGGGACGCGGCGGCCGGGGCACTGGTGAACGTGACCGCGTCCAGTCCGCGCGAGACGGCGGCGTCCAGCAGCCGGTCGAGGGGGGCGATCTCCTCGGGCGGCATCCAGCGGTACACCGGGACCCCGACGACCTCGGCGCCCGCGGCCCGCAGCGCCTCCACGAACCCCGGCACCGGCTCACCGTGCAGCTGTACGGCGACCCGGCGCCCGTCGACGCCCTCCTCCAGGAGCCGGTCGAGCACCTCGGCCATCGACTCGCTCGACGGCGACCAGTCCTCGGTCAGCCCGGCGGCCCGGACGGCTCCCTTGACCTTGGGCCCGCGCGCCAGCAGCTCCACCTCGCGCAGCCGGTCGATCAGGGACTCGCCGAGGCCCCAGCCGTCGGCGGCCTCGACCCAGCCGCGGAAGCCGATGGCGGTGGTGGCCACCACCACGTCCGGCGCCTGGTCGATCAACTGCTTCGTCGCCGCGAGCAGTTCACCGTCGTCGGCGAGGGGCACGATGCGCAGCGCCGGGGCGTGCAGCACGGCGGCCCCGCGGCGCCCGAGGAGCGCGCCGAGTTCGTCGGCCCGCCGCGCGGCCGTCACACCCACGGTGAAGCCCGCGAGGGGACCGGGCGCCGGTCGTTTCTCTTCGTCGTACATAGGCTCTCGTCCCGCGCTGGAGAAGGTCGGCAACTGCTGCTCGCTGACTGCGTTCTGCTGGGTTCTGGCACGCATGGCAACAGCACTCTCTCCCGCTCGGCCCCGGAGGAACGATGTGCACCTACGTGCCGAGCGAGCCTGCCAACGGTGCGTGACAGACTCGGTTCGGCCCCGTGTCGCCGGTGTTACGTCACACCTCGGCGTAGCTGAGCTGCGGGTTCGTCTCTGCGGCCACCTCGGTGCGGGGCCGGGCGTCCGGACGGCGAAGGTATACGGACCAGGTCACCGCGAAGCACAGCCCGTAGAAGGCGAGGAAGGCGACGAACGCTCCGGTGCCGGAGCCGTAGGACAGGAAGGACTGCCGGAAGGCGAGGTTGATGCCGACGCCGCCGAGCGCGCCGACCGCGCCGATGAGTCCCATGGAGGCCCCGGAGAGCCGGCGTCCGTGCCGGGCGGCCGCCTCGCCCGTCAGCCCCTGGGCGAGTGCCTTGGCGTGGAAGATGCCGGGGATCATCTTGTACGTCGACCCGTTGCCGAGCCCGCTGAGCGCGAACAGGACGACGAACACGGACACGAACAGCGGCAGCGACTTCGCCATGGAGGCGAAGACCAGGCAGCCCGTGGCGACCGCCATCCCGACGAAGTTGTACAGCGTGATCCGCGCGCCGCCGTACCGGTCGGCGAGCCGTCCGCCCACGGGCCGGATCAGCGAACCGAGCAGCGGGCCGATGAAGGTGAGGTAGGCCGCCTGGAGGGGCGTACGCCCGAACTCGTTGGTCAGCACCTGTCCGAAGGCGAAGCTGTAGCCGATGAAGGAGCCGAAGGTGCCGACGTAGAGGAAGGACATGATCCAGGTGTGCCGGTCCTTCGCGGCGTCGATCGCGGCACCGGTGTCGTTCTTCACGGACGCGATGTTGTCCATCTTGAGCGCGGCGAGCGTGGCGGCCAGGACGATCAGCGGGACGTAGATCGCGAGCAGCACGCGCGGACCGCCGCTCGCGCCGATGACCGCGAGCGCCACGAGCTGGATGACCGGTACGCCGATGTTGCCGCCGCCCGCGTTGAGCCCGAGGGCCCAGCCCTTCTTCCGGAGCGGGAAGAAGGCGTTGATGTTGGTCATGCTGGAGGCGAAGTTGCCGCCGCCGACCCCGGCGAGCAGCGCGACCAGCAGGAACGTGGAGAACGAGGTCCCCGGCTCCATCACCGTGAACGCCGCGACGGTGGGGATCAGCAGGAGGGAGGCCGAGATGACCGTCCAGTTCCGGCCGCCGAAGACCGCCACGGCGAAGGTGTAGGGCACCCGCACCACGGCCCCCACCAGGGTGACCACGGACGTCAGCAGGAACTTGTCGGCCGGGGTCAGCCCGTACTCCGGGCCCATGAAGAGCACCAGCACGGACCACAGGGTCCAGACGGAGAAGCCGATGTGCTCGGCGAGGACGGAGAAGAGCAGGTTGCGGCGGGCCACCTTCTCCCCCGACTCCTGCCAGAAGGCCTCGTCCTCCGGATCCCAGTGCTCGATCCAACGGCCTCCCCTGCTCGCTGCGGGGGCTGTATCAGGGGCAGTCATGACGCCTCCACGGTGCTTCGGGACTCGGACGGTTCGCGAGGTGACGAACGGTGATGAGTCCCGAAGGTAGGGAGGGCGCGTTTCCTGGCTGTGGCTGTGAGTGACCGGAAGGGAACTTTGCCCTCACCCCGGGAAGCGGGCGGGTGAGAGGTAGTTCCCTTCCGGGACCTCAGCGGTTGACGGCCTGGATCTCCTGGACGACGACGTCCTGGTCGGCGCCGAAGGTGCCGTCGGGGAGGGCGCCTCCGGTGTTGCCGGAGCCCACCCAATGAATCTTCCAGGTGACGGTGGCCCTGAGGTGGTACGTGCCGTCCCCCGAGGACCGCAGGTACTTCACCCCGCACGGCGGTGTCTCGTTCGCCTTGCCCGCGGCGTACTCCTCACCGATGTGCCCGCCGCGGATCTCGCAGACCCCGGACGCCGGATACGTCTCCGCGTCCGCCGTACCGGGCTCGATCTTGAGCGAGTACGGCTCGGCGGTCGTGGTCGCGAAGAGGTTGGCGATACCCGGGACGCGGGCGGTGACGGAGACGGGCTTGAAGTCGGCGCCGTCCAGCCACGCCCAGGTCGGCAGGTTGACCTTGGTGGCGCCCTCGGGCTTCAGGGTGACCGGCTTGGTGGGGACGCGGATCTCGGCGTAGGCGAGGCCGGCCAGGATCTCCGGGGTCACCACGTTCGGGATGTCGGCGGGCGGGGCGTCACCGTTGTCCACCCAGAAGGGACGGTGGTCGCACTTGTCCCAGCCGGGCGGGAAGCTCTCGTTGACGTACGAGTCCCACCAGTAGCCCTCGCCGGTCTTCGCCTTGTTGAAGTCCTTGTAGTCGCCGTCGACGTAGTACTTGCGCTGATCGGCGTCCCACGCGTCCCCGGTGGAGCCCGCCTCCCAGATCGGCTCCAGGGTGTCCTGCAACTGCTGAGGCGTGTACTTCGGCGCGTACCAGCAGGCGGGCGGGCTCCAGGAAGTGTCGGCGGAGGCGACGGGGCCCACGGACGCGCCGCTGCCGTTCTTGGAGGTGTCGAACACGACCCCGCGGGCGGAGGCGGAAACGGTGTCCCCGTTCACGTTGCCGGAGGTGTTCGTGTCCGACCCACCTCCGAACGACCCCCCGGGTCCTTGGGTGGCGAGGGCAGGGGAAGCGGGAAGCAAGACGGCCGATCCCGCCGCGAGGGCAGCCACGGCCACACGCAGGAGCCTGTTCACGGCTGGCACTTGGCAGCCCCTCGAGTAGAAGCGATCTTCACGAGCTCCCAGACTCCCTTGTCGTTCTTCTCGACCTGGACGCCATAGAGGACGTAACTGTCCTTGGTGGCCTTCGTCTTCTGGATCACTCCGGTCTTGACGACCTTGTTGAAGCCCTTGCTCTCGTCGCCGCAGTACGTCAGCGAGGCCTTGTCCTTGGATTCGACGTTGACCTGACGGTCGTAGTAGCGCACGGCTCCGGTGATCGTCAGTCCGGCGTCCTTGAACCCCTGAACCCACTGCTGAGCCGCTGCGGCCCCCTCGCCCTCCGTGTAGTACTCCAGAGCGGGGAGGCGCGGATTCTGGGCGATGATCGCCGCGTCAAGAGCACGCACGAGTTCGGCGTTGTCCTTGAGAATCGCGTCCTTGACCGCGTCGCCCGCAGACTCCGGCGAGAAGGTGAGGACGTTGTCCGACGGCAGCTCGATCTTCGGGCGGTCCGCCGCCTGCGATGCCGAAGGGCTCGGTGAGGCCGACGGCGACGGGTCCGTGTCCGCGCCCGCGATCTTGTCGTTGCCCTTCGAACCACCGTCTCCGCCACCGCAACCGGTGAGGAGGAGCAGCGCCGTCGCTCCGGCGGCGGCTGTGGTGAGGAGGCGAGGGCGGCGGGTCACGGGAGGCTCCTGTGTCGTAGTGGCGAAGCCCCGCTACGGTAGCGGGGCTTCGCGTCATGACACCAGTGCGGCTGGACGGACCGTCAGGCCCGGTGCGCTCCCGCGCGCGAGGCCGACCCGTCGGGCCACAGCCGTGGCCTGCGCTTTGCCGCGACGTCCTCCATCCAGCCGAAGCAGAGGACACAGCCGGCGGTGAGGGCCCAGACCACGACCAGCACCGGCCAGGAACTCGTCAGGATCCAGGGCGCGTCGTCGTACAGGAACGTGACGTTCCACAGGTGGTCCCACAGGGTGCCCGCGACGACGATGCACACGTTGTGCCACAGATAGATCGTCACCGCGCGGGCGTTGAGGAGGGTGACCAGGCGGTCCCAGCGGCGCAGCGGGCGCGGCCACTCGGACCACGAGGGGCTGATGTGCAGCAGCAACAGCACGGTGGCGAAGGACCACAGTGCCTGGGCGAACGGCATGTCGTCGAGGTCGTGGCCCGGTGCGAAGTTGTGGGTGAGCGCGTACCACAGGCCGATGCCCGCGACGACCGGGGCGAGGGACGGCACGACATAGCGGGGGAGCTTCTTCAGGACGCCCTGCTGGTGGGCCATGCCCGCCAGCCAGCACGAGCCGAACGCCCCGAAGTCGCTGAGGTTGGAGTCGAGCCGTGAGAAGGGCACGGTGAGCAGGCCGAACTCCAGTGCCGCGGACAGGGCGATCGGCGCGAGGATCGTCGGCCAGGGCAGCCGGCGCAGGGCGCGCAGCATGAGCGGGGAGAGCAGCACGAACCAGAGGTAGGCGCGGATGTACCAGAGGGGTACGGCCAGTTCCGTGGCCCACTCGTTGCCGATCAGACCGTGGATGCCGGGTACCTGGTCGCCGAACGGCGGGTCGCTCAGCGGCAGGATCCAGAAGCCGAGGTGGATCCACCACCAGCCGGGGTGTCCGTCGGAGTCGGGGCCCCAGCCGCCCAGCAGCATGCCGGTGACGCCGACCGCGCCGAGCAGCCACAGCGGGGGCAGCAGGCGCCGCATCCGGCCGCGTACGACCTGCACGGCGGGGCGCTTGCCGAGCGAGGTGGCCATGAGGTTGCCGGCCAGGGCGAACATCACGCCCATGGACGGGAACACCACGGGCAGCCAGGCCCAGCCGAACAGGTGGTAGAAGACGACCCGGAAGAGGGCGATCGCGCGGAGCAGGTCGAAGTACCGGTCACGTCCTGAGGCGCGCTTCGGCTCCTGCGCGGACGTGGCCGTGGACCCGGACGCGGGTGCCGGGTCCGGTACCGAGGGCTGCTGCGGTATGCGCGCCGGGTTCGGCGACTGGGTGGCAGTGGTGGCTTCGGGGTGGTGCGGGTTCATGCGACCGGCCTTCCGTCCATGACGCGCTGTTCCTGCACGGGCGCGTTCGGCGGTGCCGACACCCCGCCCTTGCGGCGCAGTTTCTGCCAGCGCAGCCGGCCGCCGGTCAGGGCCGTGATCCAGGACTGGAGCAGGACGACGTACATGAGCTGGCGATAGAGGATCTGTTGGAGGGGCAGGGAGATGAGCGGGGTGAGGCGCTCACGGTCGAGGACGAAGGCGTAGGACGCGCAGACCACCTGGACGGCCAGGACGCCGAACCAGGCCAGGATCGTCTTCTGGGTGGGGCCGAAGAGCAGGCCGTAGACGAGGAACATGTCGATCAGGGGGGCCAGCAGCGGGGCCAGCACCATGAACAGGGAGACCAGGGGCAGGCCGACGCGGCCGAAGCGGCCGGACGGGCCGCGCTCGACGATGGCCCTGCGGTGCTTCCAGATCGCCTGCATGGTGCCGTACGACCACCGGTAGCGCTGGGACCACAGCTGCTGGACCGACTCCGGGGCCTCGGTCCAGGCGCGGGCCTTCTCCGCGTAGACGACCCGCCAGCCGTCGCGGTGGATGGCCATGGTGATGTCGGTGTCCTCGGCGAGGGTGTCGTCGCTCATGCCGCCGACGCGTTCCAGCGCGGAGCGGCGGAAGGCGCCGACCGCGCCGGGGATGGTGGGCATGCAGCGCAGGACGTCGTACATCCGACGGTCGAGGTTGAAGCCCATCACGTACTCGATGTGCTGCCAGGCGCCGATGAGGAGGTCCTTGTTGCCGACCTTGGCGTTGCCCGCGACCGCGCCGACGCGCGGGTCGGCGAAGGGCTGGACCAGTTCGCGGACGGTGGCCGGTTCGAAGACGGTGTCGCCGTCCATCATCACGATCAGGTCGTGGCGGGCGTTGGCGAGGCCTCGGTTGAGGGCGGAGGGCTTGCCCGCGTTGAGCTGACGGATCACCCGTACGTCGGGAAGGTTCAGGTCCTCGACGATGCGGGCGGTGCCGTCGCTGGAGCCGTCGTCGATGACGAGGATCTCGATGGGGTGTTCGCTGGCCATCAGGGAGCGCACGGTGTTCTCGATGCACTTGGCCTCGTTGTACGCCGGGACCAGTACCGACGCCGGTTCGGTGACCGGGTTCGGCCCCCAGCGGAAGTTGCGGTGGCGGGTCTTGCGGGCGTGCAGGACGGACAGCAGCAGCATCAGGCCGAAGCGGGCGAGGACCAGGCCGCCGACGATGGCGAGGCCGACGACCAGGACGTCGGTCACGTCGTCGGAGGCCTGCACCAGGAAGATCCAGGCCTTGCCCTTCCACAGGCCGAGGCCGGTGACCGGGGTGTCCGCGTTCGGGGCCTCGAGTGCCTCGGTGAGGTTCTGGAACTCGTAGCCCTGGCTCTGGAGTTGCGGCAGGAACCGGTCGAGGGCCTGCACGGTCTGGTGGCGGTCGCCGCCGGAGTCGTGCATCAGGACGATCGCGCCCTTGCCGCCCTTGGGCGTGGCGTTGCCGATGATGGTCTCGACGCCCGGCTTGCGCCAGTCCTCGCTGTCGATGTCGTTGACGACGGTGAGGTAGCCGCGCGAGCCGATGTACTCGGTGACCGGCCAGGACTTGTCGTCCATGGCGTCGGCGAAGGACGAGTACGGCGGCCGGAACAGCGAGCTGCGGATGCCGGCCGCGCCCGCGAGCGCGAGCTGGTTCTGCGACAGCTCCCAGTCGATGCGGCTCTTGGACTGGTAGGAGAGGTCGGGGTGGTTGAAGGTGTGCAGGCCGACCTCGTGTCCCTCGTCGACCATGCGCTGGACCAGGTCCGGGTAGCGGGAGGCCATGGTGCCGGTGACGAAGAAGACGGCGTGCGCGTGGTGCTTCTTGAGGATGTCGAGGACCCTCGGCGTCCACTTCGGGTCGGGGCCGTCGTCGAAGGTGAGGACGATGCGGTGGTCGGGCACGTGCAGGCTGGTCTCCTTGCCGCCGCGGGTGTCGATCACCGGCCCGCCGTCGAGGATCTTCTGCGGGACCTTGTCGGTGGACGCCTCGGGCCGGACCCGGAAGTCGGCGAGGATCTCGCTGTGCACATAGCCGCGCAGCATCAGCATGGCGAGCATCGCGCACAGGAACAGGAGCGGGAGCAGGCTGCGCAGCGGCAGCCGTCGCCGGCCGGCCGCCCGTTTCCCGGAGCGGCGGTTGGAACGGGGTGCCATCAGAGGACGTTCTCCGTGTGCGAGGAGGAGTTCGAGGAGGCGCCGCCGGCGCTCGACCGGACGGCGACCGGGGCCGGGGCCGCTTGTGCGACCGGGTGCGCCCCGGCGTCCGGGCTCGCCGGAGGCGTGGGCGTGGGCGAGCCGTCGCCCGGCCCGGACGGGGACGGGGACGAGGCGACCGGCGGGGACGACTCCGCCACCGGGCTCTTGGAGCTCGCGCTGGGGCTGGGCCTGGCGGAGGCGCTGGCCGACGGCCTGGGGTCGGCGGAGGCGCTCGGGCTGCCGCTGCTGCCGGAGGCGCTGGGCTTCGGGCTCCCCGCGGTGGCGGTCGCACCGCCGGGCGAGGTCCCGCCCGGCAGGACCGGCGCGCCGGGGCCTGCGTGCGTCGGGCGCGACGTGGCGCTGGGCGCCGGGGAGGTGTCGACCTGGCCGGCGGGCTTGTCGTCGTCCTGGCCCGGTACCGGGACCGGGAGCCAGGGCGCGCTGGAGTTGCCCGACAGCAGGGTGACGACGATGACGGCGGCGTAGGCCGCGCAGGCGATCCCCACGGCGATGCCGATCCGTCGGAAGGTGCGGCTGCGCCGCCCCGACTCGTCCACGAACACCGGCGCGTCGGAGGGCTCCTGTCCGCCGTCCTTGGCGGCCCGCGTGAGCGTCTCGCCGAACTGGACGGCGTCCATCTGGACGGTCACCTCGTCCGGATCGTGCTCGCTGCCGTGCTCCGCCGCCGGCGCCCCGGACTCGCTCCAGGGGTCGTGGACGGCGGGTGACGTGGCGCCGCCCGCCGACGACAGGATCTCGGCCCCGGGCCGCGAGCCGGTGCCCGGTCCGGCGTCGGGTCCGGTCGCGGGTGTCGCGATCCGGGCACGGCCGCCGTGGCGGCCGGTCCGCCGGGCGCCGGGTGCCGATCCGGTCCGCCCCGAAGACGGTCCGGATCGTTCCGAGGACGGTCCGGATCGTTCCGGAATCGATCCGGTTCTGCCGGTTTCTAAAGAGCCCTGAGCGTTCTCCCCCGTCGACTGCTGGTCCTGGCTCGACGATGCGCCGGCAGGCCATTCCGGTTGGGCGTCTTTCCGCCACTTTTTCACGTGCGCACTTCCCCCCACGGGACAGTTCCGGAAGCGCGTACGAAGCCGAGCACCCGCCGCCGAACCGGGCCCCCACCCGATTCGAACGCGCCCCATTACCACACCGTGCTCAGACCCTCGAATGTAGCGCACAGGCGTGATCCATGTGCGCAGCGTGTCAGGTGTGGGTCGCAATCGTATCTTCGTCTATGTCCGGAACCCATCCGTCCGTCGGTCGGCTCAGCCACTTTTCCCGGGCGGCGATTTCGTCCGCGGCCCGCCGAAGAGCGTCAAATCCCGGATGGACCAGCCCCTTTCGCCATACGAGCGACACGGGCGACAAGGGGACCGGATCGACGAGCGGCCGCAGCACCGTCCCAGGCATGGCCGGAAAGCCCACCACGGCGAGAATGGGGTTTCGCAGCTTCGCCATGATCCTGCGGAACTCCTCGTCCCCCACCGCAAGGGGTGCGGGAGCCGCGATCGCGATGCCCCGGCATTCGAACAGACGGCGTGCGAGGTCCGTCCACTCCGTCGTCCGCGGGTTGCCCGCACCGGCGTACACCGTCTCGCCCGTCAGCTCGGCCAGCGGCACCTCCGCCAGCGCCGCCAGCCGGTGGTCCTCGGGCAGCACGACCGCCATCGGCTCGTACCGCACGAGCCGGTGCTCCAGCCGGGACCGCAGCGCCGGGGCGAGACCGGCGAACCGCCCGAACGAGACATCGAGCCGCCCGGCCACCATCTCCGCCGCCGCCCCCGCGAGACCGCTCTCGTAGCGGGCCATCAGCTCCAGCTCGGGGGCGAGTTCGCGGGCCCGGTACAGGACCCGCCGCGCGGTGGGCTGGTCCGGGAAGTTGAGGTCCACCAGCAGCGGCCGGGCCTGCCCGAAGGCGCCGAGCAGGTCGTCCTGCGCCTGGAGCACCCGGCGCGCCAGCGGCACCAGCCGCTCGCCGTCGCCGGTCAGCGTCACCTGCCGGGTGGTGCGCACCAGCAGCTCGGCCCCCAGCTCCCGCTCCAGCCGCCGCACATCGCGGCTGAGCGCCTGCTGGGCGACGTAGAGCCGGGCCGCGGCACGGGTGAAGTGCAGCTCCTCGGCGACGGCGAGGAACGCGCGCAGGAGCCTGGGGTCGAGGTGTCGGGGAGCGGGCATCCGGTGAACTTACAACAGGAGTGCGTGAATCGGCCCGCAGAAGGTGTTGGACCCCTCGGCAGGCCCGCCGTCACCGTTGATCCATGCCGCAGCCCAGCCCTCGCGACACCCCCGACAGGGTTCCGCTCTGGACCGTCACCGCCGATGCCGTCGTCGCCGTCGACTTCACCGCCCGCCGCCGCGTCCGCCCGCCCGGCCCCTACCGCAGGCTCTTCGCCCGCCCCGGCACCCGCGCGTTCACCGCCGGGAACCTGATCGCCCGGCTGCCGATGGGCATGTTCAGCGTGAGCGCGGTCGTGATGATCGCGGGCACCCGGGGCTCGTACGCCCTCGCCGGCGCCGTCACCGCGACCGGGCTCGCCGCGACCGCGCTGGTCGCCCCCTGGATCGCCCGGCTCGTGGACCGGCACGGCCAGGCCCGGGTCGCCGTGCCCGCCGCGCTGTTCGCGGCGCTGGGGTCCCTGGCGCTGGTGCTGTGCGTGCGCCGCGGCGCCCCCGACTGGACCCTGTTCGCCGCCTACGCGGCCACCGCGACGACCCCCAACACCGGCGGCATGTCGCGCGCCCGCTGGGCGCATCTGCTGGCGGACACGCCCGAGGCGCTGCACACCGCGAACTCCTTCGAACAGGCCGCGGACGAGCTCTGCTTCATGCTCGGCCCGGTCCTCGCGGCCTTCCTGTGCGGGACCTTCTTCCCGGAGGCGGGGACGCTGACCGGGGTGGCCCTGCTGGTGACCGGGGTGCTCCTCTTCGCCGCCCAGCGTGCCACCCAGCCGCCGCCGCACCGCACCCCCACGGCCCGCTCCCCGCTGCGTGCCGCCGGGATGCCCCCGCTGCTCGCGGTGTGCCTGGCCACGGGCGCGGTCTTCGGCGCGACGGAGGTGGTCACGATCGCGTTCGCGGACGCGCACGGGCACCGCGCGGCGGCGGGCGTGGTGCTCGCCCTCCAGGCGGCCGGTTCGTGCGTGGCGGGGCTGGTGTACGGAGCCCTGAAGCCGTCCGGGCCTGCCGAGTGGCGGCATCCCTGGTGTCTGGCCGTGATGACGGCGATGCTGACGCTCCCGCTGCTCGCGGCCACCCTGACCGGATCGCCCGCGCTGCTGGCGGTGGCGCTGTTCGCCGCCGGGACGGCCACCGCCCCCACGATGATCACCACGATGGCGCTGGTGCAGGAGCGCACCCCCGAAGGCCGTCTCAACGAGGGCATGACACTCGCGGTGACCGGCCTGCTCGGCGGTATCGCCTGCGGCAGCGCGGCCGGCGGCTGGATGTCCGAGCACGCCGCTCCGGCGGCCGGGTTCGGGGTGCCGGTCACCGCGGCCGCGGTGGCCCTGCTGATCTCCCTCACGCACCAGACGTTCGGCGAGTGACACCCGGGACCCGCAGCCGATCCGCAGCCGATCCGCACCGGACCCGCACCGGACCCGCAGCCGATCCGCGCCGGACCCGTACCGGACCCGCCGCGGATCCGCGGCGGGCAATTCGCGCGCACCCCATTGACGTGTCCACAGCCGCCACCTACCTTCCCCCGTCGAAGCGCTTCGACGTCACGCATCGAATCGATTCGACGACTCCTCGCGTGACACTCCCGATTCCCATCCGACTCCCCAGGAGACACGGGATGTTGACGACACGAAGGCGTGTGGTGGCGAGTGCGGTGATCCTGACCGGATCGCTGCTCCTGACCTCCTGCGGCGGCTCCGACGGCGGCTCGTCCGGCGACGGCAAGACCCTGAAACTGTGGCACTACGAAGGCCCGACCAGCGCGATGGGCGTGGCCTGGAACGAGGCCATCAAGGAGTTCGAGGCCTCGCATCCGGGCGTGCAGGTGAAGTACGAGGAGAAGAGCTTCGAACAGATCCAGAAGACCGCCCAGATGGTCCTGAACTCCTCCGACACCCCCGACCTCATGGAGTACAACAAGGGCAACGCGACGGCGGGCCTGCTCTCCAAGCAGGGCCTGCTGACCGACCTGAGCACGGAGGCCGCCAAGCGCGGCTGGGACAAGAAGCTCAGCGCGGGGGTCGCCACCACCAGCCGCTACGACGCCCAGGGCGTCATGGGCTCCGGCAAGTGGTACGGCGTGCCCAACTACGCCGAGTACACGATGGTGTTCTACAACAAGGACCTGTTCGCCAAGTACAAGCTCGCCGAACCCAAGTCGGTCGACGAACTGACCGCCGCCATGGACGTGTTCGTCAAGAACAAGGTGACCCCGCTGGCGAACGCGGGCGCCGAGTACCTCGCCCAGCAGTACCTGTACCAGCTGGCCCTGTCCCAGGCCGACCGCTCCTGGGTCGACTCCTACGAGCTGTACAAGGGCAAGACCGACTTCCACGACCAGGCCTGGACCTACGCGGCGACCACCTTCGCCGACTGGGTGAAGAAGGGCTACATCGCCAAGACGTCCAGCGGCACCAAGGCCGAGGAGGCGGGCGTCTCCTTCATCCAGGGCAAGGCGCCGATCCTGTTCTCCGGCAGCTGGTGGTACGGCCGGTTCCAGCAGGAGGCCAAGTTCGACTGGGGCAGCTTCCTGTGGCCCGGCTCGAACCTGACCCTCGGCTCCGGCGGAAACCTGTGGGTGGTCCCCAAGAACGCCAAGAACAAGGAGCTCGCCTACGACTTCATCGACATCACCATGTCGAAGAAGATCCAGAACCTGCTGGGCAACAAGGGCGGTGTCCCGGTGGCCGCCGACGCGAACGCGGTGACCGACCCGAAGTCCAAGGAGCTCATCACCAACTTCAACACCCTGTCGGGGCGGGACGGCCTGGCCTTCTACCCGGACTGGCCGGTGCCCGGCTTCTACGACGTCCTGGTCTCCGAGACCCAGAAGCTGATCACGGGCAGCGAGGCGCCGGACGCCTACCTCGACGCCCTCCAGAAGGCGTACGACAACGGCGTACCGAAGAAATGACGGTCACCGTCGAACGGGGCGCGCGGGCGGTCGGCAAGGGCGAAGCCCCCCGGCCCCCGCGCCGCCGCCCCCGCGACTCCTACGCGCTGTTCCTCGTCCCGGGCGCGCTCGCCTTCCTCGCGGTCGTCGTCGTGCCGTTCCTGATGAACACCGGTGTGAGCTTCACCGACTGGCAGGGGGTGGGCAGCCCCACGTGGTCCGGGCTCGCCAACTACCGCGAACTGCTCGACGACACCGAGTTCTGGGCGTCGTTCCGGCACAGCCTGTTCATGGTTCTCGCCATGGCGCTCCTGCCGACCGGGCTCGGACTCGTCCTGGCCGCCGCCCTGTTCGACTACGTCGGCAAGCACTTCGGCAGCCGGGTCGCCGCGGTGCTGCGCGCCTGCTTCTACCTGCCGCAGGTGCTGCCGATCGCGGTCGCGGGCATCGTCTGGAGCTGGATCCTCGCCCCCGACAACGGCTCGCTCAACGCCCTGCTGAAGGCGGTGGGCCTGGGCTCCTGGCAGCAGGACTGGCTCGGCGACCCCGACCTCGCTCTCTACAGCGTGATGGGGGTGATGGTGTGGGTGCAGCTCGGCTTCCCGCTGGTGGTCTTCATGGCCGGGCTGCAACGCGTCGACCCCGGGCTGTACGAGGCCGCCGAGCTGGACGGCGCCGGCTGGTGGCGCCGCTTCTGGCACATCACGCTGCCCCAGATCCGGCCGGAGACGTATGTCGTGCTGACCTGGTGCTCGATCGCCGCGCTGAAGGTGTTCGGCGCGGTGTACGTGCTCACCAAGGGCGGTCCGGGCGGCGCGACCGACGTCCCCTCCTACTTCTCCTTCACCACGTTCTTCGAGAAGACCCAGGTCGGCTACGGTGCCGCGATCTCCACCGTGCTCACCGTGATCATCCTCGCCCTCTCGCTGGTCGGACTGAAGCTCCAGACCCGTGCGGAGGACGCGGAGGAAGGGGTGCGGACATGACCGCCCTGCGTCGTTATCCGGTCCTCGTGGCCTTGTGCCTGGCCGCCCTGTTCATGGTCGTGCCCTTCCTGATCGTCGCGCTCAACGCGGTCAAGTCGCCCGCCGAGTACTCCCGGAACGGCCCCCTGAGCCTGCCCGAAGGCCTCTACCTGGACGGCCTGAAGGATTTCTGGGAGCGCGTCGACTACAGCCAGAAGCTGGTCAACTCGGTGCTGATCAGCGGCTGCGTGGCCGTGGGAGCGGCCGTCCTGTCGGTGCTGAACGCGTACGCGATCGGCATCGGCCGGATCAAGGGGCGCACCTGGGTGCTGGCCTTCTTCGTCCTGGCGAACATGCTGCCGCAGGAGGCGCTGGTCTACCCGGTGTACTACCTCTGCAAGCAGGCCGGCCTCTACGACACCCGGCTGAGCGTGATCATCGTGTTCACGGTGATCCAGGCGGCGTTCGGCACGTATCTGCTCTCGTCCGTCCTCGGCCGGTTCCCGCGCGAGATCATCGAGGCGGCCCGGATCGACGGCGCGAGCAAGTGGCAGGTGCTGTGGCGGATCGTCGTCCCGGTCAGCCGCCCCACCATCGGCGTGCTCCTGGTCTTCTTCTTCATCTGGACCTGGAACGAGTTCCTGCTCCCCCTGGTGATGCTGATCTCCAACGACAACCAGACCGTGTCGGTGGCCCTCGGCGTCCTCCAGGGCCAGCGGCTGATGGACGCCACGATGACCAACGCGGCGGCGCTGCTGGGCGTGCTGCCCGCGATCGTGTTCTTCCTCGTCTTCCAGCGGACCCTCACCCGCGGCATCGCCGTGGGTGCCGTCAAGTAAGGACCCCCCACGTGAAGTTCACCGACGGTTACTGGCTGCTGCGCGAGGGCGTCACCGCGGCCCACCCGGTCGAGGTCCTCGATGTCACCGCCACGGCGGGTACCCCCTCCGGGGGAGACACGCTGGAGATCCACGCGCCCACCCAGCCCATCCGCCACCGCGGCGACCTGCTGAAGGGACCGGTCGTGACGATCAGCGCGCACGCGCCGCTGCCCGACGTCATCGGTGTCACCCTCACCCACTTCGAGGGCGAGCAGCCGCGCGGACCGCGGTTCGAGGTGCTCAAGGAGGAGTTCAGCACCCAGATCACCCACGACGACGAGCACGCGGCCCTGACCTCCGGCGCGCTCACCCTGCGGGTGGCCCGCACCGGCCCCTGGCGCGTCGACTTCCTCGCCCACGGCCGGGCGCTCACCGGCAGCGGCCCCAAGGGCATGGGCATCATGCAGGACGCGACGGGCGCCCACTACCTGCGCGAACAGCTGGGACTCGGGGTCGGCACCAGCGTCTACGGCCTCGGCGAACGGTTCGGCCCGCTGGTCAAGAACGGCCAGGTCGTCGACATCTGGAACGCCGACGGCGGCACCGCGACCGAACAGGCCTACAAGAACGTCCCGTTCTATCTGACGAACGCGGGCTACGGCGTCTTCGTCGACCATCCGGGCAAGGTGTCCTTCGAGGTCGGCTCGGAGGCGGTGTCCCGGGTCCAGTTCAGCGTGGAGGCCCAGCAGTTGACGTACTACGTCATCTACGGGCCGACCCCGAAGGACATCCTGCGCAAGTACACGGCCCTGACCGGACGCCCGGCCCTGCCGCCGGCCTGGTCGTTCGGGCTGTGGCTGTCGACGTCGTTCACCACCTCCTACGACGAGGAGACGGTGACGAAGTTCATCGAGGGCATGAGGGACCGCGAACTACCTCTGTCCGTATTCCACTTCGACTGCTTCTGGATGCGCGAGTTCAACTGGTGCGACTTCCGGTGGGATCCGCGGGTGTTCCCCGACCCGGAGGGCATGCTGGCCCGGCTGAAGGAACGCGGGCTGCGCATCAGCGCCTGGATCAACCCGTACATCGCCCAGCGCTCACCGCTGTTCGCGGAGGGCAGGGCGCTCGGGCACCTGCTGCGCCGGCCCGACGGCAGCGTATGGCAGTGGGACCTGTGGCAGCCGGGGATGGCGCTGGTCGACTTCACCAGCCCGGCGGCCCGCGACTGGTACGCGCAGAAGCTGAAGGCACTGCTCGACCAGGGCGTCGACTGCTTCAAGACCGACTTCGGCGAGCGCGTCCCGGTCGACGTGGCCTGGTCCGACGGCTCCGACCCGGAGCGGATGCACAACTACTACCCGTACCTCTACAACCGGACCGTCTTCGACGTGCTGCGCGAACACCGCGGCGAGGGGGAGGCGGTCGTCTTCGCCCGCTCGGCCACGGCGGGCAGCCAGCAGTTCCCCGTGCACTGGGGCGGCGACTGCGAGGCGTCTTACGAGTCGATGGCCGAGTCGCTGCGCGGCGGGCTGTCGCTCGGGCTGTCCGGGTTCGGATACTGGAGCCACGACATCGGCGGCTTCGAGGGGACGCCGTCCCCCGCGCTGTTCAAGCGGTGGATCGCCTTCGGCCTGCTGTCCTCGCACAGCCGGCTGCACGGCAGCTCCTCCTACCGGGTGCCGTGGCTGTTCGACGAGGAGTCGGTGGACGTGCTGCGCCGGTTCACCCGGCTCAAGCTCGCCCTCATGCCCTACCTGTACGACGCGGCCCGCACCGCGCACACCGAGGGCACGCCGGTGATGCGGGCGATGGCGCTGGAGTTCCCGGACGACCCCGGGTGCGCGCACCTGGAGCGGCAGTACATGCTCGGCCCCGACCTGCTGGTCGCGCCCGTCTTCAGCGACGAGGGCGACGTCACCTACTACGTCCCCGAGGGCGACTGGACCGACTTCCTCACCGGGCGGACGGTGAACGGGCCGCGCTGGGTGCGCGAGCGGCACGGCTTCGACAGCGTCCCGCTGCTGGTACGGCCGGGGGCGGTGATCCCGGTGGGCGCGGTGGCCGACCGGCCCGACTACGACTTCGCCGACGGGGTCACCCTGCGGGCGTACGGGCTCCGGCGCGGCGCCCGGGTGACGGTGCGGGCCGGCGACGTGACCTTCACGGTCGTACGGGAGGGTGACACCCTGCGGGCCTCGTGCGAGGACCCCTCGGTGCCGTGGGGCCTGGCGGCCGGCGAGCGGGAGGTACGGGCACCGGCCGGGACGGGATTTCTGACGGTGGAGCTGGACTGACGGTGGAGCTGGACTGATGGTGAAGATCACTGATGTGGCCCGGCACGCCGGGGTCTCCCCCAGCACCGTCTCGTACGCGCTCAGCGGCAAGCGGCCGATCTCCGAGGAGACCCGGCAGCGGGTGGAGGCGTCCATCCGCGAGCTCGGCTACCGCCCGCACGCCGGCGCCCGCGCGCTGGCCAGCAGCCGGTCGAACGTCCTGGCGCTGGTGGTCCCGCTGCGCACCGGGATCCATGTGCCGGTGGTCATGCAGTTCGCCGTGTCGGTGGTGACCACCGCGCGCCGCCACGACCACGACGTCCTGCTGCTGACCCAGGAGGAGGGCGAGGAGGGGCTGCGCAGGGTCGCGGACACGGCGCTGGTGGACGCGCTGATCCTGATGGACGTCCAGCTCCACGACCCCCGGCTGCCCTTGCTGCGCTCTCTGGACCGCCCCTCGGTCATGATCGGTTTCCCGGCCGAGGCCGATGGGCTGACCTGCATCGACCTCGACTTCAAAGCGGCCGGCGAGCTGTGTGTGGAGCATCTGGCGCAGCTCGGGCATCGGGTGGTGGCGCTGGTCGGGTCGCCGCCGGAGGTGTACGTGCGGCAGACGGCGTTCGCGCAGCGCGTGGTCCAGGGGTTCACCGCGGCCGCCGACCGGGGCGGGCTGGCCTCGGCCGTCCACCCGTGCGAGGCCGCGCCCGCCGCGGCCCGCCGGGTCGCGGAACAGCTGCTGCGCGAGCAGCCCGCGCTGACGGGGGTCGTCGTCCACAACGAGGCGGTCCTCGAACCGCTGATCGACGCCTTCGAGCAGCTCGGGCTGCGGGTCCCGGGCGATCTGTCCGTCACCGCGATCTGCCCCGACGAGCTCGCGGAGTCCCTGCGGGTGCCCGTCACGTCCATCGCGCTGCCGTCGGCGGAGGTGGGCGAGCGGGCGGTGGAACTGCTGATGCGGAAGCTGGCCGGGGACGCCGTGCCCGAGGCCACGCTGCTGCCGCCCCGGCTGACCCGGCGGGCGAGCACGGCACCGCGCGACACCCCCTGATCCCACCCCCCGCTGCCACCCCCCTGTTGCCACCCCCTGTGCAAGGCCCTGATCGAACCTTCGAAGGAGCCGCGACATGAAAGGCACGAAGACAAGACGCAGAACCACGCTGGTGGTCGCCCTGGCCCTGATCGCGGGTCTCGGCGCCACCGCCCCCGTCCACGCGGACGACCCCGCTTACCCGTTCCGCGACCCCGGCCGCTCGGTGGACGCCCGGGTCACCGACCTGCTGTCCCGGCTGACGCTCGACGAGAAGATCTCCCTGCTCCACCAGTACGAGCCCGCGATACCGCGCCTGGGCATCCAGTCCTTCCGCACCGGCACCGAGGCGCTGCACGGCGTCGCCTGGCTGGGCAGGGCCACCGTCTTCCCGCAGGCGATCGGACTGGCCTCGACCTGGGACCCCGCGCTGATGGAGCGGGTCGGCTCGGCGGTCGGCGACGAGGCGCGCGGGTTCCAGCAGCAGCGCCCGGCCGGCTGGGGCCTGAACCTGTGGGCGCCCGTGGTCAACCTGCTGCGCGATCCGCGCTGGGGACGCAACGAGGAGGGCTACAGCGAGGACCCCTACCTCACCGGCTCGATCTCCACGGCGTACGGCACCGGGCTGACCGGCGGCGACCCGGACCATCTCAAGACGGCGCCCACGCTGAAGCACTTCCTCGCCAACAACAACGAGGCCCAGCGTGACACCACCTCCTCCGAGCTGCGTCCGCGCGTACTCAAGGAGTACGACGAGCAGGCGTTCAAGCCGGCGATCGAGGCCGACGCGGCCACCGGCGTGATGTCCTCGTACAACCTCGTCAACGGCCGCCCCAACACGGCGAGTCCGGCCCTGGACGACACCGTGCGCACCTGGACCTCGCGGGACCTGCTGAACGTGACCGACGCCTTCGCGCCCGGCAACCTGACGGGCAGCCAGAAGTACTACGGCACCCAGACCGAGGCGGACGCGGCGGCCCTGACGGCCGGCATCGACAGCTTCACCGACAACGACACCGACTCCGCACCGACCACGAACGCGATCAAGTCGGCCCTGTCCACAGGCCTGTTGAAGGAGTCGGACATCGACACCGCCGCCGGGCACGTGCTCGCCGTCCGGGTCCGGCTCGGCGAGTTCGACCCCGGCGGCGGCCGGTACGGCGCCATCGACGCCTCCGTCATCGACAGCCCGGCCCACCGCGAGCTGGCCCGCGAGGCCGCCACCGAGTCCGCGGTGCTGCTGAAGAACGACGGCACGCTGCCGCTGCGGAAGTCCGCGGGCGCGGCCGTGGTCGGCCCGCTCGCCGACACCGTGTACACCGACTGGTATTCCGGCACCCCGCCCTACACGGTCACCCCGAAGGCGGGCATCGAGGCGAAGCTGGGCACCCCGGTCGCCTCCAGCGAGGGCGTGGACCGGATCGCGCTGAAGAACACGGCGACCGGGAAGTACGTCACGGCGGGCACGGACGCGACCGGCGCACCGCTGACGGAGACCGACGGCTCCGGCACCTCCGCCCAGTTCGACCTGTTCGACTGGGGCTCGGGCGTCGTCACCCTGCGCTCGGCCGCCAACGGCAAGTACGTCGGCTACAACTGGTCGAACTTCGTCAACGACCAGACGCAGCCCAACGGCTGGTTCGTACAGCAGCAGTTCAGGCTGGAGCAGCAGGACGACGGCTCGTACCTGCTGCGCTACGCGGGCTACGAGACCGGCGAGTCCTGGTGGTCGAACCCGGTCTACCTCGGCCCGACGGACGCGGCCGGCACGCTCGGCCTGGTGTCCAAGGACTCGGCCGCGCACTACACGAAGGACGTCGTGCGCAGCGGGATCGACGACGCGGTCGCCGCCGTCCGGGGCAAGGACACGGCCGTGGTGGTGGTCGGCTCCATGCCCGCGATCAACGGGCGCGAAGCCCACGACCGCACCGACCTGGGCCTGGCCCCCGCCCAGGAAGCCCTGGTCAAGGCGGTGCGCGCGGCCAACCCGAAGACGGTGGTGGTGGTCGAGAACAGCTACCCGACCACGCTGGGCGCGTTGCAGAAGCAGGTCCCGGCCCTGCTGTGGACCTCCCACGCGGGCCAGGAGACCGGCAACGCGCTGGCCGACCTCCTCTACGGCGACGCGAACCCGGCCGGCCGCCTGACCCAGACCTGGTACGAGTCGGCCGCCGACCTCCCCTCCATCCTCGACTACGACATCATCAAGTCCGGCCGCACCTACCAGTACTTCAAGGGACAGGCCCTCTACCCCTTCGGCTACGGCCTCTCCTACACCACGTTCCGCTACGGCGCCCTGAAGCAGGTGTCCGGCGGCTACGAGCTGAACGTCACCAACACCGGCAGCCGGACGGGCGCCGAGGTGGTCCAGCTCTACGTCCACCAGCGCACGTCCCGCGACAAGCAACCGCTGAAGCAGCTGAAGTCGTTCGCCCGGGTGACGCTGAAGCCGGGCGAGACGAGGACGGTGAAGCTGAGGCTGCGGACCTCGGACCTGGCCCACTGGGACGTCACCCGCTCCAAGTGGGTGGTGGAGACCGGCACGTACGACGTCCTGGCCGGCGCGTCCTCGGCCGACATCCGCGCGCGTGCCGCCCGGCAGGTGAAGGGCGAGACGATCCCGCCCCGGAACCTGTCCTCGCCGACCAGGGCGGAGAACTTCGACGACTACTCCGGCATCGCCCTGGTCGACGAGTCGAAGGCGAGCGGTACGGCGGTGTCGGCGCAGGCGGACGGCGCCTGGCTGAAGTTCGCGGACACGCAACTGGGCTCGGGCGCCTCCCGGTTCACCGCCCGACTGGCAGGTTCCCCCGGCACGGTGGAGATCCACCTGGGCTCCCCGACGGGCCGCCTGGCCGGCACGGCCCACTTCTCCGGCACGGCGTCGCCGTACGACTACACGACGGTCACGACGGACCTCGCGACCACGACAAAGGGACACACCGACGTGTACCTGGTGCTGTCGAAGGGGGTACGGGTGTCTTCGCTCAGCTTGCGCTGATCCCGAGGCCGAAGCGCACGCCGAGGGCCCGCACCTGAATGAGTGCGGGCCCTCTGGCCGCCGCTCCACGGACAACGTCCCGTTTGGCCGGGCGGCGCCCGAAGTGCTCGGCTGACCCGGCGGGAGAGCACGGCTGTGTCGTGTTATCGCGTGATGCGGTGCCCCACCTCTCGGCGCACGTAGTCCTCGTCGTAGCCGAGCCGGGCGGCGAGCGAGGCGAGCCGGGAGTACCGGGTCTCGGTGAGAGAGGCCGCGCAGGCGTCGAGGAGCCGCAGCAGGAGACGGAAGGCGAGGTCGGGGTCGGCCTGCGTTGCCACGTCGCCGATCAGGGCGGCGTCCGTCGGGTCCAGGGCCCCGGCGCTCGCGCGGATCTCGGTCAGAACGGCGTCCGCGAAGTCGGCGCGCGCGGGGCGTGGCTCGGGTGTGTAGGCGGGGTCGACGTCGTTCAGCCGCTCCCGGCACACTGCTGCGATCCGACGCAGCCAGGTCCGTCCGTCGGCGTCGAACTCCTCACCGGCGTGCCGTCGGCGGGAGGCCGTCCTCCACACTGCGGTGATCTCCTCGTGCGTGAGCGGGGAGTCCAAGAGGCTGGTGACGTCGTCCAGCAGGACGGCCGCCTGTGCCCCGGGCACCAGCCCGTTGTCGGCGTGTGCCAGCCCGATGACACGCTCGCGGAGCACCTGCGTGTTCTCGTGGTTCCCCGCGTCCCACTCCGCGTCGAAGAGCCGGGAGAGCTGAGGCAGCCCGAAGCCGAACGTGAAATCCCGCCGGACGGTGTCAAGTGGCGGCCAGCGCACGCTCAGGCCCTCGAAGACGGCGGTGAGGGGGTAGTCCAGCCGGTCGCCGAGCCCCAGGAACCGGCGGTACTGGTCGTACGCCACTCGCACGCCGTACGCCTTCAGGGCGCGCAGCAGCAGCCGCAGACCGAGGTCCGCGTCGGCTTCCCCGACCACCCGCTCCAGTGCGTGCACCAGGTTCGGCACCGGGACCGCGGGTGCCAGGGCGGGCGCGAGCAGGCGGAGTTCGGCCGTCACGGCGTCGCGCAGTTCTTCCTCGGAAACCGCCGAAGGGCCTTGGGAGTCGGCCGGCGGGTGCGGCGGGCAGGCGTCGAGGACACGGCGCAGCCACTCCCGTGTGTCCAGACCGTG
The DNA here is from genome assembly GCF_055657365.1 of Streptomyces sp. NPDC107559. Classification (NCBI taxonomy): domain Bacteria; kingdom Bacillati; phylum Actinomycetota; class Actinomycetes; order Kitasatosporales; family Streptomycetaceae; genus Streptomyces; species Streptomyces sp. NPDC107559. Next base: position 78,615 of record NZ_JBVKBD010000001.1, on the reverse strand, counting down.
CTCGGCCGGGTCGAAGCCGCGCCGGGTCGCGGCCAGCCATACGGCGTGCAGCGTCTCGTCGGGCAGTGGCGACTCCAGCAGCAGCCGTACGTCCCGGCCGAGCCGGACGTCCTCGTCGCGTACCGCCCGTGCGGCGAGCGCCGCCACCGTCGGCTCGTCGACGCGGAACACCGCGCGGTGGCACACGGTCTCCGCCAGAGCGCTCAGCCCGAAGTCCGCCGCGTAGTCGACGTAGTACACCTCGCGGTGCGCCATCACGGAACCTTTCACGGTCACGGGCGCCTCCTGCTGCGAAGGCGCCCGTGACCTCACTCGTATTTCCTGCTTCCTGGTTGCCTCGCCGCTACTCCGGGAGCGGGAAGGCCGTGTAGACGACGTAGTTGGTCGGCCTGTGCGGCTGTACCGGGTCCTTCTTCTTCACATACCTCAGCACGATCCGCACGGTCTTGCCGGAGTCCTCACCGGCCTGGGGACCGCCCCTCCTGAAGACCTTTCCGAGCGGGTTCGGCTCGTTCCTGAGTTCCCACTCGATGGGGAGGCCGTCCCTCTCGGCGTCGAAGTGGTATCCCGGCTGGCCCTGCTTGCGGGCCTCTCTCTCCTTCCAGTCCCGCAGGCGCTTGGCGTTGTCGCCGTGCATCTCCCACTGCCGCATCGCCTCGTCGACGACGCGCGCGGCCGTGGCCTGGTCTCGCCACTTGCCTACGACTCCGATGTCCTGCGCCCTGCTCCAAGCTTGCGCGTCACTGACGTTGACATGCTTCTCGAGCGTGTGCGCCCCCTGGATTCCCTCGTCAGCCACGATGTTCGTGCAGTTGTGGACCAGGATGTCGGTGGCACGGCCGCCCTGCGGACGGACGAAGAAGGTGTGCAGGTGGTCAACGGTGAGGTCGTACACCTCCCGCGGGGCGAGACCGGAACGGTCCCGCAGGGCGGTCACGGTCCGGACGGCCCCCTGAGGGGTGCGCAGCTCGTCGCCGAGGCGCAGGTCGGAGACGACGGTCCAGCCGCGTCCGATGACATACACCCGGTGCCCGGCCGTACTGGTCAGCGCTCCGCCGCCGGCAACGCTGACATCGATCAGACGGTCGGTGTCGTGCCGGAAGGTGTCGGTAACCGGCTGGGCGGTCAGCATGCCGGTACCTGGGTCGCCGGCCAGGACTAGATCCCCGATCCGCACATCCCGGATGGGTCTGCGCGTCCCGTCGGCCATCAGTACCCGGGTCTCGCCGGGAAAGCTGTTGCGGGCGCAGGCCGTGACGATCTCGTCGTAGGCGTGGACGCCCTCCTCAATGCGGGCCAGCGCCGCCGGGTCCACGTCCAGGACTTTGAGTGCCTTGAACGCGTCGGTGACCCCGATGCCGGTCTTCATCGCGGCGTCTAGGGCGCGGATCGCCTCGGCCGCCTTCTCGAAGACCTTGCCCGGAATGAAATTGGACGCGAACCAGGCGCAGCCCGCCACATCGCCGTGGTAGCAGCGGACGGCATCGCCCAGCACGACCTCGTACAGGACCGCGCCGAGCGTGTCCCCGAAGAGGGCCTGCCAGCCGAGCCGGGTGATGTCACCGGCGGTGAAGTGGTGGGTCCACTCCTGCTTCTGGTTCTTGAGAACCTCCGTCTTGAGGAAGACCGTGTCCGACTTCGGGCAGCCGGACTCGGTGGCGGGGACGTCCGGGTTCTCGCAGAAGTAATAGCTGACAGTGACGTCGAGATGGAGTTCGTACGTCACCGTGCAGCCCTGCAGCGTGTAGTCGCAGGGGTTGAGCTGCTTGCCCGGTGCCGCCTCAGTCATCTTGTCGATGATGTAGAAGACACCGCCGACACCGGTCCCGGCGCCGGAAGCGACCTGCTGGTTCGCTCCCTTCCGCTCGGCCTCGTCCGCCGCCTGCTGCGCCGACTCCGCGTACTTCTGGGCGTCCTTCGCCGCCTCCTCGGCCGCGGTGGCCTCGGCGTCGGCTCGGTCGGCCGCCGCTCGGGCGTCCTTCGCGGACTGTTCGGCGGCCGCGGCTGCCGCGCGGGCGGCCGAGGCGTCCTGGGCCGCCTGATCGGCGGAGGAACGGGCGTCCTTGGCGTAGCCCTCGGCGCGTCCGGCCGCCTTGTCGGCGGCGGCCGCGTCCTCGCCCGCCTGCCGGTCGTAGTCGATCGCGCGGGCCAGCGACAGCTGCGCGTCCGCCGCGGCCTTCGCCGCCTCCGACGCGTAGCCGAGGGCCTCCTTCGCCGACTTGCGGGCGTCCGCCGCGTGTCCGGCGGCCTCGGCGGCGATCGTGTACGCCGCCTTCGCGTCGCCGGTCGCCGCGTTGGCCAGGGTCTGCGCCTGCTCGGCGTTCTTCTGCGCGTTGGCCGCGTGCGCCTCCGCGACCGCCTGCTGCTGCTCGGCGATCGACTTCGACGACTGGCCCGTCAGCACGGCCAGACCGGCGGCCGAGTCGGTGGTGACATACGGCGAGCCGAGCTGGATCGCGTCGTTGGCCGGCGCGGCGACCTGCCGGGCGGAAGCGCCCGCGTCCTCCGCGGCCTGCGCGGTGGTGTAGGCGTGACCTGCGGCGTCGGCCGCACCCGCGACCGCCTTGGCGGCCTCCGCCTTCGATGCGTCGGCCTGCTTCTTCGCGTCGGCGGCGCTCTTCTCCGCGTCGTCGGCCAGCTTCACCGCCGTACGAGCCGCGCTCGCGGCCGCCTCGGAGGCCACGATGGCGTCCGCGGCCGCACTGGTCGCCGTGCGCACGGCGGCGTCCGCCTTCGCCTTGGCGGCCTGCGCCGCGTCCGAGTCGGAGCGGGCCCGCTTGGCCGCGGCCTCCGCGCGCGTCGCCGCGGCGTCCGCGTCGGCGGCCGCCTTCGTCGCCGCGTCCGCCTCGGAGCGGGCCGAACCCGCCGCCGCCTCCGCGTCGTCGGCGGCCTTGTCGGCATCGTTCGCCGCCGCCCGCGACTCGGTGGCGTCGTCGGCCGAGTCGTGCGCGTCGGCGTAGGCGTCCTTGGCGTCCGCCTTCGCGCGGGCCGCGTTCGCCTTGCTCTCCGCGTCCCAGGCGTCGTCCCGCTTGCCCTTCGCCCGGTCCCGCGCCGCTTCGGCGTCCTGGCGCTTGCCGCGGGCGGTGGACTCGGACGCCTCCGCCCTGCCCTTGGCATCGGCGGCGGTCTTCGCATAGCCCTCGGCGTTGGACTTGTGCTGCGCGGCCTCCGCCTGCTTGGCCGCGGCGGTCTCCTTCTCCGCCTTCGCGGTGGCCGCCTCGGCCTCCGCCGCCAGCCGCTTGGCATGCGCGGTGGCCGCGGCCGCCTTCGCGTCCGCCTCGGCCTTCAGCGTCTCGGCGAGCTTGGCCCGCGCGGTGTCCCGCGCGTCCTTCGCCGTCTTCGCCTGTACGGCGGCCGCATCCGCGGCGGCCTTCGCCTGGGCGTTCGCCTCCTGCGCGGCGGCCGTACGGAAAGCCGCCTTCGACTGCGCGGCCTGCGTCAGCGCACGGGCGGCGATCGTCTCGCTGTCGCCGGCCGCGGCACGGGTCGCCGCGTACGCGGTGTCACCGGCCTTCGACAGGGCCTCCAGCGCCGCCGCCGACGCCTTCGTCACCTGCGCCTTCTGCTGACCCACCAGCAGACCGCGGCCCCGCGGGGCACCGGCCGCGTCGGCGATCGCGTAGGCGGCCTTCGTGGCGGTGTCCGTGTCGGTGGCCGCCTTCTTCGCGGCAGCGGCCTGCGCCTTGATCAGGTCGAGCTGCTTCTTCGACTCGGCCTGGGCGTCGGCGACGCCCTTCTTCGCCTTGTCGAACTGCGCCTTGGTCGGGTAGTCCAGCTTGTCGGTGCCGTTGTGGCCCGAGGGGGCGATGTCGAACTTCTGCGGGTCGGTGCCCTTGCAGTCCCACATCCGCCCGTCACGGCTGTTGTCGTAGGTCGCGAGGTCGACGCAGTTGGCGGTGCCGGGGTTGTACAGCCGCGTGGTCGTGTGGGTGTTGTACGCCCACTTCTGGGAGGCGCTGCTGTTGCAGGTGTAGATCTGCAGCACGGTGCCGTTGGCGGTGCCGGAGCCCTTCACGTCCAGGCACTTGCCGGAGTTGACGTTGACCAGCGTGTCACCGCTGATCTGCCACTTCTGGCCGGCCGAGCCGTTGCAGGTGTAGATCTGCACCGGGGTGCCGTTGTCCTTCTTGCCGCCGCCGACTTCGAGGCACTTGTCGGTGGCGCCGTGCGCGTGGATGATCATCGGGCTGTCGCCGATCCAGCCGACACCGCCCGCGGACCAGTAGTCCTGCCAGCGGGTGAGATGGTCGGCGATCCAGGACTGACCGAGCATCTCGCCCAGCGCCGAGGCTCCGGCGGCCAGGGACTTGGTGGAGTCACGGTTGGCGTTGAGGATCTGGTTGCGCTGAGCGGCCTGCGCGGCGATCTCCTGCTGCCACTCGCCCGACGCGGCCGCGACCTCCTTGCCGAGGACCTTGTTCGGGTCGGCCGGGGTACGCCAGGCGCAGGAGGCGAAGCGGGTCTTCAGGTCCTCCACGGCCATGCGGTACTCGACGCTGCCCGGCTCGGGAGCCGTACGCGGGAAGCCGCCGGAGGAGAGGAAGATACGGGCGTTGTCGGCGCCGGTCGGCTCCGGGGACCAGTTCACCAGGCTGTCCCATGCCCGGTGTTCTTCGTAGTCCCGGTTCCACGTCGGGAGCGTCGGGTCCGGGTCCTTGCCGTAGAGCGGGGTGCCGAGATCCTTGACCGCTTTGAGGGTCGCGTCGTCGGCGAGCGGGGTCGGGTCCTTGTAGTAGTCGCTCTCGCTCTTCCACCACCGCGCGCCCAGCCACGGGGTGATGCCCACCTGCTCGAAGAAGTCCTGGCCTCGGCCGGCCGTGCCCGGAGGGTCGTTGAAGTCCGCGACGGACTTGAAGCCGCCGGGCGTGGGAAGCCCGGACAGCGGCTTCTGCCACTCCTTGAGTCGGCCATAGAGGTCGATCTTGTCGATGTCGTCGCGGTCCTTCTGGAACGCGGTGCTGAGCGGGGTGGTGTTCCAGTACTCCCGGTCGGCCGCCGTGCGGAGCTTGTCCGGGGTCTGGTTGAGACCGTCCTGCGCGACGCCGTACATGGCGGGGCCGCCCATGCGCAGCACGTCGCTCATCAGGCACTCGTCCTGGCGGAGCTGCTCGGCGGCCTTGGCGTCGAAGCCGTCGTAACTGTCGGCCACCGGGCTGAAGTCGTCGTCCCGGTTGTGGGTCAGCTCCGGCTGCCCGGCGACCGTGGCCAGCACGGCGAGGGCGAGGACGGAGGGCACAAGTCGCGTGAGATAGCCGGTTCTTCGTGTCGGAGACATGGCGAACCATGGTCTGGAGCGCAAAAGAGCATCCGTTCTTCGTGAAGGAAATGTTCTTCGTGAAGGAAGAGGGCAGACCAGGGGGCCCGTTCGAAGAGGTGGAAGTGCCGTGCGCGGGTCAGGCGCAGGCGTTGCTCGATTGCTTCAGGAATCGCGGCATGACGACGAAAGCCTCCCCGTGGCGACGGTGTTCCCCCGGTCGCCGATCGATGTACGCGACAGCGGAGTGGTCAGCTCCACCGAGCGCTGCGGCCACCGGCCCGAAGGCCGACGGCACTTACCGAACGGTAACCACATGTGTGGCGTCTGTGAAGAGCGGGAAAGCGGCGGCTCGGTTGCCTCGGGAGTCCGACGACTTCAGGTGAGCCGTGGAGCGCGGGACGGACCCAGCAGAGCGCGCACCCGATCGGCCCAGACCTGAACTCCCGCAGCAGGCACGGGAGTCGGAGTCCGCAGCACTTCGACGCCGATCCCACGGCAGACCCGGCAGAGTCCTCCCGGCAGTGCTTCCGGGCGACCGGGCACCCCGCAGTCGGTGCACTCCACCAGGTTGCGTGGCGCGCGGGGCTCGCGAGCAGGCGGCTCGGGCGGCATCTTGTCCACGAGCCTTCGCTCGATGAACGCCCGTGGTGAGTAGACGTGCTCGGGAAGACCGGCGGCCAGGGTCCGCGTCAGGTGATCGGGGGTGGACCCACGGTCCAGCCAACAGGCAGCCAGTGGCTCCAGCGCGGCACAGTCGGCGGCCGACAGGGCCAGTCGCGGCTCGTGCAGGCCGAGTCGGGCGAGGGTCGTACGGGCGAGGGAGGGCCGAGCGTCCTCGTGCGGCGGTGGCGGTTCGGCAGGTGCGGGCACGGCGCGGACATCAACGGCGGCATCGCTCTCGGCGTCCGCGTCGGCATCCACGTCATTTCCCGCTTCGTCCTCGGCTACGGCTACGGCTTCGACGTCCCGCACGTCAGAAACCGCGGTCGCGTCACCGTCGAGGAACCGGACCCACCATTCGTTGTCACGTGCGGTACGGGACCAGAAGGTGAGGAAGACCCAGCGCGTACCGGCGATGGAGCCACCAGCCGGCTCCACCCGGTGGCGCACCCTGCGCAGATGCCCGGCCGCGCTCAGCTCGTTGAGCGCGGAGCGCACGGCCTGCTGGCCGTAGAGAGGCTGCGCCTTGGCGATGGTCTTGGCGTCCATGGCCGCGTTCTCGCGGAGACGGTCGAGGAGGCTCGCGAGATACGCCGCGCGGACGGAGAGGTGGTCGAAGTCGCCCCTGCGAGGAGGCGGCTGATCAGGGGCGGAGTGCTTGCCGTAGCCGGGCTTGGCCATCGGATGTACTGCGGGTGCGGACAGCGCGGCGGTACAGTCTTGGGAAGCCATGAGATCGCCTGTTTCGATCTTGGGGTGAGACCCCGGCGGGTGCTGCTAACACCCGACCGGGGTTGTTTGTTGCCGCGAACGTTAGAGGGTCGCGACGCTGTGTCGCAACCCGATCACGAAAAGTCATATGCGCTGGCACGAACGCCACTTGAGGCTCGGAGCCCAGGACGACGGGAGGGTGGGAGGGTGGGAGGAATTCTTTCCACCCATTCCTTGCAAAGGGAACTCGGATCTCGCCACCCGAAGCCCGGAGCTCAGGCCTCGCGGGCGGCGACGTCTGCGAGGCCTGAGCTGTGCGCTCCGTGTGCACCCGAGGCATGACGAAGGCCCCGCCGCTCGAGAGCGGCAGGGCCTTCGTCCACATGGGATGAGTGGAGATGGCGGGAATCGAACCCGCGTCCAACGGTGCAAAAACAGGGCTTCTCCGTGTGCAGTTCGCTGCGCTTTTCTCGGCCCCGGCAATCACGCGAACAAGTCGCCGACGGGCCCAGCCACTGTTTGATTTCCCGTCCGACCCCGTGACCGGGCCGTACGGTTTAGTTCCCTAGATTATGCCAGGATCCGGGTCGGGAACACCCCCGGGCTGACACCCATTAAGGGTCCTTCACTCACTACCTAATTAGGCAGCGAGGGCGAAGGACTGGGAATCGCTCTTAGAGTTGGCGATTATTTTTTTGCGACATATGGTTTACGAGATCATTGCCGCTTCCTCGACACGCTTCCCCTGATTCAACATCCGCTGTCGAAACCGATCATCCCCATGTTGTTTTTTCAATCCCTCCGCAGAGGGCCCCTCCGGGGAGGGCGCGCACCCGCTGTGAGGTGCAGTGCCATCGTACGTGACCGACGCGCACCGATGCCACTGTATTCCCTGCCGGCGCATTACCCGCCCGCTACGCGCCCCTCTGCTTGCGCTTGGCGGCCGCGATCGCGCGGTCGCTCTCCCTGCGGTCCTGCTGCTCGCGCAGCGTCTGCCGCTTGTCGTACTCCTTCTTGCCGCGCGCGAGCGCGATCTCGGCCTTGGCCCGGCCGTCCTTGAAGTACAGGGCGAGGGGCACGATGGTGTGTCCCGTCTCCTGGGCCTTCGACTCCAGCTTGTCGATCTCCTCGCGGTGGAGCAGCAGCTTGCGCTTGCGGCGCACCGAGTGGTTGGTCCAGGTCCCCTGGCTGTACTCGGGGATGTGGGCGTTGTGCAGCCACGCCTCGTGCCCGTCGATCTGCACGAAGCCGTCGACCAGCGAGGCCCGGCCCTGCCGCAGCGACTTCACCTCGGTGCCGGACAGGACGAGACCGGCCTCGTAGGTGTCGACGATCGCGTAGTCGTGCCGGGCCTTCTTGTTCTGCGCGACGATCTTGCGCTTGCCGCCCTTCTCGCCATCCCTGGCTTTGGCGGCCGTCCCCTGCTGCTTCTGCTGGGACTCTTTCGGTACGTACATTCCCTTGGACATAGTGCTTGCCATTTTCGCACTACACAGGGGTGGGATGGAAAGTCGATTCCCGAGAGGTCAGGTGGTGTCGCCCAGACCGCTCAGCACCGTCCGCGCCCGCGCCAGCGCCGCGCCCTCGGCCTCCACGTCGGGTGTGATGCCCGTGCCGTCCACGCCGCGCCCCGACGGAGTGCGGTAGTGCCCGACGGTCAGCTCGGCGACGGAGCCGTCCGGCAGCCTGCTCGGCATCTGCACCGAGCCCTTGCCGAAGGTCCTGGAGCCCACCACGACCGCCCGGCCCCGGTCCTTGAGCGCCCCGGTGAGCAGTTCGGCCGCGCTCATGGTGCCGCCGTCGACGAGCGCGACCAGCGGTCTGGTGGTGTCACCGCCCGGGTCGGCGTGCAGGGCCCGCTGGGCGCCGTTCACGTCGTACGTGGCGACGAGGCCGCCGTCGAGGAACGCGGAGGCGGCGGTGACCGCCTCGGTGACCAGGCCGCCGGAGTTGCCGCGCAGGTCGAGGATGATCCCGGAGCCGGCCGGGGCCTGCCGCACCGCGGCCTGGACGTCGTCGCCGACGCCCTTGGTGAACGCGGCCACCGTGATGACGGTGACGCCGCCCACGGCCTTCTGCACGGTCACGGAGTCGGTGGACAGCGTGGCCCGGCGCAGGGTCCGGGACCAGGTGTGCGTGCCGCGCTCCAGACCGAGGGTGACCTCGGTGCCGGCGGCCGCTTCCGTGGCGTCGCCGCGCAGTAAGGAGACGACCTCGGTGACCGGACGCCCGTCGACCTTCTCGCCGTCGACGCTGCGCAGCCGGTCGCCCTTGGTGATCCCGGCGGAGGACGCCGGGGACCCCGCGGCGACCTTGGTCACCTCGATCCGGCCGTCCCGCTCGCGCCGCGCCCACAGGCCGACGCCGGTGTACTGGCCGTCGAGGGCCTCCTCGAACTCCTGGTACTCCCCCTGCGAGTACACCGCGCCCCAGCGGTCCCCGCTGCGGCTGACGGCGCGCTCGGCGGCCTCCGTGGGGGACTTGCCGGCGGCCATCGCCTCGGCGGCCGCCCTGGCGACGTCCTCGTGGTGGCCGGCGGTGTCGGCCGGTCCGGCCGCGCCCGCGGCGCCGTTCGGGGCGGGGTCGGGGAAGGAGCCCGTGGCCGCACCGGCGGCGAGCACGCTCGCGAACACCAAGGTCAGGGCGGCCCCGCGGCCGAAGCGGCGGGGCTGACAGAACGGGTCACGACCTGACATGGCGGTGAGTCTAGGACAACGCAAAGGGCCGTACGGACGGTTGTCCGTACGGCCCTTTTGGCATGTGTCACACCTTCAGGTACTTGCGCAGCGCGAAAAACGCGGCAAGCGCGGGCATCAGCAGGCTCGTGGCGAGGATCAGCGGAAGCTTGGTGAGGACCGCGTCCCAGCCGATGAAGTTGATCAGATTCAGCTTCTGCGACAGGGCCAGACCGTGATCGATGATGAAGTACCGGGCGACCACCAGGAATCCGCAGGCCACCGTGCCGCCGATGAGTCCGGCGACGGCCGCCTCCATGATGAACGGCGCCTGGATGTAGAAGCCGGAGGCGCCGACGAGCCGCATGATCCCCGTCTCACGCCGGCGGCTGAACGCCGAGACGCGCACGGTGTTGACGATCAGCATCAGCGCGACGACGAGCATCAGCGCCATCACCGCCCGTGCGGCCCAGTTCATGCCGTTGAGCAGCCCGAACAGGTTGTCCAGGATGCCCTTCTGGTCCTGCACGGACTGCACGCCGTCGCGCCCGTCGAAGGCGGTCGCGATGACCTGGTACTTCTCCGGGTCCTTCAGCTTGATCCGGTACGACTCCTGCATCTGGTCCGGCGTGAGGGAGCTGGCCAGCGGGGAGTCGCCGAACTGTTCCTTGTAGTGCTTGTACGCCTCGTCCTGCGACTCGTAGGTGACCTTCTGCACGACCGAGGTCATCTTGTCCAGGTCGGCGAGGATCTGCTTCTTCTGGTCCGAGGTCACGGCGCCCTTGGCGCAGTTGGGGTCGGACTCGGCGTCGCTCTTGTTGCAGAGGAAGACCGAGACGTTGACCTTGTCGTACCAGTAGCCCTTCATGGTGCTCACCTGGTCGCTCATGAGGAGCGAGCCGCCGAACAGGGCGAGCGAGAGGGCGACGGAGACGACGACCGCGAAGGTCATCGTCAGATTGCGGCGGAGACCTACACCGATCTCCGACAGAACGAACTGGGCGCGCATGGCGTCTGGTTGGGCCTTTCGGGGTGGACGGTGCGGTCAGTGCTGGTAGCCGTAGACGCCGCGCGCCTGGTCGCGGACGAGGCGGCCCTGCTCCAGCTCGATGACGCGCTTGCGCATCTGGTCCACGATGTTCTGGTCGTGGGTCGCCATCAGCACCGTCGTACCCGTCCGGTTGATCCGGTCGAGCAGCTTCATGATGCCGACGGAGGTCTGCGGGTCGAGGTTGCCGGTGGGCTCGTCCGCGATCAGCAGCTTGGGCCGGTTCACGAAGGCCCGCGCGATGGCCACGCGCTGCTGCTCACCACCGGACAGCTCGCCCGGCATACGGTCCTCCTTGCCGCCGAGCCCGACCAGGTCGAGCACCTGCGGCACGGACTTGCGGATCTCGCCGGGCGACTTGCCGATGACCTCCTGAGCGAAGGCGACGTTCTCCGCCACCGTCTTGTTCGGCAGCAGCCGGAAGTCCTGGAAGACCGTCCCCAGCTGGCGGCGCATCTGCGGCACCTTCCAGTTGGAGAGGCGTGCGAGATCCTTGCCCAGGACGTGCACCTGCCCGTGGCTGGTCCGCTCCTCGCGGAGAACCAGCCGCAGGAAGGTGGACTTCCCGGAGCCGGAGGACCCCACGAGGAACACGAACTCGCCCTTCTCCACCTCGAGGGAGACATCCCTCAGTGCGGGGCGGGTCTGCTTGGGGTAGACCTTGGAGACATTGTCGAATCGGATCACGGATGCACCACGGGTCGCCGGGGGTAGATGAGCGTGACCATACGCGACCCGGGCGCGCAAGCGCAGGCTCCGGTCATGGTTGCGTGCTGGATGTGTGCTTTTGTGCGGGCGTTTTCCGTCACAGCGGCAGGCCTGCCGGACCGGGTGTCGGGGCAGCATAAAGGGGGCCGCGCCGAATTCGGCGGAACCTGGCACAGTGGGAGGGGAACGTTCTCGCTTCGGAGAACGTTGTGTACGTGAACCGGTGCGAGGAGGGTGAGCGCATGACGTACGACCGGCTGGTGTGCGCGAACTGCGCGGCGCCCGTGAACGAGGGCCGATGCCCCGTGTGCCGCGCGAACCGTGAGCGGCTGCAACAGGAGAACTTCCTCGCAGGCATGAACCCGATGACGCTGATCGCGCTGCTGGCGGTGCTGATCGCGGCGGTGGCGCTGCTCGCGCACCAGACCGTGTAGGCACGGTACGCGGCTCGCACGAAGGGCCCGGAACGATGGCTTCGTTCCGGGCCCTTTCTCATGTCCGTGTACGGGCACGCACGTTCCGTACTGGATCGGTCACCGTCAGACGGCAGCGCCGCCACGGCCGCCCGCGAGACGCGGCAGCACGCGGAAGGCGACACCACCGGCGATCATCGTGGCGGCACCGATCAGCAGGAAAGCGGTCTGGCCGGCACCGGTCTCGGCGAGCTGCTCACCGTTGCTCTGGGCCGCGGTGTTGGACGCCTCCGAGGTGTCGGTGAGGGCCGAGGAGCCCTCCTCCTGCGCGGAGTTGTCGTTGGTGCCGTTGGTGTCGGTGTTCGTGTTGCCACCGGTGGTGCTGGAACCGCCCGTGGAGCTCGAACCGCCGGTGGAGCTGGAACCACCGGTGGAGCTCGAACCGCCGGTGGAGCTGGAGCCACCGTCCGTACCCGTACCGCCGTTGGTGCCCGTACCGCCGTCGGTGCCCGTACCGCCGTCGGTACCGGTGCCGCCGTCCGTACCCGTACCACCGTCCGTGCCCGTACCGCCGTCGGTACCGGTGCCGCCGTCCGTACCCGTACCACCGTCCGTACCCGTACCACCGTCGGTACCGGTGCCGCCGTCCGTACCCGTACCACCGTCCGTACCCGTGCCGCCGTCCGTACCGGTGCCGCCCGAGGTCGAGCAGCTCGGGTCCACCACGATGTCGCAGGGATCGTCGCCGACGGTGGTGACGCCGAGGTCGAGGGCCGAGGCGGCACCGGCCACCGTCAGCGAGGCTCCGGCGGCGATCACGGCGCCCGCGGCTATCCGCGCGAAGCGGATACGCGTCTTCTTGGTCATCTGGTTGCTACCCCCAGTAGCCGATCGTCAGTGAGGGCCGCGTACGGGGGCGGTGATCAACGGGGACGGCTGAGAAGTTCGCCGCGCCCCCGGTTCACATGCGCCCCAGAGATACGCATGCCGCGCTTTACCCTTCCCACTTTTCAAAGCAACGTCAAGGCCGTTGCGCGCGCGATGTCCTCGTACGGGGCCTATGCCGGACCCTGCGGGCGAGAGTGTGACGAAAAGCCCAGTCACAGGGGCGGAAAAAAGGCAACTGCCGCCTGTTCGGCGGCAGTTGCCTTGTCGACAAATCGTTCCGTCGGTTACTTCTCCTGCTGCTTGCGCCAGCGAATCCCGGCTTCGAGGAAGCCGTCGATCTCACCGTTGAACACGGCCTCGGGGTTGCCGACTTCGTATTCGGTGCGCAGGTCCTTGACCATCTGGTACGGGTGCAGGACGTACGAACGCATCTGGTTGCCCCAGGAGCTGCCGCCGTCCTTGAGGGCGTCCATCTTGGCCCGCTCCTCCTGGCGCTGCCGCTCCAGCAGCTTCGCCTGGAGAACGTTCATGGCGGTCGCCTTGTTCTGGATCTGCGACCGCTCGTTCTGGCAGGAGACGACGATGCCGGTGGGGAGGTGGGTCAGCCGGACCGCGGAGTCGGTCGTGTTGACGCCCTGGCCGCCGGGGCCGGACGACCGGTAGACGTCCACCCGCAGCTCGGACTCGTCGATCTCGATGTGGTCGGTCTGCTCGACGACGGGCAGGATCTCCACGCCCGCGAAGGAGGTCTGCCGCCGCCCCTGGTTGTCGAAGGGGGAGATCCGCACGAGACGGTGCGTGCCCTGCTCGACCGAGAGGGTGCCGTAGGCGTACGGGACCTGCACGGCGAAGGTGGTCGACTTGATGCCGGCCTCTTCGGCGTACGACGTCTCGATGAGCTCGGTCTTGTAGCCCTTCTGCTCCGCCCACCGCAGGTACATCCGCTGGAGCTTCTCCGCGAAGTCGGCGGCGTCGACGCCACCGGCCTCGGCGCGGATGTTGACGAGGGCCTCACGGGAGTCGTACTCGCCGGACAGGAGCGTACGGACCTCCATCTCGTCCAGCGCCTTGCGGACGGCGGCGAGCTCGGACTCGGCCTCGGCGCGGGTGTCCGGGTCGTCCTCCTCCTCGGCCATCTCGAAGAGCACGACGAGATCGTCGATCCGTCCGCGCAGCGCCTCCGCCTTCCTGACCTCGGCCTGGAGGTGGGACAGCTTGCTGGTGATCTTCTGCGCCTCGTCCGGGTTGTCCCACAGGGACGGCGCGGCCGCCTGCTCCTCGAGCACGGCGACATCTGCCCTCAGCTTGTCGAGGTCCAGAACGGCCTCGATCGACTCCATGGTCGAGGAGAGGGACTTGAGCTCTTCGGATACATCGACGACTGCCACGCATCCAGCGTAACGGCTCCGCCGGGCGACGAGCGCCGGGGCAGGAGCGAGCCCGCCCCGTCCCGGCCGGGACGGGCCGGTCGACGGGCGGGGCCCCGCGGTCCGGTCCGGTCGGGTCCCGTCCGGTCGGGACGTGTCCTGTCCGGCCCGCTCAGGTCACGGCGTCTGCGGGGCCGAGTGCTTGGAGTCCTGCGGGGGCGTCCCCGCGTCGTCGTCCCCCGCCGTCGCCCACCAGGTGCCGACCCCGACCGCGGCCACGAGGACCACCGCGGCCGTCCCCAGCGTCACCCGGCGTCTGCGCGCCGAGGCCCGGTGGCGCGCGGATCCGGGCCGGGGCGTCCCCACGGCCCGCGGCACGCGCGCCGTGCCCAGGGCGCCGCCCGCGAGCTCGTCCGGGCCCGGCACCCGCATCGAGGTGTGCGTGTCCCGGTTGGAGTCCGGCTTCGCGCCCGGCACCAGGGGTACGGCCCCGCGCCGGCGCACCGCGCGCTCACCGGCGGGCGCGGACGGCTCCCCGGCCTCGTCCGTCGGGGCCTCACCCGGCTCCGCGTCCGGCTCGTCCACGTCGAGCGGCGGCATGCCGGCCAGCGTCGGCAGCTGCTCGCGCAGCCGGGCCGCCAGCTCCGAGGCGCGCAGCCGCGAGGCCGGTGCCTTCGCCAGGCACTGCACCATCAGCTGCCACAGCTCGTCGGGGATGCCCGGCAGCGGCACCACGGTCTCGGTCACGTGCCGGCGCAGCACGGCGCCCGGGTGCCCGCCGCCGAAGGGCGTGAACCCGGCCAGCAGCTCGTACAGCACGGTCGCGAGCGCGTAGATGTCCACCGCCGCCCGCGGCGGCAGCCCCTCGACGATCTCCGGCGCCAGATAGTCCGGCGTTCCGATGATCTTCGTGGCGCGGGTGCGCTTGGGCGAGTCGATCAGTTTGGCGACCCCGAAGTCCGTCAGGAGCGCCGGATGCGCGCCGCCCGGCCCCAGCGGGCCCTGCATGTCCAGCAGGACGTTCTCCGGCTTGACATCACGGTGGACGACCCCGGCGGCGTGCGCGGCCGCGAGCCCCTCCGCCACGTCCGCCACGATGGCCACCGCCGCCTCGGGCGCCAGCCTGCGTTCCCGGTCCAGCCGGGTGCGCAGATCCGTGCCGCGGACGAGATCCATGACCAGTGCGAGGTCGTTCCCGTCGACGACGAGATCCCGCACGGACACCACATGGGGATGTTCGAGGCCCAGCAGCGCCGTGCGCTCCTGGACGAAGCGGCCCACGAGTTCCTCGTCGGACGCGAGGTCCTCGCGCAGCAGCTTGATGGCGACGGGCCCCTCGGGCCCCTCGCCCAGCCACACCGTGCCGGCGCTGCCGCGCCCCAGGATCTGGTGGGCGGCGTACCGGCTGCCGATCTTCCGTGCCAAGGCTGCTCCTACGGACGCGTGTTGTCGCTAAAACTACGCGTCCGGCGAGCCAACCTTCACCGCCGAGGCGGAAATCACCTGTCCGATGTCGACAAATCCCCAGACAGACGGCCGAGGGCCGACCCGACGGGCCGGCCGGGCCGTCAGTTGTTGCCGCTGCCGCCGGTCGGCACGTCGCTGCTGCCGAGGTCCCCGATCCAGCCGGACACCTGGTGGTACATGTGCTCGATCTGGCCCCAGAAGCTCCGGGTCGTGCCGATCCACTCCTGGAGCGGGCTCAGCTCCCAGATCAGCCATCCGGCGACGAACAGGATGACGATCGTGAACAGGCACCCCTTCAGACAGCCCAGACCCGGGATCTTCATCGGGTTGGCACTGCGCTGGCGGGGCTCGCGCGGTTCCGGGGCGGGCCGCTGCGGCTGGCGGGGCTGCTGAGGCGGCGCGTACTGCTGCGGCTGCCGGGGCTGCTGCTGCGGCTGCCGGGGCTGCTGCTGCGGCTGCCGGGGCTGCGGCTGCGGCTGCGGCTGCGGCTGCTGGTACCCGTACCCCTGCTGGTACCCCTGTTGACCGCGCTGCGGCTGCCGCTGCTGGGGCTGCTGCTGCGGCTGCCGGGCCGGGCGCGGCGCGGGCTGCTGCGGGCGCGCGGCCTGGCGCTGCGGGCGGCGCCGCAGCGGGTCCTCGCCGGGGTCGAGGTACTGGACCTGCGTCTGTTCGTTGCGGTCGCGGGCGGCCCGCAGCTGGGACTGCCAGGGGTGCGGCTCCTGCGGGCCGCCCGGCTGCTGTCCGGGCTGGTGCGGCGGCACCGGCGGCATGACGGCCGTCGGGTCCGCCGCGCCCCTGTTCGGCAGTACGGCGGTGGGGTCGGCGGCGCCCGCGGGGCCCCCGGTGTGCGGCAGGAAGCTGGTCGCGGCGTTCGGGTCGTACATCCCGGCCGCCTGGCCGGTGGGCAGCACCTGGGTGGCGTCCGCGGCACCGGGCACCACGGACGGCGCCAGCAGGGACCCGACGGCCTCCGCGGCGGCGATCTGCGCGGAGTTCGCGTGCACGCCGATGCCCTCGGCGACGACCCGCAGGGCGTGCGCGAGGTTCACGGCGTTCGGCCGTTCGTCCGGGTTCTTGCGCAGGCAGCGCTCGATGACCGTCCACAGCGGGTCCGGCACGGTGGAGGGCCTGCGGGGCTCGGCGCTCAGGTGCTGGTGCAGGACCTCGAGCGCGGAGCCGCCGCCGAACGGCGGACGCCCGGTGACCAGTTCGTACAGCAGGATCCCGGCGCCGTAGATGTCGACGGCGGCGGTCTGCGGGCGGCCCTCGGCGGACTCCGGGGCGACGTACGCGGGCGTGCCGACGAACTCGTGGGTGCGGGTGAGGCCGGGTGAGTCGGCGAGGCGCGCGATGCCGAAGTCGGTCAGCATCGGGTGCAGCTGGCCGCCGTTCTGCCGTAGCAGGACGTTGGCCGGTTTCAGGTCACGGTGCACCACGCCGTCGGCGTGACTGGCGGCGAGCGCGTCCGAGATCTGGGCGGTCAGCAGGGCTGCGGCGACGGGTGAGAAGGGCCCGTTCTCGCGCAGGTAGCGGTGCAGGTCGGGGCCGTCGACGAGGTCCATGACCAGCGCCAGCAGATCGCCCTCGACGACCAGGTCGCGGACCTGGACGATGTTCGGATGGGTCAGCCGGAGCAGCACCGACCGCTCCCGCAGGAACCGCGTCACGACGTCCTGGTCGTTCGCGAGCTCCTCCTTGAGGACCTTGATCGCGACGGTTTCGCCGGGCTGGCCGGGCACGGCCGCCTCGGCGCCCGCGGTCTCACGCTGGCGGGCTCGCCAGACGGTGCCCGTGGCGCCGCGTCCGAGCGGCTCCTCGAGCAGATACTTGCTGCCTACCGGCCGCACGTCATGTGCTCCCTGCTGCTTGCCTGGTGTTCCGGCCCAACTGTCGGATGTTCCGACCCACTCTAGTGCCGCCCCGCCCGGCACCGGGATGTCGTCATTCTGAGGGTCTTACGTACCTGCTCCCGTACATGTTCGAAGGAAAGACGCTCGGTGGGGTCACGGTGGTTGCCGTAAGCGAACGTGACCGATCTCAAGCGGTCGCCCGCACGGTCCGGGTCAGGCACTTTTGCGGGCAGAGCCGACCAATCAAGATCACTTGACGATGGGCGGCGGGCGCATTGTCGGTGGCAAGTGCGAGGATGCCCCCAGTACTGGCCGACGTGCTCGTGCGGGGTGGGGGAAGTCCGCGGTGGGGGACCGCGGCAGGTTTCGTCCTCGCCCGGCGGGCGCCCGCGCAGAAGGGACCGCTGACGGCGATGCAGATCCGGCTGACCGTCGTAGACCCACTGGGTCCGCCCTCCGATCCGCGGGGGCGCGCCACCGCCCGCGACGTGCTGGTCACGGCGCCCGCGGGCACGGCCCTGGCGGCGGTGGCGGCGGCGCTGTCCTCGACGGTCTCCGGCGAGGCGGGCGGCTCCGCGCACGAACGCCCCCGGGAGTCCGCGGGCGGTCCCGTGGTGCTGTACGCCGGCGCGGAGCGGCTGGACTCCCAGCGCTGCACGCTGGGCGAACCCCCGCTGATCGACGGCGCGGTGCTGTCCCTGGGCGCCCCCGCCGAGTCCGAGCCGCACCCCGAGATGGACGACGCCCCGGCCCAGCTGCACGTGGTGGCAGGCCCGGACGCCGGCGGGGTCCATCTGCTGCACGGCGGCCCGGTGAACATCGGCCGCTCCGCCGACGCCGACGTCCCGCTCGACGACCCAGACGTCTCCCGGCTGCACTGCGCGGTCACCCTCGACCCCGACGG
Source organism: Streptomyces sp. NPDC107559 (assembly GCF_055657365.1). Lineage (NCBI taxonomy): Bacteria > Bacillati > Actinomycetota > Actinomycetes > Kitasatosporales > Streptomycetaceae > Streptomyces > Streptomyces sp. NPDC107559. The sequence goes on along the minus strand of NZ_JBVKBD010000001.1, from coordinate 60,667 downwards.
CCGCGTCTCGGTCGCCGACCTCGGCTCCACCAACGGCACCGCCCTGGACGGCACCCGGGTGCAGGCCCGCCCGGTGCGCTTCACGCCGGGCGCCCTGCTGCGCATAGGCGAATCGGCACTGCGACTCGCGCCCGCCGGGGGCCCCGGGGCGAGGGTGGCGACGACCGCCGACGGCGAAGGGCATGTACGGGTTGCCTGCGGGACCGGGGGCGAGTCCTTCGCCGGTGACGGCCAGGACCCGGCCGGACACCGCGCGGCCGCCCCGGACGCGAGCCTCACCGGCCGGTCCGCCGTGCCCGCGCAGGCCCCGGGAGCGCCGGACACCGCGGCCGGCGCCGACACCCCCGAGACGGGCACCGGCCACGCCTACGGCTCGGTGAGCTGGGGCGCCTCCGGGACCGCGCCGGGCGCCCGCGCCCACGGCCCGGTGGAACCCCCGGTCGTGCCGGTGCAGGGCGGGGCCCCGCTGATCGAGAACCACGGCGCCGTGCCGGGCGGCGGCCCGGCGCACGGCACGGGCGACGGCGGCGACACCCACGGCGGCCGGACCCGGACGGACGGCTACGGCACCACGGACCCCGGCCGCTCCGGCGACGATGGCTTCGGCGGTGGCGGTACGGCGGACGCCGTCCGGTCCGGGACCGGCCCCGGCGCGGACGCCGACCCCGCGCCCCCGCACCCCTTCCACACGCCCCTCTCCCCCGCCCCGCACCACGGCGGAGCGCCGGCCGCGCGCAGGCGTTCCGGCGGCCTGACCGGGTGGGCCCGGCGCCTGGCCGGCGGCCGCGGCACGCCGGACCCGGCCGGGACCGGCGCGTACGACGTACAGCCGCAGGGCGGGGCGGCCGCCCCGTCGGCGCTGTCGCCCCGCAGACCGGACACCTGGCCGGACCCGGCCGCCCTGCTGCTGACGGCGCTGGGCCCCGGCCCCCGGCTGTGGGAGCGCGGCCCGGGGCACCCGGAGACGCTCACGGTGCGGCTCGGCACCACCGACCGGACCGCACCCGACGGCTCGGGTCCGCTGCCCGCGGTGCCGGTGACCGCCGATCTGCGCGAGGCGGGTGCGCTGGGCCTCGCCGGACCGCGCCCCCGGCTGTCCGGGCTGGCGCGCGCGGTCGTGGCGCAGCTCACCGCGCTGCACTCCCCGGACACCCTGGAGATCGTCCTGCTCAGCGCGGACCGCTCCCGCCCGGTGGAGGAGCGCGTCGCGGAGTGGGCCTGGCTGGGCTGGCTGCCCCATGTGCGCCCGGCGCACGGCCAGGACTGCCGGCTGCTGCTCGCCTACGACCGTGAGCAGGCCGCGGCCCGCACCGGGGAACTGCTGCGCCGGCTGGCGGACCACCCGCAGGAGCCGGCCCCCGCGGCCCACCCGTCGGAGCCGTACGGCAGGCCGGCCGTGCCCTCTCCCCGGCGCCCCTCCTGGGCCCGGGACGACGCCGCGGCGGACGCGGCCGAGGGCTTCCCGGGGCCGTACACCGTGGTCGTCGTCGACGGCGACCCCGGGGGTACGGACCTGCGCGCGGCGGTGGCCCGGCTGGCGGTGGAGGGCCCGCGGGCGGGGATCCACGTGGTGTGCCTGGCCGAGACGGCCCCGGCCTCGCCCGCCTCCCCGGTGACGCAGACGTACGACGCGGCCTGCGCGGCGACCCCGGTGTTCCGCGAGTGCGGCGCGGTGGCGCTGCTCAGCGGGGACGTGGCGACGGCGGTGCAGCTGATGCGGGTCGCCGCGGATGCGGCCGGGCACGGCCCCGTCGGCCATGGCACGGTCGCCGCCGTGGACGCCGTCTCGCTCGCCTGGGCCGAGCGGTTCGGGCGGGCGCTGGCGCCGCTGCGCCCGGACGGCGCCCCCGGCCAGCGGCAGCCGCGCGTGTCGGTGCCACTGCCCCAGGCGGCGCGGCTCCTGGACGAACTGGGTCTGGCCCGGGCGACCCCCGCCTCCCTGATGGCCCGCTGGGCCGACGCCGGCGACGACGCCGAGGCGCTCGGCGGCCGGGCTGCGGCCGTCCTGGGTGCCGGACCGCGCGGGCCGGTCGGCGTGGACCTCGTCGCCGAGGGCCCGCATCTGCTGGTCGAGGGACCGGCGGGCAGCGGGCGTACGGAGCTGCTGCGGGCCCTGGTCGCCTCGCTCGCCGCCGCCGAGCGCCCCGACCGGCTGGGCATCGTGCTGGTGGACGGCCGGGACGGCTCGGGCAACCCGGGCGGCGGCCACGGCGAGGGCCTGCGGGTCTGTACGGACGTACCGCATGTCACCACGCATCTGACCGCCAACGACCCGGTGCGCATGCGGGAGTTCGCGCAGTCGCTGAGCGCCGAGCTGAAGCGCCGGGCCGAGCTGCTGGGCCGCTCCGACTTCGCCTCCTGGCACGCCCACCGCGAGGTCTCGGGCCGTATCGTCGCCCAGCGCACGGCGTCGGCACGCGGCACGACCCGGCCCGGGTTCGGGTCCGCGGCCGGGCTCGCGCCGGGAGCGGGGCTCGGGTCCGAGGGCTCGGGCGATCTCGACTCCCCGCCCAGCGCGACGATCCGGCTGCGGCCGGGAGCGGCCGGGCAGCGCACCGAGGCGCCGCCGCCGCTGCCCCGGCTGGTGGTGGTCGTGGACGACCTGGACGCGCTGGTCTCCCCCGCGCTGGGTTCGCCCGGACGGCCCGCCGCGGGTTCCGTGATGCGCGCGCTGGAGGCCGTGGCCCGCGAGGGCGAGCGGCTCGGCGTCCACCTCGTGGCGGCCACCGGCCCCGACGGCCGTACGGCGGAGACGGAACCGGCCCGCCGGGCCGCACTGCGGGTGACGCTGGAGGCACCGGAGTCCGGGGCGGACGAGCCGGCGCCGGGGCGCGGACAGCTCAGCGTCGCGGACGGGCGCACGGTCCCCTTCCAGGGCGGCCGGGTCACCGGCCGCATCCCCCGCACGGCGACCCTGCGCCCCACGGTCGTCCCGCTGGACTGGCCCCGCATGGGCGACCCGCCGGCCCGCCGTCCGGTGCGGGAGCTGGGCAACGGCCCGACGGACCTGGCGCTGCTGGCCAGCGCGCTGGAGCGGGCGGCCCGGGAGGTGTCGGCGGCTCAGGTGCCGTCCCTGCTCTGACACGTCTCGGGGTCTGTCCGCCGGACAGACCCCGAGGCCGGTCCGTCCCGATCACACCCGATCACGACGCGGTCACGATCGCCCACTTGACACCGTATGCGCTCTTGCCGACCCCATGGACCCGGCGTAGACCGGAGCGCACGGGGCAAGCGCTCGACGTTCGACGACGAACGAAGAACGGGGCAGTGATGCTGAGGACGAGCAGAACACACCGGACACGCACGGCCGCGAGGACCGCGGCAGCCGTCGCCGCGGGCGCACTGGCACTCTCGCTCACCGCGTGCGGCGGCAGCGGTGACAAGAAGAGCGACGGCGGGAGCACCGCGAGCGCGGGCGGCACCGTCACCCTTCCCGAGCTGGACGGCACCACGCTGTCGGTCGCCGCCGTCTGGACCGGGGCCGAACAGGCGAACTTCAAGAAGGTGCTGGCGGAGTTCGAGAAGCGCACGGGTGCCAAGGTCACCTTCGTGCCCGCCCAGGACCCGATCATCAACTTCCTCGGATCGAAGATCGCGGGCGGTCAGCCGCCGGACGTGGCGATGCTGCCCCAGCCGGGCGCGATCAAGCAGGCCGTGCAGAAGAACTGGGCCAAGCCGCTCGGCGCCGAGGCGCAGGCCGAGCTCGCCAAGAACTACTCCCAGGGCTGGCAGGACATCGGCAAGGTCGACGGCAAGCCGTACGGCGTCTACTACAAGGCCGCCAACAAGTCCCTGATCTGGTACAACGCCAAGGTCTTCGAGAACGCGGGGGCGAGCGAGCCGAAGACCTGGCCGGAGCTGCTGAACACCGCGCAGACGGTCTACGACTCCGGGGTGGCCCCGTTCTCCATCGGCGGCGCCGACGGCTGGACCCTCACCGACTGGTTCGAGAACGTCTACCTCTCCCAGGCGGGCCCGGAGAAGTACGACCAGCTGGCCCAGCACAAGATCAAGTGGACGGACCCCTCGGTGAAGGAGGCGCTGACCACCCTCGCCCAGGTCTGGGGCAAGAAGGGCTACGTGGCGGGCGGCGCGGACGGCGCGCTCCAGACGGAGTTCCCGGCGTCCGTGACGCAGACCTTCACCGGCGGCGACCAGCCGAAGGCGGCCATGGTCTTCGAGGGCGACTTCGTGCAGGTCAACATCGGCGAGACGAAGGCGAACGTGGGCACGGACGCGAAGGTGTTCCCGTTCCCGACGGTCGGCGCCACCGCGCCCGTGGTCAGCGGCGGCGACGCGGCCGTCGTCCTGAAGGACTCCGAGGGCGCGCAGGCGCTGGCCACCTTCCTGGCCTCGCCGGACGCCGCGACCGTGCAGGCGAAGCTGGGCGGCTACCTCTCCCCGAACAAGAACGTCGACCCGTCGGTGTACCCGAACCCGGTGCAGCAGAAGATGGCCAAGGCGCTGATCGCGGCCGGCGACGACTTCCGCTTCGACATGTCCGACCAGGCCCCGCAGGCGTTCGGCGGCACGCCGGGCAAGGGCGAGTGGAAGGACCTCCAGGACTTCCTGAAGAACCCGTCCGACGTGGCGGGCACCCAGGCGAAGCTGGAGAAGGACGCGGCGGCGGCGTACGGGAACGGGAGCTGATCCGGCGATGACGCCGGACACCCCGGCAGGGGTCCCCCCGGCCCCTGCCGGGCCGAGGAACCGCAAGAGCGTGACCGGTACCCGCAAGACCGTGGCGGCGCTGTTCCTGCTGCCCGCCCTGGTGCTGCTCGGCGCGCTCGTGGTCTACCCGATCGGGTACTCGGTCGTACGCAGTTTCTACGACCGCTCCGGTGACGGCTTCGCCGGATTCGACAACTACCGGGCCCTGTTCACGGACGACGGCATCCGCACGGCGTTGAAGAACAACGTCATCTGGGTGGTGTTCGCACCCACGGTCGCCACCGCGCTCGGCCTGATCTTCGCGGTGCTGACCGAACGGGTGCGCTGGGGAACGGCGTTCAAGCTGGTCGTCTTCATGCCGATGGCGATCTCGATGCTGGCGGCCGGCATCATCTTCCGGCTGGTCTACGACCAGGACCCGGACAAGGGCGTGGCGAACGCGGTGTGGGTCGGGGTGCACGACACGTTCGCGCAGTCGTCGGCGTTCCCGAACGCGCACCCCGGCCGCGAGTCGCCGCTCGTCGCCCAGGGCGGCGGGTTCGTCACCAAGACCCCGGTGCGCACCGGCGAGGCCGTCGCCCTCCCGCTCGTCGGTGTCGCCCCCGACCAGATGCCCGACGGAGCCGCGCCCGCCGCGAAGCCGAAGGCCGAGCCGGGGAAGATCACCGGCACCACCTGGCAGGACTTCACCCGCGGCAAGGGGGTGGGCACGCTCGGCGCCCCCGACCCGTCCGAGCAGGGCTACTCCGGCATGCGGATCGAGGCGGTGAAGGACGGCCGGGTGGTGGCGTCGGCGCAGGCCGCCGCCGACGGCAGCTTCACGCTCCCGGCCGCCGCGGACGGGGCCCTGCTGCGGCTGCCCGCGAGCAACTTCAAGGCGCCGTACAACGGCCTGGACTGGCTGGGCCCGTCGCTGGTCACCCCGGCCATCATCGGCTCGTACGTCTGGATGTGGGCGGGCTTCGCGATGGTGCTGATCGCGGCCGGGCTCGCGGGCGTGCCCCGGGAACTGCTGGAGGCGGCCCGGGTCGACGGCGCCAACGAGTGGCAGGTGTTCCGCCGGGTCACGGTGCCGCTGCTCGCCCCCGTCCTCGCGGTGGTCGCGGTCACGCTGATGATCAATGTGCTGAAGGTCTTCGACCTGGTCTTCATCATCGCCCCGGGGTCCTCCCAGGACGACGCGAACGTGCTCGCCCTGGAGCTGTACCGCAAGGGCTTCTCCGAGGACCAGCCGGGCGTCGCCAGCGCGATCGCGGTGTTCCTGCTGCTGCTGGTCATTCCGGTGATGTGGTTCAACGTGCGGCGGCTCAGGCGGGAGGTGCGGCGATGACGGCATGGCTGCTCGCGAAGGTCAACAGCGGTCTGGTCCGGGTCCTCCTGCTGCTGGTCGGCCTGTTCTGGCTGGTGCCGACGATCGGTCTGCTCCTGTCGTCGCTGCGCTCCCCCACCGACATGAGCGCGAGCGGCTGGTGGGAGGTCTTCGCCAAGCCGTCCCAACTCACCTGGGAGAACTACCGGAACCTGCTGCAGAACGGCGACATCACCGGCTCCCTGGTCAACACGGTGCTGATCACGGTCCCGGCGACCGTGCTGGTGGTGGCGATCGGCTCGCTCGCGGGTTACGCGTTCGCGTGGATGGAGTTCCCGGGCCGGGACTGGTGGTTCCTGGGCGTGGTGGGGCTGTTGGTCGTGCCCGTGCAGGTGGCGCTGATCCCGATCGCCGAACTGTTCGGCAAACTGGGCCTGTTCGGGTCCATCCTCGGGGTGATCCTGTTCCACGTCGGGTTCGGTCTGCCGTTCGCGGTGTTCCTGCTGCGGAACTTCTTCGCGGAGATCCCGCGTGAACTGCTGGAGGCGGCCCGCCTCGACGGAGCGGGCGAACTACGGCTGTTCGCACGGGTCGTGCTGCCGCTGGGCGGCCCGGCGATCGCGAGCCTGGCCATCTTCCAGTTCCTGTGGGTGTGGAACGACATGCTGGTCGCGCTGGTGTTCACCGACGCGGACAGTCAGCCGATCACGGTCGCGCTCCAGACACAGGTACGGCAGTTCGGCAACAACATCGACGTGCTGGCGCCGGGCGCGTTCATCTCCATGGTGATCCCGCTGGCCGTCTTCTTCTTGTTCCAGCGGCAGTTCGTCACCGGCGTGATGGCGGGCGCGGTCAAGTAGGCCCGGTTCAGGGGCGGGCCGAAGTCATCGGCCCGCCCCTCGCCGTTCACCCGGCATCCCCCGTATGCCGCACACACCGTAACCAAGTCACTCCATCGGACGTTCCCGGGCAGAACGCCCCGCGCCGACCCATGGATGTCCCGTGCCCAGGTTCAGTGTCATCGTCCCCGTGTACAAGGTTCAGGCGTACCTGCACGAATGCCTGCAATCGGTGCTCTCGCAGTCGTACGCCGATCTGGAACTGATCGCGGTCGACGACTGCTCCCCGGACGCCTGCGGCGCGATCATCGACGAGTTCGCGGCGCGCGATCCGCGCGTACGGGCGCTGCATCTGCCGGAGAACCGGGGGCTGGGCCCGGCCCGCAACGCCGGCCTGGCGCAGGCGACGGGCGACTACCTGGTCTTCCTCGACTCCGACGACACGCTCACCCCGGGTGCGCTCGGCGCGATCTCCGACCGACTGGAGGCGACCGGCGAGCCGGACGTGCTGGTCTACGACTACGCCCGCACGTTCTGGACCGGCGAGAGCGTCCGCAACAGGTTCGCCGGCCGGCTCACCGAGGAGGGTCCGGCCCCGTTCCGGCTCGCGGACCGGCCGGACCTGCTGCGGGTGCTGATGGTGGCCTGGAACAAGGCGTGCCGCCGGGACTTCGTGGAACGCGAGGGGCTGCGGTTCCCGCCCGGCTACTACGAGGACACGCCCTGGACCTATCCGCTCCTGATGGCCGCCGGGTCCCTCGCGACCCTGGACCGGGTGTGCGTGCACTACCGCCAGCGCCGCCAGGGCAACATCCTCGGCACCACCAGCCGCCGGCACTTCGATGTGTTCGAGCAGTACGACCGGGTCTTCGCGTTCCTCGAAGCGCGTCCCGAACTCGCCTGCTGGAAGCCGCTGTTGTTCCGCCGGATGATCGACCACTTCTCGACGGTGTTCACCCGGCCGGGCCGGCTGCCGCGCGCCGCCCGCGCCGAGTTCCTGCGCAGGGCCCGCGCCCAGTACCGCCGTCACCGCGTCCCCGGCGCCCCCGCCTCCCTGCGCTCCCGGCTGCGGCACGGGCTGGTCCGCCTGGGCCTGCACCGCACCTACCGCGCGGTGCAGCGGACGACGGGCCTGTACCGCGGGGCCGCGCGGCTCGTCGGCCGGCTGCGCAGGACCCTGCGGGCCGGGGCGTTGCAGCTGCACTACCGCGTCCAGCTGCGCCTTCCGCTGCGCGCCGACCACGCGATCTTCGCGGCCTACTGGGGCCGTGGCCACAGCTGCAACCCGGGCGCGCTGGAGACCGCCTTCCGCACGCACGCCCCGCACATCCGTACGGCGTGGATCGCCCGGCCCGAGTACCACGACACGATCCCGGCGGGCACCGGCCGGCTGACCCCGGGCACGGCCGCCTACTGGACGGCGCTGGCCCGCTCCAAGTACCTGGTCAACAACGTCAACTTCGACCGGCGCCTGGTCAAGCGCCGCGGCCAGGTCTTCGTCCAGACCCAGCACGGCACCCCGCTCAAGCGCATGGGCCTCGACCTCCAGGACCGTCCGGCGGCGGCGCGCGGGATGGACTTCGCGGAGCTCCTCAGGAGCGTCGACAAGTGGGACTACGTCCTGTCCGCCAACCGCCACACCACACTGACCTGGGAGCGCGTCTACCCCGGCGGCTACACCACGCTGGACTACGGCTACCCCCGCAACGACGTCCTCCAGCGGGCGAGCGCGGCGGACACGGCGCTGCTGCGGGCGTCCCTGGGCATCCCCGAGGGCACGGTGGCGATCCTGTACGCGCCCACCCACCGCGACTACCGCGCCGGCCGGCACACCTCGCTGGACCTGGAGCGCCTCGTGCGCCGCCTGGGCCCGCGCTTCATGATCCTGGCCCGCTCCCACCAGGGGCAGGCCGGCCCGCCGGCCCGGGGCACCCGCATCGTCGACGTCACCGGCCACCCGAGCGTGGAGTCGCTGTGCCTGGCCGCGGACGCGCTGGTCACCGACTACTCGTCGATCATGTTCGACTACGCCAACCTGGACCGGCCGATCGTGATCCACGACGCCGACCGGGAGGCGTACGAGGCGACCCGCGGCACCTACTTCGACCTGCGCGCCTTCCCACCGGGCGCGGTCGCGCGCACCGAGGACGAGCTGATCACCGTCTTCGCGAGCGGCCACTGGCGCGGGGCGCGCTCCGACCGGCTGCGCGCCGCCTTCCGGGAGCGGTTCTGCCCGTACGACGACGGACACGCCGCCGAACGGGTCGTACGCCATGTGGTGCTGGGCCAGACGCCGGGGCTGCCCGCGGTCGTGCCGCTCGAACGACGGCGCCCGGTGCCGTCGGCCGCCGGGGCGCTCACGAGCTCCCCGCTCGCCGGGGCGGCGGCGCAACCTTCCGGACCACACCCCGTCACCGACAGCCACTGAACGCCGTTTGCCCTATCGGGAGTTCCCATGCCTCTCAGCACCTCGCGGCCCACCCCGACCCGGCCGCCCACCTGGCGGCCGACCGGGCGGCCGGGCCGTGTCCGTACGGCCTGAGCACCAGGACCCGGACCGGACCGGACCCCGACCGGGAAGGCCGGCCGCCACCCCGGTCGGGGTCCGGGCCGCGCCCCCGGCCGGGACCCCGGCCAGGACCTCGACAGAGAAAGAGCAGAATGCCCCGCTTCAGCATCATCGTCCCGTCCCCGGGGATCGGAGGCCGGCTGTCCCTGGCGCTGGACTCCGTCCTCGCCCAGTCCTTCGGCGACTTCGAGCTGATCCCGGTCTGTGACGCGCCCGACGCCCCGGCGGCGGAGGTCGCCGCCGGCTACGCGGGGCGGGACGCGCGGGTGAGGCCGGTGCACTCACCGCCCTCCGCCGGTCCGGGCGCGGCGCGCAACGCCGGGATGCGAGCGGCCTCCGGCACGTATCTGCTGTTCCTCGACGGCGACGACACACTGGCCCCGGGCGCGCTGACCGCGCTGGCCGGCCGGCTGGACGCCACCGGTGACGTCGACGTCCTGTACTTCGAGCACGAGCGCACGCCGTGGTGGGAGGGCGAGCCGACCCGCCCGGCGGCGCCGCTGCTGGCCCAGGCCCCGCCGGGCGCCTTCGCCCCCGACCGGGCGCCCGAGGTGACCTGTGTGCGGCTGCCCGTCTGGAGCGCCGCCCACCGCAGGGCGTTCCTCGCCGAGCGGCGGATCGCCTTCCCCGACGGCCACTTCGCGGAGCTGGGCTTCGGCGGCCTGGTCACGATCGCGGCCGAACGGGTCGCCGTACTGGACGCGGTGGTCGTACGGCACCGGCTGCGCCGTCGGGGCAGCCGGCCGGACCAGCCGGGCGCGCACCACTTCGAGCTGCTCGACCAGACGGACCTGGTGCTCTCGCGGGCCGCCGGGCAGGGGCTGTCCGGCGAGCGGACGGCCGCCCTGTTCGAGCAGCTGTTCGCGCAGGTGCTGAGGACGGCGGCGCACCCCCGGCGGCTGCCGTCGCGCAGGCGCGCCTTCTTCCGCCGGGCCGGCCGCCTGTACCGGCGCCACCGCCCGGCCGGTTTCCGCAGGCCGGGCGGCAGTCCGGGCGTGCAGCACCGGCTGCTGGCGGCCGGGGCGTACACCGCGTTCCGAGCCCTGCGCGGCGCCAACCAGGCCGCGGCGCGGGCCGCCCGGAGCGTCCCGCGCCCCCGGATGCTGCGCACCCGGCTGCTGTACCGCAGGCAGCTGCGCCGCCCGCTCGATCCCCGGCTGGCCGTGTACTGCGCCTACTGGGGCCGCGGTTACGCGTGCAGCCCGGCCGCCATCCACGCCAAGGCCCGTGAACTCGCCCCGCACATCAGGTCGGTGTTCCTGGTGGAGCCCGAGCATGCGCACACCATGCCGAAGGACGTCGACCACGTGGTGATCGGCAGCCGCCGCTACTGGGAGGTCCTGGCCCGCGCCACTTATCTGATCAACAACGCCAACTTCGCGGAGGACGTGGTCAAGCGCGCAGGCAGCGTGCACGTGCAGACCCAGCACGGCACACCGCTGAAGAAGATGGGCGTCGACCAGTCGACGTACCCCGTGGTGGCCGCGGCGACCGGCAGCTTCACCAGGCTGCTGGGCCGCGTCGACCGCTGGGACTACAACCTCTCCGCCAACCGCCACTCCACCCAGATGTGGGAGCGCGCCTTCCCCGGCTCCTACGAGGCGCTGGAGTACGGCTATCCGCGCAACGACGTCTACCTCACCGCGACCGCCGAGGACGTCGCCCGGGTCCGCCGGGAGCTGGGCGTCCCGCAGGGCGCCACGGCCGTCCTGTACGCGCCGACGCACCGCGACCACCAGAGCGGCTTCGAGGCGGGCCTGGACCTGGAGCGGTTCTGCGCGGAGGCCGGCGAGGACGTGGTGGTCCTGCTGCGCGCCCACTACTTCTACGACCGGGGTCACGGCACCGGCAGCGGACGGATCATCGACGTGACCTCGCACCGCTCCTCCGAGGACGTCTGCCTGGCCGCCGACGCGCTGATCACCGACTACTCGTCGATCATGTTCGACTACGCCAACCTGGACCGGCCGATCGTCGTGTACGCCGACGACTGGGAGGTCTACCAGGAGACCCGGGGCGTCTACTTCGACCTGCTCCAGGCGCCGCCCGGCCCGGTGGCGCGCACCCCGCGGGAACTGGCCCGAGTCTTCGCCGACGGCTCGTACGCGGGTCCGCGCTCCCGCGCGCTGCGGGCCGCCTTCCGGGAGCGCTTCTGCCAGTTCGACGACGGCCGGGCCGCGGAGCGGGTGGTACGCCGGGTGCTGCTCGGCGAGCCGCCGGAGGCGATCCCGCCGGTGCTGCCGCTCGACCGGCGCGTCCCGGCCCCCGCCGCCGCCACTCTCGTGAGGAGCTGACCCCGCAGTGCCCCGCTTCAGCGTCATCATCCCCTGCTTCAAGGTGCAGGGCTTCCTGCGCGAGTGCCTCGACTCGGTCCTGGAGCAGTCGTACCGGGACATCGAGGTGATCGCCGTCGACGACCGTTCCCCGGACGGCTGCGGAGCGATCCTCGACGAGTACGCGGCCCGCGATCCGCGCGTCACGGTGCTGCACCTGCCGGAGAACGTAGGCCTGGGCCGCGCCCGCAACGCCGGGATGCCCCACGCCACCGGCGATTTCCTCTTCTTCCTCGACAGCGACGACACCCTCACCCCGGGCGCGCTGCGCGCGATGGCCGACCGGCTCGACGAGACCGGCGACCCGGACGTCCTGGTCTTCGACTACGCCCGCACCTACTGGTGGGGCGGCACCCGGCGCAACGCCCTCGCCCATCTGCTCGCGGACATGGGCGAGGGCACCTTCACGGCCGCCGGGCGCCCGGAGATCCTCGATCTGCTGATGGTGGTCTGGAACAAGGTCTACCGGCGGGAGTTCGTGACGGAGAACGGCTTCGAGTTCCCGCCGGGGTACTACGAGGACACGCCCTGGACGTTCCCGGTGCTGCTCAGCGCCGGGCGGATCGCCACGCTGGACCGGATCTGCCTGAACTACCGCCAGCGCCGCCAGGGCAACATCCTGTCCACCACCAGCCGCAAGCACTTCGACATCCACGACCAGTACGAGCGGGTCTTCGCGTTCGTCGCCGCCCGCCCCGAACTGGCCGGCTGGCTCCCCTGTCTGCACCGCAAGATGGGCGAGCACTGCCTCGACATCCTCGCCAAACCGGACCGGCTGCCGCCCGCGGACCGGGCCGAGTTCTTCCGGCTCACCGCGCAGATGTTCCGCAGGCACCGGCCGAAGGGCGCGTCGGCGGACGGGGAACTGCGGCTGCTGGAGGGCGGCTACCCGGCCTATCTGCTGAGGCGGGGGACCGGCCGGGCGGCCCGGGCGGTCGGGCGGCGGGCCCTGCCGGTGTCCAGGGCGGCGGCCGGGCGGCTCGAGCGGGGCTGGTCCGCGCTGCACGCCCGCCGTCCGCTCGACCCGCACCTCGTCGTGTACTCGGCGTTCTCCCACCGGGGTGTGCTCGGCGACCCGGCGGCCGTCTATCGCAAGGCCCGCGAGATCGCCCCGCACCTGCGCGGGGTGTGGGTGGTGGCCGGTGAGGAGGAGGCGGCCGACCCGGCGCTGCTGCCGGAAGACGTGGAGCACGTCCTGCTCGACTCCCTGCGCTACCGGGAGATCACCGCGCGGGCGACGTACTTCGTCAACAACGTCAACTGGCCCGGCACCCTGGTCAAACGTCCCGGCAGCGTGCACATCCACACCCATCAGGGCACCCCGCTGAAGTACATGGGGGCCGATCTGCGGGACAAACCCGGCGCCCGGCACGGCCTGGACGTGCCGCAGATGCTGCGCCGCGCCGACCGCTGGGACCACAGCCTGGTCGCCAACCGGCACTCCGAGCTGGTGTGGGAGCGGGCGTACCCGTGCCACTTCGCGTCCGCCCGCACCGGCAGCCCCCGCAACGACGTCCTGGTCGGCGCCGGACCGGCCGAGTGCGCGGCCGCCCGGGACCGGCTGGGCATCCCACCGGGGAACACCGTCGTGCTGTACGCGCCGACCCGCCGCGAGTACCGGCGCGGCGGCCATGTCGACCGCCTCGACCTGGCCCGGTTCGCCGGGGACCTGGGCCCGGGCCACACCCTCGTCGTACGGCTGCACCCCTCGCTCGCCACCGGTCCGGCGCGCGGGCTCGGCCTGGCGGACCTGCACCGGCGCGGGGTGCTGCTCGACGCGACGGACGAGCCGCACGTCGAGACGGTGCTGCTCGCCTCCGACGTGCTGGTCACCGACTACTCGGCCCTGATGTTCGACTACGCCTGCCTGGACCGGCCGATCGTCGTCCACGCCGACGACCAGGCCGCGTACACGGCGAGCCGGGGCACCTACTTCGACATCACCGCCGAGCCGCCCGGCCATGTCTCGCGCTCCTACCGGGAACTGGCCGGGCTGCTGGCGTCCGGCGGCTGGCGCGACGAGGAGTCGGCGCGGCTGCGGGCCGGTTTCCGGGAGCGGTTCTGCACGTACGACGACGGACGCGCCGCCGAACGCGTCGTACGGACGCTGCTGCTGGGCGAGTCCATGCCGTCCGCGGCCGGGCGGGTGCGGGTGCCCGCACCCGCCTGCGGACACGACCTGCTCGCGTCCTCGTGAGGCCGCGCACCTGGGTCCTCGTGCTGGGCGTGGTCTTCGCCCTGCTCCAGCTCGCGAACGTGACCGGCCGGGAAACCCCCGACAGCAAGAACTACCTGGCGTACGCGCTGAGTCTGCGCGGCGAGAGCAAGGACGCGACGGCGGCCGCCACCATCGACTACATCTGTGCGAGCCGGGCGGCGCTGGCCGCCCGCGACCAGAAGGTGGACGTGGTGCACTTCCACCGGGCGGACCCCGCTCCGCAGGTCCTGGCGGACTGCCGGGCCCGGGAGCTCCAGGTCGTCGAGGAGCGGCTGGCGGCCGGACAGACCGGCGGGCACACGCTGCCGTACCTCTCGGAGCGGTTCATGCGGATCTTCGAGGTGCGGCCCGGCTATCCCGTGTTCCTGCTGCCGTTCGTCACGGTGCTCGGTGTGACGTGGGGGGTGTGGGCGGCGAGCGTCGTGGTCACGGTGGCGGGCGGTGTCCTCGTCTTCCTGATCCTGCGCACGCTGCGGGTACCGGTGTCGCTGTGCCTGACCGGGCAGGCCCTGTTCTACGTCCTGCCGTGCGGCACCACCGCCATGCGCCCGATGGCCGAGGGGCTGATGCTGGCGCTGACCCTGACGGCGGTGTGGGGCTGCGCGCTGGCCCTGGAACGCCGGGTCCGCGCGGGCACGCTGCTGGTCTGCGGGGCGCTGGCCGCGCTGTTCGCCGTGAAGCACTCCCAGGCGCTGTTCCTGGCGGGGTGCCTGGCGGCGGCCGGTGCGGTGATCGCCGTACGGCGGTGGCGGGCGGGTGCGCCGCACGGGTGGGGCCCGGCCGCGGTCGCGGTGGCGGGCTGCTGCGGCGCGCTCGGCACGACGCTGCTGGCGAACGCGCTGCACTACCCGTCCGGTTCGGAGAGCGTCCAGGACCTGCTGACGGATCACTTCGCGCGGCCCGACCGGCTCCGTCCCTGGGCGGAGTTCCGCCAGCTCCAGGGCAACTTCTGGCCGGAGTGGCTCAGGCGGCAGGTACGCGAGCCGCTGTTCCTGGCGGCGCTGGCCGCCGGGGCGTGCGGGGCGCTGCGCCGGCGCCGGGCGTTCGGCGGCTTTCTGCTCGCGGCCGCGTTCACCGGGTTCCTCACCCAGGCCGCGCATCCCGACATCACCGTCTGGGGCGACCGGCTGATCGTCCTGGCCTGGCTGCTGCCCGTGGTGGGGGTGCCGCTGCTGCTGGAGCCGCTCGTACGGGGCCGGGTCGTCGTCCCCGCGCAGGACCGGGCCGGGTCCGGATCTGGATCCGTGGCCGTGGCCGGGTCCGGGTCGGGATCCGGGTCCGGGTCCGTGGCCGGGTCCGGGTCCGGGTCCGTGGCCGGGTCCGGGTCGGGATCCGGGATCGAGGCCGGGTCGGGATCCGGGATCGAGGCCGGGTCGGGATCCGGGATCGAGGCCGGGGCCGGGTCGGCCGGGCTCACCCGATGAGGTGACAGTCGGGTGGGCCCGTGATCACGGCGGGAAGGTACGGCCAATGCCCCTGATGTCCTTCCACGCCCCCGCGCCGGTCCGGTGAGCTCCGGCGCCCTCGTCCGACGGCCGGCCCGCGGAGCCACCGCGCTGCGCGGCGGCGGCCGTCTGCGGCGTCCCACGCCGTACCAGGTCTTCGGCTTCCTGTTCTGGCTGGTGATGTCGCTGGCGTACTGGCGGGTCCCGCTGTGCTGCGACGCGGGGCAGCACGCGGCGGTCGTCGAACGCCTCAAGGCGCACCTGCTGCACCCGCGCCACCCGATGGCGGACCTGCCGGGCGCGGGCAGCCCGTACTACTCGCCGTACACGCTCGCGCAGGGCGTCTTCGCCCGGCTGACGGGACTGTCCGGCTGGGAGGTGGTCAAGCTCGCCGGTCCGCTGAACCTGCTGGTGCTGCTGACCGGCATCGGCCGCTTCGTGAAGGTGCTGTCGCCCCGACCGTGGGCGCCGGTGCTGGCGCTGACGTCGATGACGCTGCTGTGGGGCACCGAGCGGGCCTGGTGGAGCGGCTATCTCGGCCTGATGTCGATGACCGGGACGCTCGCCTACCCGTCGGCGTTCGCGGCGGGGCTCGCGTTCTGGGCCTGGTCGCTGACCGGCGCACGAGCCCGCGACACCCGGCGGGTGCGGTACGTGGGGCCCAGCGGACTGCGCGGTTTCGCCGGGTACGCGGCGGTCGGCGCGCTGTACGGGGTGATCCTGCTGATCCATCCGATCACGTCGGTGGCGGCGGTGGCGGGAGCGCTGGCCTGCATCGCGGGATGGCAGCGGGGCCGGCGGCCGGCCGTGCTGGCACGGTGGGCGCTGGCGGGCGCGGTGGCCGTGGCCGTCGGGGCCTGCTGGCCGTACTTCGACGTGTTCGCCCTGGCCGGGGACGGCAGCGTGGACGCGATGCACCGGCGGCTGTACCTGGATCTCGGCGGCCACTTCTGGCTGGCCCTGCTGGGGCTGCCGGCGCTGTGGCTGCGGGCCCGCCGCTCGTCGTGGCGTGATCCGCTGGTGCTGATGACCGCGCTGGACTGCCTGGTGGTGGCGTACGGCTGGTTCAGCGGGCACTACACCTACGGCCGGATCCTCGGGCTGACGCTCGTGGGGCCGCAGTTCGCGCTGGCCGTGGAGCTGGCGGCGGCCCGGCCGTGGCCGGTGTGGCGCAGGATGCTGGGCGTGCTGGCGGCGACCGGGGCCTGCGTCGGCTTCCTCACCGTGCAGGCCGGGGCCGTGATCCCCCGGGAGCTGGACCCGGTCGGGTTCGAGCAGCCGCCGGACTGGCCGGCGTACGCGTGGGCCGCGCAGCACATCGGGCCCGGCGAGGTGGTGATCGCCGACGGGTACTACGCCGTCCACGCGATCGCGGGCTACGGTCCGAACCTCGCCGCGCCCGCCTGGCCGGACGCGGCGCTGGACGAGCGGGTGCGGCTTCGTCGGCTCGCCGACGTACAGGCCTATCTCGCCCCGTCCGCGACCCGCGCCGAGCGCACCGCGATCGGCCGCCGGTACCACGTGCACTGGCTGCTGCTCACGCGCCGGCGCACCGTGCCCGAGGAGGCGGTGGTGGTGGCGTGGAGCCGGCGGACGGGCGAGGTGCTGGCGCGGGTCGACTACGGCGCCGGCGGGAAGTCCGCGGCGGGACCTACTCGATGACGAGGGTGACGTCGATGTTGCCGCGGGTGGCGTTGGAGTAGGGGCAGACCTCGTGGGCCTGCTCGACCAGCTTGCGGCCGGTGTTCTCGTCCACGCCCTCGGGCAGCTCCACGCGCAGGGTGACCTTCAGGCCGAAGCCCACGCCCTGCTTGCCGATGCCGACCTCGCCGGTGACGGCGGCGTCGCTCACGTCCACCTTGGCGGCCCGGCCGACCACGCCCAGGGCGCTGGCGAAGCAGGCGGCGTAACCGGCGGCGAAGAGCTGCTCGGGGTTGGTGCCCTGGCCGTTGCCGCCCAGCTCGACCGGAGGGGCGAGCTGGACCTCCAGCTTGCCGTCGGAGGAGTAGGCGCGGCCGTCGCGGCCGTGCGTTGCGGTGGCGACAGCGGTGTAGAGCGCGTCCATGGAAGACCATCCCTCTCGAAGTGACGTTCCGGCGGCCCGGTCCGGCCGCCCTCACGACCACAAGTAGAGCACGCAATTCAGTTGCGCGCAATTCAATGGCTCGCAAGAGCTACCCTGGGGGCATGACGCCCACCCAGACGCCCAGCACCGAGGCCGAGACCGGGGAGAACTGGCTCCGCCTCGACCGCCAGATCTGCTTCTCCCTGCACGCCGCCTCGCGCGCCTTCAACGGCGTCTACCGCGTGCTCCTCAAGGACCTCGGACTCACCTACCCGCAGTACCTCGTGATGCTGGTCCTGTGGGAGCAGGGCGACCTGCCGGTGAAGAAGCTGGGCTCGTTCCTGCGTCTCGACTCCGGCACCCTGTCGCCGCTGCTCAAGCGACTGGAGGCGGCGGGCCTGGTCACCCGGGAGCGCAGCGCGCGCGACGAACGCTCGGTGGAGGTGCGGCTGACCGGGCCGGGCCTGGCGCTGCGGGAGCAGGCGCTCCAGGTGCCGCGCCGGATCGCCGCCGCGACCGGCTTCGGCCTCGACGAGATCCGTGACCTGCACGAACGCCTCGACCGGCTCACCACGGCGCTGGACGCGGCAGCGCTGGAGGAAACACCCGGCTGCTCGTAGCCGGGCCGCCGGCGGGCGGCGCGACGCGGGGCGGGCCGGCCGAGGACCAGCCCCCCGGGAACGGACCGGCCGGGCCCCGACCGGTCCGGGGCGGGCCCGCCGGGGCCGGACGGCGTACATAGAGACGCAGGACGGTTCTTCCACTGACGAACTCCTGTCGCGGCTCGAAGGGGACGAACTCCTCGTTCACCACGGTGAGCTTGAGCCGCTCGGCCGGGTCGCCCGGATACCAGGGCGAGCGCAGGGCGTACGGCTCGGCGACCACCCAGAGCCGGTCGACGGCGTCGAGCCTGCGGCGCAGCACCGGGGCGTCGACCTCGACGCCGTACAGCGTCCCGGACGCGGGCCCCGGCACCTTCAGGGCCACGTCGCGCGCCCGCCGGAACGCCCGCGGGTACGCCAGCGCCGGGCGCCGCCCGATGGCCGGCAGGAACACCACCGGGTCGCCCGGCGCCAGTTCGCGCGCGGCGAGCGCGGCGACCGCGGTGAGGTTGTCCGGGCGGCGGCCGGGGTCGCGGTCGAGGCGGTACAGCGGCAGCTGCCCGACGAACGCGAGGGCGACGGCGGACACGCCCGCGAGGGCGACGGCGGGCGGCCGGACGGACAAGCCGGCGTACGGCAGACCCGGTGCCGCGGCACGCAGCACCCGGTCGGCTCCGGCGGCCGCCAGCAGCGGCGCGCCCGCCAGCGCGAACAGCACGTACCGGTCGTCGTACATCGGCCGCACCTGCGACAGGGCCATCAGGGCCAGGGGCGGCAGCACCGCCAGCGGCAGCGCCACCCGGACCAGCGCCGAGCGCCGCAACGCCGTCGCGGCCACGACGACGAGGCCGACGTACACCCACGACGCCCAGTCCGCGCGGCCGGTGAACTGCCACAGCAGCCGCTGCGCCGCCCCGGCGTCCGGTGGCGTCAGCCACGCCACCTGGCCCGACTGCCGGCCCGAGAGGAGCGCCAGGGGCGACACCAGCAGCAGCGCGCCGCCGGCCGCGGCCGCCCAGCGGCACCACTCCCGGCGTACGGCCCGCGCGAGCGCGAGGGTCACGGCGTGGGCGGGCAGCATCAGCACCGCCAGTTCGTGCAGCAGGCAGGTGACGGCGACGAACACCGCGTACGGCCACCACGGCCGCCCGTCCAAGGCCTTCGCCAGCCACAGCGTCGCCCCGGCGGCCCCGGCCGCGACCAGGGCGTACGACCGGCCCTCCTGCGCGTAGTGACCGACCATCGGGGTGATCGCGTACAGCAGCCCGGCCCACAGGCCGACCCGCGGCCGGGCCAGCCGGCTGCCGAGCGCCGCCACCAGACCGGCCGCGGCGGACGCGGCGACGACGGACGGCAGCCGCAGCAGGACCTCGTCGGCGACCACGCCGGACCCGGGGACGACGAGGACGGCGTGCATGAACAGGTAGTAGAGGCCGTGCACCGCGTCCACGCCGTGCAGCAGCCGCCAGATCTGCGGTACCGAGCGCCGCGCGACCTGAAGGGTGACGGCCTCGTCGCGCCAGGTACCGCCGCGGTCCAGGTCCCACAGTCCGAGCCCGAGCATGACGGCGGCGGGCACGGCCACCGCCAGGACACCCGCCGCGCCCGCCGTGCCGCCGCTCGGGCGCCTCGGCCTTCCGCTCACCACGACACCAATTTTGTACTATTAATCAATGGTTCTTGCGTATTGACGGCGTATCACCTCGAATGAGCCACTCGTCCGGCTTACGATCCGCCGTGATGACACGTCACCACCGTCTCCTTCCCCTGGCCTCCGCCTGGCTCGTCACCCGCGCCCTGATGCTGTGGCTGCTCGCCCACGACTCCCTGCCGCTGCTGGGCGGCCGTGTCGCGCGGGAGGTGTGGCGGCTTTACCACCACTGGTACGTCGTCCTCTCGCACGGCACCTTCCCGGCGCACGACCGGCTGTGGCAGTACCCGCCGGGCGCCGGGGCGGTGCTGCTCGCGCCCGGCCTGCTGCCGGGACTGACGTACCTCCAGGCGTTCGTCGTCATCACCCTCGTGGCGGACGCGTCGGTCACGGCGGCGCTGGCCCGCACCGGCCTGCGGCCCGGCCACAGCCTGCTCGGGGCCGGGCTGTGGGTGGGTGCCCTGCCGCTGCTGCTGCGGCTGCCGTTCGCGCGCTACGACGTCCAGGTCACGGTGCTCGCGATGCTCGCGCTGCTGGCGCTGTCGCGCTCCCCCCGGGTGTGCGGGGTGATCGCGGCGCTCGCGGCGCTGGTGAAGGTGTGGCCGCTGCTGGTGCTGGTGGGGGTGGCGAGGGGGCGGGCCACCCGGTCGGCGTGGACCTGGGCGGCGGCCGCGGGAGCCGTGGTCTTCGCCTCCCTCGCGGCGCTGTTCCACAACCCCCTCGCGTTCCTGTGGCAGCAGGGCGGCCGGGGCGTGCAGATCGAGTCCCTCGGCGGCACGGTCCTCAACCTGGCGACCCGCGCGGGCTGGCCGGGACGGGTGCACTACCGGTACGGCTCGATGGAGTTCACCGGACCGTACGTCACCACGGTCGCGCACATCGCGCTCGCCCTCACCGTCGTCGCCATCGGGCTGCTGGTGCTGTGGCGGCTGCGGGCCCGGCGGTGGACCGAGGCGACTCCGCTCGACGCCGCGCTGAGCGCCGTGCTGCTGTTCACCGCCACCAGCCGGGTGATCAGCCCGCAGTACATGGTCTGGCTGCTCGGCCTGGCCGCCGTGTGCCTGACCTCGCGGCACACCACCCAGCGTCCGGTGGCCTGGCTGATCGTGGCGGCCACCGCGGTGAGCAGCGTCGTGTTCCCCCTCTACTACAGCGACGTCGTCGCCTCCACCTGGACCGGGTGTGCGCTGATGCTCGTCCGCAACGGGCTGCTGGCCACGGCCGCCGTCCTGTCGTTCGTCCGTCTGTGGCGGTCCGCGCACGCCGACCCTGCGGAGCCCTCCGCACGCACCGGCCGTCCTCGGGCCGGGCACACCGACCCTGCCGGGCGCACCGACCGTCCCCGGCGTGCCGGGCACGCCGAAAGCCCCTCCTCCGACTCGGCCCCCTGGACCTCATGCCTCCCCTCGCCCCCCACCAGGTCTCCGTCGTCGTCATCGGCCACAACGACGCCGCGCATGTGACCGACGCCGTGCGCTCGGCCCTCGCGCAGGGCCCCGCCGTCCGTGAGGTCGTCGCCGTCGACGACTGCTCGACCGACGGCAGCGCCGAGCTGCTCACCCGCCTCGCCGGGACGGAGCCGCGGCTGCGGGTGGTACGGCACCCGGTCAACAGCGGCGGCTGCGGCACCCCGCGCAACACCGGGCTCGACACGGTCACCGCGCCGTACGTGATGTTCCTCGACAGCGACGACGTACTGCCGCCGGGCGCGGTCGACGCGCTGCTCACCGCGGCGGTCGAGGAGGACGCCGAGGTGGCCGGCGGGCTGTGCGTACGCCGCGAACTGCCCTCCGGGCGCGAGGCGCCCTGGCAGCGGCGCCTGTACACGGCGCGCGCCGTGGTCGGGCGCCCGGCGCAGCGCCCCCTGCTGGTCCGCGACACGCTCTGCGTCAACAAGCTCTACCGCACCGCGTTCCTGGCCTCGCACGGCATCCGCTTCCCCGAGGGCGGCTTCCGCTACGAGGACTTCGTGTTCACCGCGCGCGTGCTCGCCGCGGACCCCCGCATCGTCCTGGTCCCGGACCGGGTGTACGTCTGGCACGTCCGCCGGTCCGCCGAGCGGCTGTCGATCTCCCTGGACCGCGCGGGCATCGAAAACTGGCGGGCCCGCACCCGGGCGAGCCGGGCCGCCCACGAGATCCTGCTGGGCGCCGGGCAGAAGGAGCTCGCGCGGGCGGCCCGCGCCAAGTTCCTCGACCACGAGCTGCGCCTGTACCTGCGCGAACTGGGGCTGCGCGACGAGTCGTACCGGCGCGACTGGTGGGCGCACACCCGGGAGTACCTCGCGACCTACGACGCCGCCGACCTCGGTCCCCGCCCCGCCGCCCCGGGCCGTCTCCTCGCGCAGGTCGTCCTGGCCTCCCCCGGACCGCGCGACCTGCCCCGGCTCGGCGAACTGGCCGCCCGCCCGGCACGTCTGCTGCCGCCCTACGCGCGCGCGGCCGACGGCACGCCCGTCTGGTCCGCCGACCTCCCCCGGGTCACCCTGGACTCCCTGCTGACCTGCCCGGTCCGGCTCCTTCCGGTCGCCGTCGACGCAGGGCTGCGGCCCCGCGCGCGGGGCACCGTGCTGCGGCTGCGCCTGCACGAGCTGTACGGCCGGATGGCGGCGGCGGGGCCCGAGGCGCTGGAGGTGGAGTGGCGGCCGCGCGACGGTGCGCCGGGCCGGGCCGGCGCCACGCGGACCGGGGACGCCCGGTGGCGCCGTACCGCCGCGCTCGCACCCGCCCCGGACGGCACCTGGACCGCGGAGACGGCCGTGGACCTGGCCGCGCTGGCGGCGTACGGCACGGGCACCTGGGACCTGCGGCTGCGGGTGCTGTTCGCGGACGGCGCGAGCCGCGAGACGACGGCGCACGCCGTCGGGGGCGCGGGTCTGCTGCGCCGTCGCGCCGTGGTGAGCGCCCGGCACGCCGTCGTCCTCGTGCAGCCCTACGCCACCCACTCCGGGGCGCTGGCCCTGCGGCTGGCTCCGGGAGCGGGGGGCATCGTCTCGGTCGCCCATGCGAGGCTGCGCCGGCTGATCGTCTGAGAGCGGCACCGCGCGCGGGGCAGGGGGTGCCGCCGGGCGGATCAGAGGGCCTTGAGTGCCGCCGTGGTCGCCCGCGCCAGGGCGCCCAGGTATCCCTTGGGGAGCTTCGGGCTGCGGATCACCACCGAGCGCCAGTACAGCGGGCCGGAGATCAGGTCGAGGGCGAGTTCCTCGTCGATGCCCGACCGGACCTCGCCGCGCCGCTTCGCCGCCGCGACGATCCCGCTGGCCACGCCCTCCTGCCCCTCGCGCAGCGTGTTCTGCACGGCCTCGGCGATCTCGGGGTTGCGGGCCGCCTCGGCCTGGAGGTCCGGGATGATCTGCGAGGCCACGGGGTGGCGCAGCGCCCGGGAGGTCATCTCGTACAGCAGGCGCAGGTCGCCCTCCAGGGACCCCGTGTCCGGGGTGGGCAGGCCCTGCACGGCGATCGCCGAGACGACGTCGAGGACGAGATGGAGCTTGGAGCGCCAGCGGCGGTACACCGCCGTCTTGCCGACCCCAGCCCGGCGGGCGATGCCCTCGATCGACATCCGTGCGTAGCCGACGGCCGCGAGCTCCTCGAAGACGGCCGCGCGAATGGCCTCCGTCACATCCTCGCGGAGTACGGCGGCTCCCGCCGGGGTGCGGCGGCGCGGACGCGTCTGGGACTCCTCGGCGTTCGTCGTCATGCCGAACAGCATAGGGCGTTACGACGATACGGTCCCGTCCCCACGCAAAGCGTGGCGGCGCAACGGATCCGTCCTCACGACACCCGTCCCCTCCTGCCGCCCCTTGCCCACGAAATGTATCGGCCCGGCGTCGATACGGTCTCGTCCTCGCGTAGGTCGTCACGACGAAACGGTTGCGTTCCGACGCCAACTCGTCCTACGCTCACGTTGCGACGATACGGTGCCGTCCCGACGTGAGTAAATGCACAGAAAAACGTCGGGAAACCACGGGCGACGGCCCCGGTTCCCGGCCGGACGCACCCACCCCCTCCCCCGAACGAAAGCAGCGGATGTGAGCCAGGTCCTCCACACACCGCCCCCCACCCCGGTCCCGGCCGACGACGACCTCTCGGCCCTGGCCGCCCGCCACGGCCTCGCGGTCAGTGGTGCCCGCCCCTCCCTGTCGGAGTACATCCGCCAGCTCTGGGCGCGACGCCACTTCATCAGTGCTTTCGCCACCGCCAAGCTCACTGCACAGTACAGCCAGGCGAAGCTGGGGCAGCTCTGGCAAGTGATGAACCCGCTGCTCAACGCGGCGGTGTACTACTTCATCTTCGGCATTCTGCTGGGCACCTCGCACGGTGTCCCCGACTTCGTGCCGTTCCTTGTCACGGGTGTGTTCGTGTGGACGTTCACCCAGAGCTCGATCATGGCGGGCACCCGGGCGATCTCCAGCAACATCGGCCTCGTACGGGCCCTGCACTTCCCGCGGGCGGCCCTGCCGATCTCCTTCTGCCTCCAGCAGCTCCAGCAGCTGCTGTTCTCGATGGTCGCGCTGATCGTCATCCTGCTCTGCTTCGGTGTGCCCGTCAGCATGTCCTGGCTGCTGGTACTGCCCGCCCTGGCGCTCCAGTTCGTGTTCAACACCGGTGTGTCGATGGTCATGGCCCGGATGGGCGCGAAGACGCCGGACATCGCGCAGCTGATGCCGTTCATCCTGCGCACCTGGATGTACGTCTCCGGCGTGATGTGGAGCATCGAGAAGGTGCTCAGCCACGACGATCTGCCCCACTGGGCGATGACGGCGCTCCAGTGCAACCCCGCCGCCGTCTACATCGACCTGATGCGCTTCGCCCTGATCGACAGCTTCCACGCGAGCCAGCTCCCGCCGCACGTGTGGCTGGTCTCGACGGGCTGGGCGGTGCTCGCAGGCGTCGGTGGCTTCATCTACTTCTGGAAGGCTGAGGAGACGTACGGCCGTGGCTGAGAACCCGACTTCCCCGACTTCCGCAGGCGAGCGGATCCCCACCGTCGTCGCCGACCGCGTCAACATCGTCTACCGGATCAACGGCACCGGCGCCGGCCGCGGCACCGCGACCGCCGCCCTCAACCGCATCCTGCGCCGCGGCAAGGCCGAGAAGGCGGCGGGCGTGCGCAAGGTGCACGCGGTGAAGGACGTGTCCTTCGTCGCCTACCGGGGCGAGGCCATCGGCCTGGTCGGCACCAACGGCTCCGGCAAGTCGACCCTGCTGCGGGCCATCGCCGGCCTGCTGCCGCCCGAGACCGGCCGGGTCTACACCGACGGCCAGCCCTCCCTGCTCGGCGTCAACGCGGCCCTGATGGGCGACCTCACGGGCGAGCGGAACGTCATCCTGGGCGGTCTCGCCATGGGCATGTCCCGCGAGGAGGTCAAGGAGCGCTACCAGTCGATCGTCGACTTCTCCGGCATCAACGAGAAGGGCGACTTCATCAGCCTGCCGATGCGCACCTACTCCTCCGGCATGGGCGCCCGGCTGCGCTTCGCCATCGCCGCCGCCAAGGACCACGACGTCCTCATGATCGACGAGGCCCTGGCCACCGGCGACCGCAAGTTCCAGCGGCGTTCCGAGGAGCGCATCCGCGAGCTGCGCAAGGAGGCCGGCACGGTGTTCCTGGTCAGCCACGGCGCCAAGGCGATCCGCGACACCTGCACCCGCGTGCTGTGGCTGGAGCGCGGCGAGCTCCTCATGGACGGGCCCACGGACGAGGTCATGGACCAGTACGAGGAGTTCACCAACGGCAACGGCAAGGCGCCGCGGCCGCTGCGGGAGACGCAGGCCGAGCTGCGACAGCAGAAGGTCGCCCTGCACTCCTGATCCGGACCGCGACGGCCCGGCCACGATCGTGACACCCGACACGACCGCGGCCGGGCCTCGGCGTATCCGGCGCACGGCACGACCGCGGCCGGGCCCCGGCACATCCGGCGTCCGGATCATTCGGGCTAATCGCGCCGCCACAGCAACCACTTTCAACCTTTTCATCAGATCAGTGCCAATATGTCCAGAAAGGTGCGCCCGGCCGACGACAAGGCGGACGACGACGAGAGGTCACCCACGCGAAGGAGACCACCGCGATGCCCGAGCTCAGCGTCATCGTCCACGGCCCGAACACCCAGGGCCGGCTGGCCGCCCTCCTCGACGGCCTGGCCGCCCATCCGCTCCCGGACGTCGAGGTGATCGTCGCCGCGGTGGGCGACTGGGCCCGTGAGACCGCCCAGGGGCACGCGTCCGAGCTGACCGTGCTGCCCCTGCCGGCCGGCACCGGGGACGCCGAGGCCAGGGCCGCGGGAGCCGCGCGGGCGTCCGGGCGCTGGCTGCACTTCGTCCGCGCCGGCGACGGACTGCCGGCCGGTGCCCCGCACACGGTCGCCGAACGGGCCGCCGAACTGACCGCGGCACCGGACCCGGTGGACGTACTGCTCTTCGACCACGTCCGTTCCACCTGGCAGACGACGGGGGCGCCCTCCCCGGACGGTCTGCTGCTGGCCCGCACGGGCCCGACCGCCGTCGTCCTGGACCAGGCCCCGCAGCTGCTGCGGCTCGCCCCGCTCCTCGGCAACCGGGCCGTCCGCGCCGACTTCTGGCGGGCGCACGCGCAGGACCTCGGCACGGACGACGAGCCGTTCGCCGCCTACGCCACCCTGCTGCACGCCGGGCGCGTCGCCTGCCTGCCCCACATCGCCTACGAGCACCGCGAACCGCGCCCGGAGAGCCTCCCCCTGGCCACCCCGCAGGATCGTTACGCCGTGATCGACCGCTACGAGTCGCTCCTCGCCCGTACCGCGCCGGACCGCCCCGGCGCGCACGCCGTGCTGTACGACGTGATGGTCCAGGACTGCCTGCGCACCTTCGCCCGCTCCCCGATGCCGGAGGCGGTGGCACGGGAGTTCTTCCGGCGGGCCTCGCTCGCCGCGGTCCGCGGGCGCCCGGAGCGCCACCAGCGCCCGGCCGGCTTCGAAGGCGTACGCCGTGCCCTGCTGGAGGAGGGCGCGTACACCAGGTACCGGGCCTTCCAGGCCGCCAACCGCACGCGCCGCACGGCCAGATCGGCCGTGCGCACCCAGAGCCGCAGGATCGGCGCGAAGTTCCGCGACCACCGCTACCGCAGCGCGCTCGGCCGCCCGGCCGACCCCGGTCTCGCGGTGTTCTCCGCCTACTGGAACCGCGGGATCGCCTGCAACCCGGCCGCGATCGCCGCCAAGCTCACCGAGCTGGCCCCGCGGATCCACCAGGTGTGGGTGGTGTCGGCGGCGAACGCCGCGCTGCTGCCGCCCGGCACGGACCACGTCGTCCCCGGCACCCCCCGCTACTGGGACGTCCTGGCGAGCGCCGCGTACCTGGTCAACAACGTCAACTTCGCCGACGCCGTGATCAAACGCCCGGACGCGGTCCACCTGCAGACCCACCACGGCACCCCGCTCAAGCACATGGGCCTGGACCAGATGCGCTTCCCGGCCGCCGCGCAGGGCATCGACTTCGCCGCGCTGCTGGACCGTGTCGACAAGTGGGACTACAGCGTCTCCGCCAACAGTCACTCCACCCGGATGTGGGAGCGCGCCTACCCGGCCCGCTACGTCTCCCTGGACCACGGCTACCCGCGCAACGACGTCTACTACACCGCCGGCGCGGCGGACGTCCGCGCGGTCCGCGCACGCCTGGGCATCGCCCCCGGCCGGCGGGCCGTCCTGTACGCCCCCACCCACCGCGACTACGAGGCCGGCTGGACCCCGCGCCTGGACCTCGCCGCCCTCGCCGACCGGCTCGGCGAGAACACCGTCCTGCTCGTCCGCGGCCACTACTTCTACGGCGGTGCGGCGTCGCCCCTGGCCGGCCTGCGCCGCACCGGGCGCATCATCGACGTCTCCTGCTACGACCCGGTCGAGGAACTCGCCCTGGCCGCCGACGCGCTGGTCACGGACTACTCGTCCATCATGTTCGACTACGCCAACCTCGACCGCCCGGTCGTGATCTACGCCGACGACTGGGAGACGTACGCGACGACCCGGGGCGTCTACTTCGACCTGACGGCCGAGGCGCCGGGCCAGGTGGCCCGCACCCAGGAGGAACTGACCGAGATCCTCGCCTCGGACGCCTGGCGCGACGAACGCGCGACGAAGGCGCGAGCCGCCTTCCGGCGCCGCTTCTGCGAGTACGACGACGGACGCGCCGCCGAGCGGGTCGTACGCCGGGTCTTCCTCGGCGAGAGCGAGCAGTCGCTGCCCCGGCCGGTCCCCGTCGACGAGCGGACGCCGGCCCCGACCCCGCAGGAGGCGGACGCCCGATGACCACACCCGAGGCCGCCTCCGACGCCCCTCACCTCGCCGACACCCCCGAGGCCCCCGACACGCCCGACACCCCGGATGTCACGGTCACGGTGATCGTCTACAACGACGCCGAGCGCCTCCCGCGCGCCGTCGCCTCGCTGCGCCGCCAGACGCACGCCGACATCGAGATCATCATCAGCGACGACCACTCCACCGACGCCACCCCGGAGGTGGCCCGCCGGCTGGCGGCCGAGGACCCGCGGATCCTGTACCTGCGGCTGCCCGAGAACAGCGGCGGGTGCAGCGCCCCGCGCAACCGCGCGCTGGAGATCGCCCGCGCCCCGTACCTGATGTTCCTGGACAGCGACGACGAGCTTCCGGCCGACGCAGTCGAGCTGCTGCTGGCCGCCCACCGCGAGCGCGAGGTCGACTTCACGATGGGCGCCGTGCAGCGGGTGCGCATCGACACCGGGCGCCGCTCGACCTGGATGCCCCATCTGGTCGACCGGCGCCGCACGGTGGAGGGCATCGAGGCCGACCCGCGGCTGCTGTTCGAGCACCTGTCGACGAGCAAGATGTACGCGCGCGCCTTCCTCGACCGGCACGGCCTGCGCTTCCCCGAGGGCATCCACTACGAGGACCAGCTGTTCACGGCACAGGCGTACTGCCTCGCCAAGGAGTTCACGATCATCCCGGAGCAGGTCTACCACTGGTACATCGAGCCGTACGCGGACTCGGGGCCGAGGTCGATCTCCAACCAGCGGCACAAGCTCGGCAACGTCGCCGACCGCATCCGGGTGCAGCGGCTGATCGACACCTTCCTGGCCGAGAGCGGGCACGAGTCGCTGCGCGAGGACAAGGACTACAAGTTCCTCAAGCACGACTTCCGCATGTACGCCGGAGACCTGCCCTACCGGGACGACGCATGGCTGGAGTCGTTCGCGCAGATCGTGAACCCGTATCTGGCGACGCTCGCGCCGGGCGCGTACGCCCGGCTCCCGCGGGCCGAGCGGGTGGTCCTCCAACTGGTCCGCGAGGGCCGTACCGAGCAGGTCAGGGTGGCGGCCCGGGGGCTGGGCCACGGTGTGGCCCCCAGGACGGTGACCGCGGACGCGCAGGGCCGGACCTACTGGGGGGACACGGTCGCGCAGGGCCCGCGTTCCCGCCGTGAACTGGACGTCACGGACCTGGAGCTGGACACCCGCCCCTTCCCCGGCGCACTGCTGCGCCACGAGATCGTCGAACTGACCCCGGGGCCCGGCGCCTCGCTCGACCTGGCCGTGCGCACCTACGACCCGGGGCTGCGGCTGGCCGTCGGCCCGCAGCGCGCCTGTCTCCTGCTCACCCCCGGCCGGCGGCTCACGGTCCCCTTCCGGCTGCTCCCGGTCCGCCCCGGCGTCTTCGAGGGGCGCGTCCACCTCGATCTCGTGGCCGCCGCCCCGCCGCTGCAGGGCTTCGACGGAGTGCGTCACCCGCTGCTCCGCCTCGAACAGAACGGCCTCGCGCACACCTCGCTCCTGCTGGCGCCGCTCGCCTTCCCGGCCCTCACCGCCCGCGTCGGCTACCGCTCGGGCACCGCGCCCCACCAGGTGACGGTGGAACCGGAAGGCCGCAACCCTGGCCGTCTCCAGGTGCGGTGGACACCGGTGGGCGTGACGGCACGCCTCGTACAGCCGCTGGCGCGCAAGGTGGCACCGCCGAAGGTGAGACGAGCGGCCCGGCTGGTGCGCAGCGTGCTGAGATGACGACACACGGCGGCGGGGCCGTTCACGTGGACCGGCCGGCGGGGGATGTCACGGCACGACGGCGTACAGCACCTGCCCGTCCGGCCCCCGGGCCACCCTCCGCAGCCCGCCGGTCTCCCGCAGGGCGCCCCGGTCCACCACCCACCGCACCCCGTACGCCCGGGCGATGTCCTGCCGCACCCCCGGTGCCGTCCCCGCCGCGAAGTACCTGCGCACCGCGTCCGCCCGCCGGGCCTCGTCCGGCAGGAAGAAGTCGGGATAGCCGGGAGCCACGGTGTACGGCCCGTAGGCCGGGATCTGCCGCGCCGCGAACGTCCGGGCCAGCACCACGTCCCCGTACCTCACCCACGGGGTGATCCACCGGTACCCGACCCAGGGCTGCCGGTACTTCGCCGCCACCGCCTCGGGCAGCCGTCCGCGCGGGACCACGTACCCCAGCGTCCCGGCCTGGGTCCACGCCCCCACCACCAGCGCCACGCCGAGCACACACGCCCACGCGGTCCGCACCCGGCGCCGTCCGGCCGTCACCGTCTCCAGCGCGGCCGCGGTCTGCGCCGGGATCAGCACCGCGGGCAGCGCACGGCCCCAGGAGTAGTGCCCGCTCAGCCAGCCCCCCGTGCACACCACGAGCCCGAGCGCGAAGAACAGGACCAGCGGATCCCACCGGTCGCGCCGCCACCGCAGCCCCAGCGCCACCACGCCGAGGAGCACCAGCCAGAACCGTCCCACCAGGTCCCGGTACAGCGCCCGGTGCACCGACTCCAGCCCCGAGCCGGCCCCGAAGAGCGCGAAGAAGTCGTAGTACGGCCACAGCCACAGCACCAGCAGCCCCAGCGCCAGGCCGGCCGCCGCCCGGCCCCACACCGCCCGCGCGGGCCGCGCGGCGAGCACCGTGGCGAGCGCGCCCAGCGAGGCCACGACGCCCGAGAACTGGTGGCAGAGCAGGATCGCCGCCCACAGCGCCCCGAGCCCGAGCCAGGCCCCCCATCCGCCGGGCTCCCGCACCGCCCGCGCCAGCCACGCCCAGAAGTGGAAGGCGAGCCCCAGCGCCGGCACGCTCGGATACGACACCGTCAGCGCGAGCGAGTTCAGCCCGAGGAAGCCGCTCCACTCGAACAGGGTCGTGCCCCAGAGGAACACCAGGCACAGCAGCACCAGCGCGGGTGCCGCGGGATGCCGGCTCAGCGTCCGCACGTACCGCCAGACCCCGGTCACCAGCAGGCCGAGCCCGACCAGTGCCCCGATGCGCAGGACGGCGAAGACCGGCAGGCCCGTCACCCGCGCGACGCACCCCAGCAGCAGGGTCCACGGCGAGTAGTACGGGCTCGGCGTGTCGGCGTCGACCAGCGGGTTGCCCGGATCCGTCAGATGGTGCCGCAGACGCTCCACGGTCGCCGCGTGCATGCCGAGATCGCCCGCCCAGGGCAGACGGACGATCACCAGGAGCATGAGGACCAGGACCAGCGCCAGGGCCGTCGGCGCGAGGGCCGCAGTCGCCCTATGCGGTGCGCCGCGCACCGGGCCGGAACGACGGATTCAATGTCACTTGCGATATTTTAAGACAGTTGTGATGAATGGGCAGAAAAGGCAGCTATTCGCGTGATTGACGGTGAATGCGGGCTGGTTTAAGTGCGGCCCTTTCCACCAGGCGGACGAGAAAAAGGGGGAAGCCCCGGCCGGTGCGGCCGGGGCTTCCCTCTTTCGCGTGCTGGAACGCGCGCTGCGAATGCGCTACGGACGCGCTATGAATGCGTGCGCAGCAGCGTCCGCATGGTCCGCATGGCCACCGACAGGTTGGCCAGGTCGAACGTGTCCGAACCCTGGATCTCCTCCAGCGTCGTACGCGCCCGGCCCAGGATCGCCGCGTTCTTCTCCTGCCACGCCTCGAAGCGCTGCTCCGGCGTCGAGGTGCCGTTGCCGACGGCCAGGACGTCCGCGGTGAGGGCCGAGTGGGCCGCGTACAGGTCCTCACGGATGGAGGCGCGGGCCATGGACTGCCAGCGGTCGGCACGGGGCAGCTCGATGATGCGGTCCATGAGCTGGGTGATGTGCAGACGGTCGGCGAGGTCGTAGTAGACGTCGGCGACTTCCAGCGGCTCCTTGCCCATGCGGTCGGCGACCGAGACCACGTCGAGGGCCGGGAAGGCGGAGGAGAACCCGGCCACCCGCGTGGCCAGCTCGTCCGGGACGCCCGCCCCCGTCAGCTCGTCGTAGACGTGCTGGTACCACTCCAGGTCCGCGCCGCGCAGCAGCTTCGGCAGCTGCTGCCAGACCTGCTCGACCCGCTCGGAGAAGAACTCGACCGTCTCGGCGAGCTGGAGCGGCTGCGGCCGGTTGTTGAGCAGCCAGCGGGTACCGCGCTCGACCAGGCGGCGCGAGTGCAGTCGGATCCGGGTCTGGACGACGGCGTCGACCTTGTTGTCGAGGCCCTCGACCGCGTCCCACACGGGCGCCGCGCGGAAGATCGCGCGGGCCGCGGTCTGCGCCCGGACGATCTCCTCCAGCGACGCGCCGGTCTCCTCGCGCAGCCGGTGCAGATACGTCGTACCACCGGTGTTGACCGTGTCGTTGACCAGCACGGTCGTGGTGATCTCACGGCGCAGCGGGTGGCTGTCGAGGTGCTCGGCGAAGCGCTCGCGCAGCGCCGTCGGGAAGTACGCGTACAGCAGGCCGCGCAGATACGGGTCGTCGGGCAGCGAGGTGTGCAGCAGCTCCTCGGCGACCGTGATCTTCGTGTACGCCATCAGGACGGCCGTCTCCGGGCTGGTCAGCCCCTGGCCGGTGTTCAGACGCTCCCGGATCTGACGGTCGGTGGGCAGGAACTCCAGCGCCCGGTCGAGGTGACCCTCGCGCACCAGGTGACGCAGGAAACGCTGCTGCGCGTGCAGCATGTCGTTGGACTGGGCGAGGGCGTTGGCGATCGCCGTGTTCTGCGCGTAGTTGTTGCGCAGGACCAGCGCGCCGACCTCGTCGGTCATCTCGGCGAGCAGCTTGTTGCGCTGCTTGACGGTCATGTCGCCCTCCGCGACCAGACCGTTGAGCAGGATCTTGATGTTCACCTCGTGGTCGGAGGTGTCCACGCCGGCGCTGTTGTCGATGGCGTCGGTGTTGATCCGGCCGCCCTGGAGCGCGAACTCGATCCGGCCGAGCTGGGTCAGGCCCAGGTTGCCGCCCTCGCCGACGACCTTGACCCGCAGGTCGCGGCCGTCGACGCGGATGGGGTCGTTGGCCTTGTCGCCGACGTCCGCCTGGCTCTCGGTGGACGCCTTGACGTACGTACCGATGCCGCCGTTCCACAGCAGGTCCACCGGGGACTGGAGGATCGCCTTCATCAGGTCGGCGGGGGTCAGCTTGGCGACCTTGGCCTCGATGCCGAGCGCCTCGCGGATGTGGGCGTTGACCGGGATGGACTTCGCCGTGCGCGGGAAGACGCCGCCGCCCGCGGAGATCAGCTCGCTGTCGTAGTCGGCCCAGGAGCTGCGCGGCAGTTCGAACAGCCGGCGGCGCTCGGCGTAGGAGGTGGCCGCGTCCGGGTTCGGGTCGATGAAGATGTGCCGGTGGTCGAAGGCGGCGACCAGGCGGATGTGCTCGCTCAGCAGCATGCCGTTGCCGAACACGTCACCGGACATGTCACCGACGCCGACGACCGTGAAGTCCTCGACCTGGGTGTTCACGCCCAGCTCCCGGAAGTGCCGCTTGACGGACTCCCAGGCGCCGCGGGCTGTGATGCCCATGGCCTTGTGGTCGTAGCCGGCCGAGCCGCCGGAGGCGAAGGCGTCGCCGAGCCAGAAGTTGTACGACTGCGCGACCTCGTTGGCGATGTCCGAGAACGTCGCCGTGCCCTTGTCGGCCGCGACCACCAGGTAGGTGTCGTCCTCGTCGTGGCGCACGACGTCCGCCGGGGGGACGACCTCGCCGGCCACCATGTTGTCGGTGATGTCGAGCAGCGCCGAGATGAAGGTCTGGTAGCTGGCGATGCCCTCGGCCAGCCACGCGTCCCGGTCGACGGCCGGGTCCGGCAGCTGCTTGGCGACGAAGCCGCCCTTGGCGCCGACCGGCACGATGACCGTGTTCTTGACCATCTGCGCCTTGACCAGGCCCAGGATCTCGGTCCGGAAGTCCTCACGCCGGTCGGACCAGCGCAGACCACCGCGCGCGACCTTGCCGAAGCGCAGGTGCACACCCTCCACCCGCGGCGAGTACACCCAGATCTCGAACGCCGGACGCGGCGCCGGGAGATCGGGGATCGCCTGCGGGTCGAACTTCATGGAGACGTAGGCGTGCGGCGTGCCCGGCTCGGCCTCCTGGAAGAAGTTCGTCCGCAGGGTCGCCTTGATCACGGTCAGGAAGGACCGCAGGATCCGGTCCTCGTCGAGAGAGGCCACCTGGTCGAGGGCGGCGTCGAGCTCCTCGAGGAGGGCGTCGACGATCTCCAGGCCGGCGCTCTGGCGCTCCGGCGCCATCCGCGCCTCGAAGAGGGAGACCAGCAGCCGGGTGGTGTGGACGTTGTTGCGGAGGGTGTCCTCCATGTAGTCCTGGCTGAAGGTGGAGCCCGCCTGGCGCAGGTACTTGGCGTACGCCCGCAGCACCATCGCCTGCCGCCAGGTCAGCCCGGCGCTCAGTACGAGGGCGTTGAAGCCGTCGTTCTCCGCCTTGCCGGTCCAGGTGGCCTCGAACGCCTGCTGGAAGCGCTCGCGGCCGTCCTCGCCCAGGTAGTCGCCGTTGCCGCCGCCCAGGGACTTGGGGATGCGCAGACCGAAGTCGTAGATCCAGGAGCTCTTGCGGTCCGAGCAGCGCAGTTCGTACGGCCGCTCGTCGATCACCTCGACGCCGAGCCGGTTGAGGACCGGCAGCACCGCGGAGAGGGAGATCGCGGCGCCCTTGCGGTAGATCTTGAAGCGGCGCTCGCCGGGTCCCGCGCCCACCGGCTCGTACAGGCTGAGCGAGAAGTCGTTGCCCGCCTCGTCGCTCAGGCGCTCCAGGTGGACGAGGTCGGAGACCGCGGCACGCGCGGTGTGGTCGGCCTTGTACCCCTCGGGGAAGGCGTTGCCGTAGCGGCGCAGCAGCTCGGCGGCCCGCTCCTCGCCGCACTCGGCGTTCATCGCCTCGGCGAACGCGTCGGCCCAGGACCGCGCGGCCTCCACCAGACGGACCTCGATGCGGTCCTTGTCGGAGTCGCTGAGCTGCGGCAGCTCGGTGCCCTGCGGGACCCGCACGACGAAGTGCAGCCGGGACAGGATCGACTCGGTGTTCCAGGCGGTGAAGTCGACGCTGATGCCGCCGAGCTCCTCCTTCAGGATGTCGATGATCCGCAGCCGGACACCGGTGGTGTAGCGGTCGCGGGGCAGGTAGACCAGCGCGGAGTAGTAGCGCCCGTACTCGTCCTGGCGCAGGTAGAGCCGCAGCCGGCGGCGCTCCTGGAGGTACAGCACGGACGTGACGATGGACTGGAGCTCGTCGACCGGCGTCTGGAACAGCTCGTCGCGCGGATAGGTCTCCAGGATCTGGAGCAGGTCGCGCCCGTCGTGGCTGTTGGGCGAGAACCCGGCACGCTGGAGGACCTCGTCGACCTTGCGCCGGATGACCGGCACGCGGGTGACGGACTCGGTGTAGGCGGCGGAGGAGAACAGTCCCAGGAAGCGCCGCTCGCCGACGACGTTGCCGTCCGCGTCGAACTTCTTCACGCCCACGTAGTCGAGGTACGACGGCCGGTGCACGGTGGAGCGGCTGTTGGCCTTGGTCAGCACGAGGAGCTTGTGCTCACGGGCCTTGGCGCGGGCGTCGGCGGGCAGCCGCTCGAAGGAGGGGCTCACCGGGTGGCCCTCTTCCTCGGAGTGGTGCGGGTCGGAGCGCAGGATGCCCAGGCCCGTGCCGGGGACGGCGGCGAGGGAGTCGTCACCGCGCAGCTGGTACTCGCGGTAGCCGAGGAAGGTGAAGTGGTCGGCGGCCAGCCAGCGCAGCAGCTCGCGGGCCTCCTGGACCTCGGGCCGGGCCAGGTCGGCGGGCACGGGCTCGTCCGGGATCCCGTCGGCGACCCGGGCGGCGGTGGCCCGCATCTTCTCCCAGTCCTCGACGGCCTCGCGGACGTCGGAGAGCACCCGCAGCAGATCGGCGGTGATCTGCTTCAGGTCGGCGCGGTCGGTCTCCCGGTCGATCTCGACGTGGATCCAGGACTCGGTGTGCGTGTCGTGCGGCATCGAGCCGACGGGCGGCTCGGTGAGCACCTCGACGAGCTTGCCGGTCACGTCACGGCGGACGACGACCTGCGGGTGGATGACGACGTGGATGCCACGCCCCTGACGGGTGAGCTCGTTGGTCACCGAGTCCACGAGGAAGGGCATGTCGTCGGTGACGACCTCGACGACGGAGTGGCTGGACGTCCAGCCGTTCTCCTCGACGGTCGGGGTCTGCACCCGCACGTTGGCGGTGCCCTGCGGACGGTTTTCCGCCAGGCGATAGTGCGAGAAGGCGGCTCCGAAGACATCGACCGGGTCACGGCCGGAGAGGTCCTCCGGGGCGGTGTGCAGGTAGTAGCGCTGGAGGAACGCGAGCACGGTGTCCCGGTCCGGGGCCCCCTGGCTCGTCGTCCCAGTCGGTAGGTGCCCCCCGACCGGGCTGTTCTCAGCGACCCGGGCGGCCCTCTCGAGCAGCTCGGCCTTGGCTTCGTCCAGCTTGGTCTGCATTGTCCTCTGGCTCCTGTCGCGCGCCGTTGCGTGACGTAGAAGGGTGTACGGTCTCGCGCCCTCCGGTACAACGCCACGACGCGGGGTCTCCGGTCGGTTCCGACGCTATGCCGCAAGGTGAGATGAGCGGGGGTTTATCAGCCATGTTCGACACCCGTGCGTGGTGTGACGCTGCTCTCTGCCGCGTCCCGCCCGGTGATGTGTACGGCGTCCTGGGGGCCTTCGAGGCCCCGTCCCGCCCGCGAGGACCAGCGACCGCCGCCCGGTCACGGATGTAGTCCGTGCGTCCCGGGCGCAGGGCGGAGGCAACGGTGCCCCCGCGAGCTATCGCGCTGATCACGCCACTAAGGCTATCGCCCTCCACGGGGGACCCGTCATGAGCCGTATGTGTACAAAACAGGGGGTGGAACTTTGACACTCTGCACAGGGGCAAAGAAAGCGGGACCATGCAGTGCCCCCACCCACCCCGGCAATCCCGGCCCGTCCGGCGCTCGGACGAAGGCCCACCGGAGCATCCCAGCCCGTCCAACGCTTGGCCGAAGGCCCCCCGGCAATCCCAGCCCGTCCGGCGCTTGAGGACGAGGCCGTCCAGGCCGATCGGGGCGCAGGGGCGAAGCCCCGCCCGGGGTCCGGGGACGCCCGGGGTCCGGGGGCGGAGCCCAGCCCAGGCAATCCCAGCCCGTCCGGCGCTTGAGGACGAGGCCGTCCAGGCCGATGGGGGCGCAGGGGCGAAGCCCCGCCCGGGGTCCGGGGACGCCCGGGGTCCGAGGGCGGAGCCCAGCCCAGGCAATCCCAGCCCGTCCGGCGCTTGAGGACGAGGCCGTCCAGGCCGATGGGGGCGCAGGGGCGAAGCCCCGCCCGGGGTCCGGGGGCGTAGCCCCGGGATGGGACGGGTAAGGGCGGCGGGGGCGAGAAAAGTCGACGCCGCCCCCGGCTTCACGCACCCTGAAAACGACCGCGCCTCTTGGCAACCCCGCCCGCACCCGGCACGTTGCCCAGGACAGCCCACGCCCGCCCGAGGGGAGCCGCCCGACATGCCCGCGAAAATCCTCGTCCTGACCGGCGACGCAGCAGAGTCCCTGGAGGTCCTCTACCCCTACCAGCGCCTGCGTGAGGAAGGCTACGAAGTCCACATCGCGGCCCCCACCCGCAAGACCCTCCGCTTCGTCGTCCACGACTTCGAACCGGGCTTCGACACCTACACCGAGAAGCCCGGCTACACCTGGCCCGCGGACCTCGCCTTCTCCGAGGTGGACCCGGGCGAGTACGTCGCCGTCGTCATCCCCGGCGGCCGGGCCCCCGAGTACCTGCGCAACGACCCCGAGCTGCGCAAGATCCTGAAGTCGTTCTTCGACACGGACAAGCCGGTCGCCCAGATCTGCCACGGCCCCCTGCTCACCGCGGCGGTCGACAGCCTGCGCGGCCGCCGCGTCACGGCGTACCCGGCACTGGAGCTGGACATGCAGGCCGCCGGCGCCACCTTCCAGGACAGCGAGGCCGTGGTCGACGGCACCCTGGTCTCCGCGCGGGCCTGGCCGGACCACTCCGCCTGGATGCGCGAGTTCCTGAAGGTGCTGCGCGCGAAGGCACCGGTCACCTGACCCAGGGCCCCGGACGGGCGGCGCGGCGCCCCCGGAGCGCCGCGCCGCCCGTCCGGCGCACCGGCCCGCGGTTGCCGCTCCAGCCCGCGGCAGCTCCGGAGCGGGGCTCAGGCCGCGATCCGCTGCGCCTCCTCGACCGCCTCCTCCAGCGTGTCCACGACCGGCACACCCACCTCCTCCAGGCTGGCCCGGCTGTGCGACCCCCCGGTGTACAGCACCGCCCGCGCCCCCGCGTGCAGCGCCGCCACCGCGTCGTCGGCGGCGTCCCCGATCACGACCGTGCGGGCGGGATCCACTCCGGCGAGCGCGCCGAGGTGGCGCACCATGTGCGTGGTCTTGCTGCCCCCGGACGGGCCGGTCCGCCCGTCGACGCGTACGAAGTGCGCCTCGATGCCGAAGCCCCGCACCAGCGGGACGAGCTCGTCGTGCACGTACATGCTCAGGATCGACTGGCTGCGGCCCGCCGACCGCCACCCCGCGAGCAGTTCGACCGCCCCTGCCGTCAGCCCGCAGGCCGCCCGGTGCTCGGCGTAGTACCGGTGGAAGATCTCGTCCATGAGTTCCCACTCGGCGTCCGTCGGCAGCCGTCCTATCAGCCGCTCGTAGAACTTCGGCACCGGCACGCAGTACAGCGCCCGGTACCGCTCCAGCGTGATCGGTTCGAGCCCCAGCTCCAGGAACGCCGCGTTCGTCGCCCCGATGATCGCCTCGTTGTCGTGGAAGAGCGTGCCGTTCCAGTCCCAGACGATGTGTGCAGCTTTGTGCTTCCCCATGGGAAAAAACTACCCGCGGCCACTGACATCCACGAGAACAGCCGGGGGTCTCAGCCCCCGAGCCCGACGACCAGGTTCTGGATCTCCTGCGTGGCGAACCACAGCAGCTCGTGGTCCTCGGCCCCGTCCACGACGAACTGCGCGTCGTCGTCCCCGCCGTCCGCCGCCGACAGCGCCTGCGCCGCGGCCGCCACGTCCGCCTCCGCGTCCTGCGCGTCGACGTGCACCGAGGCCACCTTGGCCAGCGCCACGGCACCGGCGACCCGCACCTCGCCGAGCGCGCCCGGGTCGAGCCCCCGGTCGGGGTCGACGGACGCGATGCCGTCGGGCACGTCGACGGCGACCACGGTGCGCCGCCGGGCCGCCCCGGGGTCCGCGGCGAGCAGGCGCAGCGACGCCAGCGCGGCCCGGCTCAGCGCCGCGTACTCCAACTCCTCGATGTCGTCGGAGAGGTACCACTCGCGCAGTCCCGGCGTGACGGCGTACGCGACGAGCGGCTCCGCCCCCAGCCCACCCGTCTTGTACGCCTCGGCGAGACCGGAGAGGGTCAGAGGGACGTAGACGCGCATGGGCTGGCCGCTTTCGTGGTCGGGGCTCGGGTGACCTGAGGGAGGCCGGACGGCGCGCCTCCCGGAGGGTCTTCAGGATACGTGCGGGAGTCCCCTTTCGAGTCCCTGCCGCCCCTCCTGGGCACGTCCACCCGGCGCCCTGGAACTCACCCGGTGCTCCCCCGGAAATACGGGCCGTACGTCCCCCTCGGTCACCCTGATAGGTG
This sequence comes from Streptomyces sp. NPDC107559, assembly GCF_055657365.1. NCBI lineage: Bacteria > Bacillati > Actinomycetota > Actinomycetes > Kitasatosporales > Streptomycetaceae > Streptomyces > Streptomyces sp. NPDC107559. The sequence continues at coordinate 21,128 of NZ_JBVKBD010000001.1, read as the reverse complement.
AACCTTCCGCGCCCCTCGACCCGGGCGACGGCTTCCTTGCTCCTGCGGTCCACCACCCCGTACAAGATCCCCGACCGCAAGTTACCCGCCGGTACCACTCGGATCGGACCCCACCGGCCGGGCCGGGAGCCGCTGGACCCATGGAACGGGGACGCACATGAACAAGGTGATGACCAGGACCCGCCGCCACACCGGCAGCCGTCCGCCGGTCCGGCACGACACCCGCCGCCCCGGCACCGGCCCGTCCCGCACCGCGCCGGGCACCGGCCCGTCCCGCACCCCCGCGGCAACCGCCCCGGCGCCCACGTCCGCGCCCACGCCCGCACCGGTGTCCCGAGTCCTGCCCGGCGCGCCCGTCACGTCCCCGGCACCGGTCGCCCCCGCGGTGCCCGCCGGGCCGTCCCACCGGCAGGTCCCGCAGCCCCGACCCACCGATGTCTTCGCCGAGCGCCTCCTCGCGGTGCTGAGCGGGCTGCACCCCGTCCACCGCATGCTGCGGCACACCGCAGGCCGGGCCTACGACGAACTGGCCTGGCTCGCCGAGCACGCTCCCCTGCGCGGCACCCGGGGCAACCGCCCCGTGGTGCGCGACATCGGCTACTACGTCCCGCGCCCGGGCGCCGTCGAGGCTTTCGCCCGTATCGGAGCCGGCGACCGGCTGCGGGCCATGGCCTTCCGGCTGGAACTGGGCGCCGACCGGCGCTGGCGCTGCACGGCGGTGGAACTCGACGGCCCCCGCAGGCCCCGGACGGACGACTGCTGAACCGAACGGCGATCCGGCCGACGCACGCACGCGGAAGGGCCGGGCACCCCGAGGATGCCCGGCCCTTCACGACTCACCGCTCATGCCCGCCCCGCACGGGGCGGGCATGCGTCACTTCTTGCGACGGCCGATACGGCGGCCCTGCTTGCGGCGCTCGGCGCGCGTGAGGCCGTCGGCCTCCGAGCGCACCGGCTCGTCGTCCTCGGCGAAGTCGCCCTCGACGATGCCGCCCTCGCCGTCCACGGTGGGCGCCGAGAAGTGCAGCCGGTCCCGGCGCTGCGGGGCCTCCAGGCCCTTGGCGCGGATCTCGGGACGCGCGCCGGCCTGGGCCGGGACCACGTCCTGGGGCTCCTTCGTCAGCGACGGCTGGACGTCCTCGACCGGGACCTCCTCGACCTGCTGCTCGACCTGGACCTCCAGGTTGAACAGGTAGCCGACGGACTCCTCCTTGATGCCCTCCATCATCGCGGTGAACATGTCGAAGCCCTCGCGCTGGTACTCGACCAGGGGGTCCTTCTGCGCCATCGCGCGCAGGCCGATGCCCTCCTGGAGGTAGTCCATCTCGTAGAGGTGCTCACGCCACTTGCGGTCGAGGACCGACAGCACGACCCGGCGCTCCAGCTCACGCATGATCTCGGAGCCGAGCTGCGCCTCGCGCGCCTCGTACTGCTCGTTGATGTCGTCCTTGATGGACTCGGAGATGAACTCCGCGGTCAGACCGGCACGGTCACCGGCCGCGTCCTCCAGCTCCTCGACGGTGACCTTCACCGGGTAGAGCTGCTTGAACGCGCCCCACAGCCGGTCGAGGTCCCAGTCCTCCGGGAAGCCCTCGGCGGTCTCCGCGGCGATGTAGGCGTCGATGGTGTCGCTCATGAAGTGCTGCACCTGCTCCTGGAGGTCCTCGCCCTCCAGGACACGGCGCCGCTCGCCGTAGATGACCTCGCGCTGGCGGTTGAGGACCTCGTCGTACTTCAGGACGTTCTTGCGGGTCTCGAAGTTCTGCTGCTCGACCTGCGACTGGGCCGACGCGATCGCACGCGTGACCATCTTGTTCTCGATCGGCACGTCGTCGGGCACGTTCGCCATCGACATCACGCGCTCGACCATCTGCGCCTTGAACAGCCGCATCAGGTCGTCACCGAGGGAGAGGTAGAACCGGGACTCGCCCGGGTCGCCCTGTCGGCCGGAACGACCGCGCAGCTGGTTGTCGATACGGCGCGACTCGTGCCGCTCGGTGCCGAGGACGTAGAGGCCGCCGAGCTCCTCGACCTCCTCCTTCTCGGCCCGGACCGCCTGCTCGGCGCGCTCCAGGGCGGCGGGCAGGGCCGCGGCCCACTCCTCGATGTGCTCCTCGGGGTCGAGGCCGCGCTGGCGCAGCTCCGCCTCGGCGAGGTCCTCGGGGTTGCCGCCGAGCTTGATGTCGGTACCACGGCCGGCCATGTTGGTGGCGACCGTCACGGCGCCCCGGCGGCCGGCCTGGGCGACGATCGTCGCCTCACGGTCGTGCTGCTTGGCGTTGAGCACCTCGTGCTGGATGCCGCGCTTGCTGAGCTGCTGCGAGAGGTACTCGGACTTCTCGACCGAGGTGGTGCCGACCAGGATCGGCTGACCCTTCTCGTGCTTCTCGGCGATGTCGTCGACCACCGCGTCGAACTTGGCGACCTCGGTGCGGTAGATCAGGTCGGACTGGTCCTTGCGGACCATCGGCTTGTTCGTCGGGATCGGGACCACGCCGAGCTTGTAGATCTGGTGGAACTCGGCGGCCTCGGTCATCGCCGTACCGGTCATGCCGGAGAGCTTGTTGTAGAGGCGGAAGAAGTTCTGGAGGGTGATCGTGGCGAGCGTCTGGTTCTCGTCCTTGATCGGCACCCCTTCCTTCGCCTCGATCGCCTGGTGCATGCCCTCGTTGTAGCGGCGGCCGGCGAGGATACGGCCGGTGTGCTCGTCGACGATCATGACTTCGCCGTCGATGACGACGTAGTCCTTGTCCTTCTTGAAGAGTTCCTTGGCCTTGATGGCGTTGTTCAGGTAACCGACGAGCGGGGTGTTCACCGACTCGTACAGGTTGTCGATGCCCAGCCAGTCCTCGACCTTGGAGACACCGGGCTCGTGGATGGCGACGGTGCGCTTCTTCTCGTCGACGTCGTAGTCGCCGGTCTCCTCCAGGCCCTTCAGCGGGTTGCCCGCCTCGCCCCGCTTCAGGCGCGTGACCAGCTTGGCGAAGTCGCCGTACCACTTGGTGGCCTGGTCGGCCGGGCCGGAGATGATCAGCGGCGTACGGGCCTCGTCGACCAGGATGGAGTCGACCTCGTCGACGATCGCGAAGTTGTGACCTCGCTGGACCAGTTCGTCCTGCGACCACGCCATGTTGTCGCGCAGGTAGTCGAAGCCGAACTCGTTGTTCGTGCCGTACGTGATGTCGCACGCGTACTGCTCGCGACGCTGGGCCGGCGTCATGTTGGCCAGGATGCAGCCGACTTCCAGGCCCAGGAACTTGTGGACGCGACCCATCATCTCGGAGTCGCGCTCGGCCAGGTAGTCGTTGACCGTGATGAGGTGGACGCCGTCTCCGGAGAGGGCGTTCAGGTAAGCCGGCAGCGTGCCGACCAGGGTCTTGCCCTCACCGGTCTTCATCTCGGCGACATAGCCGAGGTGCAGGGCGGCGCCGCCCATCATCTGGACGTCGTAGTGCCGCTGACCGAGGACGCGCTTGGCGGCCTCGCGCACCGTGGCGAAGGCCTCGGGCAGCAGGTCGTCCAGGCTCTCACCGTCGGTGTAGCGCTGCTTGTACTCATCGGTGAGGGCCCGCAGCTCGGCGTCGGAGAGGTCGACGAAGTCCTCTTCGATGGAGTTGACCTGGTCCGCGATGCGGTGCAGCTTTCGCAGGATCTTGCCTTCGCCTGCACGCATGATCTTCGAGAGGACGGACACGGGGGTTGGTCTCCTTGCCGGTCGGGCCTGGGACGGTCGGTTTCCATTTGACTTACTGAGCAACGGCCATCGTATGCGAGGACCCCACCACCCCGGGAGGCCTGCCGCCACCACGACGGCCGTCTTCAATGGGCACAACGCACGGAGCACTCGGATGGTGCCGTGCCCGGCCGCCGAATTGCACGAAATGTGATCGCCGGCTCACGCGGCGCAAAGAGATGGCGCCCATCGGCCGGACGCGCGCAGAATCGGCCGATGGAACCCGTCACGCTCACCACCGGCCGTCTGGTCCTGCGCGCCGTCGGCCCGGAGGACACCGACGCCGTGTACGGCGCCGCCCAGGACCCGGACATCCAGCGCTGGACCACGATCCCCTCCCCCTACCTTCCGGAGCACGCCCGGGGCTTCACGCACCAGCTGGTCCCGGACGGCTGGGCCGACAGCTCGATGTTCACCTTCGGTGTGTTCCTCCCCGCGGGGGACCTGGTGGGCATGCTCGCGCTCACCATGCGCTCCCTGGGGATGGCGGAGATCGGCTTCTGGGCCACGAAGGAGCACCGCGGCAACGGCTACACCGCCGAGGCCGCCCACGCAGCCGCCCACTGGGCCTTCACCCGGCTCGCGGTCGACCGCGTCGAGTGGCGCGCCGAGGTCGGCAACCACGCCTCACGCGCGGTGGCGGAGAACACCGGTTTCACCATCGAGGGCACGCTGCGCTCCGCGATCAACAACAAGGGCGTACGACGGGACTGCTGGGTGGGCTCACTGCTGCCGTCGGACCTGGGACTGCCGTCGACGGCGCCGTACCTGCCCGCCCCCGCGCGCCCCGCCTAGGGTCCGACGTCCGGAGCGGCCCGGCATCGCGGGGGCGGGCCCGCACAGCTGCGCACCCACGGGCCGCACGCCCGCGTGCCCGCGTGCCCGCGTGCCCGCGTATCTGCGTGACTGTGGTCCTGCGTGACTGTGGTCCTGCTTGCCCGCGCGCCTGCGCGACCGTGCGTCTGCGCGTCGGCGCGCCCGGTGGACACCCTCGTCGGGACGCCCTCGTCTGGACGCCCTCGTCGTCTCCCGCTGTCAGTCCCACCCTCTATCGTGCGGATGTATGACGACCCCGCGCCCCATCCCCCTCTCGGCGGACGACGCCCGCCGCATCGCGCTCCGCGCACAGGGCTTCCTCGGCGCCCCCGACCGCCGGGCCGGCGTCCGCGGTGTCCTGCGTCATCTCGGCGCGGTCCAGCTCGACACCATCTCCGTGCTCGCCCGCTCCCACGAGCTCATCCCGTACGCACGCCTGGGCGCCGTGGGCCGCCGGACGGTGGACGACGCCTACTGGACGGACACGCACGCCTTCGAGTACTGGTCGCACGCCGCCTGCATCCTGCCCATCGAGGAGTGGCCGCACTTCGCCTTCCGCCGCCGCGCCTACCGCAACCGCCCGCACTGGAACCACGAGCTGCCCGAGGGCACCTACGACCAGGTCGTCAAGCAGCTGCGCGCCGAGGGCCCCCTCACCGCGACGGAGCTGGGCGGGGCGAAGAAGACCAGCGAGTGGTGGGACTGGTCCGGCACGAAGGTCGCCGTCGAGCGGGCGCTGATGTACGGCGAGGTGGTGTGCGTCGAGCGCCGCGGCTGGAAGCGGGTGTACGACCTGGCCGAACGGGCGATCCCGGCCGCGCTGCTGCACGACGAGCTGGACGACGCCGAGTGCCTGCGCCGCCTGGTCCGCCTGGCCGGCCAGTCCCTCGGCGTCGGTACGCGCGCGGACATCGCCGACTACCACCGGCTCAAGGGTGAGCAGTTCGACGCGGTGATCGCGGATTCGGGTCTGGTCCCGGTCACGGTGGAGGGCTGGGGCAAGCCCGCCTGGGCCGACCCGGCGGCGCTGGAGACCGCTCCGCGCGGCCGTCACCGCACCACGCTGCTGTCCCCGTTCGACTCGCTGATCTGGGAGCGGGCGCGCACGGAGCGGATCTTCGGCTTCACCCACCGCCTGGAGGCCTACGTCCCCAAGCCCAAGCGCGTGTACGGCTACTTCGCGATGCCGGTCCTCGCCGGCGGCCGTCTCGTCGGCCGGGTGGATCCGGCCCGCGAGGGCCGCACGCTGGTCGCCAAGCAGGTCACCCTGGACGGCCCGAAGGCCGTTCCCGCGGTGGCCGAGGCCCTGGTGGCCGCGGCGGGCTGGGTGGACTGCACGGACGTCCGCGTGGAGCGCGTGGACGCCCCCGAACTGCGCGCTCCCCTCACCGCCGAACTCGCCCGCGCCCTGGCCTAGGGCGGCGGCTGCGGCTGCGGCTGCGGCTGCGGCTGCGGCACGACCGCCGGACGGGCCCCGGAGTCCTCCGGCGGTCACCGGATCTCGAGGATCTTCTCCCGCATCGCGTACACCACCGCTTCCATCCTGGAGTGCAGCTGCAACTTCTCCAGGATGTTGCGCACATGGTTCTTCACGGTGTTCTCGGAGATGAACAGCTCCTTGGCGATGTCCCGGTTGTTCATCCCGGTGGCGACGAGCTTGAGCACCTCCAGCTCGCGGTCCGTCAGCCGGGGCGCGGGCACCAGCCGGCGCTCGTCGGTGCGCTGGATCATCGACTTGAACTCGGTGAGCAGCTTCGACGCCATGGAGGGGCTGATCTGTGACTGCCCGTCGGCCACCGCGCGGATGGCGGTGGCCACCTCGTCGGTGGAGATCTCCTTGAGCAGATAGCCGGTCGCACCGGCCTTGATCGCCTCGTAGAGGTCGGCTTCCTCGTCACTGATCGTCAGCATGATGATCTTGGCGCTGGGTGCCACCTCCTTGATGGAGGTGCATGCCTCGATCCCCCCGCGCTTCGGCATCCGCACATCCATCAGGATGATGTCCGGCAGCAGGTCGGCGGCCTTGACGACGGCTTCGGCGCCGTCGCCCGCCTCGCCCACGACCTGGATGTCCTCCTCGGCGGCGAGCACGATCTCCAGGCCACGGCGGAACAGGGCATGGTCGTCCACGACAAGGACTCTGATCGGTTCCTTGCGTGAAGTGCCTGCGTCCGGGCCCATACCGACGACGCCTCCGGCATCCCCGTCGTGCATCGGTCCGAAGCTGTCCGCCATCGTTCCTCCCCCTGAAGGCTTTGGCCCGTGGTCCTGAGCCATCGCCAACCCAAGGCAACGGCCCACCGGTTGAGCCGCGGCCCCCATGCTTTCATGCCCGGACCTCAACACGGTGACAGAGCGGTACGCGCAGCGGCCGCACATCGGTGCCCCTGGGGGCGCGAGCGCGCTCCAGGGGCACCGTCTCATCTGTCATCCGTGTAGGTCAGCCACCGAGCGCGCCGCTCGCGCCGGGCGAGTGCGCCTGGGTGACCATCGTGTCCGTGCTGAGGTGGATCACACCGTAGTCGTACGCGTGCCTCCGGTAGACGACACTCGGTTCCTTGGTCTCGGAGTCGACGAACAGATAGAAGTCGTGTCCGACCAGCTCCATCTCGTAGAGCGCCTGGTCGAGCGTCATCGGAGCGGCGACGTGTGTCTTCTCGCGGACCACCAGGGGGCCGTCGCCCTGCACTTCCAGAGAACCGATCCGCTTCGTGGGCACGCTGTCCGAGTCCTCCGCCGAAACGGGGTGGCCGTTGCCGTTGAGCGTCGCCACTCCCGGGACGTGGTCGGCGACCTCTGCCGCCGTGAGCCTGCGGGCGCCACGGCGCGTGTTCTTCTTGTCGTGCTGCTTGCGCAGCCGGGCGTCCAGCTTCTCCGCTGCCAGGTCGAGTGCCGCGTACGGATCGTTGGCCGCTGCCTCCGCCCGGATCACCGGACCGCGGGAGCGGAGCGTGATCTCCACTCGGTCGCAGCGGTCGGCCTGTCGGGGGTTGGGCTCCTTGGACACCTCGACGTCGAGGCTGATCACCTTGCCATCGAGCTTCTGGATCTTGTCCAGGTTCAGCTTCTCGGCCACGTGCTTGCGGAACCGCTCGGGCACCTCGGTCTTGCGGCCCTTGACGACGATGTCCACGCAGAACTCCGTTCCCGGATCGCCCCGCATCCACGGCGGGGCATCTCCCTTTTGCACCAGGCTCCGGCGAACTCCGGAACCTCGGACTCGGCGACTTCCACCTCCTCCTCCCCCATGGGCAAGATCTACACCCCCGACGCCGTCACCGATAGCGCAAAACCACGGCACGGCATTCGGATATGCGAGGGTGGCCTGCGGCTTTCCCTCACAACCGAACATATCTCGCCCGGACGGATGTCGTCACCCTCTAACGCGACGTACCTCCGTTCAGGTGAATTGACCGGCTCATTACCTGCAACGACGCAAGCCCGCGGTCAGTTCCGGCTTATTTCGAAGGAATCCGGCGGCGCCGCGATCACGGCTGCACAGATCAGGCCTCGGCACTCGTTGTCGTCCGCCCCTGACTGCCCGGACCGACCCGGCTCCTGCCTCCCTTCGCCCGTCCCGTCCGTTCGTTCCTCTCTGCCTTCCCGACCTGCTCGCGGATACACGGGAGTCGCCCCCATGAACCCTCGTTCGCCCGTATCCGGCCACCTGTACGACCCCGCCCGCGCCGCCCGCGCCCGCACGGCCCGCACGGCCCGTGCCGCCTCGGCGAGCGAGGCGCCGGTGGTCATCAGGTCGTCGACGAGCACGACCGGTCCCTCCGCCAGCAACCGCTCCGCGCCGGGTGCCACCGTCAACGCGCCCGCGAGGTTCTCCAGCCGCTGCCGGGAGTCGAGCCCCGCCTGGTCGGCCACGGTCCGCCGCTGCCGCAGCACGGCGAGCACCCGGGCCGCGGTTCCCGTGCGGCGCAGTTCACCGGCGGCCGCCAGGGCGATCCGCCGCGCCGGGTCATGCCCCCGCGCCCGCACCGCGCGCCGACCGGACGGCACGGGAACGAGCAGCACCGGCACCTCGGCACCGGCTGCGGCCCGCCGCGCTCCGGGCCCGGTGACGACCCCGCAGGCCCGCGTCCCGGCCGCTGCGAGCCCCGACCGCACGGCTCCCGCCAGAGCCGTGCCGAGCGGCCCCGCGAGCGCCAGCACGCCCCGCTCCTTGTGCGCCAGCAGCACGGCCCGCACCTCGTCCCCGTACCGTGCCGCCGCGTACACGGCCGGCAGCCCGGCCGGCCGCGGCACCGGCCGTACCCGGCCCGGTGCCGCCCCGTGCAGAGCGGCCCGGCACGGCGCGCAGAGCACCGTACGAGGCCGCCCACAGCCCCCGCACTCGGCCGGCAGCATCAGATCGGTGAGGTCCCGCCACCACCCCCGCATGTCCACCACTGTGCCCGCACCTACGCCACTCGGCCAGGCCTGTGGAAAACACCCTGTGGAAAACTCGGCGCATTGCCGCCGGACAACCGCTCCATGCATCCCCGTACATACACAGGCGCCCCACACGGCAGCGAAACGACAGGACCGGCCGGAAAAGCGGACGGCCGCCTCCGTACCGGGGACACCCCGAACGAAAGCGGCCGCCCGCTTCAACCTTTCATCCGGAAAGAATCCGGAACATCTGTCTTCGCTGTCTTCACGCCCGCACCCGGAAAACCGGATCCGGCCGGCCGGATCACCCCGGATAAACCGGAGCCGATCCGTCCTTGACCACCTTCTGCCACTGCGCACCGGAAGGCAGCCGCACGATCCCGTCCTCCGAGTAGGCCGCCAGGGGCAGCTGCTCGTCCTCGGAGGCGGCGATCTCCTTCACACCGGTCACGGCGGCGGGCGTCGGCCCCTCCGGCACGGAGCCGTCGACCTCGACGTACCGCATCTGCTGCACGCCACCCTGCTCGCGCCCGACCACCACGAGCCGGCTGTCGCCGGCCCACGCCATGGTCGTGACCTCTTCGAGCTCAGGGGTGGCGGAGCGCAGTTCGAGGACCGACACCACCGGCCGCTCACCGTCCTTCTCGTCCCGCTCGATCCGCCCGATGAGCAAGGACTCGGTGCCGTCCTGGTCCTCGACCACGAGCGCGATGCGCACCCCGTCGGCGGCCACCCGCACGTCCCTGATCCGCCCGGTCAGCGCCGGAGCGCGCACTTCCAGCGGTACGCCCGCGCCCTTCTCCAGCAGCAGCAGCCGCGGGGCGGCCGGGTTGCGGTCGGCCACCCACAAATCGCCGCGCGCGTCCCAGCTGGGCGTGGTCAGCCGGTCGGCCTCGGTCTTGCCCGTGCTGCCCAGCACGGGCTCTCCGACCGAACTGCCCGAGACCAGGGAACCGACGTACAGCGACTTGCCGTCGAGGCTCACTCCGGCCGCCGTGTGCTCGTCCCGCGAGACGGCCGCCGCCCGCAGCTGCTTGGCCCCCTCGCCGAGCGCCCCCGGCACCGGCTCGGTCCTCGGCGTGTCGCCGGCGCCGCCCGGGATCCGCACCAGCCGGTGCTTGCCGTCGATGAAGTACAGGTAGTCGGGGTGGCTCGCCGAGCCCCGCGAGGCGACGGCCACGGCCGAGTCCTCGTCGAGCGAGCACAGCCGTGCGCCGCCCGCCCTCAGCTCGACCTCGTCCACCGCCGGGGTGAGGTTGTGCAGCGTGTACAGGAGCTGGGCCGCCATCTCGATGCACTGGGTCCGCCCGACCCGGGCGGCCTTGTCGTTCAGCGGCACGGTCAGCTTGTTCTGGTCGTCGGGCGTCAGCGAGGTGACCCCCTTGTCCAGCGCCGTACCGGTGGGGAAGCTCGACCTGACCACCGGCCGCAGCCAGCTGGTGGGGCCCTGGAGGAGGGAGCGCACCATCTCCGTCATCGGGTCCACGCGCTCGCGTACGTAGACCGGATCGGCCACGCCCGTCGGCTGTCCGTTCCCGGCGTCCGCGCTGTTGGAGGCGAAGTAGTACTTGTTGACGGACATGTAGTTGCGCTCGAAGTCCGACTTGCCCATGACGACGCCCTGCGGCAGCCCGTCGATGCGCCACTGCCCGGTCTTCTTGTTCTTCGTGAGGTGCACCGGCCGGCTGTAGCGCCCGGAGGCGGGCGTGTACGCCTGCTGGGCGTCCACGCCCGCGACCATGGTGCCGGTCAGGGTGAACGAGTAGTCGTCGCCGTCCACCCGGCCACCCGACGGGTCGGCCTGGGGGTTCGGCCCGTCCAGCAGCACCGTGGTGGACATGTCCGGCGTCCAGGTCTGTCTGGCCTCGCCCGTCAGATACTGGCGTGCCGTCGCATACGTCGGATCATCGCTGGTCAGCGCCTCCAGAAAGCCCTGGACGATCTCCCCGGGCTGCGCGTCCTCCCGCGGCGGCATGGCGAACACCCGCACCTGGATGTCCTGGCGCGGCGTGGACTCCACACCGCGCAGGTCCCCGTCGTCCGGCATCGACGCACACCCCGTCAGCAGTACGACCCCACTGGCGGCGTAGGCCACCACCGCGCGCCCCGGCATCCGCCGGGCGCCCCCCTCGCGGTCAGCGCCCACGAAATGCCTCCCCTTGCTTGTCCGCGTCCTGGGACCGGGTGTCCCGGCGGGCCGCGGCCGCCTCCACAGCGGGCGTGTCGTCCTGTCTCGGCCCGCCCGTGGCGGGCCTGGGCACCACGCGCGCGCCGTTGCCGGGCAGCGCCGTCGGGTCCACGGTGGCGGGCACACCGGCCGTGCGCGGCCCGAGCGGAGCCCGCGACGGCGTCTTGTGCTCACCGGTCGACTGCATCGGCACGGTGGCGGCCTTCTCGCCTCCCCCGCGCGGGATACCGGCCTCGTCGAGCCCGCGGTTGCGCCGCGAGTCCTTGGGTTCCAGGGGTATCGGCGAACCGCGCAGCGGCTCGTCCGCGGTGCGCGGCAGCGTCAGCCGGAACTGCGAACCGCCGCCCGGCTCACCCCAGGCCTGCAACCAGCCGCCGTGCAGCCGCGCGTCCTCCAGGGCGATGGAGAGGCCGAGGCCCGTACCACCGGTCGTACGCGCGCGTGCCGGGTCCGCCCGCCAGAAGCGGCTGAAGACGCGGGTGGCCTCGCCGGGCTTGAGCCCGACGCCGTAGTCGCGCACCGCGACCGCGACCGCACCGCCCGCCGACGCGAGCTTGACGACCACGTCCCTGCCCTCGCCGTGCTCCACCGCGTTGACGACGAGATTGCGCAGCACGCGCTCCACCCGGCGGGCGTCCGCCTCGGCGACGACGGGCTGCTGGTCGCCGACGACCCGTATCGTCGTGCCCTTGCGCTCGGCCAGCGGTTCGGCACCGCTGACCACGCGCCGCACGACCTCCCTGAGGTCGATCGCCTCGGCCTCCAGGGCCGCCGCGCCCGCGTCGAAGCGGCTGATCTCCAGCAGGTCCGCGAGCAGCGTCTCGAACCGGTCCAGCTGGTCGGCGAGCAGTTCCGCCGACCGCGCGGTGACGGGGTCGAAGTCCGCGCGCGCGTCGTGGATGACGTCCGCGGCCATCCGTACGGTCGTCAGCGGTGTGCGCAGCTCGTGCGATACGTCGGAGACGAACCGCCGCTGCATCCGCGACAGGTCCTCCAGCTGCTGGATCTTCAGCTGAAGGCTCTGCGCCATCTTGTTGAAGGCCTCGCCGAGCCGCGCGATGTCGTCCTCGCCGGTGACCTTCATACGTTCCTGCAAACGTCCCGCGGACAGCCGCTCGGCGATCCCGGCGGCCATCCGCACCGGCGTGACGACCTGCCGCACCACGAGCCACGCGATGGCCCCGAGCAGTACGACGACGAAGAGGCCGGCCGTCGCCAGGGTGCCCTTGACCAGGCTGAGGGACTTCTCCTCCTGCGTCAGCGGGAAGAGGTAGTACAGCTGGTACGGGTCGCCGTTGGGATCGTTGACCTGCTTGCCGATGACCAGGGCCGGCTGGGACTCCTTGTCGTCGTCCTTGTAGACGATGCGGGTGTACTCCTGCGCGGCCGCCGTGCTGCTGTCGATGCGCGCGCGCAGTTCCTCGGGCACGCTCGTCGTCGGGTCGACACCGCCGGAGGCGCGCGGTCCGCGGCCGCCGCCGCTCTCGTCGCCCGCGGGCAGCGTCACCACGTCGAAGGCGCCCTGGCCACCGCTGGAGAGCGACGACACGAGGTTGCTCATCCACTCGATGACGTTCTGGGACGACCGGCCGTCCACCGTGGCGACATCGCCGTCGGTACCGGCCGCCGCCTCGTCCGCCTTCTGCTTGGCCACCGCGAATCCACCGGTGGCCTGGCTCTGCGAGGCCTTCACCTTGGCGTCCAGCAGGCCGTTGCGCACCTGTCCGATGACGACGAAGCCCAGCAGCAGTACGACGCCGAGCGACATCAGCAGCGTCGTGACGACGACCTTGAGCTGGATGTTGCGCCGCCACAGCCGCATGACGGGCAGCAGCGGTCGGCGCACCCAGCGCATGAGCAGGCGCAGCACCGGGCTGCCCTGGACTCCGCCCTGGAGCAGACCGCCCTCCCACAGACGTCCCCAGCGGGAAGCCATCGTCCTCCGGTCGACAGGCCGCCCAGCTCGGGCCCCGTTCTGCCCGGACGCCGAAGCGGCGCTGTCACCGGTCATATCAGCTGGGTCCTGCCTTGTAGCCCACACCTCGGACGGTCACCACGATCTCCGGACGCTCCGGGTCCTTCTCGACCTTGGAACGCAGCCGCTGCACGTGCACGTTGACCAGACGGGTGTCCGCCGCGTGCCGGTAGCCCCACACCTGCTCCAGCAGGACCTCGCGGGTGAACACCTGCCACGGCTTGCGGGCCAGCGCGACCAGCAGGTCGAACTCCAGCGGCGTCAGCGCGATCGACTGCCCGTCCCGCTTCACGGAGTGCCCGGCGACATCGATGACCAGGTCGCCGATGGCGAGCTGCTCCGGTGCCGGCTCCTCGGACCTGCGCAGGCGCGCCCGGATACGGGCGACCAGCTCCTTGGGCTTGAACGGCTTCACGATGTAGTCGTCCGCGCCGGACTCCAGGCCCACCACGACATCGACGGTGTCGCTCTTCGCCGTCAGCATCACGATCGGCACCCCGGACTCCGCCCTGATCAGGCGGCACACCTCGATGCCGTCCCGTCCGGGCAGCATCAGGTCCAGGAGCACCAGGTCGGGCTTGCTCTCACGGAAGGCGGCCAGCGCCTTGTCACCGTCGGCTACGAAAAACGGCTCAAAACCTTCACCACGCAGCACGATGCCGAGCATCTCGGCCAGTGCGGTGTCGTCGTCGACGACAAGGACTCGTCCCTTCATAAACGACATCATCCCATTCTCGTAACGGTGAAGGAGGTGCAGGTGAGCAGGGTCACCGACCCGTGACGATAGTCGTACCCGGCCATCACTGTCTGCCCTCGGCCACAGACACCGGCGTCCCCGCTTTTCACGGGCGGCACACCACCGGCCCTCAGACCGTGACCGACGAGGCGTCCACGTCGCCTCGCCCCACCCCGATCACATCAGCCGATCGCCGTCTCGCGCGACCCGGCGCACAGCGCGGCGAGAGCGTCGGCCGTCACGGGCGAGACGACACCCTCCTCGGTGACGATCGCGGTCACCAGCTCCGGCGGTGTCACGTCGAACGCCGGGTTGTACGCCTGGGTGCCCAGCGGCGCCACCGGGATCCCGCCGCCCGCCCCGGTCGACTGCGCCTGCGGCGCCATGACCTCGGTCACCTCGAACCCGGGACGTTGCTCGACCTCGATCGACGCCCCGTCCCCCGTGTGCAGGTCCACCGTCGTCACCGGCGCGACCACGATGAACGGCACATGGTGGTAGCGCGCGAGCACCGCGAGCGGGTAACTCCCCACCTTGTTCGCCACCGATCCGTCGGCCGCGATCCGGTCGGCCCCGATCAGGACGGCGTCCACCTCGCCCGCCGCGAACAGCGACCCCGCCGCGTTGTCGGTGAGCAGGGTGTACGCCATGTCGCTGCGGGCCGCTTCGTACGCGGTCAGCCGCGCGCCCTGGAGGAGTGGACGCGTCTCGTCCACCCACAGGCGCCGCAGCCGCCCCGCCCGATGTGCGGCGAGGGCCACCGCGAACGCGGTCCCCTCCCCACCCGACACCAGCGATCCGGAGTTGCAGTGGGTGAGGACACGGTGTCCGCCGCCGGGCAGCAGCTCGTCCAGCAGCGCCAGCCCGTGCCCGGCCATCCGGGCACTGGCCTCCGCGTCCTCCCGGTGCAGCTGCCGCGCCGCGGCCAGCGCCGCCCCGGCCGCCTGCCGCCCGGCCTCGCCGCGGGCCAGCGCGGCCGCGTACGCCGACCGGGCCCTGCGCACACCGACGGCGAGGTTCACGGCCGTGGGCCGGGCGCCGGCCAGCGCCGTCGCGGCCTCGTCCACGTCGAACCCGCGGGCGGCGGCGAGCGCGACCCCGTACGCCCCGGCGATGCCGAGCAGCGGCGCCCCGCGCACGGCGAGCGAGCGGATCGCCTCCACCAGCGCGGACGCGTCCGTACAGACCAGTTCGACCTCCTCGCTCGGCAGTCTCGTCTGGTCGAGGAGCACCAGTACCGGGCCCTCGGGCGGCTCCTCCCAACGGATGACGGGTATCCCGGTCGACCGCTTGCCCTCGCCTGCTTGCGCGTACTGATCAGCCATGCGGTCAGTCTGCCCCGGATCCGTCGGACAATTGAAGGCGTGCAGCCCCGACCGCGGCCGGTCCCCCGATGACCACCCCATGGCACGATGTCTGCCAACCTTCCGCCGCGACCGCGGACGGGCACCGTGAAGGAGCGACGATGAAAGACACTCCGGGCTGGGCCTCGCCCGGATCCGCCCCGTCCGACGGGCAGACGCCCGATGCGTCCGGCCCCGCCGAGCCCACCGCCGCACAGCCCACGGGCCCCTCGGACACGGACCCGCAGAACCCCGCCGCAAAGTGGTCCCAGGTGCAGCCGCCGCCGGCACAGTGGTCCGCGCCGGCCGTCCCGCCGAACACCGGCCAGGCCCCGCCGCCTCCGCCGCCCGTCCCGGGCCAGGGCCACCGGCCTCCCGTCGGCCCGGGAGGCTACGGCGGTCCCGGCGGTCCCGGCGGTCCCGGCGGTCCCGGCGGCCACTACGGCTGGGGCGCGGGCTGGGGCGGCCCGCCGCCCGCCGCCCAGCCCGGGGTGATCCCGCTGCGCCCGCTCGGCGTCGGCGAGATCCTCGACGGCGCGGTGGCCACCATGCGCGCCCACTGGCGCACGGTGCTGGGCCTGTCGCTGGCCGTCGCGGCCGTCACGGAGACCATCGTCGTACTGCTGCGAGGCCTCGTCCTGGACGAGAGCGCCGGCACCGAGGCCCTCGACGACCCGAGCGCGACGGTGAGCGAGCTCACGCGCGCCATGGAGCACTCCCTCCTCAACTCCGGTGTGCTCGTCGTGATCTCCATGATCGGCACCCTGGTGGCCACCGCCCTGCTCGCCACCGTCATCAGCCGTGCGGTCATCGGCAAGCCGGTGACCACCGGCGAGGCCTGGCGCGATGCCCGGCCGCAGGGCGCGAAACTGTGCGGTCTGATCCTGCTGCTCCTGCTCCTGACGTTCGGTGTCGCCGCCGCGGGCGCGGTGCCCGGCATCCTCGTCGCCGTCGCGGGAGCCGCGGCGCCGGGTGCCGCCCTCGCCGTCCTGGGCAGCATGGGCACTGCCGTCGTGGCCCTGTGGCTGGTCGTCCGCTACTCGCTGGCCGCCCCCGCGCTGATGCTGGAGAAGCAGGGCATCCAGAAGTCGATGAGCCGCTCGGCGAAGCTCGTGCGCGGCGCCTGGTGGCGGGTCTTCGGCATCCAGCTGCTCGGGGCGTTCATCGCGAACATCGTCGCCGCGATCGTCGTCGTCCCGTTCACCCTGCTCGCCGCCGCCCTGAGCGGAGGCGGCGTCTCCGGCTTCCTCACCAGCGGCAGCGACTACAGCTGGACGTTCCTCGTCATCAGCGGCATCGGCGCGGTGATCGGCTCCATGATCACTTTCCCGATCAGCTCGGGCGTCACCGTGCTCCTCTACATCGACCAGCGCATCCGCCGCGAGGCACTCGACCTCGATCTGGCCCGCGCCGCCGGCGTCCAGGGCTACAGCAGCTCCGGCGCCACCCCCGGGAGCTGATGCGGTGAGTCCGACGGGGGGAGTTCTCACAGCACTGCCGGCACTGCCGCACACCACCGGCACGGCCGTGCGCGCCCTGCTGCGCGCCGGCGACACATCCCTGGGGTCACTGGCACGCTCCGACGAACCGCCGGTGACGATCGGGCGGGATCCCGCGCGGGAGGCGGCCCGCCACGAGCTGTCCAAGAGCGTGTACCACCAGAACGACCCCGGCCTGTTCGAACGCGCCCTGAACGCCGTCTGGGAGTGGATCGGCAGACTCCTCGACACCGCCTCGACCGCGTCCCCCGGGGGGACGGTCGGACTGGTCCTGATCGTCCTGGCCGTGGCCGCCGTGCTGGGCGCCCTGTGGTGGCGCCTGGGCACCCCGCGCCGCCCGCCCACGTCCTCCCCCGCCCTGTTCGACGACCGGCCCCGAACCGCCGCCGACCACCGTGCGGCCGCCGAGGCGCACGCCGCCCAGGGCCACTGGAACAGGGCGGTCCAGGAACGCATGCGGGCCGTCGTCCGCTCCCTGGAGGAACGCGCTCTCCTCGACGTCCGCCCCGGCCGCACCGCCGACGAGGCCGCCGCGGAAGCGGGCCGCGCCCTGCGCGAGCACGCCGACCGGCTGCGCACCGCCGCCCTGGACTTCGACGACGTGACGTACGGCGGACGCACGGCGAGCGAGCAGTCGTACCACCGCATCGCCGAACTCGACCGCGATCTGGAGAGCGCCAAGCCCGACCTCGCGGCCGACACCCGGGGCACGGCCCACAACGCCCGCCAGGGAGCCGCCGAATGACCGAAGAGGCCACGCTCCCGTCCACCTCGGTCTCGCCCTCCGCCCGGCATCTGTGGACCCGCACGCGCGGTATCGCCCTCGCTCTCGTCCTGCTGCTGGCCGGGGGCGTCGCGATCGCCGTGATCCGCTCCGACACCAGGCACGGCACACTCGACCCGCGCTCCGTCGACCCCTACGGCAGCCGTGCCGTCGCCGCGCTGCTCGCCGACCGCGGCGTCGACACCCGTGTGGTGACGACCCTCGACGAAGCCCGCGCCGCGGCCGGCCCGGACACCACCCTGCTGGTCGCCGTTCCCGACCTGCTGACCCAGAGTCAGCAGAGCCGACTGCACTCCGCCACCGCCGGCACCGGCGGCCGCACCGTGCTCGTCGCCGCGGGCAGCTGGTCCGTCGAACGGCTCGCCCCCGGGGTCACCGCGGACCCCGCCACCAGCTTCGACGCGACGCTCTCCCCCGACTGCGACCTGCCCGCCGCCAGGCGCGCGGGCAGCGCGGACACCGGCGGCATCCGCTACACCACCACCCACCGCGACGCCGACGAGTGCTACCCCAGCCAACGCCTGGCCACCCTGGTGCGCGTCCCGGACGCGTCCGGCGGCGGCGACACCGTCGTGCTCGGCGCACCGGACATCCTCTACAACGACACCCTCGACGAGCAGGGCAACGCCTCGCTCGCGCTTCAACTCCTCGGCTCGCGCCCCCATCTGACCTGGTATCTCCCCTCGACGGCGGACCACTCGGCGACCGACCAGGACGCCGAGACGAGCTTCCTGGACCTGCTCCCGTCCGGCTGGCTGTGGGGCACCTTGCAGCTCTTCGTCGCCGCAGTAGTGGCCGCCCTGTGGCGGGCACGCCGCCTCGGCCCCCTGGTGCCCGAAAGACTCCCCGTGGCGATCCGCGCCTCCGAGACCGTCGAAGGCCGCGCCCGCCTCTACCGCAGAGCGAACGCCCGCGACCGCGCGGCCACCGCTCTTCGCTCCACCACCCGCACCCGCCTCGCCCCCCTCGTGGGCGTCCCCGTGGCCCAGGCGCACGCGCCCGAGGCCCTCCTCCCCGCGCTCTCCGCCCACTTGGACGGCGAAGGGCAGCTGTTGCACTCCCTCCTCTTCGGCCCGCCGCCCAGCGACGACACGGCCCTGATCGCACTTGCCGACCAACTCGACGCCCTCGAAAGAGAGGTACGCCGTTCATGATGGACCCGACCACTGACAACGCCGGGTACACCAGGGATCAGGGCGGCGCCCGGGCCGCCCTGGAAGCCCTGCGCGCCGAGATCTCCAAAGCCGTGGTCGGCCAGGATCCCGCCGTGACCGGACTCGTCGTCGCCCTCCTCTGCCGCGGACACGTTCTCCTTGAAGGAGTCCCCGGAGTCGCCAAGACGTTGCTCGTCCGCACCCTCGCCGCCGCGCTCGAACTCGACACCAAGCGCGTCCAGTTCACGCCCGACCTGATGCCGAGTGATGTGACGGGCTCTCTGGTCTACGACACCCGCAGCGCCGAGTTCTCCTTCCAGCCCGGCCCGGTCTTCACCAACCTCCTGCTCGCCGACGAGATCAACCGCACCCCGCCCAAGACCCAGTCCTCCCTCCTCGAAGCCATGGAGGAACGCCAGGTCACGGTGGACGGCACCCCTCGTCCCCTCCCCGACCCCTTCCTGGTCGCCGCGACCCAGAACCCGGTCGAGTACGAGGGCACGTACCCGCTGCCCGAAGCCCAACTGGACCGTTTCCTGCTCAAGCTGACGATCCCTCTGCCCTCCCGCCAGGACGAGATCGACGTACTGACCCGGCACGCCGAGGGCTTCAACCCGCGCGACCTGCGCGCCGCCGGCGTACGCCCCGTCGCGAGCGCGGCCGACCTCGAAGCGGCGCGCGCCGCGGTCGCCAA
This sequence comes from Streptomyces sp. NPDC107559, assembly GCF_055657365.1. Classification (NCBI taxonomy): domain Bacteria; kingdom Bacillati; phylum Actinomycetota; class Actinomycetes; order Kitasatosporales; family Streptomycetaceae; genus Streptomyces; species Streptomyces sp. NPDC107559. Next base: position 1,826 of record NZ_JBVKBD010000001.1, on the reverse strand, counting down.
GACGACCGTCACCCCCGAGATCACGGCGTACGTCGTGGACATCTGCCGCGCCACACGCGACTCCCCGTCCCTCACCCTCGGTGTCTCCCCGCGCGGCGCCACCGCGCTGCTGTCCACCTCGCGCGCATGGGCCTGGCTCACGGGCCGCGACTACGTCATCCCCGACGACGTGAAGGCCCTGGCCCTGCCCACGCTCCGGCACCGCATCCAGCTGCGCCCCGAGGCGGAGATGGAGGGTGTGACGGCCGACTCCGTCATCAACGCGATCCTCGCCCACGTCCCCGTCCCGCGCTGATGGGAGTCACCGGACGCGCCGCGCTGCTCGCGGCACTCGGCTCCGTCCCCCTCGGCGTCTGGGCCCCCGGCTGGACGGGCGTCCTCGCCGTGAACGCCTCCGTGGCGGTGGCGTGCGCCTGCGACTTCGCCCTCGCCGCGCCGGTACGACGTCTCGGCCTGACCCGTTCCGGCGACACCTCCGTCCGGCTGGGCGAGGCCGCCGACGTGACCCTCACCGTCACCAACCCCACCGGTCGGCCGCTGCGCGCGCAACTCCGGGACGCCTGGCCGCCGAGCAGCTGGCAGCCCGGCACGGAGGGCCCCGCCTCCCGTCACCACCTGACGATCCCCGCGGGCGAGCGCCGGCGTGTCACCACCCGGCTGCGTCCCACCCGCCGAGGCGACCGCCAGGCGGACCGAGTGACGATCCGCTCCTACGGTCCCTTGCGTCTCTTCGCCCGTCAGGGCACCCACCGGGTTCCCTGGACGGTGCGCGTCCTTCCCCCTTTCACCAGCCGCAGACACCTCCCGTCCAAGCTCACCCGCCTGCGCGAGCTCGACGGCCGCACCAGCCTGCTCACCCGGGGCGAGGGCACGGAGTTCGACAGCCTGCGCGAGTACGTGCCCGGCGACGACACCCGCTCCATCGACTGGCGCGCCACCGCCCGGCACACCTCGGTCGCCGTCCGCACCTGGCGTCCCGAACGCGACCGTCACATCCTGCTGGTTCTCGACACCGGCCGCACTTCGGCGGGTCGCATGGGCGACGTCCCGCGACTGGACGCCTCGATGGACGCGGCACTGCTGCTCGCCGCCCTGGCCTCCCGCGCCGGTGACCGAGTCGGCATGCTCGCCTACGACCGCCGGGTCCGTGCCCTCGTCCAGGGCCGAAGCGCCCGCGACGTCCTGCCTTCCCTGGTGGACGCGATGGCCACGCTCGAACCCGAACTGGTCGAGACGAACGCCCGCGGCCTTACGGCGACAGCCCTCCGTACGGCCCCACGCCGCTCCCTGATCGTGCTGCTCACCACGCTCGACGCGGCTCCGATGGAGGAGGGTCTGCTTCCCGTCCTCGGCCGGCTCACTCAGCGCCATACGGTGCTGGTGGCGTCCGTCGCCGATCCGAACATCGCCCGCATGGCGACGGCCCGCGGCTCGGTTGACGCGGTCTACGAAGCCGCGGCGGCCGCCCAGGCCCAGTCGGAGCGCCGGCGTACGGCCGACCAGCTCCGTCGCCACGGGGTCACGGTCGTCGACGCGCCACCCGATGAACTGGCTCCCGCGCTGGCGGACGCATACCTGGCGCTGAAATCGGCAGGCCGCCTCTGAGACGGACTGCCGGCGGGGCGAGCCCTTCTGTAGCGGGCTCGCCCACGCGGAATCTCACGCGATACCACTTCGCCCTCAAACGCAGAAAACCCCCGCGCCAATGGCACGGGGGTTTTCTCAAAATTTGTTCGGCGGCGTCCTACTCTCCCACAGGGTCCCCCCTGCAGTACCATCGGCGCTGTGAGGCTTAGCTTCCGGGTTCGGAATGTAACCGGGCGTTT